>CAVXYT010000007.1:0-187427 GCA_963765995.1 uncultured Acidobacteriaceae bacterium | reverse complement strand
ATCCGGACGTGAGACAGGCCTGCACACTGAGGCGCTGCTCATGGAGAATGTTGTTGAGCCGGTTGGGCGAATACAGATTCAATCGCCGGCTGATGACCAGCAGCGAAATAACGAAGAAGCACAGAAGGGCCAGCAGTATCCCCATGGAACGGCCATGAATGAGTGTGCCGTGCCAGAACCCCCTTGCGCCCGCCAACGGGCTCGTATGCATCCGGTGAATGGTGGCAATCACAGCGGCGGCGAGAACCGTCATCGCGTCCAGGAACATCCAGAACTGGACCTTGCTCCGAGAACCGCTCCCGGCATTCCCTGTCGATCTTGCCGCTAACTTCTGTGAGGAAGATATTGAAGCGGACATTCTTTGCCATAATTCGGAAGTCGCCATATGCGTTTCGCAGGCCTCAGTCATTCAAAACGCCAAGGGGAAGTGAGCATTTCGAAACCGCTGGAAAGCACACTATCGGCAAAAAGCCAAGCGCGCCGGTGAACCCGGCCACAATCCCGGATCAAGCCCGCTTCCGGTCAGGGGCAGAAATCAACTTGCAGGATTCCCGTCGTAAAGGATGCCATGCCGGGTCTATCTTGCCCAGCCATGAGACTAATTTTGCACCGAAGGCCAACTCCCGCAACCAACCACAGAAGAGCTTGTGGTCATTGAAGCATAAAACTTGCTTTACCGCAATCGCATTGTTTTACCGCAATCGCATCGACCCAAATGTATAAACCTCGCCGGTCGCCAAAACAGCTCCGGCTGAAATGAAAGCCACTGTGAAAAGAGCAATTATACCGCACTGCTTCTTAGGTATGCCACGGCCGTGTTCCTGCTCCCTCAAAACCTGTCGGCCAGGCCCCAAGGAGGTATCTTATTCCGAATGTAATACGTAGGCATCCAGGGCAAGAAATTGCTGAATATGTGGATCGGGAGAGGCCAGGAAGCCTTGGAGCGGGCCGAAATATTGAGCCCGGCCCTGATGCAGGAAGAGAACCATGTCGGCCAGCCGTTCAGCAAAGCGCACATCGTGGGTAACCACAATGCTGGTTTTGCCCAGATGCTGCTTGAGAATCTCGATCAGGTCGCCGAGGCGGCGAGCGATAATGGGATCGACCATGGTGGTTGGCTCGTCGTAAAGCACAATCTCCGGCTCCCCGGCGAGGGCGCGGGCGATGGCCACGGCGCGCTTGCGGCCTGTCGAGAGGCTGGCCGGCAGAGCATCCACGACATCTTCGGCGCCCACCACGTTGACCAACTGGTCAACCTTCTCCAGAATCTGCTCCTCGTTGATGCCACCGTGTTCGCGCAGCGGAAAAGCCACGTTTTCCCGCACGCTCAGGGAATCGAAGAGCGCGCCGTTCTGGAAGACCATGGTGATGCGTTTGCGGATGGCCCGCAAGCCCTCTTCGTCGAGGCCGATAATCTCCTGGCCCTCAACGCGGATGGAGCCAGCATCCGGGATGAGAAAGCCCATCAGCATGCGCAGGGCCACCGACTTGCCCACACCGCTGCGGCCCAGTATGCAGAGGGTTTGGCCGCGATTCACATAGAAGCTGATGTCCTCCAGAACGGAGCGGCCATCGAACGCGATGCTGACATGGCTGAAGTCAATGATTGGCCCCTGCGTCGCGGAAGCATCCGCGGACTGTTCCGGCTCTCCGGCGCAGCCTTGATCAAGTTCTCGGGAAAGTTCCGCATTGGAAGGAAAATCGGACATGGCCGTAGATTCAGCTTACGCGATGGGAGCGAGACGGCGGTTTGCATTTTCCCATGTCTCAAAATCGAGTAATAAGAGGCCTTTTCTGGTTCAAATACCCCCCTTTTGGGCTAAAAAACGGGCATAATCTGAGGTTTTATGTTATCAATCAGTTAATAGGTAAAAACTCCAAGCAGTTGATTCCGTGCAAGTTACAAGCGATGCAAGGGGCAAAATGGAGCCTCCACAGTGGGAGGGGGGTGGGGGTCAGGGATCAGGGGTCAGAAAAGTCCCGTTCTGCCGATTGCTTCCATTGTGCGCCGGTGGAGCGGAATTATCTGCATGGAGTCGCGGGATGAGATTGTGGTCTCCCAGATCTGAAAATCGAGTCACTTCGGCAAGCTCAGTACAGGCTCCTGGGCACCCAGCGCCTGTTTGGATGCATGCTGCGGTGGATGGAGGCTTTGCCACTGCCAGTTGGATAGACTTGGCAGGGAGGCGAAAACAATCAGGACGTTGGGGTTAAAGAAGTAGTGTCCGAGAAATCGCTTCGAAATGAGGCAAATCATGGCCTTCTGGTTCTGGCAAAGGCTCTGCCGGGCGCGTCCGGTT
Source organism: uncultured Acidobacteriaceae bacterium (assembly GCA_963765995.1). GTDB lineage: Bacteria > Acidobacteriota > Terriglobia > Terriglobales > Acidobacteriaceae > Telmatobacter. The sequence goes on along the minus strand of CAVXYT010000007.1, from coordinate 185,127 downwards.
CTTTGGCTCTGGAACGAATGCATAAAAAGGTTGTGAGCCGGGCACTCGGAGGTATATTCTCCGGTGGCTGGGCAAGCAAAATGGAAATCCCGGTTTAAGGCTTACATTCATTGTTCTTGTTTGACAGACATGCTTTGTTCTCACGCAAATTCATGCACAACACAGGAGCCCTATCAATGAACTTCCCCATCTCCATCAAGACAATCTGCAGCTTCGCACTTCTCTCTTTCTGCACTCTCACTGCCAGTATTTCTCCGGCACAAACCCCTGCCGCCGGCACACCGGCTCCCATAGAGGCCACACCGGTCACACAAGCAACCGTCGCACCCTCCAAACCCATCATCGTTAATTGGACCCTCAAGAAACTCGACGGCAAGGTCAACATAGTCGTCAACCCTGACGGAACCTGGAACTTCTCTGGCGGTTTCAAGGACAAAAAACCCGGCGACGACTGGAACATCTCCATTGGCATCAAGAGCAGCACCGGCGCCATCTACATCTTCCACTATGAGGGCGACGCTGCCCACGGCGTCGAGTTCAGCAAGCAGGGGTCAAGCACCATCCTCAAGGATGATTTCACCGCTTTCGCTCATCACGGCTGGTCCGGCTCATACAACTTCCACCTCAGCGAAGCCGCGCGTCATGCCCGCTACGAGGCAATGGAACGCAAGCGTGAACAGTTGCGCAAGGACGAGGAAGAAGCCCGCAAACGCAAGGATGAGAAACTGGTAGCCGAGAAGAAGGCCGAAGAGAAGAAACAGGCCCAGGAAGAAATCACGTACGAACAGCAACATCCCGGCCAGCCTGCACCACCTGAAAAAAGCTTCACCGATGTGAAAAACGAAGTCCGCAGTACGATGATGAATGCCACAGCCAACTCCGAAATTACCAACTTGCCCAACAATATCTCCAACATCACGCACATGCTCGGCGATGTGGGCAGCGCGATTGCCAGCTGGTTTTAAGCCAAATTGCCCAGACGCACAAGCGCGAGAAACTGATTCGCGTGCCGCCGGTTCGCTACGCGGCTTGAGTTGTGAGGATTGACGGGGATTCGATGGACTCACAGGCCCGAAATGCCGGACCTGGGGCACCCGGCAAAATGTGGTCTCCACGTTGGAAGGGGGTAGGGTCGGGCTAGGGACCAGGGACTAGGGACTAGGGAACAGTAAAACCCCGCTCTGCCGATTGCTTCCATTGTGCGCCTGGGGAGCGGAATTATCTGCATGGAGTTCGGGGAGTGGCTGTGGTCTTACTGCCTGTCTATGCGGCAATACTGAATGGTACTATCTTCGGTATTCTCTTTCTTTTGGCTTGCGCGAATTCATACGACGATTGCATATCAAACCAGAAGCTGGGATGCGTTCCCAGCGCCGCCGACAGGCGCAACGACATCTCCGCGGAGATGCCCGCGCGGCAATTGAGAATCCTGGACAGTGTCACGCGCGAAACGTGAAGATGCTTCGCCACGTGAGTAATGTTCATCCCTTCCAGGTATTCCTGAAGCACTTGGCCGGGGTGCGCCGGATTGTGCATTTCCGTAGGCATATTTTCTCCTTAGTGGTAGTCCCGATAATCCAGCAGAATGGCGTCTTCGCCTTCAAAGGTGAAGGTCAAACGATAATTACCGTTCACCCGGATCGACCAATGCCGTTCGCTGCCTTGCAGCCGATGCAATTTCCACGACAGCGGAGTCGCCATATCTGACGGACCCTTCGCTTCGTTGAGAGCGGTCAATTGCACCCTCAACTTATATGCATGATGCGGTTGAATTCCGGCCTTACTGTCGGTCTCGAAGAACTTCTCAAGTCCGGCGTGACGGAACGACCTGATCATTTGTTAAGTATAACGCTACGGTTTACGGTTGTCAAGACTGGTGCGGAGGCATTCTCCCAGGTCTCTAAATCGAGACATGGGCCTCCCAATCATTTTGAGGTGGTTAGGCTTGGGCCGCCCGCCACGCTGGGTTATTTATGCTTGATGTGGACCGTCCATTCGCGCTTTTCGCCCGATTCGAGGCGGAACGCTTGTCCTCCGGCCACCTCTGGGTGATCTTGGGATTTCCACGGCTGATATTTTGCGGCGTATATCTCAATCAGCACATCTTCGCCAGGCGGAATAAGCACGGTCGAATCGTCGCGGAGGGTGATGCTGATCCAATCTTTTGGGCTGGACGCATTCCGCAGGAAGACGGCGGGATTGTTTATTGAGGCACCCGACTTCTCGTCGAGAACGTTCAGCTTCAACGTTCCTGCCTTCGGACCTAACTTGAAAAGCACATTGTGGTCAGGGTCTCCGGGTGTAACTGCTACCGGGATGGGTTTGCTCTGGCGGCTATAGAACTTGAACGGCATGTCCGGGTACACATCATAGGGCTTTACCGCGCGGACATAATACGTATCCATTGGGAGATTCTTCCCGGAACATGTACCAGAGGCGTCGGTTGTGCAATCGGGAACTCCGTCCACGACGAGTGTTCCCGGAGGCGGACCAAACTTGACGGTAGCTGAGGGAACCGGCTCGCCCTGCTGATCAACCACCTTGACAGTGATGCGCCCGCGGGGACCAGGAGTTTGAGCACCTGCGCTGGTAACAACGATCAGAAACGCGAATGTAACTGAGGATATAACTCGAAGCATTGAACTTCCTCCTGCCCGGTTCACTTTGGCATAATCGATCCGCGCGAACACTGGCTGGCGAGTGCCCCAGGCCCCGATCAGAAGCGAGACCTGGGGCGCCAGTTTACTTGCCGGCTTCTTCCAGGAAGCGGACGATTGATTCGATGCCCAGCTCGAAGTTCTTGAGGCAGTACTTCTCGTTGGGGGCGTGGATGTTGTCGTCGGGAAGGCCGAAGCCCATCATCACGCTGGGCATTCCCAGATAGCGGTCGAAGTCGCCGACGATGGGGATGGAGCCACCGGAGCGGATAAAGACCGTGTCCTTGCCCCAGACCTCGTGGAGCGCCTTGGTCGCGGCCTGAATGTAAGGGTTATCGACACGCACCAGGCAGGCGTCGCCGGAGTGAATCAGCCGCACATCGACATCGACGCCGACGGGCGTGATCTTTTCCACATAGGCTTTGTAAAGGGCAAAGGCCTTGGCAGGCGTCATGCCGGGAACCAGACGCATGGAGACCTTGGCGGTCGCCTTGGCGGGGATTACCGTCTTAGCGCCCGCGCCGATGAAGCCGCCGGGGATGCCATGCACATCGAGCGAGGGCCGCGCCCAGGTGCGCTCCATGACGCTGTAGCCGGACTCGCCCACCAGCGTGCGCGAACCGACCTCGGTCTTGCGATAGTGCTCCTCGTCAAACGGCAGGCTCTTCCAGGCTTTTAGCTCCTCGGGGCTGGGCGGAATGATGTCGTCGTAGAAGCCGGGAATGAGGATGTGGCCATTCTCGTCCTTCAGCTTGGCCAGCATATGCGCCAGAGACATGAAGGGATTAGGCGCCGCGCCGCCGTACATGCCGGAGTGCAGATCGGTCTTGGCGCCGTGCACCTCCAGTTCGGTGTAGATCATGCCGCGCAGGCCGACGCACAGGGTGGGCAGGCCGGGCGCAAAGAGCTCGGTATCGCAGACCAGGGCAAAATCCGCCTTGAGGTCGGCCGGTTTGGAGGCGACATATTCGGCAATTCCCTCTCCGCCGACTTCTTCGTCGCCTTCGAGAATAACGCGAACATTCAGAGGCAGCGAGCCCGTGGCGGCCATCAGCGACTCCAGCGCCTTGACCTGCGACCACACCTGGCCCTTGTCGTCACAGGTGCCGCGGCCGTAGAGGTTGCCGTCGCGCTCTGTTGGCTCGAAGGGCGGCGAAAGCCACTCATCTTCGGGATCGGTGGGCTGCACGTCATAGTGGCCATAAAAAAGCGCGGTGGGCTTGCCGGGCGCGTGCAGCCAGTCGGCGTAGACCAGTGGATGGCCGACAGTATCAATCAGGCGCGCATGTTCCATGCCGATGCGGGTCAACTCGGCGGCAAGAAACTCGGCGGCGCGGCGGCAATCGCCCTTGTTCTCGGGCAGCGTGGAGACGGAAGGAATGCGCAGCAGATCCTTCAGTTCACTCAAAAAGCGTGGATGGTTCTGGCGTGCGTAGGTTACAGCGGGTGAAGACATAGATGTACTCCCTCTCAGAAAATTCCGACAGAGGAGAGTATAGCCTCAAGAGGCGGTTTTGCGGCAGTTGGCCTTGTGGACGGGGTCTCCGCGTCATTCGGCACAACTGCCACCGGTTTTCTAATCGCGCCGCAGGCCTGTTGGCCTCAGTGCCCCTTGCTCCAGCAGGCGCTCTGGCTGCTGGACGGCGCGCTGCCGGATTCAGAACCAGCCGAGGGGGTTCCGCTGCAATCGAACCACCAGTTGGTCACGCTGGCATCGACTGGGGCGCAATGACCCACATCGTCGCAGACGGTCTTTGTGCCCAGTTGAGCGTTGTAGTCGTGCCCGTTGCCGCTGCTGCTTTCTCCGTATGATCCGGCGCCGGTGATGGCGCGCGAGGTCTTTTGAATGGCATTGAAGTTGGCGTCGGAGTTCTTTTTCCACGAGTCGAACCGCGACTGCGCCTCTGCATCCTGCTGTTTTGACCGCGCGATGGTCGATTGCGTGACGGTGTTCGATTCGCGGATCACATTGCCCGCCGTATCGTTCGACTCCCGGGCAAAATTCTGGAGCCATTGCTGGTTCATCTGGAAGCTGCCCAGCATGGTGTGCATGGCGGCGGCCGCCTGCGCGCTCTGTGCGGTGGTGGCCAGGTAGCCGGCGATGCGATAGATTAGCCACAACGAGACCTGCCCGCCGGGTTGCCAGGCCTGGAGCGTGATGGCATACACATACCCGACGCGATCACCGCATTTGAACGACAGCTCGCCCACGTCCACATGAATCCGTTTTCCCTCGGCCTGGGCAATCGCGCCGAACTGGTTATTCAAGTCCTGCGTCTGGCCGGGAATGATGCCGCCCTGAAACTGCGTCGCCGACGGGCAATAGGCCCGCTGGACATACTCTTGCGCTGCCTGTGGCGCCGGGCGATAGCGCTGAATCAGCAGCTTGCCGCCCCAGGCAGAAGGAATGGCCTGGCCTTCGCGCCCCATCATCCCATTGGGAACCTGCCGGATTGCGATTCTCGGATCGTCCATGAACATCTGCACGCCCCCGTCGGGCGATTGGGCATGGATCACATAGTGCGGCTCAATGCGCGTGGTGCGCTGCGTGCCGCCGGTGATCTGCCAGCCTCTCGGAAGCGTAACGGAAAATGCGCCTTCAGCCGGGTCCTGCCACTGCGCGTAAGCGTTTGAGCGCGCTGCCGCTCCGCCCTGCCGCTGGGCATAGGCCCTCGAAATTGCACCCCCCTGGCCCCCTTGGTCTATCTGGCCACCTGGTCCCGTCTTCGCCTGCCCCACGGGAATAAAGCTCCCATTTCCGTTTGCCCAGTAAGAGCCTGTCTGCCCGTATACCGCCGCCGTTACAGACAGTCCGGCCAAAAACAAGAAAAACGCTCTCGCAACTAACTTGCGCACCATGGTTTCCCTCCACATCCAGCAGACACAGGATAATACCGGTCCATTACGCTCCTCATACTCCTCAAGTGTCAATCTGCCTGGGACCATCCCACCTGGGAAAGGCTGGAGATTTGGCAACCAAATCGGGAATCCGGCACAGTATCCTCAAAAGAGATGCCCCCTATTCTCAACGCGCAGTTGGTCACCAAACAGTTCGGCGTCAGGCCCCTCTTCCAGAACATTTCACTCACCGTCGAGGAGGGCGCCCGCATCGGCCTCATCGGGCCAAACGGGGCAGGCAAATCCACCTTGCTGGCCATTCTTGCCGGGCAGGTTGAGCCTGACTCAGGCGAGCTGGCAGTGCGCAAGCGTGCCCGCGCCGCCTACGTGCCGCAGGACTCGCGGTTTGCTCCCGGCCTTAGCATCCGCCTGGTTCTGGAGCGGGCGTTGGCCGCTGCGCATGTGAATGAATCCGAGCGCGAAGGCCGGTTGCGCGAACTGGCTGGCCGTGCCGGCTTTGACAGCCTCGACGCCGAGGCAGCCGCGCTCAGTGGCGGATGGCGCAAGCGGCTGGCCATCACCGAGGCCCTGGTCAGTGAGCCCGATGTTCTGCTGCTGGACGAGCCGACCAATCACCTCGACCTGTCCGGTATCGAATGGCTGGAGGAGCTGCTCACCTCGTCCTCCTTTGCCGCCGTCACGGTCAGCCACGACCGCTACTTCCTCGAATCCACCTCCAGCGAAATCATTGAATTGAATCGGGTTTTTGCCGATGGATTGCTGCGCGTGAAAGGCAACTTCAGCCGGTTTCTGGAAGAAAAGCAGGCATATCTGGAATCGCAAAACCGCCAGCAGGAGAGCCTGCGCAACCGCGTGAGAACCGAGATCGAATGGCTGCGGCGCGGTCCCAAGGCGCGGACTACGAAATCTAAAGCGCGCATCGATACCGCCAACGCGATGATCGGCCAACTGGCGGAGATGAATGTGCGAACTACGGTATCGACGGCCGGAATCGACTTTGAGGCCAGCCAGCGCAAGACCAAGCGGCTGGTCGAGTTCAAGGGTGTGGCCTGCGACGTGCCCTTAGCGACCGCGGAATCCCACCCTAGCGACAAAAACAAGTACGTCGCGAGGGTGGGGCACCCAGGTTCTAATACTCTTGATGAAAATTCTCCAGTAGGAGAGAAGCGCGAGCGCCGCCTCTTTACCGGGCTAAACTTCATCCTCACCGCCGGCATGAAAGTGGGCCTGGTCGGTCCCAACGGCAGCGGCAAGACCACGCTGCTGCGCCTGCTACTGGGCGAGATCGAACCGGCCGAGGGCAGCATCCGCCGGGCCGAGGCGTTGCGCATGGTCTACTTCAGCCAGATGCGCGAGCTGGACGAAAGCCTGACCCTGCGCCGCGCCCTGGCTCCGGAGGGCGACTCGGTCATGTATCAGGGACGCCAAGTGCATGTGGCCAGTTGGGCCGCGCGCTTCCTCTTTACCGGCGAGCAGCTCAACCAGCCGGTCCGCAACCTCAGCGGCGGCGAGCGAGCGCGGGTGCTGATTGCCAAGCTGATGCTGGAGCCGGCCGATGTTCTGCTGCTCGACGAGCCAACCAACGACCTGGACATTCCGACGCTGGAAATCCTGGAAGAAAATCTTCTCGACTTTCCCGGCGCGCTGGTTCTTGTCACGCACGACCGCTACCTGCTGAACCGCGTTTCATCGACAGTGCTGGGCCTGGACAGCCGCGGCCACACCGGCCGCTTTGCCGATTACGCACAATGGGAAGACTGGCTCAGAGAAAATGACGCGGTCGAGCAGGAAGAAACTGCGCAGAGCAGGACGGAGCGCAAGGCCGACGGTTCAAGCAATGCCCAACGCGCGGGAACTGATCCGGCGTCTGGCGCGGGAGCAAAGAAAAAACTATCCTACATGGAAGCTCGCGAGTTTGCGGCTATCGAGCAGCGTGTCGAGGAGTCCGATACGCGACTCAGAGCCGCACAGGGACGCGTCGAAGATCCTCACATAGCCACCAACGCCGCCGCTCTCCAGGAGGCGCTCAAGGAACTGGACGCGGCACAGCATGAGAACGACGCGCTCTACGCCCGTTGGGCCAGACTGACGGAGAAAGCTGGCTAGAGCGGCGCATGATAGAAAGGTAAGTTGCGGGAAGCCTTAATGGAAAACGCGGTGAAAGTTCTGATTGTCGAAGACGAGCCCCACGCGCTGATGGGGTTGGCGGAGTTGATCTCCGGCTGGGGATACCAGACCGAGACCGCGCGCGACGGCATCGAGGGCTGGGAGAAGGCGCTGGCCTGGAACCCGGCGATTGTGGTTACCGACCTCAAGATGCCGCGGTTGGACGGCATCGGCCTGCTCACCAAACTGGCCGAGGAAGGCTCCGGACTCGGCTCGAATATGGCCGTGGTGGTGCTCACCGCCATGGGATCGATCCAGTTGGCCGTGGACGCCATGCGGCTGGGCGCTTACGACTTTTTGCAGAAGCCTGTGGACGCCACGCGGCTCAAGACCATTCTGGCCAACGCCACGCGGCAGCGCGATACCGCGATCGAGCTGGAAGTTGCGCGGCGGCGGTTGCGCGAAACCGGAGTGCTGGGCGCGATGGTGGGCAGCTCCCGGCCGATGCGCGAAATCTTCGGCCTGATCGAGCAGATCGCGCCTTCCAACGTCTCGGTACTCATCACCGGCGAAAGCGGCACGGGCAAGGAGCTGGTGGCGCGCACGCTCCATGAGCTGAGCCCGCGCAAATCGCGGCCCTTTGTCGCGGTCAACTGCGCGGCCATCCCCGAAACGTTGATCGAGAGCGAGATCTTCGGCCATGAGAAGGGCGCCTTCACCGGCGCGGCGGAGCGGAGGGCGGGCTGTTTTGAGCTCGCCCAGGGGGGCACGCTGCTGCTGGACGAGATCGGCGAAATGCCGTCAGGAACACAGGCCAAACTGTTGCGAGTCCTGGAAGAGCGCAAGCTCCGCAGGCTGGGCGCGCGCACTGAGCAGGAGGTGGACGTGCGTGTGCTGGCCGCCACCAACCGCGACCCTGCCCAGGCCGTCGCCCAGGGCCATCTGCGGGCCGACCTCTACTACCGGCTCAACGTCTTCAACATCTCCATGCCGCCGCTGCGCGAGTACCTTGAAGATCTTCCTGCAATGGTCGAGGCGATGCTGGAGCAGATGAACCAGAAACACGGGCGGCGCGTCTCCGGAGTAACCGCGTCGATGCTGGACCACTTGATGGCCTACGACTGGCCGGGGAACGGCCGCGAGCTGCGCAACACCATCGAGCGAGCGGTGATTCTTTGCGCCGACGGAGCGCCTCTCGATGCCGGTCACCTGCCCGCGGGCTTCGGCAAGGCGCAGACACAAGCCGCACAGGCCTTCGACGCGAGCGTGGTTCCGGTGCGCGTAGGCTCAACCGTGGATGAAATGGAGCGGTTGCTGATTCTGCGTACCCTCGAAGCCACCGGGCAAAACAAGACACGCTCCGCCGAGATTCTGGGCGTAAGTCTGAAGACCCTGCACAACAAGCTCAAGGAGTACAGCCGCGCCAGGGAAGACCAACAAAGCTGATCCATGCGCCTGAAGACCAAACTCGTTCTGGCCATTACCGCCCTGGTATTTCTCATTGCCGGGCTGCTTTCGCTGGTCTACGTGAGCCAGTTGCTCCATGCGGCTGTGCGGCAGTCCTACGACACCAACCGCATGGTGGCCGACCAGGTGCGGTTTGCCCTGCAAGATGCCCTGGAGGCCGGGCTCAAAGATCGCACGGTTGATCCCAACAATCCGGCCCAGTTGCGCAGCCTGGTGGCTGAGGCGGTGCGCGACAACGCGGCGCTGCAGGCGGTGGTCGAATCGGTAAACCGCTACTCGCTCACGGTCTATGACATCAACATTGGCGATAGCCAGTCCAGTACGCTGCTCAGCACCAACCCCGAAAATGAAGACAAGCCGCTGCCGGTCCGCCCCAACTACCAAGAGCTCCTCGACGCCAATGCGATCCAGTTTATGAAGGAGGTCTTCGGCCCGCCCAGGGTCTTTGACGTGGTAGTGCCGCTGGAGCGCAATGGCGAACCCTTTGCCACCGTGCATGTGGGAGTGCGCACAACATTTCTGCGCGCCGTCTACGCGCCGTGGCTGTCGGCGACAATCACGCTGATGGAGTTAGTGCTGGGCGCGGCTCTGATCGCGGCATTTCTGCTGAGCAACCTGGCCCTGCATCCGCTCGAAGAGATCAGCCGGCAGTTGGACTACTGGACTGCTTCCGGCGAGGCAGCCAGCGGGAAGGAACAGGCTCGCGGGGAGGATACGGCGGAGCGGGTCTCCAACAAAATTGAGATCATCGGGAAGCGGATGCGCAACGTGGAAGAAATTTTTTCCGCGTTGAAGGAGAACATGGACCAGATCCTCGGCAATCTGCAGGATGGCATTCTGCTTTTCACCGGAGATGGGCGGGCGGTGCTGGTCTCCGAGGCGGCGCGCCGGTTCCTGGACATCGAACGAGGCGCCATCCTGGGCCGGCACGCGCAGGATATCTTCGACCCCTCGACGGTGTTGGGACAGATCCTGCGCGAAGCTTTCGATGCGGGCACATCCCTGGCGCAGGTGGAGATTCGCACCGAGACGGGAAGGCGCATTCAGGTGTCGGTTGACTTTATTCTCGACGAACCGGCAAGCCAGGGATCGGGGCTCGGTGCGCTGGTCACGCTGCACGACCTGGAGTCGGTCGAGGAGATCGGGTCGGAGCTGGAGCTGTCGCGGCGCATGGCGGCCATCGGCCGGCTCACCGGCGGCGTTGGCCATGAGGTCAAGAACCCCATCAACGCCATCGTGGTGCATCTGGAACTGCTGAAGGCGAAGCTGGGCGATGCCAGCGCCCCAGCGATCCGCCACCTTGAGGTGATCGATGCGGAGATTCATCGCCTGGACCGCGTAGTCCAGGCGCTGGTGGACTTCTCCCGCCCCGTGGAGTTGCAACTGAGCGAGCAGGACCTGTGCCCGGTGATCGCCAGTGTGCTGGCGCTGGCTGCCGAGGAGCTTTCCACGCACAATGTGACCCTGGTCAGCCGGTTACCGTCCAAACCACTGGTGGCCAAAATCGATGCCGACCTGCTGAAGCAGGCGGTGCTGAATGTGATTCAGAACGGCGCGCAGGCCATGCAGCAAGGCGGCAGGCTGGAGGTGGTTCTCGAAGATGACGGCAAGACAGCCATCCTGCGCGTTGCCGATGAGGGCCCGGGCATTCCCGAAGAGATTCGGGAAAAGATCTTCGACCTTTATTTCACCACCAAGAGCGGAGGCAGCGGAATCGGCCTGGCGATGGCCTACAGAATCCTCCAGTTCCATCACGGGAGCGTGGAAGTAAAATCAAAAGCAGGACGTGGCGCGGAGTTCCTGCTGCGAATTCCGCTCTCCGCCACGGAATGGGGACGCCGGCATCTTCAGCCGGCGGATATTGCGATAGAGAAAGGGCTTGCGGGATGAAGTTGCCTGCCAGGAGTGTCGCGTGTCTGCTGCCGTTGTTGCTGACGGGTTGCTTTCACAAGACCCATCAACCACAGGTTTTGCCTCTTGCGCCGCCTATTGTGGACGCGCTTCCCCCCAAGCCCGAGCCTTCGCCCACCGATCTGCCGCCTCCGGTGGTGACAGCTCCAATCCAGGCCCCAGCTCCCGACGCCAACTTGCAGCCGCAAGTCGCTCCCAAGCCGCCGGCCAAGCACAAGATGTCCCCGGCCAAGAACACACAGTTGGCGTCCAGCGAAAGCCCCGGCGTGAGCGCCATCGGCCAGCTTACCTCGGGCAATCCCTCCGACCTGCGGCAACAGACGGAGAACTCCATCGCGGCCACGGAGCGCGGATTGAATGCCATCACCCGCCCGCTCAGCGACCAGGAGCAAAAGACGGCTGCCCATATCAGGGAGTTTCTCAAGCAGGCCCGTGCGGCGCTGGCCTCCGGCGACGCGGATGGCGCGCATACGCTGGCTGCCAAGGCAAAGGTGCTGCTGGGAGAGCTGAGTCGGTGATGAGTAGGGACTAAGGAACTAGTCCCTTCACCGTTCGCCCCAGCTCAGCTTGCTGCGCAGCGCCTCAAAGAATCCGCCCTCGCTCATCCGGACCAGATTGACGGTATGGCAGGACTTCCGGCATCGAACCTCATCGCCCAACAGCAGCTCTACGGCCTTCTGGCCGTCCACTGTGAGCAGCGCCTGGTTGGCCATGTCCTCGACCCGAACGGTGAGAGAGGCATCGCCGCGGACTACGATGGGCCTGAGCGTCAGCAGGTGCGGGCAGATGGGCGTGACCACCATGGCATCCACATTGGGCGTCAGGATGGGGCCATTGGCGGCCAGCGTGTACGCCGTGGAGCCGGTGGGGGTGGAGACGATGATCCCGTCGGCGCGGAAGCGTGCCACGCTCTTGCCGTCCAGCTCGACGGCGAAGTCGCCCATGCGGGCAATGTCGCCCTTGGAGATTACGACATCGTTCAGCGCTTCGTAGCCGGAGTGCAGCGCGCCGGCGCGCCACAGTTCTGCGCTCAGCATGGTGCGCGCATCCAGATCATGGAGGCCGGTGTGCCAGCTCTCCAATGTCGGATAGAGGTCGACCAGCCGAACTTCGGTGAGAAAACCGAGTGAACCCAGATTCACGCTGAGGATGGGCGTGCCCGTCGAGGCAAAAACGCGCGCCACGGAAAGTAGTGTTCCGTCCCCGCCCAGTACGACCACCAGCCCTGGCGCCTGCCCGGGCATTGCCGTGCGGTCAATGGCCGGGGCTGACGAGGTGTAGTGTCCGCCCTCCAGGTCCAGCAGCGGCTCATAGCCGTGCTTACGCAGCCATCCGATCAGCTCCGGCAGAAGCCGTGCCAGCGCTTCCTTCCGCGGTTTGCAGACAATCGCTACGCGTACCATGCGGTCCCAGTGTAACGGATGGAGCCGGGAAAGCAATTCTGAAAAGAGGCCAGCCACGCTGGCGCGAGCCTGCCAATAGGGCAGAGCACAAAAGTTAGTGCCTGTGTGGGGAGTTTGCGTGTATATTTGCTACACCCCGAAAGACAGGGTGCAATTCCCCAGCCGTGCGGCGAACCGGCGGTGTAGATGCTGCGCTCGCGGCGAGAGACTTGATCGACAACCACGAATGGAGGGTGAAGATGAATTGGTATCTAATGGTATGGAAGAAATACGCCCAGTTCGATGGGCGGTCGCGCCGCAAAGAGCTTTGGATGTTTACGCTCTTTAATTGCTTGTTCAGCTGGCCGCTTTATATCCTGGGCTTTCTGCTCAGGGACAGCGGCATCGGCATGGTCTTCTTCGGCCTGTATTTCATCTATCTGCTGGCCGTCATTGTTCCTTGCCTGGCCCTTGGCGTGCGCCGGCTCCACGACCTCGGCAAGAGCGGCTGGTGGTGGCTGATTCTTTTTATCCCCATCATAGGTGGCTTGGTCTTGTTCGTTTTCTGGGTGCTGGACAGCGAGCCAGGAACGAACAAATATGGTCCCAATCCCAAGTTAGCCTAGCCCTCAGCGGCGTTCGGTTCATCAAATTACTCTGCTTCTTCCGCAACTCCGCCTTGCAACGGAGTTGCGGAGACTGAAGATTCTGCCCGCCGCGCATACAGTAGAAACTCCCGGTTGCCCTCCGCGCCGGTGATGGGCGATGGAATCGTCTCCACCACCTCCCAGCCCAGGGAGCGGACGCAATCGGCCACCTTGTCGATGGCCAACTGATGCTCTTCGGGATCGCGGACGATGCCTCCCTTGCCCACATGGCCGCGCCCGGCCTCAAACTGCGGCTTGACCAGAATGACAGCTTCCGTGAGTGCCGGAGCCGCGGCGAAGACCGGCTCCAGCAGCAGCGTTACCGAGATGAACGCGACATCCATCACCAGCAGCGTGAGCTCCGCTCTTCCCTCCCCTGTCGACAGTGCTCCCGGCTCCAGTAGCCGCGCATTCGTCCGTTCCATCAGGCGGACGCGCGGGTCGTTGCGCAGCTTCATGGCAATCTGGCCGAATCCAGTATCGACGGCGGTAACCTGCGCGGCGCCGTGCTGCAGGAGGCAATCAGTAAATCCGCCGGTGGAGGCGCCCACGTCCAGACAGGCGCGGCCCTGGACACTGATGGGCCAGTGCGCGAGCGCGGCGGCCAGTTTCACTCCGCCACGGCTCACATAGGGCTGCTCCTCGCCCAGCAGACGGATGGGAGCATCTGCCGGAACGGTCGCTCCGGGCTTATTCACCTTTTGCTCGCGGACCAGAACCCGCCCGGCCAGGATCAGCGCGCGCGCCCTCTCCCGGCTGGGAACCAGTCCTCGCTCGACCAGTAAAAGGTCCACGCGCATCTTTGCTTCGCCAGCCATCTCTACCCTCGGTTCATGCGCCAACCGGGACAACCCCGCAGGCGTCAAATCGGGCGTAAAAACAGCCAAAGAAGCCTTCCCTCGCGGGAAAACTCTCTTTGGCTGTCTTGATCCCTATCGGTTCCCGCAAATGCCCTACGGCAAAGTCTGGCACGCCTTGAGAGTTGCAGTTGGCGCTGTGCCGGGCAGATTGCAGGGCTGGCCGAAACCGGGAATTCGGCTCTCGTTGTTGTTATTTCCGCTGGAGCCGTTCTGCGTGCTGACGCGTACATCCACCAGATTGCCCTCCAACAGCAGCGTCGTGTCTATAATGTCCGGATCAGTGCCGCCGGTACTGATGATGGTCAGGTAGTTGCTGTCCGGTGAGGCCACATAGACCTTGCCGAAGACCGAATTCTGAGTAGAAACCACGGTGCGCGGATGGCCGATGATGGGCAGTGTCTTTTCCACCGTGTTGCTGCTCAGGTTCACCACGGTTACCGTTTCGTCGGTCTGGTTGGCTGTATAGGCGCGGCTGCCATCGACCAGCACGGTCACGCTGGCAGGGTTGTTGCCCACCGGAATCGTGTAAGTGGTGCCGAAGGTCGAGCTGTCGTTGCCGTACTCGTCCAGGCTCACGTCGATCACGCTGATGGTGTTGCCGGCATAGTCGGCCACAATCAACAGGTTCTTGGCGGCGTTGTACTCGGCATAGACCGGGCCGGCGGTAGCAGTCATGCCGGTAATCCCATTAGGAGGAGTGATGCCCGTGGCGGTTACCGCGGTGGTCGAAAGCGGCAGGGTGGGATGGCAGAAATACTTTTGCCCATCCTGATTCACACAACCCGTGGAGGGGCAAACGCAGGTGTCCAGCGTGTCATTTTGTGCGTTGATCACCGTGACGGTGTCGCTGCCCCGGTTGAACACGAAGACCCGCGCGCTATCGGGGCTTTCGACTGCATAGACCGGACACTTGCCTGCCGGCATCGGCGTGTCGGTCGTATAGCTGGAGACCTCAATTCCGGTCACCTCACCGAGGGGCTGGGTCGTAGGCGAGCTATTGCACTCAACACCGGTGGGGCTGGCAATGTTCTGGCTCACGGCGAAGTAACGCGAGCCGCGAACGCCGGGACCAACAACCATGACTGGGGTGGGTGCCAGCGGAATGGAAAGCAGGAAGGTCTGGGGGCTCCCGGTGAAAACATCCGCCAGGTTTCCAGAGAGATCGGCAGCCCATAGCCCAGCCGACGGCGAGAACAGGTTCAACGGCTCCGCCGTGCTGGGCAGCGTGGTGTATAACACGTTTTTTGGTTGTAGGTTGCTAGAAACAGGGAAGTTAGTCAGGGTGCCGTCGCTGTTGATGGTGTAGCCGTTGGAGCCGGTTTCGTCCACTGTAAATGCAGTTGGGCCGGGGCCGATGGGAGCAACCGCCATAATCGTATCGCCCGCGTAGTCGACGACCGTGACGATGCCTGCGGTCGTTGGCGAAGGGGCCGATACCGCCACCGCAAACGACGCCGGCTCCGCGGGGGGACCGCTGGGGCTGACGGGCGTAACCACGGGCCGGTAGTTGTTGCCGCAACCGGCAAACAGGACAGCAGCCGCAAAGATCGCGCCCGCCTGAACCAACCGCACACGCGCCTGACTAAAATTCATGCGAAAAAGCCTCATTCAGTTCTTTTTGCTTACCAAGCGATTGTAAATCAGTGGACCGGGTGTTGGACGCAGCAAAGGCGCGGTAGGGTATCAGAACCGGCCAGGCCGGCGATTCTTCGGCACCGGTCCTCAACCCCCTTCGCAGGTTACGATTGAGGATGGCGCGAATAAAGCTGATTTGGCAATCGAAGCTGGTACTGCTCCTGGTGCTGCCCTTTGCGGGCGCCAGTGTGGTGCTCCAGGCCCACTGGTGGACGATGAACTCCTGGCCCGTGGCCCTTTGGACACTGGGCCTGAGCCTGCTGCTCGCGCTGGTGGTCCTGCAACTGCACGCAGCCACGCCGGGCGGGGCCTTTGCCGGAGCTGCGATCACCGCCAGCCTCATGTTCTCGACGGCCACCTTCACTCCCGGTGGGACTTTTCCTTATATGCCGTGGCACACCGCCCTGATGCCGGTGCTGGCCGTCTTTGTGCTCACCACCATCGCCACGCGGCTGGGCCGGACGCAAAAGGAACGGCTGGGAACGGCGGAGCCGCACCATGAAGGGCGAACCGCGTCCCAGGTGGCGGCTAACCTGGGCGTGGCGGCGATTGCGTCCAGCGAATTTGCGCAGTCTTGGCTCACTGACTCCGGTTGGCTTTCGCGCACCGCCCCGGCGCTCCTGTTTGCCGTGGGGCTGGCGGCGCTTGCTGAGGCTGCCGCGGATACTGTCTCCTCGGAGATCGGCCAGGTGATCGGCGGACGGCCGCGCATGGTCACCACCCTGCGCCGCGTCGATCCGGGCACGGACGGCGCTATCAGCCTCGTCGGAACGCTGGCCGGCGTGGCCGCGGCGGCGATTGTGGCGGCTGCCGGAACTCTGGCGCTCGGTGGCGGCACAGGAATCTTCTGGATCAGTTGCGCGGGCGGCGTCTTCGGCCTCTTCTTCGACAGTCTGCTGGGAGCAACGCTCGAACGGCGCGGCTGGCTGAATAATGATGCGGTCAACTTCCTGTCGACTGCCGCCGCGGCGGCGTTCGCTCTGGGGGTACTGGCGGCGATGCCACATTTGGGCGTGGGGTAAATTCGTGGAATCCCGCTCTTGCCAAAAATACAAGAACGTGGCTGGGAAGATGTGTCCGCTGACTGGCTGAATTGCTGACTCGCTGTCTTTATCAGTGCAAATGCAACCGCCAGGCCGTATAGCTCAGAATCTCATGCGCAATGCGCTCGAAATCCTGCGACCCGCCCTCGACTTGCACGCGCGGCCGCGGCGAGGTGAGCACATCCAGCCCCTCGGCGGCGCATATTTCATGAATCCTGAACAGATGCGTTCCATCGCTGACGATGACCAGCCGCCGCAGTCCGTTGGCGCGAGCGATCACACTGACACGGCGGGCCGACTCCTCCGTGTTGCGGCTCTCGGTCTCGGCGATGATGGCCTCCCGGGGAACGCCCATGCCCATCAGGTACTCGCGGCCCACCGCCCCTTCGTTGTACTGGTCGCCTCCGTTTCCACCCAGAGTGATGAACAGCGGGGCGATGCCGTGATGAAAGAGCGAGAGGCCGTGGTCCAGTCGGGCGCGGTAGACCGGCGAGGGCCGGCCGTCGTACTCCGCCGCGCCGAATACGACAATGGCGTCCACGGGAGCGGCCCCGGCAACCTGGACCGCCTGAGCAACTTGATCCTGGCCGGCATAGCGCTCAATCTGCACGTAGACCCAGCGGCACCAGCCCACAGTCCCCACGGCCAGCGCGAATACGAGCAGGAGCACGCCGCGAAGCGCCCATTGGTGAATTTTCGGGTTGGATATATGCTGCAACGGAGAACCTTCGGCTCAGGAATCAGTGAACAGTAAACATTGGTTAGTGGTCAGTGACCACTGTCATCTCTGCAACACCATGGCAATCTCGTGCGCCGGGGTGGCGCCCTCGCGCAGAATCTTCCAGCGCCCCTCGCCCAGAGTAAGATCGACGATGGTAGCGGGCAGCGCGTGGCCGGTGGGACCGCCGTCGATGATGAGTGGAATGCGGTCGCCGAGCTGGTCGCGGACGCACGCTGCGTTGGTACATTCGGATGCCCCGTGCAGGTTGGCTGAGGTCGCGGTGATGGGCAGCCCAAAGCGCTCCACAACTGCGCGCGGAATGGCGGCATCAGGTACGCGCAGGGCCACGTTGCCGGTATTGGCTGTGGAGCGCAGCGGCAGCTTGCCGCCGGCCCTCACGATGATGGTGAGCGGACCGGGCCAGAAGCGCTCCGCCAGCTTGTCCAGCAAGGGATCGGTGTCGCGGGCCAGCTCATAAGCCTGCGCCAGGGAGGCGATCAGCAACGACAAGGGCTTATTCTTCTGCCGGGTCTTGATCTGGTAGATCTGCTCGACCGCATGAAGATTCACCGGATCGACGGCCAGGCCGTAGAAGGTATAGGTCGGCAGGGCAATCACATCGCCCTTGCGCAGGCAGGAGACAATATAGTCGATCCGGTCTGGCTGGGGTTCATCGGGATGGACGCGCAATATCTCCGCGGACAAGGAGGTCTACCTCGGTTCCCGGATTGCCTGAATAGCGAAAGCTGCCTGGCGCTGGCCCTGTTGCAAAATTGGGTGCAAGCTGAACTGTTGCACCGGCCTGTCCGCCGTCCGGCAAAACGGCTTAGAATCGGCTAAGAGACAACAGGTTACGCGCCGATGCCTTATCGCATTGTACAGAGTAAACAGAATGTCCGGCTGAAAGATTTGCGCCGCGCGCTGGCCCAGCCGGGGCGTAACGGCGGCAGTTTGGCGGGGATTGAAGGGCCGAATCTACTGGAAGAAGCGTTGCGCGCTGGCCTGCGCATACCGACTGTCTTCGTAGCGCAGGGCGCAGAGCGTCTGCTGGAAGGGCTTGATCTGGCGGCGGAAACTGAGGTTCTGCTGTTGCCCAGGCAGCTGCTGGACTCCGCGCTGGCCACAGAGACGCCTCAGCCCGTCGCGGCCCTGGTTGAGCCGCCGGTTTGGAGTTGGGCCGACGTGCTGGGCGGCAGAGAAAAGACCGCCCCACTGCTGATTATCCTGGCCGGATTGCAAGACCCCGGCAATGTCGGAACAATTCTCCGCTCCGCCGAGGCCTTCGGCGCAACGGGCGTCCTCAGCCTGCCGGGAACCGTGAACGAATGGAATCCCAAGGCGGTGCGCGCCTCAGCTGGCAGCCTCTTCCGGCTTCCGTTGCTCGGCGTCAGCGTCGAAGATTGCTTAACTCGCTTGCGGAAGGCGGGCGTGAAGATTTGGACGACAGCCGCACATGGGGCGGAAGCGGCGGAGTGCATTGATTTGACCGGACCCGTGGCGCTGGTGATTGGCAATGAAGGTAACGGCGTGCCGGAAGCGCTGGCCGCCCAGGCCGATGGTGCGGTGACGATTCCCTGCCCCGGCCCGGTGGAGAGCCTGAACGCCGCTATAGCGGTAAGCGTGCTGCTTTACGAGGCTTCCCGGCAAAGGCAAAGAAGGAGCACGCAATGAGTCTCTTTGACGGCGAGCAGGAAGGCCCCAGCGGTCCGCTGCGTTCCGCGCCGCTGGCCGAGCGCATGAGGCCGCGCACTCTGGAGGAGTTCAGCGGGCAGGAGCACCTGGTCGGCGCTGGCAAGCCGCTACGCGTGCAGATCGAGCGCGACGGACTTGATACTTCAGGTGGGGGCTCGATGATCTTCTGGGGTCCGCCGGGAGTGGGCAAAACCACGCTTGCCAAAATCATCGCCGAAACCACCAAGGCCACCTTTATCGAGTTCTCCGCCGTAATGAGCGGCATCAAGGAGATCAAGCAGGTGATGGTGGCAGCGGCGCAGGCCTCCCGGATGCACTCGCGCACTATCCTCTTCATCGATGAGATTCACCGCTTCAACAAAGCGCAGCAGGACGCATTCCTGCCCTACGTCGAGCGCGGCTCCATCCGCCTGATTGGCGCAACCACCGAGAATCCCTCCTTCGAGATCATCTCCGCGCTGCTCTCGCGCTGCCGCGTCTACGTCCTCGAACCGTTGAGCGAGGAGCAGATCGTCGCGTTGCTCAAGCGCGCGTTGGCAGATAAGGATCGCGGCCTGGGCGCGATAGAACTTACCGCCGACGACGATGCGCTCGAACTGATCGCCGGCTACTCCAGCGGAGATTGCCGCAACGCCTACAACACGCTGGAGGTGGCAGCGCAACTGGCGCTTGAAGGCAAAAAGAAAATCGACCGTGCGCTTGCCGCAGAAGCAGTGCAGCAACGCGTTTTAATGTACGACAAGTCCGGCGAAGAGCACTACAACCTCATCTCCGCGCTGCACAAGAGCGTGCGCAACAGCGACCCCGACGCCGCGCTCTACTGGCTCGCCCGCATGTTCGCCGCCGGCGAAGACCCGCTCTATCTAGCCCGCCGCATCGTCCGCATGGCCGTCGAAGACATCGGTCTCGCCGCGCCCGAGGCGCTCAACCTGACTCTCTCGGCCAAGGAGACCGTCGACTTTCTCGGCTCTCCTGAAGGCGACCTGGCCCTCGCCGAAGCAGTCGTCTATCTTTGCCTCGCGCCCAAATCAAACTCCGTCTACACCGCCTACGGCGCCGTGCAGCAGGAGATCGAGAACACCCGCCAGGAGCCGGTGCCGCTGCACCTGCGCAACGCGCCGACAAAGCTGATGAAAGAACTCGACTACGGCAAGGGCTACCGCTATGCCCACAACGAAGAAGGCAAAGTTGCCGACATGGACTGCCTACCCGACTCGCTCAAAGGCCGCAGCTACTACCACCCCACGCAAGAGGGCCGCGAAAAACTGCTGGCGCAGCGCATGGAAGAGATTCGGAGAATTCGGGCGGGGAAGCGTGGAGGGGACTGATGTTTCTCAAATCAGGCAAAACTATTACTGGGCAGGAATATGGAATATGTAGTAGCATGGCGTCACTAAATCTCACAATCAAGGACAGATGATGGACACTACAACGATCATCAGGATAGTCGCTGGAATTATTGTTGTTTTCGTCATGATTCCAGTAGTTCTCATTCCATACTGGATGATCTTCAAGAAAGCTGGCTTTTCTCCATGGCTTTCGCTGCTGATGATCATCCCTCTCGTCAGCCTGATCGTGCTTTACGTTATTGCATTCGCGCAGTGGAGGGTTGCCCCAGTTTCCAACCCATCCCAGACGAACTCTCCCCCGATAGCATAGAGAATCGGGTACCCCACCCTCGCGACGCCGTTGTTTTTGTCGCTAGGGTGGGAGACCACGAACCTCTACGCCCCGTCTTTGGCAGCTTGCTCAGCGCATCTGTCACATTCCCCGGCGTGAGCGCCTCCGGTAGCATCTGAGGCTGGCTCTGGCCGGGTGCGTAGAGCGCATAAGCGGGAACTCCGCTGCGGCCCAGAGCCGTCAAGGCCTGCGAAATGGCTTCGTCGTGGCGGGTCCAGTCGGCGCGGAGCAGGGCGACATTGGCTGCTCGAAACGCCTCCTGCACCTCTGGCCGATTCAGAGCCACTCGCTCATTCACCTGGCAGCTCAGGCACCAGCTTGCGGTGAAGTCCACAAAGACCGGACGCCCTTCGGCCTGATAACGGCTGACAGCCTCCGGCGACCACGGCTCCCATGCGCCGGCTGCAGCAGTATCCAAATCGGTTCTTCCCGTCGGACCAGTCGTTCCCGCATTCTCGCCAACCAACCTTTGACCGAAGAATGCCAGCGCAATCACTCCCAGCAGAATCAGCGCAGCAACCGTCGCAGCCCATCGCTTCGCCGGCCAGCGGCCCAGAAACCATCCGGCAATCGCCAGCAGCAGGAAGCTCATCAGCAGCGCGGCCAGCACGCTGGCTCCGTAAGCCTGTGCCAGCACCCAGGCCAGCCAGATCACCGTAGCAAAGATGGGCACGGCGACGGCCTGCCGCAGCACCTCCATCCACGCGCCAGGCTTGGGCAGTAAGCGCGTCCATGCCGGTTGCAGCGTGAGCGCAACGTAAGGCGCGGCCAGCCCCAGCGCCAGCGCCGTGAAGACCGCAAAGGTGACCGCAGCGGACTGTGCCAGCGCGTAGCCGACGGCCGCTCCCATGAAGGGCGCGGTGCAGGGCGTAGCCACCACCACGGCCAGCACGCCGGTGAAAAAGCTGCCCGTGTAACCCTGCTTTGCGGCAAGCGAACCGCCTGCCGAGGTCAGCGTCAGCCCAATCTCGAACTGCCCCGCCAGCGAGAGACCCAGGAAGAAGAGCAGTCCGGCCATCAGCGTCAGAAAGACCGGCGACTGAAATTGAAATCCCCAGCCCAGCGTGGCTCCCGCCGCGCGCAGCCCCAGCAGCACGCCCACCAGCGCCCAGAAGGAGACCAGAATGCCCGCCGCATAGACCATCCCATGCGCGCGCAGCTTCGACCTCTCCTCATTGCCGGAGTTGACCAGCGCCAGCCCTTTGAGGAATAGCACCGGAAAGACGCAGGGCATGAGGTTCAGCAGCAGCCCGCCCAGAAAAGCCAGACCTGAGGTCCGAGCCAGCAGCGCCCACGAGAGCGGCGGCGTGGTGATTGGCGCAGAGCTGGAAGAAGGTGGCGCATTGACAGGCGCTGAGGAGCCTTTAGAAGGAGCCGCAGCCGGCGCAGACGGCACAGGTGACGGCGCTTGAGCCGTAACCCCAGGCGGCAGTGCCACAATCTCGTATGCCCGCCCGCCGGATAGCTCAAGAACCCCTTTCAATTGAGCTGGATTGGCGGTAAGATTCACGTCTTTCTTTATGTCAAGAATCAAGCCATTTGGGATCGGCGTGAGCTTTTGCGGAGCAGGATTATCGATGATGTCCTGATCTTCCGGGAAAAACACGGCAGAAAGTTCCCGCAGTCCGGTTTCGATCAGAAGTCGGAATCCCTCCGGCGTGGGCTGAAAAACGGCCTTGCGATTTGCCGGGAACGGCTTGGGAATCTGTTCGAAAAAGCGTTTGAAGAGTGGGTCGGGGGAATAGATGAGAGTGTAGAGTCCCACATACACATTCCTCTGCACTTCCAACTCCGCTTTCTCCGGAATACAACTGTTCTGGCAGACCAGCCAATCGACCTTGGCGTGCAAGGTGACAGGCCCAGCCTTCACGCCGTTCGCTACGTGCAGCTTGAGCGGGAAGAGAACCTCGTTCTCGTAGCCAAAATCCATCAGCGGCCCGAGAGGCAAGCGCTTGGGCGCGGGAAACTGCATCGGCCCGGCGGTAATCCCTGCTGGCAGCGTCCACTGAATGTGCGGCGGCTCGCCCGCGTCGCCCGGATTCTTCCAGTAGATGTGCCAGCCTGGCTCCAGCTTGAAGTAAAGCCCCGCGTCGTTCAGCTTGTCGCTGCTGTAGAGATTGTCTCCGGGAACCAGCAGTTCAACACGCACATGGGGCACATCGGCAGAACTTGACACCGCCCGCACAGGCAGGCGCATGGCAAAAAGCAACGGTATCAAAATTATCAATCGAAATCTGCGCATGAAAGCCAAGACCCGCACCTCTTCGTTGGATTCATTCTAATGTGCCGCAAACTCATCCGGCACTTCATTGCTCGGTGTGCAAGTCTGTCCGCGCGGCATGTTGCCTGAAGATGCAATCGTTCTGCACGCATTTGACGCCAGCGGCGCGGGCGCGAGCCACAGCCTCTTCATGAACAACCTCATCCTGCAGCCAAAGATACGGAATCCCCATGCGAATCACATCCTCCACAATCGCCGGAACGTGTTCCGGCGCGCGGAAGATGTCCACCAAATCGATGCCCGTGCCGGTCTGCTCGCGTGAGGCGGCATGTGCAGCATCCAGATCCGGCAGGCACGGCTTGCCCAGCACTTCGCTCAGCGCGGGATTGACCGGAAACACGCGATAGCCGTTAGCCGCCAAATAGCTGCCAACGTGATGGCTCGCCCGCCAGGTTTTGTTGCTGATTCCCACTACGGCGATGTTGCGCGCCGTGCGCAGGATCTCGTCAATCACAGCAGGATCGTTGTCCATAATGTTTCTCATCCGGGGTTAGCTTCGAGATCATCGTCCGGCTCAGCGGCAACAGCGGTACCCCGCCGCTTGGCCAGCAAATAGCCGCGCAGAAACGGCTCCAGGTAACCGTCCAGCACTTTGTCTACGTCGCCCACTTCAACCTTGGTGCGATGGTCCTTGGCCATGCGATAGGGTTGCAGGACATAGGAGCGGATTTGCGAACCGAAGTTGATCTCCAGCTTCGAGTCTTCGAGTTTTTTGCTGACGGCGCGCTTCTTCTCAAGCTCGTATTCATACAGCCGCGACCGCAGCATCTTCATCGCTTTGTCGCGGTTCTTGTGCTGGCTGCGCTCGTTCTGGCACTGCACCACGATGCCAGTGGGCAGATGCGTCATGCGCACGGCGGAGTCGGTGGTATTCACATGCTGGCCGCCCTTGCCGCCGCTGCGATAAGTGTCGATGCGCAGGTCTTCCAGCTTCAGATCAACGTGTATGGTTTCGTCGATCTCCGGCGAGACGTAGACGGAAGCGAAGCTGGTGTGCCGCCGCTTGGCGGAGTCGAATGGCGAGATGCGCACCAGGCGGTGAACGCCGCTCTCGCCGGCCAGTTGCCCGAAGGCGTACTCGCCGATGATGGTGAATGTGGCGGATTTGATGCCCGCCTCTTCGCCGTCCTGATAGTCGTTCATCTCAGTCTTGAAGCCCTGCTGCTCGGCCCAGCGCAGGTACATGCGCAAGAGCATCTCCGCCCAGTCCTGGCTCTCGGTACCGCCCGCGCCGGGATGGACGGTGACAATGGCATTGAGCGGGTCGGCCTCGCCGTTGAGCGTGGTGCGGGCTTCGAGGTCTTCGGCAAATGCGCCCAGGGCCTTGATCTCGCGCTCCAGGTCGGCGAGCACGTCTTCGCCCTCGCGGGCCAGTTCGAAGTAGGTCTCAATCTCGCCGGTGCGGCGGACCAGAGTTTCGTCGTCAGCCACCATCACTTCCAGGCGCTTTTTGTCGCGCATCAGCGGCTTGGTCGCGTTGGGATTGGACCACAGAGCCGGATCGGCCAGCTTGGTTTCTATTTCGGCGAGTTCCCTGCGGATGCGAGCAGGGTCAAAGATACTCCCGCAGGTCGCGGACTTGGTCGCGCACGGGAGCATAAGCGAATTCGAGATCGTTGATCGACATGCTTGGCTCTTAAGACCTGACTTTGGTTAGGACTGTGCTGGTGCTTCAATTGGCCAAGTCTAGAATATCACTTTGATGATCCCGACTGGCTCGGTGACCTCTGGGTTGAGGTGAAAGGGTATAGTTCCGTATCCGACAAAGGTGTACTCACGTTCTGTTTTCCAGTAATTTCTCTGGTTAATCGTACTTGTATTTTCCATATTTACCTTCGTATTGTCCCATTGAATCGCGGATACGTTCAGTTTCGTCAAGGCTAATCGGTTGCCCATACGAGGTGACCGTTTTTGACCAAGTTACTATGCTGTTACGAAGAAATTCAATTGAGTTTGGAATTCCTGAGCTCTGGCGCTTCTCCCATGCTTCTTGATGGACTTTTAAGAAGTCCAGGATCGGTAGGTCCTTGTCTGGGGTGCAAATATAACCGTTATTGATGTGTCTATACAGAAGGGAGAAGGCTTTTTCGCTTTCGTCAAATAGACTTGCAATCTGATTCAATAAGCTTCGCTCATCCTTCGTTGTAATAATTCTTCTGCGCGTCTTTCTTATGGGATCACTCCGCTTCGCTATCTTGCGTGTCATCTATCCTCCGAAATCGCTGGTACAAATAACACCGTTTTCGGATCTCCCAATTATATGCTATTCCCAATATCACTCATCCGTTGCTACGCCACCTTGATCTCATCAAGCAGATCTGGATGGCAATCCAGGACTTTGAGCAGCTTGACCAGGCAAATGACGACTGAAGCCTTCCCAAAATTGTGTATATGTGATATATACAAATTATGGCGATGGACGATCCGCTTGGCGAATGTATCGGATTCGATTGGGATGAATCGAACATTGTCAAGAACTGGGAGCGCCATCGGGTAACGCCAGAGGAGGCCGAGGAGGTCTTCTTCTACGAGCCATTGGTCGTGCGCAGCGACGTTGGACACTCGTCGCGCGAAAAACGCTACAGGGCAATCGGGCGCACCTCGCGCGGACGGCTGCTCTTTGTCGCCTACACGATACGGCGCAAGTTGATCCGTGTGATTTCGGCCCGCGATATGAATCGAAGGGAAGCTGAGGAGTACAGACGACATGAAGAAGGTTCCTGAGTTCAAGAACGAGGACGAAGAGTTTGAGTTCTGGTCCACGGCGGATTCGACCGAATACGTCGATTGGTCGCAGGCCAAGCGGATGAAGTTCGTCAAACTCAAGCCCACATTGCGCACCATCTCCGTGCGGCTGCCTGTGGCCATGGTGGAAGATTTAAAGATACTGGCCAACCAGCGCGACGTTCCTTACCAGTCGCTTCTCAAGGTGTTTTTGTCCGAACGGCTGGAGCGGGAAAAGACAAGGCGGCTGGCCACCCTCTAGCGCAACAGCTTTCTTCCCGACCAAGCGACAACGACAATACTCAGCAGGACACACACCCACGCAAAGACGTCGCCATGCGCAGTGTAGAAGGTCACATCGTCGCGGAAGCCATAACCGGCGGGCAGCGCGTCCACGGCATGGCGCGGAATGCTCTGCCGCACACGGCCATAGGGGTCGATGACCGCGGTGACGCCGTTGTTGGTGTCGCGTAAAATCCAGCGGCGGTTTTCGATGGCCCTCATGCGCAGCATGTTCAAGTGCTGCCATGGGGCGCTGGTGTCGCCGTACCAGCCGTCGTCGCTGATGTTGACCAGCACCTCGGCGCCCAGTTGAGCGAAGTGGCGCACCTCGTCGGCAAAGACCGCCTCATAGCAGATGAAGACGCCGTAGCGATGACCATTCAGCCGGAAGACCTTGCGCTCGTCGCCGCGCGAGAACTCCGAGACGCGGCCAGTGAGCTTATGGGCGAAGGTCAATAGATTATGGAAGGGGATGTACTCGCCGAAGGGAACCAGGTGGATTTTGTCGTAGCGGCCCACGCGCGCGCCGTCCGCGCCAACCACCAGCGCCGAATTATAGTCGCGCCAGGACTGCTCCTCCGCCGAGAAATCCGTGCCGATATTGCCCACCACCAGCGGAGCCTGCTCCTCGCGGGCGATTGATA
Source organism: uncultured Acidobacteriaceae bacterium (assembly GCA_963765995.1). GTDB lineage: Bacteria > Acidobacteriota > Terriglobia > Terriglobales > Acidobacteriaceae > Telmatobacter. The sequence goes on along the minus strand of CAVXYT010000007.1, from coordinate 158,536 downwards.
CCAGCGCCTGCTGAAAACGGGCATCGTCCTCGACGAAAGGCGCGGGCGACTCTGGCCAGACCACCAAGTCTGGATGCGTGGGATACGGCGGGCAAACAATCTCGCCCAGCGGCGCTCCGGTCTGCGGGATTCCGGCGATGTAGCTCTTCCACCCCAACGACGAAGACCTGTCGTTGGGGACCCCGGCCTTGCACACTTCGCCGCCTAGCCGCTTGAACTCGGCGATATGGCTGTCCCATTCGCCAGGGCCTGACCAGTTGTTTTCTCCGGCCACATCGAGATTGGGCTGGATGAGGACGGCGGTGGCTGTGGGGGCGGGCTTGGGCGGCGGGATCGTCACCCCAGCCGATCCCACGATCAGCAATAGCGCCCCAATCGCGCGCAAAATCGTCCGGTCCTTGTGTCCAATATGCGGGCGAGACTCCAGCACAAAGCCGCCTGTCAGCAGCGCATTCACTCCCACCAACACGAAGCTGATGCCATAAACCCCGGTCCAGGGCGCAAGCTGATTTACCAGCGCGTTATCCACCTGCGAGTAGCCAAGCTGGTCCCACGGCACCGAGGTGATGCGCGCGGCGGCCAGCTCCAGGGCGGCCCAAAGAACCGGCGCGAAGGCCAGCGCCAGCCGTGTGCTGCCGGTGGCCCGGCGCACTAGCATCAGTCCCAAACCAAAGAGGCCAAAATACAACCCCAGCACCATGCTGTACCCAATCAGCAGCAGTGTCGGCGCACCAATCGGCATATCGCCGTAGTGGAGCATCGTATCGCGGACCCAGTAGCAGTTGCCCGCGTACCACAGCACGCCGCAGAGATAGGAGAGCAGAAAGCCGCGGCGCAGCGGACGCGTCGATTCCACGGAAGCTGGCGAAAGGATCGCCCACAGCAGCGGGACCAATCCGAACCACGCGAAGACCGAGCGCCAGACGGGCAACGGCCCGGCCAGCGGAAACGGCAACTCGAGCAGTCCGGCGGAGAGACCGGCCGCGGCCCACAACTTCCAGGCTCCCAGCTTCGATGAAGGCTGCATACAGGGCCGAGTTTATCGTAATCGGGCGCTTGGGCGCGACGAGTGCGCCCGAGTGCATTTCTACCAAGGGCGTCGCCAGGAGAATCGCCGCCGCTCACTGGAGTTCGAGAAAGCACATTCTCCGCGACAAATACTGTGAGCAGGCCGAAAACAGGCTACAATTTGCATATGCTACTGGCTATCTTTGCAATGCGGGTGTTGGAAGCGATGTTTTTTGTCGGCCTTGCGGGGTCTACCATAGTCGTTCTCATCAGTTTTTTCGAGGACGGCAAGGAACTCATCGGCAAGGACGAGCCGCCTCAACCACGCGCTTGAGGGCCCAATTTGGTATTGCCTGTTATTCTATTGACTCCGTCTTGATTCGGAAATAAACTCAACGAAGTGCGGGCGATGATATTGGCTCCCGCAACCAGAGAAAGTCGGCAATCGCGCCGGCACAATCGAATGGCATCCAACCGAACAACCGTAGCCCCTCCTTCCGACCGCGTACGGCTCATCGTGGCATCCTCGGTGATGCTCACTTTCATCTCCTTTTGGCGTGCGGCAGCCATTGTTCTCAACGATTTGGGATCATCGGCATTCTATGCCGGGGGCATCGCCGAGCAAGCGGTGGGCGCGGCGGCTCCGTGGTTCATTCTCGCCATCATGCTGTTCAGCTTTGCGGTGCGCGCAGTATACGTCGAGAGCTGTTCGATGTTTACCCGTGGCGGCGTTTACCGCGTGGTGAAAGAGGCCCTGGGAGGCACTTTTGCCAAGTTGAGCGTCTCTGCCCTGATGTTCGATTACGTCCTTACCGGGCCAATCTCCGGCGTATCGGCCGGGCAATACATTACTGGCTTGATGAACGAGCTGATGGTCGTTGCAAACAATAGCCACTGGCTCCCGCCGGCCCTGATGGACGCGCATAATAATCCATTCCAGTTCAATATGAATCACACGGCGGCGGTCTTTGCGGCCGCTGTGACCATTTATTACTGGTGGCAGAACATCAAGGGAATCGAGAACTCAAGCGAAAAGGCTCTGCGCGTCATGCAGATCACCACGGTGATGGTATTGATTCTGCTCTTGTGGGGCTGTTACTCGGTATTTGTGCGCGGCGTCCACCTGCCTCCACCGCCCACGCCTTCCCATCTCAAGTTCAGCAGCGACGCCCTGGGTTTCCTGAAAGGAGCGCCGCAACTACTCCCTCTGCTGGGCCTGTTCGGCATTCTGATGGCCTTCGGCCACTCCATCCTGGCCATGAGCGGCGAGGAGAGCCTGGCTCAGGTAAACCGCGAGATCGAGCACCCCAAACTAAAGAATCTGAAACGGGCGGCGATTGTCATTGCCATTTACAGCCTGATCTTCACCGGCGGCGCCACGTTGCTGGCTTCCATGCTGATTCCCACCTGGCAGCGAACCCACATTTACCAGGACAATCTGATTGCCGGCCTGGCCATGTGGATGGTTGGACCCATCTTCTGGCGCATTGCCTTCCGCATCTTCGTAGTTCTGGTCGGCTTCCTGATTCTCTCCGGCGCGATTAACACCTCGATTATCGGCTCGACCGGCGTGCTGATGCGCGTGGCCGAAGACGGCGTGCTGACCGACTGGTTCCGCAAGCCCCACCCCAGGTTCGGCACCAGCCATCGCATCGTGAACATGGTCTTCCTCCTCCAGATGTTCACCATCATCGCCAGCCGGGGTAACGTGATTGTCCTGGGCGAGGCCTACGCCTTCGGCGTGATTTGGTCGTTCACCTTCAACAATCTTGCCATGCTGGTCTTGCGCTGGAAATACAAGGGCGAGCGCGGATGGAAGGTTCCGCCCAATCTCCGCATCGGCAAATATGAAATCCCCGTTGGCTTGCTTTCGGTCTTCCTGGTGCTGCTCTCCACGGCCATCGTCAATCTGTTCACCAAGTCGGTGGCTACAGTCAGCGGCATTGTCTTTGCCGCGGGGTTCTTTGTCATCTTCACTGTCTCCGAGCGCAGTAACCTGCGCAAGCATGCCCAGGCTGCCCGGCAGATGAAGGATTTCTTCCAACTGGAGCACCAGGACACGGTAAACCGGGAGTCAGCCGCCATCCGCCCCGGCGGCGTAATGGTGACCATGCGCGACGCCGCCAACCCCTTCGCTCTGAAGTGGACGCTCTCCCACACCAGCACCGAAGATCAGGACGTGGTGGTGCTCAATGTGCGCATGATGGGCGTGGGCGGACCGGAGTACCTAAGCGCCGTGGACCAAAGTTTCAGCGAGCACGAGCAGATGATCTTTACCAAGGCTATCTCCGTGGCAGAGAGCTTTGGCAAAAAGGTTTCTCTGCTCCTGATTCCCGCCGGAGACGTCTTCTCCGCGCTGGTGCAGAGCGCAAACTCCCTGGAGATAGACTCGGTGATCTCCGGAATCTCCAGCACAATGACCGCAGAAGAACAGGCTTTTTATCTGGGACAGGCCTGGGAGGCGCTGCCGCAACCTAAGCGCCAGTTCAACTTCTATGTCGTCGAGCCCAGCGGCGAAGCCAAGGTGTTTTACATTGGGCCGCACGCGCCCAAGCTGAGCCCCGACGACGTGCAACTGGTGCATCGCTTGTGGGTGAATATGCGCCGCGATCCCTCGATGCAGGATTTGCACCACAGCGACATCATCACCTATGCCCTGACCCATCTGGCCGGCCAGTATGCCCGCGAGAAGGAGGAGATTCTGCGCGATCTGCGTAACTATCGCGCCGCTGAAACGCCCGCCAGCGTGCGTCTAGGTGACCAGGGTCATTCCGGGTCTCCTGAGAAATCCGATGCGTCCGGCCGCCCGTTGCCGCCGCAGAAGCCCACGCGCTATCTCTAGGGCCTGTTAACACTACCTGGGCGGATGGCGTTGCGCGCGAAAACCCGGTCAGACGAAGCCGAGCCCGAAGGCTGTGGCGGGTCCACCGTCGAGGGCGAGAATGAAGTATGGCCGGATTTTCGCCGCAACCTAGGGCCCCCAGCAAACGCACTTGGTTTGCTGGGGTGGAAGCCGAAGGGACGCGGCCAATTCCCCCCATTTCTTCGTCAATCGTCGCTAGGATACGCCCGGTATCCGTCGCTCCTCACTCCTCGAACTAGGGAAAATTGGCTCCCGTCGCCACCGTCCAGGTAGTGTTAGCAGGCCCTAGTATCCGCGAAGACTACCGTACTATCAATCGCCGGTCAGATTGTCCCGTATCACCTAACCGTCGGCTCTTCCGGAAGGGATATAGATTCTCCAGGCGTCCACCGCGCCACATGAACGCCGACATCGACCAATGCGGCCAGTTCTTCCGGCTTTCCCTTCAGCGGCGGGAAGGTTCCAAAGTGCAGCGGAAGGACGATTTTCGGCTCTAGAAAACGCACGGCAAGCGCAGCTTCCTTTGGACCCATGGTGTAGTGTCCTCCAATGGGAAGCATCGCCACCTCAGGCCGATAGAGCTCGCGAATCAGCTTCATGTCGCTGAAGACAGCCGTATCGCCGGCGTGGTATAAGACCGGACCATCCGCAATGGTCAAAACAAATCCTGCCGCGACGCCCACATAGTGGGCGCCGGCTTCGTCCTGCGCCGCCGACGAGTGTTTGGCTTCGACCATGGTAGCCGCCGCATCGTCCAGTTGCGCGGTCCCGCCCAGATTCATCCCAATGGTTTGGGCCACGCCCTTGTCCGCAAGATATGCCGCCAACTCATAGACGGCCACCACGGTGGAGTTGTGCTTTGCGGCCACCGGCGCCGCATCGGAGATATGGTCGAAGTGGCCGTGCGTCAGCAAGACGTAGTGTATCTTCGCCGGCAGAACAAAGTCCTTGGGGTACCTGGGGTTTTGCTCGATAAATGGGTCAATGAGGATGTTGGTGCCTTTGGCGGTTTGGACCAGCACGGTGGCATGACCCAGCCAGGTAATGCGCGTTCCCTGCAATTTCATCATCGTGTCTCCTCGTAAAGGCTGCTCGAGCCATCCGTGCCGTCAGCGTGTGATGATCAGCTCAGACACGCTGTCCTTTGCCAGAAACTGGCGGTAACCGGACCAGGCGGTAAACAGACGCTGGATACTGCGGTTGGTAAAAGCGCGCTGAATGGGAAACTGCTCGGCCAACTGCATCTCGACATCGTCGCCCTCGGTGACGTGGAAGCGGCAGTGCACTGTCTCCTCGCCTGCGGTCCGGGTGTGAAAAAAAGCCAGCACCTGCCCGTCCGGATTCGTGGCCTCAAACAGATGCTCAACCAGGGGCGCTACCAGGGCTTCGGGCAGATAGTCAAGGGTGGCCCACAACAGAACTATGTCGAACTTGCGGCCGGAGAAGTCGAGCGACTGCGAGAGAAAACCCTCAACATTCCAGATCGGGTTGCCGTCCTCATCCGTGCCCGTCTGCCAATTCCCTGTGCAGGCATCGTGGACCACATCTGCCAGAAAAACGTTATGGCCCAGGCCCGTCAGGTAGCGGATATTGGCCGAAGAGGTATAGCCGATGTCGATGACGCTGAGGCCGGACTCCGCCTGAAGCCGTCTGCGCAACGCCTCCCATCCGCCCGAGTGGCGCGGCACCCTGGGCCCGGTAAGGCCCGGGGCAGAAGGGGATGAATCGCTCTCCCGTTTCTTGTCAAGCCAACGGCTAAGCACCCACAAATCCTCTTGCGGTCCAGCCGATGGCACACGGCCGAACCGGCGCGCAGCTTGTTGTTAAATGACGCCGCCGGTCTGCGGCGCCTTTGCGCCATCGAACTGCTTGGAGACGGCCTGTGTCAGGTCCACCTTGCCGCGAAAGACCGCATTGTCCTCTACCGAAAGGCGGAGGGCGCGGATATCGCCTTCCACCTGACAGCCACCGCGCAACTCGACGCGACCACTGGCGACCAGATTGCCGTGAACCTGGCCCATGATCAGAATATCTTTGGCGGAGAGGTCGGCGGCAACGTTTGCATTTGGGCCGATGGTCAACCGGCTTTCCGAGAGGCTCACGGTCCCCTCCACCCGCCCATCCACAATCAGGTCTTCACTGCCCTTCACTTCGCCGCAAATCACGACGGTTTTGCCGATGCGCGCTGGAGCATTTTCCACTGCCATAGTGTGATTCCTTCCGGAGCTTTCCTTCAAGAGTACGCAAAGTGTGCGCAGCCAGGCATGCTAGCCCGGCCGCCGTTTCCTGGGGCCGCCTGGGCGCAAAGCCGTCTGTTTCGGCCTGCGCCTTGCAATTGGCCCTGAACGAACTATACGCAACCCGGACCCATTGCTTCAAACCAGGGTCTGCTCACACTACCCGAACGGTGGCGACGGGAGCCAGTTTTTCCCAGTTCTAGGAGTGAGGAGCGACGCAAACCGGGGTCCCCATGGACGGGTCTTGGTCCGTGGGGTGGATACCGGGTGTCTGCTAGCGACGATTGACGACGAAATGGGAAAACTGGCCCCGGCCCAACGGGTTGCGGTGAAAATCGGGCCATACGTCGTTCTCGCCCTCGACCTTGGATCCACCAAAGCCTTCAGGCTCGGCCTAGTCTGGCCCGATTTTCGCTCACAACGCCATCCGCTCTTGTAGTGTGAGCAGACCCATAGCATCGTAAAATGTATCTCCGCGTCTAACGGGCAAAGGGCTTCAATCACCATCCACGGACGGCCCATGCCCGCTAAACTGGAGATTATGCGCAGTCTTTTGCCGTTTTTCCTGCTGTTTTTCTGGGCCGGCTCCGCCCTGGGGCAACCAGTTGCCGCCACAGCCCTCACGCCCGCTCAGGCTCAGGCGCTGGTGGAACGAGCGCTGGCCACAGAGATGAGCACCGCCCGGGACGCAAGTCACCCCATGCGTTACCGGCTGCGCAGGTCCAGCCCGCGAATGACCTCGACCAAGGAGATTGTGGAAACACGCGACGGCGACGTGGCCCGCCTGGTGGCGATCAACGACCTGCCGCTGAGTCAGGCCGAAGATCAGCTGGAACAGGCCCGGCTGGATGCGCTCCTCAGCGATCCAGGCCGGCAGCGCCATCGCAAACAGAGCGAGGAATCGGATACCGGGATCGTCCTCAAGCTGCTGCACATGTTGCCCCAGGCGTTCCTCTACGAATACGCGGGTTCAGGTCAGGGTTCCACGGGAAAGGTGGAAAAATATTCCTTCCGGCCTAATCCGAGCTTCAGCCCGCCTGACCTGGAAACGCAGGCTCTGACCGCCTTGACCGGCGAACTCTGGATCGATGCCACACAGGAGCGTGTGACGCGCCTGGAGGGCCATCTGCAGCAGGACACGGACTACGGCTGGGGCATCCTGGGCAAGTTGGACAAAGGAGGATGGATTGTCATCGAGCAGGCCGATGTGGGCGAACGGCAGTGGCGGATAGCGCGATTCCAGATGAAGATGAACCTGCGGATACTCTTCAAGACCAGGAACTTCGATACCGTGCAGGAGATGACCCAGTATGCGCCCGTACCCGCCGGACTCGACTACCGGCAGGCCATTCAGATGCTGCGCTCCGTACAGGGGAGTACGACCCAGGGCGGCCAGTAAGGGCTTGTTGCTTGAAAGACAAAGCGGCCCCACCCGGATGGGCGGGGCCGCTTTGCTTGCCGTGAAGCCGGCCTGGCTACATCTTGATGAAGACGATGACCAGGGTGAACAGGGTGAGGGACTCGATCAGGGCCAGACCGAGAATCAGGAAGGTAAAGATTCCAGCGCGCGCACCGGGGTTGCGGGCCAGCGCTTCGACGGCCGAACCGACGGCCCTGCCCTGGCCGAGGCCGCACATGCCAGCGGCCAGACCCATGCCCAAACCGGCGCCGATCGGCACCAGACTGACAGCGGCCGAACCGCCGTCCGCAAAGGCCGGAATGGCGAAACACAAAACCGCCAGGGCCATGAACACATATTGCAGCTTCTGCATAGTTCTCCTGCTTCTCTTTGAATTGGCCGCCAGTGGGTGGTTGAGGCTCACCGTGCTGGCCCCCTCACGCTTGCGGCCTACCGTTTACCCGGAGCGGAAGCGCTCTCCGGCGGAATCTTTTTCCTCGTCCTTGACAAGGTTCATGGAATCAATCGCTCTAGTGCTCGTGCGCCACCGCCAGGGAGAGATAAATCATGGTCAGCAGCATGAAAACAAAAGCCTGAATCAGCGAAATAAAAGCGTGCAAGCCCAGCGGGACAGCAGGCAGCAAAAACGGAATCATGGAAAATGCCACCAAAGTGAGCAAATCGCTGGCCAGCATATTGGCGTAAAGACGGACGGTGAGCGACAGGATTCGCGCCAGGTGAGAGATGATCTCGATAATAAAAATCAGCGGCGCCAGCCACCAGATCGGTCCGAGAAACTGCTTCAGATAACCCATACGGGCCATTGGCGCGAATGCCGTGGAAGTTGTAGTAGAGGAAGGCAGGAAAGGCAAGACCCAGCGGCACCCAGGGCTGGCTGGTCGGCGTCACAACGCCGGGAATCAACCCCACCAGATTGTTGAACAGCACAAAGAGGAAGATGCAGGTGACGAAGGCCTGAAAGCGCTCATAGCCGTGGCCAATGACCTGTTCGGCCTGGCCGCCGATTGTCTCGTGGATATACTCGGCAATCCCTTGCGCCGGGTTGGCCTGCTCCACCGCCAGGCTTACCCGTACGATCACGAAAAAGAGGATGAGACCTGCGACCACCAGAAGCTCCAACCCGAACGCCTGATTGACCGCAATGGCCTTGTGAGTGGCAACCGCCTGATGAAAGCCAATCGACTGAAAAGCCTTGACCTCGACGCCCAGGAAGAGTTTGTTCAGCAAACGAACGAGTGCGAAAGTTTCCGGCATTAAGGCTTGAGTCCTTCTGTTTCAGGCTTGTGTTGCGCCAGGATAGCCGCTGAAGCTCTCAATCGCGCAACAACCGGATCGCTTCCCATCCAATGGTAAATACCGCCAAACCGAGGCCGCAAAGAAGCGCCACAACCGAGCCGTGGAAACACTTCAGGCTACCATAAATCACCCCTGCAAAAATAGTGAGCCGGAGCACAAAGAAGAGGACCACCACCGGAGCGCTCGCGGGAGTCTTCTGCTTGTCCATTCTGGCATTGATGACGCGGATCAGATGACGCCACTCCCAGATGCTGGCCGCCGAGATCAGCGTGCCGGTCACGAGCATAGCCCCGCTGCGCCATCCCGCGCCAATCCACACCGCCAGGGCCGCAACCAGCCCCAGAATCAGCGTGTTGCGCAGTGCGCGCCGGAGCATCGCGTTCAGATCCTCATGGGTAAGATCGACGATTGGGTGGGTATCCTGGGTCATGACAGAGGGCCGGAGCTTCTTCCCTTTCCCGGCTCGTTTTGGCCGGTCCCGTTCTGGACTGCGTCTTCCTTGAGGGAATTTTTCTCGGCGGCAACTGCCGTTTGGACGACATAGAACAGCCCGGAGATGCCTCCAAGGACTATCCCGACGATCACAATCCACTTTTGGTGCAGCAGGTGGTCTGCCCCCGCGCCGGCCAGCCAGCCGATCACTACCGCCGAGGGCAGCACAAAGGCAATCTGCATCAGCTTTTCAGCCTCGACCAGCGCTCCGAAGCCGCTGGTGACCTTCGAAGGCGGCTTCGATTCCGGAATGGCGCGGTGGAAGGGCATCCTTCGTGATTATCCACGATGAGCACCCTTCCATGCGAAAGGAGCGGACTTAGTTGGCGGGCCTGAATGTGCTCAACTTCGATGCCTTCACCCGGTATTTTCCCTCATCGTCGTTCGCTTGCACGAAATCAAGATTCCGGTCAATTTCACTGTTGTCTCCGTAATTATGCGCTTGAATGGCTGTCTTGGCTTCAAAGTAATAAACCTTGCCCGCCTCTGCAGTAAAAGATGCCAGACCGACCATCTGTTTCAAATGGCCAAAAGCGGACTGCCAGCCCACGCACAGGTGATGCTCGCCCGGCGCTACATCGATAGCGAAGTACGAGTTGCCCTGGTTGGCGCCAACCCAAGTCCCATCCATGCCATAGCGAGTAGAAGGAGTGCCGCATTGCCAGCAACCCCAAGTCTTGTCCAAGGCTTCGATAAAGATGATCTGCGCCTTTCCGGCTGCCGGCGGGGCGGGCGCTGGTTGATTTTTCTGCGTCGTGACATCAAATTTGACTTTGTCGTCGCCGCAGGCGTCCGGCAGGATCGTCTTAGCCCATGCCTGAAGCGCTGGAACGAGGATGGCACATAGAAGGATTGCAAAGAGTCTTGTTTTCATGGCTACCATACTAAACAATGAGCGGCAATTGGGGGCGATGAATCTGTCAAACATACGCACAGACATGTCATGCTCCAGGCGACGCCGTCGCATCAGGTGAAGGAATCTATTTCTTCGCGGTTGCCGTGGCAAGGTAGAGGAAATTAACGAGGTATTTGCCTTCGTCCTCATTCACCGGCGTCAGATCGAGCGAATGATATTCAATTTCATGGGTTCTTATGTGAATGATGTTGATCCGGTAGTAGTAAACCTCGCCCGGCTTGGCGTTCAAAGAGGCCAGGCCGGTTACGCCCACTCGGGCGCGAAGTCGCCGCCAATTGGCGCAGAGATGATGCTGGCCGGGGATCAGCGATAGGGAAAAATAGGAGTTGCCCTTGGTGGCGCCTACCCAGGCTCCGTCTACACCCAGGCGGGTTCCGACTCCGCTGAGAACCTCTCCATCTGTCTGTTCGGTTTCAAGAAAGACGATTTGCGCTTTGCCTGCATCAGAGCTTTAAGTCGATCGGAATGGGTTGCGTGGTGACTTTGAACTGCCGGCGGGGCGGGCGCTGGTTGATTTTTCTGCGTTGTGACATCAAATATGACCTTGTCGTCGCCACAGGCATCCGGCAGGATCGTCTTAGCCCGGGCATACATTGCGAAACCCAGAAATGCGCATAGAAGGATTGCGACGAGTCTTGTTTTCATGGCTACCATTTTAAACGATGAGCGGCAATTAGGGGCGATGAGTCTGTCAAACATATGCGCAGACCTGCCATGCTCCAGGTGACGCCGTCGCATCAGCTGAAGGAACCTATTTCTTCGCGGTTGCCGTGGCCAGGTCGAGGAAATTGACGAGGTATTTGCCTTCGTCCTCATTCACCGGCGTCAGATCGAGTGAATGATATTCAATTCCACTGGTTCTTATGTGAGTGATGTTGACCCGATAGTAGTAAACCTTGCCCGGCTCCGCGTTCAAGGGAGCTACGCTGGTTCTCTGCCACTCAAATGCGAAGTCCGCCTGCCAGTTCGCGCACAGATGATGCTGGCCGGGATCCACAGCAACAGCAAAATACGAGTTGCCCTTGGTCGCGCCAATCCAGGTTCCGTCTATGCCAAGGCGTGTCACGACTCCGCTGAGAACCTCTCCATCTGTCTGTTCAGTTTCAAGAAAGACGACTTGCGCCTTTCCGGCTTCAGGAGATGCGAGATGCGGCGGGTTGGTTTGCGTGGTGACCTTGAAGTTCACATCCTCTTTGCCGCAGCTATCCGGCAAGGCCCAGACCTGAACGGCAGAGGCCAGGCACACGCTGAGAAGCAGAATGCGAAATTTGAGCTTCATGAGGATTCTCCTATGCGCTCCAACCCGCACCTGGACCGATAGTTGCGCTCGCCCCAAGTGAGATTTATCCGACACCACGACCAATCACGGCTCATGCAATGGGCGATATACTGACAGTTGAACCTGTGACGCAGTTTACCCGCAAAGGAAGCGAACGTGTTCGATTCGGAATTTGAGCGCAGCCTCTTCGATCTGCGCAAGGCAAAACTCGAAGAGATCGCCAAGCTGGGCCAAGCTGCCTATCCCAACCAGTTCCCTGCCTCGCACACCCTCCCCCAGGTGCGCGCAAAGTGGGACGAGGCCGTATTTAATTCGGGGGCCGAGGCTCTCGAGGCCAACCGCGTAACCGTGGCCGTGGCCGGGCGCATCATGGCTATCCGCGCGCAAGGGAAGGCCGGCTTCGCGACCCTTCAGCAAGATGGCCAGCGGCTGCAGATTTACGTCCGCCTCGACGCCGTGGGCGAGCAGGGCTTCGCGCTCTATAAACTCCTCGACCTGGGCGACCACATTGGCGTCTCCGGCTACCTCTTCCGCACCCGCACAGGCGAGCTGACGGTTCACGTCGAGCGGCTGACCTTCCTGGCCAAGGCCATGCTGGCGCTGCCGGAGAAGTTTCACGGCCTGGCCGACGTGGAGTTGCGCTACCGCCAGCGCTATGTGGACCTCTTCGCAAACCTCGACTCTCGAGCCGTCTTCGTCAAACGCGCCAAGGCGCTCAAGGCCATCCGCCAGTTCTTCGACGAGCGCGGCTACCTGGAAGTCGAGACGCCGATGATGCAGCAGATTCCCGGCGGCGCGGCGGCGCGTCCCTTCAGGACTCACCACAACGCGCTCGACCTGGACCTGTTTTTGCGCATCGCGCCGGAGCTTTATCTGAAGCGCCTGGTGGTGGGCGGCTTCGACCGCGTCTACGAGATCAACCGCAACTTCCGCAACGAGGGCGTCAGCACCCAGCACAATCCCGAGTTCACGATGCTGGAGTTCTATCAGGCGTACGCGAACTATCACGACCTGATGCAGATCACCGAGGAGTTGATCGAGTTTGTGGCTCGGGAGGTGAACGGAACCACTCTGACGACGTTCAATGGCGTTGAGATTGATCTGAGCAAGTGGACCAGGCTGACGATGCGCGAGGCCATCCGCGCGTTCTGGCCGGAGGAAGCTGGAGCAAAGCCCGCGCTAACGGCATTTGAGTCGGCGCAGGTTTTGCAGGCGCGGCTCCATGCGGCCATGAGTTCGCTGGAAAAGGCGGCCGGAGAGACCACGCGGCTCAGCCCGGAACGAATCGCGGAGCTGAAGACGATTCACGGCACGGTGACAGCGGTCTACTACGACTCGGTCAAGGGCGCGCCGGTGGGCAAATCCGTCTACAACCTTTTTGAGGCCGTGGTAGAACCGTTCCTCATTCAGCCGACGATCATCTACGATTACCCGGTAGAGGTTTCGCCGCTCTCTAAAGCCAAGCCGAACGATCCGGCGAATGTGGAGCGCTTCGAGTTTTTCGCCGGAGGCTTCGAGTTGGGCAACGCCTTCAGCGAGTTGAACGATCCGGTAGAGCAGAAAAAACGCTTCGAGGCGCAGCTTGCCGAGCGCGAACGGGGCGACGACGAAGCTCATCAGATGGACTCCGATTACGTGCGCGCGCTGGCCTACGGGCTCCCTCCGACGGCGGGCGAGGGCATCGGCATCGACCGGCTTGTCATGCTGCTGACTGGCTCAAAGTCCATCCGGGATGTGATTTTGTTTCCGCTAATGAGGCCGGAAAAGCAAAATTGTAATCCCGGATGATTTCTGCCTGGCGAGACAAACGACGGGGCGGCGCCGGCCCATGGAGGAATGATTACGATGACTTTGCGCAACTTCTTCTGCTTCGCCACACTCGCAACCCTGGGAACCTTTGCGGGCCCGCTGGGAGCGCAAACTGCGGCGGAGCCGGCGGCCTATACAGTAACGGTGAACGACTTCCCGGCAGGAGCAACGGCAGTGACCAAGACCTATCGGCTGGGATCGAAGGTGCTGGTGGAGCAGCGCGGCCCGCGCGGAGAGGTGAATGGTTCAGACCTGACTACACACCAGCGGACCCTCTACGACTTTGCAACCATGAAAAGCCTGAGGTGGGATCCGGATCACGACTCGGTGCCCTGCGAGCGGGGGATCTTTACCGCAGCCGACTGGAGAAGCGGCTCGGGAGATGACTACTGGGGCGATCCGTTTGTCGGCAGCGACAGGTTCGAGAAGGAAGGCGCGAAGCAAATGGGAGCGGAGACGATCCACGGCTTCGCGACCCGAATCTGGGCAAACGACTCAGTCAAGGTGTGGGTGGATACGCGGACGGGGCTGGTGATGAAGCTGCAGATGTTGATGGAAGGAGGGTCGCTCACCATATTCCGTGTAACAGATGTGAGCCTGACGCCGCCGCCGGCTTCGGTTTTCGAGATTCCGCCAAACTGCGTCGAATTTGCCGTTGTGCCGCAGGTTGTAACCGAGGCCCAGCGGGCACATATGGCAGCCCATCGCACCGAGCCGCCCGGCGCAATCGGGATGCTTGAGTGGAACGCTCTGGTCGGACCCGCCTCGAAGAACTCATGCACGATGCTTTTCCAGGCGGTTGGAACTGGATCAAATCAGCCGGTGACTGTCAAGTACCAGGTGGCGGTGGACCTGACGGTTGCCACCGGACCTGCACCGCATTATACCGTCCGCTTGGACGGCGACGGACGCGCGACTTTTTCCGGAGGAGGATTGCACGAGATAGCGGCGGAGGGACCGGACGGGGTCTTCCACGTCTATAATGTTCCCGAAGAGTTTGTCATCGATGTCGAATTCGGAGATGCCGGGTCGGCGTCGGCTAGGATCTACCGGCAGTGCTTTGCGACCTACACGGAGTTGAAGTATTTGGCGGGCGATCCCTCGAGGCTCGAACGGAGAGGCAATTGGGTATGGGACAAGCCGGGCATGTATAAAACGCTTACACGATAACAGTTTTTTTACTGACAGCTGTTAGCTGTTTGCTGTTAGCTGAATCAGGAGATTGATCCACCTTGAATATCTTATTCGTCGGCGACATCTTCGGCAGCGCGGGACGCAGGATCGTGCGCGAGCACATCGGCCATCTGCTCCAGGCGCATGCCGTGGACCTCACCATCATCAATGCGGAAAACGCAGCCGGCGGCTTTGGCCTGACCCCTCAAATCGCTGAGGACCTCTTCGATCTGGGCGCGGATGTTTTGACCACCGGAAACCACGTTTGGGACAAGCGCGAGCTGATCGACTACATGAACTCTGCGCCCACCGGCAGCCAGGAGCGTGCCCGCCGTGTGCTGCGTCCGGCAAATTATCAACCGGAAGTGCCCGGCCATGGCGTCTATGAGGGAACCACCCAGAGCGGCGTGGACTATGCGGTGATTGACCTGCAGGGCTGTGTCTTCATGAACACCACCAACGACCCCTTCCACGCTATCAACGCGCTGCTGGCAGGCATCCGGGCCAGGGTTATCGTAGTGGACTTCCACGCCGAGGCCACCAGCGAGAAGGTCGCCATGGGCTGGCACCTGGATGGGCGCGTGACCGCCGTGCTGGGCACGCACACACATGTTCCTACTGCCGACGAGCGGGTTCTGCCGGGTGGAACAGCTTACCAGACGGATGTGGGCATGAGCGGCCCCTACGACAGCGTGATCGGCGTCGAAAAGGAGCTGGTGCTGCGCAAGTTCCTCACAGGAATGCCAGGCAAATTCGATGCCGCCAAGGGGAACCCAAAAATGTGCGCTACTCTGGTCGCCTGTGATCCGGCGACAGGGCGCGCCACGCGGATTCAACGCATTATGCTGGGAGAGTAGCGCAGGAATGGCAGTCACAGGCCACTCACTTGATAAGCGTAGCCTTCCCACTAGGATCAGCCGACTGGACAGGTTTTCCCTGGACCTCGACCGGGGTTAGCACGACCGCCTTTTCCCTGGCTTTCGGCGCTGGGAATGTGTGGCCTTCAACAGCTTTCCCTTGCCGTTGAAGGTCATTGTCCACTCCATCGGCCGCGAAATCGCCGCGACATCGGTAAAGCGGATGACGGCGCCCCCGCGCATTGGAATCACTTCCCTTCCCGTTGGAGCAGCCGGGAGCTTGCGAAAATCGGTTTCTTCGGCCGGCCCAACCTGGGGATGCGCACCCGCCAGAGCGGCGTAGCACATGCCTGTGGCGAGCCACTCGGGGGTCTCGTCCACATGCTCTTCGGCCCGGATATGGTTGAAGGCTGAGATGGTGAGCGCGTTGATGGGCGCGGGCGAAAAGAGCGAATAGCCGCGGCGCACGATGGGTATGATGCGCACGCGCCCGTCGCCGCCACGCGGAATCGATGCTGAAAACATGCTCATGTCGCCCTTACCGTTGTTGCGCGTGAACTGCAGAAAAAGGTGATTAGGCAGCACGGGGCAGACGATCTGCTGGTAATTCCACTTCCCCTGATTGAATTCCAGGCCGGCAAATCCGGCGCGCTCGCCGATGGCGGACTCCGCATCCACCGCCAGATTGCGATCCCGCACGCTCATCCGCTCATAGCTGCGAAACTCAAGCGAAGCAGCTGGCCCCGTCGTCTCGTCGCCGGGAGGAAACGGCATCGGGCGCCGGTCAGCCTTGCGCACATGGCTGGGCCGAGGAGCGGCGACATCCTGGTCCGTTTGAGCCTCAACAAGGGTACAGACAGCGGCGATGGCGGCAATAGCCAAAACGACGGGGAGGGTTCTGAATCGTTCCATGCTGCCCCTAGCCTACCACCACTGCGCGAGGGGCTCTTGATTGGGAGTCGAGGAACCACAAAAAGGGCAGCCTGATACAGGCTGCCCTTTGATGGCCCAGGAGTATGGTGTGGCGCGCCGGAGCCTTTCCGGATCCGGCGCGATGAATGAATCAGGCAAATTACCGGTCAATGCGCCGGGTGGTGCCCTGCTGCCGGTTTGTGCGGCGCGACAGCCTTCTTCGGCACGATCACTCCGTCGCGAAGCATAATCTGGGCGGTTTGCGCCAGGGTAGCGGTGGCTGGAACCTGCGTGTAGGTGTCGTAGGTACCATCCAGCTCCGCTTCTCCCTTGCTCTGTTGTCCGTACGTGAAGCCCGCAGCCGGAGCTTCCTTGCATGAAACAGGGTTCTTCAGATTGACGATGAAGTCGGCGGTCTTGGAATCCTTGGCGTCCTGAGTAACGGCGACCTTGATAACTCCAACGGTGCCTTCAATCACGATCCTGGTGATTGGTTTGGATTCGTCGGGAGATAACGCCGGGATCTTGTCCGTGTCCGCCTTGACTCCGTTGGCCAGGATGAAGCTCTTTTGCGCCTTAACACCGGCCCCGGCGCCGGAAACGGCCGCGCAGGTCATGGGGTTCTGCAGGTTGACGACAAAGTCCGTTGTCTTGGCAGCCTGGGTCATGACAACCTTGAGCGCCGAAGGCGGGGGCATCCATGACGATTCCGGGAACCGGGGTCGGCTGATCCTTCAACACCGCCCAAAGTTTGTCGGCGTCTTCCTTGGTGCCGACGGCCAGAACCGTTTCCTTGTCGGCCAAAGCCAGCGTCTTCAGATCGGGAGTAGTCAGGATCAGATCGTGAATCTGCTCAGCCGGCGTCTTGGCAGGCGTGATCATCAGAGTTCCCGGGGAAGGTTGTGAGGGCTGCCTGGCTCTTGATGTCGTCGAGGCCCTTCAGGTCGCCGTGGTAGCTCTTGTAGGTGCGCTCGAGGTCGGTCTCAATTCTGGCCTTGTACGACGGGGGGACAAAGTTCCATGCGCGAGCGTAGAACCAGATCGACTTCACCGGATCCTTGGCGTCGGGCTGGGAATACGCCTGGGCAAGAAGGTACGTGTCCTGCAACCCCACAGTCTTGCTCTGATTATCCGTGTAAAGCATCAATTCCGCCGTATATTCGGCGACTGCGCCCTTGAAGTCCTTCTTG
This sequence comes from uncultured Acidobacteriaceae bacterium, assembly GCA_963765995.1. GTDB lineage: Bacteria > Acidobacteriota > Terriglobia > Terriglobales > Acidobacteriaceae > Telmatobacter. Next base: position 141,084 of record CAVXYT010000007.1, on the reverse strand, counting down.
GAGACTGCGTCGTCGAAGGCGATGGCCGAGTGAAAAACCGGGTAAGAGCCGCCGGTCTGCGTCTTCCAATCTCCGTCGGAGACACCGGCCGGCTTGGGAGCAAGAAGACCCTTGTGGGCGAGTGCCGCGGCATCGTCGCAGGTCTGCTTATCCTGGGTTTTGCCGCACTGGCTCTTCTTGATAACAACCGAGTAGAGAATGGCCTTCAGGTTGTTGGGGTCCACCTGGAGGAGGCGGCTGGCCGCGCTGAGCGTCTTGTCGGCATCTTGCAGGCCTTGATAGGTGTCGATCAGCACATCGAGAACTGCGCCCTTGACGACGCTCTGCGGATAAGCCGTCAAAAAGCTCTCCAGGGCCGCGGCCTTGGCTTATGGCGCTCTGTCCGTGGCGCTGCCAGCCGCCATGGCGTTGTTGTAGGTGTTGTACTCTGCCGGATCCTTGATGGTGATTGTCGAATCCTGGGCACGCAGCATCGGCGCGCAATAAATGCTAAGGCTCGCCAATGCCATCACAGATGCGAAGACTAACTTCTTCATTCAGTGCTCCTGGGAATTGCAAAAATGGAGATCAATGCTCAAACACTCCCTCGCGGAATGCGAAACCGCGTTTTGGAGCGGTTGAGCTCCGGGGGGTCGGGTACACCATACCACCTCGGATTCCAATACGGTCTTGGATGGATTATAGAAAGCCCTGCCCCTAATGACAAGCGGAGTTGGGCGGGAAGGCAATAATTCCCCTGTCAAGGCCGTGCCGGACAACCGGCGAAGCCCTGGCAATAGAGCGTTGTGGACAGCCGCCCCTGCCCACCCCGGCTTGCCGGTTCTCCCCGGTGCCTCCCGAGTCAGACACCCTGCTGGGAAAACTGTTCCCGGCATCATTGCAGCAGCCGCACCAGTTCTGCCTGTTCGGCCAGAAAGGCGTCATGGCCGTGATTGCTGGCCATCTCGCGGTAATCGGCGTGAACGCCAGCCTCACGAATCGTATTGGCAAAGTCGCTTACCGCCCGGGCAGGAAAGAGCCAATCGGAGCTGATGCCGACAAAGCAAAGGCGGGCGCGAATCCGGCCAAAAGCCTCCGCCGGCGAAGAATACCCGTGCAGCGGGTCCCAGGTGTCCATGGTGCGCAGAATGGCCAGGTAGGAATTGGCGTCAAAGCGGTCGTTGAACCGCTCTCCCTGGTGGTCCAGGTAGCCGGCGATATCGAAGCGCCCGCCGATCAGGCCGCCGCCCTGGTTGTCCAACCCCCACGGGTCCTCCCCGTTGCGGTTCGGATTGCGGCCAAAACGCTCGTTGAACAGCTCCGCGGACTTGTAGCTGAGCATGGCGATCTGGCGGGCCAGCGACAGTCCCTGCCTCGGAGGGCGCTGCGGCAGGTAATAACCGCCCGCCCAGTCCGGGTCGTGCTCGATGGCTTGGCGCTGCAAGTGGTTGAGCGCCAGCCCCATGGCTGAAAGCGGCGCAACGCCGATGACGGCCGCGCACTCCACCCGGCCGGGGTCGTGGATGGCCCAATCCAGGGCCTGCATGCCGCCGATGGAGCCACCCAGAACCAGCCGCAGCCGGCGAATTCCCAGCGAGTCCAGAAGCCTGGCCTGCGCACGGACGTTGTCGCGGATCGAAATCAGCGGAAAGTCCGGGCCATAGAGGTTGCCTGTTTCGGGGTCCACCGACCCAGGGCCGGTCGAGCCGTAGCAGGACCCCAACATGTTGATGCAGATCACAAAGTCGCGATCCAGGGACAAAACCCCGCCGGGGGCAAAGATCTCCGGCCACCAGGAACCCACCAGCGCCGAGCCGGAAAGCGCATGGCAGACCAGCACGGCGTTGTCCCTGGCCGCGTTCAGCCGGCCATACACTGCGTAGTGCAGGTTCAGGCCGGCCAACGCGCGGCCGCACTCCAGCAACAAGTGCTCGTCAAGCACAAAGTCGCCTTCGTAGGTGGGCGACGGAACGCCTGTTCCTGTCGGCGCGATTCCGGTCCCGGCGTGTGGTTCGGTCAGGATACTCATTGTGCAGCTAGCTCCGCGGTTTCTGTTGCGCCTGTAAACGCGTAACCGTTGGCAACCTCGATGGCCTGGTCGAGATCGGCAAGGATGTCGCGAATATCCTCGATGCCGACCGACAGCCGGACCAGTTCGGGAGTGACGCCCGTGGTCGCCTGCTCCTCGACCGAAAGCTGCGCGTGTGTCGTCGAGGCCGGGTGGATGACCAGCGACTTGGCGTCGCCGATGTTGGCCACCAGCGAGAACAGCTCCAGCCCGTCGATCAGCTTTCTTCCTGCCTCATACCCTCCCTTGATGCCGAACGTGATCAGCGCGCCTTGGCCGGTGGGCAGATATTTTTTCGCCCGCTTGAAGTAGGGGCTGGACTCCAGGCCGGGGTAGTTGACCCAAGCTACGCCGGGATGCCGCTCCAGGTGCCGGGCCACAGCCAGGGCGTTCTGGGAGTGGCGTTCCAGCCGCAGGTGCAGGGTCTCGATCCCTTGCAGCAGCAGGAAGGCGTTGAAGGGCGAGAGAGCCGCGCCGGTGTCGCGCAACCCCTGCACGCGCGCCTTGAGGATGAACGCCAGCGGACCGAAGGCCTCGGTGTAGGAAAGGCCGTGATACGAGGGGTCCGGCTCGGCGAAGTCCTTGAATCGCCCCGAAGCCGCCCAGTCGAACTTGCCCGCATCCACGATCACGCCGCCGATGGTGGTGCCGTGGCCGCCCAGAAACTTGGTGGCGGAGTTGACCACGATGTCCGCGCCCCACTCGATGGGCCGCACCAGCGCCGGCGAGGCCGAGGTATTGTCAATGACCAGCGGCAGCTTGTGCTCGTGGGCGATGGCGGCGATCCTCTCGATGTCCACCACATCCAGCTTGGGGTTGCCCAGCGTTTCGGTGTAAATGGCCCGGGTCTTGTCGTTGATGGCCGCGCGCAGCCCGTCGAAGTCGTCCGCGTCCACAAACCGCACCTTGATCCCCAGCCGCGGAAATGTGTAGTGGAAGAGGTTGTAGGTGCCGCCGTAGAGCGAGGTGGTGGAGACGATCTCTTCTCCCGCCGAGGCCAGGGTGGTCAGGGTGAGCGTCTCAGCCGCCTGGCCCGAGGCCGTGGCCAGCCCCGCCGCGCCGCCTTCCAGAGCCGCAACGCGCTTCTCAAAGACGTCCGTCGTGGGGTTCATGATGCGGGTATAGATGTTGCCGAACTCTTTAAGCGCAAAGAGCCTTCCGGCGTGGTCCGCGTCCTGAAAGAGATAGGAGGTGGTCTGGTAGATGGGCACGGCCCTTGAGCCCGTCACCGGGTCGGGCGATTGGCCGGCGTGGACGGCGAGGGTGGCAAACTGCTGCTTCGATTCGGACATGGTCGGCTCCTTGATCTGTGGTTGGAGTGGTGGTTTTGGCTTGTGGATGCGAATCGGGAAGGTTGCGGGCCGCGCAAAAAAACAAAACGGCCCGAATCCTCTTCGGACCCGGGCCGCCTGGCGTCAAGATCGGTTGCGTCTAGCGCATTCGCCTCTCAAGAGCCGCACGGACAGGTCCGCAAGCCATCATACACATACACATGGCCATGACCGCAATCCGGCGATTCCTTGAGTTCGGCATTATTAGCAGTATCAACGGAAGGCGGGGGAATTGTCAAATAGAATCTGCCAACCTACCATCCCCGCGCAGCGGGGCCAACTTGCTGCTTTTATACCCAAATCAAGCGGCACAAATCGATGTCGAGCAGCTAGTCCCGATTCTCTGCACTTTCCGCCTTCCACACATAGGCTCCAGGCTGCGGCAGCCCGATGTGTGCCAGCACGCGGCAGACAAACTGGCGCGCCATCTCGGTCGAGTCGGTGGGGCGGTTATAGAAGGCAGGAATGCAGGGGAAGATGACCGCGCCGGCTTCGGCGGCCAGAGTCATATTGCGCAGATGAATGCGATTGAAGGGCGTCTCCCGCACGCAAAGAATCAGCGGACGGCGCTCCTTGAGCGTGACGTCGGCGGCGCGCGCAATCAACGAGTTGGCCAGGCCGTGGGCGATAGCCGCCAGCGTGCCCATCGAACAGGGCAGGACGATCATGCCGTTGGAGGGGTGGCTGCCGCTGGCGATCGCCGCGCCAATGTCGGCGTCGGAGTGCTGCACGGTCTTCGCAGGCGCGGCGCCGAGCAGCTTTTCGAGCAGATCATTCCGCCCGCTAACTCCCAGTTCCTCCGCCAGCACCCGCAGTGAGTTCTCCGAAGCCACAAAGTGGACCCGCACCACGCGCTCATCCGCCTCCAGCGCGCGCAGCATCTCCCGGCCAAAGACCGCGCCGGATGCGCCGGTGATTGCTACGGTGAGATTCACAATTCCCATCCAGTTCTCCCTTGCAGACGACGCCGTCGGCTTCATCACTGGCCTTCAATGCTCTTCCACTCCTCCAGCATTCTGGAGTATTCGTCTGAGTGTCCGATGGCCATAAAACGCTTCATCTCCTTGAATGCCTGGTTGCGTTCACCCGCGCCCCAGAGTACACGAAAAAGCAGCAGCGATACCCTCTCCGACTTGAGCGACAGTTGAACGCCGACGCGGCCATGTTCGATTGCCTCTCGATTCCTGCCGCTGCGCGACAAAACCCATCCGAGATAGCTGTGGCCGATCGCAAGCTCCGGAAACTCCTCCACCACAGCCGTCATGATTTGCGTCGCAAAGGCCGTATCATTCTGCTCTCCACCTCAACTGCTTGGCTGATTACCTCCATCACCCGCGCGTGCAATCGTCCTCTTCCATCTGGCTCATACGCTACTCGCCCAAAACCCTCTTGAAGATCGCGTCCACATTGCCCAACTGCCGCGTGTAGTCGAAGGTCCGCGCCAGCTTTTCCGAGCTCAGCAGCGCGGTAATCGCCGCATCCTTTGCTACTTCGTCGCGGAAGACCAGATCCTCTTTCCACGCCCGCATGGCGTGCGCCTGCACCAGCCGGTAAGCCTCCTCGCGCAACATTCCGGCCTCGGCCAGATCGAGCAAAAACTGCCCGCTGAAGATCAGCCCGCCGGTGCTTTCCAGGTTCTTCTTCATCCGCTCGGGATAGACGAGCAGCCGGTCGATCAGGTCAGTAGTCTTGGCCAGCAGATAGTCCACCAGGATCGTCGAATCGGGAAAGATCACGCGCTCGACCGAAGAATGAGAAATGTCCCGCTCGTGCCACAGCGCGATGTCCTCGAAGGCCGCCTGCGCATTGCCGCGCAGCACGCGCGCCAGTCCGCTGATCTGCTCGCTGGTAATCGGATTCTTCTTGTGCGGCATCGCCGAGGAGCCCTTCTGCTTCTCGCTGAAGTACTCCTGCGCCTCGCGCACCTCGGTCCGCTGCAAGTGCCGGACCTCGACGGCGATCTTGTCCAGAGAGCTCGCGATAATCGCCAGCGTCGAAATATACGCCGCATGGCGGTCGCGCTGGATGACCTGCGTGGCCACCGGCGCTGGCTTGAGGCCCAGCCGCGCGCAGATCTTCTCTTCGTGCTCCGGCTTCAGATGGCCAAATGTCCCCACCGCGCCGGAGAGCTTGCCCACGCGCATATCCTCAGCCGCCGCATCGAAGCGGGCCAGGTTGCGCTCCATCTCGGCGTACCAGTTGAGCAGCTTGAGGCCGAAGGTCGTCGGCTCGGCATGAATCCCGTGGGTGCGGCCGATAGTCGGCGTGTGCTTGAACTCGAGGGCCCGCCGCTTGAGCACGGCCATTAGCTCCACCAGGCCAAAGCGGATCAGCACCGACGCCTCTTTCACCTGCAGCGCCTGCGCCGTGTCCACCATGTCGTTCGAGGTCAACCCGTAGTGCAGCCAGCGCGACTCGTCAGCTAGACCCTGCTCGTTCAGGCTCTCGGCCACCGCAGTGGTGAAGGCGATGACGTCGTGCTTCACCTCCGCCTCGATCTCCTGAATGCGCGCGACAGAAAAGCCGGCCTTCGTGGCAATGGCCTCGGCAGCGGCAGCGGGAATCACGCCGTCCTCGGCCAGCACGGTGCTCGCCGCCGACTCCACTTCAAGCCAGCAGCGGTACTTGTTCTCTTCGGTCCAGATGCGGCCCATCGCCGGGCGTGTATAGCGTTCGATCAAGGGAGACTCCTTGCCAGAGCCGCCTTCCGCGGCCCTGCTCCAACTCTTCATTGTACGAGGGAAACGCCTTCAGGCGCGAAAACGCTCCGTGCCCCATCCATTCGCGTTCTATGCGAATGGGTGGAATCCACAAACCTCGACTGGCCGGGTGCCCCACCTTCGGCGCGTCTTTGTTCTTGCGCCTAAGGGTGGGACACCACGAACCCCAACCGGCTCACTCGCGAGGAATCCCCAGCTTTTCGTGCAGCTCATCGAGCAGCAGCCCGCGCCCCGGCTTGTAGGGCTGGAACCACTCGCCGTCGATCACCAGTTGCGGAATAGCCCGCTTGCCCACGCGGCGCACCACCTCGGCCGAAGCCGCCGGATCGCGGTCCACATCAATCTCGGTGTACTCGATGCCGTGGGAGTCGAGAAACTTCTTGGCCGCCCAGCAATCCCCGCACCAGGAAGTGGAATACATCTGCACGTTCATGCGATCATTTTACTCGGATTTCCGCTGCTACCATCAGGATACAATGACCGCCGACGAGATCAAGACGCTGCTGAAGCTGGAACCGCACCCGGTCGAGGGCGGATTCTTCCGCCGGACCTACACCTCCACCGGTGAGGTGGAGCTCCCGCGCGGCCCGCGCCCCGCAGGAACTGCGATTTACTACCTGCTGGAGCCGGGAACCTTCTCCGAGATGCACGTTCTTGCGTCCGACGAGATCTTCCACTTCTATCTCGGCGATCCGGTCGAAATGCTCCAGCTTTTCCCCGATGGCAGCTCCGCTGTTTTCACTCTTGGACCGGATTTGGCGGCTGGGCAGCACGTCCAACTCGTCGTCCCAGCCGGAGTTTGGCAAGGCACGCGGCTGATCGGCGACGGGAAAGTCGCTCTGCTCGGCTGCACGGTGACGCCCGGCTTCGACTTCGCCGATTACCGGAGTGGAAATTATGAGGAGTTAGCAGACAAGTGGCCCGCCGAAGCGGAGCGGATCAGGAGATTGACCAGAAGCTAAGGCAACCGCCGCTCTCGAAAAAAACTCCGCAGCAACTCCGCCGCCTCATCGCCCAGAATTCCCTGCTCCACCTGCATCTGGTGATTCAGCTGCGGATGGTTGAGCACCGAAAGCACCGAGCCCGCCGCGCCCGCCTTGGGATCGGCGGCGGCAAAAACCAGCCGGTCCAGCCGCGCATGAATCATGGCTCCGGCGCACATCGCGCACGGCTCCAGCGTTACGTAAAGCGTGCAACCCGGCAGCCGGTAGTTGCCCAGCGCCGCAGCCGCCGCGCGCAGGGCCACAATCTCCGCATGGGCCGTGGGGTCCAGGTCGCGCAGCACGCGATTCTGCCCGCGCGCAACGATTGCCCCTCGCGCACCACGACCGCGCCAATCGGCACCTCGCCGGCCTCCGCGGCCAGGCGGGCTTCGGCAAGCGCGGCTTGCATGGCTTCGCTGGTCGTCAATCATGGCTTTGATGTTAGCGCCGCGGGCTGCTGCTGGGTCATGCAGTGCAGCGTGCCCAGGCCCCAGACCAGGTCCACGCTGTGAATGCCGATCACCTCGCGGCCCGGAAAAACCTCGGCCAGAATGTTCAGCGCCACGCGGTCGTTGGGATCGTGGAAGGTGGGAACCAGCACCAGGCCATTGGCGATGTAGAAATTGGCGTAACTGGCCGGCAGCCGCTGGCCGCGAAAAACAACCGGCCGCGGCATCGGCAGCTCGACCATCGTCGAACTGCTTGCCGTCCAGCGTGCGCGCGGCCTTGAGCCGCGCAAGATTCTCGGCCAGCGGCGCGTGGTTCGGGTCGCTCGTGTCCGGCTCGACGGCGGTAACAATCGTCGCCGGGCCAACGAAGCGCGCGATGTCGTCGACGTGGCCGTGGGTGTCGTCGCCGGCAATGCCGCGATTCAGCCAGATCACCTGATCGATGCCGAGATAATCGTGAAAAGGCCTGCTCCAGTTGCGCGCGGCTCACGCCGGGATTGCGCTGCTGCACTTCGCTCAGCAGGCACTCTTCGGTGGTGAGCAGAATCCCCGCGCCGTTGGCGTCGATGGAGCCGCCTTCAAGCACTAGGCGCTGCGCACAGCCGTCTGCTAGCTCGACCGCCGGCTGCCACTCCGGCAAGCCGAGCAGCTCCGCCACGCGCCCCGGCAACTGGTCGTCGAGCTGCCAGTCGGAGTACTTGGCCCAGGCATTGAAGCGCCAGTTGGTGATGCGCAATCCGGCCTTCGCCGTTGCGCACAAAGATCGGCCCCGAGTCGCGCGTCCACCCGCGGTCGGTGGGCCACCGGTGAAAGCTCACCCGGTCGAGATTCGCGCCCGCCCGCTCCAGAATTCCACGTCGCGCGCTGTTCGCGCCTTCGCATCCTCGACCAGAATATGCACCCGCTCCTGCGCGGCCAGCAGGCGCACAATCTCCGCATAGACCCACGGAATCGCCTGAAACTTTCCCGGCCAGTCTTCGGGATTGTGCGGCCACGCCAGCCAGGTAGCCTCGTGCGGCTCCCACTCGGCGGGCATGCGGTAGCCCAGTTCGCGCGGCGTTTTTTCGGGCATAGGAGCAGGCATTTCTACTCGTAATCTCCGTCTGCCAGCCATGCGGTCACGGGATCGAGAAAGCGCTGGGTGATGGGCGCGTAGGCGTCGATGCGGCGGTCGCGCAGAAAAGGCCAGTTGCGGCGCGTCTCTTCGATCAGCGCCAGGTCGATCTCGCCGATGCAGAATCTCCTCGGCATCGTGCGAGGCCTTGGCGATGATGCGGCCAAAGGGATCGGCCAGAAAGCTGCCGCCCCAGAACTCGATTCCCTGCCCCTCGGCGCGATTGCCCGAGCACGTCGCCGTGCTCGATGACCCACCCGGTTCACCCCAGCCACATAGACGCCGTTGGCGATGGCGTGGGCGCGCTGGATGGTCTGCCAAGCCTCATACTGCGCCGCGCCAAACTCGTCCTTCTCCGCCGGATGCCAGCCGATGGCCGTGGGATAAAACAGCACCTCCGCGCCCTTGCAGCGCGGTCAGCCGCGCGCCTTCCGGATACCACTGATCCCAGCAGACCAGCGTGCCCACGCGGCCAAATGCCGTATCCACGGCCTGAAATCCCAGATCGCCCGGCGCGAAATAATACTTCTCGTAGTAGAGCGGATCGTCGGGAATGTGCATCTTGCGATAGACGCCGGCGATGGCGCCGTCGGCGTTCAAGGTGACCGCCGTGTTGTGATAAAGCCCCGGCGCGCGGCGCTCAAAGAGCGAGGCGATGATCGACGACCCGCACCTCGCGCGCCACCTCGGACAGCCGCGCCGTCGATGGCCCCGGAATCGGCTCGGCCAGGTCGAAGAGGCGCAGATCCTCGCGCTGGCAAAAGTACTGCGTGCGGAACAGCTCCGGCAGGCAGACGATCTTCGCGCCCAGCCGCGCCGCCTCGCGGATATGCTCGACCGCCGAGGCGAAGTTGGCCTCCGGCTCCGCGCCCATGCGCATCTGCACCAGCCCCACATTGTATTTGCGTGCGTTTGTCATGGAGCGCTGAACATTCCTCCGCAACGATGCAGCAAGGCCAACCCTGCTCCAGCAGGATTGGCCTCAATGGTCCGCTGCATGCAATCCCTACTCTTCCAGAATCAGCACGGCGGCGGCAATCGTGGTGGTCCACTTTCCGCGCTTGTCGCCCACGGCCGACTGCGTCACGTTGCTGGTGCGAACAATCTTGTTGGAGATGCGGTAGATCTCCTTCTTCTCGTCCCAGCTCTTGTCCGGATCGAAGTCCACGTCCAGCGTGGTGGCCAGCATCTCGGCGGCCAGCTCCTCGGCGTACTCGCCGGCCTGCTCCTCGGTCTCGCCGAAGCTGTGGTGCTCGCTCAGATAGCCGTAGGTGTTGCGGTCGGCAGGAATGGCCACGCCGATGCTCGAAACTACCAGCCGGTGCGGCTCGCGCGTCGAGTTCTCCGCAATCACCGCAAAAACCACCTCGCCGTGGTTCAGGTAGGTTAGGCCTTCCTTGCGCGTAATCAGCTTGCATTGCGGCGGAAAGATGGAGGAGACGCGCACCAGATTCTGCGAGGCGATCCCCGCATCCCGAAGGGCCAGCTCAAAGGAGGTCAAACGCTCCTTGTGTTTGCCTACGCCCTTGGTGAAAAACAGCTTCTTCGGGACCATGCTTTTTCCCAATTTCTATGTGTCCTCCCTGTGGATGAAGATCGGCAATTTTTGATTGCACCCGCATGAGTTTAACGCATCCAGGCGGATGAAAACAGATTTTCCCACGATTTCATCAGATGATTCTGACGGATCAACTCCGTCCGGCGGAGTCTAATCCGGCCAGAATTATTTCACGCCGCCGCAATTCGAGAGGGAAATTTCAGGATTCCAGCAGCGGATTGACCCATCGCAGCCCCGGAAAACGGGCAAAATCTCGGTCCGTGGTGTGCAGCACTCCGCCGTATTCGATAGTCAGCGCGGCAATTTGCGCATCGGTTGTGACTGGCCCCTGAACCCGGCCAGCGATCAGCATCTCTTTGAGAATCGCCCAGTGGCCCTCACCTGGAACGATGAGTCGAACGGCGCGTCTCGCGAGCCACTCCTCCACAATGTCGATTGCGAGGGGCATCGTGAGCTGGCTTAAACCGAGCCTGGAATTCGTTGCAATACGAAGAAACGCCCCGATGGAGAGCCAGCTCAGACCCACGGTATCTGGCCCGGATAAGATATGTCGCAGCCAGCGACCGGCGGACGGCTGCAGATCGGAGTTGGTGTCGTATGCGTAGAGCAGCAAATTGGCATCGGGGACGATCATCGATGGTAGGGTCCTTCCAACTCTTCGAGCAGCGCGGAGACCTTTCCGTTATGGCGATCCAGCATCTCGCCCACACCCAACGGAAGGGGCTGGACAACAAATGGCTTTACTGCCTCCGGCTTGTTGGAAGCGCCGAGTCCGCAGCGGAGCAGCCGATTGACAGTCCCTTTGAAGGAGTCGCCCGTGCGCCGCACCTCCTGCTTCACCAGCACGGCAATGTCATCGTCAATGGTAAGAGTGGTTCGCACATCATGATGCTAGGCCATAAGGCATCATGATGTCAAGCGTTTCGAATGCTTTAAGGTGGCTCAGTTCCGGTTTGGCGGTGATACGACCAAGAACACGTAAGGTCGATTAGCGCAACATCTCCGCCGCCGTAAGGGCGTAGATCGTCGCGCATTCGGCAATGTTGCGGATTGGAACGAACTCGTTCGGTCCATGGGACACGGTCAGCAATCCCGGCCCGTAGGCGAACGCTGGAATCCCGTGAGCCGCATAAAATCGGGTTTCGAGCAGGCCTGGGCACATCTCGAACGCGGGTTCTTTTCCGGTCACGCTCGCTATGTTACGCGACAGAATTACGCCGAGCGGATCTCGCGCCGGAGTCGCTGCCGCGGGTTCTTCCTGAAGCGTCTCGATTTCAAAGCCTTCTAGCGTATCGCGCAATCGGCGTTTTTCTTCTTCGAGGTTTTCTTCGGGATTGATGCGGCGGTCAATCGTGAAGGAACAGAAATCGGGAGTCACATTGAAATTTGTACCTGCCTCGCCCCGTCCGCCTAGCATCAGAATGGACTTGCGCGCTGCCGCCGGGGCGATGTTGTGTAGCGTTTCGCGAAGCTCCACTTCCTTCTTGATTTCGAGAAGCCGCGCCATTGCTGGCACCGCGCGTTCGAACGCGTTCACACCATCGAATTGCCGACCGACGTGCGCCGCCTTCCCGCGCATGGTGGCACGCAGCGAAATGGCTCCGCGGTTGGCGTTCCAAATGACGCCGCCGGTAGGCTCCGGAGTCAGCATACCGACCCCGTCTCTCCCAAGCAGCCCGTGCGCATCTAGATCTCGAGACCCGCGTGGACCAGCAGTTTCTTCATCGGGTACCAGTACGATTCCTATACGGCCGGTCTTAAGAAGTCCTTCAACCCGTGCCGCAGCCGCGGCATGAATCATCGCAGCCAGGCCGCTCTTCATGTCCGATGACCCGCGACCGAACAGATTGGCGCCTTCCACCCGTGGCTGAAACTGATCGCGGCTTTGCGCTGGAACAACATCGTAGTGACCACTGAAATAGAGCGTTCGTGGGCCAGCTCCGGCCAACGCGAGCACACACGCGCCTTCACGTCTTACATCATCGAAGCCGAGTCTGCGCAATTCGTCGAAGAGAGTACGGGTGCATTCCTCGTATTGATTCCCGGGTGGATTTTCCGATGGAATCGCGATTAGCCGCCTCGCAAGATCCAGCATCGCCGACTCGGAAAGCCGTTCGCGCAGTCGGAATGAAGGCTGTTCGGTATTCAGGGTCTCCACTTTGCTGGTGATTCCTTTCGTGTCGAACCGCGAACATTGCTGTCTTAATGATGCCACAACCGGATGTCATACTCGTGACGTCTGGGTCACGTCAAGTTGGCCCAACGGCTTGCCCGCTGGCGTAGCACTGCACGAGTTCCGTCCGGTTGGTTGCCTGCCCGGAAATTGTCCCTGCCCTGTAGATTTCCGCAATCCGTGGAACGCCATCCTCCATGCCAATCAGCGCCGCACTCTGCCCGCCATTGCCACTCCCAATTTGAAGATGGTAGCCTCTAAACTGACAATATGTGAGGAGAATCACAAAATCGATGCAAGCCACCTACAACGGACTAGAATTGCCAAAGAACGGCCAGCCAATCGAGTACAAAAACGGGCAGTTTGAGGTGCCCGATCATCCCACCATTCCATTTATCGAAGGCGACGGCACGGGGCGAGACATCTGGAAGTCCTCTGAGCGGGTCTTCGACGCCGCGGTCCAAAAGGCTTACGGCGGCAAGCGCGCCATCCGCTGGTTTGAGATCTTTGCCGGCGAAAAAGCCTTTCGGCGCTTCGGTAGCTGGCTTCCGGACGACTCGGTAGCCGCCGCGCGCGACCTGAGAGTCTCCATCAAGGGGCCTCTGACCACTCCCGTCGGAGGCGGCATCCGCTCGCTCAACGTGGCCCTGCGCCAGATTCTCGACCTTTATGCCTGCGTCCGCCCGGTGAAGTACTACCAGGGCGTCCCCAGTCCGGTGAAGCATCCCGAGAAGCTGGACATCGTCATCTACCGCGAGAATACCGAAGACGTCTACGCGGGCATCGAGTTCAAGGAAGGCAGCGCAGACGCCGCACGGCTGCTTGACTTCCTGAATAACGACCTCCTCGCCAAAACCAAGAAAAAACTCCGCACAGACTCCGGCGTGGGCATCAAACCAATCTCCATCTTCGGCAGCAAGCGGCTGGTGCGCTATGCCATCCACGCCGCCCTCGAAGCGGGCCGAAAAGTCGTCACGCTGGTTCACAAGGGCAACATCCAGAAGTTCACCGAGGGTGCCTTCCGTGAGTGGGGCTACGAGGTTGCGCAGCAGGAGTTCCGCGCCGAGACCGTCACCGAGCGCGAGAGCTGGATTCTGGGCAACAAGGACGCCAACCCCAGCCTCACCGTCGAGCAGAACGCCGCGCTGATCGAGCCGGGTCTCGACATGGCTTCGCAGGGCTATCAGGACGCGGTTTGCGCCGAAGTGAAGGCGGTGCTCGACTCCCTCGGCCAAAGCCACGGCAACGGCGCATGGAAGTCGAAACTGCTCATCAACGACCGCATCGCCGACTCCATCTTCCAGCAGATCATCCTGCGCCCGGAGGACTACAGCGTTCTGGCTACGACCAACCTCAACGGCGACTACATCTCCGACGCGGCCGCCGCGCAGGTTGGCGGCCTGGGCATCGCCCCCGGCGCTAACATCGGCGACGGCTACGCCGTCTTCGAGGCCACCCACGGCACCGCGCCAAAGTATGCCGATAAGGACGTCATCAATCCCGGCTCGGTGATCCTCTCAGGAGTGATGCTGCTGGAGTTCATCGGCTGGAAGGAAGCGGCACGGCTGATCGAAACGTCGCTGGAAAAGACGATTCTGCAGAAGTTCGTCACCTACGATTTTGAACGCCAGACCGCCGGCGCCACCAAAGTCGGCACCAGCGAGTTTGCCACCCGCATCATCGCCAATATGTAACGAAAACGAAGGTTCGGGGCTTTAATCCCCAAGGAGACAACAAATGCGAAAGAAAGTAAGTATCGTGGGCGCCGGCAATGTGGGCGCAACGACCGCGCACTGGATTGCAGCCAAGGAACTGGCCGATGTGGTGCTGGTGGATGTAGTGGAAGGCGTGCCGCAGGGCAAGGCGCTGGACCTGCTGGAAGCCATGCCCATTGCGAAGCGCGACGTGCATGTGACCGGGTCGAACAGCTATGAAGCCACGGCCAACTCCGACATCGTGGTGATAACCGCGGGCATACCGCGCAAGCCGGGAATGAGCCGCGACGACCTGCTGAACACCAACTTCAAGATCATGTCCGACGTGGTTGGCAAAGTGGTCAGCTACTCGCCCGAGTCGATTCTGATCATCGTCTCAAACCCGCTGGACGCGATGGCCCAGGCAGCTTATCGTCAGTCCGGTTTCAACCGCGAGCGGGTCATCGGCATGGCCGGCGTGCTGGATTCCGCTCGCTTCCGCTCCTTTATTGCCGAAGAGCTGAACGTCAGCGTCGAAAACGTGACGGCCTTTGTGCTTGGTGGCCATGGCGATACCATGGTGCCTTTGCCCCGCTACACGACCGTGGCCGGCATTCCGATTACCGAACTACTCCCCAGCGAGCGCATTGACGCCATCGTCCAGCGCACACGCGACGGCGGCGCGGAGATCGTAAAGTACCTGAAGACCGGAAGCGCCTTCTACGCTCCCTCGGCGGCGGCCGTGGAGATGGCCGAGGCCATCCTCAAGGACAAGAAAAAAATTCTTCCTTGCGCGGCCTATCTGCAAGGCGAGTACGGCATCGACGGTTACTTCATCGGCGTTCCCTGCAAGCTGGGCGCAGCCGGCCTGGAGCAGATCGTCGAGATCAAGCTCACGGCGGCGGAAGACGCGGCCCTCAAAAAGAGCGCCGCGGCCGTCAAGGAACTCTGCGCCGTCATCGGCGTATAGCGGGCAGCGAACTGAAGGTCCAGGGTTTGCGGATGCCGTTTTTCGTTGACTGTTATACCATGAAAAAGGCATCCTTGAGCCCTGGTCAAGAAAAGGAGCGAGTGTAGATGACTATTTTCAAAATGACAGGATTGGCCGCAGTGGTTCTCATGGCAACATCCTTCTGCTCGGCGCAGCAGAAGTTCCCCTTGCGGTCAGGCGAATGGGCGGCGACGATGTCTGTTCCCGGCTCGAAAGATGCGCCCATGGTTCTTCTCTACTGCCTGAACGATGAAATGTGGCTGAATGCTCTCAATCAGACTCCCAACTGCACCATTCAACAATTCAACATGACATCCACGGGCGCCAGCTACACCTTGGACTGCGACATGAAGATTTACCGGATGAATGGCAAGGTTCAGATGACCTTCGACGGCATGCAGCACATGACCGCCAATAGTTCGTTCGATATGACCATGAACGGAACGATCACACACCCAACTTCGCAAGTGGACTTCCGCTGGAAGAACGCCACGTGCAGTCCGAACGACATGAACCTGAGGGCGAAAAAAACACATTAGAAGTTACAAATACCGGACGTGAACGAAGGACCGCCGTCGAGCGGCCCTTTCCGTTTCTTGTCCTCCCATGGGTTGAGAAAAAACTAGCCCAATGGCAGGTTGTTGACGCATCGTGTTGCCCTCATGCTCAGGGACAATGATGAAAAAGCCGCTTTTTGCTCTGTTGTTCCTGTTCGCTACGGGCAGTGTCTTGGCGCAAGGTAGCTCAACAAGCGCCGCTTCAGGCGGTTTCTTCAACCAATGGCTGGCGCGCGCCTCGGCCACCCAAGTCAAACAACCCGGCTGGGCGGTTCCGTTGGTCACCACCTATACCGGGCTCATCCAGGTGGCGCGCACCGACATCGTGCGCCAGGTCGCGCCGGTCCTCACCGATACATGGAACTTCGACAACAGCAAGGGCCTGAACCTCGTTCCCTGGGCTAACACTGAACTGGCCTTCAACCTTCCCCCGTACATCCAGCACAACTCCACCGCCAAGGACGGCTTCGGCGACGTGTCGTTCCTGGGCAAATACCGCATCGCCAGCGGCAACCAGCAGCACGGAAGCTACACGTTGAGCGCCTGGGTGCTGGCCACCATCCCCACCGGCAGCTACAAGAACGGCTCAACTAACGCCACCGTTGCGCCCACGTTGGGAGCGGGCAAGGGATTCGGCGCCTTCGACGTGCAATCGACGCTGGGTGCCACACTGCCCACCGGCAATCCCGCCATTACCACCGCCGGCCGTCCTGTGGCCTGGAATACCGTGGCGCAGTACCGCATCGGCAAGCTCTTCTGGCCGGAAGTCGAGAGCAACGCCACCTTCTACAAAGGTGGAACGAACGACGGCAAGATACAGGAGTTCATTACGCCGGGGCTGATCGTGGGCAAGTGCGCTCTGCATCCCTCCGACCCCCGTTCGCGGCCCGGCTTGGCCTTCGGCCTGGGAATGCAGATCGCCACCAGCAGCTTTCACAGCTACAACCACGGGCTGGTGATGACGGCACGGTGGATCTTCTGACCTATTGCTTCACAAACTCCACAGCTTTCGGCCCAATCTGCGCGGCGCACTGGCCGGGAGCCAGGTGGCCGCAGCCGGGAATGACCTCCAAATCGGACTGCGGCACGAGGCGGTGCATCGTCTCAGCCTGCCTGGGCGTGGTGATGACGTCCTCGGCGCCCCGCACAATCAGCACCGGCATTCTGAGCCCCGGCAACATATTGTCCGTGGTGTCATGGGCGGTGAGCATACTGGCGATCGCGCGATGAATCACCCACGCATTCTTCTTTGAGACGCGCAGAATATCCTGCGCTATGAAACCCGGCACCTTTGGAGGGTTGGGCATCAGCAGTGCGTCCAGTTGGTCGAGCTCTGCCGGCGTGGTGGGCGTGAACAGCCGTGGATCCCAGGCCGGTTTCTCGTCAATGCCGACGGCGTCGAAGAGCATCAGCCGATTGACTCGTTCCGGATGCTCACTGGCTATCAGTTGCGCAATCCAGCCTCCCATAGACCAGCCTCCCAGGTCCACCTGTTTCAATCCCAGTGCATCGAGAAACCCGACCACCACATGGGCCTCATCGCGCACCGAGTAGGAGAAGTCCGCGGGCTGTTCGCTGCGTCCGTAACCGGGCAGATCGGGCAGATAGACGCGGTAACCGGCCTTGGCAAAATAGGGCGCCAGTTCCCGCCAGTCCTCGGCGCGGCTGCCCAGCCCATGCACCAGCACCACCACCGGCCCGTCGGTCGGTCCCTCGGCAAGGTAATGCACACGATAGCCCGCAACCTGAACCGAGCGGCTCTCCACACCCGAAAGGCACTCCCGCAGATATATCGCTTCATTGAAGTAGCTGACCGGGCGCTCCCAGAAGCCAATCCCGGCAACCACCACCAACACTCCTGCAATCCACAACAGCCTCTTGATCGCTTTCATCGTTCCTCTTGCATCTCCTTTCGCAGCATTTGCGCCCTCTGCCAGCCCGCCTCGATAACTCGCACCGTGGTCGGATCAAGCTCAAGCGCGCCTTCCTTAGTCCACTCTTCTCGCTCCGCCCACCGCGCCGCATCCGCGTCGGAGGCCGCCTGCAACTCGCCACCCGTCACGCGGCAGAGGTAATCGGCAATCACATAATGGTAGCGGATGCAATCGGCCTCGCGATGTATGCGGTCGAGCAACTCAATCAGTTCCACCGGTTCAACAATCAGCCCAGTCTCTTCCCTCACCTCGCGAATCACGCCATCTCTGAGCGATTCACCCACCTCCAGCAAGCCGCCCGGCAGCGACCAATGACCCTTCATGGGTTCGCTTCCGCGCTGCACCAGCAGCACCCGGCCTGCCTCTACGATTACCGCGCCCACGCCCACCAGCGGTGTCAATGGAAACTCTCGCTGCATCTTCCTCCAAATCTCGAATCCCCTCTTACGATAGCGCACCTTTTCACCCGGCGTATCATCAAAACAAACAGGAGAAGGCAATGTCGGAATTCACGCTGCGTATCGATGGAATGCACTGCGGCTCCTGTGTAAGGCGCGTCTCTCAGGCCCTGACATCGGTCGAAGGGGCAGTGGTCAACGAGGTGCGCGTAGGTGCGGCGCGGCTCACTTCTACCCTGAATCCTGCGCCCGTTGACCTTGCCGTTGCGGCCCTGGCCAAGGCCGGCTTCACGGCGCACCTGGAAGCATGACTCAGCCGATGCCCCCGCCTGCGACAGAATCCCTTACGCTGCCCATCCTCGGCATGACCTGCGCCTCCTGCCAGCATCACGTGGAAGAGGCTCTGCGCTCGACGGCCGGGGTTGAGTCTGCGCGCGTTGACCTGATGGCCCATCGCGCCAGCGTGCTCTTCAATCCGGCATTAGCAGCGCCCGCGCAACTGGTCGAAGCCATTCGCGCTGCGGGTTACGATGCCGTGCTTCCCCGCTCCGATGTCTCTTCGCTAACCTCCTCCGACTCACTCGCCAATGGAGCCGAACTTAAAGCCGTTGCCACGCTGATCGCCGGCGCGGCCGCCATGCTACTGGCCATGCCGCTCACGATCCAAATGGGCGCGCTGGACCACGTTCTGATGCGTGTTTTCCCCTGGCTTTATGCGCTGCCGCCGGATCTGCTGCGCTGGTTTCTGCTGTTGCTCACGGCGGCGATCATGGCCTGGGCGGGCCGTGGAATCTACCTGAGCGCCGCGCGCGGCCTGCGTCATGGCGCCACCAACATGAATACGTTGGTCAGCCTGGGAACAGGCGTGGCCTTTCTCTATTCCGCTTATGCCACCATCTGGCCCGCGCTGGAACGCCAGGTTTACTTCGACGCGGTTCTGCTCATTCTCGGATTTCTGCTCCTGGGCAAAGCTTTGGAGGGCCGCGCCAAACGCCGCGCCCTGGCCGCGCTCGACTCACTCTCCCGGCTGAGGCCCGCGACTGCGCGGCGGGTTCGCAACGGCGTTCAAACCGTCGTTCCGCTGGAAGAGATTCAAGCCGGCGACAGTGTTCTTGTCCTGCCAGGGGAACGCTTTCCGGTGGACGCGACAATTCTCGAAGGCCGCACTACCGTAGACGAATCGATGCTGACCGGCGAGCCGACGCCACTCGATCGCGAAGCTGGCGGGCAAGTTCTTGCCGGCTCGCTCAATTACGAAGGCGCAGTGGTTTGCCGTGCCGAGTCGCTGGGCGAAGCCACTCTGCTGGCGCAGATTACGCGCATGGTCGAACAGGCGCAAAGCTCGCGCGCGCCGATGGAGCGGATGGCCGACCGCGCCAGCTCCATCTTCGTGCCCATCGTGCTGGCCCTGGCTGCGCTTACCTTTGTGGTCTGGCTTATCGCCACGCACTCACTGCAGATGGCCCTGGCCAACACAGTCTCCGTGCTGGTCGTCGCTTGCCCGTGCGCCATGGGATTGGCGGTGCCCGCCGCGCTCACCGTGGCCGTGGGACGCGGCGCTCAACTGGGCGTCCTCTTCAAGGGCGGCGAGGCGCTTGAACGGCTTGCCCGTTTGGGCCCGTCGGACGCGATTGTGCTGGACAAGACCGGAACTCTGACGGTGGGCCGGCCAGTGCTGACTGCTATTCGATTGTGTCAGGGCACGACTTCAGTCGTGCCACAAATGCTACAAAATGAGCGTGGGGATTTAGCCTCTGAAGAAAACGACTTGCTGCGCCTGGCCGCTGCCGCCGAGGAGCGATCAAACCATCCGCTGGCCCACGCTCTCGTGGACGCGGCAAAATCGCGCGGTTTGTCATGGCCGTCCGCCGAAGACGTGCAGGTTTTGCCCGGACGCGGCCTTGCCGCTAAAGTCGAAGGCCACGACTGCCTGCTCGGCAATGAAGCCCTCTTCAAGGAATTTTTCATCGCGCTGCCGACCGATGCAACCCCGCCGGAGCCGGGCGTGACGAGGCTGTGGATGGCTCTGGACAGCGTGCCCGCAGGTTATTTCGACGCCCGCGACACATTGCGTCCCGATGCAGCCGAGGCCGTCACAGCGTTGCGCCGCGCCGGTCTGCGAGTGCTGATGCTCACCGGCGATTCAGCCGCCGCCGCCGCGCCCATCGCACAGCAAGCGGGAATCACTGAGATTGAAGCCGGGGTCCCCGGCGACGGGTCTTTGTCGCTGGGGTGGGAAGCCAGCCTCGACCCAGCAGGCAAGCTGGCCCGCATTCGCGCCCTGCAAAAGAGCGGCCTGCGCGTGGCCATGGTGGGCGACGGCATCAACGACGCAGCCGCCCTGGCTCAGGCCGATGCGGGCATCGCCATGGGCACCGGCGCCGATCTCGCTCAGGAGGCAGGCGATGTACTGCTCCTGCGCACACAGCCTTCGGCCATTCCAGCGGCGCTCGACCTGGCCCGCTCCACCTTGCGCGTGATGCGTCAGAACCTGATCTGGGCCGTCGCCTACAACCTGCTCGGCATTCCTCTGGCCGCGGGCGCGCTTTACCCCGGCTTTCATCTTCTGCTCAGCCCCTGGCTGGCGGCAGCCGCCATGGCACTCAGTTCCGTCAGCGTGCTGGCCAACAGCCTGCGCCTGCGAAGCTGGCAACCTTCAGGCGCGCGTAGCGTCCCGGCAAGATAAACTAAACACCAGAGCCTGTTTGTGCGCATCCTGAACCGTTACATTACCGGCGAAATCCTCTCCCACGCGCTTATCGGAGGCGTGATCTTCACCTTCATTCTCTTCATGAAGGAACTGCCCCACATTCTGGAGATGGTGGTTCACAACAGCTCCACCCTGGTCAGTGTGGCGGAAGTTGTTCTCTTCATGCTGCCCAATTTTTTCACCGTCACCATTCCCATGGCGGTGCTGGTGGGGGTGCTGCTGGGGCTCAGCCGATTGGCCGCCGACAGTGAAATCATCGCCATGCGCGCTTCCGGCCTGGGCATCGGCTACTTTATGCGCGTGGCCTCCATCGTGGCCATTGCCGGCACCTTGCTTGGGCTGTTCAACTCCCTGTATGTGGCGCCGCGCGCCAATCAGGCTATTCTGGCGATGGACAAGGCCCTTGCCATGCAGGCCTCCTACGAAATTGAGCCGCGCGTCTTCGATGAGGATTTTCACAATTTCGTCCTTTATGTGCAGGACGTGCGCTCGGGAACCGGCGCGGCCAACTGGCGGCAGGTCTTCATGGCCGACACCACGGACCCCACCACGCCGCTGATCACCACCGCCGCCTCGGCCACTGTGGCCAGCGATTCCGGCCAGGAACTGCTCATGCGGCTGCGCGATGGATCGCACCACGAGACGGTGGCAGGCCAGCCGCAACAGTACAACATCTCCACCTTTGACTTTACCGATATGCCCTTAGCCGCCAGCCAGCAGAGCGAAGGGCATCTGGGACGCATGGATACTGCGATCTACGCCCTGCCCGTGAACGAACTGAGGGCGCGCGCCCGTGGTCCGGACGGTAAGCGGTTCCAAATCGAGATACACAAACGCTTCGCCTATCCGGCGGCCTGCCTGGTGCTGATGCTGGTGGGTGTTCCCCTCGGCGTGACTTCGCGGCGCGGCGGCAAGAGTTCCGCCTGGGTGGCCACCCTTGCGCTGGTCGTCGTCTATTACACGCTCTCCCTGATCGGCATCGCCCTGGGCAGGCAAGACTGGATCTCCGCGTTTCTCGCGGTATGGATGGCTAACCTGCTGTTCGCCGCTGGCGGCCTCTTCCTGCTCTGGCAGATGGCTTCGGGAGGCCGCGTTCTGAATGTGCTCGCCACCTGGACCTCGCGTTTCCAAACACCCAGATTCGCCGTTCCGGCCAATCACATCGGCGCCCCGCTGAGCGGCCTGCTGAGCAGGTTTCAATCGCGCCCCCCGCGTGCCAATGCCCGCAATGTCTTCCCGCGCATCCTCGACAAGTACGTGGTGCGCGCGTTCTTTAACATCTTCTTCCTGGTGCTGTCCGGCTTTGTAGTGCTCATTCTGATCTTCACCGTCTTTGACCTGCTAAAAGACATCCTGAGCCACAACATTAGCTGGTTTACTGTCGGCGCGTATCTGATCAACCTCACCCCCAGCATGATCTACCAGATCGCCCCGCTGGCCGCGCTGATCGCCGTGCTGGTCACCTTCGGCGTGCTCAACCGCAACTCGGAGATCATCGCCATGAAGGCCTGCGGCATCAGTCTTTACCGGCTGGTGATTCCCATTGTCTCCATCGCCGCCATCCTGTCGGTCAGCCTCTTTCTCTTTGACCAGTACTATCTGCCCCAGGCCAACCGAAAACAAGAGGCTTTGCGCAACATCATCAAGGGCAAACCGGCGCAAACCGTCCTGCGCCCCGAGCAGAATTGGATCTTCGGTCAGCCGCATCCCGGAGAGCCCGACCGCATCTTCTACTACCAGTTTTTCGACCCTGATCGAAACGAGTTCGCCAATCTCTCGCTCTTCGAGTTCAATCCCTCCACCTTCGCGCTCTCGCGGCGCATATTTGCCGCCCGCGCCGTCTGGGATGATGGGACCGGGACTTGGCGCTTTCTCAACGGCTGGCAGCGCGACATCGCGGGCGCCAACGTCACCGAGTTCCGCGAGTTCCGGCAAACTTCCTTCGCGGAGATTCACGAAGGCCCCGGCTACTTCAAGAAGGAAAACAAGCAGGCGCAGGAGATGAACTTCGGCCAGCTCGACCGCTACATCGGCGACCTCAGCCAGAGCGGATTTGACACCATGCGTCTGCGCGTCGAAATGTGGCACAAACTCGCCTATCCGCTGGTCGCCATCATCATGGCGGTGCTGGCCATTCCCTTCGCGCTCTCCATGGGCCGGCGCGGCTCTCTCACCGGCATCGCCGTGGCTATCGCCGTGGCCCTGGCCTATTGGGTTGTCGATGGCCTCTTCGGCGCACTGGGCAACGTGAACTATCTGCCCGCCGCGCTGGCCGCATGGTCCGCGGATATTCTCTTCGGGCTGGTCGGCGGCTATCTGCTGCTGAGAACGCCAACGTAGGTCTCTGACCGCTTGAAGTTGTACCAGCTTCGTGCCCCATCCATTCCGCGTTTCCCAGCGGAATGGGTGGGAAACCACAAAGCCCAAAGGAACTAATTCACACGGTCAGAGACCTAGTACTTCAGACGGTTTCAGCCCCCTGATAGAAACCGATGCGTGCGAATAGCGAGCGACTGGCCGCACCGCAGGTGCCTCCCCGTACAATAAGACCATGCTCCGCGATCTGGCCCCCCTCTACCCCTACATGCGCCGCTACCGCTGGGGATACCTGTGGGGCACCTTGTCGTGCATTTGCACTAACGCCATCGCGGTGCAGGCTCCCCAGGTTATAAAAATTGCCATCGACGCGATGAGGCGAGGAGCCACCCACCAGAGAATTGTCCTCTTCGCCGGCCTGCTGGTCGCCATCGCCCTGGTCAAAGGCATTTTTCTCTACTCCCAGCGCTGGATCCTCATCGGCATCTCGCGGGAGATCGAGTTCGACATGCGCAACGATCTCTTTCGAAAACTGGAAGAGCAGGATTCCGGCTTCTATCAGCGCTATCGCACCGGCGATATCATGGCCCGGATGACCAACGACCTGAATGCCGTGCGTAATTTGCTCGGGCCGGCGCTAATGTACAGCGCCAACACGGTCTTCTTCACCGTAGGCGCGCTGTACTATGTGCTCCGTATCAGCCCCTGGCTCACCCTGGTGGCGTTCGCTCCCATGCCCCTGGCAAGCATCCTGGTGCAGTACTTCGGGAGCAGGATTCATGACCGTTTCGAGCGCATCCAGGCCAGTTTCTCGGATATCTCCTCGCAGGCCCAGGAAAACTACTCTGGCGCCCGGCTGGTGCGCGCCTTCGCCCGCGAGGAATCCCAGATCGGCCTCTTTGAGCGGCTCAACCGGCAGTACATCGCCCGCTCCCTCAAACTGGTGCAACTTATGGGCATGTTGTGGCCCACGCTCGAATTTATCCTGGGCATCTCCATGATCATCACCCTGCTGGCCGGCGGACACCTGGTCATCGCCCACCGCATCACTGTGGGCCAGTTTGTGGCCTTCAACACTTACATGGTCCTGCTCACCTGGCCCATCATTGCCGTGGGCTGGGTGGTGAACCTCTTCCAGCGCGGCACCGCCTCGGTAAAGCGCATCGACGAGTTGCTGCGCTCCGAGCCGGCCATCGACGACAGCGCCGCCGATCCCACGATTGCATCCGATACGGTTCTCACCGGCGAGATTGAATTCCGCAATCTGGATTTCAGCTATAACGGAACTCAAGTCCTGCGCGGCATCTCGCTCCGGATTCCAGCCGGCTCCAGCCTGGCCATCGTTGGCCCCACCGGCTCGGGCAAATCCACGCTTATCAACTTGATCACCCGGCTCTACGAAGCGCCGCAAGGCTCACTTCAGATCGACGGCCGCCCGGTGCGCGACTATCCCCTGGCCGTGCTCCGGCGCAACATCGGCCTGGTCCCCCAGGAAACTTTTCTATTCAGCGCGACGATCCGGGAAAATCTTGCCTTTGGCGCGCCCGATGCCGGAGCGGAGGAGCTGCTCGAGGCGGCCGAGGCGGCCCACATCCGCCTCGAGTTCGAAGAGTTTCCCCAGGGCTTTGAAACCATGGTGGGCGAACGCGGCCTCACACTCTCCGGCGGGCAAAAGCAGCGCGCGGCCATCGCCCGGGCGTTGCTGCGCCGCCCGTCCATCCTCATCCTCGACGACGCGCTGGTCAGCGTGGATACGTACACTGAAGAGCGCATACTGGGCGGGCTGCGCGACTACACTACTGCCACGACCACCATCCTGATCTCCCATCGCGTCTCAACCGTGCGCAATGCCGACCAGATCGCCGTGCTCGATCGCGGAAGGATTGTGGAGCTGGGCCGGCACGACAAGTTGCTCGCCCTCGACGGCTACTATGCCGGCCTATACCGGAAACAGCAACTGGAGGAGGAGCTGACCGTCGCCGGATGAGATGAAGCAGGGACTAGGTCTCTGACCGCTTGAAGTTGTACCAGCTTCGTGCCCCATCCATTCCGTGTTTTCCAGCGGAATGGGTGGGAAACCACAAAGTCCAAAGGAACTAATTCACACGGTCAGAGACCTGTTCCCCGCCTTTCAGGCATTCCATCTTGAGCTGAGGGCCGCGTCCTCACCGTAATCGGAGCCATCAAAGCCCGACGGTCTGCGTACTGTTGCCATGCCGCTCACCTGCAGCGGAGTTGGATTGACTGCGGGATCCTTTGCCACCTGGCGCCAGGCGTCGCGCACGTTCTTTACACATTCAATGACGTGCTCGAACTTCTGCCGCGAGGCCGACTGCGAGGCCTGAAGGATTTGCGCGAAAATCGATGCATAGAACTCGCTGAGCGCCTGCGCGGGTCGTCCGCCCACATCCATGCGCAGCCGCGCCTGCAAGTGGATAATGATATCCAGGGCTCGCTTGACTGCCATCCGGCGGGCCGCCGCGTCGCCACGCTCCACAGCCGCGCCGGCCGAGTAAAGAAAACGGAGTATTCCGTCGTAGAGCGCCACAACCAAATCGACTGCCGAAGCGCCGTCCAGTGCATGTTCCTGATACCTTCCCATCGGAATAAAGCTCCTTAGCCGTTCACATTCTGGTTATAGCCGGTGATCGCCGAGTAAAGCTCGTTGATCCCTTCCAACTGCGTAGGCAGTTCCTGCATGATTTCGTTGGCGCTGTTCAGTTCCGCGGTCAGGCTCGTCTGCTGCGCGGAGATATAGCTGTTTTCCTTGGAGATGTCGGTGTTCAGCGTCGATTCGATGTTGCTGTTGGAACTGGAGGCAAGCGCCAGAACGCCTGTCGGCGAGCTCGTGCCGGCGTTGGTCAGCATGGTCGAGAATGTCTGGCCCCAGCTGTTCGTGTTCTGGAAGAAGCCCACCACGCTGCTATAGTCCGAGTTCAGCACCGAATCCAGGCTCGTGGCGTCGAAGCTCAGCGAGCCGTCGTTGTTCACGCTGATGCCCAGGCCAGTCAGGCTGTTGATGTCCGACCCGCTGTTGTTGTAGTTCAGAGCCGTGCTGGTCGTGGTGTCGGTAATCGAAGAGGTCACCGTCAACGCCCCCCCTGGCCCCGCCGTGTCCGACACCAGCACCAGTTGCGACCCGGTGCTGCTGGACACCACTTTGGCCGTGACCCCGATGCCGGATGTTGAGTTGATCGCCGAGGCCAGCCCGGAGAGCGTGTTGTCCGACGAGTCCAGAGTTACGACATTGGCCGTCCCGCTGCCCACCTGGATGGAAATGGAGCCGGTGAGCGTGTCGCTCGAATTCTCTATCGAATCCAGATACCCGTTGGGACTCTGCGTATTCAGCCCGCCCAGCAACTGCTGCTGCAAGAGCGAAAGCGTCGGAGAGCCGAACAGCGGCTCGGGATTGCCCGAGCTGTCGTTGCCCTCCTGGGCATTCATGGCGCTGATCAGCGAGTTGTAATCGGTGACCATCTGGTTCACCGTGCTCTCTACATCGGTGTTGTCGTTGCCGATCACCACCTGCACCTGCTCGCCAGTCGCGCTGGGAGCCAGCAACTGGAAAGTCACGCCGGGAATCAGATTGGCCACCGTGTTCGAGGCGCTGGTCAGGGCCACCCCGTCCACCGTCAGATTGGCGTCCGCGCCAGTCGCTGCCGATGTATAGGCCAGCGTGCCGCTCGATGTGGTGGTGTCGGAGATCGAGTTCGCGCTGACTGTAATGTTCCCGCTAGCCCCCGAGGTCCCCGAAACCAGGCTCAGCATCGAACCCGTCGAATCCGTCAGAACACTGGCGTTGATGCCCGCCCCGGATGCGTTGATGGCCGCGGCCAGCCCAGAGAGCGTCTTGTTCGACAAGGTGCCTACATCGATGGTCTGTTCCGTCCCGCTGCCCGCCTGGAGTGTGATCGAACCGGCCAACGTGTCATTGGCGTTGGCGGTCTGCGCCAGGTACCCGCTCGACGTCGTCGCCAGATTGCCCACCTCTACCGTGTGCGTCCCGGCTATCGCCGTATTGTTGGCCGCCGTCAGCGTCAACACATTGGTGTCCGAACTGGAGCCCGTCTTCGTCGCCATGATGCCTTGTAAATCGGTCAGCGAGCTCATGTCGTTGGAAAGATTCGAAAACAACGTCCCCAGGCTGGAGATCGCCGTGTCCTGGCTCTGCAACTTGGTCAACTGATTCTTCCAGGGCGTCTCCACATTCTGGAGATTCCCCACGATCTCGGCCACCGTCGAGCTCACGTCGAAGCCAGCCCCGCTGGTAGGCGACCCGAAACTCAGTCCAACTGTGCCCATCGCTCCTCCGTGTTCATTTCGTGCAGCCGAAGAACCACGCGCTACTGAGACAGATTAAGAAAAACTCATGAATTTCGCTTCATAAAGAGCCACCTTGCAAACTGCAAAGACCCCTTCTTACCAAACCGTTCATCGGCTTTCTATGCGCGCGGCTTTAGACCTTGCCTTGCGGAAAGCGCGGGCATTTTTGCTGCGAACAGTTAAGGAGCGCAAGGAAGGGCGCCCTTGCGGACGCCCTTTCTTGGTGAGTGGCTCTGCGCCGGTTTACTCCACCCCAGCGACGAAATCCTGTCGCTGGGGACCCCGGTTTACTCCACCCCAGCGACGAAATCCTGTCGCTGGGGACCCCGGTTTACTGCAGCAGCTTGGTCACTTCCTGCTGCACGCTGTTGGCCTGCGCCAAGGCGGCGATGCCGGTCTGGCTCAGAATCTCGTACTTGGACATGTTGGAGGTGGCCGACGCATAGTCGGTGGCCTGCACCGCGTTCTGCGCCGCAGTGACGTTCTCTGACTGTGTGCTGAGAACCTGGCTGACGGAGTTCAGGGTGTTGATCTGCGCGCCGATGTAGCCGTCCTGCGCCGCTATGTCGCCGATGGCCGAGTTGAGAGCGGTCAGTGCAGACTCCGCATCGGTCTGAGTGGACAGATCGGTAGTAGAAAGATCCTGACCACCCGTGGCGGTATAGTTGATCGTCGCGATTCCCGTGCTTCCGGCATCGACGGTCGGCGAGCCCTCGCCGGAGGTTGTATCCATCAGCGGGGTCGTTCCGTCTTGTGCAACCTCGATTTGGCCCACGCTTGCCGGAGCCGCGGTGGTCACGTTGCCCGAGATCATGATGCCGGTGTCGGTTGCGGCGCCGGCAGAGCCATCCCCGGCCGCTCCCGCTGTGGTGAACGAGGCGGTCAGGCCCAGGCCGGAACCGTTGATGGCGTCGATCATGCCCGCCACGGTGTTCGCGTAGCCGGTCGCGCCGCCGGTGCTGATGTCTGCGGTTGCGGTGACCACGCCGCCCAGGTCCTGGCCGATCGCATAGGTGATGTCCAGCGTGCTTCCGGCGGTAATTGAATCGGTGGACTGAGCGTTGTCGGTGCCGGAATCCGACATGTCGACGAAGACATTCGTGCCGGCAGTGTAACCCATGGCGCCGCCGGTTTGTCCCACCTGGGATGAGGACAGCGATCCAATAGCCAGATCGTTGATCGATGCGCCCTTCGTCGAAGAGTCGCCGGTGTAGATGTTAGTCTGCGAACCGAAGACCGTCTCCTGGTTGTAGGTGGTGGTCGAGCCGATGTTGGAGATTTCCGACAGGATTGATTGGTACTCCTGATTGGCCGCCGCATCCTGCGTGGAGTTGAGGGTGCCGTTCGAGGCTTCGGTAGCCAGCGTCACGGCCCGGTTAAGCAGGCTCGTTACTTGCGAGAGGGCGCCATCGGCCACTTGCAACAGTCCCACGCCTTCTTGCGCGTTGGTTTGGGATTGAGTCAGCGCCTGCTGGTTAGCCTGCAGGCCGTTGACCAGCGAAAGGCCAGCGGCATCGTCGGCGCCGGAGTTGATCTTCGATCCGGAAGACAACTGCTGCAGCACGGTAGTCAGGCTGTTATTGGTGTTGTTCAGGTTGTTCTCCGCGTAGATGGCGGAGAGGTTGTTCAAGACACCCAGGGACATGGGGTTCTCCTTTGGGATGCGTGAATTTGCGGCCCTTCCCGGAAGCGCTCCCATATTTTTTACTAACCCTGGGTCGCTTCTTCCGGCTCGGTTACCGCCGCATCTGGCCCCTTCTTCGGCGCCGGACCTGAGGACTTTATTCCCCCCGCTTTTGTGTCCCGCCTCGGACACTTGCCCTTCTTCTTTCCTAATCTCTGAACTTTTCCCGCTGTTCGCCGATAACTACCCCGAAGGAGTTTGGGCAATGATCGAACTTACCCGGCTCAACGGCACCCCGATAGTGCTGAACAGCGACCTGATCAAGACCGCCGAGGAGTCTCCTGACACCATGCTGACCTTGATCAATGGAGAGAAGCTGATTGTGCGCGAGGACACGGCTGAGATCGTGGAACGCGTGCTCGCCTACCGCGCGCGCTTGTTGGCCTCGGTCGCTAATCGGCTGCCGTCGTATGGCGAACTGCAGCGGGCAGCCTCGCTGACCAGTCTGGACCTTTCCGGTCAGCCCAAACCCCCTTCGGCGCCGCCCGGACATAACTCGCGCTAGCGCCATTCAAGTTAGAATTCTGCTCTCCGCGCATGATTTTTCGAGGAGCTTCTGATGGATAAAGGCAGCATTGGCGGAGTTTTCCTGGCCATCGCAGGCATCGTGGCCGGATTGCTCATCGAAGGAGGCAACCTGGGCCAGATACTGCAGCCGACCGCGGCCCTGATCGTCTTTGGCGGCACCATGGGCGCGGTGCTGCTCCAGTTCCCGCTTTCCACGGTGCTGGGCGCATTCGGCAGCCTGGCGCACGTCTTTTCCGCGCCCCGCAAGCACAGCGACCAGCTCCTCCACCAGTTGGTCGCTTTCGCCAACAAGGCTCGCCGCAACGGCGTCGTCTCGCTGGACAGCGACCTCGAAACAATCCGTGACCCCTTTCTCAAGCAAGCCATTATGCTGGCCGTCGATGGCACCGAGCCTTCCGAGCTGCGCAAGATTATGCGCGTCAGTCTGGACTGCACCGCGGAGAACGAAGAACGGCTCCCCGCAGTCTTCGAGTCGGCCGGAGGATTCTCGCCCACCATCGGCATCCTGGGCGCGGTGCTGGGGCTCATTCAGGTGATGAAAAATCTTGACAACATCCAGGAAGTGGGCAAAGGCATCGCCGTGGCCTTCGTCGCCACCATCTACGGCGTGGGCATCGCCAATCTCTTCTTCCTGCCCTTCGCCGGCAAGATGCGCATCCGCTTGCGCGACAACCACCAGCGCCGCGAGATGATGCTCGAGGGCGTCATCTCGATTCTTGAGGGCATGAACCCGCGCATGCTCGAAGTCAAGCTGGCCGGCTTCCTCAATGCCCCTCAGCAAAAGCAGAAGGAGCGCGCCGCATGATGAAAGAGCGGCGCAAGAGCAATGTGAGCCGTGATCGCTGGCTGGTCTCCTATGCCGACTTCATCACCCTGCTCTTTGCCTTCTTTGTGGTCCTCTACGCCGTTTCCAAAGCCGATCAAAAAAAGCAAGTGCCGGTCTCGGAGGCCATCGACTCGGCATTCCGCTCCCTGGGCATCTTTCCGGACGCCTCGGGCAAGCCCGCCGAAGGCTCGGCCGCGGGCGCAGAGCAGGCGGCCATTCCCATGAACATTGTCATGGGCGAGGACGTGTTGTCGCCGGCCAGGGTCAAGGATGACCTGAACAACATTCGCCGCGAACTGGAGCAGAAACTCTCCAACCAGGTCGCCTCGCACGCCGTATCCATGAAGATGGGCCGCGACGGGCTGGTGATCAGCCTGCGCGAGGCCGGCTTCTTCAGCTCCGGCTCAGCCACCCCCAAGCCTGAGACGCTCCCCACGCTGCGCCAGATCGCCGCCACGCTGGGCCGCACACCCTATGATGTGCGCATCGAGGGCCACACCGACAACGTCCCCATCCACACCGCGGAATTCGACTCCAACTGGGAGCTTTCCTCGGCCCGCGCCACGCGTATCGCCCGTCTCTTTCTCGATCTGAAGGCCATATCTCCCGAGCGCATCTCGGCCGCTGGCTACTCCGAGTTCCACCCCGTGGCCGGCAACGACACCGCCGATGGCCGCGCAGAAAACCGTCGCGTCGATCTGGTCGTCCTGCCCCGCACCAGGATCAATCTCTCCGCGCCTGAATTTGTTCACTCCACGGGCGCATGGCGCAAGATCACAGACGACGATGCGGCTGATCGACAGTAAGCGCCGCTCTAACACACCTGAAAATATTGATCCGGCCCAGAAGTTTTGAAACGCTGTGCCCCATCCATTCCGCGCTTTTTGCGGAATGGGTGGGAGGGAGTGTTGCATTTCTTTGGGGCCGGATCAGTAAGTGCCCTGGCGCAAGCTGCCGCTTTATGTGTTATCGGCTAACAGCAGCCGCAGGTCGCGCAGGTTGTGGCCGGTGGGACCGGTGACCACGGCATCGCCCAGTGCGGTGAACATCGGACAAGCGTCGAAGGCAGCCAGCGAGGACTTGAGGTGGAATCCGAAGGCATGGGCGCGGGTTACGGTAGTGGGGTCGGCAACGGCCCCTGCCGACTGAGTATTCCCGTCGATGCCGTCGGAGCCGGCGCTGAACACCGTCAGCCGTTCGCCCGCATACTGTTCCAGCTCCAGCGCGCACTCCATGACGAACTGCTGGTTGCGGCCTCCGGCGCCGGGAGTGCGGTCGAGGGTGACCGTCACCTCGCCGACGGAGATCAGGCAGAGGCGCGGATGGATGGCGCGCAGTGCGTGGAAGCGTTCCAGCAGGTAGCGGGCGGCGTCGGCGTAGTCCCAGTCGTCACAACTGTTGTCGACCACCACGTGGAAGCCGGCCTTCTGCGCCAGGGCGCGGGCGTTCTCCGCCAGGTCGTGGCTGCTGAGCAGAAGCTCAAAGACCGAATCGCGGAAGGCTTCGTCTTCGCCGCTCATGGAGGCCGCCGCGGTGATTCGGCGCGCGGGCGAGGCGCCCAGCTTGGAAAACTTTGGGAAAAAAGGTGGAAACCAGCCCTTGTTGCCGGGCGACTCGGGCAGGTCTTCTCGCTCGAAGAAGGCGCTCACAGAAGGCGGCAGCTTGGCCTTCAGATCGTACTTTGCCAGCAGGTGGCGCACCTCGGCCACGGTCGAGTGGTCAGGCGAGGTGGGGCCGGAAGAGAGCGCGTCGAGCGAGCGCAGCGGTACGTCGGGAACCAGCAGGCTGACCTTGGCGGACTCCGGCGCGGCGATGGCCAGCCGCCCGCCCTTGACCGCGGAAAAGTGCTTGCGCAGAGTGTTGATCTCGCTGATCGGGGCGCCAGAGGCCAGCAGCAACTGATGGAAGGCGATGGTGTCGTCAAGCGAAATCCGCGGATCCAGCGGCAGATCGAACATGGCCGAGCCGCCGCCGGAGATGAGAAAAAATATCAGCGTGTCCTTCTTGGCTCTCTTGAGCATGGCCAATGCGGCCCGGGCCGCGACGAACGACTCCTCGTTGGGCAGCGGGTGGCCACCCTCAAAGTAGCGAAAGCGCCAGTTGCGGGAAGCGGGGAGATTGTTTGAGCAGCAGATTCCGCGCAGGCCCTTGCGTCGTTTCATGCGGTCAAGTAGCACATCAAGCATGGGTCCGGCTGCCTTGCCCAGCGCAACGATAAAAATCTTCTTGTAGCAGGCGAGATCGATCGAGGCCGGTCCGCTGCCATCAGGAAGAAGCCGATGCAGCGTGTTGCCCTCAAAGCGAATGCGGCGGTCGAAGGCCGAGGCGATGTTGCAAGCCTTGATGGCGCCGGTAAAGATTTCATTGGCCGTGGCGTGCAGGGTATCGAGGGCTGAATCAGCGGCCGGGGTCATCTGAGTTGCTCCTTCAGCCAGCCGGTGAGCGACGACTGCATGGGCTCGAGTTGACCGGTAAAGAAGTGATCGGCGCGGGGAAGGAGCACCAGCCGTTTGGGTTCGGCGGCGACGGCGACGAGTTGCACCAACTGCACGGCGGGGGCGAACTGGTCGCTGTCTCCGCTGAGGAAGAGCTTGGGAAGGTTGCAGCTGTTAAGGCCGAGATAGTGGTAGTGGTGGCCATCATTCTGCAGGGGTAAGCCGAGCAGAACCAGCGCGCGCACCGTCTCGGGACTCCGGGAAGGCGAGCAACAGGCGCTAAGCGCCATGGCCGCGCCAAAGCTGAAGCCAACCACCACCAGCGGCCGGCGGTATTCGCTTTCCAGCCAGTCAAGAGCCGCGAGCACATCGCCGGTCTCTGCTTTGCCGTCATGCTGCCCCTGGCTCAAGCCTGTGCCGCGAAAGTTGAAGCGCAGAACCGGCCAGCCCAGCCCCCACTCCGGTTCGTTGAGAGCCTTCATAGCGTGGTAAACCACCTTGTTATGCATCGAGCCGTTGCCCTTGGGATGCGGATGGCAGACCAGAGCCGCAAAAGGGGCATCAGCCGCGCCCTCATTCACCAGCGCCTCCAGCCGGCCGGCCGGACCGGCCAGGCTCACGCTTCGCACAATGGCTGTGTCAAGACGAGGTTTGGGTTGGGCGTGTGCGGTTGTGGTGGTCATTCCACACTCCATTCTACGCGCTAGGGCGCATCCTTCCCACCCGGAACTCACGCTTTTCGGAGTACCGGAAGTCACACCTGCGTTCGGTTCTAAAAGAGGCAAGCCCTCCCCTTTTGAAGGCGCTAAACCCGGCGTGAGTTATTCTGGCAGCACTATGACCGATCGCCTGCCTGCGGATTCCCTCGTCGAATCCCCCCTAGAATCTCTTGACCCCATCCGGCTTACTCGCCAACTTTGCGAAATTGAGTCCACCTCCTGCCATGAGGGGGCGGTGGGCGATTTCCTGGCAGATTTTCTTGCCCGGCGCGGATGGGAGGTAGAAAAGACGCCTGTTCCCCAGCCGCTGGAGAACTCGACGGCCGGTGAGCGCTGGAACGTCTATGCGGGCGTGGCCGGCCAGAGGCCCGACCTGGTGTTTTCCACGCACATGGACACCGTGCCGCCCTACATCCCCTTCAGCGAGGACGCTGACTTCCTGTACGGGCGCGGCGTCTGCGACGCCAAGGGAATCCTGGCCGCCCAGATCGCCGCTGCCGAGGCGCTGCGGGCAGCGGGGTTTCGCATTGGGTTGCTCTTTGTCAGCGGCGAGGAGCGCGACTCGGCCGGCGCCAGGGCCGCCAACGATTCGCCCAGGGGCAGCCGATTTCTCATCAACGGCGAGCCCACCGGCAATCGCCTCGCGCTGGCCTCCAAGGGCACTTTGCGCGCGGTCTTCCGGTCCTATGGCAAGATGGCCCACTCGGCCTATCCGGAGCTAGGCGAAAGCGCCGTTCACAAGCTGGTCGAGGTGCTCGCGAAACTGCTGGCCCTCCCCTTGCCGGTTACTGAAGACGTGGGCTCCAGTTCGCTCAACATCGGCCAGATTCAAGGCGGCCAGGCCCCCAACGTCATTGCCGACAAGGCTGAGGCCCAGGTGCTGGTTCGCCTGGTAGGCGATTCGGCGCCAGTGCGCGCCGCCCTGCTTGAAGCCGCCGCCGGGCTTGCCGAAGTGGATTTTACGCTGGAGATTCCTTTTGTCCGTCTGCGCACCATCGAGGGCCTGCCCACCATGATCGCCAAGTTCACCACCGACATTCCCAAGCTCTCCAACTGGGGCGAGCCGCTGTTGCTGGGGCCGGGATCCATCCACGTCGCCCACACGCCCTTTGAGAAGCTGGCGAAAAGCGAGTTGCTGGAGGCGGTGGAACTGTACATCAAGGTGGCGAAGCTGTTGCTAGGGTGAGGCCGCGGCGACAGGTTCTCAGGCAGGTTTCGACTTGCCGCGCGAGGCCCGTGGCTGCAAAGTGACCGTCTGCATGGCTAGATCGGCGACCGTTGCCGTGTTCAGCACACCCAGCATGGCCTCCTGAGCCTTCGCCCAGACGGGGTGCGCAGTACAGCTCGATTTTCGGCTGCAGGAATTTCCGGAGACCAGGCAGAGGTTCAAACAGATGGGACCCTCGATGGCCTCTATCACCTCGCGGATCGAGGCCTTGCGACCCGGGGGAAGTATCTCGAATCCGCCTGACTGCCCTCGCCGGGAGACGATGAATCCGGCGCGGCACAAGGCTTGCAAAACCTTGGAAAGAAAGCTCAACGGAGCCCCCGTGGCGCGGGCCAGCGCGGGCAGCAGCGCGCGCTCATGGGCGGGCAATGTCGACATATGGATCATCACGCGCACCGCATAGTCAGCGGCCCGCGTCAACTGCATGGTAGAGCTGGATCGTTCCATCGAATCGCCTCCTCCAATCACAATCGTAACTAATCCTAACGCGGAGGATCGCCTTTTGTATGCGGATCAGCCCTCAACGGGCAACCCTCGCAATGAGCCGTCCTGCCGCAATGTGCTTTGCCCACAGCGACCGTTAGGGCATGAAACTCGTTGAAGAGCCGCGCCTGGCTCTCAGGGGCATCGGCGGCAAAGGCCTGGCGGGTGAGATCGGCCAGCGCCTCATACCCCTTGCGATTGCGGCCAGGCGCAGGCGTCAGAAGCCGGTGCCGCTCGGCGATGCGGCGCAGGTAATCGTCGGCTACGGGAACGGGATGGCCGAGGGCATAGAGCAGGATGGCGTCGGCGGTCTCAGGTCCGACGCCGGGCAAGGCCAGCAGGCGCGTGCGTAGGACGGCCGTGGGCGTGGCGGCCAGGGTCTCAAGCGAACTGCCGAACTCCTCGTCCAGCATGGTCACAAATTTCTTGAGCGCGAGCGCCTTGCGGGTGGGAAAGCCGGAGGGTTGGACCAGGAGCCGTAAGTCTTCCAGAGCCAGGGCGCGCAGACCCTCCACAGTCAGTGCTCCGGCCGCGCGCAGGTTGCTAAGCGAGTGCTCGACTGCCTTCCAGGCGGTGTTCTGGGTGAGGTAGGCGCCGAGAATCACTTCAAAGGCCGTTTCGGCCGGCCACCAGTGCTGAGGGCCGTACGCCTCGGCAAGCTGATCGTACATCCGGCGCAGCCGCCGGGCCGCAGTGAGCTCGCGAAGGCCGCGCTGGCTGAGTGTTTTGACGGTAGTGGGCATCTTCGAGGTCACGACTAGTCAAAGGATATAAGCTGGGGTGCGAAGTTGCGGCTTGGCGCGAGCCGAAACACCTCGCCCGTGTGAGGCGGAGAGTACATTCGTGTCATGTTGCCTGCGTCAGGGCAGCGGCATCTGCACGCGCATGGCGGTAATCTCGGCGTGCGTCGCATCGGCGGCGGCGCGGCGATCGGAGTAGACGCGCGGCTGTCCAAAGCGCACCCTGGCGGAGAAGCCGGGAACTCCCAGCGTCTTGAAGAGATGAGTCAGAAACGACTCATCGCCATACCAGCAAAGCTCCTGCTCCGGGGTGCCGTCCTCGATGATGTAGCGGATGGTGGCAGCGGTAATCTGCACTCCGGCCGTGGTGGCCGGGTCGATGAGCCGGGGGTGGAAGGGCAACACCTGTCTGCCGTCGGTGCTGGTGCCCTCTGGAAACAGCAGCACGGGAATCGGCAGCTTGAGCCTCTCGGTCATCTGATCGGCTACGCTCATGGCGCTGGCCAGGCTGGAGCGGTCCAGGAAGATCGTTCCCCCGGAGCGCGCCGCCTTGCCGAAGAAGGGCCAGCCGCCCATCTCCATCTTGGCGACAACGAAGCAGGGCATGGCCGCCGAGATAATGACGGGATCGAGGTAACTGAGGTGGTTGGCGACGACCAGCCCGTGGGTGGGTGGGTGGCCTTCCACGCGGTAGCGAATGCCCACGCCGGCCAGTATCCCCCGGGCTGCCTGCTGGACCCACAATGCGCGACGCTCCATCGTGATCGGGCCGCGCAGGCGAAGCAGCCAGTAACGGATAACGCAGAGGGCTAGAGCAAATACCAGCGCCACAGCGCGCCGGCTCTTGCGAAAGATCATGGGTGCAGAGGAGCCAGAAAGCGATTGCGCGCCGAGGGCGAGAGCAACTTCAGATCGAGCAGCGTAAGGAAATCGATGGTGCCGAACTCCCTGTCCCAGGCCGGCGGGCCGCTGATGCGCGCACCGAGGGCCAGATAGGTTTTCAGCAACTTGGGAACTTTCACCGGGGTAGGCGCGGAGGTCCGTATCGATGGGTCTGGCTGACAGGGCGACGGCTGTGCATATGCGCCCTCTTGCTCGCTGGGACAGGCGTAAGCGGTGACCGGCACAGTCTCAAACTCCGGTGAAACCCTGTACTGCTTAAGCTGGCGATACACCTGCCAGCCCTCAGCCGGGTCTTCTGAAGTCAACGATGAGCAGCCGATCAGGTAACGCAGCCCCATGTCGTTAGCATACTGTGCGATACCCCGCCATAACAAGGTCAGCACTTCCGGCGTGCGGTGCTCGCGGTCGATGGAGGCGCGGCCCAGTTCCAGAATGTCCGCCCGCAGCGGCTCATAGGGGGCAAAATCGAACTCCTGCTCGGAGTAGTAGCCCCGGTTGCGCGCTGCGGTTGCGCCGGATTGCATCCGGTAGGTGCCCACCACACGCCGTGCCGGATTGCTCTCCTGTTTATCCTCCACCAGCAGGTGCTCGCAGAAGAGGTCAAACTGATCCGTATCCAATCCGGTTTGGTAGGAACTGACCAACCCCTCGCCCAGTTCGATGTTGAAGACTTTGAAGCGTAGCCGGCAGGCGGCTTCGCGATCTTCGACGGTCTCGGCCAGACGCAGCCGGTAACGGCCAACCTCCGCATGAATGAGCGGCTTGGCCGGCTCATGAAGCAGGGATGGTACAAAGGTAGGAAATCCAAGTTCCACCAAAGGAGTGGAACCAACAGCCAGCTTCAGCGGAACCATGTGCCCAGAGTTCGCGTTCACTGCAGCAGTATCCGCCGGGAACTGTAATAGGATGGTCAAACCCATGCGAATACTGAGCAAATGTCTTGTTCAGTCTTTAACTCGGCTGTAACAAAAAGGCCCTCCCTGCCGGGAGAGCCTCTGGCAAGCGCAGTAACCAGAGCAATTCAGCTTTTGCTATAAACTTCCGTGCCCCATCCATTCCGCGTTTTTCTGCGGAATGGGTGGGATACCGACAAAATTCCGGTCTACACTATTTCCGAAAATGCTCCAGGATCGCGAAAAGACCGCTTCATCCGCCCGCGATGGACGGAATCACCAGCACCTCGTCGCCCTCCTGAAAGCTGTAGTTCTCATTGCCCAGGAAGCGGATGTCTTCCTCGTTGACATAAAAATTGATGAAGCGGCGGATCTGCCCGTCCTCTCCTCGCAGGTGTTTGCGCAGTGCCGGGAAACGGCCCTCGATCTCGGTGATCAGCTCGGGCAGATTTGCCGCTGCGCTGGCTATCTCGCGCGTATTGTTGGTGTGCTTCTGAAAAGCATTCGGCAACAGAACTCTAACGGCCATTGCTTCCTCCCGTCAGGACCAAGTCCTGACTTAGTCCTTGGTGAGTTTCATCGTGTTCTTCGATAAAGGCCTCAAAGTCGCTGAGCCGGGGACGGATGGCCTGGCTCTGGTCATAGGCGCCGTTCAGGCAATCTGTGGTCTTAAGGCCGTTGCCGGTAATGCAGGTGACGGTCAGTTCATCGGGCCGGATGCGTCCATGCGCGTAGAGCCGCGCGGTAACCGCGGTGGTCACGCCGCCGGCCGTTTCGGTAAAGATGCCCTCGGTCTCCGCCAACTCCTGCATCGCCGAAACAATCTCCACGTCCGACACATCCTCGGCCCAGCCGCCCGTAGCGCGAATGGCGCGCGCCGCATACAGGCCGTCTGCCGGATTGCCGATGGCCAGCGACTTTGCGATGGTGTTGGGCCGCTGCGGCTCAATCACTTCTGTCCCGTTCTTGACCGCCCTGGCGATGGGCGAGCAGCCGGTAGCCTGCGCGCCGAAGAAGCGGACCGGCTTATCTTCCACCAGCCCCAGCGCAATCAGCTCGCTGAAAGCCTTGCGAATCTTGGTAATCAGCGACCCGCCAGCCATGGGGCAAACAATATTGTCGGGCAGCCGCCAGCCCAGTTGCTCGGCGATCTCAAAGCCCAGCGTCTTCGATCCCTCGGCGTAGAAGGGGCGCAGGTTCACGTTCACAAAGCCCCAGTTGTAGCGCTCTGCGATCTGCGACGAGAGGCGGTTGACGTGATCGTAGCTGCCCTCCACGCGCACCAGCGTCGCGCCATAGACCTGGGTGTTGAGAATCTTGGCCGGCTCCAGATCGGCCGGCACCAGGATGTAAGTCTTCAGGCCCAGCCGTGCGGCTCCGGCTGCAACGGCGTTGGCCAGGTTCCCGGTGGACGAGCAGCCCACGGTGTCGAAGCCGAAGGCCTGCGCGTTGGCCAGCGCCACGGCCACCACGCGATCCTTGAAGCTGAGCGTGGGCAGGCAGACGGCGTCGTTCTTGATGAAGAGATTGCGGGCGCCGATGCGCCCGCCCAGCCGGGGAGCTTTCATCAGCGGAGTAAACCCCACCGGCGTCTGTGGCTGGTAGCTGTCGGCCACCGGCAGCAGCGCGCGATAGCGCCACATATTCAGCGGTCCCTGATGGATGGCCTCACGGGTAAAGCGGGTGCGGGCGTACTTGAGGTCAAAGACCACCTCAAGCGGAGAAAAACACTCGTCGCAGATGGAAAGCGGCTGAATCCCGTAGGTCTTGCCACATTCCCGGCATCGCAATTCGTAAGCAGACATCACAGCTCCCTCGCTTATGCGAGAGGGACTGCGGATACACGAGCGCGTGACCGGCTCAAAAGAGCGAACGTGAAGTGACTCGAAGTACCTTGCGAGAAGCCTCGGCTAAGAGTGCTGAAGCGACCCCCGAATCTCATGTTCCCCATCTACGGGCGAGAGTTGACACCATACTCCTGGTTTGCCCAGGCAGGTTGTCGTGGCGTCACAGGGCTCGTCCCTCAGCCACTCTGCATGAAATCCAGGCTTGCCCTTTGGAGGCAAACTGGAATGTTTCTTTTGTACCACAGCGGAAATTTGAACGCAAGCGGGAAAGCAGCGAACGGCGTCTCATTGCGTCCCAAAGGTCATTTGCTGCGACTGAAGCGGGAAATTGCCCAACAAGACAGGGCTGGTTCCAGATGCCTGCCACGCAGTAAAAAATGGCAGACACTGGATCGTGTCTGCCAGAGGAGGTGTCGTGGAGGCTCAGCGGCAAT
The DNA here is from genome assembly GCA_963765995.1 of uncultured Acidobacteriaceae bacterium. GTDB lineage: Bacteria > Acidobacteriota > Terriglobia > Terriglobales > Acidobacteriaceae > Telmatobacter. Next base: position 101,066 of record CAVXYT010000007.1, on the reverse strand, counting down.
TCACCGGAGGGCAAATGATCAGAAGGTAAACCGCGACCCAAACTGGAACTGACGCGGCGAATTGCTGTCCGCCGAAATCAGGCCGAACGGGGTGTTGTCATAAGGGTTGTTGCTGCCGTCGAGGGGATATTCCGAGACCACGCTCGGCGACGCAAACTGCGCCTTGTTGGCCACGTTGAAGGCGGATACGTCAAAGCGGAGATTCCGCTCTTTGCCCAGTTTGAAGTTCTTGGAGACGGTCAGATCCAGATCGTCGGCGCCCATGGTGCGGACGCCGTCAAGATACGCCGGCGCGTTTCCTGCAACAAACGGACTCTGATTGTCGGCGGGCACTGAAAAGCAGCTTGGCGTGAACCACTGCGTTGCCGTATGCGGCGCGCCATTGGCGGGGTTGCAGGTCATATTGGGCCGCTGATTGAAGTAGGATGTCGGCGCTCCTACAAGCGGCGAAGCGATTGGAATACCGCTGCTCCTGTAGAAAACTCCGTTGACCGTCCAACCGCCCAGGATGGCATCGGTCGGCCCGCTCAGATTCAGAGCACGGCCTTTGCCTATAGGCAGGTCGTAGGATGCCTGCAAGGTGAATTGATACTTCACATCCTGCGGGCTGACGGAATGTTCGAAGTTCAGGTTTTTAATGTCCTGCGGTAACCCGGCGTGAGCGCCTACGAACCCCAGCGGAGGATTGCCGTCGTCCGTCATGATCTTGCCCCAGGTAAAGGAGGCCAGCGTGGTGAAATGTTGGGTCATGCGCTTCTGCACCTTAGTCTGCAGAGAGCTGTACTCGGAGTCGCCGCCCGGATAGCCATGCACCATGAACGCCTTGGCCCGAACCGTAGTTGCCGCTGCCGAATTGCGGGAACTGTTGCAAACTCACCCACAGCGGGACTGTGGACGACTCGTAATTAGCGTTGGTGGACGGCTGGATCGCCTCCCACAGATTTGGTACCGATGTGGTTGATTGCAAATTCGCCTGGTTTGCCCCGATGACACTCAACGGAAGCTGGTTCAGATCAAGACGTGGCGAACGGCAGGAATAGTCCCCTGCTGCCCACATAGCCGGCGCTGAGGACAAAAGCGTGCGGAAATTCGTACTCGACGCCGAAGTTGAAGTTGTAGGTCTCCGGTGTGCGCTGCGAGTGCAGCATGGTGTTCAGGGTTATGCCAAGGTTATTCCCCAGCCCCGTCGGCGAACTGATGAGCGGAACAACACCGGATGGGAATGGATCGGTCAACGAATAGATGCCTGTGGTGCTGGGGCGCGGGGCCTGACGTTGCACCGGCGCAAGCGTTGGTGCCGTTGTATACGGTATTGCCATCTGCGTTCAAACAGGTGGCGTTCCAGTGTGTTGACGAAGAGTAAGCCGTCGCTGTTCAAACAGGGCGCTACCCACCATCTCCGCGCTCGGGCCAAAGTAGAAGCCGCCGCCGCCGCGCACAACCAGATGAGCCGCCGGCTGCCACGAGACACCCAGGCGCGGACCGAAATTTGTCAGGTTGGTGGTAAAGGGAGACCGGTTGCCGCTGGTAACGTAGACCTCGGCGCCGGTGAACGACACGCCGCTGACTGTATCCGTGGCCGTCGGATCAAAGTACTCCAGGCGGTTATGGCGCTCCGTCTTCCCGCCGAAGATGTCCCAGCGAACTCCGGCAGTGATGGTCAAAGCGTGGTTGGGATGGTACGTGTCTTAAAGGAAGGCCGCGTAATACGGGCTGGCTTCCGCGGCGAACAGATCCTTGGTGAAATTCGGAGCGTCGTTGCCTTCAGAATATGCCGCCACCCGCCTCGTCCCCATACCCACAAGGAACGATGCGAAAGTCGCTGCCGCCGCCGCCGTTGGCCGTGGATTGATCCGTGGCGGAAATATCGAAGGCGTACGCGCCAGAAGGCGCGGGCGGCTGGCCTATGTTCATAAACCTCTTCATATATTCCGCGCCGGCGCTGATCTCGTGCTTGCCCCAGACCTTCGTGAGGGTCGCGCTCACGTCGCTGTTCTCGCTGGCATAGATGAAGGTGTTGCAGTTCGCTGTGCCGCCGATGCCGCCTCCCACGTCGTTGAAATTCACATAAGGAAGGGTCTTGTACACTTCATCCGCGGCTGTTGGCGTGGTAAATCCGCAACTTGTGCCGCAGATTGTCGCGAGGTTGTCAATTGCGCTCTGGCCGGGATCGCCTGCCTGGTTCTGGTACTGGCGCGTGAAGGAGTAGCGCAACTGCAACACCGTGGTGGGGTTGATGGTGTAGTCGTCCCCAATGATGAAATTACGGCCGTTGGTGATGTTTTGTGCGTAGTCCAGATCCCACGGGTTATTGAAGGCGTTGACAGCCGAGGTGAAGAGCCGGCTGAAGGAAAAGCGGCCGAAGAGGCGCTGCTTTTCGCTCATGTAATAGTCCATGCGAACGTCGAACTTCTGCTGGGTTGTCGGGGCCAGGCCCGGAACATAAAGGTTATATCCGGATGCTCCTCCGCCCGTGGCTGAATCGCACGTGGCGGCGCTGGGGTAATTGCACTTGGGAAACTCGGATAGAAACTTCAATGCAATGGGATTGGGATTGGCAATCTTGTTCAGCGTGCCGCCGTTGCTCCCCACCTGCTGTCGTGTCCCGTCGGGGTTATCGGGCAGCGTCGGGTCGTAGATGGCAAAACTGTCGGCCGAAAAATCGCCGGTCCGTTCCGCGGTGGTGGGAACAGTAAAGGTATTTGAACCATCAAACATTTGCTGCTGTGTGGCCTCGTAATCGCCAAAGAAGAAGAGCTTCTTGTGCAGGATGGGCCCGCTGATCGCTCCGCCCTCCTGATAACGGTGAAAGGAGGGCGACTGGTTGGGCTCGCTGTTCAACAGTTGGCTTTGCTTGATGAAGTAGTCGTTGGCGGCAAGGATGTCTGGCCGGAATACTCCGAAGGCGTCGCCATGGAACTTGTCTCCGCCGGACTTGCTCGCCAGGCTGATGACGCCCGCTCCGCCGCTCTGGTAGGATGCCGGAGTGTTTTGCGTCTCAACGCGGTACTCGTCCACGCCGTCCTCGGGAATCTGCATTGCCGGAATAATGGCGGCGGCATTGTTTTCGGCGACGCCGATCGGGCTGCCGTCAAGCATGAAATAAACGGAACCTTCGATGGCGCCGTTGATGGTGTACGACGAGACATCGACTCCTGGGCGTCCGAATGAGATATTGATGATGGCTTGCGAATTGGAAGAGTTGGGCGATCCGTTGGCCGGAATCACGCCGGCGCTCAGTTGCACCAGGTCATATACGTCGCGGTTGAGCAGCGGGACGCGATCGATGGTTTCGGCAGAGATGAGCTGGCCTACAGTGGAATTGCTGGTCTCCACCAGAGACGTGGTCTCTGTCACCGTAACCACTTCGTTCACGCTGCCCACGCGCAGCGCGATGTTGACGGTGCTGACCTGATCGACGGTCACTGTCACTTTGTCCTGGGCGACGCTTTCAAAGCCCTTCATGCTGGCCGTCACTTTATATACGCCAGGGTTGAGGGACACAAAGCTGTACAAGCCGCCCGCGCTGGTAACGGTGTGCTGCGCCACCCCGGTCGCGTGGTCGAGCGCGGTGATTTTGGCGCCGGGGACGATGGCCCCGGATGGGTCGGTGACCAGGCCGCTGATGCTGCCCCTTCCGGCCTGGGCGAGTGCGGCGGTAACCACGCAAAGCAAGAGAGTGCATGCAAAGAGGAAGCGGCCCATCGTTGTGGCGCTGACTTTGCAATTTTTCATGTCGATTTTCATGGACAGCCTCCCAAAGAAACGTTATTATTCAAACGTTTGAATATCCGAAAGGAAATGTAACCCTTGTCTACTCCCATGTCAAGCATAATTCGTGATTCCGGCATTTTTTCTCTGCTTTGCCGCCTCGCTGGCCAGCCTTCGCTACGCCCGCCACCGGCCGGTCGCAGACAATGGAAAGTAGACGCCAGAGATTTGTACGCACCGTGCAATCAACAAGATGCACTCTGCATGTTCTGCCGGCCAGCAAGTTCTGAAGCTGGGTGCATAATCGTATGCCGGGGTTGCGGCACGCACAGAAAAACAGCAAAGAGGAAAAACGCTGTCCGATGCGCTGTGGCAGAATAACGCTGAGTCGCCGAACCCTGAGCAGTGACAGGGCGGCAGCAACGCAAGGGGGGGAAGTGGTCCAGCGAAAATCCGGACATGTCACGTTGCTCGATGTTGCCCGCGCCTGCGGGTTCTCCGTGTCCACCGTATCGATTGTGCTCAGCGAGGCGCCGCTTTCGCAGAATGTGGCAGCCTCCACGCGCCTGAGGGTCCGCGCCACAGCACAGAAGCTGGGGTACCATCCCGACGCCTTTGCCCGCTCCCTCCGACGCCGCCGCAGCCAGACCATCGGAGTGCTGGCCTACGATCTCTCCGATCCGTTCTGTATCCCCGTCGTGCGCGGGATTCAGGCGGGTTTGCAGCCGGCCAGCTACCTCCCACTGGTGATGGACGCACAGACCCAGCGCGGGCTCTTCGACAGCTACCTGCAGAGGATCCTGGAGCGGCGAGCCGAGGGGGTGATCGTGATCGCGAGTTGGGTCTTCGATGAAACTAACCTGCTGAGCGACATCGAAAAGAACAATGTACCGATCCTGATCTTGGGCCGCGATTTGACCGAGCGCGGGGTCAGCTCCGTGCTGGTGGACAATGAAGCGGGAGGCGCATTAGCGATGCGCCACCTGGTCGAACTGGGCCATCGCCGGATCGCGGTCATCCGCGGCCCGGAAGAGATGTTCGACAGCGCGCCGCGCTGGGCGGGAGTGCAACAGGCTGCGGCCGAGGCCGGCCTCCAGTTCGATGCGCGGCTGGTATTTCAACTGCCCAGCCTGGTGGACCCGGCCTCCGGCTTTGAGGGGGGATTGGATTGCGCGCGGCGAATGCTGGCCTCGGGCCGCTCTTTCACGGCGGTTCTCGCCTTCGACGATCTGACCGCCCTGGGTGTGGTGCGCGGCCTCGCCGAAGCCGGTATGCGGGTGCCGGAGGATTGCTCGGTACTAGGTTTCGACGACGTGCTGCCGGCAGCCGTGGCGACACCCGGCATTACCACAATCCGCCAGCCGCTGAAGGAGATGGGACTGTTGGCGGCCGAATGGATGCTGGAGGCGGTAGAGCAACGGGAACACGGTAGCCCGCAAAAGCCAAAATTGCACAAAGCGATGCCGGAGTTGGTTCGACGAATGTCGACAGCTCGTCTGGTGAAGAGACCAAGAAAAAACGGGAATGTGCTGAAGTACACTTGACAAAAGGGAGAATTTGGACAATATTTTCAGTATTCAAACGATTGAACCTCCGGAAATCGTCTCCGTTCTTCAATCGATCGGTTTTTCTGGTTTGCGCTACAGCGGTTCTCCAATTGCTATGCCCAGAAAGCACAACCGCTAAGTGGCTTTTTCCTTAAGAAAAAGCCACCTCGCACGGGGCTGGCAAACGCACGTGAATTGGAGAACCGCTCTAAGGAGCTCTGGTGGTCATGCAAAAAATGCTCGCGTCTCTTTTCCTGCTGTCGCTCGCCCTGCCTACGGCCCTCCGAGCGGAAACTGTAACGCCGCTTCGCGAAGGATGGCGAGTGCAGTCAGCCTGCAACCTCCAGGCAGCGGGCGACTCGATTGCCGCGGAGGGTTTTGTCGCGGCAGATTGGTTAAAGGCCACCGTTCCTAGTACTGTGCTGGCCGCGCAGGTCGCCGCGGGAAGATTTCCCGATCCCTACTTCGGGATGAACCTGCGCCAGATTCCCGGCACAAGCTATCCGATTGGCCATTTATTTGCCAACCTGCCCATGCCCCAGGATAGTCCATACAAATGTGGCTGGTGGTATCGCAACGAATTTACGGCGCCGGCCGCATCGCAAAAAGATGATCGACTCTGGCTGCATTTCGCCGGTATCAATTACCGCGGAGAAATCTGGCTGAACGGCCACAAAATCGCGGATTCGACACAAGTAGCCGGAGCATATCGCACTTATGACTTCGATGTGACCGGGCTTCTGAAACCCGGCAAGACCAATGTGTTGGCGGTGGAGACCTTCGCACCTACGGAAAAGGATCTGGGCATCAATTGGGTCGACTGGAATCCCGCGCCGCCGGATAAAGACATGGGCCTCACAGGCGGGGTCGACCTGGTCGCGACCGGCGCGGTCACCCTGCACTCGCCGCTGGCTGTCACGCACTTCCCCGGCCAGGCGCTCGACACGGCCGATTTGACCGTCTACGCCGAGCTGCACAACGCTACCGATCACTCGATCAAAGGGTTGGTTTCCGGCGTCGCCGCGGGGGTCCGCTTCGAGCAGCCGGTCGAGCTGGCGCCGCATGAGGATCGGGGTGTGAGCTTCACTCCTGAACAGTTTCCACAGTTGCATATTCGCGATCCCAAACCATGGTGGCCCCGCCAGATGGGTGAGCCGCATCTCGAGCGCCTCACTATGAGCTTCAGCGCTCAAGGGCAAACCACCGATGAACAAAGCGTGGACTTCGGATTCCGTGAGATTACCTCGGAACTGACGGCCAACGGCAGCCGTCTCTTCCGCGTGAACGGCAAGCCCATCCTGATTCGTGGTGGCGGCTGGTCGCAGGATATGCTGCTGCGCCCCGATGACAACCGCCTGCGAGACCAGTTCCGCCTGGTGCGCGATCTGAATCTGAACACCATCCGCCTGGAGGGCAAGCTCGAAACCGATGAGTTCTTCCATCTGGCCGACCAGCAGGGCATCCTGGTGATGGCCGGCTGGTGCTGTTGCGACCACTGGGAGCGCTGGAAGGACTGGACTCCGGAGGATCTGACCATCGCCACTGCCTCGCTACGAGCGCAGATGCTGCGTTTGCGTCATCATGCCAGCCTGCTGGTGTGGCTCAACGGTAGCGACAATCCTCCGCCCGCCGATGTGGAGCGCGCTTACCTTGCAGCCGAGTCCGAGACCCACTGGCCCAACCCCGTGCTCTCTTCGGCGAATTCCATTCCCTCCGGCATTACCGGCGAAAGCGGCGTGAAGATGACCGGCCCATACGATTACGTCGCGCCCAGCTACTGGTATGTGGACCGGCAGTACGGTGGCGCCTTCGGATTCAATACGGAAACCAGTCCTGGGCCGGCCTTATCGTCGCTGGCCAGCCGACAAAAGTTTCTGCCCGACCCCGAGGTATGGCCGCCATCCGCGGCCTGGAGCTATCACTACGGCGGCGGTGAATTCGCCAACCTCAAGGTCCTCGACGAGGCCATGGAAGCCGCTTACGCCAAGCCGCATTCAGCCGCCGAGTATGAGCGCCTGGCTGGAGCCATGGAATACGACTCCATGCGCGCCATGTTCGAGGCCTACAGCAAGAACAAGTACGCCTCCACCGGCGTGATTCAGTGGATGCTCAACAACGCATGGCCTTCGATGATCTGGCACCTCTACGACTACTACCTCGATACTGGAGCCAGTTACTTTGGCGCCAAGAAGGCATGCGAGCCGCTGCATATTCAGTACTCGTACGACGACGCCTCGATAGTGGTGGTCAACAGCACCTATCAGCCTGTTGCCGGCCTTCATGCCGGGGTTCATGTTCACAATCTTGCATGGAAGGAACTGTACAGTTCCGAGACAATGCTCGATGCGGCTGCCGACAGCGCGCAGCGGGTTTTCTCAATTCCAGAAAGCCTTTATCAAGGCTCCGATCGCATCCTTTTCGTCGACTTGGCACTCAAGGACGCCTCCGGTGAAGTCGTGAGCCGCAACTTCTACTGGGTGCCCACCACGCTCACCACCTTCGATTGGGCAAAGACCGACTACACGCGCACGCCCGTCACGCGCCATGAAGACCTGAGCGCGCTCACGAATCTGCCTCCGGCTAGGGTGGCCGCTCGCGCGGAGATCGAGAACACGCCGCGCGGCCGCGAACTCCGCCTGCATCTCGACAACAGCTCAGCCGTACTAGCCTTCCAGATCAGCGCCGCCGTCCGCACGCAATCCGGCGGTCTCATCGCGCCTGTCATCTGGTCCGACAACTGGATCGAGTTGACGCCCGGAGAGTCGCGCACGCTCACCGCGCTGTTGCCGGACTCTGCTCCCGGCGATACCATCGTGCAAATCGGAGGCTGGAACATCGCCCCGCAAACCATCACCCCTACGGCTGCCATTGCGGCACATTGAGGTTTACTCTCGGTTACAGGAATTTGGGTGCCCCAGGTCCGGATTTTCGGATCTGGGAAACCACGAACCCCATTCAGCTCCGCATTGCTAAACTCAATCAAGGACACACATGGCAGCTGCGGAAAGCACTCGACCAAATTCCATCGGCCTTCATCGCACGCTCGGCCTGTGGAACCTCATCATCATCGGCATGGTCATCATCCAGCCGACCGCGCCCATGGGCATTTACGGCGTCATCAGCAACAAGGCCCATGGCCATGTCGTCACCACCATCTTCCTCGCCATGATCGCCATGTTGTTTACGGCCATCAGCTATGGCCGCATGGCCAGGGTCTATCCCAGCGCCGGGTCTGCTTACACATACGTCGGCCAGGAGATGCACTCCTCGCTCGGTTACGTCGTCGGCTGGGGAATGGTGATGGACTACCTGATTAATCCGCTCATCTGCACGGCCTTCTGCGCTAAGGCCGCCATGAATATCCTCCCCGGCCTCTCCTTTTACGTGTGGATCATCTTCTTCGCGGCCTTCTTCACATGGATGAACCTGCGCGGCATCAAGACCTCGGCGCAGTTGAATGAGGCCCTCTGCGCCGGCATGGTCGTCGTCGTCCTGCTCTTCCTGGGCTGCGTCATCCGCACGGTCTGGGGCATACATCACGATCCCGGATTCTTTACTCATCCCTTCTACGATCCGGCCAGCTTCCATCTCTCCAGCATCTTTGCCGGCACCTCAGTCGCTGTGCTCACCTACATCGGCTTCGACGCCATCTCCACATTCTCTGAAGAGGTCCGGAATCCCCGCCGCAACATCCTGCTGGCCACGGTTCTTGTCTGCCTCATCACCGGCCTGCTCTCCGGCCTGGAAGTCTATGCGGCGCAACTCATCTGGGGATCGAAACCCTTCTCCAGCGACAACGTCGAGTCGGCCTTTGCCCTGGTCAGTGGCAAGGCCGGCGGTGTCATTCTTTTTCAGATCGTCAACTTTACTTTGCTTATTGCCAACATGGGCTCCGGGATGGGCTCGCAACTCGCCGCCGGACGTCTCCTCTATGGCATGGGACGGGGCAATGCGCTTCCCAAGTCGTTTTTCGGCGTCATCGAGCCCAAACATCGCGTTCCCCGCAACAATATTCTGGCTGTAGGAGCCTTTGCGCTAGCCGGAGCCGGCCTGCTTGAGTTCTTTGCCAGCCGCCTGGGCGGTGGCGCATACGAGATCGGCGCCCAGTGCCTCAACTTCGGCGCCTTTATCGCCTTCATGGGCGTGAACGCCGCGGCCTTCGTCCATCACTTGCGGCATGAACAGACTAAAAATCTGAGCGGCTTCATCTTCCCCGCCCTGGGCTTCCTCATCTGCGCCTTCATCTGGGCCAATCTCAGCATTAAGGCGCTGATTCTGGGCTTTGTATGGATGACTGCCGGCATCACGTACGGGGCCATTCGCACCCGGGGCTTCCGCGCTGAACTGGTCACCTTTGAGGTCCCTTCGGACGTGTCGTAGCCGGCAACAGTAACCTCATCTGCCCAATGACCCCTGCGGATTTTTACCCGGAGTTGACCATTTTCCAGATACAATTAAAAATTGGGGACAGACGCGATGCTTACCAGCTCGACGATGCGGGAGACGGCCGGCGCCCAAGCAAACGACATCAAGAAAGACCAGGCCTCCCTGCTTCAGGAATTGACAACCGAGAGCCAGAACGAGGCTTCTCAAGGCTTTGACACCAAATCCGCGCTCGATATCGCGCGCATTATTAATCATGAAGATGCCAAGGTCGCCGCTGCGGTCAAGAAGGCGATCCCGGAGATTGCACTGGTCATCGACCAGGTGGCCCGCAGCCTGCGCGAGGGCGGCCGGCTGATCTATATCGGCGCCGGCTCCAGCGGACGCATTGCCGCGCTCGACTCCGCCGAATGCCCGCCCTCCTATTCGACGGCCCCCGGACAGGTGCAGTACATCATGGCCGGCGGGCCCAAGGCGCTGGCCTCGGCTGTTGAAGTCAACGAAGATTCTGAGGAACTGGGCCAGCGGGACATCGCCCGCCGCCGCCCCACGCGCAAGGACGTTGTCGTGGGCGTCTCCGCTTCGGGCCGCACTCCCTACGTGGTGGCCGCCGTGGCCTACGCCCGCGCCCGCGGAGCACACACCGCTGCCGTCACCTGCAACCATGGAACGCCACTGGCCGCCGCCGCGGAAATCGTCATCCTCGCTGAGGTCGGTCCCGAGGTGATCTCCGGCTCCACGCGCATGAAGGCCAGTTCCGCCCAGAAGATGATTCTGAACATGATCACTACCGGCGCCATGACTCGGCTCGGCTATGTCTACGAGAACCTGATGGTCAACGTGCACATGCAAAACTCCAAGCTGGTCGAGCGCGGCATCCGCATCCTGATGTGCGCCTGCAAGATCAGCCGCGAAGCCGCGGTACACACCATCAAGAGCGCGGGACGCAGCGTCCCCGTGGCCCTGGTCATGCTCAAGGCCAAAGTCGACAAGCCCGAAGCCGTCCGCCGTCTCGCCAAGAGCGACGGCAACGTCCGCCTGGCCATCGAGGACAATGTGCTTGAGCTGTAAGGGGCAATTCATATTAATTGATGTTTTGAAAGGGCGCGGCTAAATAGGCCGCGGAAAAATGCGTTCAGTGTAGCAAGAAGTGTCAGGGCACGACTTCACAGCTTGCGGAAAAAAGCAAATGGTGTAGCACGAAGCGTCAGGGCACGACTTTAGTCGTGCCGTAAGTGCAACAAAACAAGTGTTGGGCTTTAGCCCCTGAGGGAATATTCTACTAAAAATTGAAATTAATCAGAGATTCGTTAGAATGGCGCGTGTGATGCCAATCCGCAAATTTCCGGCTATTATTCTGTCCCTATTCGCCTCTCTTCAGGTGGCAGTCGTTCACCCCACGCTTGCGCAGATTATTATCGAGAACAATCTGCCAAATGGCGATTCGTATGATTGTGTTCTCAGCGGTTTGAAAGGAATGGGCAGTGACTGCGGCACGAAGTATGACGAGATGGTTTTTACAGCGGAGATTCTTTCGATTGACCCAGCATCCGAGGGCGAATTCCGTCTTACCCTCAGCCCTTTGACAGTCTTCAAAGGCGCACCCGCTGTTGGCGTCCAGGTCTTTACCGCGCAGCATAGGTGTCTTCCCGAGATGAAGACGGGGGATCGCTGGCTATTCTCCGTGTATCGAGATCGCGAATCAAAGCACCTCATCGTTAATTACGGAAGCCGTAGCGGCCCAGAGGCCGAGGAAGCCGAAGAGATTACACTTCTTCACAAACTGGCAACTCTAGATCATCAAGGAGTCGTGAAGGGACATGCCTATATCAATCAAGAAACTGAGGAAGAATCGGAGGAGCAAGTCCCATCTAGCAACCACACCATCTTTCTGACTCGCGTCGAGGACGGTCGGAAGTTGAGGGCTGTGACTGATAAGAAGGGTGATTTTGAATTCGGTCCTGTGCCTGCCGGAAAATATAAGTTAGACCCCAACACCAAACCCGGTCTTTGGACCGAGTGGACGGGGGAAACCGATATCGAAGCGCACGGGTGCACCGACTTCGATCTCGATTTCCATGTCGATGGCGAGATTGCCGGAAGACTCATCTTTCCTGCGGGAGTTGATCCATCGACTTGGGAAGTCGAAGTTACACCCGCCGATGATCCAGATGTGTTTCCGGCTCTAGCCTGGACCGACGACGCTGGACGATTTGTTCTTCATGGCCTGGAACCTGGCAAGTACATCGTTGTGTTTAAGAAGACTGAACTGAGGAAGGGGCCAAACCTACAGGTCGATCTCTTCGCGCCCGGCACCCCGGATCGTGCCAACGCCCAGATTATCGAATTAGGCAAAGCTGACCGTATCGAGGGCATCGAATTCGTGATTCCCCACTCAGCACTCAAGTAGTCGTTTCATTCAAAGCATTTCCGCACATCCGATAACCCGCTGACTCGCCCCTCAATTTACACTAGAACACCAGGAGCATCTCGGCATTCATGGATAAATTTGTCATTCGCGGCGGCAATCCGCTCACCGGCACGATTCGCGTCTCGGGGGCCAAGAACTCGGCGCTGCCCTGCATGGCGGCGGCCATTCTCACCGAGGACGAGATCACACTCGAAAACATTCCCCAGGTGTGGGACATCGCCACCCAGCGGCGGCTGCTGGAGTCTATGGGTGCAGAAGTCCGGCCGGGCGACGCGCCGCACACCACCACCATTAGTTGCCGTACGCTCTCCGACCTCGTGGCCAAGTACGAAATTGTGAAGACCATGCGCGCCAGTTCTCTGGTGCTCGGTTCGCTCATCGCCCGCGCGGGCATGGCGCGCGTGGCCATGCCCGGCGGATGCGCCATCGGCGGCCGGCCTATCGATCTGCACATCAAGGGCCTGGAGAAGATGGGCGTGCGCATCACCCAGGAACACGGGTATCTGGATGCGCGGGCGGAGCGGCTTCACGGCGCGCACCTGCTCTTCGATAAGATCACTGTCACCGGCACGGAAGATTTATTGATGGCCGCTGTCCTGGCCGAAGGCGAAACCTTGATGGAAAACTGTGCGCGCGAGCCCGAGGTCGCCGACCTGGCCGCGCTGCTGACTGCCATGGGCGCGAGAATCGAAGGCGCGGGCACGTCCACCATTCACGTGCAAGGTGTCAGCCGCCTCCATGGCGCGAGCTACCGCATCAACCCCGACCGCATCGAAGCAGGCACATTTCTGGTGGCCGGCGCCATCACCGGCGGGGATCTGACGGTGGCCGATTGCAACTCCGCGCATCTGAGCGCAGTGATCAACAAACTTCAGGATGCCGGCGCTCGTGTCGATATTCTGGGGCCCGATTCGGTGCGCGTGCGCGATGGCGGACGGCTGCGCGCGGCTGACATCTCCACCGAGGAGTATCCCGGCTTTCCCACCGACATGCAGGCACAATACATGGCGCTGGCCACTCAGGCCGAGGGTGTCAGCGTCATTGAGGAGAACATCTTCGAGAACCGCTTCATGCATGTGCAGGAACTGGTGCGGATGGGCGCCAACATCAAGGTGGAGGGGCGGACGGCCACCGTGCGCGGGCCGGCGAAGCTGTCAGCAGCGGCCGTCATGTGCTCGGACCTGCGCGCTTCGGCTTCGCTGGTTTTGGCGGCATTGGTCGCCGACGGCGAGTCCATCCTCGACCGCGTCTATCACATGGATCGAGGCTATGAGCGCATCGAGGAGAAGCTGGACGGGGTCGGCGCGCAAATCCGGCGCATGGGCAACCTCTTCCCACCCAGGAACGAAGCGAAAGACGCCGCATAACAAAACCCCGGATCTTCGCCCTCGACAATATTGATCCGGCCCAGAAGTTTTGAAACGCTGTGCCCCATCCATTCCGCGCTTTTTGCGGAATGGGTGGGAGGGAGTGTTGCATTTCTTTGGGGCCGGATCAGTAATGTATAGATTTGCAGCCATCTTCTTGAGTTTAGAGGAGTTGGAATCGGTACAAAAATCAGGCGCGGTGACCCAATCAATCACTGGGATGGAACCAGGCCTAGGTTACTGAAGTTCACACAAAGGTATTGTGCGTAAAGTAAAAAGAGTTACACCAATCGCTTTCTTATCGCCGATGATAGAGAATAGTCGGAGCAGTTCGAGGTGAGCTTTTTGAATTGGAGCGGGATTCCTGACGTAGCAGCTGTGGCGCTGTTGATCTGCGCGTTTGCCTCTGTTGCGCAACGCAGTCAGACATCCGCCTCGAAATTGTGGCTGACGGGCTGGCTGATGATTCTGCTCCACTTTGTCGCTGGCCTGTTCACTTCTGCTCCCGGCATTTGGGGCAGCTTGGCGTTTATCGTCCTTTCGGCTTCCTTGGCATGGGCCGGCCTGTTGTTCATTCACGCCTCGATTCTCTACCGCAAGGACACTTCCAGCCGCTGGATGCTCGGATCGCTTTTAACGGCGAGCACGCTCTACTTCATAGCTCTCTGTTTCGCTCCTGTTCGGCACTGGTCTTTGAATCTGACCGCGGCCTTGCTGGGCCTCTGCCCGCTGGCTGTCATGCTGGCATCGATCCGCAAAAACAACCACCCGCTTCGCTGGATAGTCGTGATCCTCTACGGATCGCTCTCGATCTTCCTGCTGATCTTCCAGAGCCGGCCGGGGAACGGCTCCGACCTGGCCTGGAATGCGGTGATGTTCACCGTCTATTTCGGCTGCTGCATATTTGTTTCCTATTCAGTCCGCCGCGCCACTGCCGGGACACTCGTCACCATCGCCGGATTTTTCTCCTGGGCTTCGATCTTTATTGTTGCGCCGATGATAGAGGCGTTCTGGCCCCATGTGCAAATCGAGAGCGAAGTGTGGAACTTGCCTAAATTTGTGGTGGCCGTGGGCATGATGCTGCTGCTTCTCGAAGACCAGATCGAACACAACAAATATCTGGCTCTGCATGACGCGTTGACCGGATTGCCGAACCGCCGTCTCTTCCATGACCGCATGGACAGCGCTCTTGAGCGCTCGCGCCGTTCCGGAACCGAAATGGCGGTTATGGTCATCGACCTGGATGATTTCAAGCAGGTGAACGATACGATGGGCCATCATGTGGGCGATCTGGTGTTGCAGCACGTCGCATCGGCCTTTGCCCAGCGAGTCCGACGCTCCGACACTGTATCTCGAACTGGCGGAGACGAGTTCTCAGTGATTCTCGAGGAGCCTACAAATCGCGAGGATGCCGAGCATGTGGGTAGAATATTGAAGCAACTGCTCAATGATCCGCTCGATCTCGAGGATCATGAAGTGCATGTCTGCGCCAGTATCGGCATCGCCATCTTTCCTGAGGATGCGTCCGATGCTGAGTCATTGTGCATTGCGGCCGACCTCCGCATGTACGACGCGAAGCGCCACTCCCGAAGTGCTGCTCTGGAGACGGTTCCTGGCAGATGGGAAACGCAGGCCAATCTGGAATCAGAGATTCATGCGTAGCTGCGGCTATAGCGAAACCAGAGTAGCTGTACCCAGAGGCACGACTGCCAAGTGGCTTTTTCCTCAACGGGGTCCCCAGCGATGGGTCTTAGTCGCTGGGGTGTAAGTAAAAGCCACCTTGTACAACCTTCGCAAGGGCACGTTTACTCTGGTTTCGCTCTGACGTAATCAGTGTGCCTTCATCGTGTGGATTTTGACGGCGAATTTCGCCGCTGCTCTCACCCCCAGCAAACAGAAAGGCCCGGAGAGCATCCGGGCCTTTTTGTTTATTTTCAAGACTCAAGATTTACGGTTTACTGCGCCGCGGTAACCACGACAACAAGTTCCTCTTTTCCGCCCAGCGAAAATTGAACGGGCACTACGCGCGCCGAATTCGCGCCAGCATCAATATCTCGCTCGATCCTACCGCCAGTAGCGCCCTGAATCACGATATGCATCCTCGATGAAACTGGAGGAACGGATTTCGGGTTCGCTTTTTGCGCACGGTTGGCAGTTTGGCCACCTGCATTCGGCGAAGCACTGGGAGCAAAACTCAGTGTGTAGTTTCCTTTTGGCCAGAGGCCGAAGTTGGCTTTCCCCTCGTCATTCGTCGTCCGCGCCGCACATCCCCCGCCGGGATTATGCCCCAGCTTCACATCGATCCCCTTCAATGGCGCGCCCGCCAGAGCGCTCTGCACACACAGAACACAGAATACAGCTACCAAAATCAATCGAAAACTTGTCTTCATGCGACTCTCCTTGCCTTGTTCTAAACGTGCTTCAAGGTATTGCAGATGGTACTACAACGGGCTCAGGACAGAAAAAGACCCGGAGTTGGTCTCCGGGCCTTTTCTTTCTTTCAGATTCGCTCAAGCAGCGATCTATTGGCCGCCGCCCGGACCGCGGCCTCCGCCAGGCCCACCGGGACGGCGGCGGCGACGGCGGGATTTGTTGTTAGCCCCTGCGCTCACGGGACGGCCCGTGCCTGTTGACTGCGCGGCTGGAACCGGAGCACCCTCGACGCGGTTGAAGTTCGGCTCGTTTTCCTCATCGAACTCCTCGCCACCCTCCTCGTCGAAGTCGTCTCCGCCTTCGATCAGGATGGTGCTCTGGTTCGATTTGGGCTGGCGCTCATCGAACTCATTGCGTGGTCTCGACGGTGCGGCCTGAGACTCGGAGGCGGAAAGCTCCACCTCTTCAGCCTCTGCCGGCGCCGACTGCGCCAGCTTGGCCTTCTGCTCCTTGATGAGGGCCTTGCGGCTGAGCTTGATCCGATTGCCCTCGATGGCCAGAACCTTGACCATCACCTGATCGCCCTCGCGCAGCTCGTCCTTCACTTCTTTCACGCGATGTTCGGCGATCTCGGAGATGTGCAGCAGGCCATCGGTGCCGGGAAACAGCTCGACAAACGCGCCAAACTCGGCCAACCGCACCACCTTGCCCAGATAAATCTTGCCAATCTCCGGGACAGCGGTGAGATTGCCGATCATTTCCAGCGCCTTCTTCAGGCCGTCGGCGTCGCAAGATGCAACGTTGACCCGGCCGGTGTCGTCCACATCGATCTTGGCGCCGGTCTGCTCGATGATGCTGCGGATGGTCGCTCCGCCCTTCCCGATCAGATCGCGAATCTTGTCGGTGGGGATCATCACGGTTTCGATGCGGGGCGCATAGGCAGAGCGCTCGGTGCGCGGTCCGTCCAGCACCGCGTCCATCTTGTCCAGCAGGAAGAGCCGGCCTCTGCGCGCCTGTTCCATCGCCTGCTGAAGAATCTCGTGGGTCAGGCCGCCGATCTTGATGTCCATCTGCAACGCGGTGATGCCCTTGCGTGTGCCGGCTACCTTGAAGTCCATATCGCCGTAATGATCTTCCGCGCCGGCAATGTCGGTCAGGATGGCGTAGTCGTCGCCCTCCTTGACCAGGCCCATGGCCACACCGGCCACCGCGCCCTTGAGAGCAATGCCGGAGTCAAACAGCGCCAGGCTGGCGCCGCAGACCGTGGCCATTGACGAAGAGCCGTTGGACTCCAAAATATCTGAGACAATGCGGATGGTGTAAGGCGACTCTTCCGCTGTGGGCAGAACCGCGGTGATAGCGCGCTCGGCAAGTGCTCCGTGGCCAATCTCACGCCGTCCCGTGCCGCCCATGCGGCCCGTCTCGCCCACGCAGAAGGGTGGGAAGTTGTAATGGAGCATGAAGGGTTTCTTCTTCTCGCCTTCATAGCTCTCCAGCCGCTGGCCGTCGTCGGTGGTCCCCAGCGTGGCTGTGACCAAAGCCTGCGTCTCGCCGCGGGTAAACAGAGCCGAGCCATGTACGCGGGGCAGAACGCTGGTCTCGATTGTGATTTGACGAATCTCATCGAAGGCGCGGCGATCGGGCCGGATGCGCTCCTTGGTCACCTGCTCGCGGAAGACGCGCTCCCTCAGGTGCTCATAGTAGTGAGCCAGCTTCTTCTTGGCAGCCGGATCGTCGGCGGGCAACTCTGCAGCCAGCTCATCCTTGATCTCCTTGATCAGAGTCTGGCTTTCCAGCTTGGCGTGTGTCTTGGTGTCCAGCGCGTCCTTGAGACGGTCTTCGATCTTGGCCTTCAACTCAGCGTAGTAAGCTTCGTCGAACTCCGGCGCGGTAAAGGCCCGCTTGGGCTTGCCGGCCAAGGCCACCAAATCGTCAATGGCCGCAACAATCTTCTTGATCTCCGCGTGGCCAAACTCGATGGCCGCCAGGATGACTTCTTCAGACTCTTCCTTGGCGCCCGACTCGATCATCACGATGCCGTCCTTGTGGCCAACGACCATGATGTTGACAGTTGTGGCAGCGCGCTCCGAGTAGGTGGGGTTGACGACGAACTGGCCATCCACGCGGCCCACGCGCACCGCGCCAACGGTGGCGCTGAAGGGAATGTCGGAGAGAGCCAGCGCGCAAGCGGCGGCGTTGATGCCCGCCACATCGGGATCGTTCTCCTTGTCGGCACTGAAGACCAACGCGATCAGCTGCGTCTCATTGCGGAAGCCGTCGGGAAAGAGCGGACGCAGGGGGCGGTCAATCTGTCGGCAGGTCAGCACTTCTTTTTCACTGGGCCGGCCTTCGCGCTTGATAAAGCCGCCGGGAATGCGTCCGCCGGCGTAAGTGTACTCGCGGTAGTCCACCGTGAGGGGGAAAAAATCAATGCCTTCCCGGGGATCGGGAGAGGCTACGGCAGTGGCTAGAACCACTGTTTCGCCCGTGGTCACCAGTGCGGCGCCCGAGGCCTGCTTGGCCATGCGCCCGGTCTCAAAGACCAACCGCTTGCCACCGGCAAGCTCAACAGCTACTTCATGCTTAGACATAGAGTCCTCATTTCATTGTGTTCGCTTGGGAAACTTGTGTTTGGTATGTGCCGGAAGATAAGGCGCTGGCGTAGAATCGAGCCGAATAGTCTGCTGAAAAACGCGATCCGGAGGGAGACGGGGGTTTTACTGGCTGCGGAAAAACCCGGTCGCGGCCGCGTGAAGCGTCAGGGCACGACTTCAGTCGTGCCGCAAAAACTCCAAAATCAACATGGGCTTTAGCCCCTGAGGGATGTGTTTCGCGGATTTCGACGCGAATGTCCATCATCTCCGCGGCCCGCAACTCCGGCAACCCACACAGCCTATAGCTGTGCGCCGTCCCTGGCTGCGGGTCGAGTTCGCCAGGTACACCATAGCCCCAGGTCCTGCGTAGAACGGGGGCCGTGACCAATCTTCGGTCTGGGCGCTTCCGGGTCAATGTCGTTGGCTTTCTGGCTACTTGCGGATACCGAGTTTGCCGATGACGTCGCGGTAACGATCGGTATCATGCGTCTTCAGGTAGTCCAGAAGGCGGCGGCGCTTGCTGACCAACTGCAAAAGGCCGCGCCGGGATGCGTGGTCCTTCGTATGCGTCTTGAAGTGATCGGTCAGTTCGCTGATGCGCGCACTCAGAATCGCGATCTGGACCTCCGGCGAACCGGTGTCCGTATCATGGGTGCGGAAGCTTTCAATCAGGGTTGTTTTCTTGGCGGTCGCCAGCACGGCGTTTGTTACTCCTCTTGTCTTCTCAGTCCACTCTTCAAGTGTCTACTGTGAGATTACCATGAATGCGCGCTCCCGCGCCATTTGCCGGGCGGGCCGGAACCAGGTTCTTACCCTTCTTACAACTTTGACCGCGCCTACGGCTGCTGCTCCATCCAATAATTCGCCCGCGCCACAATGTGCGCGCCGTAATCCTGCGCCAGGCGCACACGAATCGTATGCAGGCCCGGCGTCGGATCGGACGGGCTGAAGGTGATCAGGTAGCGGTTGCGTGCGCGCTGGGCCGACGCGACAACCCGCTTTTCAAATCCCTTGTCGCCGGTGAAGGTGTTGTACTCGCCG
Source organism: uncultured Acidobacteriaceae bacterium (assembly GCA_963765995.1). Classification (GTDB taxonomy): domain Bacteria; phylum Acidobacteriota; class Terriglobia; order Terriglobales; family Acidobacteriaceae; genus Telmatobacter. The sequence continues at coordinate 81,619 of CAVXYT010000007.1, read as the reverse complement.
CCGCTCATGTGGGCCACTTCTTTGGTCACATTCTTCTTGAAGGCCGGCACAATCAGGAACAGTGCGGAGAACAAATTCATCGTCCGGTCGTCGCCATTGTCCTTGATGTCGTGGCTCAACTCGGCGCGCGCCGGCGTGAACGACACGCTCAGCACCAGCACGTCGGATTGCCCGATCTTCTCGATCAATTGCTCCGGCTTGGTGTGTTTGCTGCCGTGGTCGCGCTCCTCGCTGATGAGCAGCAGCACGCGCCGGTACTCCTTCGGCTGCTCCTCCAGCAGATCGACCGCGTAGCTGACCGTGTCGAGAATCGCATCGCCGCCGTCGCCCGGTCTGAGCCGCTTGAGCGCCTGGTTCACTTCATCGCTGGAGCGCGAAAAGTCGCGAATGAGATGCGGCTTCGAGTCGAATCCCACCAGCGCCGCCTGCCCTCTGCCGTCGGAAAGAAAAAGATCGAGCAGTGGACCCAGCTTGGCCAGCTTGTCGAATTCCAGTACGCTCACGCCGCCCAGCTCCACCGCGACAACCAGAGCCACCGGCGCCGTGTCCATCTCCTCCTGCACGCGAATCTTCTGCGGCACGCCGTTATCTTCCAGCACAAAATTCTGCGGCTTGAGACCGTAGACAACGCCCCCGCCCGGCTTTTCCACCAGCGTCGGCACCAGCACCTCATTGGCCGTCACGCGCAGGGTCGGCGCATCGGAGTGGGCCGTGGGCATCGGCTGCGGAGGCTCAATGGGAGGCATCTGCTGCGCGCCGGCAACCCCGGCGGCCACAAGCAATATCGTGATCGCAAGAAAATATATGCGGAATGAGCCGAATCTCATACAGCTTTCAGCTTACAGCTATCAGCTTACAGTTGTCGGCTGGCAGTTGTTAGCTGCCTACTGCTAGCTGTCGTCACGCTCGTTTGTGTACCTCTTTGTCCGTATGGCCGATCCATGCCAGGTAGCTCAAAAGCTCCCAGCGGGAGACCCATAAAAAGCTCAGAATGTCCTTGGTCGTCAGCGTTTCCGCTCGCTTGCCGCTATAGGTCTCTACCCGCCAACGCACATATTCGCTCCGCCACGGAGCCAGCCGGTGGCCGCGCGTTGCATTCCACAGGAACCGGAGTGGCTTGAGCATGGTGAGCCCCTTCGCCTTGAGTATAGATGGTGAGGCGAGGACGCGTATGAATTGCAATATGGCGCGCAAGCGCCGCCCGCCTGGACGGCCAGTCCCCGCAGGTGGTTACGCCGGCAGCTTGCTGAATAGGTCATTCGAGGTTGAATTCAACTGTGCGATCACATCCTCCAGCGCCGTCTGCTGGGTTTCAGCCAGAGAAAGTTGCGTGGAGATCGTCGGAATGTCGGCCTGCATCAGGTTGGTCTGCGCGGTGGTCAACTGCGTCTGCACGTTGGTCACAGCGTCGGAAGCGGCGCTGACCTGCGTGATCGAGTTGTCGATGGTCACGCGCTGCTGGGAGACATAGTTCAGCGCCGTGCTCAAAGCCGTCGTGTCGCTCACCGCCTGGCCAGTGTTAACCGTGCCGCTGGAATAATCGGCGATCAGATCGTTCAGCGCTCCAAAAACGCTGTTTGACCCCGTGCCCAGGAAAATCTGGTCGCCCGGCACATTCAACTGAATCTTTTGCCCGTTGGGCGACTCAAGATAGTTCACGTCCTCGTCGCCGTTATAAGTCGTAACCGCCGGCGATGTCGCTGTTGAAGTGGTGAAAGGAGACGTGGAAGTCTGCCCGCCGGCAAAGATGTACTGGCCCTGATAACTGGTATTGGCCAACGAAGTCACCTCATCGAGAATGCCGGAAAGCTGACTCGATATGGACTGGACGTCGCTCGAATTCATGGTGCCGTTGTTGGCGCTGGTAGCCAGCGAGATCGCCGAAGTCAACTCTGTCACCACGCTGCCCAGGGCCGAATCGGCCACCTGTAACTGGCCCGTCACCATGCTGGAACTTTGCGTGAAAGAATCATCCTGCTGAATCTGGTTGAGCAAGAGTACATTCTCTCCCGAAGCCACCGGATTCTGGCTCAACGAAGTGATGCTCACGCCGCTCGAAAGCTCAGACGATAACTGTTGCTCGTTCGCTTGTGCCTGATCGAGCGAACTCACCAGGTTCGTTGCGTAAAACGGATCCACCCGCATCGCTTTCCTCCGCATTGCAGCACATCAAGCCTGAACAGAAAGCTGCTCCTGCAACCTATTCCCTGTTCCCTAGTCCCGTCTTTAGGAAACCGCCGTTTGATCCCCTAGGTTCAACGCCGAGGCCATGACCGTGTTCAGCATCGCAAACACCTGCGAGGCCGCCTGATAACTGCGCTCCAACGTAGTCATGGATGAGGCCTCGTCGTTCAGATTGACGCCCGAGAGCGCATCGTTCTGCGTCTGCAACTGGGTTACCGAGGCGTTCTGCGCGGTATTCTCCGTTTGCATGCTGGAAACCGTCGAGCCCAGCGTGGTTACAAAATTCGAGTAGTAGTCTGTCGACGTTTGGCCGTTCACAATCGATTGATTGGCCAGGGTGGCCATGGCCGTGGCATTCGAGTTGTCGCCCGTCCCATCTCCCGCGCCGGCGGCGGCGATCTGGTTCGGATCGGTCATCACCACGCTCATACTGGCCGCGCTGCCTGCTACCACGGTCGGTTGGCTGAAGATATACAGCGGATTGGCTGCCGTGCCGGTAACGCCATCCAGGTCCGTTCCCGCGTTGTTCTGCGCATTGACCGTCGTGGAGATGCTGTAGGCCAGTTGATCGAGCGAGCTGAGCGCGCTGGGAATGTCCTGGTCCCGCGCCGTCAGATAACCGCCCAGCGAGCCGCCGCCCGTGGCCAACTGCGAGGTTATATCCGTATTGCCCAGAAAGAAGTCGGTGACTCCGTTCACCATGCCGGTAGTCAACTGGTAGCTCGTCCCCTCGGAGACCAGCAACTGGCCCGAGGTCGTGGTGATGGCCAGTCCGTTGTTCTCGGTCGTAATCTGATTGATTCCGATCAACTGCGAAAGCTGGCTCAGATCCTCCTGCCGCTGGTCTTCGAGTGTTCCCGCGTCGGCGTTGGGCGAGGTGGTCTGAATCTGCTGATTGAGTTGGGCGAGGGCTATGGTCAGCGAGTTCACCTGGCTGGTCTCCCCGGCCGCCTCCTGGTCCAGAGCCGACCTCTGAGAGTTCAGGCTGGCCGCGGCATTGGAGATATCGCCGGCCAGCGTGCCCGCCGTTGACAGTACGTTTTGCCGCAATGCGTTATTGGTGGGATTGGCCTCCAGCGACGAAAACGAATTGAAAAAACTGGTGATGTCGCTGCCAATATCTCCGGCTTTCGAACTCGATGAACCTGAGTCCGGCGTGAACAGAGCTTGAAGCGTATTGAGCGCCGTCAGCCGCGAGCCCGAGGCCGAAGCCAGCTGCTGCTGCTGGTCCAGGCGCGACTCCAGCACCCGGTCCCGCTCGGATGTGGCGCCGGTCTCCGTCACCCCCTGCCCATACGAGACTCCCCCGATGCTGATCGGCTGATTCTCCTGCCAGTTGGGCTTCTCTTCTGTATAACCCGGAGTGTTGGCGTTGGCCACGTTGTTGGCCACAACATTCAGGGCTTCCTGATTGGCGTCCAGAGCCTGCGACATGATGCTCAATGCGGAGTTAATTGTCCCCATGCCCGCTCTCCGTCCGCCGCCATTGCTGAACTTGCGACTCGCCGTATGCCAAGCGGCCTTCGCGATACTCCAACCGGCCCGCGCGCAACTCCCGCAGGCGGTTCATCACATTCAGGTTGGCCCGCGTCGCCTCCAGCACCCTGGCGAAAACCGCCATATCTCCCGCCGCCTCTTTGGCCTCAAGAGCCAGCGCCGCGTGCGCTTCCGCATCCTCATAAACCAGAGCGCGATTGAGAGCCTGGCAAGAGAGCGCCAACTCCTCCAGCCGCTCCGCATCCAGCCGCGCCAGCGCCTGCGAGGCCTCAATGACCAGATCCTTCAGCAACGGACGTCCGCGGCGCTCTCCAATCTCCTGCAATGCCATCGCTCCTTTCACCCGTCGAATTCAGCGGGTGCCCCACCCTCGCCGCGTTCTTGTTTTTGCGGCTAGGGTGGGAGACCAAAAATCACTCCTGGCTGCCCAGCATCGAATCCACAACCTTCGAGGCCACGGCCCAAGCCGATACGTTGTAGCTTCCCGCCGCCAGCGCCGCCTGTATGTTGGCGACCTTGTCCATGCGGACTCCCGTGTCGCTGGCCGTCTGAGAAACCTCGCTCCCCGCACTGCTGAACGTAGCCCGATCACTGCCCAGCGCGCTCCCGCCCGCCGTGGCGCCGCTTTTCGGCTGTTGCGCGGCTGCCGGTGTTGCCGCGGGCGTTCCCAAAAGCGACTTCAACCCTTCAATACTGCTGCGAATATCCATCACCCACTACTCCTTGCCTGCTTCATCGGCATCTTGACTAATCACTTTAGTCATTCGTAGATATTCATCACGGTATTCCGGTGCGGATTCGCGGTTACTGCGCGGTTACCGGCTTGTTACCGGCAGAAGATAGCTGCCGCACGATGCTGGTCGCAATCCCAAATCCTCCCTGCTCGCTCAGCGCCTGCCCCAACGCCTCCGATGCAAAAGTTCCCAGAGCTCCGCCGGAGCCGGAGGCCGTGTCGCCGTCCTCTCCATCGAGGCCGTTCCCCGTGGTCAACGGCTTCAATAACTCCTGCATCATCTGCGCCTCAAACTCGTGCGCCGCTTTCACCAGCCTGGGCTGCGGCGTGGCCTGAGACGAAATCTGTTCTGCGCCGGCCGTGGCCTCCGCTGTAGCTGCAATCGAAAGCATTCCCCCGCCTCTCTGGAAAAACTTAGAACTTACAGAACTTCCAGGTCGGCCTCTAAAGCGCCGGCCTCCTTCATCGCTTGCAGGATCGAGATCACATCCCGCGCGCCCGCTCCTGTCCGTTGCAATTCCTGGACCAAATCCTCAACCGTGGCGCCTTCTTTCAGGTCAATGCGGTTCACCGGCTTGTCGGTGGCCTGCACACTCGTCTGCTGAACCACCTGCGTCGTTCCTGCCGATCCCGGATTGGGCTGCGAAACCTGGGTCACGGCAATCACATTCACGCTCAATCCGCCATGCAGAATCGAGACCGGCTGCAGACGGACCGTGCCACCGATCACCACCGTTCCCGTGCGCTCGTTGACCACCACCCGCGCCCGCGGATAAACGTCCACCTCGACGCCCTCCACCTTGTCCAGCAACGCCGCGATATCCTCGCCTGGCGCTGCGGTAATCTCCACCCTACGGCTATCGACGGCGTGCGCCCGCTTGGCGCCTAACGCCTTGTCAATCGACGCAGCCATCCGCTCGGCGGTATGGAAGTCGGCATCGTTGAGCACCACGCTGACCACCTGCATCTGCTTCAGCTCAAAAGGCACCGGCCGCTCCACCAGCGCCCCGCCGGGAACCCGTCCGGTAGTCGGATGGTTCGACAACTTGGTATTGCCTCCGGCCGAGGCCATGTATCCACCCAGCACCAGCGACCCCTGGGCCTGGGCGTAGATCTGCCCGTCCGGACCGTAGAGCGGGGTCATCAGCAGAATGCCCCCTTCGAGCGAGCGCGCGTCCCCGGCCGAAGAGACCGTAATGTCCACCTTGTAGCCGGGCCGGCTGAAGGGCGGCAGCGTTGCCACCACAAAGACCGCGGCCATATTCTTTACCTGCATATTGCTGGCGCTGTTGGACCCCGTCTGAGGAACCGTGATGCCCATACGCTCCAGCGCCGAGACCAGAGTCTGCGCCGGGAATACCGTCTGCGAGCTGTCCCCGGTCCCGCGCAACCCCACCACCAGCCCATAGCCCACCAGCTGATTGTCCCGAATCCCTTCGATGGTCGCTACGTCCTTGATCCGCGCCAACTGACCCGTCACCTCGGCGTAAACCGGCGCCACAGCCACAAGCAGCGAGGCGGCCAACGCAACCCACAGCCAGAAGCCCGCTTCCCTCTCGCCTTCCATCGTTCTTGTGCTCGCCGCGCGCATCCTATTCCCTGTCCCCTGACAACTGATAACTGACCACCGACCACTGTTAAAACACCAGCAACTTCTGCAGGAAGCGCACCACCGGATTCTGCCGGTAAGTGGAATCGTTCACGATGCCCTTGCCGGTCACTTCCAGCTCAAGATCGGTCATGGCTGTCGACTGCACCTGATTCTGCGCGCTCACGTCCTCCGGGCGCACCAAGCCGCGCAGCTTGATCAACTGCGTCTGCTGCGAGAAGGTCAGCTGGCGCGTGGCCTGCACCACCAGCATCCCGTTGGGCAGCACATCCACCACTTCGGCGCCGAAGGTCGTAGCCAGGCTGGAGTTGGTCGTGCTCTGGCCCTGCGCAGCCAGACCCGAGGACGCATTCATGCCCAGCAGGTTCTGCATGTTGTTCGACTTCTTCAGCATGCCGAACAGCCCTGTAAGACCGGAGGTGGCGTTCGAGGCGCGGGAGTTCTTCACCTGCCCGTCGGTCGATGCCGCCAGGCTTTCAGTCACCACAATCGAGACCACATCGTGCAGCCGCACCGCCTTGGCGTCGGTGCCCAGCCGCACCAGCCGGCCCTCCGGACTCCAGATCGAGCCCGGCGTCCGCACCTCCGCCGCCTGCTGCGCCCGCACCCGTTCGATGTAGTTCTTCAGCGCCGTCTCTGGCGGAGTCGCTTTTCCCGCAATCCCCGGCGCGGCTTTCTTCTTGCTCTTGATTCCATGAGCAGGCTGCGCGGCGAAAATCGCAACCAGCGCCAACACAAAACCGGCCCTCAGCAATTCAAGCCTCATCGCCGCACTCCCGCCCCGGTTTGCAAAGCCGCGCGGCCCGGCCCCAGCGCTACGGCCCGCACCACATTGCCGCCAATCGTCAGCCGCACATCGAGTGCGGCGCCGGCAGCGGCCGGGTTCAGAGCGCGTGCCTCCAGAACCGCATCGACCACCGCCGTATGCTCCTCGACAATCAGCCGGTCCCCGGCGCGAATGACGGGAACCAACGGAGTTTCCTCAGCCCTTTCCGCAGTCCGGCCCGGCGCGCCGCCGTATGCGCGGCGATGAGCCGCAACCAGAACCAGGCGTCCCGGCCCTCCTGGAGCCTGTGCATTGCGCATCAGCAGCCAGCGGTCGCCGGTGTGCGGGTCGTCGATCTCGCGAACAATCTCCCCCTGCGCAAGACTTTGGACAGGAGCCGAGGCCGGAGCCAGTCTTCCTGATGAGATCAGAACCTGAGTGCCAGGACCGGTCACGGCCGGTGACTGAGCACAGGCTATCGACACTGCCCCGAGAGCCAGAGCCGCCCACCACCAGAAGCCCGTGCCCCGTGCCATTCCCAGCCCGCCCAAATCCGCCCCGTTCCCATCACGTCCTCTAGTCCCTGGTCCCTATTCCCTGGTCCCTGTTCCCTGTTCCCTGATACCTGATCCCTGATCTCTGATCCCTGATCTCTGCATTAGTGAGTCATGTTGTTGACCTGGGAGTACATGTCGTCGGCGGCCTTGATGACCTTGGAGTTCGATTCGTAGGCCCGCTGCGCCAGCACCATCTGCACGAACATGCTCACCACGTCCACATTCGAGTTCTCCAGATACCCCTGCTGCAGCGTTCCCAATCCCTCGGTTCCTCCGGGGTTGCCCAGCACCGGGTCGCCGGAGTTGAGGGTTGCCGTGAGCAGATTCGAGCCCATGCTCTCCAGGCCCCCAGGGTTGGGAAAGGTGGCCAGCTGAATCTGGCCCAGTTGCGAGGGGTTCTGCTGCCCGGGCAAAGTGGCGTTCACCACTCCGTACTGGGTGATGGTGACCGCCGTGGCATTGGCGGGAATCGTAATGGTGGGAATGATCGGGTCGCCGTCCGTGGTCACGATCGTCCCCTGGTTGTTCAACTGAAACTGTCCGGCGCGGGTGTAGGCAATTGTCCCGTCGGGACGCTGCACCTGGAAGAACCCGCTGCCCTCGATAGCCACGTCCAGCGGGTTGGAGGTCTGGTTCAGCGAGCCCTTGCGTCATGATGACCTCCGTGGCCGCCGATTTGGTGCCCAACCCTACCTGCAGACCCGCCGAGACCGTCGACTGGCTCTGCGCCGCGCCCGGCGTCACGAGATTTTGATAAACCATGTCCTGAAACTCCAGGCGCAGCTGGCGGAATCCTGTCGTCGAAGAGTTGGCCAGGTTGTTGGCGATCGTGTCCAGGTTCAACTGCTGCGCGCTCATGCCGCTGGCTGCGGTATACAAAGCTCGAATCATTACGGCTCCTTTCAGTCGCCCATTAACAGTGGCCAGTGATCAGTAACCAGTTATTTCAATGGCTCAAGAAACCACTGCACAAGTCCAAGATTGTGTCAGGGCACGACTTTAGTCGTGCCGCAAATCCTGTCATTTCAACTGGGCTTTAGCCCTTGAGGAAATGCCGGCTTCGCAAAATTCATCTCGCCTATCTCCAATTCCACTGTCACTGATAACTGACCACTGATCACTGTCCCTGCGTTACACCTTGGGCAGGTCCTCGGTGGCGATCTTGTTGAACTCGGTGTGGAAGACGGTCAGCGCCCGTTGCATCATCTCCGCCTCGCGCTGCACCAGAATCAGATTCAGCGTCCCCGGAATCACGCCCTGGTTGGCGGTCTCAATGGCGCCCTGGTGAATCGCGGCATCCTTGGAGATCACCGGCTTGACACCCACCGGGGCAAGATAGCGGTTTGCGCCTTCAGGCGTTAGCTGCGTTCCACTTGGAAATGTGAAAACACCCACTGTGGCCACCACACCGCCGGCCACAGAAAGCGCTCCATCGGCTCCCACCGACACCTGGCCAGGAGGAACCGAAATCAGTTGACCGGCCGCCGACAGCACCGGATCGCCCGCTGCCGTCACCAGTTGTCCGCCCGGCGTGCGGTGAAAGCCGCCATCGCGGGTGTAACGCGGGCCGTTGGGAGTTTGCACCTGAAAGAAACCCTCTCCTTCAATGGCCAGGTCCAGAGGATTGCCGGTCTGATCGAGCGCGCCCTGGCCCAGGTTGAGCCGGTCGCCGCCAATAAGGCCGTAGTTGTTTACTGTCCTGCCCAACTGCGAGTCCTGGGCGTCCGGCCCCATCAGCACCGAGCGGAAGTACTCCTGCTCGGCCCGGTAGCCGGGGGTCTGCGCATTGGCCAGATTGGTGGCCGCAATGTCCAGGGCTTGAGTGCGCGCCACCAGCCCGGTCAGCGCCGCATAATATCCACTGTCCATCGAACGCCCCTCCCGTAGCACAGTGAAACCTTGCAGGTGGAGGACCGGAAGAGAGATGGGGAGATTAGAGCAACATCAGAATTGGAATGATCAGGGTTCAGAGATCAGGGTTCAGGGGTCAGAAAAAAGGGTAGCGGCTAGCTCCCTTGCCCCGGCACTCTATTCCTGTAAATCCTGTTAGGATGGGTTTCGTTTTCTTTGGAAAAAAGCGCACGGATGGGCACAGAATCGCAAGCATTTATTATCTGGCTCAACCCTTGACCCCTGACCCCTGACCCCTGACTCCTGCTTCACTGCAGCCCATCGCAGATGATCGTGACCTCGAAGCAGGCGCCCTCGAACAGGTACCGGTGGTGGAGCTTGAACTCGGGAGCCTGAACGTGCAGGTGGTAATCTCGCCCCGTGATTACGGCCGGCACCGACAGGCCGGTGTTGGCCGCGAGATCCGGCACCTTGCCCTTCCACGCTCCGGCCAGCATATTGCAGATTTCGCCGATCCCGTCCTTGACGGTATCGTCAATCTCCTCAAACTCCATGCCGGTCATGTGCGCGGCGATCTTGATGGCCGCCGAGCCCCCGCTGCGGAAGACACACGCCCCGCTCAACAGGCCGCCAAAGCCCACCACCGCGGTCACCGACTCCGCTTCGGCGATCTCCGCCTGCCCCGAGCAGCGCTGGCAGTTTACCCCCAGCATCAGCTTGAAGACCTCTTCCACGCTCTCATCCAGATTCCTTGGGTCGGAGACCAGATGCACGGACTCCCGCAACGATAGCGCCATCGCCTGCTCCATTCCTTTCTTTCCGCTTTCCCGCGCTCCCGCTATCGCGGCCTTGCGCACGCCATTCAGCAGCACGCCGATGCCTCCCGGTTACGCCGCATTCAACAACGGCAGCACTCGTTCCTTCACCTGCTCGGCCGTGAACGGCTTGCGAATGTACCCCTGCGCCCCGGCCAGAATGGCCTGCTTGACATGCTCCTCGCTCGACTCGGTGGTAATCATCACCACCGGAACGCCGGGAGCCAGGTTCTGCGCCCGAAGCTGGCGCAGGAACTCCAGCCCATCCATCAAGGGCATGTTGATATCGGAGAGAATCAGGTCCACCGGTTGGCCCTTCAACAGCTCCAACCCATCGGTGCCGCTGCCGGCCTCGAACACCACCAGCGTGTCCAGGCCCGCCTGGCGGAGCGAACGCTCCACAATCTTGCGCATCACCGAGGAATCGTCGACGATCAGGGTTCGAACTTCACTCATGCCCGGACTCCTCTGCTTTGGTGTCTATCGGCATCTGCCGTCAATCCTTGAGGATCAATCCTGATTTGCTTCCCGCCTGCAGGTTCAATGCGCCCCGATCGAGCAGATCAGATCCTGAATCGAGCCTCGCTCGGGCATCAATCCGCTTTGCGGCCGCCGCCACATCCGCAGCCACAGGCAGTCGTGAACCCTGACCAGCCGGGAAGCGACCGGCCGCGCCTGTTCGATGGATTTTGAAAGCGCATGCGCCGCCGCCTGCTCCGAGACGGCCTCGATCAACTCCACGGCGGGAAACTTCGCGCTCAGCATGCGGGCGTGCGCCGGGCCGAAGAGCGACTCCTGCACCAGTCCGCTCTCCACCCGCAGTCCGCTCATCCGCTCGACGGCCAGAGAGACAATCGGGTCCAGCCGGTCCTCAAATCCCAGGTAAAGAAGCCGGCCCGCGGCCATGCGCAAGGGAAGCGCGCCGAAGGCGTCCACAAATAGCCGGGGCACCAGAACCGCGAGCGTCTCGGCATCGTGAAACTCCAAAGGCAACACCGGGCATCTCCACTGCAGGGCCAGCGCCCGGGTGACTTGCAGCTCGCTCACTCCCTGCTGGCGCATCAGCCAGTGGCCCAGCCGCCCGGCTTTGGCCGCCCGCTGCGCATCCAGCGCCTGGCGCAGTTGACCGGAGGTGACCCAGCCCTGTTCGAGCATCACCAGGCCAAGCGGAATGCGATGCCGGTGACTCTCCTGCGCAACTCCCCGGCCATCCAGCTCGCGGCGCACCGCCAAGGCCACCCGCGCCGCCGTGCAGGCGGCCGAGCAGCTCCAGCCACCCTCAAACACCGGCGCATGACGGCTGCGCCAAAGGTGCAGCCAGCCCGAGCCGCAGCCCTCATTGGCGCAGGTTACAAACAGCGAGCCGCGCGGCTTCGCCTCCCGGCCGCTCGACCGGCCAGCATCCTCGGCGTCAAGCCGGCCATAAAGGGCCGCATCTTCTGGCGCGGCTTGGAAGGATGGAAAGGGTCTCCCAATCTCTGACCCCTGATCCCTGATCCCTGGGTTTTGACTCCGGCTCAGAATAGGCATCGGATGCTCTCCAGGCGCTTGCGGGGCGATGCCACCTCGGTCACACGCAGGCCAAAGTTGCCGTTGACCAGCACCACCTCGCCGCGCGCCACAATCTTGTCGCCCACAATCAGGTCCACCGGGTCGGCCACATTGCGATCCAGTTGCACCACGTCCCCGGGACCGAGATCGAGAATCTCGCCCAGCAGCAGCTCCTTGCAGCCAAAGCGCAGCGAAACCTCCAATTCCACATCGAGCAGCAGATTCATTCCCGGGCTGAGGCCAGCGGGCGGCGCCTGCGCGGGGACATCGGCTGGCTTGGCGGCTGGCTGGGCCGCCGGCTTGTGTGAGCGCACCTCGTCGCGCACCAGAATGGCAAAAGAGCGCTCGCCGGATTTCAACTGAAAGGCGCGCGAGACCTTGCTCTCCCCGGCAATCTCCTCGAACTTCTCGACACGGCAGTTTTTCCCTGTTCTGGCCAGTAGCTCCCCGGCCGCGGCATTGGCCACCTCGCGCAGCAACTCGCCCCAGCCGGCCTTCTGGTCCACGCCCTCGCCCACCAGCACTGCATCCAGAATCGCGGGATCAAGAACCACCGAGAAGCGGCCCTCCTCGTCCCCGGCTATCTCGGCGGCAAAGCCGAAGGCGCCCGGCGCGAGGGGTTTGGGCAGCGACTCGACAAGTTCCGGCTCTCCGGCCAGCGCCTGCGAGAACAAGGAGGTCGCAGCCTCGGTCCAGCACTCAAGATAGCTTTTCATAACTCAACCTCGGGCGCCGGCCGCTCGATGCGCGCGGCGCGATGCGCCCCCTGGCGAATAGCCTGCGCCAGCGAGAGCGCCTGGCCCCCGACCCTCCACTCCGGCAGGGTGTTGGCGGCCAGATCCAGGCGCAGCACCGAGCCCGGCTCCAGCTTCTCGATTTCGCTTGCCGCCAGCCGCACCGTGGGCAGTTGCAGGCTGGCGCCGAAGCGGATGCGCCGCGCCGCGGCCTCCATGCGCTCCCGCGTCTCGCCGGCATGGCGGCGGCGAGCCCAGTCCGAGGTCAGCCGGCGCAGGATGGTGTTGGCCACCACCGCCGGAAAGGCCAGGTTCAGCAGTCCCGAGCTGTGCGGCATGCGAATCTCGAAGCTCAGGCAGAGCGTCTTTTCGGTCACCGACATGATGCGCGCCGCCTGGGTCTGCATCTGCCGCCGCTCAAAGTTGAAGCTCAGCCCCACCGGCTGCCAGGCCGCGGTCAGCTCCCGGCAGATGATCTCGACCACACTGGCCAGAATCGACTCCTCGATGTCGGTCAACTCGCGCAACACGCCATCCCGGCCCTCGCCGCCCAGCAAAAGATCGATGATGGGAGGAGCCAGCGCCAGGTCCAGTTGCAGAACCGCAAGCGCGCCCAGCGGCTCCATCCGCACCGAGGCCACATAGCTGATCTCCGGAATGCGCAGCAGAAACTCGTTGAACGGAATCTGTTCGGCCGAGACCAAATTGACCTGGAAGCGGGTGCGCAGCCAGGCCGCCAGGTTATGGGTCAGGTTGCGGGCAAACAGGTCGTTCAATATGCTGATGGCGCGCAACTGGTCGGTCGAGATCTGCCCCGCCGAAGAGAAGTTGTAGGGCGCCACGCGGGCCCGCGCCTCGGTCTTCTGAGCCTCGGGCGTGGCGCTGAGCGCAGCCTGAAACAGAGCGTCGATCTCGTTCTGCTTGAGCGTCTTCTCCATCATTTGCCTCTCCCTGCCGCCTTCCGGGATTGCGGCCGGTCAAAGGCCCCGCGCGCCGCCAGATCCTTCAGCGCGCCCCTCAGATGCACCACCGCCGAGGCGTGCACTTGCGATACCCGCGACTCGACCACCCCCAGCGCCAGGCCGATCTCGTGCATGGTCATCTCCTCGTAGTAGTAGAGGCTCATCACCAGCCGCTCCCGGTCAGGCAGATTCTGAATGGCCTCCCCCAGCCGCTCCTCCAGTTCGCCCCGCAGGCAGCGAAACAGCGGGTCTTCTTCGGGACGGCCCGGAATATAAGCCATCTCCTCTTCGCCCGAATCCTCGTTGCGCTCCATGTGCAGAGTGCCGATCTCCAGGCCCTTCAGATCGCCCAGCAGCTGCTGGTACTCCTCCAGACTCAAGCGCCATCTCCCGGGCCACCTCGGCCTCGTCCGGCGCGTGGCCCATCCTGGCCGTCAGCACCCGGATCGCCTCTTCGACCGCGCGGCCCTTCCTGCGCAGCTCGCGCGGACTCCAGTCCAGCGTCCGCAGACTGTCCAGAATCGCTCCCCGGATGCGGAACTGCGCGTAGCTGCGGAACTGCACCTTTTTGGCCGGGTCGAACTTCGTGAAGGCGTCCATCAACCCCACTACCCCGGCCGAGACCAGGTCCTCGATGTCCACATGCTGGGGCAACCGCTCGTGAATGCGGCGGGCCAGAAAGCGCACGATCGGCAGATGCTCGAGCAGCACCCGCTCCTGTTCGCCGCTCAGCACCGGCAATTGGCCCCGCCGGGCGGGTAGCCATCCCCCGCGCCCCTGCGCGGCAGCCCTCTGACTCCCCGCCGCACTTGCCGCTTCCATCCCCATCGCCGTCCCCTTTAACCTGTCTGCGACTGTTCCCTAATCCCTATTCCCTGGTCCCTCGCCTTTTCATCGCACCGTGCCCACCGGGCGCAGGCGAATCTCCGCAGGAATCTCCCCGGCGGCCACCACCGCTAGGCGCGGCAAGACCGGCTCCAGCCAGCGCTTCACGTGATAGCGGGCCGGACTTGGGCATAAAAGCACGGGAAGTGCCGCAGAGGAGGAGGCGGGGATAAGCCGCCTCAAAGAATCGGCCAGGCGGCGGACCAGCGGCGTTGCCGGCGCCGTCTCCGAGGCCAGCATCCGCTGGCCGGCCTCCGGCGTGAGCGTCGTCAGAATCTCTTCTTCGAGCGCCCCATCGAGCAGCAGAACCGGCAACTGGCCCTCCCCGTCGAGCAGCGGCTGAATCAGCCTCCGGCCCAGCGCCTGGCGCGCGGCCTCGACCAGCGCCACCGTGCTCTTGTTCACCGGCGCGGTCTCCAGCATCGATTCGAGAATTGTCCCCAGGTCGCGGATCGAGACCCGCTCCCGCAGCAGTTGTTCCAGCACCCGGCCCACCTCGCCCAGAGTGAGCAGCTTGGGCGCCAGCTCTTCGAGAAGCTTTGGATGGCTCTCATTCAGCGCGTCCATCAGGCGCTTGCTCTCGGCCCGGCCCAGCAGCTCCCATGCGTGCCGGCGGATGAGTTCTCCCAGATGCGTGGTGATCACCGTGACCGCATCCACCACCGAGTAGCCGGCGGCGATCGCCTGATCTTCCAGAGCCGGCGCAATCCAGATCGCGGGCACCCCGAAGGCAGGCTCGCGCGCCTCCTTGCCGGCCAGCGGACGGCGGCTCGGGTCGCCGGAGACGGCCAGCAACTGCGCTCCCTCGGTCTGCCAGCGGCCGATCTCCATGCCGCGCAGGCTGAACAAATACTCGCGCGGCCTGAGGCGCAGATTGTCGCTGATGTGCACCGGGGGCACCAGAAAGCCCATCTCCGCGGAGAGATGACGGCGAAGCGAGCGCACACGGTTCAGCAGTTGCCCGCCCTGCTTTTCGTCCACCAGCGGAATCAGTTGAAAGCCGATCTCCAGCGTCAGCTCTTCCAGGCGCAGCAGGTTGGCCAGATCCGAGCTCTGCGCCTCGCCCGCCTTCTTCTTTTCTCCCGCCACAGCCTCCACAGGCGGGGCCGCAGGAGCGTGGGCCGCCACGCGCCGTCCGGCAAAAAACAGAAGGGCCGCCACAGTAAGAAACGCCACCTTGGGCAGACCCGGAATCAGGCACATGGCTGCGGAAACCAGGCTGGCCACGTAAAGCGTGACCGGCTTGGCCAGCAGTTGCTGGCGGATCTCGCCTCCCAGCAAACCGGCCGAGTTGGCGCGGGTCAGCGTGATGCCCCCGGCCACCGAGACCAGCAGCGACGGAATCAGCGTGACCAGCCCGTCGCCCACCGTCAGCACCGTATAGGTGCGCGCCGCCTCGCCCAGTTCGATGCCCTGCTGCAAGGTGCCGATCAGCAGCCCGGCGATGATGTTGATGCCGGTAATCAGAATCGTGGCCAGCGAATCCCGCTGGTTGAAGCGCGCCGCCCCGTCCATCGCCCCGTAGAACTCGGCCTCGCGGGCAATCGCCTGGCGCCGCCGCCGCGCCTCGGCCTCGTCGATCAGCCCGGCGTTCATGTCGGCGTCGATGGCCATCTGCTTGCCCGGCAGCGCATCTAGGGTAAAGCGCGCCGTCACCTCGGCGGTGCGCACGGCTCCATGAGAAACCACTAAGAATTGAATCGCGATCAGCGCCAGAAACAGCACGAAGCCGACCACGTAGTTGCCGCCCACCACAAACTGCCCGAAGGCCTCGATCACCTTGCCGGCCGCGGCCGTACCCTCCTGCCCGTGCAGCAGAATGCGGCGGCTGCTGGCGATGTTCAGCGCCAGCCGGAAGAGCGTCAGCAGAAGCAGCAGCGTGGGGAAGACGCTCAACTCCACGGCGCGGCGAATCTGCACGGCGGAGAGAAAGACGATGATCGAGGCGGCCATCGAAAGGGTCAGCAGAAAGTCCAGGCCCGCTGCCGGCAGCGGCACCAGCATCACGAAGATCACGCTGATCGACACCAGCGGCAGCACATACTCGCGCAGCCGTTCGAGAATCGGCTGCCCGGGCAAGGAACCAGCGGTAAGCGCTGTTGTGCTCATTGTGAATCTCCTCTAAAGGGCGGACCGCCGGAGCCCGGCCGCCCCGTCTGCTTGTCTGCCTGCGCGACCCGCGCAGCCGCCTGGGCCTCACGCGCCCGCCGCTCGCGCATCTCGGCCTCCAGGCGCTGGCGGTAGAGATAGGCAAGAATCGCCGCCACCGCGGCATAGAGATCGACCGGAATCGGCTGGCCCACCTCGACCGAGCGATACAGCGAGCGGGCCAGCGGCGGGTTCTCGATGATCGGCACCCCCGCCCAGCGCGCCTCGGCCTTGATCTCCTCGGCCAGCAAATTCCTTCCCTTGGCCAGCATCTTGGGCGCTTCCATGGTGGCGAAATCGAAGCCCAGGGCCACCGCATAGTGGGTGGGATTGGTCAGCACCACGGCGGCTTTGGAGACGTCGGCCTTCACCCGGCGGCGGCGCGCCGCGCGCTGCAGGTTGCGGATGCGGCCGCGAATCTGCGGATTGCCCTCGGTCTCCTTGTACTCGTCGCGCAGATCCTCGCGGCTCATCTTCAGCCGCGACTCGCGGCTCTGCCACTCCACCAGGTAGTCGATCGCCGACCAGGCAAAGAGCAGCCACGCGGCGGCCGCCAGCAGCCCGTAGACATCGGAGCCGAGCAATTCCAGCCGCGCGGTCGAAAACGGGGGAATGGTCAATTGCCGCGCGATGCGCTGTACACAGAAGACCCCGAGCGCACAGGCGGGAATCAGCGACTTGGCCAGCCTTGCCGCGGCGCGCAACGAAAACAGGTTCTTGAGATTCGAGACCGGGTTGATGCGATCCAGTTTGAAACCCACCGCCCCGGCGTGGAAGTTGACCCCTCCGGTCTGCAGCACTCCTACGCTCAGAGAAGCCGCAGCCACAGCGGCCATCATCACTCCCGGAGGCCCGAGAACGCCGATCGTCAGCCTTCGCAGCGCATAAAGCGTGGGCTGGATCTCGGCCGGCTCCCAGCGCGCGGCAAGCCCAAGATCGAGAAAGGCGGCGAAGGTTCCTCTCCACACCATCAGCAGATGGCTGCCCAGAGCGCCCAGCACCATCACCCCTGCCAGCGTTCCGGCCGCGGCTGACAGCTCGCGGCTGTGCAGAATGTCGCCTTCCTTGCGCGCCTTCTCGCGCCGGTGCTGTGTTGCCTGTTCGGTGGGCTCTCCGGGCATCGGCTATCCTCCCGCGCCCAGAACCGCGGCGTGGCCAGAGCTGGCGATCAGCCGCTCCGCCAGGTCCAGCAGCCCGCTGAAGCGCGCCTCGATGAAGCGCGGCCAAAGAGCCAGCGAGCCGGTCAGCAGTGCAAAGCCGGTCAGCGTCTTCAACGGCACGGTCAGCATCATCACCGGCAACTGCGGGCTGAGCTTGCCCAGTAGAGCTACCGCCACCTCCACCAGCAGGGTTGCCGCCAGCACCGGCGCGGCCAGCTCGACAGCGGACAGAAAGACGCCCCCGGCGGCGCGCACAATCTCCAGCGCGCTGGCCGGGGCCAGAGCATAGCTGCCCAGCGGCGCCGCGCGAAAGCTGCGCACCATCGAGGCCAGCAGAATCCGGTCGAGACCGGCTGTAATCACCACCAGCGTGCCCATCAGTTGAAACAGGTCGCCCAGCAGCGGCGTCTGAATCGCCGAGGCCGGGTCCAGCAGGTTGACCAGCGAGAAGCTGAACTGCAGACCGGCAATCTGGCCGGCAAAGAGCAGCATCTCGTTCAGCAGAGTGAGCGTGAGGCCGTAGACCAGCCCCACGGCCAGTTCACCCAAAAGAGCCGAGAAGCCCAGCGAGAGATGCGCGTTGGGCAGCGTGGCCACCAGCGGAGCCAGCAGAAACGCCACCGCGCCCGCGAAGACCGCCTTGGCGCGCAAGGGGAGCGCCGTCGAGCTGAAGAACGGAGCAAAGGCCACCATCCCGCTCACCCGCACCAGGGCCAGCGTCATGGCGCTCAGAAAGCTCGTCCAATCCGGCATCTTCTTTTGCCTCCAGCCGCTGGCTTCTAGCTGTTAGCTAGAAGCATCCATCAACTGCTCCGTGCCCCACCCTCGCCGCGTTCTTGTTTTTGCGGCTAGGGTGGGATTCCTCGCTGACCCGCTGACTTGCTGACTCGCAACTCCGCTACCCGATAAAGCGGTGAAAATCCGTAAGCAGCAACCGCGTATATGCCGCCATCCTCCCCAAAAACCACGGCATCCCCACCAGCAGAATCATGGCCACGGCCCCCAGCCGCGGCACCGAGGTCAGCGACTGCTCCTGCAGGCTGGTCAATGTCTGAAACAGGCTCAGCACAAAGCTCAGCACGGCCGTCGCAATCAGCAGCGGCGCGGCCAGAATCAGAGCCTCTCTCATCAGTTGGCGCAGCAGCTCGGCAACCAGGTCGGGCGTCATCTTCCATCCCCCTAAAAGCTCTTCAACAGCGAGTGGGCCAGCAGGTTCCAGCCGTCCACCATCACAAACAGCAGAATCTTCAACGGCGTCGAGACCACCACAGGCGGCAACTGGAACATGCCGATCGAGGTGGTAATCGCGGCCGTCACCATATCAATCAGCAGAAACGGAAGAAACAGCACTGCGCCGATGGCAAAGCCGGCCTTCAGCTCCGAGAGAATGTAGGCCGGCGCCACCACCCGCATCGGCAGGTCTTCGGGCTTGTTGGGCCGCGGAACCTGCCCCGCCGCGGTAAACAGCGCCAGGTCCTTCTCCCGCGCATACCGGAGCAGGAATTGCTTGACCGGCTGCGCGCCGCGGTCGATAGCCTCCATGCCGGTAATCTGCCCGCCGCGATACGGTTCCACCGCCTGCTGATCCACCTGGTTCAGCACCGGCGTCATCAGAAACCAGGTCATCATCAGGGCCAGCCCCATCAGCGTGGGATTCGAGGGCGCCGTCTGCGTGCCCAGCGCCTGGCGCAGAAAATGAAAGACCACCAGCAGCCGCACCATCGGCGTAACGGCCATCAGAATCGCGGGCAACAGCGTAATCAGCGTCAGGACAAGAAGAATCGTCCACGGCGTCGAGTCCGAGGGATGCAGGCGGGCATTCAGATCAGGCACCAGCGGCATGGAGGCCGGCGCGGCCAGCAAGAGAGCAGCTACCATGAGACCCTCGCCGCTTGTCTCGCCGCGCCCGGTACTCGTGCAACCGTGTTCAATGCCGGCCGCCGCGTCCGCTCATCGAGCGCATAGAAGGCCGGCGCGCCCTCGGGCGAGGTGGCCACCAGAAAACGCCGCCCCTCGGCCTCCACCAGTGCCAGCGACTGGCGCGGAGCCAGCGCAATCCGTTCCACCAGCTCCAGCCTCGGCCGCGAGCGGCCGCCGGCCCTGAGCCGCCCCAGCAGCCAGCCCGCCAACCCGCCCACCGCCGTCCTCTTTTCGCTCCCTTTCATCTCCCTGATCCCTCAGCCCTGATCCCTGACCCCTGTTCCCTGACCCCTGTTTTCACACCAGCCGCGTCACCCGCACCGCCAACTGCGAATCGACAACTTCGAATTCGCTCCACGCCAGTTGCACCTCGCCGGAGGCCAGCGGCATATCCGCGCCGTGCGCCCATTGCGTCTCGATGACCTGGCCCGGTTCCAGGGCGAGCAGATTGCGCACCCGGAAATCCCGCACCGGCACGGCCACATCCAGCTCCACCGGAAGCCGCGCCACCGGCGCGGTGAGCGTAATCTTTGCCCCTTCAACCGGCGGGTGAGGCGATGGCACCAGCGCCTGTTCGGCGGCAATCTCGGCCCCTCCCGCCAGATCGGGCGAGTGCGGCGGCGCGCTGGCCTGCTGCGGTAGTGAATGCGCGCTTGCCGGCGGCGGCAGTGGGTGTGCGGTGGCCATTCGCTGTGAAATCAAGCAGAAAGATGACCAGAAGCGGAACAGTAAGATTGGGAAATACTAATGAGAGAATCCGGCCAGAGCATTTTCATGGATCGTGTTAAGTCAGGGTGCCCCACCCTCGCCGCGTTCTTGCCCGTGCGGCGTCGGGGTCCCCAACGACAGGTCTTCGTCGTTGGGGTGATCTAGGGTGGGAACACCACAACGCTGTCATCCTGAGCGACCGGACCCTGAGCTTGTCGAAGGGGCAGGAAGTCGAAGGACCTGTATTAGTTTTTCGCTGGCCTCATAACAATGCTCCGTGCCCCATCCATTCCGCTTTTTTCTGCGGAATGGGTGGGATATCTCGGACCTCATGGCGCGCAAGCGCCGCCCGCCTGGACGGCCAGTCCCAACTTCGCTGTACACTGGTAAGTGAACCCAACGCGCGCTTTCCGGACCTCAACTGAGCCCAGAATCCGCCGCGAAGCGAGGTCCAATCCTATGTCGGAATTGAATGAAAACAAGAACGTTGCCGCCACCAGCCTGCGCCTCAAGGTGGGTCTGGCCGAGATGCTCAAAGGCGGCGTCATCATGGACGTCATGAACGTCGAGCAGGCGCGCATCGCCGAAGAAGCCGGCGCCACATCCGTCATGGCCCTCGAGCGTGTCCCCGCCATGATTCGCGCCGAGGGCGGCGTAGCCCGCATGGCCCGCCCCGCGCTCATCAAGCAGATCATTCAGGCCGTCTCCATCCCGGTGATGGCCAAGGCCCGCATCGGCCACTTTGCCGAGGCGCAAATCCTTCAGGAACTGGGCGTGGACTTCATCGACGAGAGTGAAGTCCTCACCCCCGCCGACGAGGCCCATCACATTGACAAGCACGCCTTCACCACGCCCTTCGTCTGCGGCGCGCGCAATCTCGGCGAAGCCCTGCGGCGCATTGCCGAAGGCGCGGCCATGATCCGCACCAAAGGCGAAGCGGGAACCGGCGACGTCGTCCACGCCGTCCGGCACATGCGCCAGATCATCCGCGAGATGCGCGCCCTCACCGTGCTCAGCGAGCAGGAACTCTACGCCGCGGCCAAGGAGCACCAGGCCCCCTACGAACTGATCCGCATGGTCGCGCTCGCCGGCAAGCTGCCCGTGCCCAACTTCTCCGCAGGCGGCATCGCCACCCCCGCCGACGCCGCTCTCATGATGCAGCTCGGCGCCGAAGCCATCTTCGTCGGCAGCGGCATCTTCATGAAGGAGCGCGCCACGCCTCTGGACGTTGAGAACGATCCCAAGGAGCGTGAAGAAGCTGTCTCCCGTGCCAAGGCCATCGTCATCGCCACCACCCACTACAACGACCCCAAAATTCTCGCCGAGGTCGCCGAGCAGGTCACCGGAACCATGAAGGGCCTCGCCGCCGCCGCCATCGAAGAGAAGGACCTCCTCCAAACCCGCGGCTGGTGAGCTTGCCGCTCCGGCGGACGCTCGCTATTCGTTCGCATAGGCTTCGTTGCTTCCCATCCTTGCGCTAGAAAAAGCGCAAGGACGGGGCACCCGGCAACTGACAACTACCAATCACGGTAAGGAACTTGTGATGCTATAACCTGAACGTTCATTCCGCGTAAAGCAAAAAAAGCCTCAACTGACCGTTTCGTGAGTGCCATGTTCGCTGTGGGGCCGACCACTATGCTCTGGATTGCATTCCACCGTTTCTTTTTGTCGAAGTCGAAGTCAAATCCAATATCTGACTGATTGGGAATCCTCATTTCTACGTATGGGATCAAGGTGGAGCGTACCGTTCTGAAGTAGATATTATTCTCCCGATGGGATACATAGGTTAAAAGTCGATACTCGCCTTCAACTTCAAATGCTTTTAGTTTGTTGGTACACCCGATGATGTCCACCTCCCACCGGAAATAGTCATTGAGGACACCCCCGGTATTCCACTTCGCAATCTTGTCCTTAGCTCTCGTATAGGCTATGTAGATGATATCGTCTATGCGGGTGGTATCCTCCGTGTTGAGATATCCAACTCGACCGAATGAAACCTGGGGAATGACCATACCTTCTTGCGGTTTTTCTGATATGCGAGCTTCCATAAGACACGCAGATCTAAACCCGATCGCAACACCACTTTCCTGTGGACAATAGGATCGCCAGTGCATTAATGAATCACTATTCTCAGCAAAACAGGCAACGAATACCTCGTCCGCAAAGGATGTCAACGAATTTACATCTTCCACTTCAAGGGTATGCAACCCAAGTTCAGGATCAATCGAAGTGTCCTTACTTTTGAGAATTGGCAAACGCTGTCGGACAGCATCGAAGAGGAACGTGCGTTCTTTGGAATCATTGAGATAAGGAATAGCTGTACACCATATTGACCGCGTTTCAATGATCTTCATCATGGCGTCGATAGAAGTGTAGTGAAATACCTGATCGGGTAATCCATCAGGAGGCGTACCGTCGTTGTTATCGATTTGTGTCATAAGAATGTTCCTTGTTCACCACAGTGGTATAACGAAATCACCAGCAAACATAATTATTGCTCAACAACGCGGGTGCCACAGGTCTCATCCGGACTTGGGAACCTAAGTTTAAGTTATTGTTCGTATGGGACATGGACCCCCACCTTGAGCCGACCGATAAGCTGCCGCAAAATAAAGATCATTGCTGTGCATCATGTAACCGTTGGTTCAGATCATTCATCTTCTGTTGGAGTTGGTTGGCGTTGTCTTCGAGTTCGGGTAATACATTAATGCCGCCCTGCTTGTCTACACATTCCCGTGTCCATAAATCGAACGTCACAGTGGTCACTGGAAATAGGTGTTTCCCCAGTAAAAACGAAGCATTCGGTTCATTTATTCCAGGAATGGCGCTTGCTCCAAGCTCGGAATTCTCAATGTGAATCCAAAGGCAAACTGTATTGTCCGGCATGACGATCACAGAATCAAAACGCAGTTTATCACGCTCATGGAAAACGACAGGTGTCGCATCCCACTGCGCAGTCATAGCTTGTATGCCGAGGTTGAGTTGTTTAGCCTTGAGAGCTTCTTCCGGCGTCGGCGCCGAATCTTTCTGAGTGAGAGCCGAGCCTTGTATTTCCTGAATGGGCGCTGAAGACTGAGATGCATTTGACTGATTTGGAGCCAAAGGGAGCAGGGTTCCGATGATGACTAATAGGATGAATATCCCTACCGCGATGGCGCTTCCCCAACCGATAAATCTCCACACTGCACGAGAAATTCCCGGCTTTGGGAACGCTGGAGGAGGGGGCGTACCCGTCCATACCGGCGGATTTGGAATTGCCACAGCGGACACTTGTGCACCGCAATTCCCGCAAAATCGCGCGCCTTCTACGTTTCGAAAGCCACATCGGGAACAGATCAGCATCTCAGTGCACCAAGAGTATGCGAAGATCAGTTTACGCCCAGCCGCCCGCATCTGTCGTCAAATCTCTCATTTATCTCGTAGTTGAGCAAGGCCGGATGCCCCAGGTCTCGCCGTTGAGACTTGGGAAACCACAACCCTCAATTCCCCACGCCGAAGGCCGCTGGCCCCACCGCAGGTGGTCGCCATCCCACTTGACATGTACGGTGATACCGTACATGATGAATACGTGAGGCGCCATGCAACTGGTCCGGTTTCGCCACAAAGGCCTGGGGCATTTCTACGAAGACGGAAACGCCCGTTCTCTGCCCTCTTCAATGGCTGACAAGTTGAGCAAGCTGCTCTTCGCCATAGAAACCGCCGCGACGCTGGAACAACTCGGCAAGTTCCCCGGATGGAAGCTGCATCCGCTCAAGGGTGACCTGAAGGGATTTTGGAGCCTGACCGTAACCGGAAACTGGCGATTGATCTTCCGCTATGACGAAGATGCCAATGCCGCCAGTGATATTGACCTTATCGATTACCACTGAGGAGGCTGAAATGCCCATGAAGAACCCGCCCCATCCAGGCAGCCTGATTCAGACCGAAGTCATCGAAGCGCTCGGCCTCAGCGTGACCAAGGCCGCGGAGATTTTGCAGGTGCGTCGCGCCACGCTCTCCGATCTTCTCAATGGCAAGGCCGCATTGACGCCCGATTTGGCGCTACGCATCGAAAAAGCCTTCGGCCCAGAAATGGACCACCTCCTGCGCATGCAGCTCGCCTATAGTATCTCCAGGACCAGAGCGCACGCAAAGAACATCTCCATCGAGCGGTACGTGCCAGCCTGAATACAGCCTGCCCTGAGCGAAGCTGAACGGGCGACTGGCCACACCGCAGGTGGTTGCAGATTATTTCCCTCCCGACGCGCACAATAAAAACATGAGATCGCACTTCAGCCGGCCGGCCGTTCTCCTCCCGGAGGGAGGATAGGAAAATAGCCCAGCGCCGGGGTCCCCACGGACAGGTCTTCGTCCGTGGGGTGGCAGCATGAAGCAAAGCGCAATGCTGGGAATACAGACCCGCGAACAGTTGCGTCCCGTAGGGCCGCAATGAAACCCGTCTCGCCCGCAGCCGATTCACCCGCCGAGCGCACCGGCGAATTGGATTCAACACCCAGAACTAAGCGACTTGACAAGTAATCTTATCCTAATGTAAGGTTTAGCAAACTTTCGGAGCCTACGCGCTTCCATGGCTTCCCCCTCCGTGGCGATCGATCCCTGAAAAATAGTGGAGGATCCTCTATGTGAGCACAAAGCAGGCACGTATAACCGGACCAACATTGAAGGTGCTAGGGGAGTTTTTTATGAGAGATACCGGCCGACTCACGGGCATTAAGATGAAATCCCAAGAGTCTCGCTCTGTTTCGCTGTAGCCGTTCTCGTAGTGTGTCTCCGTGTATCAGTCCCCGCTTTCGCGGACGAGCTCTACAGTTACACGGGAAATCCTTTTACCAGTTTTAGCGGCACCGACTCATGTTCCAGGCGGTGTCGGACAAAGCAGCATTTCAGGCTTGATTCTGCTGGCGAATCCTCTCGCAGCGAACCTGAACTTTTTCTCGATAACTCCTTTGGAATTCAGTTTTACTGACGGGAGCACTACTATCACAACCTGACTGTAGATCCCAACGGGGAAATATTCGAAGTCTCTACGGGTTCGAATGGGGCGATTGACGGATGGTTTATCACTTTCGATAATGCCCCAATCCCCCCTGTCTATGGGTTCGAATACACCGGCTTTTGCACGTCCACATTATATTCCGGCGGCTGCTATGCCGAGAGTGCCGGCGACTATACCAACATAGGCGTGGAGTATGTCGGCGGAACTCCTGGCATCGCAACTAACACCGATTATGGAAGTTGGACGGCTACATACGTGCCCGAGCCTTCCAGCCTCTTGTTGATCGTCAGCGGGCTCGCGGCTTTGGGCGTAACTCGGCGAAAGCTACTCAGGTAAAGCAGGCTTCAATAATCGTGAATCAATTCGTCCCCTCGGTGCGCTCGGCAACGCCGACCAGCTCCACGTTGAGGTGATCTGGCAGCGCCGGGTGCCCCATCCATCGCTGGTTTTTAGCGATGGGTGGGAAACCGTCCCATTCGTTCCCCGTGCCGAAGGCCGCTGGCCTCACCGCAAGTGGTGCCTTGCAGATAATTACCCTCCCTCGGCGCACAATCAAAGCATGAACAATAACCAAAGGCGCAGGTCTTTACTGACCACTGACAACTGACATCTGACCACTGGGAAATACCCCCCTCCCCCCTATACCCCTCTGGGGTATAAATTTTCCCTAAAACCTTGCAGATTATTTGTAATCTTTTGAAATCAACGTCTGTTGAAAGCTTTTCACCCCCAAATTCTCCCGCATCGTGAGATTTGGCCTCTGAAAATCGCCGGAAAAATCCGTTTTTTCACCCATAAGGCTCCAGTCACGCTCGAATTTGAAAAATGGCTTGAGATAGAAGCCGTCCGTCCCAACGCTGATACTTGACATAGTCGGATGACTAGTGATATGACTATGTGTGTGGAGGCAACCATGATTTGGCAGGTCTACGACGCAAAAGCTCGCTTCAGCGAGTTCCTCGACGCCACTCTCAAGAACGGACCGCAGGTGCTCACCCGACGCGGCGTTGAAACAGCCGTCTTGGTACCCATCGACGAGTGGAAGCGGCTCAAGGGCTCGGCACGACCGAATATCAAGGAGATTCTGCTCGATCCAAACGGCCCGCACGACCTCTATATACCACCACGCCGGAGACTTCGCTTTTCCCCGCCGGATGAGCAGGTATAGCAAATGTACTTGCTCGACACGAATGTGATCTCGGAGTTACGCAGGGTCAAGCCTCATGGTGCGGTTTTGGCTTGGTTCCATGCTGTGCGCCCCGACGAGATAGCGATCCCGGCTGTCGTCATCGGAGAGATTCAGGATGGCGCGGAGATCACACGAAAACAAGACCAACTAAAGGCCGCAGAGATTGAGGCCTGGTTGGATTACGTCATGGCCAACTTTACGGTACTTCCCATGGACGGCGTGATCTTTCGAGAATGGGCGCGATTGATGGCAGGCAAATCGGACATTTTGAGTGGAGACGCCATGATCGCCGCAACAGCCCGCATCCACCGCCTGATTGTCGCGACTCGCAACGTGAAGGATTTCGGTGGCCTGGGAGTTGAGGTATTCAATCCATTCGCCAGCACGCCGGGGAACAGAACTGACCGAAGTCCAACTGCCGAAGATCGGCGTCCTGGCCATCCAGGGAAACTACGCCAGCCACGCGCAAGCTCTCGTCGAGTCTGGCGCCGCGCCCATCGAAGTGCGCAAGCCGGAGCAGCTTTCCGCTTGGATGGCCTCGTGCTGCCCGGCGGCGAATCCACGACGATGCTCAAATTCCTGGAGAAGCACCGTTTCTTTGAGGTCTTGCAGGAGTTCTGCGCCGCCAAACCCGTCTTCGGAACCTGCGCGGGAGTGATCCTGCTGGCTCGGGAAGTTCTCGATCCGCCAGCAACGCTCTCTTGGGCTGCTCGACGCAATCGTCGAGCGCAACGCCTACGGCCGCCAGATCGACTCGGCCATCGTAACTGCCCAGACCTCCCTCGCCGGCGGCCCGCTGGAGATGGTTTTTATTCGCGCTCCGCGCATCAGTCAGACCGGCTCAGGCGTCGAGGTTCTGGCCCGGCGCGATGGCTTCCCGGTGCTGGTTCGACAGGGCCGCATTCTCGCCGCTACCCTATATCCCGAACTCTCCCACGACCGCCGCGTCCACCGGCTCTTCGTCGAGGCCGTTGCAGCCACCAGGAAATAACTGGCACATGAGGAGTTCAAGGGCAATCTTCTCTCTTCATGGCTGGGTCAAGGGTAAAAGCACGACGCTAACGGCTGATCACTGATCTCTGATCACTGACAACTGCCCTGCTACTCCAGCATCTGCAAATTCAGCGGCGCTTGGAGCAGGATGATCTTTGCCGCGGATGGCTTGCAGTGCGCGTTTGAGGGCCGAGGGCTTGCACGGCTCGACGGTGACCACGAAGGGCAGTGCGTGCTGCGGATAGCCGGGCTTCTGCACGATGGCGCGAATGTCGATCTGCTCTTTGGCCAGTGCGCCGGTAATCTCGGCCACAATTCCGGGCCGGTCATCGACCAGGAAGCGGATGTAATGGGGAACCTCGAACTCGGCGCTGACGCGCGCCGGGACAGACCGGAATCTCCACCCGCCGCGATCCGTGCGCCAGGGCCAGCAGGTCGCTGACCACAGCTACCGCAGTGGGATGTCCGCCTGCGCCGTGGCCGGAAAACACCACATCGCCGCCGTAGCGGCCGCTGAAGATCACCATGTTCTCTGTGCCGTGCGACCAGGCCAGCGGCGAATGTTGATCCACCAGCGTCGGTCCCACAGTGGCCGCGATCTGCCCGTTGGCGCGGTCGGCCCGTGCAATCTGCCGAATGGTGCAGCCCAGGTCGCGCGCGTAGCTGAAGTCCACAGGTGTAATCGCCGTGATGGGCAGGGGCGCAATCTCCTCCAGGTCCACCTCGACACCCACGCCCGCCGCATCACGATAGACAGCTTGGCGCGCGCGTCAAAGCCGCCCACGTCCTCGGTAGGATCGGCCTCGGCATAGCCCTTGGCCTGCGCTTCGGCCAGCACAGTCGAGTACTCGGCGCCCTCTTGCATCCTGCTCAAAATGAAGTTGCAGGTGCCGTTCAGAATGCCCTCAATGCACTCGATTTGATCGCCGGCCAGCCCTTGCTCAAGTCCCGGAATCGCGGGAATACCGCCGGCCACCGCTGCGCCGTATTTCAACTGTCCGCCCTTGGCCGCGGCCAGCCGCTCCATCTCCGCGCCCTGATAGGCAATCAGCTTCTTGTTGGCGGTGACCACGCTCTTGCCGGCGTTGAGCGCCGCGCGCACCCAGCTTCCGGCCGGATCGAGGCCGCCCGCCAGCTCCACCACTACGTCCACATCGGAAGCCAGCACGGCATCGGCGTCCTCGCTCCAAACGACGCTCGCGGGAAGCCAGTCCACATGCCGCTTTTGAGCCAGGCTGCGCGCGTAGATGCGGGTCGCTACGATCCCCTCGGGGCGAGACTCGGCGAGAATCCGCGCTACCGAACCGGCCACGGTTCCGAAGCCGAAGGAGCGCGTGCGCAGCGGACCCCAATGGACGCGGGATTACGACTTACTGAATAATCTTTCGACGGCGCGGCGGGATTCGATTCGTACACGGGCGTTTCCTCTTGGGAGGCGGATGAAAGATCGCAACAACCCGATGATACCTGAGCGCGGGCGCGGCGCGTCCCACGCGGGAGAAGTGGAATATAACCGAGCCTTATGTATCAATAAGTTCCAGATGAGGCGCGGGCTTTCCCTATTCCTGATTCTGTTCTTCGGCTTCGGCTCTCTGGCTTTGGGGCTGTCGGCCACGAGCGAGTCGCGCCTGCCGCCCTGCTGCCGCCGCCACGGCAAGCACCACTGCGCGATGTACCCGGGGATGATGCCTTGGTGATGGCCAAGGCCGCGCCGGGCAAACCCATCGCCACCGCGCCGATGACCTGCCCACTTGGAGCCACGGCTATAGACCTGCCAAATTTATTGCCTCGATCAATGCGCTGGCCGCGGCACCGGCGAGCCTGCAGGTTCTGCTCGCGCGGCCTCATGCGCCCGCCGCCCCCCTCGCCGCCGCGCCGCGTCCCCCAGGTCCCCTGCGCGCCCGCGCCGGACGTTCGGGCCTCCCACAGAGACTCTCGACTGAAAATCAAATCACATTCTTCCCAGCCAGAGATCCATCGCGCCACGCGTTCATGCGGCTCCATGGCTCGTCTGCGCATAAGCCAGTCTTTGTCTGGAGGTTCGAGGGATGTCCCTGCGTTTCTACTTTCATCGCTTATCGTTTTACTTATTTTCGCCGCATCCATCCCCGCGCTGGGGAATGTCTTTGCCACGATTCATGGAGTGGTTCACGATCCTCAGCACCGGCCCATCGCGAGCGCCAAGGTCACCCTTCAGGCTACCGATTCGGCCTTCGCTTTGAGCGCCACCACGGATTCCGAGGGCCCATACGAGTTGCCCCAGGCGCCAATCGGCGTCTATCGCCTAGATCAAGGCCCCCGGCTTCGCGGTCCTCGCACTCTGACCATCGCTTCGGGCACCAATCCTGTGCTGCATGTTTCGCTGCGCGCGCCGAGAGAAGCAAGTTGTCGTCGTCCAGGGGCTGCCGACTCCCTCCCCGCCGTCGATTCCGCGACTCCCACCACGCTCATCACGCGCGAGGATCGAGAACCCCCGGCGCCAGCCGCACCATCGGCATGGAGATGATCACCGACTACGTTCCCGGCGCTTACATGACCCACGACATGCTGCACATGCGCGGCGGCCATCAGACCAGTTGGCTGATCGACGGCATTGCCATTCCCAACACCAAGATCGCCTCCAACGTGGGCCCGCAGATCGACCCCAAGGACATCGACGCGCTGGAGACGCAGCGCGGCAGTTACGCGGCCGATGTGGGCGACCGGACCTATGGAGTCTTTAATGTGCTGCCGCGCAACGGCTTCGAGCGCGACCGCGAGGGCGAACTGCTCCTCCGCCGGCAACCTCTACACCGGCGAAACGCACTCTCGCTCGGCGACCATCCGCGAAGACCGCCTGGTACGCAAGCCTCAACGGCTCCCGCTCCAATTACGGCCTGGCCACGCCGATCACTGCAATCTATCACGACGCGACCAACTCCGAGAGCGGCTTCGTTTCGCTGATTCGCAATCAGACCCCCAAGGATCAACTGCGGCTGAACGCGCAATACCGCCAGGATTATTTCGATGTTCCCTATGACCCCAATCAAACGACTGGGAGCAGGAGGCCCTCCGGCGGTAGATCTCTCTCGGGGCTCGCGACGCCCAAACCGAGCGCGACACCTTCCTGATCGCCAACTGGGTTCATACGTTCTCGCCCAGTGCGCTCTTTTCCGCCGCGCCCTTCTATCACTTCAACCAGGCCGACTACGACTCGCTGCCAACCGACAATCCCGTCTCCACCACCTGGCATCAAAGTTCGAACTATGCAGGCGGCCAGGCCGATCTCCGCGCCGACACCGGCTCGAATAGCTTCTCCGCCGGGCTCTACCCGTTCGTCCAAACCGAAGACGACCTCTTCGGCGTACAGGTCAACGACGGCAGCGCCACAACAGCACTCCCACCGCCTCAGCCAGCGCCGACGCCTGGTTCTGCTCGAGTTCTACCTCGCCAATCACCTGCGCCTTGGCCGGGCAATGTCACCCTCCTCGGCGGCGAGCGCTTCTCCATCTACCGCGCAGGTCTCAATGAGTCCGCCATCTATCCCCGCATCGGCGCGACGGTCGAAGTCCCCGCCTGCATTGGGTGCTGCGCGGCTTCTACGGCCACTTCGCCCAGCCCGCGCCGATCCTGACCGTCTCCAGCTCCGTGCTCAACTACGCCAGTCAGCAGACCTCCGGCGAAAGCACCTTTACCGCCCTGCCCTCCGAGCGCGACGAAGAGCACCAGTTCGGCCTGCAAATCCCCTACAAAGGCTGGCTGCTCGACATAGCTAACTTCAAAAACCGCGTCAACAACTTCCTCGATCACTCCAACCTTGGCGAGTCGAATATGTACTTCCCCATCGCCGTCGATGGAGCGCTCGTGCGCGCCTGGGAGATGACCCTGCGCTCGCCCGAGCTAGCTCACCTCGGTCAGTTTCACCTGACTTACTCCAACCAGATCGCTGAGCAACGCGGCAGTATAATTGGCGGCTTTACTTGCAATATTGCCGGAGATCCGGCTTGCAACCCGCCAGACTTCAGTTACACGCCTGTCGATCATGACCAGCGGCAGACGCTCAACACCGGCTTCACGGCCAATCTCCCGTTGCACTCATGGTTCTCATCGAACGTCTACTATGGCTCCGGCTTTTCCAACGGACTGCAAGGCAGCCCTCAAAGCCCTTATCAGGGTCCGTATTTGCCGGTACACACGACCTTCGACGTGTCGGCAGGGCACAAAATCGGCGAGAATTGGAGGCTCTCCGGCAGCATCCTCAATGTCACCAACCACCGTGTCCTGGAAGATACCTCGCTCACCATCGGCGGATTCCATTACAACGATCCGCGGCTGATCTCCGCCGAGCTGCGCTACCGCTTCCACTTCTGAGCAGATTCCGGCCACGGGTTTGCAGATTATTTCTTCGATGGGAATATCATGAGAATCCATGGCTGGAATATTTGAAATACTTAACCTCAAGGATCAGCAGGAGATCCTCGTTCTGCATGCGCCCGAGAGCTTTCTCCCGGAGCTTGCGCGTCTTCCCGTTCTCACCATTCACCACCACATTGAGTCGGTTCCGCAGATCGGTTTCTTCCTGGCTTTTGTCAAGCGGAAGAGCGAGGTGGATGCGCTTGCCGGAGCGGTGGCCGCGCGCGCCGTGGGCGACGCGACCGTGTGGTTTGCCTATCCCAAGGGCACTTCGAAGAAGTACAAGTGCGACTTCAACCGCGACACCGGATGGGATGCACTGAAGGCCGCGGGCTTTGATACCGTGCGCGCGGTGGCTATCGACGAGGATTGGAGCGCGCTGCGCTTCCGGCGCGTGGAGTATATCAAGTCGCGCTGAAATGTGCTTATGAGGGTTGCTCGACTACAAACATCCCTGGCAATACTTCACCCGCCCTGCCTTCGACGACATGCGTAAAAGCTCCAGCATTCAGCGGCGGCTCCGGTCCCACGTAGACGGTGCGCGCTCCGCTCAGTCGCGCCCAATGGACAAAGTTGGCCGCCGGATAGACCGAACCCGACGTGCCGACTACCACCATCAGCGTTGCCTTTTCGATCTCCTGCTGGATGTGATCCATCTCCAGCGGCATCTCGCCGAAGAAGACAATGTGCGGGCGCAGCCGTCCGCCGCACACGCAGCGGCCCACCTCGTCCAGGCTGCGATAGAGGGCATGATCCTCAACCGGCGCGCGGCCGCAATCGCCTTCGCAGCGCGATTTGGCCAGCTCTCCGTGCATGTGCAGCAGCCGGCGGGAGCCGGCTCGCTCGTGCAGGTCGTCCACATTTTGTGTGCAGAGAAAGAAGCGCTCGCCCAGCTGCTGCTCCAACTCGGCGAACGCAACGTGCGCCGGGTTTGGCTCGGCCACAGCGGCCGCCTTCCGCCGCGCCGAGTAGAACTCCCACACCTTCCACGGATTGCGCTCCCAGGCCTCCGGCGTACACACATCCTCGACCCGATTCCCGGCCCACAACCCGTCCGCGGCGCGAAAGGTCGGCAATCCGCTCTCCGCGCTGATGCCTGCCCCGGTCAAAACAAAGACGTGATCCTCTGCGGCAACTGAAATATTGCTCATGGATAAATCTTAGCCAGTCAACGACGTAGTGTCGATGGCCGACGGAGCATCGATTTTCGCGGCTTGTGTAACAAAAGATTGGCTGGACGCGCAACTAATCCTGTGATAAAACGTTGAAGTTATCAGCAGGCCGGCAAGGCTGCATGATTCCGAAATTCAAACCCAGGAGGATCGATTTATCGTGAAGAAGATTGCATTAGCGTTACTGCTTGCATTCACACTGTTACCTGCTGCCTCGTTCGCGCAGGTTGTGGTCCGCATCGCCCCCCCAGCCCCCATCGTCGAAGAACGCGGCCGGCCGCCGGAGCGGGGATTCGTGTGGATCGACGGCTATCACCGCTGGGACGACGGACGTTATGTCTGGGTCCCCGGCCGCTGGGAGCGTCCGCCCCATCCCGGCCAGCGTTGGGTCGCGCACAAGTGGGTTCACAAGGGCGATCATTGGGAGATGCGGGAAGGACACTGGCGGTAAATCGCACTTTCAACCAATAGAAAAGCGGGGTTCGCGCCCCGCTTTTTTCTGGTGCGGCCTGTCCGAAGACAGTTGGCCCATCGCAGCTTGTTGAAGGCAGTTGGCCCCGCCGCAGGTGGCTCAGCTGATCTCGATCACATCCGTGGCTGCAGCGGCGGCAGCTTCTGCGCGCTCCATCAGCTTTTCCGCCACAGCAAAAAACTCGGTAGCCTGCGGGCTCTTTGGACCGGCCAGCGTGACGGGCAGTCCGCGGTCGCCGCCCTCGCGAATGGCGGGCACCAGCTCAATCGACCCCAGGAAGGGAACGTTGAACTGCTTCGCGGTGCGCTCGGCGCCTCCTCGGGAAAAAATATCGATCTCCTTGTTGCAATGCGGACAGGTAAAGTGGCTCATGTTCTCGACAATGCCCAGCACCTCGACGTTGACCTGGCCGAACATCTCCAGAGCCTTGCGCGCATCCTGCAGGGCCACGTCGCTAGGCGTGGAGACGACCACGGCGCCGGTCAGCGGCACAGTCTGCACCAGCGAGATCACCACATCGCCGGTGCCCGGGGGCAGATCGACAATCAGGTAGTCGAGTTCGCCCCACTCCACCTGTTGCAAAAACTGGCGAATGATCTGGTGGAGCATCGGTCCGCGCATCACCAGCGGCTTGTCGCCGGGGGAGATGTAGCCGATGGAGATGGTCTTGATGCCGTGAGTCTCGTTGGGGATGATGCGATTGTCCGGCCCGACGGCAGGCTGCTGGCTTGAGCCCATCATGAGAGGAACGTTGGGGCCGTAGATGTCGGCATCAAGCAGGCCCACGCGCTGGCCTAGCCTGCTGAGGGCAACGGCCAAGTTGACGGCGATCGTGGTTTTGCCCACGCCGCCCTTGCCGGAGCCGATGGCGACGATCTTCGAGATGCCCGGCAAAGCTACGGGCGAAGGCATGGTAGGTGAATGAGCCATTGTGAGGAGTTGCTCCTTTTAGAAACCCTGTTGTTTTTTAGATGCGGTTCAGTGCAATTGCGGTTCTCAGGCATGCGCGCTTTTCGGTGCGGCGTGGGCCAGCTTCTCCTGTTTGCGGCGCGCGGCTTCGGCCTCGCGATGTTCGCGGCGCAGCAGCGCATCGGCATAATGGCGCTTCTCTTCCGGGGTCTCGGGGATCACCTCGGGCACGCGCACACGCTTGCCTTCCTTATCCACGGCAACAAAAACCAGAAAAGCGCTGGCTACATGCACCTGCACGCCGGACAAAGGGTTTTCCGCCCACACTTTGACGCCTACCTCCATGGATGTGGTGAAGGCGCGGTTGACGCTGGACTTGAGCGTGACCAGGCTGCCGACACGAACCGGATGGATAAAGTCGATGTGGTCCATGGCCGCGGTCACGACGTAGGTGCGCGAGTGCCGGTAGGCGGCGATACCTGCGGTCAGGTCGATGAAGTGCATCAGCCGACCGCCCAACAAATTTCCCAAAACGTTGGCGTCGTTGGGCAGGATGAGCTCAGTCATCTCTGACTGCGTGCTGGCGACTGTGCGGACTGCGGGATTGTTTTCGGTGGAACTCATAGTGGACGTGCTCCATTCCCTGGCGTGCCGCTCAGAGTCGCCTGCTGCCGGATAGAATGAAGCTGGCGGCGGCCGGCCTGAAAGGGCGCTTGCTTCCAGTTTCGGCAATCGCCGCCAAATACGCAAATCCCCCTTGGGCGCGGGATGGCCCCATTCGAGCAAAATGGACAAGATCGCAGGGCTGAAAGAGATTCTGGAGCTGGACCCACGGAACAGTTTTGCCCGGTATGGGGTTGCCATGGAACTTGCCGGCTGCGGCGAGACTGCCGCGGCGCTGGCCGAGTTTGATACGCTGCTGGCCAACGATCCGGACTACACGGCGGGCTACTTCATGGCCGCGCAGACGCTGGCCGCGGAGGGCCGCACTCAAGAAGCCAGGGAGCGGCTGAAGCAGGGCATCGGTTGTGCCGCGCGTAGCGGCAACCGTCATGCCGTCAGCGAGATGCAGGCCATGCTCGACGAGCTGGACAGGTAGCTTTCCTCCCGGCCCACGCGTCTCTGTATTTCATTTTGTGCACGAAATGGCCACCATTCCAAAAGGAAATGTAATCTTTTATCATCGAAGCAGCGTCTACTAAATAATATGGATAATATGGCGAAATATTCAGTTGTCGTCCCTTTTCATAATGAAGAAGAGAACGTGACCGTCTTGTACGCGCGCCTGAAGCAGGTGATGGAACAGGTAGGCGAAAGTTTTGAGCTGGTGCTGGTGGACGACGGCTCCAATGACCGCACCTACAAACTGATGGGAGAGATTGCCAAGGTGGACAGCCGGGTGCTCGTGATCAAGCTGCGCCGCAACTTCGGGCAGACTTCGGCGCTGGCTGCAGGGTTCGACCACTCTACGGGCGAGTTCATCCTGGCTATGGACGGCGACCTCCAGCACGACCCCGGCGAGATTCCCAACTTCCTGGAAAAACTGGAGGAGGGATACGATGTGGTGAGCGGCTGGCGCAAGGAGCGGGTTGACAATTTTGTTATGCGCCGCTTCCCCTCGCGCTGCGCCAATTGGCTGATGGCCAAGCTATCCGGCGTTGACATTCACGACTTCGGCACTACCTTCAAAGCCTATCGCCGCGAGGTGATCCAGAATATTCCGCTCTATGGCGAGATGCACCGCTTCATCCCCGCTCTGGCCAGTTGGTATGGCGCGTCGATCTGCGAAATTCCTATCAGGAACGTACCCCGCGAGCGGGGCAAGAGCCACTACGGCATCGGGCGCACCTTCGGCGTCTTCTTCGACTTGCTGACCATTCGCTTCCTACTCAGGCACATGAATCGGCCGCTGCATTTCTTTGGCGGCTTCGGCGCGTTGGGTATCCTGGCAGGCAGTTGCATGGCTGCCATTTTGCTGGGAATAAAGATTCTCAACCCTCACATGGACGTGATGCGCCTTCATGGGCCGATGTTTGTCATTGGTTCGGTGCTGATTGTCGCCGGCATACAGTTGCTGGCCCTTGGCCTGCTGGGCGAGTTGCAGGTGCGCCACTTCTACACCGGCCAGCAGCGCACGCCGTATGCCATCGAGCGCCTGGTGCGTCTGCGCGCGCCGGAAGAGCCGGGCATATTGTCGAAAGGGTAAGGACAGGGAATAGGAATCAGGAAACA
This sequence comes from uncultured Acidobacteriaceae bacterium, assembly GCA_963765995.1. Lineage (GTDB taxonomy): Bacteria > Acidobacteriota > Terriglobia > Terriglobales > Acidobacteriaceae > Telmatobacter. The sequence continues at coordinate 45,184 of CAVXYT010000007.1, read as the reverse complement.
GAAATGCATTAGGCCCCGCTTGGGCATTGCCTGGGCGGGGCTCGGTGTTTCTGAATATTCATGTGCCACGTGTATCGCTCGCCGTTGTTATAACCCAGCCCCTTGCAGTCGCACGGCCCCAGGGTTCATCCTGAACCTGAGATGAAAGTCATCCAGATTCACGAGACAGGTGGGCCGGAGGTTCTGAAGCTGGCCGAGTTGCCCATTCCCCAGCCGGGGCCGGGCCAGGTGTTGATCCGCGTGGAAGCCGTTGGGGTCAACTTCATCGAGGTCTACTTTCGCAAGGGCGTCTACAAGGCGGCGCTGCCGCTGACGCCTGGCAGCGAGGCGGCGGGCACAGTGGAGGAATTGGGTCCGGGCGTGACGGGTTTTGCTGCCGGCGACGCGGTTGCCTCGGTGAGTGTGCTGGGCAGCTATGCCGAGTACGCGCTGGTTCCCGCTGCATCGCTGGTCAAGGTGCCAGTCGGGCTGAGCATGCAGCAGGCCGCAGCCGCCTTGTTGCAGGGGATGACGGCGCACTACCTTTCTCACTCCACTTTTCCGCTGAAGGCCGGGGAGACGGCGCTGGTTCATGCCGGGGCCGGCGGCGTGGGCCTGCTGCTGACGCAGATAGCCTCGCGGCTGGGGGCGCGGGTGATTACCACGGTCTCCACCAAGGCCAAAGCGAAGCTGTCGCGCGAGGCGGGCGCTTCGGATGCGATTCTTTACACCCATCAGGACTTCGAGGCGGAGGTCAAGCGGCTGACCGGCGGCAAGGGCGTGGACGTGGTCTACGACTCGGTAGGCAAGGACACGTTTGAAGGCAGCCTGAACTGCCTCAGGCCGCGCGGGCTGCTCGCCCTTTTTGGCGCATCCAGCGGGCCGGTGCCGCTCTTCGATCTGATTCAGCTCAGCGGCAAGGGTTCGCTCTTCATTACACGCCCCACGTTATGGCATTACGTGGCGACGCGGGCGGAACTGGAATGGCGCGCCGGCGATGTGCTGGGCTGGGCCGCGAATGGCGAACTCAAGCTGCGTACCGAGTTTGTGTATCCGCTGGCCGAGGCCGTGCAGGCGCAGACCGATCTCGAAGCGCGCAAGACGACCGGCAAGATTCTGCTGGAGCCCTGAAATGAACTGGGATCAGGGGTCAGAGATCAGGGATCAGGGATCAGATAAAAGAAGAGAATAGAATGTGCCCTACACTCGCTGTCATTCTGAGCGAAGCGCAGCGGAGCCGAAGAACCTGCATTTCGTTCCCTGAGGCTAGGCTGAGATAGCACAATGCCTGCATTATGGGAACTCTGAAAATGTTCTAGCTGCCGCGCTCACGCCGCCTTGGCTGCCGCCTCAATCTCCTCGGTCAGCGCCTCGGCCGCCGTCACGCATGCCGCGCGATCCACGTCATGGTGCGTGACCAGGCGCATCGCATCCGGCCCGACCGCATTGGCCAGAATGTCGCGCGCCTTCAGCCGCGCCGATAGATCGGCCGCGCTCAGCCCGCCCGTCAGCCGGAAAATCACGATATTGGTCTCGACCGCATCGAAATCGATCTCCACTCGCTCGATTCTGGAAAGCGCCTCGGCCAGCAGGCGCGCGTTGGCGTGGTCCTCATGCAGCCGTGCCGGACCCTGCTCCAGCGCGATCAGCCCTGCCGCGGCCAGGATGCCCGCCTGCCGCATTCCACCGCCTAATGCTTTTCTATAAAGCCGCGCCCGCGCCATCAACTCCGCCGAGCCCACCAGCATAGACCCAACCGGCGCGCCCAGCCCCTTCGACAAGCAGAACATCACCGTGTCGAATCCGCGAGTGATCGCCTTCACATCCACGCCCAGCGCCACAGCCGCATTGAAGATGCGCGCTCCATCCAGGTGCACCGGGAGCTTGCGCTCTTTCGCCCCGGCCCAAATCTCCTCGAGTACCGGCAACGGCGTCACCGTGCCACCCGCAAGATTGGCCGTGTTCTCAATCTCGATGAGGCCAGTGGCGGCGCGAAAGGCCCCGCGCGCGTAGATCGCCGGCTCAATCTGCTTCCAGGTCAGAATGCCGCGCTCGGCGGCGACGGCGCGCACCAAGCAGCCGGAAAACACCGCAGTGGTAGCCATCTCCCAATCCAGAATGTGCGCCCGCGACTCGGCGATTACCTCCTGGCCGGGCTGCGTGTGCAGCCGGATGCCGATCTGATTCCCCATGGTGCCGGTAGGCACAAAGAGCGCCGCCTCGCGGCCGAATCTCTCCGCCGCGCGCCGCTCCAGAAGATTGACGGTAGGGTCCTCGCCATAAACATCGTCGCCCACTTCGGCCGCAGCCATTGCTGCGCGCATCTCGGTCGTGGGTCGAGTGACTGTATCCGAACGCAAATCGATAATTGCTGCCATTGTCTTGTGCCTTTCTTGTCTTCCTGTCATTCGTAGATAATGCAACTCGCAGAGAGATCGCAATCAATCGTATTCAATGCCTACTAGCCTCCAACCGCCGCTCTTCTTGTCTAGGAAGAGGCTGAACAGAACCTCGTCTGGACTCGCTTCCTTCATGGCTCTAACTTCAATTTCGTTTGGGATACCCCCAACCGAATGGTATTCGAGCTTGATCGGCTGTCGAAGAATAAGCCCGCGAAGCGAATTATCTATCTTGCTCTTGTTTGGGTCATGACTGCACAAGCCGCCCATAATGTCACAATAAACGCCTCGTTTTTGCCGAAGCTGATTTCTGAAAATTGCAGCAGGAATCGTCGGTCCATCTATCCCGACATCAATTCCTGATTCCGATACAAACTCCATAAATGGCGCAATGTCTCGATTTTTGATCGCATCTACGAGCCTTGCTCCAATCTCTTCTGGAGAGATCAGAATTGGCGTTTTCAATTCTTGCGCTGGCGATAAGCCGAACCCACAAAGAATAAGTGCGGCAGCAAGAGCGATATGAAAAACCTTCATAAATGCTACCCTCCCCCAAAACAGAGCTGAACCCTATTCCCTATTCCCTGCCTCTACGGTATCTGCGCCATGGGCAACTCGATCACCGGGGTCCGCTTGCCGTCCTTCACCGCGTAGGCCCACATCCCGTGAAAGTTCTCCCGCAGCCCCGGCTGCGTCTTGAGAAACGCGCTCAGCACGGTAATGGCCTCGGTGCGCTGGGCCGCCGGATCAGTGATTCCCATCGATTCGTAGGCCACGCCCAGGTCGGCGTGCAGCAGCGTCGGATCAAGCCGCACGGAGTCGATCTTCCAGGTGCGCGGACCGTCGGAGAGCGCCAAAGGAAACGCGTCTTGCGGAGAATTCTTGATGGCTGACTGCTCCGTGCCCAGTTTGTCCAGATTCGGCGAGGAGAGGAAATCCACCGGGAGCAGCAGCATCCGCGCGGTTTCGTAGGCGTACCATGCGCTCCATCCGTCAATCTTATCTTGACCAGTCCTGGCCAGCTCGCGGGCGTGCGACCACCACCAAACGCCGTTCTGCCCGTCGAGTGCGCCCGGACGGACGGTCAGGCCGCCCAGCTTCCAGCCGTCGGCGGGGCCATCCCAAGCCAGAATGAAGCCCAACTGGCCGGCGTAGGGCGCGCCGGCCGCGTCGGCCAACACCACGGCGTAACGGCCCGGCGGCAGCGCCCGCATGGTCAGGATCACGGTCAGCGCGCCGCTGGCGCTGGTGCAGAAGAACTGAGTGTCGGCGGGCGCGGTCAGGCTGGTTGCGTCCAGCAGGTAGAGGCTGCGTAGTTGAATCTGCCCGCCCTTCATCAGCGACGCGGAAGCCTCGACCACTCCGCTGATTCCATCCCAGTCCTGGGCCACGGCGGGCAGCAGAGCGGCCTTCAGCGTGACAAGATCCTGCTCGGCCACGGCCAGGGCCAGCCGTCCCCCGGTCGCCGCCAGCTCATCGCGATCCTGCGGCAACAGCGCGGCCTGCGTGGTGCAACTGGTGGCGCGGCCGGCCACCGGCGCAGCCAGCAACACACTCAGAACCACCGGCGCGGCAAAACCCTTCCTGCAGAGGCGCATCTTCTGAACCCTTTCTTGGACCCTTTCAGCCCGCGGAATCTCTTGTGTGAGCGCCCACAGACCACTGTTAGCCTGGTAGTTTGTTTACCAAATCAAAATCAACAACATGGATTTCTACGCGTAACATTTGAGAGTAAATCGCAAATCATGGAAAGCCGGAAGTTGACAGAGCGAATTTACTGCAAAAAATCACCGTATTGCCCTCCACGAACCTCTTCAAAATATTTTACGCTGGCTCCCTATTTCAGTGGCTATCAAGCCTCCTGCTTTGAGTGAAATGGAGCAACTCTGCATGGCGCCAGGGCTGGGTAAGTCAAGCGGATCAGGCGGGAAGAAAGATTAGTTGGGAAGAAAAACTGGAACGGATCAAGAGTCCTCTTTGGGCAATCGAACGGCGGATTATTGGCCAGTTTGGAATCTCAGCACGGCTAAAGCTGTCTGGTACGCATAGCGCGCGTTGACAAAGGCGATCTCAGCCTGGGTTTGCGCCAATTGCGCCTGGGTGAGCGCGATAATGTCACTCAACCCGATCTTGTACCGGGCCTGCGAGAGGTCCAGCGCCATGTTCGACTGGTTGAGCATCTCTTGCGTGACGCCAATGCGCTGGAAAGCGGCCTGCGCATTGAGCACGGCCGTGCGCACATCGCGTGCGATTATGTCGCGGAGGTTCCTCACCTGCTCCTGGGCCGCGTTGGCGCGTAGGCTCGCTTCCCGCGCGCGCGCATTGAAGAGAAATCCATTGAAAACAGGAATGTTGATGTTGGCTCCGGCGGCGCCATACCAGGAAGAGTTGATCTGGTCCGCGCGCACCGGCGTGCCTTCCGCGGCGGCTATAGCCGAGACTGTTGGCATCCACAAATCGCGTTCGGCGGTGCTGAACTGCCGTGCCGCGGTGTAGTTGTAATTGAGCGCGGAGAGATCGGGGCGCGCTCCAAATGCCGTTTGCACCAGGGGCTCGGCATCCTGTGGAGCGGGCTCGGGATTGGCTGAAGTTTCATCCACCAGCGTGTAATGATCGTCTTTCTCGGAGCCGAGCACGGTATTGAGGCTCGCCATAGCGTCCTGGGTGTTGTTCTGCGCGTCCAGCAGCAACAATTTTGCCTGGGAGAGCTCTACATTGGCAAAACTCAGGTCCAGATCCGATCTGAGCTTTGAGGCGGTGAGCGCGCCGACCTCGTCCACCGTGGCCTGGCGCGGGTTACAGTTTCCTGGGCCACTTTGAGCACCGCCTGGGAAGTGAGCGCCTGATAAAAGGCCTGATCGACGGTGAGGATGATGTCCAGCTCTGTGGCTCGCTCGCTTTCCACTTGCGCCCGCGCATTGGACCGCGCGCTGAGAACGAGATTGTGCGTGCGGCCGAAGTCGGTGACGAGTTGGCTTACCGTAAGTCCGCCCGCGGCGCGATCATAAATGCTTGGGTTGTTCAACAAGCCTGCTGTGATGCGGCTGTTGGCGTGCGCGTCCACTGCTGTCAGGCTGCCTGTCGCGGTGGGCAGTTCGCTGGCGCGCACCTCGCGCGTCACCTGCGCCTGCGCCAGCTCCAGGAGCCGCGCCACGCTGATGTTGGGGTTGTGCTGGATGGCAATGCGCTCGGCCTCGGCCAATGTCAGGCTCGTGGCTGGCGGCGTGGTGGGCGCAGGCAGTTGCTGCGCATTTGGCGCAAGCGAAAAGCTGGCGGCCAGAAAGACCACGCACGCGGCAGGAAGCAATTGTGTTCTGCTGTGTTTCTTCATGGTCTATCCCTCTGTGAGAGCGTTCTTTGCCTCGTGGCGGCCATGAATCACGAGATACACGGCGGGAACGAGGAACATGGTGACAACGACGGAAACGGCCAATCCGCCGATGATGGCCCGCGCCAGCGGAGCGTACTGCTCACTGCCGGCTTCCAGGCCAAACGCCATGGGAATCATGCCCAGCAGCGTGGCCAGCGAAGTCATCAGAATGGGGCGCAGGCGAACCTTGCAGGCCTCCACAGTGGCTTCCATCAGCGGCATGCCCTGCTTGTGAAGAATGCCGGAAAACTCCACGATCAGGATGCTGTTTGACACTACGATGCCGGCCATCATGATGACGCCCATCAGCGACATGATGTTGAATGTGCTTCCGGTGACCAGCAGGATGAGCGCGACGCCCGCGAGACCCGGAGGAATGGCCATGAGTATGATGAACGGATCGACGAACGAAGCGAACTGGGCCATGAGGATGAGATAGACCAGCAGGATGGCAATGATGAGCCCAACGCCGAAGTCGTGGAAGGCCTGGTTCATGCTGACGACCGCCCCGCGCACCTCCAGCACTGTGTTCCGGTCGTGCTTCGTCTCCGCCAGCAGCTTGTCGACCCGCGCGCCCACGCCCTGCAACGCCTCGGTCTTTGTGGCCACGTAAATATCGATCACGCGGCGAATCTGGTTATGATCGACCTCTGTCGGCGTATTGATCTGCTGAATGTCGGCCACAGCGCCCAGCGGAATGTAGCCCTCGGCATGGTCGCCGGTGAAGTATTTCGCATTCAACGCGTCAGCTTGCCCGCCCTGCTGCATCGGGCCGTAGCCGGCAGGCCTCACGCCGCGCAATGGAATGTTTTTCAGATCTTCCATCGACATGTTGTTGATCCAGCTATTGGCATACTGGACCGTGACCATGTAGTTGTTGCCCGTCTTCGGATCGATCCAGTAACTGGGAGCGACCATGCCGTCCGAAGTGAGAGCGGTGATCACGTCGTCCACCACCTCTCTGGCGGAGAGCCCCACCAGGCTGGCGCGCTCGCGATCTATATTCAGGGCCAGGCCGGGATAATCGATGCTTTGCGGAATATATACGTTGCTCACGTTAGGCATCGCCTGTATCTTCGTGGCCAGTTGCCGCGCCAGCGCATAGGACTTATCCATCTCTTGCGACTTGATCTGGATGTCGATGGGCGCGGGCAGGCCCTGGTTGATGACAGAATCGACCAGGCCGCCTGCCTGGATGTAAGTGGAGAGCTCCGGCATTTCGTCGCGATAGCTCCTGCTGGACGCGGCGCATGTACTCATAGCTGCCGACGCTGTGGCGCTCCTTGAGGCTGGTCTGCACAAAGGCAGTGTCCATCGAGGCGTTGGTGGTGTAGATGGCGGAAAGGTCAGGGTAAACACCGATATTGGAGACGATCATGTCCAGATCTGGATGGTTTCACCACATTGCGGATGATGTTCTCCACCTTGGCGATGTAGTCGTTGCTGACCTCCAGCCGCGTTCCGCTGGGCATGCGGACATTGATGATGAATTGCCCTGGGTCAGTGCGTGGGAAGTAAGCGCGGCCTACGAACGGAACCGTCGCCGCTAAAACCAGCAATACGCCGCCGGAGATAGTCAGAGCGGTAAAGCCGGGCCGCCGCATTGCCCGCATGGCAATATCCTCGTACCAGTACAGCATCGTCTGAAATTTTTCGTTGAACTTATCCACCATGCGGCGGAATAAGCTGGGCTTCCATGCTTCCGGATGTTCATCATCGTCGCGCAGGTGAATGAATTTCGCGCAGAAGAGCGGCACCACCGTCATAGCGAAGAAGTACGAAGCGAAAATCGAAAGCACCACGCCCAGCGCCATCGGCGTAAAGATGTACTTGCTGACGCCGCTGAAAAATGTGACCGGGAAGAATACGATGGAGGTGGTGAAGGTGGCGGCCAGCACCGCCATCGAGACCTCGGTGCCGCCCTTCTCCGCGGCCTCCTGCGGCAATTCCCCCATTTCCATGTGGCGGAAAATATTTTCCAGCACGATGACGCCGTTATCGATAAGTCGGGAGAAGACCAGCGCCAGGCCGCCCAGAATCATGGTGTTGATGGAGCCGCCCATGTAATTGGTGATCAGCAGGCAGACCACCATGGAGAGCGGAACAGACAACACCACGGCGACCGTGGCGCGGGGACTGCCCAGAAAGAACAGGATCATCACGCCAGTCAGCACCAGCCCGATAGCCGCTTCCCTCGACACATTGCTGATGGCCAGCTTCACAAAAACCGATTGGTCGAAGACAACCGCGGTCTTCAGCGACTCGGGAATATCGACCAGGTTCTTGATGGCGGCCTTGATCCCATTGACGATGGTGATGGTATTGCTGTCGCCGCCCTGCTTGAAGATGGGCACATAAACCGAGCGCTGTCCGTCGATGCGGACGATGTTGTATTGCAGTGCGCCGGAGTCGATCGCCTTGCCGATATCGCCCACCAGCACCGACGAGTTGCCCACCGACTTCAGCGGCATCGAGTTCATCGAGTTGGCGTCGGGAAACTGGCTGTTGGCGTAGATGTTGAAATCCTTGGAGCCGATGCGCACGTCGCCCGCGGGCAAAATCAGGTTCGAGCTGTTCACCGCCGTCACCACGTCGTTCAGGCTCAGGTTGCGCGCTTCCATTTTCAGCGGATCGACATAGATCTGGATCTGCCGGTAGGTTCCGCCGTAAGGTTGCGGCACCGAGGCGCCCTGCACGTTGGATATCTGGTTGCGCACCTGGAACTGCGCCAGGTCCTTGAGGTTGGTCTCGTTCAGCCCCTGGCCTTTGAGGGTCACCAGGCAGACCGGCTGGGTTGAAGCATCCATGCCCAGCACCACCGGAGGCAGCGTTCCCGGCGGCAGGCGGCGCAGGTCGGCCATCGCCAGATTGGCGATGTTGCTCAATGCCGCGTTGGGGTCGGTGCCCGGCTTGAAGTAAATCTTGATCAGGCTGACGCCGGTCAGCGAACGCGACTCGCTGTGGTCGATGTTGGCAGCCAGAGTAAAGAAGCGCTCAAAGGTGTTGGTGATGTCGGCTTCAATCTGCTCCGGCGGCATGCCGTTATAGAACGTGGCCACCACGACCACCGGCATATCGATCTTGGGGAAGAGGTCCACCGGCATGCGAACCACTGTGACGCTGCCGATCAACGCCACGACCAGGCAAAGCATGAGGATGAAGAAGGGGAATCGGAGAGCAAACTTTGGCATTAGTGCGCGCCTCCATCGTTTCCTTCGGCCTTCATGTCGATCATGCCGCCCGTATCCTGCACGGTCTCCGAAGCGGGCGCGGAGATTACCAACGGACTGATCTCTTCGTTCTCGTGGTATTTATCCTGGCCGCCCACCACCACCCGTTCGCCGGGATTCAGCCCTTTGGTGATCTCCGCCAGCTTCGAGCCTTCCAGGCCGATCTCGACGTTGCGAATGTGAACACGATTGCTGCTGTCGAGCACGTAGACCGTCTGCTGCTGCCCGTTCAGCACCAGCGCCTCCACGGGGATGGTCACCACGCCTGCACGTGGGCCAGTTGGAGCAGTGTATTGGCGTACATGCCCGGAGCGATGGACAGATCCTTGTTCTCCACGTCGACTTCGGTCTCCATGGTACGCGTCTCGAAGTTCACATCGCGCGTGAAGCGCACGATCTTTCCGGTGAAGGACCGGCCGATGGCATCCACGCGCACCTGGAGAAGATCGCCGGCGTGAACATATTTCACGTCGTTTTCAGGCACGGGAATGCGCAGGCGCAAAAGATTGCTCTGCGAGAGACGCACGATGGGAAGATCCTGGCTGTTGGAGTTGGTGCCGCCCTGAATGAGAGCCCCGGTATCCGCGTAGCGCCAGATGACCACGCCGTCCAGCGGCGCCGTGACGTTGGTGTAGTTGTGCAGCGCCTCGACGCGCTGATTCTCAGAGAGCGCGGCGCCTGCATGCTCCTGGGCCGCTGCCATTGCAGCTTTGGCGACGTCCACCTGCGACTCCGACGACAGGTCCTTGGCCTGCGCATCGTCCAGTTCCTGTTGTGCAATCAGGCCGGGCCGCCCCGCGGCGGCCTGCTTAAGCCGCTCCGAGGCTGCGTGCAGCGCTGCGTGCGTAGCCTCGGCGCGATTGATCTCGTGCTGGGCCCGCGTAATCTCCTCTTTGCTCTGCTGGAGTTGAAATACCGATTGCTGCAACTGCGCCTTCAACTCCGGCACCTCGAGTACCGCCAGCGTTTGACCCTGATGAACGATGTCGCCGATATCTACGTTGATGCGCGCCATGTAGCCACTCACCTTGGGATGAACATCGACGACCTGGTACGGCTGGAATTGTCCGGCCAGCGTCAGAACGTGGGAGATATCGCCCCGCTGTGCGCGGCAACCTTTGCGGACGGAACCTCAGCGGCATTTGCCCCGGAATTGCCGGCGCTGGAATGACAGGCGGTGATGCCGAAGGGGGCGCACAACGCCAATGCGGCGGCCGCGGTCAATTTGTTTTGCTTGTACATGTCGGTGATACTCCTGGATTCAGCATTCTTCTGCGTGTCCTGGTACTTGGCCGCAACGAATTTTAGACTGAACCGGCGGCATCGGGATAGCAATTCGTTGCATACAGGCGTCGCGAATGGATTGGCCGTTCCCGGTTGCGAATGCCCCGAATGCGCCAGCCTTCGTTCCGCGATGAGCCTGCTGCCACCGGCGCCCTCGCCCATCAATATAGACGGAGAACAACCAATAGCAGCCTTCCCGGCAGCGACATACTAGCGCTTCGGCCAACCATGCCGTCGCGAACCGGCAAACTTAGCCGCGGAAAGACTGGAGACGCAATGTAAGTCCGTGGTCCTGGAACACTAACTAACAGGCGGAGGGCGAAAGAAGAGATTTGGGGAGAAAAACGCTTCAGTTGAAACCCGATGATGATGGGATACGATGCTACGCCCAGGCATTAACACTGCAAACAGAAAGCATGTGAGTGTCAAAGTTGCCAGGAATGCAAATTGATTGTTGGAGTGGGATGGGTCCGGGCGCAGGGTCGCCGCACATCACAGCCTTTGGCAGTTCGGCGGGAAGCGCCTTTGCGGCGCGTATCTCGCTCCCAGGCCCGCTCTCAGGACCATACCAGGCAAACTTGGCCTCAATCGCAAAGGCGAACGCCAGCAGGCACAGGCATAAAGCTAGTGCATTGCGCCGGAATGTCCGGGAAGCCGGGACTCCTGACATACGCGCAGTTTACCACGCTGGCTGTCGCCTCTATGGAAAAAAAGGCATGGGAGCGGTGATTCGTTACAGAACCGCGGAGAGTTTTTCCGCGCCTGTCATCCCCAGCATGCGCAGGTATTCCTGGGTCAGGATAGAGCGCAAACGCGGCGCTACGGCCGGATCGCAGGGAATCTCCAGCGAACGGCAACGGTCGATGGCAACCCGCAAGTCGCGGAGAAACGCAACGCAGGCCGGACACGCCTCGATATGCTCGCGCATCTGGTCGCAGGTGCGGGGTTCCACCCGGCCATCCAGATACTCTGAGAGGTTCGAAAATAGATCCCGGCATTCGGCGGGACGCTTCCCGCCTTGCTCGTTTAGCCCGAGGCTTCGTTGTTTCCGCGCCTATCTGTTTTGGGGCGCAGCCTCCAGTACCCGGCTCATCTCCTTGCGCACCTAAGGCGCGCCCGATGAAGCCGGACGCGCACCGTTCCCGGCTGCAGATCGAGAATCTGCGCAACCTGCTCGGTCGTCAGCTCCTCCATATCGTGGAGCACCAGAACCATGCGCAAGGGCGCCGGGATTGCAAAATGGCCTGGTGCAGCAGGTGGTGCTGCTCGGCGTGGAGCAGGTTGCCCTCGGGACCCTCCGCTGCATCCTGCAACAATCGTCCCAGTTCCGCATCATCCGGCATCAACTCATCCAGCGAGAGCGTCTGCCGGGGAGCACGTGCACTCTTGCGGCGCATGCGCCAGCAGCGGTTTCTTGTCACGGTGTAAAGCCAGACCGCGAGAGCCTGCGGATCCTGAATTTTGGCCAGGTGCCCGAGGGAACGGAAGAGCACCTCCTGCATGGTGTCTTCCGCATCTTCAGGATGCCCGCAGACCTTCATGCTGAAGGAATAGACCGTATTCTGAAGCAAGCCGATCGCCTCTTCGACAGCTTCGGGAGTGTTGAGGCGCAACAGATCTGCGGCTTGGATCAGTTCAGGTCGCATCGCATGGAGTCATCAAGAACATCACCAGTATATTCCGCCGCGTGCGGGATCCATAACAAGTTCTGCCGGAATTTATAAGATTCACCGTGCATGGCATTCAACATGGCGCTCACTGAGTGCATGGACTCTCTTGTCTTCCGTCTGCTGGCGGTCTCGATCATGTCAAGGCAGATCGGGCAAATCTTCTTCAGCCATGCTCGCTCCTTGCCGCTTTCGATTTGGAGTCAGCGCGATCCATGCGCGCAGCAATGCAAGCGCGAGATTCATCTCGGCGCCTGGACGATTCGCCTCCAGCGGAACATCTGGCGATAGATTTCATCCTTGATTCGCTCGCTTTGATTTCTGCCGTGCATCTCCACCTCAGTCGGTCGTTCCGCAGCCGGCATCTTTCATCCCCATGGCGCGAAAAATCGCCATGGCAGGGCACCAGTTGGTGAATGCCGACTGCAACAGGTTGAGTCCGACGAATACCGTCAGCCACAGCCAATAGGGCGAGAAGAAATGCGCAAGCGCAAGCGATAACAACACCATGACGCCTGCCATCAGGCGCACAGCCGCGTTCAACTGTCATAGAGATTCTCCTTGTTCGGTTTCGGGTTAGGTTCGGGTCCGGCCCCGGATTCGCGCCGGGAGTGGACCATGTAGTAGAGCACCGGAATGGTCGGCCACGAGAGGAACGTCGAAGCCACCGCTCCGGCAATCAGCGAGAATGCAAGCCCCTGAAAGATGGGGTCGGAGAGAATCACGCTTGCGCCGACGACAACCGCTGCCGCGGTCAGCAGCATGGGGCGGAAGCGAATCGCGCCGGCGTCGATCACCGCTTCGGCCAGCGGCATTCCCTGGCGAAGCCGAAGTTCGATGAAGTCGACCAGGATGATCGAGTTGCGCACGATGATTCCGGCCCCGGCGATGAAGCCGATCATCGAGGTCGCGGTGAAGAACGCGCCCAGCATCGCGTGCGCCGGCAGGATGCCCACCAGCGTAAGCGGAATCGGCGCCATGATGATCAGCGGCACGATGAAGGACCGGAACCAGCCCACCACCAGCACGTAGATGAGAACCAGCACGGCGGCGAAGGCCAGCCCCAGATCGCGGAAGACCTCGATCGTGATGTGCCATTCGCCGTCCCACTTCATCGAGTAGTGGTCGGTCGAATCCGGCATCGACGGCGTTGTAGCGGGCCAGTGTGTATCCGGCCGGAAGCGTGAGATGGTCGAGCTCCTTGTTCATCTTCAGGATGGCGTAGACCGGGCTCTCTTCCGCTCCCGCCACGTCTCCCGTGACATAAACCACGCGGCGCAGATTCTTGTGATAGATGCTGGGCTCGATCGTCTTGTGTTCGACGGTCACCAACTCGCGCAGCGAGACCATGCCGCCGTCCGCGCCGGGCAGGCGGATATTCTCCAGGCCCTGCTCGGAGGAACGGTCCGCGCGGTCAACTTCGACGATTGCGGGCACAGGCTCGCGCGCGGCCTGATCGTGGACCAGGCCGACCTGCGTTCCTGAGAGGGCGAGCGCCAGGGCATGGGTCACATCGGAGACCGCGATGCCATGCTGCGCCGCCTTGACCTCATCCACGCGCATCACCAGCCTCGGCTGCGGGTCTTCGACGTACCAGTCCGTATCCACAACGCCCGGAGTGTTCTGAAAGATCGACTTGATCTGCTGGGCGACCTGCGTCTGGCCATCCAGGTCCGGACCGTAGACCTCCGCCACCAGCGTTTGCACCACCGGCGGCCCTGGCGGAACCTCGCTCACCTGGATGCGCGCGCCGTACTGGTTGCCGATCGCGTCCAGCAACGGACGAAGCCGCTTGGCGATCGCATGGCTCTGCACGCTGCGCTGTTTTGCGGGCAGCAGGTTCACCTGGATGTCGGCCTGGTTCGGCTGGCGGCGCATGTAGTAGTGGCGCACCAGCCCGTTGAAGTTATAGGGGCCGGAGGTTCCGGTATAAGTCTGGTAGTTGAGCACTTCCGGCTGCCGCGCAAGCTCCTCGCCCAGCGCCTGGGCGACTCGCGCCGTCTGTTCCAGCGGCGTGCCGTCGGGCATATTGATGACCACCTGCAGCTCGCTCTTGTTGTCGAAGGGCAGCATCTTGACGCGCACCAGCCCCAGCGGCACCAGCGCCACCGAGATCAGCAGCAGCACAGCCACGCCGATGAAGAACAGGACGCGATTGCGCGCGGAGCGGATCAGCGGCGTCATGATGCGGCGATAGAGCCTGGTCCGCCAGTTCTCTGTCTCCGGTTCCAGTATTTTGGCCCCGGCAAGATGCCTGCCCAGCAGCCGCATCGCGGCCCAGGGCGAAACCACAAAGGCCACCAGCAGCGAGAAGAGCATGGCCGCCGAGGCTCCCACGGGAATGGGCCGCATGTACGGCCCCATCAGGCCGCGGACAAAGGCCATCGGCAGCACCGCCGCAATCACGGCGAAGGTGGCCAGAATGGTGGGGTTGCCCACCTCGGCGACCGCCTCCACCGCAACTTCGCTCATCGAGCGGCCATGATTCTCCGGCAGCCGGAAGTGGCGCACCATGTTCTCGACCACGACGATGGCGTCATCCACGAGAATGCCGATGCTGAAGATCAAAGCGAAGAGCGTGACGCGGTTGATGGTGTAGCCGAGAAAATAGAACACCGACATGGTGAGCGCCAGCGTGACCGGAATGGCCAGCAGCACCACGCCCGACTCGCGCCACCCAAGAAAAGCGCCACCAGCAAAGTTACCGACAGCGTGGCCAGCAGCAGGTGTTCGAGCAGTTCGTCCGACTTGTCCTTGGCCGTCTCGCCGTAGTTGCGCGTGGTGGTCACGGTCACGTCGTTGGGTATCGTGACGCCCTGCATCTGGTGGACGCGCTTGAGCACGGCATTGGCGATATCGGTGGCGTTGGTGCCCTTGCGCTTGGCTACGGTGATGGTCACCGCCGGATACTGGCGCGCTGCCGATGCGCCCTGTGTTCGTCGTGCCGAAGACCACATAGTTCGCCGGCTCGGCAGGGCCATCGACGATCTTGTCGGCAACGTCGCGCAGATACACCGGCATGCCCGCGAACCACGCCCACCACCACAGCTTCCAGATCCTCGCGGCTGGTGAAGAGGTTGCCGGCGTCCACCCGGACCTCCTGGTTGTTTTCCGCAAAGCTCCCCGCCTGCACGCTCGCATTGGCGGCTTGCAGGTGCCCGACAATCGCCATCGGCGACAGGCCGTAGGCATTGAGCTTCTCGGTGCTGAGCACCACGCGCATGGTGCGCGGAAGTCCGCCGATGATCGTCGTCTCCGACACATCGGAAATCTGCTCGATGTTGTGTTGCATCTCGGCCGCGATGGCGCGAAGCTGATAGCCGTTGTAGTGCTCGCCCCACAGCGTCAGCGCCAGGATGGGGACATCGTCGATGGAGCGGGCCTTGATGATCGGCTGCGAGACTCCCGGCGGCATGCTGTCGAAGTTCGAGTAGAGCTTGCTGTAGACCTTGATCAGCGCATCTTCCTGCGGCGTGCCAACCAGAAAGCGCACGATGACCAGGCTCTGCCCGGGAGCCGATGTCGAGTACACATACTCGACGCCCGAGATCTGATGCACCAGGTTCTCGATGGGCAGCGTCACGCGCTGCTCCACCTCCGCCGGCGACGCGCCCGGCATGGCGGTGGTGATGTCCAGCATCGGAACCAGAATCTGCGGCTCTTCCTCGCGGGGAATGATCGCAACCGCGAAGATTCCGATGGCCAGCGACGCGGCAATGAACAGCGGCGTCAGCTTGGAGTTGAGAAAGGTGTGCGCCAGTCGCCCGGCGATTCCAAGGTCCTGCTTCATGGCTGGGCCTCGATGCGCTTGCCGGCAAGGTCGCGGTCGGAGGGCGCGTCCACCAGCTTTTCGCCGGCAGAGATGCCCGACAGAACCTCGACGAGATTGCCCTGTGTCGCGCCCAGCGTGAGGTAACGAAGCTGCGCAATGCCCTGGCCGTCGAGAACATACACGCAGGCCAGCGAGCCGCGCAGAACAACGGCGGAGCGCGGAATGAGAATCGCCTGCCGGACGCCGTTGGCAAACTCCGCCGTTCCATACATGCCGGCGCGCAACTGGCTCGACGAAGGCAAGTCGATCTTGACCAGAAAGCTGTGGCTGGCCGGATCGGCGGCGGGGACGATCTCCGCCACAGTGCCCGTCAGATCTCGCGGAAGATGCGCCATCGATCGCAACCTGCGCCTTCATCCCCTTGTGAATCGCGCCGATCGCCGACTCATCCACCGTGGCTTCGAGTTGCAGCGCGCCGGCCTGATCCACCTGCAGCAAAGGCACGCCCGGCGAGGCCATCGTTCCCGGATCGGCCATCCGCGCCGTCACCACGCCGGCAAAGGGCGCGCGCAGGCGCGTATAGCCCAGCATGGTGCGCGCGCCGCTCTCCTGGGCGCGCGCCGCATCGGTCTGCGCGCGCACTGCTTCAAGCCTTGCGGCCGCCGCCTCGGCCCGCCGCGCAACCTCATCCATCTCCTGCGGGCTGACGCTCTTCTCGGCCTGCAGTTGCCGATAGCGCTCCAGTGTGCTGGCCGCCAGTCTGGCGTCGGTCTGCGCGGCGGCCTGCTCGCTTTGCGCGGCCTTCACCGCCGCCTGCGCCTGATCCGCCGAGGCGCGCAGAGCCGCATCGTCCAGCACGACCAGCGTTTGCCCCGCCCGCACGCTGTCTCCCTCGCGCACCAGCACCTGCTGGATGCGGCCCATCACCTGCGCGGAGACAATTGCGGTCTCCCGCGCGTGAACGGTCCCCGTGGAACGCACGTTCAGGGGCACCTGTTGCTGCTGGCTCTCGACCACCCGCGCCTGCATGGTTTGTACCGCTGCCGGTGATGCGGATTCGCCGCCATGGCAACCGGCCATCATCGCCGCGGAAACGGCAAGCAAACATCCCGATAACACTATCTTCATTGCAATTCCTCCGCCGCATCGGGAGTCAGTGTCCCGGTCGCGTAAAGCAGTTCGGCATAGGCCATGGCATTGCCGTAGACGGCATGCCAGTAACTGGACTGGCTCTGCCGCTCGGCATCCTCGGCGCGCAGCAGATCGGTGATGGTGGCCAGCCCCGCGCCGTAGCGGTTCTTGAGGATGCGCAGGCTCTCGGCCGATTGATCCATCGCGGCCCGCGCGGTTTCCAGCGAGAGTTCCGCCGTCTGCCGATGAATGTGCGCCTGGCTCACTTCCAGCCGCACATGCTGTTCGGAGGCAGCCAGTTGCGCGTCGATCCTCTGCTTCGCGGCGCTCTCCCGCGCAAGCTGGGCGCGCTTGCCCAAGGGCAGAATATCGACGCTGATCTGCACGCCGGCCACCCAGTTGTTGCCTCCCGAGCCGGCGAAGGATGCCCGGTCCTCCTCCCAGTTTCCGTAGGCGCTTACGCGAGGGCCGAAATCCGACTTTGCCGCGCCCACGGCCGACGCCTGCGCCGATTGCGCCTCTCCCAGCGCCCTCAGATCGGGCCGCGTCTTTGCGGCTGTCGCCATCTCCTGCTCCAGCGCGCCCTGCGGAAATGCGTGCGGCTCAATGGGCTTCAGTTCGGATGCCTTCAGATCCGGTGCTCCCATCGCCTCGCGCAACTCAGCCCATGCCAACTCCAGGTCGCCCTGGGCCGCAATCAATTCCTCTTTGCGCGCGGCCGACGTTGACCTGGGCCGACATCCGGTCCGACTCCACCGCAAGGCCGGCCTTCACGTGCTCGCTCCACTGAAGCCAGCAGCGCCGCCGCCGTCTCCTGTTCATGCTGGGCGACATCGATCTCGCGCTGCGCGTAGAGCACCGACTGGTACGCCCCCACCACGCGGAGCACAATCTGCTGGTCCACGGCCTTGGCGGACGAGGAGGCGCTTTTCCGGAAGAGATCGGCGCGATGAATCTCCCTCTGCGTCTTGAACGAGTCGAAGGCCGTCCAAGAGCCGGAGAACCGTGAAGAAAAATTGCCGATCGGCTGGGGACAATTCAACGCGTTCAACGCGAAGTCAGCCTGCGTAAACTGCCGCTGCCGCAGCCGAGTGCCGAAGGCATAAACAGGGTCATCGCCGCGGGAAATATCTTCAGTGAAGTTGAGCTGCGGCAGCAGTTGGGTGCGCGCCAGGGTGGCCGCCGACTTAGCTTCCTGGTTGCCTGCGCGCGCCATCGCTGCCTCGGGGCTTTGCCCCAGGGCTTGATTGATGGCCTGCCGGAGCGTCAGCGGTTCCTGCGCAACTGTCGCCACAGCGGCGTCCGTGCAAAGCAGGAGAGCAAGGCATGCGGCTCGATAGGTTCGGGAAAACATAATGTGAAGCGTCCTCGGCTTGTGCGTTCAATTGAATAAAGGCCCAAAGCCGGCAATTCGTTACAGAATGAGGGAAAATTATGGCCCGATACCCCAGGCTGGCAGATGACGGACATACCGGACTGTACTGCAATCTGTATGACCAGGCTCGATATGCTGCTGGAACGCGCTACGAACACGATCTTCGCTGAGCGATGTATGATGGCGCAGCGTCATAGATATACAATGACCTTCAGCGCGGGCGTCTTTTCCGCTGCTGTGCTCCGGCGCTTTTGCCGGAAGGCAACCATGGGACCCGGCGCAGGAACCCCGCCGCCGGAACTAAGGATCGATTTTCATGCGCGCCATCATCCCGCTCAACTCGCCGGTTTCACTCGAGATGCTGGGCGTGCGCGCTTTCGCTCTGATGACAGTTCTCGCGGCGGCTCTGTGCGGGGCGCGGATGCTGGCCGCGCAAGCGCCGGCAACCGCTGCTCCATCCGCCTCGGCGCACAAGCACGCTCATCCGCACAAGCGTACGGTTGCGGCCCGGGCACAATCCCCAACGCCACAGGTGGCGGCTGCGCCGGTAGCGTCTCCCGCGCCCGAAGTTCCTATGTGGCCGGCCAACGATAAGCCCGCCCCGGCCTCAGTCACCTGGGACAGCCACGGCCTGCGCATAGACGCCGCCAACTCCAGCCTTGCGCAAATCCTGGATAAAGTGGCCACTGCCACTGGCGCAAAGGTGGAAGGATTCGATGCCGACCAGCGTGTCTTTGGCGTCTACGGGCCCGGCCAGGCGCGCGACGTACTCAGCCAGCTTCTGCAAGGCTCCGGTTACAACTTCATCATGATAGGAGAGCAGGGCCAGGGAACGCCGCGCGAGATCGTTCTCAGCTACCGCCACGCCGGGGTTGTAACGGCAGTTGTCAATGCCGCCCCGGCAAGCGATGACGACTCCGACACGGATGAGCAGACGCAGCCGTCCCCGCCGCCCATACGGCTCGGCATCACGCCCGGCGGTCCGCCGCGCACACCGCAGCAGATCATGCAGCAGCGCCAGCCGCCGCAGCCGCCGCCCAACAATCCGCAAATTTAGGGAACCGCTGAATAAGTCAATGATTTGAAAGGGCACGACTTTAGTCGTGCCGCAAATGGCTCAATATCAATGTGGGCTTTAGCCCCTGAGGGAATACGAAGTGGGAATGATGACTTAATCTGAGCTTCCTTAGGCCACCGGCGCCGCTTCCGGCTGGGTCTGGACCGCAGCTGACTGAGACTGCGAACGCATCAGCGCAAAGCCCATGCGCAGAATTCCATAAGCCGCCAGGATGCCGAAGGCCATTGAGCCTACCGACGCACAGACTAACATCGCCAAATTCAACACGTCCGCCATCGCTCCCGCCTTCGCTCACTTCCCTTTTGGTCTCGAACACCCCGCGTGCCCGTTCACGGGCCGCCCAGGAATCATTGTCTGCGATTGTCGCAGATGAGGCCGCCGCGTTGACCCGGATTTCTATTGACCAATAGAATACCCATACGTATGTTGCAATCCGGTTAAAGCCGGTTGCATCATCCCGGACCGCTCGCCGCTGACGGATTGCCCCATTCTTTCATCGGATTCATCCATCGGATTTTGAAGCAGCAGAACCGTGTCCGCACGTGGTTTCTTTGGATTTGTGCGGCCCCTCTCCGATTTCGGCGATAATATCTCTACCACATTTCAAGGAGAGTTCCCCATGTCAGAACCGACGATTGCCCAAAAGAGTCCCTACCCTGTCGAAGTCGAAGCCGGCAAGAGCTACTTTTGGTGCGCCTGCGGCCGCAGTGCCGGCCAGCCCTTCTGCGACGGCAGCCATAAGGGCAGCGGCATCACACCGGTAAAATTCGAGGCCACCGAATCCAAGACGGCTTATTTCTGCGGCTGCAAGCATACCGCCAATCCGGTTCTTTGCGACGGCAGCCACCACAAGCTCTAGTACGGCGAAAATTGAATTGCGAAACATTTATGAGTGAAGGAGAGAATGTGTGAATTAGTGAAAACTGCGCTATTCTCGCCTCACTCATTTGTTCCTTCACTCTTTCACTTCTTCACTTTTTCACTTCTTCACTCTTTCACTATCAAACACTCTCGATACGAGGGCGCCAAATTTCAACCATGCCCATCACTCACATCTCGGTGCGCGGGGCGCGCCAGCACAATTTGCGCGACATCAATGTGCGCATTCCGCGCAACACCCTCACGGTGGTCACCGGCCTCAGCGGCTCGGGTAAGAGCTCGCTTGCCTTCGACACCATCTATGCCGAAGGCCAGCGCCGCTACGTGGAGACGCTCTCGGCCTACGCGCGCCAGTTTCTCGACCAGATCGAGCGGCCCGACGTGGACTCCATCGAAGGACTCAGCCCGGCCATCTCCATCGAGCAGAAGACCACCAGCCGCAGTCCGCGCTCCACCGTGGGCACCATCACCGAGATCTACGATTACCTGCGCCTGCTCTACGCCTCGATTGGCACGCCCCACTGCCCCAAATGCGGAAGGCCCATCGCCCATCAGACCGCCGACCAGATCGCCCAGCGCATTCTCGAGCTCGGCCGAGGCGAGCGCGTCACCGTGATGGCACCCATCGTTCGTGGGCGCAAGGGCGAGTTCAAGGAGCTGCTCGACCAGCTTGACCGGCAGGGCTTCCGCGTCCGCGTGGACGGCGAGTTGAGA
Organism: uncultured Acidobacteriaceae bacterium; assembly: GCA_963765995.1. Taxonomy (GTDB): domain Bacteria; phylum Acidobacteriota; class Terriglobia; order Terriglobales; family Acidobacteriaceae; genus Telmatobacter. The sequence continues at coordinate 24,306 of CAVXYT010000007.1, read as the reverse complement.
GACCTCTCCGAGCCGGTTTTGCTCGACCGCCGCAAGAATCATGCCATCGAAGCGGTCGTCGATCGCATCCTGCTCAAAACTCCGCTGCCCGATGCGCCTCCGCTTCCGCCCGGCAAGCCTTCGGTGGAAAAGCGCCTCGACCTTGCTGTCGCCAAAGCTTTGCAACTGGCCAACGGACTGGTTCTGGTCGCCGTCACCGGCAGCGAAGAGCAGTTGTTCTCCTCCTCCATGGCCTGCCCCGACTGCGGTCTCGACGTGCCTAAGCTGGAACCGCGCAGCTTCAGCTTCAACTCCGCCTTCGGCGCCTGCCCGGAGTGCCACGGCCTGGGCTCGCTCTACGACCTTGACCCTGCCAAGGTCATCACCGACTGGTCCAAGCCGCTGCTGGACGGTCTCGGCCCCGGTTCCACCTCGCAATATCTGCTCAGGCTCATCAACCTCGCCGCGGTTCGCTACAAGATCGACCTCAAAACGCCCTTCGAGGAGCTGCCCCCGCGCCAACAGCACCTTCTGGTTTACGGCCCGCCCAAAGGCGAAGCTCCGCGCACCGGCTTCCACGGCATTCTGAGCTTCCTGCGCGACAGCATCGAAGAGGCGCGCAGCGATTCCTATCGCGAGTCGATGATGAGTTACATGTCGGCCACGCCATGCCCGGTCTGCCGCGGCAAGCGCCTGCGTCCGGAGTCGCTGGCGGTCAAGATCGGCGGCCTGTCCATCGCCGACTTCACTTCCCTGCCGCTCAACCGCGCGCTGTCGGCGGCCATCAACCTCAGCTTTACGGCGCGCCAGTCGCTGGTGGCCGAGCGCATCCGCCGCGAGATCGCCGAGCGGCTTGAGTTCCTCTGCGCCGTGGGTCTCACTTACCTTTCGCTGGACCGCAACGCCAGCACGCTCTCCGGCGGCGAGGGCCAGCGCATCCGCCTGGCCACGCAGATCGGCTCCCGGCTGCGCGGCGTGCTCTATGTTCTGGATGAGCCCTCCATCGGCCTCCACCAGCGCGACAACAACCGGCTGATTCAGGCTCTGGTAAAGCTGCGCGACCTGGGCAATACCGTGCTGGTCGTCGAGCACGACGAAGAGACCATCCGCCATGCCGATTACATCCTCGACCTCGGTCCCGGCGCCGGCCGTCTGGGCGGCCAGGTGGTTGCCCAGGGAACGCCGGCGGAGATCATGGCCTGCCCCGCGTCGCTTACCGGGCGCTATCTCTCCGGCGCATCCGGAATGTTGCAACGCGCCCATCCGCGGCCCCTTGCCGGCCAGTGGCTCACTGTCACCGGCGCGCGCGAGCACAACCTTCAAGACGTCACTATCCGCATCCCGCTGGGCGTGATGACCGTGGTCACCGGCGTCAGCGGCAGCGGCAAGAGCACGCTCATCAACGACATCCTCTACCGTTCGCTGGCTCAAACCATCTACGGTTCACGCGAGGAACCCGGCGCGCATGATACGATCATCGGCGCCGAGCAGATCGACAAGGTTGTCCGCATCGACCAATCGCCCATCGGCCGCACGCCGCGCTCCAACCCCGCCACATACACCCAGGTCTTTGCGCCTATCCGGGATCTGTTTGCCATGCTGCCCGAGGCCCGTGAGCGCGGCTACAAGCCGGGCCGCTTCAGCTTCAACGTCGGAGGAGGCCGCTGCGAAGCCTGCCAGGGCGATGGGCAGCGCCGCATCGAGATGAATTTCATGCCCGACGTTTATGTGCTGTGCGAGGTGTGCAACGGCCGCCGCTACAACCAGGAGACGCTGGCCGTAAGATTCCACAGTCACTCCATCGCCGACATTCTCGACCTGACCATCGAAGACGCGCTCTCCGTGCTGGCTGACGTGCCGCTGGTGCGGCAAAAGCTGCAAACCCTCGTCGATGTCGGCCTGGGGTACGTTCATCTCGGCCAGAGCGCGACCACTCTCTCCGGTGGCGAGGCGCAGCGTATGAAGCTGGCGCGCGAGCTGAGCAAGCGCCAGACGGGCCGCACACTTTATTTATTGGACGAGCCAACCACCGGACTGCACTTCGACGACGTGCGCAAGCTGCTCGAAGTGCTCCACCGGCTCGCCGACCTGGGCAACTCGGTCATTATCATCGAGCACAACCTGGACGTGATCCGCAACGCCGATTGGATTCTCGACCTCGGCCCCGAGGGTGGCGAAGATGGCGGCCGCATCGTCGGCCAGGGCCGCCCGGCGAAGATTGCGGCCACTCCCGGCTCTTACACCGGCCAGTTTCTCAAGCGCTACTACACCTCCAGCAGCGGCCATCTTCAAAGCGACTGTCATCCTGAGCGAAGTGAGTCCGCGAAGCGGATGAACGGAGTCGAAGGACCTGTATTTTCGGGCGCGTCATCAGACGCTCGTGCCAATGCAGTCGAAGGATCTGCGGTTATTGGAGTTCCACAAACGCTCCGTGCCCCATCCTTTCCGCGTTCTTCAGCGGAAAGGGTGGGAAACCACGAACCTGCACCAGCACCCCAACAGGCAATCACCAGCGAGCCCACAACAACGAAACTCACACCCACAATAAAAACCGCCGCAAATAAATCCGCTATCCGCAGAAAGAAGACGGTGCTGCCATGAGTGATTCCGAATACACGCCGCAAGAGCCGGAACAAAATATTTCTGTAGCGCCAGAAAATATGGGTGCCCCAGGTCCCGCTTTTGGGACCTGGGATTCAGACGCTACCACCAATGCGCCAGCGGATCCGTTTCAGTCCTGGTCACAACCCGAGGCCGTCGCTCCCTCACGAATTCCGCATTTTGGCCATCTTGCCTTGTTGACAGCGTTCGCAGCTATTGGTTTCGTCTGCGCGACAGTGCTCATGATGGTCGCCCTGCGCTTCCACTTCTTAGGCGTCGAATCCGTGACAAAGGCCGCCACTGACGTTCATTACATTCTGGGCTTCGAGGCGATACTATACCTCGTCGCCTTTTTCCTCGGCCTCATCTTCTTTCCGCTGTTGTGGAACAAGAGCTTCTTTGCCGGCGTCCAATGGCGCGGCGCAACGGCTCTTCAACTCGGCTGGTGGTTGCCCGCCATCGCCCTGGGCTGCTCCGTGCTCGCCGCGTTGGACGAGACGCTGCTGCCCGGTCCAGCCCACACGCCGATCGAAGAGATCTTCCGTTCCCCGGACGCCGCATGGCTCATGTTCGGCTTCGGCGTTGCCTTTGCGCCTTTTTTTGAGGAGATGGCCTTCCGCGGCTTCATGCTGCCAGCTCTCGCCACGGCCTGCGACTGGGCAATCGAAAAAAGCACCGGCAAACCCGCTCGCCAGCTCGACGCCAATGGCCATCCCCAGTGGTCCATCTTCGCCATGGTGATCGCTTCCATCTTCACCAGCCTGCCATTCGCGATGATGCATGGCGAACAGACCGGGCATTCGATCGGGCCGTTCATCCTGCTGATTGTGGTCAGCCTGATTCTCTGCGCGGTGCGCCTGGTTACCCGCTCATTAGCCGCCAGCACACTTGTCCACGCCTGCTACAACTTCCTGCTTTTCTTTCTCATGCTCGTCAGCACCGGAGGATTTCGGCATTTGGACAAGCTGTAAGCGCCAGTTTCCAGTTTGTCGTTTCAACCGCGGCACGTGGCGCGAACCTGCCCATACGCAAAACAGGGCCAATCCGCAAACTGGATCGGCCCTGTTTGTTTCCTTAAAGCTGGCGCTTGTTAAAAGCGCTACGCGGAAGTTACTGCATGGTCGCCATCTGTGGCGATGCACCGGCTGCGTTGGACAGCAGTTGCACCTCCACGCGCCGGTTCTGCTGGCGCCCTTCGGCTGTCGAGTTTGAAGCCACTTCCTTGTCCTTGCCGATGCCAATCAGATAAAAGCGGTGCGCGGGAATCGCGTACTTCGACGCAAGGTACTGCACCACCGCATCGGCCCGCCGTTGGCTCAGCTCATAGTTGTACTGCGCCGGCCCGGTCGAGTCCGTCCCGCCGGTCACTTCCAGAAGGAAGCTCTTGGCCGAGGTAAGCTGCGCGGCAAATTCGTCCAGTTGATCGCGGTCCTCCCTGGTCAGTACCGCTTTGTCGAAGCCGAAGGTCACCGAGACATCCGCCACCTGCTTGTAGGTATCCAGCCCCTTCACAACGCTATCCAGCGTGTCCGCGCGATGCACCGCGAGGTTGGCGTCGGAGTCGGCATCGCCGGCTGCCTTGTCCGCATTCTGCGCGTTCTGGTAGGCTGTGTCGGCCGTGCCCTGCGCCTGTTTGATCCCCGCTTGCGTGCGGTCGTCCACGTCGTGAATCTGCCGATTGTTCGCCGCCGTCTTGTCGTCCAGTTGATTGGTGTGATCAATCAACGGCGCCGTCTCGTTGCGCACGTAATTCTTGGTCGCGCACCCCGTCACACCTGCCACCACCAAACCCGTTGCCAAACTCAGCACTGCTAACTGATTTACGCCCATGATTCCCGCTCCTCTCTCCGCCACGCTCCTTGCCGTGCTGCACAATGCTGGCGGAACTGGCATTTACCTCTGTAAGCACCATTGCACCTCGTGCGCCAAACCAAACAGCCCTTCAATGCAATGAAAACAATGACTTTATGAACACAGTTCCTGCAGTTCCCGTCAGCGTGACCGTGTATTTTTTACCCGGCCGGGTAAGGAATGCGCGGCGCAGGGGATACGGTTCCCTATTCCCTGTTCCCGGTTCCCAGTTCCTAACCCGCTATCCTATGAACTGGTCACCGCCCCATGGACCTCTACGAGAAAATCCGCAGCCTGCCCACGCAGCCCGGCGTATACCTCTACAAGAACGCCGAGGGCGTTGTCATCTATGTAGGCAAGGCCATCAACCTTCGCGCGCGAGTTCGCTCATACCTCCTGGAGTCCTCGCAGGCCGACGCCAAGACCGGCTCGCTGATGCGCGAGGCCGTCGATCTGGACTACATCCTGGTAGGCAACGAGTCAGAAGCGCTGGCCCTGGAAACCAACCTCATCAAAGAGCGCAAGCCGCGCTTCAACATCCTGCTCAAGGACGACAAGAGCTACCCTTATGTCAAGCTCACCATGGCCGACCGCTTCCCCAAGGTCTTTGTCACCCGCCGCCTGCGCAAGGACGGCGCGGCCTACTTCGGCCCTTACTTTCCCAGCAATCTGGCGTACCGCGTCGTCGAGCTGATTCATCGCAGCTTTCTCATTCCCAGTTGCAAGGTCGATCTCTCCCGCTACCACCCCCGCGCCTGCCTGCAGTACTACATTCATCGCTGCCTCGGCCCCTGCGTCGAGGAACTGACTACGCCGGAGATCTACAAAAGCGCTGTGCGCGACGCGCGCCTGCTGCTTGAAGGCCGCCACGCCGAACTCGAACGCACCCTGACAGCACGTATGATGGCCGCGGCTGAGGCCGAGCAGTTCGAGGCTGCCGCCCGCCTTCGCGACCAGCTCTCCACCGTCCGCCAACTCCAGGAGAAGCAGCGTGCCGCAACCGCCGAGCAAGGCGACGACACCGACGTCTTCGGCTATCACTTCGAGGACGGCAACCTGGCCGTCAACCTCTTCCACGTCCGCGCCGGCAAGATCGTCGACCGCCGCGAGTTCTTCTGGGAAGATCTGCCGGAGCTGCTGGAAGCGGTAGCGCCGGAAGCAGATGCAGATCAACCTGAATATCTCTGTGCCCCATCCATTCCGCGCACTTCAGCGGAATGGGTGGGAAACCACGAACCTGCGGCTTTGAAAGGGCACGACTTCAGTCGTGCCGAAATAGCCACGAAAACGAAAGACGGGACTTTAGCCCCTGAGGAAAATGCCGATCAGTTAGGAAATCTCCGTGCCCCATCCATTCCGCGCACTTCAGCGGAATGGGTGGGAGACCACGAATCTCAATTCCACGCTGGTTCGGTCTTCTCCGCCCTGCTCAAGCAGCTCTACATCGACCAGCGCTACGTCCCGCGCACCATCCTCGTCCCGGCGGACTTCGACGACCGCGAAGCCTTAGCCGCCTTGCTCACTGAGCGCACCGGCCATCGCATCGAGATCGCCGTCCCGCTGCGCGGCGAGAAACGCTCGCTGGTTGATTTGGCCGCTCAGAACGCCAAGCAGTCGTACATTCAGCGCTTCCGCGTACTCGAGCCCTCGCGCAAGGCCATTCAGGAAGCGCTGGCCGAAGCGCTCATGCTGCCCGAGCTGCCCAGCCGCATCGAGTGCTTCGACATCTCTCACATCCAGGGCGCGGAGACTGTGGCCTCGCTGGTGGTTTGGGAAGACGGCAAGATGAACAAGCAGGCTTATCGCAAGTTCAAAATCAAAACCGTTGACGGCGTAGACGACTTCGCCTCCATGCGCGAGGTAGTCGCGCGCCGCTATCGCCGACTCCTCGAAGAAAAGCTGACCATGCCCTCGCTCATCCTCGTCGATGGCGGACTCGGCCAGCTTCACGCCGCCGCCGAAGCACTCGAGTCGCTCGGTCTCACCACGCAGCCGCTGGCTTCAATCGCAAAACGCGAAGAGGTTATCTACCTCTACGGCAATGAAGAGGAGCCTGTGGTGCTCGACCGCCGCTCTCCGGTTTTGCATCTCGTCCAGCTCATCCGCGACGAGAGCCACCGCTTCGCCGTCGGCTACCATCGCCAGCGCCGCGCCATGCGCGACCGCGATTCGGAGCTGTTGAACATTCCCGGCGTCGGCCCGCAAACCCGCCAGCGCCTTCTAACTCACTTCGGTAGCCTGCGCGACGTGCAGCAAGCCACCACCGAATCCCTCGCCGCCGTAGTGCCCCGCAAAACCGCCGAAACGATCTGGCGGCATTTTCACGCGACACAACCGACCGCTTGAACATTCGGCGTTGTTGATAGTTACCGCTTGTGGCTCAAGCCGCCCGCACAAACACCCGATGCTGAATGGCAATCCGCTTGCTGCATGAAGGGCAGTCGAAGTCCTTCGTGTTGGCCACGCTGTTCACTGCGGCCCTGCACCAGGGGCATTTCCCTTTCAGCGCGCCCAGCCCGATCATCGGACCCCACAGCGGCGCCAGGACAGCCGCAATGATCATCGGAATGCCGAGAATTGCGCCCAGCCCGGTGAGGCAAAGCATCGTCCCGACGATGACCAGAATCGGCACTGCCAGCATCCCGAAGAGTAATCCGCTCAATGCGCCTTGCACCGGCGACGTTTCGTGCTCTTCCGGTTCTGCCTTCTTCCGGGTTTCAACCTGGTCTTCTCCCTTGCTCGCGGCCCCGCAATGAGGACAGAACTTCCACGGCGACTCCATTTGCGCTCCACATTTTGAACACTTCGCTTCCATAGGACGGTCCCTCCTTAACGGTCAAGATCATCCGGCTCAGGTCGCGACATGGAGGATAGGGGTGGGCGCCCGCGGCCTTATCCGCCGCGCACCGTCCGCCGCAATGGATAAGTCCTGGGATTCTCGCTGACCATCCAACCTTGTCCAGCCCTGGATCGTCTGCTGGCCAAAATCTTAGCCCGCCTCAACCTTCCCGCCCGTGATTCCCATCACTCTTCTGGCCTTGCGCTTCGCTCTGCGCCCCAGGCGCTGGACGGCATTCCGGCTTCCACCACCCCGGTCCGAGGGTGCAAAATGGTGAACAGAGGTTATTTTCAGGTGAAGTCCTCTTCCCTTCCCACCGTCGGGCAGCCTGCGGAGTCTCTCCCGCCGGAGTGGCCGCGGCGGCTTGAGGCATGGCACAATTTGCTTGTTCAGTGCGCCCGTAAACCCAACCGGAAGAGCGTCCATGCCCTGCGCAGCCTCACATTGCGCCTGGGGGTGGGGTTGGAGCATTCCCTGCAGGAGCGGGCTGAGGATCCCGCCGCTGCGCATGCGTTTCAGCGTTGGAGCAAAGACGGGAAGAAGCTGCGGAAGGCGCTCGAACCGGTACGCGATGCGGATGTGCGCCTGGCCCGGCTCGATAGCCTCCGCAACACCTCTGGAGGCGCGTCAGAAGGCGAAACGCAGCTCAGCCCCCGCTGCATCTGCGAAATCGACAAACTCGAAAACCGGCTGAAGCGGCAGCGCCAGGTTGGGACCGATAAGGTGATGGCTTTCATCGACGCTCACAGCAAACGGTTGAACCGGCTAAGCAATGAGATGGAAGAGGCTTTGGCGCCTCACATGCTATCAAATGTGCATTCCACTGCCCAGGCGGCATTGCGGATATTTGCCGGGCTGGCCGGGGAACTGCCCAACCTGAACGCCGCCAACCTGCACGCATATCGCAAGCGCCTCAAGCAAGCCCTCTACCTGGCCGAGAGCTCAGCCACAGCCGATCCCCTGGCCAGGCGATTGGCCGCCGCATTCAGAAAAATTCACCTGGCCGCCGGCGAGTGGCACGATTGGCAGGCGCTCGCTCTGGAGGCGGGCTGCGTCCTTCCCGGCCACGGCAAACAGGATGGCCTGGTTCCCGTGCTGCAGGCACTGGAGGAGAAGGCTCTGCATCGGGCACTCGGCCAATGCCGGCGCTCCGCGGAGCGGCTTCTGAAGAGCGTTGGCGAAATTCAGCCTTCGCAGCGCAAAAAACCTGTCGCTGCTGACCGTAGCTTCCATCCTCGAGACCAATACCTCTGGATGGAAGTCTGCTGTTAACCTGAGTTTCTGTTCTGCTTTCCCTGCCCGGAGCCAACCGTCCTCCCATCGCGCCGCGAAGCTCCGGCGTACTATCGCGTAGACTGTTGCTCAACCAGGCGCTTCATCAAACCTTCACGTGCAAAAACATACGATTTGAAAGAAAATAGAGTAAGACGATTTTTTTGAAGGCAACAAGAGGAACTATTGACACAAGCACAAATTGAAACTCCCCGGTGGACCGCGCAGGAGTTTGAGCGGCTGGTCTTCGACAGCAACCCTAAAGTTGCGGTTTTTGATTGCGATGGAACGCTGTGGAGCGGTGACGCAGGCTTTGGCTTCATGGCCTGGTCGCTGGAGAAGGGCCTGGTTTCGCGCTCCACCAGCGATTGGGTTGATACCCGCTATCGCGCCTACCTTGCCGGCAATGTGAGCGAACTGGATATGTGCGGCGAGATGGTGCAGATTTACGCGGGTCTGCGCGACGAGGAGCTGCGCGCCGCCGCCGCCCGCTACGTGCGCAAGTTTGTACAGCCGCGCGTCTTTGCCGAGATGGCCGCGCTGGTTGCCGCATTAGGCAAAGCCGGCGTCGTGCTTTGGGCCGTCAGCTCCACCAACAAATGGGTGGTCGCCGAGGGGGTGCGGGATTTCGGCATTCCCGAAGAGCGCATCCTGGCCGCCGAGGTGCGCGTCGCCGACGGCCTCATTACCACCGAGATTTTGGACGTGCCCACCGACAAGGGCAAGGCCGTGGCACTGGCGCGCGTGGGCCTCACCCACCCCGATGCGGTCTTCGGCAACTCCGTCCATGATCTGGCTATGCTCAAGATGGCGCGTAACGCCTTCCCGGTCAACCCGTCTCCGGCGCTGCGCGAAGCGGCGGCCAAGAACGGCTGGGGCTACTTCCAGCCTGAGACGGCCGAGAGTGGCGAGGCGGCAGTAACGGGCGAATCGGCCCCTTCTGGAACCTAAGCTCTTTCGCAGGGGCTGCAAAACCGTTTTTCATTCCACCAAACGGTGAATGCAGGCTCGAACTCTGCAACCCTTTTGGTGCGTTTACACTAGAAGCGTGGAAGAAGTCCAGTCCAATACTGATTCGCGGCCTGCCGGTTTCGCGCTGCGCTTCGTGGCGGCGGCGCTGATTGTGCGCGACGGCGAGATTCTGATCGGTCAACGCCGCCCGAATCAGCCGATGGCGCTCAAGTGGGAGTTTCCCGGCGGCAAGATCGAGCCTGGCGAAAGCCCGGAGCAGGCGCTGGCCCGTGAGCTGCACGAAGAGTTGGGCATCCAGGCAACCATCGGCCCGCCTGTCACGCGCATCCGCCACAACTACCGCCATGGCGGCGCCGTTGATTTACAGTTCTTTGCCGTCCGCGAGTTTTCCGGGGAGATCGTCAACCACATCTACCATCAGTTTCGTTGGGTCCGGCTGGAAGAGCTCTCCGGCTACGAGTTCCTGGCCGCCGACCGCGGACTGATTCGCGACCTGGCAGCGGGCAAGCTCCTGTAAGCACCTGCGGTGCGGCAGCCGCCTTAGGCAGGAGTTATTGCGATATTGCGAAGCTTCCCAGGTCCGAGAATCCGGACCCTTCGACAGGCTCAGGGCAGGCTCTGAGGCACCCGGCCATCGCCTCAAACTCTCCACCCTTGAACCCATCCGGCGAATGCGTGCCACGCGGCGGTTGGGCCAATCAATAAACCGATCTGCTCCACGAGAACGGTGAATAGGCTTCCCCATAACGTAGCGGGATTGACTCGGTGTGTTGACCACAGGTCATACGCAATCATCAAGACTAGGAACATATAGGTGGCAAAGTAAGCGGCGCTCAATTGGTGATAAAGGAAGGGAACCGGCCAGCGGTAAAACGCCAGCGTTGTGAGCGCAATCGTCGCGATCAGCACGAGCCTCTTATGTGCCGCCGTATTCCTGCGCAGCGCGTAAGCAAAGCCCGCAAGCACGGCAAAGCTGAATATGCCTGAAAACGAAACGACGGAAGCTGTGAGCACGTGGTTTTCTCTTAAATGCGCGTAGCGGCTCAGTTGATTCGCGACTGTAAGCACACCGAGCACAACCATCGCACATGCCAGCAGGAATCCAGCGATGCCCAGCTTCCGATGAACATCGACTCTTTTTGAAGAAACCAGCAGCGCCTGCACAAGAAGCAAAAGAATCCAGCTGCTGAACACCGCTCCATGAAACTGCAGAATCGGGCTCGCAAGCGGCGCGCGAGACAGGCCGGCAAGGTAGTATGTGCGCGCAAACCCGATGGCAACCGTTACCAGCATGAGCACGGCCATGCTGGAGAAAAACAAATGATCGAAACGACGACCTGGAAGGCGCGTCGCCGATGGCGAAGAGTTTACATCGGATTTGGCCAAGGTACCTCTCCTGAATACGCCGGAAAATAGTCTAGCTTGGGCCATTTAGGGGGAACGGGCTCAGATGCCAGTATACGTAGAGTCAAAGGTAAAGCATGCCATCGCCTCAGTGCCCTGGAATCATTCCCCACAGCATCACCAGCGTCATGCCGATCACGATGATGCTGGTGCCCCAGGCGATGATGTTCCAGAGGCGTGAGTTCTTGTGCTCGCCCATCAGGTCCTGGCGATTGATGAGCATCAGCATAAGGATGATGACCACTGGGAGCAGCACGCCGTTGAGGACTTGCGAGAGGATGGCGAAGTTGATCAGTTGCGCATCGGGCAGCAGCAGCACGGTCAGCGCGCCGCCGGCGATGAGCAGCGTGTAGAGCCAGTAGAAGAAGGGCGCCTCACGGAAACTCTTGTCCACGCCGGATTCAACGCCCAGACCTTCGCAGACGGTATAGGCCGTGGAGATAGGCAGGATCGAAGCCGAGAAAATCGAGGCGTTGAAGAGGCCAAAGGCGAAGAGGATGAAGGCGTAGTCGCCGGCTAGGGGGCGCATGGCTTCGGCGGCGTCACTGGCTACCTGGATGGCCCCCATGCCATGAACAAAGAGAGTGGCGGCGCAGGCCACCACAATGAACCATGCCACTACGTCCTGGAAGAGGCTGCCAATGGTTACGTCCAGGCGCATGGCGAAAAAGTTTTTCGCGCGCACTCCCTTTTCCACAATCGATGACTGCAGGTAGAACTGCATCCAGGGTGCGATGGTGGTGCCGATGACGCCGATGGCCATGTAGAGGTAGGTCTTGTCACTCCAGACAGAACGGGCGGGCAACTGGACGGTGGCCAAAATCGCATCGTGCCAACTGGGCTGCGAGAGCACCCCGGCGAAGATATACGAGATATAGACCAAGGAGGCTATGATGAAGATTTTTTCCGTGCTTTTGTAGCTGCCTTTGACGACCATGTACCAGACCAGCGCCGCGCACAAGGGCACGGAGATGAACCTGGAAACGTGAAAGAGGTGCATGGAGCCGGCGATGCCGATGAACTCGGTGACCACGTTGGTGTAGTTGACCACCACCAGCATCACCATCAGCAAAAAGGTGAATCGCAGCCCGAACTCTTCGCGAATCAGGTCGCTCAGGCCTTTGCCGGTGACCACGCCCATGCGGGCGTTCATCTCCTGAACCACGGTGAGCGCGATCGAAATCGGGATCATCAACCACAGCAGCGTGTAGCCGTATTGCGCGCCTGCCTGGGAGTAGGTGAGGATGCCGCCGGAGTCGTTATCGACGTTGGCGGTAATGAATCCGGGGCCGAGGACGGCCAAAAACAGCAGTATCCGGATTCGCCAACGCTTGAGCATGCCCGCCGGTTCCTATTGTGGAGTCATTGAGGGTTTCTTTCCTCCTTGACCATAACAGGCAAGGCCGGGGGCGCGAAACCCGGCGGCGTGACCCCAAGAAAAAGACCCAATGAGGGATTGACAAGCTTTTATTACCATGGTACATTGATATCAATATAACTGGAGGATCCCATGGCTCAGGAATCGCAACATCGCGAACCACTCGTAGTCGAGCGCGTCCAGACCGGCGTCCGGATGGAAAAGCGCTTGCTGAAGGTGCTCAAGGCCGTCGCCGAACTCAAGGAGATGACCTTGGGCGACCTGCTGGAAGGAATCGTGCTGCACGCCTTTGAGGGCAAGCTGGTTCCCTTCTCTCCGCAAACTTTGAAGGAGATCGAGCAATTCAAGTCGATCTACGGTATGACTCTGAAGGCCTCTGACAGCCACAACCTGAAGGAGCGGAAAAGATGAAGGGCGCGGCCACGGCCGCGCCCTTGCAAAACGCATCAATTCAGAGATTCTTCAGGCGCTGGTCAGTACCATTTCGGACTGCTCGGCAGTGACATCATCCGTAGTGAGGCTCAGCAGGGACGCCACCACCTCGGCTGCGCCATAGGATGAGCGGCCCGGCGCGAGGAACTGCGTGACGGTATTCAGATCGTCGCCGATGGTGACCAGGGGCGGCTCTTCCACAAGATCGCCCTTGCGCGTCTGCTGGTAGCCGATGTTGGCCATCAGCGCGTTGCACAGGCACTTGCGTCCCACCGTCTCCTCGATCTTGCCGCCCTTGGCCACGTAGTTGGCCACCGGCTCGGCGGCGCAACGGTAGCCGATGTTGCCGTCCGGCGCGGTGTAGGGTTCGCGCAGGTATCCCAGGTCGCAGATTCTTGTCCGCGCCGCAGCTACTTCCGGATCAGAGTACGAGCCTTGCAATAGCGCCACCTTGAAGGGGAAACCGGTGGGCGAGGCCAGCGGATCGGTGAAGACCTCGCCGGTGCCTGTGACCGCCTGACCCACGAGTGTGCTTTTCAGATCGAGGCGCATGCCGGACTCTCGCGAGAATGCAAACGCGGTGCCCACCTGGACGCCCGCGGCGCCCTGGTCGAGCGCCTCGCGCACTTTTTTCGCGTTGCCATATCCGCCCGCCAGCCAGAAGGGAACGCCCAGCGTTCGCAAGGCGGCAATGTCTACCTGGTCGCGCTCGCCGTAGATGGGCTCACCAGCGGCATTGAGCTGCAGCTTGCCGCGCGGCGGCGCATTGTGTCCGCCTGCCGTGGGGCTTTCGATGACCAACCCGTCGACGCGCCCGCTGGCCCGGCGCAGCATGGTCGTGGCCAGGGTGTTCGAGCTGACAATGGCCAAAAAACGCGGGCGTGTGAGCATCGGAATCGAGCCTTCCACGTAGTCGAAAGGATCGAAGCGCATGGCCGTGTCCTGATCCTGGGCCGCGCCGGTGACCGCCAGCCGGTACTCGGCCGGACTTTGTGCCGCAAAGGCGTCGAGAACGCCGGGAATATGCAGCGGAATGCCCGCCCCCATCAGCACATAACCAACGCCGGCCAGCATCGCGCCGTAGATCGAGGAGAGGTGCGGCATCTGCACCTTCTCAAGAAAGTTGATGCCCACGGGATTCTTGTGCCCCTCCCGCGCCAGATAAACCTCCACAAAGTTGCTCACAATGCACAGCTCGACCACCTTGCGCAGATCGCGGCGCTGGTGCATGGGCATGAGCGGATAGGGCTTTCCCGCAGCCTTGCCGCCGGAAACGTAGTACTCCTCCCAGATGCGGTTGGCCATCTCGGGGAAGGGGAAGGCATCCAGCCCGCGGCGCATATTTCCACCAGGATCGCCATCGGCGAGGCGGCGGACAAAGAGCGAGTCGAGCGCGGTACCCGAAACCACGCCGAGCTGACCGAGTTTGGAGACGGCATTGGCCAGGCGCCAGTTCGAGACGCCCACGCCCATTCCGCCCTGAATAATCTTGGGAAACTGCATCATCTCTGGATTGTTTCACAGATCGGGATTATTCCCTATCTTTTCTTCCAGGCTGATTACACGAAAGTATCGGAAGTGAGCAATTCTGCTCAGAAAATGCCGGATAGAGCTGATTCTAGAGCTTGTCGCGTAAAAAGCTGATGACGTGGTCGGCCTGGACGACGCCCACCATGCGGCCCTGGGGGTCGACCACGGCCAGGGCATGGAGGTTGTACTTGTCGAAGAGTTCGGCCAGCTCATTCTGATGCAGGGCAATGGGACAGGAGAGGACGCGGGCTTCGGCGAGCACGGAAAGGTGCGTCTCCGGCTGGGCCATGACGAGCCGGGCGAGAGGGATGGCGCCGCGCAGCACGAGCTTTTCGTCGAGCAGATAGATTTCCGTCACGCTCTCCGGGTCGCCGTCGAAGTTGCGCAATGCTTCCACGGCCTGGGCCACGGTCGCATCCCTGCGCAGAGAAACAAAGTCGGTGGTCATGCAGCCGGCCGCGGATTTCTCGTCGAACTCGAGCAGATCCTCGACCTCCTGCCGCTCCTCCGGCTCCATCTCTTCGAGGATGGCGTCGGACTGATCCTCGGGCAGCTCGGCCAACAAGTCGGCGGCGGCGCCGGGGTCCATCTCCTCGACGATGTCCGCGATTCGCTCTTCGTCGAGCTTTTCCAGCAGCGCCTTTTGCAGTTTCGGCTCAACCTCTTCGAGGGTTTCGGCAGCTACGTCTTCGTCGAGCGAGGTAAAAACGGCCTCGCGCTCGGCGGGGGCCAGGTCTTCGAGAATATCGGCCAGGTCGGAGGGGTGCATCTCGGCCAGCCGCTCGTACTCGATGCGCAGCTTGACGCGGCGCGCCGGATCGACCTCGATGACATCGACAAACTCCCACGGGATGCCGCGGGCGGCGAACTTGCGCGAGAGAGTCTCCAGCGCGGCGCGCGGCAGCATCCCTTTGAAGACGCGGCGGAAGGCGCCGCGCAAGCCCACCTCGACTTCGGCGACGCGCAGCAGGTGCGCCGCGCCCTGGCCCATCCACTCCAGATCGACGTCGTTGACCCGCACCACTTTGCGTCCGTGAATATCAATGATCTGGCGGTCGATCAGGTCCTGCCGCAGATAGAGGTAGTTGCCCTGATCCTCGAGAGGAACCATCGCGCCGGAGGAGCGCAACTCGAGCGTGCCCGCAGGCGTCTCCATCACATCTTGCGAGGGCACGATGCAAAGCCCGGCGCGGGTCTTGAGCACCAGGCCGGCCACCTTGCCGGCATCCTCGCCGGTGGCCACGGCTATATCCTTGAGCCGCCCTCGCAGGTGGCCCTGGGCATCGGTCACCGGAGTGCCGAGCAGCGCCGTCAGGCTGATGCGCGATGTGGTGCGGGAAGGCATGAGGTGAGTGTATCGCTTCGCGGGCGGACTGCGCCTGTGGATGCATCGGCTTGGCGATAAGCGCCGCTTCTTGACATATCTCCTCACCAGACCTGAAACTGCCCTTTAGGCTTCCGGGCGCGGAGGGGCGAATCTCTCCCGTCGCGCTCCGGAAAGGACGGAGACAAACCCGGTGAGCGAATCCAAGGCAGGGCGGCTGAGCTTATCGCTGACATCCTCCATGGAGAGTGTCGCCGAGGTAGAGGCGGCGGCGGAGAAACTGGCCACCGAGGCCGGTCTGGACGAGGATGAACGCTTCCACGTGACCATGGCGGCGCGCGAGGCCGCCGTGAACGCCGTTCTCCACGGAAACGAATACGACCCCGCCAAGAGGATCACCGCCAGCTTTGAAAACACCGGCATGGCGCTGGTGATTACCATCGCCGACCAGGGCAAAGGTCTGAACCCGGAGACGCTTCCCGACCCGCTGGCCCCGGAAAACCTGTTGCGCGGCAGCGGCCGTGGCATCTTCCTGATTCGTTCATTCATGGATGAGGTACACTTTCGACAACTGCATCCCGGAACCGAGCTGACGCTGGTCAAGCACCTTGCGCCGGCGGGCGAAAAGGGATAAACGCGTGGCAGCGCATGGGCAAAGGATGGAGGCTGGTCTTTTCCCCCGCAGCTCCGGCTCCGCCGGGGTTTTTTCCCGCTCCGCGGAACTGCCGAGTGTGATAATCGTAATACCAACAAGGAGGAGTATCCGTGGCACTGACAATTGCATCCCGTAAAGTGGACGGCGTAGCTGTTCTGGACCTTAGCGGGCGAATCACCTTGGGCGAAGGCAGCGTGCAGTTGCGCGACGCCATTCGCGGCCTGATCGGCAAGGGATCGAGGAGCATCCTGCTGAACCTGGGAGATGTTAACTACATCGACAGCTCGGGTTTGGGCGAGCTGGTGAGCGCTTTTACCACAGCCAAGAATCAGCAGGCCGAGGTCAAGCTGCTGAAGCTGACCAAGAAGGTTCACGACCTGCTCCAGTTGACCAAGCTGTACACCGTCTTCGACATCTACGACGACGAGGCCGTCGCCATCGCCTCCTTCAAGTAGACAGGGGCTGGGCGGTGCTCCAGCCAATGTCCAACTACAAAGGCCATCCCGCGCTGCGGGATGGCCTTTTCGCGTCTGAGCCTCTTGATGAACGAGGCCGGCCGAGCGTCGGCGAGTTGGCCTGCTGCTCAGGCCACTGCGGAAACAGGCTCGGGAATGTGGATCACCGGCATGGCTACCGGCACTGCCGCCAGTTGCTGCGGGTGAACATGAGCACCGCAGGTGAGCCGGTGGACAAAGTGGTAGGGCGGCCAGGGACCGGAGAGCTGCATCTGATACTCCCGCATTAGCGCGCAGGTGGTCGAGAACTTGTTCAGGTAGCGCTCCACGCACTTGCGGTCGATCAGGTGCGAGACGTCTAGCATGATCTTGTTGCTTTCCGTCAACCGGCAGCTAACCTCTTCGTCCAGAGGCATAAAGAGCCGGTGCATCTGGAAGCTGACGGCGCGGGCGCGGGTCTGGCGCTCGCGCTGGCGCGCGGCATTCTCGCGCAGGTTAGTGAAATACTCCCGGCTCGGTCCATCGGCCGGCTGGTGTTTGTCGACAGCGTGGCCGCCGCAGTTGTCCACTAAAATTTTCAGATGCATCTCGGTCTTGCCGCGCAGCTTGTCGATGTGGCCGAGGAACTGGCGCTGGTTGGAGCGGATGGACTTGCGCAGGCTTTCATCGTCGTTGAAGACGGTTCCAAACCGGAAGGGCAGCACCGTGGAGTGCTGGAAACAGTCGGCGATCACCCGGGCGTGGTCTACGCCGGATTTCTGGTTGAGGGCTTCGGCGGGGTCGTGTTCGCTGACGATGACGGCCAGGTCGCTGGCGGGGTAAAGAAAAACCTGGTTGCCGCTGACTCCGAGGACCGATTCCATCGGAATGGGTTTGCGATGATGGGCCAATTCAGGAAATGCTTGTTTTTCACCGATGCAATAGGCATACCATGCCATGAGAAGACACTCCGTCTGCGTGCGCCGGCAAGCGCCACTCGTTGGTGCAGCTTTGTAAATCGGAAAACAAAAACATAGCGGACATAAGGCCGGGGATTGAGAACAGAACCGGCTGGACTGGACAAAGCCTAGCCCGCTGAAAACGCGACTAGCTATGCTCTGCGTCACAGACAGTGTGAAAGGGAGCAAAACCCCTCAAATCTGTATTTGTATAAATAAAATAATAGTTGACGGCACGAATATTTGTTTATTCTTGGGTAGTTAGAGCATTTTTGCTTTTACTGTAGACTTCCGTGCCCCATCCTTTCCGCGTTTTTCAGCAGAAAGGGTGGGACATCAGAAAAACTCCGGTCCTCACTATTTCCGAAAATGCTCTAAACCAATTCGGGGCGCAAAATGTGCATGCCAAAAGGCCGCTTTTCTAGGTCAAATTCCGGTGGGCGCATCGTGCGCCCTCGCGGGGAGAGGAGTTTCCCATTCACGCACAGCCCCGCTCGACCCGGCTCGGATATGCTCATCGGGAGGAGAAACGCGTGAGACCAGTCCTTGCCCACTCCCTGCGCAGCCTGCAAAACAACATCCTGGCCGGCATCGTCACTATCGGACCTCTGGCCATAACCTACCTGATCTTCAAGTTTCTCCTCGACACTCTGGCCAAGGCCGGCTTGCCGGTGATCCAACTCTTTGCGGCGATTTTTCCGGAGAACTGGCTCAGCCAGCCGTTGCTTCAGTCGACTCTGGCCATCGTGTTGACCCTGGTGGTGCTCTATGTGGTGGGACGAATCACCTCCCTGGTGATCGGCCGCCAGGCATTCAGTCTTTTCGAGGCCACGCTGGAGCGGCTGCCGGTGGTTGCCAAAATCTATACCTCGGTGCGCCAGTTGCTGGACAGCATGATGGCCAAGAAAGAAACCAGCCAGCGCGTGGTGCTGGTGGACTTTCCCATTCCTGGGCAGAAGTCCATCGGCTTCCTGACCCGTACCCTGACCGACTCGAAGACCGGCGAGCTGCTGGCCGCGGTGCTGGTTCCATGCGCCATCAACCCGACCTCGGCTTTTTTGCAGATTCTGCCCATGCAAAGAGTCACGGAGACCGATCTGAATATGGAGCAGGCGATGAGCATGATCATGACCGGCGGAGCCGTGGGGCCGGACTCGATCCTCTTCTCCCAGCCCGCGCTTGCGGCGGATACAGGCAGGATGCGTCCCGAGGTCTGAGCGGAAATTCCTGATTGCCTGCTCGGAAGACTCCATTTCGACACTAAACAGCTTGGATTGGCCGCGGCGAGAGCTACAATCCAACCGTCTCTCCCCAGTCTCGCAGTGCTTGAATTACCGGCCAGGCATTCTGGCCAAGCCCGGTCAGCTTGTATTCGACTCTGGGCGGAATCTCTGGATAGATCGTCCGTTGCACGATCCCTTTTTTCTCAAGAATGCGTAGTCGCTCCGTCAGCGTTTTCGGGCTGACCCCCTGCAACGTGGTCCGCAGCTCACCAAAACGGCGCGTCCCCTGAAACAGTTCCCTCAGGATCAGCAGCGTCCATTTGCCGTCCAGAATTTCAACAGCCCTCTCAATTGGGCATCCGCATTCCCCCATTTTTCCTCCTGAATATCTATTAGTTCATTTAATGTAATTATATATTAAATATGTAATTGTTTCAATAAATGAATCAACTCAGCGACGCCCGCATCTGAAATGACCAAAGGAGATTGTTTTATGAGCTCTTCCAACGCTCCGTCGCTACTGACGCGAGGAACCATTGCTCTTGTTGCGGTGGTCCAGATTGTCCTTGGCATTCTCTTCACATTTCGCCCCGGCCTGTTTCCGGCCATGCTGGGCTTGCCGTCTGCGCCAGCGTGGACTGACTGGATGTTCGCAATGCTGGGCGCTCGCGCCTTTGGCTTCGCATTCGGAATGATCGTTGCGCTCGGCGATCTTCGCCGCCATGCATCCTGGCTCTCGGCCATGATCCTGGTCCAGGCCGTGGATTGGATTGCAACCATAACCTCTGTTCTTGCCGGCAAGCTCACAATTGCCCAAGTCTCGACAGCTTCATTCCTGCCGATAGCGTTCATCGGCGTTATTGCTGCCGAACTTATCCGGCAACGCAAGTCGGCGGCGCTCGTGGAGGACAAATGAGTATTGTCGGCGCTCATCTGTTTTCGTGGCTCCATGGCGCGGACTTCTATCGGCAGATGCACTTCGATGCGGCCAAGCTGATGGCGCATGGAAGTAACCAGACTTGGCTTGATGTTGGCTGCGGCCCTGGCATTCTGGCTCATATCGCCGCGGACCGAGGCTACAAGGTCCGTGGGATCGACCGCAATCCCGCCATGATTGACGCTGCACGGCGGGCTGCATGCAAGCGCAGAAACCGGGCCGCGTTTGAGGTAGCAGACATTGAGAATGTCTGCCGCAGCGGTGAACGCTACGACGTGGTTTCCGCTTCATCGCTACTTGTGGTCCTGCCTGACCCGGCGGCGGCACTGAAGCAACTGCGGGCACTAACTAACCCGGGCGGTAAGGTGTTGGTAATTGAGGCGGCCCGTGAAATGACGCGCATGAGGGCCTTTTCAATGGTTGTTTCTGGCGGCCTGGGCCGCCGCGCCTATATGCTTCAACTCTGGGCCATGTTACGCGGGGGACGAACGCTTGACGAAGCGGTCTTCGATCAACCGGGCTTGGCTGTCAAGCACTACCCGCTCTTGGGAGGGCTGGTCCGTGCGAGCACGATTGATAGCGTTCCCGTCTAGTTCTTCGCGGCCTGGTGGCCATCCGAAGGACTATCCTCCTCAGTCCGGCGTCCTAGCCGGTTCATCCACCGTCATCGCCTCACCCGCGTGACCGCTCTCCGCAGCCACCTTGCGTAGGCTGAGGTGCTCAAAGTGCGCCCAGACGAGGCCCACGGGCGAGATGCTCAGGAATGTAACCGCCAGTAGCGTGGCGGCACAGGCGGTGGCAGGCTCGGCCGCCACTCCGAAGAAGCCGGACATCGCCGCGGCCACAAAGCCAATCTGCGTGAACCAGCCCAGCACCGGAAGTTGGAATCCGCTGACCGCCATGCCGGAAGCCATCAACAACATGCACTTGGCCAGCGTCAACCCTGCTAGTTGCGGGCTGGCGACGAAGGCCGTGATGATCTCCAGATAGGCCAGGGTAATCAGCAACCACATGCCCAGCGAGAGCGAGGCAGGCAATGCCGAAGTCAGAGAAAGAACGCAGCGTGTCCAGGCCGGCGCGGAAGGCGCGAATCTTCTCGCCAACCGCGCGTCCCAGGCCTTTGGAGACAACGCCGAAAGTCCCTTCGAGAAACGACGCCACCACTCCGCCAGCCAGGCGCACCGCAATCAGAAACAGCGCTCCTGCCACGGTGGTGGCCAGCGCCCCGTAGCTGACCTTCTTCATAACTTCAGGATGGGGCAGAGCGTCCGGTCCGCCGAACCATGCGGCGAGCAGGATGGTGGCGGAAAAGATCAGAGCCATCGACCCGGCGTCGAAGAGCCGCTCGACGATGTAAACTGCAACCTGGTTGCTGAGCGGCAGGCCGGTTTTTTTCGAGACCAGGTAGGGACGCACCGGGTCTGCGATGCGGCCGATGAGCGCGACCGCGGTAAAGCCGATGACCTGCGTGCTGAGCAGCGAAAACAGCGGCACCTTCTTGATGTGGCGGAGCAGCAGCGCCCAGCGCGCCGCGCGAAAGGCATAGCAGACGTAGATGCAGGCGAAGGCAATGCCGATCTTGCGCCAGTCGGCCAGTTTAAGTTGGGAGACAAAGACGCCAAAGTCGAAGTGAATCCTGCCACGTCCCCACACCAACAGCGCCGCGAGCGCCACCAGCACCACCAAACCCGGAATCAACTGATTTTTCTTCAAGATTTCTCCGCTCCCGCGGCTCTAAACATCTCTTGAGTCTATTTTCTCACCCGTGAATGACTGATAAAACGCAATTTGCCCGAATAGATCACTGAAGCTCCGTGCCCCATCCTTGCTGTCATCCTGAGCGGAGCGCAGCGGAGTCGAAGGACCTGCGTCTTGTGATCCTGGCGAAAGGGTGGAATAGCACAAAATCAAATGGCCGGAAGATCATCGGCCGGCATCGTCGCGCACGTCCTCTCGCTTCGCCTCGGCTTCGCGCGCCAGCACGCGGCGGTTGAACTCGTGAATGACACGCGCGACGTAGGCTCGCGTCTCGCTGTAGGGAGGAATGCCATGGTACTTGTCCACCGCATCGGGGCCGGCGTTGTAGGCGGCCAGCGCCAGCGCCATGTTGTCGTGGTAGCGGGTCAGCAGCTCATCCAAATAGATCGCCCCGCCGCGCACATTCTCCTCCGGCTTGAAGCTGTCCTCGACTCCCATGTCCTTTGCTGTCGCCGGCATCAGTTGCATCAGCCCGCGTGCGCCCGCTCGGCTTACGGCGCGCGAGTCGCCGCCGCTCTCGGCCTTCACCAGGCTGGCCAGCAGGTCCACGTCAATGTTGTGCTCATGGCCGGCACGCGTGAGCATCTCGCCCAGATCAGCCGTGGAGAGTTTCCCATCCTGACGAATACTCGGGGTGGCCTTGGCGCCGGATGCAGAAGGCAAACCCTCGCCGGATTTAAGCGAAGGCGGCGGGTCGGGAATGATCTCGACGCTGACTATATCTTCAGGAATTTGCTCAATGTAATTATCTTCGCCGGTGCTGAGATAGAGCCGGACGCGGCCATCGAATGAGGCGTGATGGTCGCAGTCTATGCTAAAGCCGTTGCGCAGTGTAATGCGCTCTGCCGCGCGGGCTGAAAACGCCAATGCAGCTAGAGCCGCAATGACCGCAACACATCGGCGAATTGTGAGCAACTTGCCCAAGTTACATTCCCTTTGCAGCGCGCTTGTTAATGGCCGCTTCCAGCACCACGGCCACGCCGTCATCATTGTTGGGCGGGGCCTGCTTCCATCCGCGCATCTTCGCCATGGTTAGCAGCTCGGTCGCCGCATTGCCCATCATCACGCCCTGCCCGGCCCACTCCAGCATCTCCACATCGTTCCAGTTGTCACCGATGGCCATGACTTCCTTGCGGTCCACGCCCAGCCGGGCTGCGAGATTCTCAAGCGCCCAGCCTTTGGAGACTCCCAGCGGCAGCAGGTCCAGAAGCGATAGATCGCGCCCCGGATACTCGGTCTTGATGCACTGGCAGTAAGCAGCCCACGGACTGGCCTTGAGCGCCTTCTCGGCATTGCGCATCTTGCTCAGGCCGCCGGCCACCATGCCCTGAATGGGATCTTCGCCATCCACGAGAGCATCTTCCAGCGGCTTGACCACCTCGATGGCGCTGCGGTTGGCCGCGACCCACAGGGCGATCCGCCCATGCGCCTGTTCCAGGTCTTCAAGCACCAGCTCGCCGTGCCCCGGCCTGTCAAATGTAAAAACCACAGCCCCGAAGGGCCTGAGCAACCCGCACAACCCGCGCGCGACGCGCGACTCTAGTTGGCGGCGTTCCAGACACTCCCCGCCCAGTGTGCGGATCACTGCTCCATTGGACGTGATGAGAGGCGTATCCGCTCGCAAGCCGTGGCCTTCGAGCAGAGGCATGGTATAGGCCGCTCGGCGTCCGGTGGCGATGGCCACTGTGATGCCCGCCTCCTGCGCGGCCTTGAGCGCCCGGGCGTTGCGCGGACTGATTGCCTGCGCAAAGGTCGGCAGCAAGGTGCCATCCATGTCGATTGCTGCCAGTCGAACCGGAGGGTGCATAACTTCAGTGTAACGAATGGTCTTTAAGGAACCTCTTAATTAGCTGGTGCTTTGAAAGAGCACGGCTTCACAGCTTGCGGAAAATTTCTAAATTGAGTCAGCTTTGTGTCAGGGCATGACTTCAGTCGTGCCGTAAACGCAACAAAACAAATGTTGGGCTTTAGCCCCTGCGGGAATGCAGTATTGTCTACATGACTTGTACAGCGGTTCCTTATTCCGCTGCCTGCACCGCACAAATCCTGGGAGACGCTCAATCCCGTTCGAGATACCAGGGAATGTTGATGACCACTATGCGCCGGTTGCCGCGGAGAAGCAGGATGGCCTTCAGCATCTCCGCGCGGCGATTATGCAGCAGATTCTCCCACCAGTGGTACACCACCAGCTCCGGTACCAGCACACAGACCTTGCTGAATGTGGACTCGCGTTCCACGGTCAGAATGTAATCGACCATCGGCCCCAGGACGTTGCGGAAGGGCGACTGCAGAATATCGAGCCTGGGAACGCACTTGCCGTCCGCGCGCAGCGGAGCAGCCACATCGGCTTCCCATGCCAGCGAGATCGGGTCCGGCTCCTCGCCGGTCTGCACGTGCACGCAGCGAATATCGCACGACATGCCCAGCGCAAAGGAGAGCGCCTTCTCGGTGATGCGGCTCCAGCGGTCGATAGGCAGCACCACAATGGGTTGGCTGATTTGGGCAGGCACGATGGGCCGGTCGAGAGCCGTGTCGCGGTCCACGCCGGCGTAGTGGCGCTTGACAGCGCGCATGAAAAAGATAATGACAGCAATCAGCAGCGCGGTGATCCAGGCTCCCTCGGCGAACTTGGCCACCAGCACCACCACGGTGGTGATGCCCGTCGCCACTGCGCCCACGCCGTTGATCAACATATGCAGCGGAGCGTTGCCCCCGGGGCCCCCACGGACAGTTCTTCGTCCGTGAGGTGGAATCTGAC
>CAVXYT010000006.1:0-89192 GCA_963765995.1 uncultured Acidobacteriaceae bacterium | reverse complement strand
GCTTCCAGTGCATCACCATGCCCGCCTGCGAGAGGGTGAAGGCCATGAACGCGCCGATGGCGAAGAGGGGAATCAGGCGGTCGGTCACGCCGCCGAAGATGATCAGCAACAGCGCAGTAAGCGCCACCAGCACATAGATGCCCCAGGAGTAAAGCAGCCGGCGGCCGCGCAGCAGAAAGACGTGGGGCATGTAGTCGTCGAGGGCGATGGCGCGGGCGAGGCGCGGAAAATCTGCAAAAGCGGTGTTAGCCGAGAGCGCCAGCACCAGCAACACCGAGCCGATGGTGACGTAGTAGAAGGCTCCATGGCCCATCACCGCGCGCGTCAGCATCGAGAGCACGCTCTCATAGCCGGGCCCATTGGGGTTGGTGGCGGCGATCCCGTAGGCGCGGCACAAGAGCGCGATGCCGGCCAGCAACACCGCCAGCAGAACAATGATGATAGTCAGCGTGATCTTGGCATTCCTTCGCGTGTCGTCGCGGAAGGCCATCACGCCGTTGCTCACCGCCTCCACGCCGGTCATGGCCGTGCAACCGGAAGAAAAAACCTTCAGCAGCAGCCACAGGCTAACCGCGGTGGTGGCCGCGGGCAGCGGAGGCAACGCGGTAACCGGGTGGGGATGGCCTCCGCTGTGCAGCACATGCCAAAGGCCGACTCCGATCACGACTAAGAGCGTTCCCGTGAAGAGATACGTGGGAATCATGAACACCACGCCGGTGTCGCGGACGCCGCGCATGTTGATCAGTGTCAAAATGGCCAGCACGCCCAGGCACAGTTGCAGCGTGTAGGGCTGCAAGCCGGGGGCTGCGGAGATGAGCGCGCCCACGCCGGCCGAGATGCCCACGGCCGCGGTGAGAGTGTAGTCGATCATCAGCGCTGCGGCGGCCAGCAGACCCGCGCCCTCACCCAGGTTATGGCTGGCCACGGTGTAGGAGCCGCCGCCTTTGGGATAGGCGTCGATGGTCTGCCGGTAGCTGAAGTAGACGATGATCAGCAGGCCCACAATCGCGGCGCTCACCGGCACGATATAGCGCACGCCCATCAGGCCTAGCGGGATGAGCAGCGTGAGCGCGGCCTCGGGGCCGTACGCGGCGGAGCTGAGGGCGTCCAGGCCGAAGACGGGAACGCCGGCGGTGGGGCCGATGTGCTCGGCGCGCTCCTCGCTGGTGGCCAGCGGCCGGCCAAACAGCAGATTCAATACGCGTGTAGGTGATCGCCGCGCTCACCGGCACGATGTAGCGCACGCCCACGAGGCCTAGCGGAATGAGCAGCGTGAGCGCGGCCTCGGGGCCGTACGCGGCGGAGCTGAGGGCGTCCAGGCCGAAGACGGGAATGCCGGCGGCGGGGCCGATGTGCTCGGCGCGCTCCTCGCTGGTGGCCAGCGGCCGGCCAAACAGCAGATTCATTACGCGTGAAGGTAGAGCCATGTAGTGTTGTCCGGCAGCCGTAGAGTTGAAAAGGGGATGGCCGCCGAAAGCATTGTCTCATGACGGCATAAAGAACCTGTTGTGCTGGGCAGGAAGATTCCGCAGCAATGAGTAAGCGCGGTCGCTTGACGGGCTATTCTTTGCCTTTCTTCTTCGGCTCGTAATCCTCGTCGGGAAACGGCCATGGACGGATAGGAATAATGTGCGCAATAACGCGTTTGCGTTCGCGCAGTTCAATCGTCTCTCCAGCCTTGAGCAAAGCCCATATCAGGCGGGTGTCGCGCAACTGAGTGAGAGTGATCGAGGGCATGGATGTAATGTGACATGGAATAACTTGCTAGTCAAAAGGATTCTACTGTTGGTTCTGGACTCCGTTCCATATTGGCAACGATTCATAAATGGAAGCCGGAAGTGGAGTCTGCAACTAATTCATTTAGACCACTTTTCCAGCCGCCATCCATACATTACTTTGAGTTCATCAGTGCGATGCCTTGTGACTGCTTCGAGGCAAGCAAACTTGACCATCGGAGCGGCACTGCCTCCCGTATAGAGACCGTACTCAGCAGAACAGTTTGAGTCACGAAACCGAATCCATAATCGCTGAGCTACTTGCAGATTCGTAAGGTTATCTCCGTCCACCACAGTCAGAACTCGACGGTAGAGCTGATTCAACTCTGCATCCGATTTCTCGTAGGCATGATAAAAACAAGAGGTTGTTTCCGCTCCCGATCCAGCTTCCTGACATGGTCCATCTTTCGCATTCATGTGTTGCGCTGAACAACAACTACCGAAAGCAAGCCAGACTGACACACACAACAGGCATACTCCAAGAAATCGAAAACGCATTCTTGTTACTCCTTTCGATCAATCACTCATACCGTAGCGCCTCGGCCGGCAGAATCCGCGACGCGGCCGACGACGGATACGAGCGTGGCCAGCAGCGAAATCCCGATCGAAACCGCAGCGACGATCACCCCATCCAGCGGCCGCGGCGCGAAGGGCAGCGTGTCGATGGAATAGACCTCGGCCGAAAGATGGATGAAGTGATAGTGCCCGCCGGCCCAGGCGGCCAGATAGCCGAGCACGAGGCCCAGCACCGTGCCAATCATGCTGATGAGGAAGCCTTGCAGCAGGAAGATGCGGCGAACCTGCGCCGGCTCGACGCCGAAGCTCATCATCACGGCGATGTCGCGGGTCTTCTCCATCACCATCATGGTGAGCGCGATGAGAATATTGAGCGCGGCGACAATCACGATCAGCGCGATGACGATGAAGGTGACCACCTGCTCCAGCTTGAGGGCGCGGAAGAGTTCGCGGTTCTGCTCCATCCAGTTGGTGGTCATGTAGCCGCTGGCCCGCGGCCTGCTCGATGGTCGCGGCCGATCTGCGGAGCGCGGTCCAGGTCGTCGACCTTGAAGCTGATGACGGAGAGCAGGTCCGGCTCGCTGAAGAGCCGCTGCGCGTCGCCGAGGCGCATGAAGGCCATGGCCGCGTCGTACTGATAAAAACCTGACTGGAAGATGGCGGCGACGCGGAAGCGCTGGTATTTGGGCGCGAGGCCGAGCGGCGTCAGCTCGCCCTGCGGGCTGGTGACCAGGACGCTGTCGCCCACCTGCGCGCCGATGGTCTCGGCAAGGTCGTTGCCCAGCACCAGGGCAGGGTAGGCGATGTCGACCGCGCCTTCGCCGGGAACCTGCTGCGCGATCCGATTGCGCGCCTCTGGTTCAAGGTCTTTAGCCGAGCCGGAGATGATGGTGTCGAGCAGGCTGCTGACCGTCCGCTCCTCGGCGGGGATGATGCCCTTGATGAGCGCGAAGCCGGCGCGCGGGCCGCGCGAAACCAGCACTTGCCCGTAGATTCCCGGCGCGGCGGCGGTGACGTGGGGAACACGGCGCAGGCGGTCAAGCAGCGGCCGCCAGTCGCGAATGCCGTCCGACGCGACGCGCATCAGGTCCACGTGGGCCGAGGCTCCGAGCAGCCGGTCCTGCAGGTCGCGCCTCATGCCGTTGGTGATGGCCAGCGCGATGATCAGCGCGGCCACGCCCGCGGCCACGCCGGCAATGGAGATGGCGGTGACCACGCCCACCACGGCTTGCCGCCGCTTGGCCTTCAGGTACCGCGCCGCTACGTAGAGCTCGAATCGCATTGCGCCTGCTTCTCTTGAACTATTTCTCTTCCGCGGCAATCACCGTCTTGGCCACGCCCACGTTTTCGTGCCGGTCGTAGACGCGGACGGCGATCAGGTGTTCGCTGATCTTTCCCGCCGCTACATCCAGCGAGATGCGCAGCTCGTAGTGCTCGCGCCGGGAGTCGGAGAGCCCGCCCACCGGCTCGATGTACTGCCAGGGGCCGGCATCGAGCGAGTACTCGGCGTGGGCGATGGGCGAGAACGCATCTTCGGCGTCGAAGGTCACGCGGAACTTCCGCGGGCAGTGGCCGCCTTCGCAATCCACGGCTTCTCCTGTCGCCTTGAGCGCGGAGATCACCGGCGGCGTGGTGTCCACCTCGAAGCGTTCGCTCACTTTGTCGCCGGTGAGCGCGTCGCCGGGGGTGTGCGAGGGCGCGTCGGAGGCGACCACCTTGATCTGATAGCCGCCGTCGGGAATCAGCGTCGGCGTCAAAGCTGTAAGCCTTGTCGGTGATCTTGTCCTTGAGCAGCCGCCACACGGTTTCGCCGTCTCCGCGCAGGTAAAGCGAGTAGGTCAGGTCGTCGCCGTTGTCGTCGTGCGCCGCCCAGCGGACGGTGACGGCGGTGCGGTCCTTGGCTGCCTGCAAGGGCGCGGCTAGAGCCGGCATCGTAGCTCGTTCCGGCGTTCTGGCCGGAGGAGGGAAAAGCAATGTTGACCGTCGGCGGCTGGCTGCCCAGTTGACCCTGCGGATTCCAGCGCGCGCCGGGAACGACCACGATATCGTCCACCACCGGAGCAGCATTGACGGGCAGGTAGTTGACGCCCACGCTGCCCAATCCGCCATTCGAGCGCAGCACGGCCTTCCATTGCAGGAAGCGGCCGGCGGGCGAAGCTACTGCGCCGTCCTTCAGCGGCTGCCAATCCGACCAGCCGCGCACTGGCTGCTCGACGTTGCCGGTGCGGGTCAGCAACTCGAAGTTGGCTGAGCCGGGCTCGACTTCGACGCGGCCAAAGCGGGCCAGCGCGCCGGCGTCCAGCACGTCGCTGGCGTACTCGTGCTTCTCGGCGGTCGCAGCCAGACGGCAGAGCTTGCCGGTGTTGCCCGCGCCGATAAGAATGTTGCTTGTGCCTTCTGAGCTTTGCGCCACGGCCAGGCTCAGCCCCTGCTGCGCCTCCAAGTGAGCGATATCGGCGTAGCTGCCGTCGTCGGCGATTCTGAAGACGCGTCCGCGGTTGCCGGTCAGCGCAATCAAGCCGTCCGCCCGCGCTGCCAATGCGTAGACAATCTCGTCCTTGCCGGCCCACAGTTTGCGCGGCGCCTGGCCTTCCACCATTGCGTAAATCTCGCTGCCCTCGGGCACGGAGGCGCTGGCGTTGGCCGCCTGCATCGAGCCCGGCTGGACGATCGTCATGCTGACCGCGCCGGCTCCCTGCACGGTCAGCGGCGGCAGCGGGTTGTGGCTCTTGTCGCCCACGCTGGCCGCGTAGATGGTTCCGTTGGCGGCCACGGCCACTGAGGTGATCTCGCGGCGCGGCGCTTCGAAGAGGACGTAGCCTTTCCCCTCCGGGCTGATGCGATAAACCAGCCCTGAGCCATCCGAGCCGGCGATCAGGTTGGCCTTCGCGTCCCATGTCCCCTTCGTTTCCCAGGCCAGGCTGCGAATGTGCTCTTCATCGCTCTTGAAGAAGAGCTCCGGCTTTGCTCCGGGCTTGCTGACATCTACGCGGTAAATCGCTCCCGGCCCGCCCGTGGCGATGTAAAGCCGCCCGGCCGCGTCGAAGGTCATCTCCCAGATGTAGTGCGATCTGACTTCGGATTTGGTTTCGGTTTGTCTGCGCTCTTCTCCGTGCTCTTGTCCGCAGCCGTCTTGCCGTCGGCGCCTTTGCCGGTGGCCTTGCCGTCGCCGGGCGTTGGCTCGTCCAATTTGGCGGCGTCAAAGACGACCTCGGCGCTGGCCTCATCCTGCTTGGCGGTTGCGTCGGCCTTCAGACGGTAGACCTTGCCGCTGGGCACTGTAGCCGCGTAGAGCGCGCCATCCGGCCCCAGCCGCACGACCTGCACGGCCAAATCTTTGGTCTCGAAGAGCGTGAACGGCTTGCCGTCCTGTCCCACGCGCAGCACAGTCGCCGGCGAAGCGGTTCCCAGGTAGGTCGTGCCGCTTTTGTCCACAGCCACCGACCAGACGTAGGTCGAGGGCGTGGTGACCAGCTCGGCCAGGCCAGGCCCCGTGCGCAGGTGGCCGTCGCTGGTCAGCGCAACGCCCTGCGGCGTGCCTTTCTCAAACTCCTCCAGCCGCGACTGGGTCCACAGGTGCGTGCCCTGAGCTGACACGGTGAGCGAAGCAACGGCCATCCCGGTCATCACGGAGAGACGGAAGGCAGAACGGAAGCGGCAAATCGAAACAGAAGAGAGAAACATTCTGCCGTTGAGTTTACTAAACCCGGCTGAATCGCTGCATATTAGCTGATAAACCTGTAGTGGGCCACCTCGAAGGGTGCGTGCTTTACAGGCTGCGGAAAGACTCACTCGGAGTGGCAAGAAGCGTCAGGGCACGACTTTAGTCGTGCCGTTAGTGGACTATTATCATCGGGCTTTAGCCCCTGAGGGAAGTTTTTCGGAGGGAGGACGGGGTCCCCGGCGACTCGGGGTCCCCGGCGAGCGATTCTTGCTCGTTGGGGTGAAGGGACGGGTCCTTGTCGCTGGGGTGGAAGAGGGGGGTTTTCAACCCCCGCATGAAGCCCGTCAACCTGGCTTTCAGAAATCAATCCACGCGGCGTGAGCCGCGCTTCCATCCGGAATGTGATTGCACATCAACCGAAAATCCCTACAGGCAACATCGTCGTTTATGCGGACTGATTCA
The DNA here is from genome assembly GCA_963765995.1 of uncultured Acidobacteriaceae bacterium. Lineage (GTDB taxonomy): Bacteria > Acidobacteriota > Terriglobia > Terriglobales > Acidobacteriaceae > Telmatobacter. Next base: position 82,775 of record CAVXYT010000006.1, on the reverse strand, counting down.
GGGATTGCGGAGACTGCCCCATCGGCTCCTGGCGGGTCAGTCCTTGGTAAGGGGATTTACCAACGGTCGCCGCAGGTTCCGTTTGCTGACCACGCGCTTGCAACCCGAAAGGCGGGGCAAATCATGACTTTTTGGTTCCCGTAAAAGCTCCGCCGGGTACGCCCTGTGTTTGGGATGGAAACTGATGCACGAAACGAAACTGGCACGGGCAACTGGGTGTATATTGGCAGCACCCGGGAAGGCAAGATGGAGATTCCGGTTGAAGTTCCTCTTTAGCCTGATTCAACCCGAAGCTGTGGGGGCTTTCCCCATCCTCAGAGCGAGTTTCGGCTCTTGCGTTAGGGTTTGTTGTCCGCCGGGATGCCACATCATCAGGCCCGGATACATACCACAGAAAGCATCATTGCGTGGGAGGGAATATGCGCGTTCTGTCGATGATTGTTCTGCTGGCTCTGCTGGGCGGCTCTGCCGTGCTGCACGGCCAAACACGAGACGACAATTGGAATCGGTGCAAGGGCAGCGACCCCGACCTGTCCATCGCAGGATGCACGGCCATCATCCAGTCGGGCCAGGAGAACAACGTGAACCTGGCTAATGCGTTCTACAACCGGGGTATCACGTACGGCCACAAGGGTGAATACGACCTGGCGATCCAGGACTTTGATCAGGCGCTGCGACTTAATCCAAGCTTTGCGCAACTCGCCTCAACAACCGGGGCAACGCCTACGACGACAAGGGTGCATACGACCGGGCCATCCAGGACTATGATCAGGCGCTGCGACTTAATCCAAGCTTTGCGCAAGCGCTCAAAAACCGGGGCAGCGCCTACGACGACAAGGGTGAATACGACCGGGCCATCCAGGACTATGACCAGGCGCTGCGGCTCGACCCGAGCTTTGCGGACGCTTTCGTCAACCGGGGCGTAGCGTACCAAAAAAGGGTGCGTACGACCGGGCGATTCAGGATTATGACCAGGCGCTGCGGCTCGACCCAAGCAATGTGATTGCGTTCTACAACCGGGGTATCGCGTACGGCCACAAGGGTGAATACGACCTGGCGATCCTGGACTATCGCCAAACGCTGCGACTCAATCCAAATTACCCCGGAGCGCAAGCGGCCCTCGACAAGGCGCTTAAAGCCAAAGGCAACGCCGCAGTCAGTCCTCAGGTGGGCGCCATCACTTATGACCTCGCCGCCGCGGAGGACGCCAACAGCGGCGGTGTCAATCCCCGCGGGCCCTGGGGGTTCCTCAGCGGAAGCACCGTGTTGTCCTTCCACACTATTCCGCAACCCTCCGGCAGCTGCTTCAGCAGTTATGCGGGCCTTACGACCGATTGGTCCGTGGGCAACGCGCCAGGGAACTGCATCCCGGCCTTTGCGGTCGCCTCCGGAACGGGTCCCGGCTTGCCGGCCGATTTTTTGGCAGGCGACGTTCTCGTCCATAGCCAGGACAACGGCAGCGGCTCCGCCAACGGCCAAGCATCCGTTACATGGACAGCACAGGCAAGCGGAACCATCACCGTGGCCGGAACCATCTGGTACGCGCAGTCGGCTCAAGGGCGCAGCAACGATTTCACTCTTACCCTCGGCGGCCGCACGCTCGCCACCGGCACGGTTGCCTACAATAGCCCCGCTGGAAGCAGCCGCGCCAATCCTCTCCATTTCAGCGGCGGCGGAACGCTTTCGGTCACTGCCGGAGAGGTGTTGGCGCTCGAAATCCAGAGGTCCGCTGGCGAGACATATGGTTCGATCGACGGGATCGATCTCACCGTTATCGAGACCACTGCTACTCAATAATCCGCCAAACCGGCTAAGGCGGGTGGCGCAAGTCCCCTTGGGTCACAAATCAGGGTGCCCCCGGTCCCTCGCATTTGGGGACCGGGGAATGCGCAAACTTTCCCCTCCTCTAGTTGCAGATAATTACGCTCATTCGGCGCACCATATCAATAGGGAGAATCTGCCATGACCCTAAAATCAACTCGGAACCCAGCTCCGTTCGTATTGCCTTTTATTCCACAGGTCTGGCCCGCCTCCGAAAAAGGAGAAGAAATAGCAAGAAATTTCAAAATATCGAGGGACCCCACGCCCCCTACCCTGTGAAACCCCGTTTTTTCAACCCCGTCTCATTGCCTTTAACTTGCACAAATGGAATAAACAGACATGTATTTTTCGATGTCAACGAATCGGCCACTTGGGAGGAAACCGGGCATTTTGCCCCATATTTTGCCCCAAAAAGCCTATTTGGGATATTTTTTTTGGCGGAAAACCCCACGTTTTTCACTCCCATCAAATCGCACACCTTATCGAGTCAAACTCTCAACTGAGAACTGACATCACTGTTTAATGCCGGAAGTGGCGCATGCCGGTGAAGACCATGGCCATGCCCAGCTTGTCGGCGGCGGCGATGACTTCCTCGATCGCTGACCGAGCCGCCGGGCTGGATGACGGCGGTGGCGCCGGCCTGGGCTACGGCTTCAAGGCCGTCGGGGAAGGGGAAGAAGGCGTCGGAGGCGGCGACGCAGCCCTTGAGCGGCAGCACGGCCTTCATGGCGCCGAAGCGGGCGGCGTCCACGCGGCTCATCTGGCCCGCGCCGACGCCGAGGGTCTGGCCGTCGCGCGCATAGACGATGGCGTTCGACTTGACGTGCTTGCAGACGCGCCAGGCGAAGAGCAGGCTGCGCAGCTCCTCGGCGGTGGGCGGACGCCAGGTGACCACCTTCAGCCTCGAGCGCCGTCGGCGTCGACGCGGCCGGTGTCGGCGTCCTGCATCAGCAATCCGCCCGACACGTGCTTGACCACGGGGCGCGGCGGCGCGGAGTGGACTTCGACCAGGCGCAGGTTCTTTTTGGCGGCGAAGCGCTCGCGGGCCTCGGCGGTGAAGGCCGGGCGCGGCGATGGCTTCGACAAAGAGCTTGGCGATCTCCTCGGCGGCTTCGGCGTCCACCTCGCGATTGATGCCGATGACCCCGCCGAAGGCCGAGACCGGATCGCAGGCCAGAGCCTTCTGGTAGGCCTCGAGGATATTCGCGCCGGTGGCCGCGCCGCAGGGGTTGGTGTGCTTGACGATGATGACCGCAGGCTCGTCAAACTCCTGCGCCAGCTCCCAGCAGGCGTCCAGATCGACGAGGTTGTTGAAGCTGAGTTCCTTGCCCTGGAGTTGGCGTGCGCCGGCGATGCCCAGGCCGGAGCCGTCGGCGTAGAGCGCGGCGCGCTGGTGGGGATTTTCGCCGTAGCGCAGCGACTGCGCCAGCGGCATGTTGATGCGCAGGGTCGTGGGCAAGCTTGAGGTATCCAGCTCGGCGGGCAACGACGGCGCGGGAGCTTCGGCAATCCGGTCCAGCGTGTTGGCGATGGCCGTGTCGTAGGCCGCGGTCAGCGCGAAGGCCTGCTTGCGCCAGCCGCCAGCGGGTTGCGCGGCTCAGGCTGCCGCCGTTGGCCTTCAGCTCTTCGATGAGAGCGGGATAATCGGCGACGCGGGTCACGATGGCCACGTCTTCAAAGTTTTTGGCCGCCGAGCGCACCATCGACGGGCCGCCGATGTCGATGTTTTCGATCAGGTGGCCGAAGGCCACGCCGGGCTGAGCGGCGGTCTTCTCAAAGGCGTAGAGGTTGACCACCACCATGTCGATGGGCTGGATGCCGTGCGCGGCGACGGCGGCCTCATGCTCCGGGTTGCCGCGAATGTAGAGCAGGCCGCCATGAACCTTGGGGTGCAGGGTCTTGACGCGGCCGTCGAGCATCTCCGGAAAGCCGGTCAGCTCGCTGATGTCCTTGACGGCCAGGCCGGCCTCGCGCAGCGCACGCGCCGTTCCGCCGGTGGAAACCAGCTCCACGCCAAAGCCCGCCAGCGCCTGGGCAAACTCCACCAGGCCGGTCTTGTCGGTCACGCTCAGCAACGCCCGCCGGATCCGCTTTTCCGAAATCACATCCGCGCTCACGATTTCGCTCCCTTCCTGGGCCATTACACCCCGCGCAATCCCCTGCCGAACTGGAGCGGCAAGGGCCAAACACCAGAGTACATCGAATCGCGGTGGGCAATCTCAAGGGTAAGTGCGTCCCGCACCGCTCCGGGATGCATTAAAGTTGAGAGATGGGCAGTTTCCCTCCCACTCCTTCACCCCGCGAACAAAGACCCGCGCCGGAGTTTCTGCGTCCGGAGTACGGTTTCAATCCGCCTCCGCCGCCCCCGGTCCGCCGGCGGCGTCCCTCGTGGTCCTACGCGCCGGCCACCTACTCGCTGGTAGCCATCAACTGCCTGGTTTTTCTGGTAATGGTGTGGCACAACGTCAGCGCGGCCAGCCCCAACCTCGATCAACTGATGTACTGGGGCGCCGATAACGCCGGCTCTGTGCTGATCCAGGGCGAGTGGTGGCGCATCGTCACCGCCATGTTTGTTCATGTGGGCATTCTGCATCTGGCCACCAATATGTGGTGCCTGTGGAACCTGGGATTGCTGGCCGAGCCGCTGATGGGTTCGACGGGCGTGCTGGCGGTCTACATCCTTACCGGCGCGGCAGGCAATCTGCTGTCTACCCTTGTCAATTGGTTCAAATTCTCCCCGGAATGGGCAAAATACCACGCCGAATGGATAAGCCACCACGCTGCGAACGTGGCGATGAGCCCCTCCGATTTCTTTCCGGCTGGAGCAGGTGCCTCGGGCGCCGTCTTTGGCATCGCCGGAGCGCTGATCGTACTGCTCAAGTCGCATCGGCTACCGGTGCCTCCCGTGGAATTGCACAAGCTGCGCAGGTCGGTGATTTACTTTGCCGCCATCAATCTGGTGATCGGCTTTACCATCAGCCTCGGCGTGGTGGTCAGGCACACTGGCATCAGCATCGACAACTCAGCCCACCTGGGCGGCGTTCTCTGCGGATTGCTCTTCGCTGCCCCCCTAGTGCCCCGAATTGGCGCGCCCCGCGAACTGTTTCACTTCCGCCTGCGCGCGGCTACTGGAATGATCGTGGGAATCCTGGTGCTGTTCGGCTTCTACCTGGCCCAGTTGCCGCGCTAAGGCGTATTGCCGGGGATCGCACTATCCCACATATCAGAATCGAGATACGTGGCACCCGTTACCGCGTCGCGGTGGCGGCGAACTTCTTTACCATGGCCAGCAACAGCTTGCGGTCGCTCTCGCTCAAATTAGTGGAGTAGCGGCGTATCTGGGTGAGAAAGCGCAGTTCCTCGTCTGAGAGCTTTTGCAGGTTGCTCTGCCGGCCCATCGAGTCTTCGGCGAAGAACTGGGTAATGGGCAGGTCGAGCGCCAGGGCAATCTTCGACAGCGTGTCCAGTGAAGGCACGGTATGGCCGTTCTCTACGCGCGAGAGATAGCAGCGCAGCAGCCCGGTCTTCTTTTCGATGTCTCCCTGGGAAAGCCCCTTCTGCAGCCGGAAGGCGCGAATGGTGGTGCCGATCTTCATCATGCGGAATGTCCTGTTCGATGGCTGCCGGGGTTACTCTCGCGGTAGCAATCAGAAGATTATTATCATAAGAGTTAACATATGCCGCGCAGGAATGCAAGGGTTTTCAGCGCGATTCGGCGCGAAGGTCGCGTCGCCGGGCTGTCAGCTCCAGGCTGAAGGCGACTAGCCGTAAACCTTAGCGGCGCGTGGTCCGTCTGAATGAGTACGAGCGCAAAAGAGCAGGGAGCATGAATGCGGCGAAATGCCATGCGATGGGCAGTTGTGGCGGGAATCCTTGTGGCCAGCGGACTTGCCGTCCAGGCCCAGCCGCCGGCCGCGACGCAGGCCCAGCCCGCCGCGCAGAGCCCACCCGCACTGGAGGCGCCGCACGGCGGAAGGCTGCACGGCGTGGTGAAGAGCGGCAACATTCCGCTGCCCGGCGTGACCGTAACCGCCCAAAACACGCTCACCGGCAAGCGCTACTCCACCACCACCGACATTACCGGCGCCTGGTCGATGACCATTCCGCAGAATGGCCGCTACGTGATCCGCACCCAGTTTGCGGCCTTTGCCCCCGGCATACAGGAGGCTGTGCTCAACGCCGCCAGCCACGACCAGACGGTGAATTTTGAGCTGATCCTGGCCTCGCGCGCGGCCGAGCAGCAGCAGCAGCGAGGCAGCGAGTCGCAGCTCAGCGGGCAGGCCATCCGGCAACTGGCCGGCAACGGCGCGCAGAGCCTGAGCCTGATGAGCGCGCTGACGGCCGACACCGAGACGCAGGGCGGGCCGGCCGGCGCCAGCGGCGCGGCGCTGCCCTCGATCGCGGGCAACTCCGACTTCGGCGGGGATTCGGTGGCCATCAGCGGGCAGTCGGGAGCGGTGAGCCCGCTGGCCGGCCTGGATATGGACCGGGTGCGGGACGCGATGGAGACGATGCGCGCGCAGGGACGGATTGCCGGGCGGCGGCGGACTGTTGGCGGCGGCGGGTCGGCGGTGGAGGTTTCGGCGGGTTGGCGGATTCGGCGGCGGCGGGTTTGGCGGCGGCGGCGGACGGCAACTTCCGCGGCTTCAATCCCGGCCAGCCGCACGGCGCCATCTTCTGGATCGGCAGCAACTCGGCGCTCAACGCGGAGCCTTTGCGCTGCGCGGCCAGCCGCAACAGCAGCCGGCCTCGGGGACCAACCGCTTCGGCATCACCTTCATGAGCGCGCCTTACCTGCCGCATCTGACCAAGCCCAGCGGCAAAGATACGGTCTTTCTCACGCTCTCCGGCACGCGCAGTCGAGCCCGCTGGACGAGTACGCCACTGTGCCCACGGATGCAGAGACGGGCGCGGCAACATTCCCGGCCTTGGCACGTCGCCCATCAGCCGACCGCGCATCTGATTGCCCGAATTCGTATGCGAGTGGACCAAACTGCTTGCCGTTCTTTCCTGAGCCGAACCTGCCCGGCGACGTGCAGAACTATCACCTGCTGACCACCGCGCAATCGAACACCACGCAGGCCGGCGCGCGCTACATGCGCAGCCTGGGCAAAAACGCCACGCTGCCCGGCGGCGGCCGCGGCGGTTTCGGCGGCGGCGGCGGCGCAGCGCAGCAGAATCAGGGTCTGCGCCAGAGCATCAACTTCAACTACAACTGGAGCCACTCGGCCTCGGACAATGTGAACATCTTTCCGCAGCTGGGCGGCAAGAGCTCCTCGGACTCGAACTCCGTGCAGGCCGGCTATACGGTGGGCTACCACAAGTTGACCAGCATCTTCAACGCCAACTGGAATCGCAGCACCAGCCAGGCGACCAACTTCTTTACCAACATCGACCGATATTGCCACCAGGATCGGCATTCTGGGTCCGGGCGGCATCGGCGCTGAATTCCAGCCCGCTCAACTACGGCCTGCCCAATGTGGTGCTCAGCAATTTCACCGGACTGAGCGAGCAGCAGCCGACTTCTCGTTGCGCAAACCATCTCGCTCTCCGAGACGCTGAGCTGGATTCACGGCAAGCACAACCTGCGCTTCGGCGGCGACTATCGCCGCGTGCATCGCGATTTTCTGGGCGGCTCGAACGCCACCGGCACCTTTTATTTCACGAGGCGCTCTACACCGGCTCCTCGCTGGCGGATTTTCTGCTGGGCGAGCCGCAGGAGACCACGCATCGACGCCGCCGATCGCAAGAGCTACCTGCGCGACAACGTGTTGGACGCTTATGCCCAGGACGACTGGCGCGTGCGGCCCAATCTCACGCTGAACTATGGCGTGCGCTACGAGTTCTTCGCGCCCTATACGGAGAAGTACGGTCACCTGGCGATGGTGGACACGAATCCCGCGACGAATGCGGTTATTCAGCGCAGTCGCAGTAACTGACGAAGTGCAGGCCGGAGGCTCGGGAAGTTACAACGGCAACCTGCCGGCTTCGCTGGTCTTTCCTTTCCGCACGGCCTTTGCGCCGCGGCTGGGCGTGGCGCTGCGGCTGCCCAAGCAGACCGTGGTGCGCGCCGGCTTCGGCATCAACTACACCGTGGCCAGTACGCCACCTTTGCCACGACCATGGCGCATCAGCCGCCCTTTGCCAACGAGCAGACCAACGAAGTGGCTACAGAATGCGCGCCCCCGGCGGCCGATTGCCTTTCGCTGGCTGACGGATTTCCCGCGCCGGCCACGGTGGGCAACTACGCGCTCGATCCGCACTACCACCTGCCCTACGTGCAGGTCGTGGAATCTCGATGTGCAGAAGACGCTGCCCTGGGGCGTGGTGCTGAACATCGGCTACAACGGATCGAAGGGCAATCATCTGGACATCACCAGCGCGCCGCGCGCCAGCGCAAGCAGCCCCAACACCGACCCCACAAACCTGATCTTCAACTATGAGCAGGCCGCGGCGTTCTCAAAGTTCAACGCGGGACACTCTGGCGTGAACAAGCGGCTTGAGCAAAGGCATTGCGCTGGGCGCCAACTACCAGTACTCGCACTCCATCGACGATGCCGGCTCGGTGGGCGGCACATCGACGGTGGTGGCGCAGAACTGGCAGGACCTGACAGCCGAGGAAGGTAACTCGAGCTTCGACCTGCGCCACAAAGTAAGCGGAACTTATCTCTACGAGTTACCCTTCGGCAAAGACAAGCGCTGGGTTACCACTGGAGCTGGCTCGCATATTCTGGAGGGATTTTCCGTCTCCGGCAGCTTTACCTTTGCCACCGGAACGCCGCTCACGCCGAGTTATCAGGCGGCGTGCGTCGAGCGTGGCCTGCGGCACGGCCGGAACGCTGCGTCCCGATCGTGTACCGGGCGTTTCAGTCACCGCCGGCGCCGGCTCGCTGAAGGAGTGGTTCAACCCGGCGGCATTTACGCAGCCTGCCTGCCAATTCCAGCTATCCATGCGCTGTCTTCGGCAATGCTTCGCGCAACTCGATTGCCGGGCCGGGAACCATTCAGAACAATATGTCGCTTTCGAAGACGATGCAATTGGGCGATACGCGCAGCATGGAGTTCCGCGCCACGGCCAACAATGTCTTCAACACCGTGCAGTATTCCGGCGTGGACACCAACGTGGCTTCGCCGACCTTCGGGCAGGTAACTTCGGCCGCTCCATGCGGGCGTTTCAGTTTCACGGCGAGGTTCAGGTTTTAGAGAGGCACGCAGAGTTAGCAAGCTGCGCGCGTGGTTAGCGGAGTTAGCGGAAGCTCGCGTGAGTGAACGGTGAAGCTGATTGAGGACGGTTGGGCTGCGCAAGGATCGGAGCGGGATTCGCGGCGCTGGCGCTGGTCTTCGCGGGCGCACGGCCGGAGCTTGCGCAGAACTCGGCGCAGCATCAGCTGCGCAGGTCTCCAGCCACGCCGCAGGGCGGCTTCGTGCTCAAGATGAACGCCGATCTGGTGCTGACCAACGTGGTGGCGCGCGACGCGAAGACCGGCGAGTTGGTGCGCGGGCTCAAGCAGAGCGACTTCACGCATCTACGAGAACGGCAAGCAGCAGCAGATCTCGACCTTCGACTTTGAGAGCGTGGAGATGGCCGCGCCGCTCAACGAAGCCACGGTCAGCGGACTGGCCGCGGGCAGCCAGCGGCGGAACAAGGCCGTCGTCGTCGCGCGGCCCGAGGAACTGCGCAATCATCGCCTGATCGTCATGTTCTTCGACCTGACCTCGATGCAGCCCGAGGATCTGGATCGCAGCGTCGACGGCGGCGCAGGAGTTTCTGCGCACCAAGATGCAGCCGGCCGACCTGGTGGCGCTGGTTTCGCTGGGCGACACGCTCAACGTGGACCAGGATTTTACCGCCGACAAGAATGCGCTGATCAACGAGGTGGGCGTCTACAACGGCACCGAGGGCCAGGGCTTTGCGCAGGGCGCGAACGCAAACACAAACCAGGTGGAAGACACCACCGGCTACACGCCCGACGAGAGCGAATACAACGACCTCAACACCGATCGCGAACTGTTCGCGCTGCGGGCGGTCTCCAAGTCGCTTGAGAAAATTACCGAGAAGAAATCGCTGCTCTACTTTTCCGGCGGCATCTCGCGCGACGGCATCGAGAACCAGGCGTCGCTGCGGGCGGCCATCAACGCGGCGGTGCGCGCCAACCTGGCCATCTACAGCGTGGACACGCGCGGCCTGCAGGCCATTTCGTCCGCTGGGCGACGCCTCGACCGGCAGCCTGCGCGGGACCGGCGCCTACAACGGCGGCGCGCTGATGAATAACATGAACGCCAACTTCGCCACGCAGGAGGTGATGGCCACGCTCAGCTCCGACACGGGCGGCAAGGCGTTCTTCGACTCCAACGATTTCGCTCCCGCCTTTGCGCAGGTGCAGCGCGACACCTCGGCTTACTATGCCATCGGATTTCATGCTCGAATCCCGCGCGCGACGGCAAGTATCGCAAGCTGACCATCAAGATCGACCGGCCCGGCGTGAAGCTCGAATACCGGCCCGGCTACTATGCGCCGGCGGACTTCAAGCACTCCGGCCAGCGAAGACCGCGAGCGCGAACTGGACGAGCAGTTGGCCAGCGACCTGCCCGCGACCGATATGGCCGTCTATCTCGACGCGATGTACTTCCGCCTGGATGAGAACCGCTTCTATGTGCCGGTTTCGCTGATCGTGCCCGGCTCGCAGATTCCTTTTGTCAAGGGCGGCGACAAGGACAAGGCCACGCTGGACATCATTGGCGAAGTGATCGACGAGGTGAAGCGGCCCATCGGCCATGCGCGCGAGACGGTCAAGCTCAATCTCGATCCGTCGCTTGCAGGCGCGGCAAAAGAACATCGAATACACCACCAGCTTCAACCTGCCGCCGGGCAAATATCATTTGAAATTTGTGGTGCGCGAAAACCAGACCGGCCGCATGGGCTCGTTCGAGGCCGACATCACGCTGCCGGAGATGAAGAAGGCGCCGCTCAAGATGAGCTCGATCGTGCTGGCCTCGCATGCGCCAGCCGAGCAAGAAAGACACACCCGCTGGTGCGCGACGGCGAGGAGTACGTGCCCAACATCAGCCACGTCTTCCGCCAGGATCAGCACCTTTATCTGCTCTACGAGATCTACTCGATCCGGCGCGCGAAAAGCCGGCGGAGAACCAGCCCAAGGGAACCAAGCCGGGCATCGATCTGCTCAGCAGCCTCGAACTGATTCAGGGATCGATGAAGGTCTATGAGACGCCGCTGGTGCAGGCCAAGGCCATCAATGTGGAAGGGCGCGACGCGGTGGCCATCGAGCTGGATGTGCCGCTCAGCGGACTGAAGCCGGGCCTACTCTGCCAGTTGAATGTGATCGACGACGCCGGCGGCAGCTTTGCCTTTCCGCGCTTTGCGGTGCTGGTGAAAGAGCCGGTGGCGGAGGCTGCGGCATCTGCTGCCGCGCGCTGCAATGAGCGAACGCTTCCAATAACCGGAAGATGCAGCCACGTCGATTCGGTAAAATCGAAGACATGACACTTTCCGCACAGGATCGCGCGCGGCGCATCAAAATCATTCTCTTCGACGTGGATGGCGTTTTGACCGACGGCAACATCTGGATCATTCCTGTTCCGGTCGCCGCGCCGGATGGCGCCATCACCACCAAGATGGTCGAGGCCAAGGGCTACAGCGCGCACGACGGCGCGGGCATTACGCTGGCGCGGCTGGGCGGCATGAAGCTGGGCATCATTACCAAGCGCATCAGGGAGACGGTGGCCCTGCGCGCCCGCGACCTGAAGCTGGAGTTTGTCTACCAGGGCCAGGCCTTCAAGATGCAGGCCGGTGCGCGAGATCATGGAGAAGGAAGGCGTGACGCTGGACGAGATCGCCTATGTGGGCGACGACGTGATCGACCTGCCGGTGATGCGCCAGTGCGGACTGGCCGTGGCCGTGGCCAATGCGCGGGAGCAGGTGAAGGCCGAGGCGCATTATGTGACTCCGCAACCGCGGCGGCGAGGGCGCGGGGCGCGATGCGATCGAGTTCATCCTCGAAGCCAAGGGCGTGCTGGAGCAGTGCATCGAGGCCTCCATCGACGAGAGCAATCCGCTCCCGCCCTCGATGGATATCGGCAAAGGCGGAGAGGACTTGACGTCCAGGCAATAGTATGGAGAAGCATGGCAAGCAACAAAACGCGCGGTGGTGCTGTTGAGCGGGGGGCTGGACTCGGCCACGGTGCTGGCCATTGCCCGCAGCCAGGGCTATGAGCTTTATGCGCTCTCGTTCTCCTATGGGCAGCGGCACGTTGTTGAACTTGAAGCGGCCGGCGCGTGTCGCCGCGGCCATCGGCGTCGCGGACGCACCGCATTGCGGAGATCGATCTGCGCGTCTTCGGCGGCTCGGCGCTGACCGCCGAGATCGACGTTCCCAAGGGACGCGACGCGGACGAGATGAGCCACGGCATTCCCATCACCTACGTTCCGGCGCGCAACACGATCTTCCTTTCCTTTGCGCTGGCCTGGGCCGAGGTGCTGGGCTCGAGCGACATCTTCATCGGCGTCAATGCGCTGGATTACTCGGGCTATCCCGACTGCCGTCCGGAGTTCATTGAGGCCTTTGAGAAGATGGCCAACCTGGCCACCAAGGCCGGAGTCGAAGGCCGCCAGGCGCTCAAGATTCACACGCCGCTGATCGCGCTGACCAAGGCGCAGATTATTCGCCAAGGGAATCGAATTGGGCGTGGATTACGGGCTGACCAGCAGTTGCTACGATCCGTCGCCCACGGGCGCGCCGTGCGGGGAATGCGACTCCTGCCTGCTCCGGCGGAAGGGCTTCCGCGAGAACGGGATCGAGACCCGTGATCCCGCTGAGCGGCTTACTACGAGGATGCGGCTGCCAAACTCGAGGATGCACATTTGTGTGCTGATGAGTTACGCCGTCAAGGAAATCTTCTACACCCTCCAGGGCGAAGGGGCGCAGGCGGGCCGCGCGGCCGTCTTCTGCCGCTTTGCCGGCTGCAACCTCTGGTCGGGGCGCGAGGCGGACCGGGCCGCGGCGATCTGCCGGTTTTGCGACACGGATTTTGTGGGCGTGGATGGGCCGGGCGGCGGAAGCTTCGATTCGGCTGAGGATTTGGCGGCGGCCATCGAGCAGAAATGGCCCGCGGACTCCGCGCTCGGGCAAGCGGTTCGTGGTTTGCACCGGCGGCGAGCCTCTGCTGCAACTGGACGCAAGCCTGATTGCCGCGCTGCACGAGCGCGATTTTGAGATTGCCGTCGAAACCAACGGAACGATTGCCGCGCCGGCGGGTCTGGACTGGCTCTGCGTCAGCCCCAAAGCCGGAGCCGGAGCTGGTGCAGCGGAGCGGCGACGAGCTGAAGCTGGTCTATCCTCAGGCGGGCGCCGATCCGGCGGAGTTCGAGACGCTCTCCTTCCGGCATTTCTTTCTTGCAGCCGATGGACGGACCCGAGCCGCACGGCCAACACCGAGCTTGCCCTGCGCTACTGCCTCGATCATCCGCAGTGGCGATTGAGCCTGCAAACCCACAAGTTTCTTGGCATTCCATAGGAAGAAAAGCTGAGAAATCTCAAGTTGTTTGCAATTCTGCTAATACAGTCGAGCCCATTAGCAGTTAGAATCGTCTGTACAGTAGGCAGAGTTGCTCCCAACGGCTGCCTGCGCTGCCTTTCGGCCATAAACGTGGATTTTTACCCGCCTGTCCGGCTGAAGAGGCATGGAATTCCCAGGATGATGACAAGAAAACTAAGATTGCTTCCCCTTGGTCTTGTATTTGCCGCCGCAATTGCTCTTGTGCTGCCGGCTATGAACGCCCGTGCCCAAAGTCGGCCGGAAGGCGCCGTTCCGGTCAATCCAGCGAAGGGTGTCCCGGCGCAGAATAGCCCCGGCAAGACGCCGATCGCCAGCCCAATCCAGGTTGCGCCGGCAAAGGCCGCCGCGCCGTCCAAAGCTGCCGAGACTGCCGCGCCGCCTCCGGATCGCGCCAAGGCATACTATCACTTCGCGTTGGGCGGCAACTACGAAGAGGAGGCCGTCACCGAGGGTCGCCCGGAGTTCGCAACGCAGGCCATTGAGGAGTACAAGATGGCGCTGAACGCCGACCCGGCTTCGCCGCAGTTGAACAACGCGCTGTCCAGCCTGTACTTCCGCACCGGCCATGTGCGCGAGGCCGAGAGCACCGCGCGGGAACTGCTCAAGAGCGCGCCCGGCGACGTCGACGCGCACAAGCTGCTGGGGCGCATCTACCTGCGCTCGCTGAGCGAAGGGCAAAACGCTCCATCCTCGACCTCGCCCACCGGCAGCGTGCTGGACCTGGCGATTGCCGAATTCGAGAAGATTGTCGCTCTTGAGCCCAGGAGCGTTGAGAATCTATTGGTCCTGGGCCAGCTCTATACCGTCAAGCATGACACGAAGAAGGCCATGGAGCAGTTCAGGATTGCACAAACCATGGATCCCGATTCCGAAGATGTGGTGCTGAACCTGGCCCGCCTGTATGCCGAGAGCGGCGATATGGAACATGCCGTCAAGGTGATCGAGTCGGTTCCTGTGACCGACCGGACGGCCAAGATGGAGGATGCGCTGGGCGCGGCATATGAGCAGTTGAAGCGGGCCAAGGACGCCATCGCCGCCTATCAGCGTGCCGCCGGCATGGAGCCGGAAGACGTGCGGGCGCTGGAAGCGCTGGCTCAGGCCCTGCTCAACGATAATCAGCTCGACGAGGCGCTCAAGCAATTCAGGCTGCTGTCCGAGGCCGACCCGGAGAATGCCGGCGCCCTGGTTCATATCGGCGAGATTCTGCGCCGCCAGGGAAAGTATGAGGATGCGCTGGCCACCATCCGCAAAGCGCGTATGAAGGAGCCCGGCAATCTGGAAGCCGGCTACAACGAGGGGCTGCTGCTGGATGTGCTGGGCCGCTTCGACGAAGCCGCGCAGGTCTTCGATAAGATGGTGGACCTGACCTCGCACGCCAACGGCGCCTACACCGCCGAGGAGAAGAACAATCGCGGCATATTCCTGGAGCGGCTGGGGTCGGTCTATCACGAGCAGAACAAGATCGCCGAGGCCATCGCTGCCTACCAAAAACTCATCGACATGGGCGGCGAGACGGCGGTGCGCGGCTATCAGTTCCAGGTGGACACCTGGCGCGACGCCAAGCAGTTCGACAAGGCGGTCGAGGTCTCGCGCAAGGCCGTCGAGGCCAATCCTAAGGATCGCGACCTGAAGCTGATGCTGGCCGCTGAGATGGGCGACCTGGACAAGACCGACGAAGGGCTGGCGATGGCCAAAGCGCTGCTGGCCAACACCGCCGACGATCGCCAGGTCTGGCTCGCGATTGGCCAGATGAACGTCCGCGCGCGCCGCTGGAAGGAGGCCGACGATGCCCTCAACAAGGCCGAGGCGCTGACCTCCAAAAAGGAAGACCGCGCCTATCTGCTCTTCCTGCGGGGAGAACTGGCTGAGCGGCAGAAACACTTTGAGCCGGCCGAGCAGTTCTTCCGCCAGGCGCTGGAGCTGGAGCCTGAAAGCGCCATGACCCTCAACTACCTGGGCTACATGATGGCTGACAAGGGCAAGCAGTTGCCTGAGGCCCTCAAGCTGATTCGCAAGGCCGTGGAGCTGGAGCCGATGAACGGCGCTTACCTGGACTCGCTGGGCTGGGCGTACTTCAGGATGGGCGAGTACGAACTGGCTGAGGAGAATCTGCGCCAGGCTGTCGAGCGCGATCAGACCGACCCCACGGTCCACGACCACCTGGGCGATCTCTATGAGAAGACCGGCCGCACCCGCCTGGCCGCTGCGCAGTGGGAGCTTTCGCTGGCGCAGTTCGCCAAGTCGGCCGCGGTCGACGTGGAGCAGGCCGAAGTGGCCAAGGTGCAAAAGAAATTGGAATCCGCCCGCGTCAAACTGGCCCGGCAGGAGAGCGCTGTCGGCCTGACCAAACCGGAGTAGGGCGCGGCGCTCGGCCTTCCCGCGCGGGGCCGAAAGCCCTGTGCGAGGCATTGGATCAGAGATTTAGTCACAAAATCGGCGGCCTTTTTCACCGAAAAGGCCGCCGTTCTGTTGATTCCCCGTCTCAACTCGCGTCCTGAAACCGCCCTATTTGTTTTCTGCCGCAACCGCGTCAATGTAAAAATCCACGTTGCTCTTGTCCACCAGCGAAGTGCCGGTATCCACAAACACCGGGTAGGGCGCGAAAGCGTTCGCACTGTAATCCTTGCCCAGTTGCCTGGGCGGAGCATGGAAGACTTCATCGAGCGCTTTCAGGCCGACGTAGCCCATGGTGAAAGGCTTCTGTACGATCGTCGAATCGATGCTCCCTGCCTTGATGCCATCCAGCGTATCGGGATTCACGTCCCAGGCAACGAGCAGACGGTCGGTCGCGTGCGACCTCTTGAGCGCATCGGCGACCGCCTTGCTCGACGCCGATTCAAGGCTGACATAGGCATCTATCTTCTTGTCGCCGGTCAGAGCCATCGATTCCATTGTCCAATCGAAGGCCTTGCGCGTATCGCCCTTGATGTCCACCACGTCCACAATATGAATATCGGGCCGGGTGGCAAAGACTTCCTTGAACCCCTTGAGCCGCTCCTCGGTGTTGGCCTGATCGGCAAGCGTGAAGAAGACCACATTGCCCTTGCCTCCCAGTTTCTGGCTGACGCGCTGTCCTCCCAGCCGTCCGGCCACCACGTTGTTGGTCCCGATAAAGTAGAGCCTGCGGCTTCCGGGCGCATCCGAGTCCATGGTGATGACTGGAATGCCGGCGCCAATGGCCGCGTCGATCTCCGGCTGCAGAACCGCAACGTCGGCCACGGAGATCAGTATCCCCGACGGTTTGGCCGCAATCGCCTTGTGCAGCGCGGCTAGCTCGGCCTGCGGATCATGGTCGTCCGGTCCCTCCACCCTGGCTGTCACCTTGTACTGTGCCGCGGCCTTATTGAATCCCGCCGCCGCCGTCTGCCAGTAAGGAAGAGCCCGGTCTGAGGCAATCAGGTAATAGACCTCTTTGGTCGAGTGCCGGCCGCACCCCGATATAAACAGAATTGCCAGCGCCAGCACGGTCAACGCAACATTCTTGATCGCTTTCATGCTTGCCTCCCGGTTGGGACGTGAAATTCACCTGGGGCATGCGGGATTTCCTCCCCGCGTCAACCCCTTCAAAAATCCGGAAAAATTATACGCCCGCAACATATGCGGAGTCCACCGCGCAGCCGTCTGAGGGAATCTAGCCCGCACAGAACGCCTCGCTGCGCAAAATCCGTTTCTTTCAGCGCGAGATTCCCGATTGCGGTATAACACGACTGGAAGTGCAAAATGCAAAGCGCAGGTTGTGAATGACCCGCTCTGCCGAGTAAAGTGTGGAGCGAAGAGTGTAAATCGATGACGGACTCGGAGACCAAACCGCCCGTAGCTCTGCCAGCCGGGATTGCCGTCCCTGCGGAAGGCGAACTCACCCGTCGCGCGCTCCCGGAGCCGTTGCACCCCTACCGCGCGCCCTTTGCCCGTGACTCGGCCCGCATCCTGCACGCGCGCGCCTTTCGCCGCCTGGCGGGCAAGACGCAGGTCTTCGGCCGTCTGCCCGGCGATTCCATCTCCGATCACTTTCGCAGCCGCCTCACCCACACCCTTGAGGTTACCCAGATCTCCCGCACTGTGGCTCGCGCTCTCGGGCTCAATGAGGATCTGGCCGAGGCGCTGGCTCTGGCCCACGACATCGGACATCCGCCCTTTGGACACGCCGGCGAAAAGGCTCTCGACCAGTGCCTGCGCGGCTTTGGCCTGGGCTTCGACCACAACCTGCACGCCCTGCGCATCGTTACCTGGTTTGAGGAGCGCTACGCGGGCTTTCGCGGTCTGAATCTGACACTCGGCGTGCGCGAGGGCATTATCAAGCACTCTCGCGACTACTCCGCCGGCCCCCATCCGGAACTGGCCGAGTACTTCCTCGATCAGTTCCCTCCCCTCGAAGCGCAACTCATCGATCTGGCCGACGAGATCGCTTACCTGACCGCCGACCTGGACGACGGCCTCGACTCGGGCATTCTCACGCTCGAGCGGGTGCGCGAGGACGTAGCCTTCTTCCGTGGATTCCACGACACGGTGCTGAGCGAGTATCCCGCCGCTCCACACAAGCAGGCCGTCTATGAGACGCTCAAGCTCGTCCTCAACGCGCTGGTCACGGACTTGATAGATGAGGTGAGCAGGCAGGTCTCCGCGCTGGGCGCGACAACATTAGACGAGATTCGCCGCGCGCCCCATCGGCTGGCGGCGCTCAGTCCGGAGATGGAAGCCGCTCGCGTTGCCGTCAAAAAGTTTCTCTACGCCAACCTTTACGAATCCCCCGGCATGGAGGAGGAGCACGCCAACGCAGCTGAAATCATCCGGGAGTTGTTCGCTGCGCTCACCCATGACCCCGGCCTGCTGCCCGAAGACCACCAGACGCAGATTCCCGCCCAGGGCCTGGCCCGCACCGTCGCCGACTACATCGCCGGCATGACCGACAGCTACGTCGAGCAGGCGTGGAAGCGCTACTGCGGGCGATAGTTTTGGGCTTGACGGCAGGTTTTCCGCTGCGGCCAAGCCCGCAAACCGTCGTATCCCCCAACGGATGTCGCGGACGATGCCATGCTGCCGGTTGTACTCTTGTAAATGTGAGAACCTCCCTGACGAAAACGTGCATTCGGCTGGCTGCGGTGTCGCTGAGCGCGGCTTTGGCCATGCTCTTCACTCCCTGCCTGCTGCCGGCGCAAACTGCTCCAGAGAAGGCAGCTTTGGCCGCTGGACCGCCCACGGGCGGCGGATTCTTTCCGTTGAGCGAGGTGCATCGCGGGCTGACGGGCACGGCCTGGACGGTCTTTACCGGCACGACGCCGGAGCCGATGCAGGTGGAGATTCTGGGCGTACTGCGCGGCGCTCGCGGACCCGGCCACGACATGATCCTGGCCCAGTTGCACGGGGCCAAGCCGGAGTACACGGGAGTGGTGGCCGGGATGAGCGGCAGCCCGGTCTATATTGGCAACCGGCTGTTGGGCGCGCTCTCGTTCCGCATCGGCCAGTTCAGCAAGGACCCCATCGCCGGCATCACGCCCATCGAACAGATGCTCGAAGTGCGCGATCTGCCTATCGACAGTGGTCAGTGGCCAGTGGTCAGTGATCAGTTTCCCCTGGTGCCTGACCAGGAGAATATGCAGGCAATGGAGACGCCGCTGGTAATGGCCGGATTCAGCCCCGAGGCGATTCGGCTGTGGCAGCAGAAGATGGCTGGAACAGGCCTGGAAACCGTTGCTGCCGGTGGAATGAGCGGAACATCCGATGCGGAGACAGCGCCCTCGGCTGCCGCGATTGCCAGCGTCGTGCCCGGCTCCGCGGTGAGCGCGCAACTGGTGCGCGGCGACCTGGAGATTGCCGCCACATGCACGGTGACCTGGATTGACCCGAAGCAGTTGCTGGCCTGCGGCCATTCCATCGCGCAGGCCGGACCGGTTTCGCTGCCCATGACCACCACCGAGGTGGTGGCCACTTTGGCCTCGCCCATGAATGCCTTCAAGATCGTGAATACCGGCGCGACCATCGGCGCCTTCAGCGAGGACCGCGATGCCGCCCTCCGCGGCGTCTTCGGGGCGCGTGCGCGGATGATCCCGGTGCACATCCGGGTCCACGCGACGGGACGCGAAGCCAGCTCGCAAAATGCGGATCGCAAGATCAACGTCGAAATTCTGGACCTGCCGTCGTTGACTCCGCAGGCGATGATGGTGGTCTTGTATCAATCGCTGCTGCAAACTAACGACAGCACGGCGGAGACCAGCTATCACCTCACCGGGAGCATCGACCTGGACGGTTACCTGCCATCGCCCCTCGAGCTGTGGGCCTCGGCCAGCGACTCGATGCCTGCGCCCATGGCGGCGGCGCTTGGGGCCGCGGGGCAGTTTGCACGGCTCTACTCGAATGGAACCCGGTCTGCCGCGGTGCGCTCGGTCAATCTTGATGTTGAGGCCATTCCGCGCCGGGTCGAGGTGGAGTTGGAGGCGGCGCGGCTGGTTTCAAATAGCATGGTCCACGCCGGCGACACGGTGGTGGTGGAGGCGACGCTGCGGCCGTGGCATCAGGCGGCGCGCAATGTGCGAATTGCGGTGAAGCTGCCGGCCCGCCTGGAAGCGGGCAACCTCCGGCTGCTCGTCTCGGATGCCGGTACGCTGGACCGGACACTGGACCAGCCACGCCAGCAGAGCCATCCTACCGGCCTGGACGCGGCGCTGGCCCAGGCGCGGAGGCAGCACGCGGCGGATCGCATCTATGTGAGCCTGCTGGTGCCGGAGACGCAGGTAGGCATGGAGGGCCAAACCCTCGTAAGTCTTCCACTTTCAGTGGCTAACACGCTGGAGCCGCTACGCTCTTCTCAGGATGCCAGCCTGAACGGTGAGTCGGCGGAGTTGGAAGCCAACGCGCCCGCCGGCGGAGTGCTGAGCGGTTTTGTGGTGCTAAACCTTCGCGTGGAGCCGGGCGGAGGGTTAAACTAGAGGAGGCGGAGAGGCTTTCCCCGCCGGCGTTCAGGGTGGCCTCCCCAGGTCGATCTGCCCTGATTTCTATCCCCTCAACGAGGATTCTTAGCTGACCATGAATCAAATTCAAGGACTTGCAGCGCACGCGGCAGGAGCTGAGCTACTGTCGTTCAAATACGATCCCGGCGAGTTGGGCCTTTACGAGGTGGAGATCGCGATTACCCACTGCGGAATCTGCCACAGCGACCTGCATCTGATCGCAAACGACTGGGGAATCAGCCAGTATCCGTTCATTCCCGGCCACGAGGTTGTGGGCACAGTGAGGGCGGTGGGCGCCGAGGTGCTCTCGCTCGAGGTGGGCCAGCGCGTGGGCCTGGGCTGGCAGTCCAATTCCTGCGGCGTGTGCGAGTGGTGCAGCCGCGGGATGGAGAACCTCTGCCCGGCCTCCGAGGGAACCTGCGTCCACCGGCATGGCGGCTATGCGGATCGGGTGCGCGCCAATGCGCGCTTTGTGATTCCGATTCCCGAGGCTCTGGAGAGCGAGCAGGCTGCGCCTTTGCTATGTGGCGGCATTACCGTCTATAACCCGCTGCGCACCCATGGCGTCAACCCGTCGTCGCGGGTGGGCATTGTGGGCATCGGCGGGCTGGGACACCTGGCCATCCAGTTTGCGCGGGCCTTCGGCGCGGAGGTGACGGCGTTTTCCACCTCGGCTGAAAAGGAAGAAGAGGTGCGAGCCCTGGGAGCGCACAACTTCGTGAACAGCCGCGAGTCCAAGGCACTGAGGGAAGCGGCAGGGACGCTGGACTTTATTTTGTTCACCGCCAACGCCGATCAGGATTGGGGAGCCTATGTGCAGGCTCTGCGGCCTACAGGGACACTGTGCTTTCTGGGGGTTCCTCCGTCGCCGGTGAGCGTGCATGCGTTTCCGCTCATAAGCGGCCAGCGCTCCATCAGCGGCAGCCCGATAGGAAGCCCATACCTGCTGAAGGAGATGCTGGATGTGGCGGCGCGTCACAATGTGAAGGCCATGACCGAATCCTTCCCCATGGCCCAGGCCAACATAGCCATCGAGAAGGTGAAGAAGAACAAGGTGCGCTACCGGGCGGTGCTGGCCAATTGAGGAGTTGGCGAAAACCGTGCCCTTCATATTGCCGCTTCAGCTCAAATGCGCCTGCCCTGGGCGGAGTCCTTCGTAAGCTCAGCGCTCCCGCGCCGTTGTGCGACAATCCTCAACAGACCAATTTTTCTATGCGATTGTTCCGTAATTTTTTGCTGGGCGCCGGGGTATCGGTTTTGGGTGCTGTTCTGGCCTGGCCGCAAGCTCCATTCGTCCCCAAAATCCCGTCCTCGGTCTCGCTGGTTTTGGCCGGCGGCACGGTAGTGGACGTGACCGACTGGGGCCGCTCGGCGAAAGACCTGCCAGACGCCATCGTCATCATCCGCGACGGCCGTATCACTGATGTCGGCTCGCGCATGGCGGTCTCCATCCCCAAGGACGCGCGGGTCGTCGACTGTACCGGCAAGTTCCTCATTCCCGGCCTCATCGATGGCTTTGCCGGCATGAATTCGCAGGGCCAGGCCAACGCCGACCTCTACATGGGTGTCACTACCGTGGTCGCCGTGAGCGACGCCCGACGCGGCCTCATCGATTTTGGCGCCTCGCCCAGCCCTCACCTCTATCTGATGGACTCGGTCGGCTCGACCGACAACTGGAGCCTGCTGGCCAAGCGCCCCGAGTGGGCTCTCAAGCTCAGGGAACTCCCCCATCCGGCTGAACTGAGCCCCGAAGACACCCTCCGCCAGCTCAGCGACACTGCCCGGCTGGGAACGCGCGCCCTCTGGCTGGGTCACAACCTCACCGCCGCCAATGTCCAGTGGATTATGGCTCGCGCCCGCCAGATGGGCCTGGCCACCTACGGCGAATTCGTGGCCACCCCCTATGATGTGGGCGTCGAGGCCGGCGTGGATGTGCTCGTACACATGGGCCGATACGAGCTGGGCGTGATTCCCGACGAATTGCAGCGGCCGCTGGTGGATGACTCCCAGGGTCCAGCAGCAACCACGGCCTACGACTACGCCGAACGCCTGAACCCCACCGACCCGCACCTGCGCGGATACTCCCGCTTCCTGGCCACTCATCATGCCGCGCTCATGCCCACCTTCAGCGTCTATTTTGCGCAGTTGCCGGGCCATCGCAACCTGTGGAAGGAGCCGGCAGCGTCCTTGCTCGACCCGGCCCGTTTCTTTGATCCAGTCGACCGCGCTACGGGCGAAATGAACTATCCGCTCGCGCCCTGGACACGCCGCCTCCCCGCCCCCGTCCAGCGCTGGATGGAAGAGAGCCAGCGCAAGAAAGCTGACCAGTCGGCTCTGCGGCTGTGGCAGATCAACGAGACTCTGTTTGCGGCCTCTCCGCACTATCTGGCCGCCTCCGGCGCGCCGGTCCAGGGTTCCTTGCCCGGCATCTCTATGCACACCGAGCTGGAATTACTGGTTCGCCTGGGACTCTCCCCACGCGAGGCTCTGGCCGCGGCTACCAACAACTACAGCCTCCAGTTCGGCTGGAATGAGCTGGGCCTGATTGCCCCCGGCCGCCGCGCCGACATTCTCGTCGTCGACGCCGACCCCGCACAGAACATCTGGAACGTTCGCCACATCTCCGGCCTCATCATGGACGGCAATGTGATCGACCGCGAAAGATTGCTGAACTTGAAGCGATGAACTCCTTTCCAATTTCTCGGCTTCCGGGCCGGGGAGCGAGCAGAACCGGCGTGCATCGGTTAACGTAGAGACAGGCAGGAGTGTGCGCGATTTCCCCAAGGCCATGACCGATTCCCCATCCAGGCTTTTTGCGAAGCGCCGCCGGCATGACACAGTACTGCTCCTCATTGCGGCGTACAAGCTGATTCAGGCGCTCCTGTTTGTAGCCATAGGATTCGGCGCTGTGCACCTGCTGCACAAGGACGCAGCCGACGAGCTCTCGCGGCTGGCCGACCACCTGCACTTCAACTCCGAATGGCGACTGGTAGACTTCATCCTCGACAAAGCATCCCTGCTCAACGATCCACTGCTGCGGCGAATTGGCCTGGCGGCATTTGCTTATGCGGGCCTCGCTATTGTTGAGGGAATCGGCTTGTATCTGGAAAAAGCCTGGGGCGAGTACCTGACGCTGTCCGTCACCGCATCATTCTTGCCCTGGGAGGTCTTCGAAGTCTCCCGCCGGCTCACCTTTGCCCACATTGGACTGCTGACGGCAAATGCACTCGTCTTCTTTTATCTTCTGAAGCTGATAATAGGCGCTCGGAAAGCGCACACAAGGCTCAAGGGGAAGCAATCCGGATGAGTAACACCGCATTTTGCGCAGACGGAAACCAGGAAGTTCTCAACTTTCGCTTTTTATTCCCTACCACGAGCGATAAGCCCTGTCCAGTGACGGAACATAGGCGGTAAACACTAGATATTGTGGAAATTGAAGTTTAGTCATCTATTAGGAGAAATTTCCACAGTCCCCCCACCCCTCCTTGGCTTTTTTGCGATTTTTCCCTTGGCGAGAGCACAGATTGGGGGTACTATCGCTGAGTGGTGGCCAAAAGTGGCCATTTGTGAATGATTGTGGAATAGATCGGTCGGTTTCAAGGAAAGCCTAACCGATTTCTCTCTTTGATTCACAAGAATCGATGCCAATCCTGCGGGGGGAACCAGCCTGGCTAATCGGGGAACTGCAGCAAACGGCAGGGTATCGGCCGCGGCGGGGGTGTGAAATCAGCCGCGAGGGACGGGCAAGCATGGCGGTATTCCGCGGAAACCATCCGGCAAAGGTTGACCCCAAGGGGCGGCTGAAGCTCCCCTCTGGGTTCAAGGAGCTGGTGGACGAAGCGAAGGTCATCCAGTTTTACATCACCTCAACTGACGGCAAGAAGGCGGAAGTCTGGCCCCTGGCCGAGTGGGAGCGGCAGGAAACATTACTGGCCGAATCCAGCACCATGGACGACGCGGTGGAGAAATACCTGAACCTGACCAGCTACTACGGCCAGCAGGTCGAGATGGATAAAGAGGGCCGACTCTTGCTGCCGCAGATTCTGCGCGGGACGGCCAGGCTGGACGCTGAAGTAGCGGTGCTGGGGAAGCTGCACTACCTGGAGGTTCATAACCTCGAAGTCTTTGAACAGAGCCTGCTGGCCAACGCATTATCGGCGGAGGATCGCCAGTCACTGGCGACGCTTCTCAAGCGGCGGAGTTGAACACCATGGCCCCCCAGGGGGAGCGCATGAAGAAATCGATCGAAAGACATGCGCCGGTTCTTTTTCAGGAAGTGATTGATCTTCTCCGGGTGCGTCCGGGGGCTGCGGTGGTGGATTGCACGCTGGGTCTGGCCGGGCACGCAGTCGGGATTGCAAGGCTGCTTGGAGCTAAGGGGCATCTGATCGGCTTTGACCGGGATCCCGAGGCTTTGGCGCTGGCACAGGAGAAGTTAGACGGGGTTTGCCGGGAGTTAGGCAGCCAGGCGCCGCGAGTTACTTTGATCGGCGAGGCTTTCAGCTCGATCACTCGGCATTTGCAGCCGGCTTCGGTGGATGGTTTGCTGGCCGACTTTGGAGTCAGCAGCATGCAACTGGATGAGGCCGCAAGAGGTTTTAGTTTTATGGCGGATGGGCCGTTGGATATGCGCATGGACACGAGAGGTGACACGCGCTCCAACCTAACCGCCGCGCAGGTGGTGAATGAGGCGAACGAGCGAGAGCTTGCGGACCTTATTTACGAATACGGAGAAGAAAGGAGGTCGCGGAGAATCGCCAGAGCCATTGTTCGCGGGCGGCCGGTAACAACCACGGGCCAGTTATCCCGTATTGTAACCTCAGCCGCCCCGACAATGAAACAAGCGCACATTCATCCTGCTACCAGAACATTTCAGGCTCTTCGTATTTATGTTAATCGCGAGTTAGATGAGATTCGGGCTTTGCTGGAGGCCGCACCAGCGTTGCTCAAGCCCTCCGGAAGACTGGTCGTCATCAGTTTTCACTCGCTGGAAGATCGCATCGCAAAAGACAGCCTGCGCGAAGGCGCGCGGCAGGGAATCTGGGAGATTTTAACCAGAAAGCCGGTCACAGCCGGCGAAGAGGAGTTGGAGCGCAACCCGCGTTCGCGGAGCGCAAAGCTGAGGGCGGCGGAAAAAGTAGCTGGAAGCTGAGGAGAATCACCATGGCGGCATGCGCAACATCCTATCTTGAAGCGGGCAGAAGCTGGAGCGCGCGGGTCGCGGAGCGCAACGCCGAGCTAATGGCTCAGCAAGCTCTGCGCCGGCGGGGTATGCGCACGCCGGAGTTCATTATTCCCAAGCGCTTTGACAACAGCCGCCTGGTCAAGGCGGCAGATCCGGCGCGGGCCCGTCAGATACGCATGTTTTCCAAGGCCATCGCCGTTCTCTTCCTGCTGACCATGATCTATGGCTTGCAACACTTCAGCGCCATCGAGAGCGGCTACCGGGTCGAGTCGGAGAAGCAGGTCCGCGAGCAGTTGCGCGAGGAAAATCGTCAGTTGCGCCTCTCCGAGGCGCAGCTCACCCAGCCGGTCCGCATCGACAGAATGGCCCGTGAGCTGGGCCTTGCCGCGCCGCAGCCGGGTCAGATGGTTCACCCCACTGCTGCTCCCGACGCCTCGGCTCCAGTGCTTGCGCAAGCCGTTCCTCCAGTTCCCTCCGCGCAATAATATAGCGCAGTTTCTTTACTGGAGCGATTACCCATGCCGCCCACCGTTCGACCCAGCCGGAACCGCAACCCTGCGCCGCGCGTCATGCCTCTCAAGCGGCCGCGCTTCTGGCTGATTTGCCTGTTTTTTCTGGCCTGGGCTATCCTGATTGTCTTTCGCCTCTTCTGGCTCCAGGTCGTGCGCCACCAGGAGTTCGTGAAGCGCGCTGAACAACAGCAGCAGAGCACCTTCGAGGTGGCTCCGCGCCGCGGCGTCCTCTATGACCGCAACCTGCGCGAACTGGCCATGACCGTGCAGGTGGATTCGATCTTTGCCGTACCCCCTGAGATAAATGTTGCCGAAAAGCAGGCGACTGCCCACGCGCTGGCCGCCATCGTCCACACCGACCCCGGCGACGCGCAAACCACCGAGGAGCAGATTGCCGCGCGGCTCACTGAGGGGCACAACTTTGCCTGGGTTGCCCGGCGGGTGACACCAGAGATGGCGGCTCGCGTAAAGGCGCTTTCCATCAAAGGCATTTACTTCCAGAAAGAGTTTCAACGCTTCTACCCGGACAATGAGATCGCCGCGCAGGTGCTGGGCTATGTGGGCACGGACGACGACGGCCTGGGCGGCCTGGAGCTGAAGTTCGAGCCGCAGTTGCACGGCGTCGCCGGCCGCATGTATACGGCCTTGGATGCGCGCCGCCACGTGCTCGGCTCCAGCGAGAGCGAACCCCAGCCGGGCCGGAGCCTGGTGCTGACCATCGACGAGAACATTCAGTTCATGGCTGAACGCGCGCTGGATCATGCCATGGAGCGCACCCAGGCGGCCAATGGCACAGTGGTTGTCCAGGACGTGCACACCGGCCAGATTCTGGCCCTCGCCATCCGCCCCACCTTCAACCCCAACGACTTTCACCACGCCACGCCGGAACTGCTCAGGAATCATGCCGTCAGCGACGTCTATGAGCCAGGCTCGGTCTTCAAGCTGGTAACGTATTCGGCTGCGCTGGAACAAAAGGTAGCCGCGCCCGACGACATAATCGACTGTCAGGGCGGCCAGATTACTCTCGCCGGCCGCGTCATTCACGACAACCAGGGCGAGCACTACGGTCGCATCCCGGTTCATCAGGCACTCGAGGTTTCCAGCGACGTAGCCGCCGTCAAGCTTGCCCTTAAAGTTGGTCCGGACCGCTTCTACCAGTACGTCCGCGACTTCGGCTTTGGGAGCCGAACCGGCGCCGAGTTGCCAGGTGAAACCCGCGGCCTGCTGCGGCCGGTGAACAAATGGGGTACATCATCCATTGGCTCCATCGCTATCGGCCAGGAAGTGGCCGTCACGCCGCTGCAACTGGTTTCTATGGTTTCGACCATCGCCAACGGAGGAATTTATCTGCCCCCCCGCGTGCTGATGCCGGGGCAGATGGACGGCGCCGCCAATGGCCATTCTGCCACAGCGCCAAAAGCACCAGCCGCACCGCAGGTGCCGCCGCTGGCGCCGTCACCCTTCAAACCCGGCGGCGAGCTGCCCAATCCGCTGCCTCCCGGCGCGCATCGCGTCCTCTCCACCCTTACCGCCGCCCAGATGCGCAAGATGATGGAGGGCGTGGTCCTCTACGGTACCGGCAAGCAGGCGCAGCTCAACGGCTACTCCTCCGGCGGCAAAACCGGCACGGCGCAAAAGGTTGATCCAGCCACGCACCTCTACTCGAAGACCATGCACATCGCATCGTTTGCCGGCATCGCTCCGGTCAACAATCCAGTGATTGCTGTAGCCGTGGTTCTAGATTCGCCCAAAGGCGCCTACTATGGCGCCGCCGTCTCCGCGCCGGTCTTTGCCGAGGTGGCGCAACAGGTTCTCGAATACCTTGCCGTGCCCCACGACATCGATGCCCGCAAGCCTCGCGCTTTATCCAAGGCCGATTTGCTGATGGCCGAAGACGATACCCATGAGCAGGCCAGCGACATCAGTGCGCTCTTTGCTGCCGCCAACGATCTGCCCAGCGACGACCCCCTGCGCGCGGCGACAAATCAGCCGACTTCCCTGCCCCAACCAACCGCTGCTGCGCCATCGCAATCCGGCGTACCATCTCCTGGCGCAGCAGGAAACGCCAATCCCGCTGCCCCGCAGCCGCAGGCGGCCACGACAGTCGTTGTCGCCGACACAAAAACCCTGCGCGTTCCCTCGCTCATCGGCCTTCCGGTGCGCAAGGTCATCGAGCAGGCCGCCGCCGCCGGCCTCGAAGTGCAAATCACCGGCAGCGGAACGGTCCGCGAGCAAGCCCCCGCACCGGGCACTATGGTTGCGCCGGGAACTCAGATTGTGGTGCGCTGCGGGCGGTGAGGCGTTTCCGAAGAGTCAGGCTTTTTACATCCCCTCCGGCGAGCGGCGAGTTACGTCGATCGACGCGCCGGTTTCGAGAAGACTCTTGAGGCTCGCAAGGATAATCGGCCACCCGCCCGAGACAGCCTTGATGAACTTCGAATCGCTCTTGTCCATCTCATGCCTGACAGTGAGCTTGACAGTCTCTCCCTTCTGCTCGAGTTCGTAGGTCATGCAGGAATAGCCCTCCGCGGTCATCTCGGGAAAGAGTTCATTTCGCCACTTCAGGACCAGCCGCCTGGGCGGATCAATCTCCACCACTTCGCCGCTGTCGCCGACGCGCCCGTCGGAAAACGAAATCTGCCACGATGCACCCGGTTTCCATGCGCATTGCTGCGTGGTGCCGAACCAGAACTGCCGAGTGAATTCGGGCTCGATCAGCGCCCGCCACAGTTTTTCCGGTGTGGTGCGAATGTAGGTCACATAAACAAATTGAGAATCAGCCATTGGTTTCTCCCTCCAGTTTCGATTTGAGCTCAGCGAGGACGCGCAGACGTCCTCGCTCGTATTTGCCAATCCAGCGCTCGGCGATATCGTGGATGGGCATCGGATTCAGGTAGTGCAACTTCTCGCGGCCCCGCCAAATCGTAACCACCAGCGTCGCCTCTTCCAGCAGTTTGAGATGTTTTGCCACGGCCTGCCGTGTCATCTCCATGTGCGTGCAAAGCTGCCCCAGCGTCTGCCCGTTGTCTGCCCGCAGCCGATCCAGCAATAGCCGGCGTTCGGGGGAAGCAAGCGCCTTGAACACTAAATCAAGATCCGTGTCCATAGCACTATAATATGCAACAGTATGGTTGCATGTCAAGAGTGCGCCATATACCGCTTGAATAGCACGTATCATTGAAATTGCCCCTCGCTGCGCTAAGCTCAAACCATGGCGGAAATATCGTGGCACCCGTTCGACAATGGCGCCTCTCTTGGCCAGAAAGGCTCCGAGAGCGGCGTCATCCTGCGCGATGAGGAGCATCCGCTGGAAGCGCGGATCACCCTCGAACGCGACACCTCCTCAGCGCCTTTCGCCATCACCTGCGGAATCTACGGCTGCATGATGCATACGCGTTTTTTCAGCCTCGAAAGCGAGGCGTGCAGCCAATACGACCTCATGAAGAACGCATTGTCTGCGCTTCTTTTCACTGAGAATGAAGGCGGACCCGAGGGGTGTAGTTCGTTCCTCGATGGAGTCGCCAGGTTTGTCGAAACCTATCCATGAGGTAACCATGTGTCGAATTATTCTCATCCTTCTCGCACTGCTTATCGTTGCCGCCGCTGGCGTCTACGCAATCTTTGTTCGTGACTTGGCAAGCGCGCGAGCACGCCTCGCCGGCCGCAGCAAGACGATCGAGACGCCCTTCGGCACGCTGGAATACGCCGTGATGGGTGAGGGCGAACCGATGTTGGTCGTCCATGGCGCCGGTGGTGGCTTCGATCAGGGCATCGACATGACCGGCGCGGTGGCCGGGCGCGGGTATCGGCTCATCGCTCCATCACGTTTTGGCTATCTTCGCTCGACGATGCCCGGCAACGCTACGACTGCGATGCAGGCCGATGCTTGTGCTGAACTTCTTGACCGTCTTGGCATCGACAAGGTGGTGGTTGTCGGCATCTCTGCCGGCGCCTGGTCGTCGATGCAATTCGCCATCCGTCATCCCGAACGCTGCCGGGCGCTGGTGCTTTTGGTCCCTGCCAACTACTTGCCGGCAGGAACTTCCATCCACGGCGGCGCCGTTGTCAGGGCGATTTTCAACTCCGATTTCGTTGCTTGGGCAGCCTTGAAAATGATGCCGGTTATGCCTGGTGGAATGACCAGGATGATGCTCGGCGCCGACACCGCAGTTGTGCGCGCCGCCGACGCTAACGAGAAGGCGCGAGTGCAACAAGTTTTGGAGCACCTTCTGCCCGTAAGCCCGCGCATCGCAGGGATGAACTTCGACATCAAGACTGCTGCGACGCATGAGCCTTATTCGATCGAGAAGATCGCCTGCCCGGTGCTGACGATCAGCGCCGAAGACGATAGGTTCGGCACCGCCAACCGGGCGATGTATATTGCTGCCGGCGTGCGTGACGGCAGGGCCATCCTCTTTCCAACCGGTGGTCATGCCTTGGTCGGCCACTATGCCGACGTCCTGAACGAGATCATATCGTTTCTCCAGACCGTGCATCCATGAATGCATCTTTCAATCGCCTTCAATAGCTCGAAGTGCAACCATCTACAATGGAACCCGTGATGAACTGGAAAGAACTGATCGACGAAGTGACAGCGGTTGGCGCGGGCGGAGACCCAAGGGACGATTTTGCGCAGCAGGTGACCGGTGTCGAATACGACTCGCGCAAGGTGCATCCCGGCTCCGTTTTTGTCGCCATGAAGGGCGGCTCCACCGACGGCAACCGTTACGTTGAAAAGGCCATCGCCGCAGGTGCGCTGGGCGTCATCACCGACTCATCGCAAAAGTTCGACCACCTGCTGGTCTTCGCGCCCGGCCTGCCTGTTTTGGAAGTCGAGCACGGCCGACGTGCGCTGGCCCAGGCTTCCGCGGCCTTTTTCGGCCATCCGGAGCGCAGACTGGCGGCCACGGGCATCACCGGAACCAACGGCAAAACGACCACCGCCTTCCTCACCGAGTCCTTGCTCAACGCCGCCGTGCGCGCCTCCGTACTCGTGGGCACCATCGAGTACCACGTCGCCGGCGAAGTGCGGCCCTCGGTGCACACCACTCCCGAGTCGCGCGACCTCTTTGAACTGATGGCTGAGGGCGTCGCCCGCGGAGCAACTGAGCTGGTCACCGAGGTTTCCAGCCACGCCCTCGACCAGGGCCGCGCCGCCGGGGTCAACTTTGACGTCGCCGTCTTCACCAACCTCACCCGCGACCACCTCGACTACCACGAGACGATGGAAAAGTATTTCGCCGCCAAGCGCCTGCTCTTCGACGGCACGGTTTATCCGGCTCCGCGTGTCGCCGTGATCAACGCGCATGACCCGCACAGCGAGCAGTTGGCCGAGGCCTCGCGCAAGGCAGGAGCCGAGGTCCGGACGTACGGCATCGGCCAGGGGGATTGGCGCGCCGCAAGCCACACGCTCACGCCCTCAGGCGCGGTGCTCGAACTCGAATCTCCGGCTGGCTCGGCTAAAGTCGTCTCCCGGCTGGCTGGCGAGGTGAACATCCTCAATCTGCTGGCTGCCTTTACGGCGGCCCATGCGCGCGGCGTCGCGTTTGCCGATCTGGCCGAGTTCGTTCCCCGCCTCAAACCAGTTCCCGGCCGCTTTCAATCCATCGATGCGGGTCAGCCCTTCACTGTAATCGTGGACTACGCCCACACCGACGATGCGCTTCTCAATTTAACCGCTCTGGCGCGCCAGATGACTGCCGTGTCGGGCGGCCGCGTTCTCACGCTCTTCGGCTGCGGAGGCGACCGTGACCGCACCAAGCGGCCCAGGATGGGCCAGGCTGCTGGCCAGGGAAGCGACTTCGTGGTGGCCACCAGCGACAATCCCCGCTCCGAGGAGCCGCAGGCGATTTTGGCCGAAATCGAGCCCGGCCTCAAGGTCACCCACGTCCGCTACACCGTCGAGCCAGACCGCGCCGCCGCCATTCGCCTGATTCTTCGTGAAGCCGCGCGCGGAGACGTGGTTCTGATCGCCGGCAAGGGCCACGAGAAGGAGCAGATTCTCGCGGACGGCCCCATTCCCTTTGACGACGCTAAGATTGCCCTTTCCGCGCTGGGCGAAATGGGCTATGGTGGTGTCGAATGAATCTCACACTCGCAGAAGCGGCCATCGGCGCAGGCGCGGTGCTAGAGGCGCCGGCCAGCGTGGCCAATGCCGGCGCGCTGGTGGCGTGCGGCTACTCGATTGACTCGCGCACCGTGGCTGCGGGCGAGCTGTTCTTCGCCGTGCGCGGCGAGCGGCTGGATGGGCACGACTTTGTCTCGGCCGCCGTCGAACGAGGAGCCGTGGCCGCAGTGGTTTCGCGCGCGCGCGTCGCCACGCTGCCCGACGCGGCTTTGGCTGTCCCGCTGCTCATCACCGAAGACCCGCTACTCGCCTTGCAGGCGCTGGCCGCGCACGTCCGCCGCCAGTGGGGCCGCCGCTTGGTGGCTGTCACCGGTTCAGCCGGCAAAACCACTACGAAGGAGGCGATTGCCGCGGCTCTGGGCGCTAAGTTCAACGTCCTCAAGTCTCAAGGCAATCTCAACAACGGCTTCGGCCTGCCCTTGCAACTGCTGCGCCTGGAAGCCGGGCACGAGGTCGCGGTCGTCGAGATGGGCATGAACCACGCGGGCGAGATCGCCGCGCTGGCCCGCATCGCCGCGCCCGATTGGGGAGTTGTGACCAACGTGGGCATGGCGCACATTGAGAACTTTGCCGACGGCCAAGCGGGCATCGCCCGCGCCAAGCTCGAACTGGTCGAGGCGCTGCCTCCGGCCGGCATCGCTTTTCTAAACTGCGACGACGCCTACCTCTCGCAGTTCGGCCGCGACTTTAACGGCCGCGTGGTTTATTTTGGCGCCGGTCCCTGTGCCGATCCGCAGATTCTTGAAACTTCAGAAGACCTCGCCGGCTTGCACGTGCATTATCGCGCCAGGGTGCGCGAGGGCCAACTCACGCTCAAGTTGCTGGGCGCGCACAACGCATCGAACGCGATGGCCGGCCTGGCTGTTGCTCTGGAAGCGGGCGTCGAAATAAATGCGGCGGCGGCGGCGCTGGAAACTCTGAAGGCTGGCGACAAGCGCGGCGAGATCATCGAGATCGCCGGCGCAACGATTTTGAACGACAGCTACAACTCCAACCCCGAGGCGCTCTGCTCCATGATCCGCACCCTGGCCGCGCGGCCCGCTCAGCGTCGCATTCTCGTCGCCGGCGAAATGCTCGAGATGGGCGAGCACGGCCCCTCGCTGCACGCCGAGTGCGGACGAGCCGCTGCTGAGGCTGGGCTGGACCTGGTCGTTGGAGTCGGAGGCAACGCCGAACACCTGGCCGCTGCTGCCTGCGCGGGCGGAGTCGCCTCGCTGTTTTTGTCCGATGCCGAGGCTGCAGGCCGTTGGCTCAGGCAGAATTTGCACTCTGGAGACGTAGTGCTGGTCAAAGGCTCACGCCGCGTGCATCTGGAGCGGGCGATTGAGGCGCTTATTCGGTAGCCAGAACCCGAATTAATCCGTCCGCATCCACAGCCATTGGCGCCCTCGGCCTAGTAAAATCGACCTGAAACCTGCCTCACACCGGCTCTGGAGGCCCTTTGCTTTACTGGCTGCTCTACGAAAAGCTCTTTCCGTTCTTTCACCCATTCCGTGTCTTCCGCTACCTGACCTTCCGCACCGCCTTTGCCTCGGGCACGGCGCTGCTGATCGCGCTATTCATCGGCCCGTGGGTGATCCAGAAGCTGCGAGATTTCCAGATCGGCCAGTACGTGCGCGACGACGGGCCGCAGTCGCACCAGAAGAAGTCCGGCACGCCCACCATGGGCGGAGTGCTGATTGCGATTGCGATTTTGTTGCCCACGGTGCTCTGGTCCGATCCCGCCAACCCCTTCGTCTGGATTACCGTCTTTTCCACTCTTGCATTCGGAGCAATCGGCTTTGCCGACGACTATATCAAGGTGGTCCAGCGGCGCAGCCTGGGGCTGACGGCGCGCGCCAAGCTGTTCTGGCAAGGTATCGCCGGTGTCTCCGTGGCTGCTGCGCTGGTGCTTCTGGACAAGTTCAAGCTCTTCTCTACGCAGTTGACCGTGCCGTTCGTCAAAAGCTGGCGCCCTGACCTGCTCTGGCACGCGTGGCCCAGCACCATCCCCCATCTGGGCCTGCTGGAGTTTCTGCCCTTCGTCGTCTTTATCACCCTGGTTCTGGTCTTCTCGTCCAACGCCGTCAACCTGACCGACGGGCTGGACGGGCTGGCCATCGGCTGCACCATCATCGCCGCCGGCGCCCTGGCCCTGCTCACCTACGTCAGCGGCCACGTGGTCTTTGCCGACTACCTCGAACTCCAGCGCATGCCCCTGGTCAGCGAGCTCACCATCTTTTGCGGATCCATGGTGGGCGCCTCCATCGGATTTCTCTGGTACAACGCCCATCCCGCTGAAATCTTCATGGGCGACGTGGGTTCGCTGGCCCTGGGCGGGGCCATCGGCACAGTCGCCATCATCATCCGCCAAGAACTGCTGCTGCCCTTCATCGGCGGCATCTTCATCCTCGAAGCGGCCTCCGTCATCCTCCAGGTGGGCAGCTTCAAGCTGCGCAACAAGAAGCGTATCTTCAAGATGGCCCCCCTGCATCACCACTTCGAACAATTGGGCTGGAGTGAATCCAAAGTCATCGTTCGCTTCTGGATAGGCGCGCTGGTGTTTGCATTGTTTGCACTCACCACGCTGAAATTGCGTTAGACAAGCCCCGAGATGTGAACTGGGCGGCGCACAATAAGAAGATTGCGGAAGCCTGAGGTCAAGACCCGATGTTGGAACTCAAAGACAAGAAAGTTCTGGTCGTCGGACTGGGAAAATCCGGTCTGGCGGCAGCGTTGTTTCTGCGCCGCCGCGGTGCGCGGGTGACGGTCTCCGACGTGCGCTCGGCCGAGGCGCTGGCCCAGGAGATTCCCGCGCTGATCGAAGAGGGCATCATGGTCGAGACCGGCGGCCACGGCCTGCTCACCTTCCGCCGCCAGGACCTGATCGTTGTCAGTCCAGGCGTGCCGCTGGACACCCCCGAGCTGGCGCAGGTGCGCAGCTTCGGCCTGCCGGTCATCGGCGAGCTGGAGCTGGCCGCCCGCTTCCTCAAGGGCAAAATGCTGGCCGTCACCGGCTCCAACGGCAAGACCACCACCACCACGCTGCTGGGAGAAATCCTTGCTGCGGCCGGCCTGCCTACGCTGGTTGGCGGCAACATCGGCGTCCCGGTCGTGGCTCTTATCGACTCCAGCACCGCCGAGACCTGGTCGGTTCTCGAGGTCTCCAGCTTCCAGCTTGAAACCACCGAGCAGTTCCACCCCTCGATCGCCGTGATACTCAACATCACGCCCGATCACCTGGACCGTCACGGCAGCTTTGAAAACTATGCCCTCGTCAAGGAGCGCATCTTTGCCAGGCAGACCGCCGAGGACTGCCTGGTGCTGAACGCCGAAAACACCCCCTGCGTCGAAGCCGCTGCCCGCTCGGCCGCCAGGGTTTATTGGTTCTCGATTGAGCATCTGGTTCCGCAGGGAGCCTGGTTGGAACAAGGATCTGTGGTATATCGCGCTGCTCCGAATGCAGCTACGGAATACATCATGCCCTTGGCCGGAATCCCGCTCAAGGGCGCGCACAACGTCGAGAATGTGCTGGCCGCGGTGGTTGCCGCGCGCCAGGCCAATGTTCCCGCCGCATCCATCCGCACTGCCATCGAAAAGTTCCAGGCCGTCGAGCACCGCCTTGAATACGTGGCTACCCGCAAGGGAGTTGAGTTCTACAACGACTCCAAGGCCACCAACGTGGACGCTACCGCCAAGGCCATCGCCGCCTTCAACGGCGGCATTCATCTCATCCTGGGCGGCAAAGACAAAGGATCTCCGTACACCGTACTCGCTCCCTTGCTGCGCGAGCGCGTCACCGCCGTCTACACCATCGGCGTAGCTGCTCCCAAAATCGAGTCGGATCTGCGCGGCGTGGTCTCCATCCGCTCCTGCGAAACCCTGGACAAAGCCGTCGCCGCCGCTGCCTCGGCCGCGCGCCCCGGCGAGGTAGTAGTGCTCGCCCCCGCCTGCTCCAGCTACGACCAGTTTGAAAACTACGAGCAGCGCGGGCGCGTCTTCAAGGAACTTGTCAACGCATTGCGGGACTGAAGAGCATGGCAAAGCGCGCTGGGATCGATAAATGGATGTTCTTCACCACCGTGCTGCTCGTCGTGGTGGGACTGGCAATGGTCTTCTCCGCCTCGGCTGTCGTGGCCCAGGAGCGGTACCATTCCCCTTACACTTTCGTTGGCAAGCAGGCCCTCTGGGCTCTGGCTGGTTTGGCGGCACTGCTGTCGCTGTCGCACATCGACTACGCGTTCTATAAATCCCCGCGCTTCATCTACCCCGCTCTCTCGGTCACTACCTTCCTGCTGGTGTTGGTCTTCCTCATGCCCGGCTCGCACAACACCCACCGCTGGATTCGCTTTGGAGATTTCTTCACCCTCCAGCCCTCGGAGATCGCTAAACCCGTGATGGTCCTCTTCCTGGCCTGGTTTCTCTCCATCCGGCTCGACAAAATGAGCGACTGGAAGAACACCCTGACGCGCGCCATCCTCATTCCACTGGTTTTTGCCGTCCTGATCGTCCTCCAGCCCGATCTGGGCACCGCGATGGTTTTGGCCGGCGTCACCATCACAATACTGTTCCTGGCCGGCATGAATTGGAAATACCTGGCCGGCGTCGTCTGCGCCACGCTGCCTTTTCTGGCCGCTCTGCTCATCCTGGTTCCATGGCGCTTGAAGCGCATACTGGCCTTCCTCCATCCGGATTCCGATCCGAAAGGAGCCGGCTTCCACATCAACCAGTCGCTGATCGCCGTCGGCACCGGCGGACTCACCGGCCGCGGCTACATGGAGGGTGTGCAGAAGCTCTTTTTCCTGCCCGAAGCCCACACCGACTTCATCTTCGCCAACATCGCCGAGGAGACGGGACTCATCGGAACCATCGCTATTCTTCTTCTCTTCGTAGTCTTCGGCGTGCGCGGCCTGCGCACCGCCTTCCACGTGCAAGACCCCTTTGCCCGCCTCACCGCCTTCGGCATCACCATCACTATCATCCTGCAGGCCTTCTTTAATATCAGCGTAGTGCTCGCCTTGTTGCCCACCAAGGGCATTCCACTGCCGCTGATCTCCTCCGGCGGGACTTCGCTCTTTTTCACGCTTGCCTCAATCGGCATTCTGCTCAACATCAGCAAGAAGGTGAACTGATGTCGAACCTGCGCGTACTCATCGCCGGAGGCGGCACCGGAGGCCACATCATTCCGGCGCTGGCCGTGGCTCGCGAACTGGTCGCCCGCCACGCAGCCGAAGTGCTTTTTGTCGGCACAGCGCGCGGCATGGAGTCGCGCCTCGTCCCCGAAGCCGGCTTCAATCTGCGCCTCGTCGATGTGGGCCAGCTCAAGAATGTCTCGCTCGTCACCCGACTGCGCACGCTTTTCGCCCTGCCCCGCGCCATCTTCGCCTGCCGGCAGCTGATCCGCGACTTCCTGCCCAACGTCGTCTTCGGCGTGGGCGGATATGCCTCCGGCCCTGCGATGGCCGCGGCCCTGTGGCTCAAAATTCCGGCCATGGCCTTCGAGCCCAACGCCATGCCGGGGCTGGCCAACCGTCTGGTGGGCAAGCGCGTTCAGGCCGCTGCGGTCAACTTTGCCTCGGCTTCCCGCTGGTTCCGGAATGCTGAGGTCACCGGCATTCCCGTCCGCCCGGAGTTCTTCACCCTCCAGGCTCCCACCGCGCCCCATCTGTTGGTCTTTGGCGGCTCGCAGGGCGCGCGCATCTTCAATGCTCATCTGCCGCCCATCATCCCGGCTCTGCTGCACGCCATCCCCGGCCTCACCGTTCTCCATCAGAGCGGAGCGCGCCACTTCGAGGCGACCCAGGCGGCATATGCCGCCACTGGCGCGGACCCCACTCGCTGGCTGGTGAAGCCTTTTCTCGATGACATGCCCGCCTGCTTTGAACAGGCCACGCTGGTCATGGCCCGCAGCGGCGCTTCGACGGTGGCCGAACTGGCCGCTGCCGGCAAGCCCGCCCTGCTGGTTCCCTTCGCCGCCGCCGCCGACGACCACCAGCGCCGCAACGCCGAGGAGATGGTGAAGGCCGGCGCCGCCCTCCTGCTCGACGAATCCGGCCTCGACGCGCCCGGCAAGCTGCTGGCCGCCCTCGCCAACTTGCTCACCAGCCCGGAGCTGCTGGCCGCTATGGCCGCCGCGGCCCGCACCCAGGCCCATCCCGCCGCCGCCGAGCGCATCGCCGGCCGCCTCGCAACCCTTGCGCAGTTCACCGCTTGACGATCTTAGCCAGGCGGGGATCAGTCCACAGCGCGGTGAAATCCGGGTCCTTATACACCCTGCCCATGTCGGGGTAGTGCAACTCTTTCGCCCTGCGCAGATAGTCCAGGGCTCCTTCCATGTTGCCGCGTTTCATATACATTTTGGCAATCATGAACGAAACACGGGCGCGCTGTCCCGGTGTACTGACCTGAGCCTGAATGCCTTCATCAGTAGTGCTCAGCACATCGGCGTCAAGCTCCAGTGCGCGAGCGTATTCGGTCATCGCATGATCGATTTCGTCCAGGCCCATCCAGGCCTCCGCCAGGTTCAGATGGGTGTGCGCATTGGACTCATCCAGCGCAAGCGCCTGTTTCAAGTGGCCGATGGCAGGCTTGTATTTCTTGTCCAGCAGCTCCAGAACGCCCAGGTTGTTTACCGGAGCAAAGAGCTGCGGGTCAATCTTCATCGCCCGGCTGAAGTCTTTGCGCGCTGGCCCCCAGTTGCCCAGTTTGAGCTCGGCAATGCCCAGCTTGTTATAAAGCGGAGCATCCTCACGGGAGATGTGAAGGGCAGCCTGATAGTAGTATGCGGCGCTTGCATAGTCGTTGCGAATGCGCGCCAGGTCTCCTTTTTCTCCCAGCATTTTGACCTTCTCAAGATTGTCCGTTTTGGCCGCGTCGGGTGTGGGAGTCGTCCTTCCGTACTGGGCCGCGCTCATCAGTAGGCTCATCGTTGCCAACATCATCACCAGTCTTCTCATGGGTTACCTCTCCTGTGCAGGTGCATTTCGTGGGGCGGCGGTTGCGCTTGCCGACTCCGGCGGTCTGCTTCCTGCATCCATCCCAGTAGAGATCAGGCACGGGTGGCCCGCAACGCTATACCTGCTACCTGCCCGTTCCGCCGGGGTTAAATCTCTCCTTGACGCAACCGAACTCTAAGTCCCGCTTAAACTTACGGCTATTGGGTATGCGGCGCTAAGCGCCTCGCAGGCAGAATGCAAGAGAGGTTACCCGCCGTTATATGCCAATCTCTTCCGCCTCCTCAACCGTTAAGCCCTTGCCAAAGTTTCCGGGACCGTTACATTACAATCAGTCCGGAGATGGACAAGGGTGAACAGGATGGCGTGGGAATCCCCAGAGTCGGCCGATCTTGAGGCCCAACGAGCGGAACTGGAGGCGGTGCTTCATTCGGAGCACTTTACTCGCGCGCCCACGCTCGTTCATCTTCTGTCCTACTTATGCGAGAGCCTCTTTGCCGGTAAAGCCAGTCAAATCAAGGAGTATTCCGTCGGCATCGAAGTTTTCCATCGCGGAGCTACCTTCGATCAGGACTCAGACTCGATTGTGCGGGTCGAGGCCAACCGCTTGCGCAAGCGCCTGGCTACGTACTACGCGGGCGAAGGCGCATCGCATCGGCTCCATATCACCATTCCATTGGGTCAATATGTTCCGCAGTTCGTATCGGCTGCTTCACGGCAGGGGGAAGCACAGCCGGCTCCTGCTGATCCCCAGGGGGCGAGCCGGCATCAGAAACAGCGGTTTCGTCTGGCAGGCCGTCGGGCCTGGTGGCTTGTCGCCGCACTCGCGCTTCTGTCTCTCGGCTTCGGCAGCGCCTTGCTGATCCTCCGGCAGATGAAGCAGGCTCCGCCGGCCGCGGGATCGAATAAGTCTTATGCCCTGCCTGCCGAAACGCAACTTGGCCCGCCCAGCGGCGAGGAGGTCCGCATCCTGGCCGGTTCCAGCCGCAGCTTTGTTGATCATGCGGGCAAGCTGTGGAACGCCGATGCCTGGTTCGATGGCGGCGCGGCAGTGAAAAGCTCCGTCGAGCACATCTGGCGCACGCAGAACCCGGATTTCTATCGCACCAGTCGGCAGGGACAATTTCGCTATGCGATTCCCCTGAAAAAGGGCATCTACGAATTGCGCCTGCACTTTGCGGAGACGGTTTATGGCCCCGAGTCCACAGGGACAGGCGGAGAAGGCAGCCGTCTGATGACCGTGCGCGCCAACGGCAATACGCTGCTGACCCGCTTCGATGTCGTGGCCGATGCCGGAGCCAGCCGCACCGCCGACGTCAAGGTATTCACCGGCATGGCGCCGGCGGCGGATGGGCTGCTGCATCTGGAGTTTGCCGGCGACGACGGCAACCAGGCCACCCTCTCCGCCATCGAGATTCTGCCCGGATTCCGGGGACACATCCGGCCCGTGCGCCTGCTGGCCCGCCAGACACCCTATTACTCCAACGATAGCCACTGGTGGAGCCCGGACAACTACTTCGAGGGTGGCCAACTGGCCGCCTACACTGCCCCGGTAATAGGGACCGACGATCCTGAACTTTATGAAACCGAGCGCTGGGGAAACTTCTCCTATGCGATTCCCGTTCCGCCGGGGAAATACTCCATAACGCTGCACTTTGCGGTGCGCCACGGCGACTGGGACCAGCCCTCAGCCCCTTCCGACGTGAAACGGACGCCGGTCGCCCATATCTTTGATGTCTACTGCAATGGCAATGCGCTCCTCAAGAGCTTCAACCCGGTTCTGGAGGCGCACAACACCGATATTGTCATCCGCAAGTTTACAGGCCTCGTACCGAATGCCCAGGGCAAACTGCTTCTGAGTTTTGTTCCGGTGGAGGGTTATGCAACCGTGACCGGCATCGAAGTCCTTCCCCAGTAATCCTCCGCGTTCGCCCGGCGACCCCCTCGCATCGGTATTCAGCCCAACAAAAAGTCCCGTCTGCCGAAGCAGACGGGACTCCAAGGAGAAGCCGTCAATTACTTACCAACTTACCGGTGCCCGCCTCCGCCGCCGTGACCACCACCGCCGCCGCCATGTCCGCCGCCACCAAATCCGCCACCATGGCCGCCACCAAATCCGCCACCGCGTCCGCCGCCGCTAAACCCGCGACCGCCACCAGCATAGCCGCGACCGCCACCGGCATATCCGCGACCGCCACCAGCATAGCCGCGACCGCCACCAGCATAGCCGCGACCGCCGCCGGCATAGCCGCGACCGCCACCAGCATAGCCGCGACCGCCACCGGCATAGCCGCGACCGCCGTAGCCGCCGCGACCGCCCCAGCCACCGCGACCGCCCCAGCCACCGCGACCGCCCCAACCGCCGCGACCCCAACCGCCCCAGCCGGCGCGACCGTACCAGCCACCACCCCAGCCCCAGCCCCACCACGGGCCCACGCCAATAAACAGCCCGTCGTTGAACCAACCCGGCCCGTAAAAGCCGTAGGGGGCGCAAGCATAGGGGTAATAAGCGTAATAGCCCCAATCACATACCGGGGGACCGTAATCCATGGGAGCGGCAACCAGCGCGGGGCCAACTCCTACATCTTCATCGTAATCCTGGGCCATTGCCGTCACCGCGAACGGCACAATCAACAGCACTGCAAACAGAACCAGCCGAAATCTCCGCATAAATCCTCCTCGTGCTGACTTGCACTGCCCTGTCCCGCTTCGCT
Source organism: uncultured Acidobacteriaceae bacterium (assembly GCA_963765995.1). Taxonomy (GTDB): domain Bacteria; phylum Acidobacteriota; class Terriglobia; order Terriglobales; family Acidobacteriaceae; genus Telmatobacter. The sequence goes on along the minus strand of CAVXYT010000006.1, from coordinate 40,966 downwards.
CGGACCGGGGAACCGGAGATGACCTCCGTCCTCAGCACTGCCGGCTCCTGGGCTACTCTACCCAACCGGCTTCTGTATTCTCAGACAACATTCCCGCGGTTAAGTTGCGGTCCTTTTCAAGAAAGTTTTGCTCCCGCCGCCAAACCGTCCGCGGACCTCCTCGCCGGAGCGAAGAACTAGGGCCTGTTAACACTACTCAGGCGGATGGCGTTGCGTGCGAAAATCCGGCCAGACGAAGCCGAGCCCGAAGGCTGTGGTGGGTCCACTGTCGAGGGCGAGAATGAAGTATTGCCGGATTTTCGCCGCAACCCGAAGGGACGGGGCCAATTTCCCTCATTTCTTCGTCAATCGTCGCTAGGATACACCCGGTATCCGTCGCTTCTCATTCCTCGAACTAGGGAAAATTGGCTCCCGTCGCCGCCGTCTGAGTAGTGTTAACAGGCCCTAGCTGTTTGTTGATAGGGCGAGGCTTGTTGCTGCCCCAGCTACGGGGTGCTTGCATTTTTGCGGCGAGTGAGTACGAAGGCCTTGCGGCGGTCGTTGCTGGCGTGGTCGATCTGCCTCCAGAAACCCACGAAATAATCGATGGCGGAGATGGTGGAAACCAACACCGTGAAGTAGATAGCGGCGATGGCGATCCACTTGACCGGCACAATGAGCCAGCCGAACTGCCACTGGTACCAGCCATGAGCCAGGATGGCCGAGACTACGCAAACGATCTGAATGACAGTCTTGAGCTTGCCCAGGTCGCTGGCCTGGATGGTAAAGCCCTCCGACGAAGCAATCGACCGCAGGCCGCTGACGAGAAACTCGCGGCCGATGATGACCACCACGATCCACACCTTGACGACTTCGGGGTTGTAGGCCACCAGGGCAATCAGGGCGCCGGCCACCATGATCTTGTCGGCGATGGGATCCAGCAGCATGCCCACGGTCGTTACCTGGCCGCGCTTGCGGGCCAGGTAGCCGTCCAGGCCGTCGGTGATGGAGGCCAGCACGAACAGAACCGAGGCTGTAACCTCCTGCGCGCCATGCACATGCCAAGGAAAGTGCGGCGTCAGAATCCACAGAAACAGCGGAATCATGACGATCCGGCTCATCGTGATGGAATTGGGCAGGTTCATGAGGTCGCGCCACTCTCTCGAGTCTCTGGAGGCGTGGCTCCATTATTGCACTGCGAGCCGGAGTGGCGTCTGTGATACGCCTCCACTACGTCTTACTTCTTCGGCGTAGACACGCTCAACGGAAATGAAGCAATCTGATACTTGGCCTGATCGCCGTCGACTGCGCCAAAAAACAGGTACGCTGCCGCATCGATGTCGTAAATGACTCGCGCATTGAAGTAATAAACCTTTCCTGCCTCTGCCCTGAAATGTACGAGTCCGACGGGATGCCCCAAATGGGACTGCACGCTCGCACACACATGATGCTCTCCCGGCTCCACGGAAACAGAGAAATAGGAACTGTTCTTGTCTGCGCCTACCCATGCTCCATCCAATCCTATCTTGGTCTGCAAGATAAAGTGATCCACGCCCTTTTCCTGATGAAGTAAACCCGCGCCTTCCCCGGCTCGGGCGGCGCCAGCGTATGTTGGGAACTGTCCAGCTTTGCAATGAAACTGGCATCCTTGGGGCCGCAGGCTGCGGTGGCAAGGGCAGACGGGTTTTGGGCGAATGCAGATGCTGCAAAGAGCAATGCTATAACAGCGACTTTCATGATTCTCCTTCCGAAGGATTGATAACTCCTCCATTCGTTTAAACAGTAACTTATAAGAATAGTTGCGAAGTGCCAAAAAGATAAAGCGGGACAAGCCAATGGCCCATCCCGCTTTGTTGTCTTGGAAAAGTTAAAAAGCCATTGCGAGCGATTAGCGAGCGTCTGCTCCATGCAATGGGTTATGCGTAGATGCCGCGCTGCCGGATGGTCTGCGCCACCCGGTCGATGGCCAGCATGTAAGCTGCGATGCGGTTGTTGACGTTGTGGGCCTCGGCGTAGCGCACTACATCCTCGAAGCTGTCACGCAGAATGGTTTCCAGTTGCTCGTTGACGATAGCTTCCTTCCAGAAGTAGCCCTGGCGGTCTTGCACCCACTCAAAATAACTGGCTGTCACGCCGCCGGCGTTGGCCAATATGTCGGGCATGATGAAGATTCGCTTCTTGGCCAGGATGTCATCGGCTACTGCGGTAGTGGGGCCGTTGGCGCCCTCCACCACAACCTTCGCTTTGATCTGGTCGGCGTTGCGGCTAGTGATCACGTTCTCCCGGGCCGCAGGAATGAGAATGTCGCAATCAGAAACCAGCAGCTCCTCGCTGGGCATGGCCTCGGCGCCGCCAAAGCCCAGCAGGGTGTTGTTGCGGCGCTTGTAGTCGAGCAACTGGTGAATGTCGATGCCTTTGGGGTTCGACAGGCCGCCGTCGAACTCGGCGATGCCCACAATCTTGTAGCCGCGCTCCATCATCAGCCGTGCCGCGTTCGAGCCCACGTTGCCGAATCCCTGAATGACCACCCGGCAGCCGTCGATATTCATCTTGAGGTAGCGCATGGATTCGTCGCAGATCACCTGGACGCCGCGCCCGGTGGCCTCAGTCCGGCCGCGCGAGCCGCCGATGTTCAACGGCTTGCCGGTGACCACGCTGGTCACCGTGTGCCCCTGGTGCATCGAGTAGGTGTCCATCACCCAGGCCATGGTCTGCTCGTTGGTGTTCATGTCGGGCGCGGGAACATCCTTTTCCGGCCCGATGAAGTCGATGATCTCCGATGTGTAGCGTCGGGTCATGCGCTCCAGCTCGCCCCGGCTCATATTCTTTGGGTCGCAGATGACCCCGCCCTTGGCGCCACCGAAGGGGATGTTGACCACCGCGCATTTCCAGGTCATCCAACTGGCCAGCGCCCGCACCTCGTCCAGGCTCACGTCCGGCGAGTAGCGGATGCCGCCCTTGCCGGGACCGCGGGCAATCGAGTGCTGCACCCGGAAGCCGGTGAACATCTCCATGTGGCCGTTGTCCATGGTTACGGGAAAGTGCACGATGATCTCGCGCCCCGGCGTGCGCAGCAGCTTCCACAAGCCTTCTTCCAGGTTCAGTTTGCGCGCCGCAAAATCGAATCGTGCCGCCTGGGCTTCCCAGGGATTGATCTCCTGCTCAAGAGATACCGATGCCATACATTTCTCCAATTCCTTTTGCCTGCCGTCTGGGCGATGAGTCCGGGGAACGCACCCATTCACAACTGATAGACGTTACATGGTTTACTCCGCTTTTACGGAGCACTGGTTGTCCGGTGTTCTGGAAAGGGGCCCACCGCCGGACGGTTCAACATGCGGGACATAGCCCGCAAACGCAAACCTCTCAGAGTCTAGGTCCGCCATCGAGCCCCGTCAAGCCCGGCGAGACCCTAAGGCGAACCGCTTCCCGTCGCGGTACAGCCACATCCGCATCGCCGCAGCAAGCAGCTATAGAAAACGATTTTTAAACGTACCGCCTTTTAATCTGTGAAACATGGTAGTCTATAAACTACAGAACCCGAAATGCTCGAATTCAAACAAACCGAGACCTTCCGGAAGTGGCGGATACGGCTCAAGGATGAACGGATACGCGCGCTGATCGCCTCTCGACTGGATCGGCTGGCCTTTGGTCATGTTGGGGATGTAAAGCCGGTTGGGCAAGGCATCAGCGAGCTGCGCATCGATCATGGGCCGGGATACCGCATCTATTTTCAGAAGCACGGCGACACCCTCATTCTCTTGCTGTGCGGCGGCGACAAGAGCACGCAGGTAAAGGATATCCGGACAGCAAAGCGTCTGGCCGCGGAATGGAGCGAAGAACATGCCTGAGAAAACCAAGCTGGAAAAATTCACCCCCTACGATCCCGCCGAGGATCTCGGCTCGGACAAGGCAATTGCCGTCTTCATGGCGGAGGCATTTCAGACCAACGATGCCGCCTACATCGCTCACGCGCTGGGCGTGGTCGCGCGCGCCAAAGGCATGGCCCAGATTGCCGGCCAAACCGGATTGTCCCGCGAGCAACTCTATCGTTCCTTCAGCGAAAAAGGAAACCCAACGCTGAAGACAACCCTCGCCGTGATGAATGCTTTGGGTGTGCAATTGACTGCGAGGATTCCGACGGCGGCGTGACTGCATAGTTAAAGCGCTTTATTGATAAACAGCAATTACGTCCTTCGGCTCTTCAACCAATTACACTAAGCCTGTGAAACCCTCTTCCCAGCCCGTTCTGCCCACCCGCAAGGAGTTTCTCGCCCTCGCCAAAGAGCACACGCTCGTTCCCGTCTGCCGCACGCTCACCGCCGACCTGGAAACTCCGGTCTCGGCCTTTCTGTGCGCGGCCTGGCCAGAGCGGGAGTGCTTCATGCTGGAGTCAGTTGAAAACGGCGAGCAGGTGGGCCGCTACACCTTCATCGGCATCGCTCCCTTCAAGCGCATCGTGGCGCGGGGGCGCGAGATCACCATCACCGAGGGCCGCAAGGTCGTCCAGATCGAGGGCGACATCTTCGCCGTGCTGCGGCGGGCGCTCTGCGGCCACAAGCCGGCGCGCCTCCAGGGGCTGCCTCCGTTTACCGCCGGAGCGGTGGGATTTTTCGCCTACGACACCGTCCGCCAGATCGAGCGGCTGCCCGAGTTGGCCAAGGACGAACTGGGCGTTCCCGACGCCTGCCTACTCTTCTTCGATGAGGTGCTGGCCTTTGACCACGTGCGCAAGGAGATCTGGCTGGTGGTCACCGCCGACGTCACGCGTGGCAAGGCGGCCACAGCTCCCGGATTGGAATACGACAAGGCCGTGACGCGCCTCGACCGGCTGGAAAAACGCCTCGCCCAGCCGTTGCCCAGCTTGGCCGGACACAAAAGCAAAGGTAAGCTGCAGGTGCGGCACCGCACGTCAAAAAAAGATTTTCTCGCCGCCGTCAACCGCACCAAAGAGTACATCCGCGCGGGCGACGTATTCCAGACGGTTTTGTCGCAGCGCTTCGACGTGGAGCCGGAGGCCGACAGCTTCCAGGTCTACCGCGCCTTGCGCACGGTGAACCCCAGCCCCTACATGTTTTTCCTGCGCTTTGCGCCGGAGGGTCCGCTGGGCGAAGTGCTGGACAAGTCAAAGCACTCCTCCAAAAAGTTAAAGCGGCCAGAAATTGTAGAGCTGGCGGGCTCGTCTCCGGAGCTATTGGTGCGCGTACACAACGGCAAGGTGGAGTATCGGCCCATTGCCGGAACGCGCCCGCGCGGGGCCACGGAGGCCGAAGACCAGGCGCTGGCCGACGAGATGCTGGCCGACGAGAAGGAGCGCGCCGAGCACGTGATGCTGGTGGACCTGGGCCGCAACGACGTGGGCCGCGTGAGCGAGTTCGGCAGCGTCAAAGTGGACCGGCTGATGTTCGTCGAGCGCTACTCGCACGTGATGCACATTGTCAGCTCGATCGAAGGCCGGCTGAAAAAGGGTTTGACCGCGGTAGATGCCCTGCGCGCCTGTTTCCCTGCCGGCACGCTTTCCGGCGCGCCCAAGGTGCGGGCCATGGAGATTATCGAAGAGCTGGAGCCGGCGCGTCGCGGAACCTATGGCGGCGCGGTGCTCTACGCGGATTTCAGCGGCAACCTTGACTCGTGCATTGCGATTCGGTCGATGCTGGCCATCGGCGGCAAGGGCTACGTGCAGGCAGGCGCGGGCATCGTCGCCGACTCCGTGCCGGAATCCGAGCACGAGGAAGCGATCAATAAAGCGCAGGCCGTGATCCGCGCAATCGAGCGGGCGCGGGAGATGTAGGAAGAGAGAATATTCCTGTTCCCTGCTCTATCACTTCCCGCCAAACATCCGGCGGAAGAATTTTCCGATGCCGCCAAAGAATCCCTGCTTTTTCTTCGCGGGCTTGGTTGCGTTTGCCGCCAGAGTTACCTCGGCGGCAGGCTGCGGGGCGTGGTCAGCGCTCTTGTAAACCAGCGGCTCGAGTGCCTGAGGCTGAGCGGATGTGAGCGACACTGAATTCGGCGCCGGCTTGGGCGTTGGTTCCAGGCCAGCACTCTGCGCTACCGGAAACTCATTCGTGCCTGGATGCTGCGGTGGTGGGCAGCCGCAAGGCTCCTTCTCGTTGTCCACCACCTCGCGCAGGCTGCCGTGTTCGAACATCACGCGCTGTCCGGGCTGCACGCGATAATTGCCGCCATCGAAGACACTGGTCACCAGCACATAAGGAGCGTTTACTCCGGCATTATCCACACACGTGTCGCCGTGCTGGCCGAGCCGCACCTTGACCTCCGCCGCGCCGGGACCGCCGATGAGGATGCGGAAATCCGGCGTCATCAAAAAATCAGAGTTATGTCCGGTGGCAAAACTGACTTCCACGGCCCCGTGATCCATAGCCATCATCAGGCCGGGCGTCTCGCCGGTGGGAACGCTGGTGTCGGCGGCCAGTTTGACGGTCGTCGAGGCGCAGACGCGCAGCACTCCGCGACGGGGCAGGACGACCTCGGTCGTCTGGTTGCCGGAGGTGATGGTGCCGCTGGCGGCGATGACGGCTTTGTCCGCTGTGATTTCGAGCGCGCCGGTGACTTTGGCCGCGGCGTCGGGATTCTTGTTGTCAATGGGCACGATGGCGATGGGGACGGCTTGTGGCGCTGGCGTTTGGGCCGCGGTTGAAGCCTGGGCGCACAACACGGGGGTTAGCACGAGAGCCACCAGCGCAAGGATTGCTGCAGAAGTAACGTGGAAGGTCGAACTCGTGCGGCGCATCTCTCTTTTCATCGCCTCTACATCTTCAGAAAGTTGCGGATCATCTGGTGGCCACCCTCGGTCAAAACGCTCTCGGGGTGGAACTGCACGCCCTCGATGGGCAGCTTGCGATGGCGCAGGCCCATAATGACGGAGCCACCGCCGTTTTCCGGCGTGCGCGCGGTAACCATCAACTCAGCCGGCAGCGATTTCTCGGCCACAATCAGCGAGTGGTAGCGGGTGGCGGTGAGCGGGCTGGGCAGCCCGGCAAAAACGCCCTTGCCGTCGTGGGTGATGGGGCTGGTTTTGCCGTGCATCAGGTGGCTGGCGCGGACCACCTGGCCGCCGAAGGCCTCGCCAATGGCCTGATGTCCCAGGCAGACTCCCAGAATCGGCGCCTTGCCGGCCATCTGGCGGATGAGCGGAACCAGAATTCCGGCCTCGCTTGGCGTACACGGCCCCGGCGAGAGCAGGATGCGCTCCGGCCGCATCTCCTCGACATCGCCCACAGTCAATTCGTCATTGCGATAGACCTCGACCTCCGCGCCCAGCTCTCCCAGGTACTGGACAAGGTTGTAGGTAAACGAATCGTAGTTGTCGAGGACAAAGACCATGGTGAAGTCCAGTGTATCGTGCGAATGTTCCCTGCCGTTGAGGTTGTGCCGTCGCGCTGGCGATCATTCCGAGCGGCTTTTGGGGATGCGAAAAATGAGCATTTTCTTCTCAAAACGAGCGATTTTGGCCCTAAAACAGCCCAAAATGGGGCAAAATTGGCACCTTCTGTTTACTAGTATGCCAATACGTGAAAACACATAAGATGTTTATTTTGTTTGTATTAACTCAACTACCGATGCTCGAAAAACGGGGTTTTCGGGCAGGGGGGTGGGTATCCGGCGGATTTTGACTCGATTTTGACGGATTCGCGCTGTCGGCACGCGAACTTTTGGGACTCAATTGGGGGTGTAAATTCTCCGCTTGCCCTTTGCTTTATATATAGTGTGCGCCAACAGATGTTAATTGTATGCAAAGCTCAAGCTACGGAATTGACTTGAGACTGCTCGCCGGTTGCGCAGCTGCGGCGCATCTGTAAAACTCACTAACGATGGTTCTTCATTTTCTGATTCAAGGCCGTGTGCAAGGCGTGGGCTTCCGCTGGTTTGTGCAGCGGGAGGCCGGCGAGCTGGATCTGCGCGGCTGGGTGCGCAACACCGAAGAGGGCGAAGTGGAGGTGGTAGCCTCGGGAACGGCCGAAGATCTGGCCGAGCTGCGGGCCAGCCTGCGCCGCGGGCCACGCGGCAGCCGCGTAGATCGGCTGGTGGAGCATCAACTCGCAGAATCTGAAGCTGCCGATCTGAGTTCGTTTCGGATTGATGGGGCGTGGTGAAAAGGGGTCAGGGATCAGGGGTCAGGGATCAGCCTTTTGCTACTAGCCGCCAGCTTTCATCTTCATGCAACCGGCATCTTGATAGCCTTTCAATCCAGCCGGAAGCTATTTTCTGATCTCTGACCCCTGAACCCTGATCCCTAGCTTCTATAATCACCAAGGAACCCCAACCAAGGAGCAAATGAACGTATGTCCAACGAGACCAAGCCCGTCAACGTGGAAGCTCTCAAGGCGCTGGTGCGCACGGTGCCGGATTTTCCCAAGCCGGGGATTCTGTTCTACGACATCACTACGCTGCTCAAGGACAAGACCGGCTTTGCCAGGCTGATCGACGCGCTGGCTGCGCACTATCTCGAGCGCAAGATCGACCTGGTGCTGGGCATCGAGGCGCGGGGATTCATCTTCGGGCCCGCGCTGGCCTACCGTCTCAACGCCGGATTTGTGCCGGTGCGCAAGCCGGGCAAGCTGCCCGCCCCGGTGGCCCGCGTGACCTACGACCTGGAGTACGGCTCCGACGCGCTGGAGATTCACCGGGACGCGATTCAGCCCGGCCAGCGCGTGGTGCTGGTCGATGACCTGCTGGCCACCGGCGGCACGATGGAGGCCACGGTGAAGCTGGTGAAGCAGTTAGGCGGAGAGATCGTCGGACTGGCTTTCGCCGTGGAACTGGACTTCCTGAAGGGCCGCGACCGCTTCACCGGCTACGATGTCTTCAGCCTGCTGCACTACGACGCGTAGACTCTGGCTCGTGAATCCTCCGAAAAACCGTTCAGGGTGCTTCTTCCTGCGTACCGGGCAGTGCCGCGCCCTCCGCAGTCTCTTCGATAAACATCTGCGCATCGGCGAAGCGGTAGCCCACGTACACATCGGTCAGCAGATAACGCGGCTTGGCGGGGTCATCTTCAATCTTTTTGCGCAACTGGCGTACGAAGGTGCGCAGGTACTCGACCTCTTCGCGGCAGTCGGCGCCCCACACGGCGGTGAGCAGCCGGGCGTAGGTGATCACGCGGCCGGCGCGGCTCATCAGGCAGTGGAGAATCTCGAATTCCTTGCGGGTGAGGTGTATCGGCTGGCCGCGCCGGGTGACGATGCGACGCACTGGTTCCAGGCGCAGCTCGCCGATCTCGATGGGAGCGTCTTCGGCGCGGGCCGGAGCCTGAACGCGGCGAATCGCGGTGCGGATGCGGGCAATCAGCTCACGTGTGCTGAAGGGCTTGGTGACGTAGTCGTCGGCGCCCAGCTCCAGCGCCTCAACCTTCTCCTCTTCCGCATCGCGCACGGTGAGCATGAGAATGGGCAGCCGGGGCGCCAGCGCCCTCATGCGGCGCAGGGTCTCAATGCCGCCGATGCCGGGCATATTCACGTCGAGCAGAACCACGTCGAAGCCGCCGCCGCGCAGCATCTGCAAAGCATCCTCGCCGCGCGAGGCCTCAACCACCTGAAAGCCAAGCTCCACCAGCGGCGGCCGCAGCGCCCTGCGGATGGCCGATTCGTCGTCGACCAGAAGAATGCGAATGACTGTCTGCATCATCAGGAAACCCTCTTCCGCGCTGTGGCTGGAATCGCCGCAAAGAACGTGGTCCCCTCCGTCTCGTCGCTGGTGACCCAGACAGAGCCGCCATGGATGAGCGCGACGCGCTTGGCCACTGAAAGGCCGATTCCGGTTCCCGCGGCGCGGTTGGAACGAGTTGTAGATCGATAGTAGCGGTCGAAGATTCTCTCCCGGTCGTTGATGGAAATCACCTCGCCAAAGCTGCGCACCGAGAAGACGATCTCCGCGCGCACCTTCACGGCGCGAATCGTGATCGAGGTGCCCAGGATCGAGTACTTGCAGGCATTGTCGATGTACTGCGTCAGCAGCATGACCATCAACTGGCGGTCGCAATCGAGAACCAGGCGCTCTTCGGGAATGTCGAGTTCCACTTTCATGCTTGCCAGCCGGTCGCCGAGGCTCGCCACCACCTCTTCAATCAGCGGCGCAACGCCCACCGAGGTGGCATGAACGGTGACCTCGCCGGCATCCAGGCGCGCCGTGGTCAGCAGGCGCGTGGTCAGATTTCCCAGCAGGCCGGCCTGCTCATCGATGAGGGCAACGAGTTCGGCCTGCGCCGCCGACAGATGGCCCATCTCACCGAGGCCCGTCGAGGCCGCGCGGATCGCCGTCAACGGCGTCTTGTAGGCGTGCGCCAGGCTGTCAAGAACCGCGGAGCGCAACTGCTCGGTGCGCCGTTCGGTCTCTATCCGGCTCTCGTTTGCCAGTGCCCGGTAGCGGTCAAAGGCAAGGGCAATCAGCGCGGCGATGGCGTTGTTGGTCAGCGGGCTGGTCTCGCCACGCACCACCAGGCTTCCGATAGGCATAGATGCCAGCCGCACCACGCGGCGGCCGAGCCCGGTCACGGGATCGTCGTCCGAGGTTGCGAAGGTGTATACGTTCTGCGCCAGCTCCCGCGGGTCCGCCTTCCAATACCCCGCCGGATAGACCTGGCGAAACTCCGCGTCGTAGACCGCCACGGCCTCCAGCGCAAAGATTTCATGCACCAGCTCAGCCAACTGTGGCCCCGGTTCGAGGTTGAGATTCATCTCCAGCGTGCGCCGGGTGAACTCGGAGAGGTCGCGCACCTGCCTGCCCCAGGACGCAGCTTCGCGGGCGTTATTCCTGGCGCGCACCCAGAGAAAAATGATCAGAAGCACGACCAGAACAAAGGCCAGCAGCAGAACGGCGTAGGCCGGTACAAAACCCGCGGGGATGAATCTCAACGACAAGCGGCCACCCACCATTTCATCAGCGGAGAGATGTCAGTTGACCCCGGCGCTCGGCCCGCAGAGGTGTCCTGCTGCAAACAGTGATTTCTTTGCCATGCAAGCCCGGGATGCGCTGTAACTTGAGGAAATTTTAACAGGTTCCTGACTTTCCCAGTACCGGGAATCATTTCGTGCTTGAGGAATTCCTTTCGCCTTCCTTTCAAGTTCCTTACGGTTCATTTGCGTTACTAATAGAGGCCCATTAACCGGACCAGGACAAGAAGCAGCAGTGTTCTCTGCAAGGAAGTGCGCAAATGAATCAGAACGTGAATCGCCTGCTCAAGACAATGGCCGAAGCCATACTGACAATCGCAGTGGCGGCAGGCGCGCAAGCGCCGGCTACACCAGCTCCGGCAGTTGTTCCAGCTACGGCCACAGCCGCGCCCGGCTCCGATGCGGCGCCGCTCTCCAACGAAGCGATTCTCAAGGAGCTGGCTGCGATGAAGGCGCGCATCGCGCAACTGGAAGCCGAACTGAATGCCCGTAGCGAAGCGGCAAATGCGGAACGGGACGCCAGCGCGCTCCGCTCGGCGGCAGCGAGCGACAAGGGCGCCTCAGCTATGCCGGCCGCACAGCCAGCGGTCGTGCAGGCACAGGCTGCTCCTACCCCCCCTGCGGCCCCTGCCGCGCCGGAGATCACAGCAGAGACCACTACCAAATCGGCGCCCTTCCCCGGCGACTGGACCTGGCTCAACAGCAACGGGCGCGTGGTGGATACTCCGATGGCCACCAAGTACTTCACGCCGGAGATCCGCTTCGACGTGAACTACATTCTGGACTATAACCACCCCGAAGACGACTCGATGGGCGGCTCGACGGAGATGTTCCGCTCCGACGAGGTGCAGCTCGAGCAGGTCAGCGTGGGCGGCGATTTCCGCCTTCAGAATGTGCGCGGTCGCATCCTGACCATGGACGGCCTGTTCGGCACCACCACCCCGCGCAACGACGCCAGCTATAACCGCGGCCAGTGGAATTTGTCCAACGCCTACCGGTACTTTTCCGAAGCCTGGGGCGGTTATCACTGGAACGTGAATCATGGCTTGAACGCGGACGCGGGCATCTTCGTCTCCTACATCGGTTTATTCAGCTATTACAACGCCGATAACTGGGCCTATCAGCCCTCGTTTGTCTCCTCCAATACGCCATGGTTCTTCAACGGGCTGCGCATTCAGTGGTTCCCCACGGCGAAGCTGAAGATCGAGCCGTGGATCATCAACGGTTGGCAGTCCTATGCGCGCTACAACGGCAAGCCGGGATTGGGCGGGCAGATTCTCTATCGCCCCAAGCCGTACCTGGACTTCGTTTGGAACAACTACGGCCTGGGCGAAGATGATGCCGGTTACCCTGGGCGCTCGCGCGTCCACGCCGACTACAGCGCGCAGGTAAAGTACTACGACAAGCCCAAAGCCTTCTTTGATAAAGCCGCCTTCACACTCACCGGCGACCTGGGCTGCGAATACGGCGGAGGCCTATCGAGCGGCCCTTACAGCCCGACCGGCGCCTCACCGGAAAAAGGCACGAGCTCGACCTACACCGGCGGCGTCAACTGCCACAACAGCAGGAACGGCAGGCCCAAGCAGGATTTTGAAGGCTGGATGGCCTACACGCGCTTCTGGTTCAAGAAGGATCTTTACGCCGTGACCCTGGGCGGCGGCCAGATGAATAATCCCGGCCGTTACCTGACCCTGCTGCCGCCGATCAACAACGCGACGGCTTCCACCGGCACGCCGTACTTCACCGAGAATGGGGGCGATCGCGCTCAGATGCACGACGGCACCGTCACCTTCGACTACATGCCCAGCCAGTACATCACCTTCAGGGTGGAGCAAAGCTACCGCTACTCCGACGTGCCTTACTGGACCGGACGTGGCGGCATCACGCCTCCCGGCGGCAACAATGGCAATCCGGCGGACTACCAATGCGCCGCCGGCGGAGACTCCGGCGTGGGTTACACACCCACTGCCGCGGGCGCCCTGGCCGGGTATACGACCGGTCAGGCGCAGGCGATCGCGAGTTGCATTGGACTCGTCCAGAATAACGGCGGCACTGGACAGAATGCGCTTTGGTGGCCGGACCTGCGGACCAATCAGACCTCTACGATTCTGGCCATCATGGTCCGGTTCTAAAGCAACTTGATCGCTGCTCGAATGTGTGCGTCCCTTCTTTTGCGCTGTCCGCGAAGGATGAGGCGCCTGGGTGCATTTCAGCGGCTCTCTGGCCTGTAACGCGAGTACTAAAATTTTATGCGCCTTGCCCTGGTTTCTTCATGCATTCCTTATGCGTTGCGCAGGAGAATCAAACATGAGAGGGAGGTCACCCATGAAGCCCAAACTGCTTTCTGCCTGGTTGCTTTGCTTTGCGCTGGCCGGCGCCGAAAGCGCGCAGGGAGCGGCTGCTTACGAGGAGAACGCCGCGCATTGCACACCTGCGCACCTGAAACAGTTGGCGCGCGAAGCGCGTACCCGGGAACAATACAACGCTCTTGCCAGTTGCTACGAGAAAATTCGGAAGGACTATCTCAAGCAGGCAGTTAACGAAGAGCAGGAATGGGTGCGCAGGAGCCAGAACACCATGGCCACAGCCGCAAAGTATCCCCGGCCCGTCGACTCGGCGCGCAATCTTTACGAATACTATCTGTCGAAGGCCTCGGAAGCAGGAGATTTGTCGGCAAAGTTCAGCCGGTTGGCGGCACAGCAGGAACCGGCTAAAACCAGCCAGTTCTATGCAGGCCTCAAATAGCCCATGTAGCGTCGTTTCCCACCCAGGCCCTGCCTTCCCGGCAGGGCCTTTTCATTTATGAGCCGGTGCCGAGCTGCCTATTTACTGCCATTTGGGCGAGATGGGTCTCTTCAAGTAGGATGGTTCCTTGGTTTGGCAATCTTCTCCGCTTGTGCCGCAATCTGCAGCGGCTCAGGTGGACGGCTGCCCTGAAAGACCTCCAATGTCCACGTACGCGAATCGAATCCTGCAAACACTGTACGGAACCGCTCTGGCAATAGCCCTGGCGACTGGCGCGCAAACGCCGGCTATACCCACTCCCGCGGCAACTCCGGCTTCGGCGCCTGTGGCTCCCACGGCGCCGGCGGCACTCACCTGGCACGTTGGCCCCATGCAGCTCAGCGGATTCATCGACGGCTATTACAGCTACAACGCCAACCACCCCAGCGAAGCCGCTGACAACCAGATCAACGGCCTCTACGCCTTCAACGACAAGACGGATCAGGTCAACCTGAGCGCCGTCAAGCTCACGCTGAACCATGATCCCTCACCCGTGGGCGCGCATCTTGACTTGCTTTATGGCCGCACCGACGAGATCATGAACGGGCCGGCCGGCGCGGACAATCTGAAATACACCGAGCAGGCATTCCTCAGTCTGAAGCCGTCCAAAGCCAGGGGGCTGGAGCTGGACCTGGGTAAGTTCGTCAGTTCGGCGGGCGCGGAGGTCGTCGAGTCAAAGGACAACTGGAACTATTCGCGCTCACTGCTCTTTGCCTACGCAGTTCCCTACTTTCACTTCGGACTGCGCTCCTCGCTGCCGGCATCGAAGACCGAGACTGTGGGTGTACAGGTGGTGAACGGCTGGAACAACGTTACTCAGTCCAACGGCGGCGTCACGGTGGGGCTAACCAGCGCCTATGTGAAGCCCAAATACACCTGGAACCTGAACTACTACACCGGCCCCGAAAATCCGGATACGCAGAAGGGCTATCGCAACCTGATCGACACCACTCTGCTGCTGACGCCGACAGCCAGATTCAATGCCTACCTCAACTATGATTACGGCCGGAACCAGGATTCCGTGACGAGCAGCGGGGCAAGCGCGACAGGCGACAACCTGTTGAAGCAATGGCAGGGCGTGGCCTTGGCCGCACGCCAGCAGGTGACGGCCAGGGCCGCTGTGGCTGGGCGGTTCGAGTACTACAACGATCCGCAAGGCCTCACCACCGGCCAGGCGCAGAACGTGCGCGAGTTCACCGCAACCTGCGAATACAAGTGGCCCCAGGGCCTGCTGGCGCGGCTTGAGTACCGCCGCGACTGGTCCAGTATCGATTTCTTTGCCAGGGGAAACATGCCGCTGGCGGTCAAAGACCAATCCACTCTGACGGCCGGCCTGGTGGCCTTCTTCGGACCCAAACGCTAGAAAAACAAACTCGCGATTCCTCCCCGGCGCTGATAGCCGCCTCGTTTTCCACCGCTTTCGCCAAATCTTCATGGGTTCCTTATGCACAGAACTTTACGATTGAGTGGAAGATCCGTAATCTTAATCTGCGCCTGACAAGGAGTCCCATGCCCGCTGACTATCGCAATTTTCTCGCTCTTTCCTATGAGGAGCTGGAAGCCAAGAACCTGGAAGCCAAAGCCGACCGCGCCAACCGCGTTGCAATGGACGAGATTCGCGAGAAACGGCTGAAGTACCTGACCGACGAGAAGCGGATCAAGGCCGTCACCGTGCTCTTCAGTGACCTTGAAGGCCGCCTGCACCTGCTCGACTACGACAAGAAGTTCATTCTCGGGGCACACGAAAACCTCACCTTCGACGGCTCCTCGATCCGCGGCTTCACCGCCCAGAAGGAGAGTGATCTGCGCCTGGGCATCGACTGGAGCGCCTTCTACTGGGTGCCCTCCGATATCTTCGGCAACGGCAAGGTGCTGGTCTTCGGCAACGTCATAGACAAAGACGGAACTCCCTACTCAGGCGATCTGCGTGGGGTACTCAAGGGCTTCGCCGACGAGCAGTTCAAGAAGAACGGTTACACCCTCAACACGGCCAGCGAGATCGAGGGCTTCCTCTTCGCGGGCAAGGACGCCGAGCGCACCTACCACCTGACCGGCAAGTTCGAGTTCATCTCCACCGGCGGCTACTATCACTCGCTGCCGCTGGACCCGCTGCGCCAGTTCATCGACACCTCGGCCGAGGTGCAGCGCGCCATGGGCTTCCAAAACGAAAAGGACCACCCCGAAGTCGCGCCCAGCCAGTATGAGATCAACTACAGCTATGCCGAAGCGGTGGCCGCGGCCGACCAGATTCAGCTTTACAAGCTGCTCACCCGCCAGATCGCCAATAACATGGGCTTTACGGCCTGCTACCTGCCCAAGCCGGTTGTGGGCGTCAACGGCAGCGGCATGCACACCAACGTCTCGGTCTCCAAGGGCAAGACCAACCTCTTCTGGGATGAAAAAGGCGAGGAACAGCTTTCCACTTTTGGCTGGAGTTTCCTGGACCGTATCCTGACCCGCGCGCTCGACCTTTGCCTGATCTTCAACTCCAGCGTGAACGCCTACCGCCGCCTCGACCCGCACTTCGAGGCGCCTAACCAGATTCGCGCCTCGGCCGTTGACCGCGGCGCCATGATCCGCGTGCCCATCGGCAACCATCGCTCCATGCGCACCGAGGTGCGCGCCGTCGCGCCGGACGCCAACCCCTATCTGTCGCTTTACGGCATCTTCAAGACCGGACTCGACGGCGAGATTTCCACGGCGGAGAACCTGCGCGCCGGCGGTCGTTACCTGCCGGACAACATCCAGACGGCCATCGAGGATTTCAAGGATTCAGCTTGGATCGCGAAGATTCTCGGCGGAGACGTGCAGGGCCGCTATGCCGAATTGAAGCAGGCCGCCGCCAACCGCAGCCCGCGCGAGCTGGGCACCTTTGTCAAGGGTTCCGAGGTGCAATTCCACCACGAGGTATACAACCAGTCGCTGTGGAACTTTTTCTAGAGTATTTTTGCTTTTACTTAGACTTCCGTGCCCCATCCTTTCCGCGTTTTTCAGCGGAAAGGGTGGGACAACAGCAAAGATAAGTCATCGGCAGTCTTTCCTGGTTTATCGGCTGAGCCATCCGCCATCAATAACCATCACGTGACCATGCACATAGTCGCTGGCGCTCGATGCGAGAAAAACGGCCGCGCCCGCCAGATCCTCTGGGCAGCCCCAGCGTCCAGCCGGAATCCGTTCCAGTATCTGACGCGAACGCTCGGGGTTTGAGCGCAATGCCTCCGTGTTGTCGGTTGCCATGTATCCCGGCGCGATGGCATTGACGTTGACGCCCTTCGCCGCCCATTCATTGGCGAAGGCCTTCGTCAGTTGTCCCACCGCGCCCTTGGCCGCCGCATAGGAGGGTACGAGTACTCCGCCCTGAAAGGCCAGCACTGAGGCTATATTGATGATTTTTCCCGACCCTTGCGCCAACATGTGCTTTCCTGCTTGCTGCGTGAGGCGGAAGACGCTGGTGAGATCGGTATCGATCACAGCCTTCCAATATTCCTCGGAGTGTTCGATGGCAGGCGCGCGGCGGATGATTCCGGCATTGTTGACCAGAATGTCGATGCGGCCAAAGTGTTCGACGACCTGCTCCACAAGCGATACGCAGACCGCGGCATCGCTCACATCGCCCACCAGCG
This sequence comes from uncultured Acidobacteriaceae bacterium, assembly GCA_963765995.1. GTDB lineage: Bacteria > Acidobacteriota > Terriglobia > Terriglobales > Acidobacteriaceae > Telmatobacter. The sequence goes on along the minus strand of CAVXYT010000006.1, from coordinate 23,667 downwards.
CGATGGATTCTCTTCCGGCCTTGCTCACCAGGTCCCGTGTAGCTTGCGGGACGGCGTGCAACCCGTGAACGGCCACGTTGGCCCCGGCCTCGGCCAGCGCAACGGCAATTCCCGCGCCCAGTCCGCGAGACGATCCCGTGACCAGCGCCGTTTTCCCCTTCAGGCTGAATCGTTCCAAGATCATGGTGCAATCCTTTCCAGTTACTTCAAATCCGCAATGGCCGCCGGATCCATATCATTGTAAACTTGGTTCTCTCCACGCTGCCTGAATGAATTATCCAATACAGCAGGCGGCTGAGGCGTTATCCGGACCGTGGCTTCCCCGGCATACGAACGGAACACTGCGTGGTAGGGCGTGTTTCATAAACCCGCTTTGTGTCAGGGCACGACTTCACCGGGGTCCCCATCGACAGGTCTTCGTCGATGGGGCATGACTTCAGTCGTGCAGAAAGGGTCTCAATAAGAAGGGGTTTTAACCCCTGAGGGATTGCAATCGTGGCGTGGCGGACATTTATGAAACACGCTCTATGGCCTCTCTGACTTTAGGCGTATGATGGTTTGGAATGCAACCTATCCAGCGAGGAGTAAGAGTGATTCGGCGGAGATTATCCTTCAAGAACCTATTGTATTTGCTTGCTATAGCTGCTATCTTCACGGCCATTTCCGTAAACGCGCTCGATTCATCCCCGGGCTGCAATCCCCGCGCCTATGGCGCCAGGGGCGACGGCGTCAGCAAAGACACGGCCGCAATTCAGGCGGCGATCGATGCATGTGAACGGCAAGGCGGCGGCACGGTTCGACTTACTGCCGGCATCTATCTGAGCGCTCCCATCGTGCTGAAGAGCAACATTACACTGCTGCTCGACAAGGGCGCTACGCTGCTCGGCTCCGCCGATCATGGCGACTATCCGCCCAAGACCGAGTTTCGCGAGCCAGGCCTGCAATCGTTGGTTAGCGCGACCAATGCCGTCAATGTTGCAATCACAGGCGAAGGCGTGATTGACGGAAACGGAGAGAGCTGGTGGCAGATGGCGCGCTCCATCAAGAATGCCGGCGTAATGGGGTCCGACCACCCGCGGCCGAGGCTTGTCGTCTTTGACCATTGCAGGCATCTTCGCGTCGAGGGAGTTACCATCCAAAACTCGCCGATGTGGCAACTGGTTCCTTACTACTCGGATGATGTGACGATTCGGAATATCAAGGTTCTGGCGCCTGCCCGCTCGCCGAATACGGACGCCATCGATCCCTTCTCATCGTCGAATGTGCGGATCGATCATGTTCTTGCCGACGTAGGCGACGATGACATTGCGATCAAGTCGGGCGCGATTGGCTCTGCGGGGCCGGATGAACCAAGCCGCGACATTACCATTGCCGATTGCACCTTTCTGCATGGGCACGGCCTCTCCATCGGGAGCGAGATTGCGGGGGGAGCGAGGAACATACGGGCCGAGCGCATTCGCTTCGAGGGGACGGACAACGGCATTCGCGTGAAGGCGAACCGCGACCGCGGAAATGATGTCGGTCCTCTGTTTTTCCGCGACATCGAGATGAAGGACGTGAAGAACGCGCTGGTTATAAGCGAGTATTATCCCAAAGTTTCGCCGCCCGATTCGGAGTTGCCGCAACCTGTCACGCGGCTTACGCCGCACTTTCACGACATCACGATCGAGAATCTGACAGCCACGGGAGGCGCATCGGCTGGGGTGATTGCAGGTTTGCCGGAAGCTCCTGTTCTAGGGGTGGTTTTGCGCAATGTGAAGATCAGCGCAAAGACGGGACTGACGATAGCCTATGCGGAAGTGACCGGAAAGCACGTGACAGTGCAGGCCGAAACAGGCGAGGCGATTGCTAAGCAGGCGGGCGCGAAAGTTACATTACACTAAGGCATTTTCACTGATCGTGTAAGGAAGTTCCGTGCCCCATCCATTTCACGTTCTTTGTGAAATGGGTGGGAAACCATGAAATCAACCCTACAGAAACTGTGAAAATGCTCTAAGGCAAACTGGATTCATACAAGAAGAGGCTGCGCCGGCTGCGCAGCCTCTTCTGTTTGTGCGGCAGGACTTACTGGTTGACGCCGCTCGCCAGAAAACCTCCGTCGACAACCAGGGTCTGTCCGGTAACGAAGGATGCGGCATCGGAGGCGAGGAAGATCGCGGCTCCGATAAGTTCTTCGGTCTTGCCGAAGCGGCCCATCGGCGTGCGCATCAGTAACTCCTGGCCGCGCGCAGTGCTGTCGAGCAGCTTTGCATTCATGTCGGTGCGGAATACGCCGGGAGCGATGGCGTTCACCGTAACTCCTTTCTTCGACCATTCCACGGCCAGCGAACGGGTGAGCGAAGCTACGCCCGACTTGCTGGCCGCATAGGCGGCTACTTCACTGAGGGCGACGTAGCAGTTCAGCGAAGTGATGTTGACGATGCGGCCGTAGCCTCGATCCAGCATGTGCTTGCCGAAGACCTGGCAGGCGCGCAGCGTCCCAGTTAGATTAGTTTCGATAATATCGTTCCACTCTTTTTCGGACACGGTCAGCGTAGGCGTGCGCTTGATGATTCCGGCGCAGTTGACGAGGATGTCGACTTTGCCGAAGCGTTCGAGCGCGGCCGCCAGCAGCCGTTCCAGCGAGGCGCGGTCGCATACATCCGAGGCTATGCGAAGGGTCTTGCGACCGCGTGCCTCGATCTCCTTGGCGGTCTCGTCCACCTGCTGCTGGCGGCGCGCCGAAGCGATCACATCGGCGCCGGCATCGGCGAGGCCGAGGCTCAGTGCGCGTCCGATTCCCGATGTCCCGCCGGTTACAACTGCAATCTTGCCTTCAAGGCTAAGAATTTGAGTGGCCACAATCTTCTCCATTTCTGTTACTAACTAACCTGCTTCGCGCGGCCTCGCATTACCGCCAGGGTTATGCGTTGCGACCTAGAAAGACGGGCACAATGTGACGGTCATAGAGGTTATCCGTCACGTTCTTCGCAATCACGGCTTCATTGGCATCTAACAGGCCCAGATAGCGTTGACCCATTTTGGCAGCGACCTTGAAGCCCACATGCAACAACTGGCGCAGACTGCTATTGTATGCCGCCGCGCCTGGCACATGACGCAGTGCGGCGGTGTACTCTTCGGAAGACCATCCGCTCACTTCAATGGGAGACGGCAGCCTGGCCGGGTCTATATCGATGACGGTGGCGTAAGGCGCGCATAACTCCTCGCGGTGCGCGAAAGCCTCGGCGTAAATCTCTTTGGCCAGCGCCAGAGCGTCTCCTCCAGCTTCAGCGAGGCCGATCAGCTCTTCAAGCCAGGTGGTTCCAGCGGTCTTCAAATGCACGCCCGTGTTGAATTTCTTGATGGTTGCATGAATGGCGGGATAGATGGAAAACTTATCGCTTCCTGAGTGCACGCTCAGTTTGAGGTTATCCGGCAAGCCAAAGTTTTTGACCGCGTACGCGATAGCAGCAACATCAAGCGCAAACTCGCTCTCGAACCGCGCTGCGTCGCCCACATAATCCACGCCCTTGTTGAAGCGGCCGCTGAACTTGGGGGCGATGGTCTGTACGGGTATGCCTTCATCGGCTATCGCCGCCAGGATGATGAGCAGTTCCGCGGGACTTTGCGCGCTGTCTGTCTCATCCATCGAAACCTCTGGAATGAAGTTGTCAGCGCCTTTGGCGTTCACGATCTTGCGGTAAACCTCGCCGGCCTTCTTGATTGCGGTCAGATATTTCCACGCGGTCTGCCTGAGTTGTTCTTGCGTAATCTCGAAAGTCTCGTGCATTCCTTCCAGTTGGATGCGGCCCAGCAGCTCCTGGTGGCGTTTCACGAAGTTATCGATGCAGACTGCCGGCGCCTCCTGCCCGATAAAGTCCGCGACGTCGATGGTGAAGAAATCGCACGGTTCGAGAAAGCGCCCGACGGTTTCGAGCGTGATATGATCGGCGTCGCAAAAGTACGGCAGATTCCAGGAGAGCGCCTTGACAGCGGCCTCTGCGGCCCGCCGCGCCGAGGCGGGCTCGGAGCCTATGATCGTGTGCTCGCGGTTCGACTTATTCCATACGGGAACTACCTCGATGCCTCTGTTGAGGACCCGCACACAGGCCTGTAACTGCGCTTTCGCCTGGTGCACGAACCGGTCTCCGGTCCCTATGGAATACTTGCTGAGCTTCAAGCTGCGATTCACCATAGTCTTTCCCTTTCTCAGAGCCGGCTGCGGTGCGCCCACAATCCCAATCCTGGATTGCCGATGAAGAATATCTCTTCGCCTTCGATCTGGTTTGAGCCGTAACTGAGCTTTCGCGGGTCGTAGCGAGTTAGCATCGCGTTTAGGTCGCCATAATTGAAACCGGCGCCCTCGACCTCTTCCTTGCTGAGGTATCCGGGGCACCAGGTAATCCTGAAGCGTCCCTCGGACGAGCCGTGGATCAGGTGCGCGGCCGCGCTCAGATCGCCGGCAAGATCCGCGTGCGTCTCAACTGCTTCGAGCGTTGCCGGGGTTCCGTGATAACCGTATTTGCGGATCAGTTTGTCAATCGTCTTGTCCTCGCCGAATTCCTTCACGCCCGGCGCCAGGATAATCAACTCCGCGCCGTCGGCCAGCGCCATTCGAGTGCGATAGACAGCCTTGTTGCCGATCCAGGTGGAGTGAAACTCCCGCGGATCGAGATAGACCACGGCTTTCATGATCGGCTCGTCAAGTATCTCGAAGTTAACCTTCAGGCTCAGCGCGGCGGCCAGGTTGAAGCATTCGATATCGTCGCCGATGAATAGCCCGCGCATGGCCAACCCGCCGCCTGCCTTCCGCCCCACCACAGTGAGCACGTAGACGATGGGCAGATCTTGCAGGAAACGATCGGATGCGTAATTGAGCACGTTGCGAACGGGACTGGCGGCGCGACCCATGATCCGCTCCATTCCGTATACCGCGCCCAGATAGTGGCTGCGGTTGATTCCCTCGCGGCCTCCTGTGCCCACCAGGATGTTCTTGTTGTAATTGGCCATGCCGATCACTTCATGGGGCACCACCTGGCCGATGGAAAGAATAAGATCGAAGCCGCCATGAGAGATGAGTTTGTTCACCTGCGCTGGCCATGCGTAACTCAGCTTGCCCTCTGATTGTTCGTGGATGAACTCTGCCGGAACCTCACCGAGTGTCTCAACGTCGGTTCGCCAGTTATGAACGCGAAAGAGACTCAGCGGGACTTCACGGAACATGCGCGCAATCTGCGCCGGACGCATCGCCCTATGAGTGCCGAGCGCGGGAAGAACTGCCTTGAGGCGGTCGCCATAGTACTCCCACGCATAACGCGTCAGCTCACCCGCGCGGGAGTGTTCGCGGCTTTGGTCAGGCGGCACGGCGAGCACGCGATTCCGCTCGCCGAGCTTTGCCAGGCTCTCCGCCAGCAGATCTTTCAATTGCCGCGGAGATAGATCGGATTCGACGCTTCCAACTGCACAGTAGAGGCTCATGCGACATACTCCACTTTCTTCAGCCCCGGAGCGAGCATGACCAGGATGAATAGCGATGGGAGATAAACGCTGGCTGCGATGATGAAGAGGATCGAATAACTGTGCAATATTTGCAGGACGTGACCCGCGAATAGGGGAAAGAGAAAGCCGCCGGCGGCTCCGGCCATCGTGCCGATTCCGGTGACCGAGCCGACGGCGCTGCGCGGGAACATATCCGAGGCCGTAGTGAAGAGGTTGGCCGACCAGCCCTGGTGCGCGGCAGCCGCCAGGCTCAGCAATCCGATAGCGATCCATTTCCCGTAATTGTCCGCGTGCAGGTAGTTGATCAGAAAAACGGGAGCTACGAGGCAGGCGCAGAGAAGCATGGCCACCAGCCGCGCGCGCTCGGCTGTAAGCCCCATGCGGATAAAGGACGCGGGCAACCAGCCACCGTAGATGCTGCCAATGGCTGAGGAGTTGTAAACAATTAAGATGGGCAGACCCAGGCCCACAAGACTCAGATGAAATTTATCGCTGAAGTAACTCGGCAGCCAGTAGAGATAGAACCACCAGATGGGATCAGTAAGGAATTTTGGAATGGCATACGCCCAGGTCTGAGGGATGCCGAACAACTTGACCCACGGCGTGGATGGACCTGGCTTTTCAGCAGATTCCTGGTTGATGTAAGCAAGTTCGGCGGCGGAGAGCGTCGGATGTTCGTTGGGCTTGTGGTATTTGAAATACCAAACCAGGATCCACGATGCCGAGAAAAAGCCGGTGACCAGAAAGGCGGCGTGCCAGCCAAAAAAGTAAGTCGCCAGGGGCACCAGGAGCGTAGCCAGGATCACGCCGACATTGGCGCCGCAGTTGAAGATGCCGAAAGAGAACGAGCGCTCTTTCTGTGGAAACCACTCGGCGTTTGTTTTGTTGGCGGCGGGGAAGTTGCCGGATTCGCCGATTCCAAGGAAGGAGCGCGCGATCCCGAGCTGCAGCACCGAGTTGACCAGCGCGTGGCTCATCGCCGAGAGGCTCCAGATGGCCATGATGACCATGTAGCCGATGCGCGTGCCTACTTTGTCAACGAAGCGCCCCGCCCCGAGCTGGCCGAGCGCATAGAAAAGAGTAAAGAATGCCACCACGGTCCCGAAGCTCTCTTCGGTCAGGCCGATGCCGTGATTGGCCACGCTCTGCATGAGAGTGGGTTTGAGAAGCCCCAGAACCTGGCGGTCCATGTAGTTGATCGTCGTGGCGGCAAAGAGCATGGCGCAGATGGTCCAGCGTACGCGGCCAATCCGCGTGCCGGCAGATGGCTCCGCCGTTCTCTCCAGCGTGTCTGATTCCACCCCGTGCGCCATATCTCGCCTTAGAGCTTATACGCCTTTTTCACCAGCCCGTAAGTCAACTCATACGCTACGTCAAATGCTTCATCTTCCGCCAGCCGGTGTTCGGTGACCAGCTTGGCCAGAAATGCGCAATCCACGCGCCGCGCCACATCGTGCCGCGCGGGAATGGACAGGAAGGCGCGCGTGTCGTCGTTGAAGCCCACCGTGTTGTAGAAGCCGGCCGTCTCTGTCGCCAACTCGCGGAAACGCATCATCCCCTCGGGACTGTCCAGAAACCACCAGGGCGGCCCGAGCCGCAGGCACGGATAGTGCCCCGCCAGCGGAGCTAATTCGCGGCTAAAGGTCGATTCGTCCAGAGTGAAAAGAATGATGGTGAGCTTGCTCTCGTTGCCGAAGCGGCCGAGCAAGGGGCGCAGCGCATCCACATAGTTGGTCAGCCGGGGAATGTCGGCGCCTGCGTCGCGGCCGTAGCGCTCATAGATCTGGCGGTTGTGGTTGCGCACGCTTCCGGGGTGGATCTGCATAACCAGCCCGTCTTCCAGGCTCATCCGCGCCATCTCTGTCAGCATCTGGGCACGGAAGAGTTCTTGCTGCGCGGAATCTGCGTTGCCGGCCAGCACCCGGCGAAAGAGTTCCGCTGCCTCGGCCGTGGATAGGTCGGCGGTTTGCGCGGTGGGATGCCCATGGTCGGTTGACGTGCAGCCCAGCGAACGGAAGCGCGCGCGCGTCTTGCGCAGCGCATTCAGGTAGCCGGCCCAGGTCGCGGTGTCTTCTCCGGTATTCTCGCCCAGTTTTCGAATCGAGCCTGCGAATCCCGCAAACTCCGGATCGACCACCGGGTCAGGCCGGAAGGTGGGCAAGATCCTCGCTTCCCAGCCCGATTCGCGTATCGCCTTGTGTTCGTCCAGCGTGTCAAGGGGAGAGTCGGTGGTTACCAGCACTTCCAGATTAAAGCGATCGTAAAGGGCGCGGGGCAAAAACTCCGGCGTGCGCAAATTTTCAGAGATGGTGTCGAAGTAGAGGTCGGAGGTCTTTTCCGATAGTCGCTCCTCCAGTCCAAAGAGTTCCTGGAAGGCAAAATCCAGCCACAGGCGCGTCGGGGTTCCGCGAAACAGGTAGTAATGGCTGGCGAAGATGCGCCACACCTTGCGGGCGTCCTTGAGCTCCGCCTGCCCAATCCCCAGGTCATCGAGGGAGATTCCCTGGCTGTAGAGCATCCGGTATATGTAGTGATCGGGCTGCACGAACAGCTTTGCCGGGTCTGGAAAAGGCTCGTTCTTCGCAAACCAGGCCGCCTGCGTATGCCCGTGCGGGCTGATTATGGGCAAGCTTTGGACGTGCGCGTACAGGGCTTTGGCTATTTTTCGCGCTGCGGATTCGGCGGGAAACAAACGATCTTCGTGGATCAGCATGACTGGATCTCTGTCCTTTCGCTGTGTAGCTTGAGGTCTGACCACCAGAGAGGTCAGACCACAGTATACACATCTCGCCGGGAAACGCCAGTACCGCGGATAAATTTCTCCGCGGCGGAGGAGGGTCTTCAGTGTTAATCTCGTCTTGCTCCACATTTCAGGCTAGCAAGAAGGTGTAAGCCCCTATGCCGCGGACGAAGCAGAATCTGCCGGACACGCATCGGACCATGCATGTGGTCAACCACATTCGAGCTCTCATCGAGAATGGGACTCTACAACTGGGCGACAAGATCCCTCCGGAGCGCGAGTTTGCGCGCTCGCTGAAGATCAGCCGCGCCAGCCTTCGTACCGGTATCGGCTACCTGGCGGCGATGGGGGTGATGAAGGTGCGGCACGGGGTCGGAACCTTCGTCGCCGACGGACCTGCCGAGTTCGGCAAGGCATCCTTCAGCCTGATGGGCGCGCTGCACGGATTTCAGTCCTGGCAAATGTTTGAAGCGCGTTTGATTCTTGAGAGCAATCTTGCCTCCCTCGCCGCTGAACGCGGCAAGGAGGAGCATCATACCGCGCTCGCCGAAGAGGTAGCCGAGATTTTCGCTTCCGTCGACAGTCCCGCGGATTTCCTGATACACGACGTGCTTTTTCACCGCATTCTCTCGCAGGCTTCCGGAAATCCGATTCTGGCCGCTCTGATGGAGACCATCACGTCGGCTCTGTACGACAAGCGCCGTAAAACTGTTGAGCGCTCGATCGATCTGCGCGAGTCCGCGGAGATGCATCGCATGATTTACCGCGCCATTCGCGCGCACGATCCCGTGGAAGCGCGAAAACTTATGGAACAGCATCTGCGCATGGCTCAAGCCGCGCAGGGCATGGAACGCTCCGCGGCGCGAAAAGGAAATAAAGCCGCGGTCAGGCCGAAGACGCTCAATGCCGATCTGGGTTCTGCTTCGTCCTGACTATGGATGGCGCCCCCGGCGGGATGAGTTCTTGCAGCCGTTGGATCGCGCCCGTGCAGCGGCGGGGACAACCTCAGACACCATGCGATACGCTGCCTCTGGACCTGCAAGGTCTGACCATTGGCTTTGATGGACTGCCGCAGCATCCCAGGCAACTCGTTCATTCCACAGCCTTTTCAAGGACATTCTGGAGCCCCCATATTTCTCGCTTGACAGACCTCGACATTGTGCAGGACACTATTGTCGATTCAGAAGTGGTCTGACCACTGTCGGCTAATCTGCCGGGCAATGGTAATTGTGTGGGACAGGAATCAAAGCGGCAAGTGAGTAATTTTATGGAGGCTTGAATGAGAAGTTTGGCCGTAGATAGGCAGTTGGATATGAGTGGAACATCGACGAGCCTGAAGCACGGGCTCTTGCTCTGTTCCAGGTGGGGATGGCTGGCGCTTCTGGTCATCGCCATGTTGGCGCCCTTGGGCGCGAAGGCGCAGATCGGCGCGACAGCGACAATCCAGGGAACGGTTACCGATTCCACGGGCGCCCTTGTTGCCGGCGCAAACGTAACAGCACAGAATGTGGCGACGGGAGTCAAAATCACCCGTCCCGCCGACAAAGCAGGCTATTACGTGCTTTCTCCGCTCGATCCCGGAGACTACACCGTCACCACAACGGCCAGTGGCTTTGAAACGCTCATCCGCAAGAACGTTCATGTGGACGGCATGCAGGTGCTAGGGCTCAACCTGACGCTTCAAGTCGGCGCGGCGAATGCGACCATCACCGTCACAGACGCGCCGCCGCCGTTGGAAACCGAAAATGCCACACTCGGCCTCGCCATGGAAAACGATGCCTATCAGTCGCTGCCGCTGGAGATGGGCGGCGCAAACGGCATCAGTACCGATCAGCGCAGGGCCACTGACATGGCTATCCTCATGCCCGGCGTAACCAATAACGAAACCAAAAATAACGAATCCGATGAGCCCATGGTGGTCAACGGCAACTCCCAATCCACTGTGATGTACATTGAGGGTGTTCCATTGGAATCCGCTTCGGTCTCTGGTGACCCGCGCTATATCTGGTCCGCTATCTCGGTCGAGGCAGTCGATCAGTTCCAGCTCAAGACCACGGCCTACTCGGCTGCGTACCAGGGATTGGGCGTGGAGAACTTTACCATCAAGTCCGGCACCAACAAAATCCACGGCACGGTATACGACGTGATGCGCAACACCGCATTCGACGCGGCAGGATTCATTCCGGCCCAATACCCGTCTAGCTACCCCAACCCCGCGCTGGCTGGCACATACTACAAACCGCCGGAACACATGAACGAATACGGCCTGAGCATCGGCGGACCCATCTGGAGGAACAAGATCTTCCTTTTCGCCAATTACATGGGCTTCCGCTTCTCCACCCTCACCAAGCCGCAAGCTCAAACCATACCTACCCCGGCAGAGCTTTGTGGCGATTTCTCCGCGACCGGAGTCAACATTTACGATCCGACAACGGAAGCGTATACCGGCGGCGTCTATTCGCGTACGCAGTTCAGCGGCCCCAGCTACACCAGCGCCGGCTGCGGCACTGGACCGGTCACGGCAAATGTGATTCCGCAGGGTGAGCTTTCGCCCGTTGCCAAATATATGCAGCAATACTGGGCGGGTGTGCAATACCTCAATGCCAACCTCACCAACAACTACATGGGTTCCTATCCCTGGGGTTTGAACAACTGGTCAACGACCGAGCGCCTGGATGTCGACTTATCTGAAAAGCACCATCTGAGCGTGATCATGGCGGCTGGCCGCCAGGGCCTGATCGGTCTGGCAGGCAGCCAGACGACGAACGTGGGTCCGATGCCCTATTTCTATGCTAAGCCGTATGCTCCCATTACCAGGGTTGCTATCTTCGAGGATACCTTCGTCATCAAGCCTACTCTGGTGAACCAGTTCAAGTACGGGGCGGCGCAATACCACTCGCCCCACACGAATCCCAGCACGGAAAATCCCGCTTTTGCGGCGACCGCGGCCAACATTGGCTTCACCCCCACCGCGACAGGACAGGTGGCCACCAGCTTCCCCATCATTAAGTTCACCGGGACCGACGCTCCGGCGCAGTGGGGACCCAACACGGGCGCGGATGACCAAAACACCAACTCCTACACATTCACGGATAACGTGCAGTGGCTCAAGGGCAAGCACGCCCTCACCTTCGGCGGACAATTCGAGTTCCTCGAATTCAACGACCTCTATGCTGTCGGAGGTTCCACTCCGCTCACGCTGAATTATGCCGTAGGCGAAACCGCCAGCGTCAGCGGCTCTTCGGGCGCCGCCGGCACTACAAACACTGCCACCACAGGTGCTGGCTTCCCATATGCCAGCTACCTGATCGGCGCGGTCGATTCGGCAAGTTACACCGAGTACGCGCCAAATGCACAGGAGACTGGCGCGCGTTACCACCCATTCGCGATCTATGTAAACGACGACTGGAAGGCGACCGGCAAGCTGACGGTTAACCTCGGTCTGCGCTGGGATTCGATGCCGCCGGTGCGCGAAGCGCAGAACCGCATGTCGTTCCTCAACCCCACCGGGGCCAATCCGTACACCGGCATCTCCAATGGCACGCTGCAGTTTGCCGGCAGTGGGACAGACAGTTGCAACTGCTCTACCCCCATGAAGACGTATTACGGAGACTGGGGTCCGCGTCTGGGCTTTGCCTATGCGGCTAACAGCAAGACCGTCATCCGCGGTGCTTATGGCATCTATTACGCCCATGGCGGCGGCACCTCCGGTGGAGCAAACGCCATTTTGCCCGACAGCAAGACCATGTTGCAGGGCTTCTCGGCAACGCCAAGTCCGACGACCCCTGGCGCTTCGCTTCCGGCCTTCTACCTGAACGGCGCTTCGGGCTTCTCCGGATACCCCACTACAGTTCATTCACTTGCCAACGCCCCATACAACCAAAACTTCGGCGGTCCCGGATATACCGTTGCAGCGCCCGGAACCACGACCATCAACCCCGGCTACGGAACCTACTACTCCTCAGTGTCCGTATCCCCCAACAATATTTCCACCACCCTGGCCTATCTCGATCCCCAGTTGGGCGGCCGCACGCCGACATTCGAAGGATGGTCCTTTGGCTTCCAGCGCCTGGTCACCAAGGACCTCACCGCTACCGTGAGCTACGTGGGCAACGAGGGACACCACCTGCTTCCCAGCGGCGCTGCGCGCGGCTACTGGTCCAACCAGTTGGATCCGAAGTACCTGGCCCTGGGCAGCACCATCCTGGGCGGCGCTGCTTCCTCCTACCTCTCCTCCTTGCCAGGCGGCGCCTTGCCGTATCCGACCTTCAACAACGGCGGCACGTCCGCCAATGGTAGCGGCAAGGTCAGCCAGGCGCTGCTGGCGTTTCCGCAGTACAAGGGCATCACCGATGAGGTTGATTCGGTCGGCAACTCGAACTACAACTCGCTGCAGGTTGTCCTCAATCAGCGGCTCGCTCATGGCCTCTCCTTCATGATGAGCTACACCTTCAGCAAGACAATCGACGATATCGGAACCTTCCGTACCGGCTATGCCATCCCCGCGGGCGCATTGGCCAATAACCCCACCAGGTCCGTGCCTATCGACCGCATCGAGCGCTCGCTCAGTACGCAGGACCAGCGGCAGAACCTCGTCGGCACCATGACTTACGATCTGCCCTTTGGCAAGGGGCACATCGGCGGTGGTAACCCCGTTGTGAGCAACATCGTGGGCGGATGGCGGTTCTCCGGCATCTTCACCTACGTCTCCGGCAATCCGCTGGCGATTACCTCCAGCGCTTGCGGAAATGCGGCTGGTCAAGGCACCTGCATGCCCGCATACAACACGGCCTACTTCAGCGCCAGCGCAAAAGGAAACGCGGCGCGCATGAACGGCAAATGGGGCCAAGGTGCAACCAGAACGACTTTGCCCACGATTCAGTACATCAACCCTGCGGCCTTCTTGCAGACAACCTCAGCCACGTTAGTGAACCCTAACTGCACAGCCGGAACAACACCTTGCACCGGAATGGTGCTGGGCGATGTTGCCCGTACCGCTCCCTATGATTTGCACGGGCCCTCCAACTACGACATCGACGGCTCTATCCGCCGGACCTTCAATCTCTGGAAGGATGGGCGAGTTAAATTCGTCTTCGATGCGAGCGTCTTCAATGCGGTCAACCACGTTTGGTTTGGCAGTCCCGCAGCCACCGCGGACGGTACGATCGGTTCGTCTGTGACGTCCTCAACCGCTGCCAGCGATACCACCCTGGGAACGATTGCCGGCCAGGCAAACAACGCCCGCCAGTTCCAGTTCGCCGGTCACTTCAACTTCTAAGACTCTGTGCGTCTTAGTCTCCGGAGGGGTTGGGAAACCAGCCCCTCCGCTTTTTTGCAAACTCAATGAACCTTGAGCAATTCTATGTTGGAGACTTATGCGTATTTCCTCTCTCTCTTTGCTTTCCGCCGCACTTATGATTATCTCTCCCTTTGCTTTGCTGTCTCAGGACACTCGCAAAGTCACCGAACCGCATATTCCCACAGCCTGCGTCACTCTGAACGCCAGTATCGCGGCCGAGCATGGTGTGATCTCGCCTGAGGATGAGCAGAAACTGGATACCGGGCGCATCCAGCACGCCATCGACACCTGCGCCGGGGCCCCCACGGACAGGTCTTCGTCCGTGGGGCTGAAGGCTGTTGTGCTGCGCGCCCACGGGCGGAAGAATGTATTTCTTACCGGCCCCATCGCCTTGCGCGCCGGTGTGACCCTGGTGGTGGATGCCAATGCCGCGCTGGTGGCTTCGCGCGATCCGCTTGTTTATGATCTCGCGCCCGGCAGTTGCGGCATTCTCAGCGACAGGGGCCACGGATGCAAGCCGCTCATTATGGGCGATGGGGCAAAGGGCAGCGGCATTATGGGCCTGGGTTCCATCGATGGCCGGGGCGGGTCCAAACTGCTGGGGCAGGATGTGACCTGGTGGGATCTGGCGCGCCAGGCCAAGATCAGTGACAAGGAGCAAAGCGTGCCCATGATGATTGTCATGCGTCACGCGGATGGCTTCACCATGTACAACATCACGCTGCGCAACTCTCCTAACTTCCATGTTGCGGTTAACGAGACGGACGGTTTTACCGCCTGGGGCGTGAAGATCATGACGCCCAAAACCGCCCGCAACACGGACGGCATCGATCCCGGTTCCTCGCGCAACGTGACCATCGCTTATTGCTCCATTCATACTGGAGACGACGATGTCGCCGTGAAAACCGGCAAGACTGGACCGTCTTCGAATATCTCCATCCTGCACAACCATTTCTATACCGGCCACGGCATGTCGATCGGCAGCGGAACCAGTGGCGGGGTGGATCACATGCTGGTGGACGATCTGACCATCGACGGCGCCGACAACGGCATCCGCATCAAATCCGACCGCAGCCGCGGCGGCCTGGTGCATGACCTGCTCTATCGCGACGTTTGCATCCGCAATACGAAGAACCCGCTCGTCTTCACGCCGCTCTACACCACGTTCGGCGGAAATCTGCTTCCCGTCTATCGGAACATCACGCTGGAAAACATTCACGTTCTGACGGCGGGTAGTTTCACATTTCTCGGGTTGAACGCGCAGCACAAACTAGGATTGAAGCTGGACAATGTCTTTGCCGACGATCAACAGCACTCCCGGATGCTGAACAAGGATGCGGACATTGTTATCGGCAGCAACCGTGGCAATCTGGAGCCTGCCGGAGAGAATGTTTCGGTGCAACAGACGCCCGGTTCCACGCCAGGAACGCCCTTGGCCTGCGAGTCCCGCTTCGTTCCCTTCCCTGCCCTGACCACGGCTCCGGAAATGGCGGGAACAGTTCTGCCGGAGGACGAAACCCTGTATGTCGCGGCCGACGGCACGGGCGATTTTTATTCCATCCAGCGCGCGCTCGATGCGGCGCCGAAGAACGGAGCCCTGGTGCTGGTGGCTCCCGGAATCTACCGTGAGGTGCTGACCATCGACAAGCCCAACATCCGCCTGCGCAGCGCCAACGGTGATGCTTCCAAAACAGTGGTAGTGAATGATCGCAGTGCGGGAGCGAATGGCGGCACTCTCCACTCCGCCACTGTGAACGTGACGGCCGACAACTTCTTTGCCGAGAACATTACCTTCGAGAACGATTTCAACCGCACCCATGAGCAGGTTTTTGCCGGCTCACAGGCGCTGGCGTTGCTGACGACAGGAGACCGCGGCGTCTTTCACAACGTTCGCCTGCTGGGCAATCAGGACACCGTGTACGCGGGCAGCCGCAACTGCGCTCCTGACGGGCAGAACTGCATTCCTGCGCGGCAGTATTTTTCTGCCTGTTACATTGCCGGAAACGTCGACTTTGTCTTTGGCGATGGCAAAGCTGTCTTTGATCACTGCGAAATTCACAGCACTGCGCATGACGGCGGATTCATTACCGCGCAGGCAAAACACTATCCGGAAGAAGACTCTGGTTTCGTGTTCAACCAATGCAAACTTACTGCCGATTCAGGCGTAACCAAGCCTGTCTATCTGGGCCGGCCTTGGCGTCCTTATGCCACGGTTGTCTTTCTTGATACGGAAATGGGAAGTTACATCGATCCGGCAGGCTGGCGCGAGTGGCATCCGGGAGAAACTCATTCGATCGAAACCGTGTTCTACGCCGAATACAACTCCACCGGCCCCGGCGCGCGGCCTGACCAGCGCGATCCGCATACTCATTTTCTTACTCAGGAGCAAGCCAGGCAGTTTGCGCCTTCTGTTTTTCTACGCGGCTCGGATAACTGGGACCCTTTGCAAGTCATCAAACAGTAACATTGACTTGTGTCGCCTGCGAAGTTAAACCTTGCCGCGGGTTATGCATTACGCATTATAAGTTGAAGATGAAACTCGCCCTCCGTGGCCAGTCCAGTTAGTATGGAAGAACTCGCCGCGCGGCTTGTCTGTGCGCTCGTATGTGTGCGCGCCGAAATAGTCGCGTTGCGCTTGCAGCAGATTGGCGGGCAGGCGCGCGGTGCGATAGCCGTCAAAGAACGCGAGAGCGGTGGAGAATGCCGGGGTGGGCACGCCCAGCTCGATTGCACGCACCAGCGCCTTGCGCCACGAAGCCTGATAGCCGCTGATCGCCGCGGAGAAGAAATTGTCGAGCAGCAGATTTTCAGGAGCTGGGCTCTTGTCGTAAGCTGCTTTGATCTTGCCCAAAAATTGGCTGCGAATGATGCACCCGCCACGCCACATCAGCGCGATGCCGCCCATGTTCAGCTTCCAGCCATTCTCCTGGGCAGCGGCCTTGAGCAGCATGTAGCCCTGCGCATAGGAAACGATCTTGGAGCAGTAAAGTGCCCTGCGTACATCCTCGATGAATTGGGCGCGGTCGCCGGCGACGGCCTTCGCGGCCGGTCCCGCAAGAATCTTCGATGCTGCGACGCGCTCATCTTTGAGCGCCGACAGGCAGCGCGCAAAGACCGATTCTCCAATCAATGTTACCGGCTGACCTAGATCGAGCGCGCTGAAAACCGTCCACTTGCCTGTGCCCTTCTGGCCCGCGGTGTCGAGAATCTTGTCGACGATCGGTTGCCCATCCTCATCTTTTTTGGCAAAGATATGGCTTGAAATCTCAATCAGGTAGCTGTCCAGTTCGCCCTTATTCCACTCGGTGAAAACCGTGTGCAGCTCGTCGGCGGTCAGGCCAAGCCCGCGCCGCAGCAGATCGTAGGCCTCGCAGATCAACTGCATATCGCCATATTCGATGCCGTTGTGGACCATCTTGACGAAATGGCCTGCGCCGTCCTCGCCTACCCAGTCGCAACAGGGGGTTCCGTCCTCGACCTTGGCGGCGATGGCCTGAAAAATATCTTTCACGTGCGGCCAGGCGGCCGGATTGCCGCCGGGCATGATCGATGGACCGTAGCGCGCGCCTTCTTCGCCGCCGGAGACGCCGGTGCCGATAAACAGGATGCCTTTTGCAGCCAGATCTTTGGTCCGGCGATTGGAGTCGGTAAACAGCGAGTTACCGCCGTCAATGATGATATCGCCCGCTTCAAGATAGGGCAGCACGTGGCTGATTGTCTGATCGACACTGTCGCCGGCTTTGACCATCAGCATGATGCGCCGCGGCCGCTTGAGCAGGCTGACGAACTCCTCGATAGAGTGGGCTCCAACAACCTGCGTCCCTTTTGCTTCGTTGGCCAGAAAGTCGTCTACCTTGGAAACGGTGCGGTTGAAAACGGCGACTTTGAAGCCGTGGTCGTTCATGTTGAGGACAAGATTCTGTCCCATGACGGCGAGGCCGATCAGGCCGATATCACACGATGCTTCTGGCATACAATCTCCAAAATCTTGTTGAAAAGCTGCTATCGCTGAATGCGCGCCGATCCGCCCTTGGCGAAGGCTCGCACCTGATCCAGCGTTGCCATGGTTGTGTCGCCGGGAAAGGTGGTCAGCAGCGCGCCATGCGCCCAACCCAGCTTGAGAGCTTCTTCGGGCGTCTCACCGCTCAGCAGGCCATAGATAAACCCGGCCGCAAAGCCGTCTCCGCCTCCCACGCGATCCACCACCTCCAGCTCAGCCGTAGGAGCAGTGTAGGTCTTTCCGTTCACCCAGGCCACCGCGCTCCAGCTATGCCGGTTGGTGGAGTGCACCTCGCGCAGTGTCGTAGACACCACTTTCGCTCGCGGATGCTTCTTCACCACGTTGGCGATCATGCCGAAAAAGACGCTGGGGTCCAGCTTCGATTTGGCCGCTATCTCCGGCCCCGGAATGTCCAGCCCCTTCTGCAGGTCCTCTTCGTTGCCCACCAGCACATCCACGTTCTCTACAATGCGGTCAATGGTCTGGACGGCGCGCGCGGCGCCGCCTTGAATCTTCCACAGCTTCTCGCGAAAATTCAGATCGAACGAAGTCACTGCGCCTGCGGCCTTGGCTTCCTTCATCATCTCCGCTGCCAGCGCTGCCGTGGTCGGCGAGAGCGCCGCAAAGAGCCCGCCGCAGTGCACCCAGCGCACGCCCCCGGCAAAGATCGCCTTCCAGTCGAAATCCCCCGGTTTTAGTTGCGCCGCGGCCTCGTTCGCCCGGTTGTAGAAGACCACTGGAGGGCGCACGCCGTACCCCCGGTCGCTGTACACTGTCGCCATGTTGGGGCCGGTGGCGCCGTCGTGTTTGAAGTGCTTGTAGAACGGCTTCACTCCCATGGCGCGCACTCGCTCGGCAATCAGGTCGCCGATCGGATAGTCGACCATGGCCGAGACAATTGCCGTCCTCAGGCCGAAACAGTCTGAAAGGTTGGCTGCCACATTGAACTCGCCGCCGCTGACGTGAATCTGGCAATGTGTGGCCTTACGGAAGGGAATGATTCCCGGATCCAGCCGGTGTACCAACGCACCCAGCGACAGAAAATCCAACTCGGCGTCCTTGATGATATTCAATCCATGATTCATCGGCCGTTCACTCCTGTTCCTCAAATAAATGACGAAAATCCGCAATTTTCGACCTGCATTTCATCCGATTGCCTTCGCGCCTTGCCTCGCGGACGAAGCGCGGCCTCGATGCAGAGGTCTGACCACTAGCATACACTTGCACTGCATTTGTTGCCAATGTGAAGAGAAAATATCGCCCAGGCAGTCATCGGTGTTAATCTTAAATTGTTCATATTTCCCGCAAAATGATTGGAGCATAGTCCATTATGCCACGCCTGAGGCAGGATGCGCCCGATACCGACCGGACCAAGCAAGTGGTCAACCACATCCGCACCCTCTTGGAGAAGGGTGCACTGCAGCCGGGCGACAGAATCCCTCCTGAGCGCGTGCTGGCGCGCACGCTCAAGATCAGCCGCGCCAGCCTGCGCACCGGCATCGGCTACCTGGCGGCCATGGGAGTGATGAAGGTGCGGCACGGCGTCGGAACCTTCATCAAGGATGGCCCGGCCGAATTCAGCAGGACTTCGCTGGGCCTGATGGGCGCGCTCTACGGCTTTCAATTCTGGCAGATGTTTGAGGCGCGGTTGATTATTGAAAGCAGTCTTGCCGCTCTCGCCGCCGAACGGGGCAAGGAAGAGCACCACGCGGCATTGGCCGAGCAGGTTGCCGAGATGTACGCCATCGCGGATAACCCAGCGCAATTCCTCGTGCATGACATGCTGTTTCACCGCATCATCGCCAATGCCTCCGGCAATCCGATTCTCGCTGCCCTGATCGAGACCATTACCACGGCGATGTATGAAAAGCGGCGCAAGACCGTCGAACGCGCGGACTACCTGCGCGAAATGGCCGAGATGCATCGCGAGATTTTCCGCGCCATCCGCGCACGCGATCCCATTGAAGCGCGAAAGCAGATGGAGCACCACCTGCGCAAGGCCGAAAGCGCTCATAATTTGGAACTGCCTAGTGTTCGGGCCGGGCGCCCTGCCCGGCCAGGCGCAAAGAAGTCCCCGGCGCTCAGCGCCAGCAGTTCAACAAAGTAACATCTGCAAAACAAGAAATCCCAATATCACTCGTCAATCGGCTATTCAGCAGGTTGAGAACTGGGGCCAGGAATCTCGATTCCCCAGGCAGGCGCCAGCAATTCGGAAGCATCGGCCAAAGAACTCTCTCTTGGACCTCTTGTAGAAACCGGACCTTCGATAGTCACGTCAGAGAAAACCCTATTACCGGGCCAGATTCCTATAGCTGAAGAAATTCTCTGGCGGAAGAAACTCTTAGAATTGGCCCTAAAATCGGGGTCTTTCTCTGGTATAAGTTAAACAATATAAACAACTTAGACTGCGCGGTGGTGGACTGAGTCTGGTGCGAACCGTTCTCCGGACCGAATTCCCAGCTAACTGGGAAAAATACAGGGAAATTCACGAATTCCGTCAAGGAATCCACGGGAAGATTTCTTTATAGTTCTGAATCTAGGCGAGTTCTTACCCCTTCACACTCAATTCAAACGCCGCACCGAATAGGGAATTATCACCCACATATCAGGGAAAAGCATTTCCCTGATACCGATCTTCCGAATCACCTCCACCGCTGTTGCTACCTCCTCGGTGCTTCAGCACCTCATCCGTCCGCCTCACACCGAATCGGGCCTGATTCAGGCTTGGTTCTTGCCGAAGACTAACATTCAGCTTGGCCCAGAAATACCGGGACCGATCAGTAACATTACCGCCCTTGACATCGTGCCAGATCGTCTTGACAACAAATCCAGGGTGTGCAATTCTTCCTTGTTATTCTTTTACGGTATCGAACATGACGATCCGCGAACATCTATGATCGCTTCCGTGGCTGTAGGCGGGGAGCTCACCCTAGAGAATGTCGAAGGGAGGAGCGATGGGTTCATGCAACCACGAGTGGTCTATATGTAACGTCCGGCACGGTTATTTTGTCGAAGAGGGCTGCTTTGAGTGCGGTGCTCGCCTTTCATTCTTCTCTGCCGAGCCTGTGCCTCCAATCGATGACTACCATGAAGGGCCCCACTTTTGGGCATATCGGGGCAGCTTTCAGACGGTGAAATTCGATTTGGAGTGTCGCGCCTGCGGGCGGATTGTAGACCTCAATGATGTGAATGGGCTGATGTTGTCTGAGTGCACGGACCGCGACTGCCAGGTCGGAGTGCTCGTGCGTCAGCTGGGCCCTGACTCTCTGGTCTACGTGGCGGTCTGCCCAAACACCTCCCATTCCACCGGCAAATGCGTGAGCAGCGAGGGCATCGAGGCCCTCAACCAGTACTTTAATGCGCGGCTGGCGCCCGTCGGCAAGAGGGTCACCATCGTGCCCTGTAAGCTCTGCAACAGCATCGACGAGTGCAGGGGCACGAGCATTGTCGATGCCGGCCTGACGGACATACTGTGATGCACCGCGTAGCAGACGCCTCGCTGTGCTTGGCGCCAATTGAGGAGGAAGCACGATGAAGGTTTCCGAATTTGTACAGAAAACCGGGCTCGCGGCGATCAACGAATACAAGGACAGGGAGATCGAGAGCGTCTATATCTCCGACATGGTCTCGGACCTGATTGCGTCGGCGAAAATCAACAGCGTGGTGGTCACGCTGCAGACGCACAAGAGCTTGATCGCCGCTGCCAACCTTGCGGGAGCAGCGATGATCGTGATCGTGAACGGCCGCAAGCCGAGTGAAGATGTGGTGGCGCTGGCCAACAGAACAGGGATCGGACTTTTCAGCTACGACCTGGACTCTTGGGCGTTCGCAAAGAAACTCGTCAATCTCGGGTTCTAATGACCCTTGCAGCGGGCGGGAGTATGTTGACCCGCCGAACTGCGGAGTAACAGGCATGCGGTTGGACATGGTTCGAGATCTTTTCAGGTGCGAAGTGCTGACCGGCGCTGACGCGCTCGATACCGAAATAGACATGGCCGTGGCCTCCGACGCGATGAGCGTCGTGCTTGCTTCTCCCCATCCTCAGGCGTTGATGATTACCGGACTGACCAACATCCAGTCGGTGAGAACGGCGCAGATATCGCATCTGCCTGCCATCCTGTACGTGCTGGGCGGCCGGCCCACGGAAGCGACGGTCAAGCTCGCTCGCGACAACAAGACGGTTCTGCTCTCGACCGAGTTCGGAATGTTTAATTGCTGCGGCATCCTGTACAGTCACGGCATCAGGGGTGGTATCTAACATGCCCGAAGAGCTGCTCAGAAAGACCTTCGAAATACAGGGGGGGAATTTCGAGAATGCCGGGGAGCAGTCTACGGAGGTGACGACGATTCTCAAGGATCTCGATATCGACCCGAACAGCATCCTGCGAGTTGGAATTGTCTCCTTCGAAGCGGAGATGAACGTTGTGATGTACGCGCACCGGGCCACCCTGACGTTAGTGGTGAGGGACCAGGAGATCGCTGTGGAAGTGGCCGACGAGGGACCCGGGATCCCCGACATCGAGCTGGCGATGCAGCCAGGCTACTCGACGGCTTCCGATGAGATGCGCGAGATGGGATTCGGCTACGGCCTGGGGCTTCCGAATATCAAGAAGAACTCCGACGTCTTCTCGCTGCAATCCGAGGTTGGGAAAGGCACGAGGGTTCACTCGATCATCCGGCTGGTGTCGTATGGATAAACTCGCCCATGGATTTTAGTTTGCCTGCTTCTGAGGAGATTCCGGCTCAAGCGAGATCGTACATGAATCGTTCGGAGAACTTGCATTTTCCGGCAATATGTGATCTGCATCACCGCCTTAAATGAACTCTCCACGTAAATAAAGAGAAGGGTGTCGTATGGATCAGCTCGCCCAGGGATTCAGGATCGACCGGGAGAAGTGCCAGGGGTGCCTCTCATGCATGCGGGTGTGTCCGACCCACGCGATCCGAGTCAAGGACGCGAAGGCGCACTACCAACCCGATCGTTGCATCGACTGCGGCAGTTGCCTCAAAGCGTGCTCCAGAGATGCCATCAGCGCGACGACCACGACGGTCGAAGATCTCAGCCGATTCAAGTTCAAGGTCGCGGTGCCCTCCCCGGTCCTGTTCGGCCAGTTTCCCACGGGGATTACTCCCGCCCAGGTCGTCGATGGACTGCTCGCGTTCGGGTTCGACGAGGTTTGGGACTATTCGATCGAGATCAACCTGGTTGCTCGCGCCATCCAGCAGTACGTGGAACAGTGGACAGGACCCACGCCATTGATCTCCGTATCATGCCCTGTCGTGGTGCGTCTGGTGCAAGTCTTGTATCCGGCCATGGTCAACCAACTCATCCCCATCCAGCCCGCCCGCGAAATCGCCGGCCGGGAAGCGAAGCGGCGCTTCTCTGCGCGGCTTGGCCTGCGCGAGGATCAAATCGCCGTTATCTACATCACGCCGTGCCAAGCCAAGACCATATCCATCCTTCAGCCGGCCGAAGGCGTTGAGAGCAATCTGGATGGTGCAGTGGGTTTCCCTGAGGTCTACAATGCCATCCTCGGCTGCCGGAGTCTCAAGAAGGGCGATGCGATTAAGAGCTCTCGGCCCCCGATCATCCGCAACTCCGGTCTCCTTCGCTTGCACGTGAGCGAGGGCATGGGCCGCCTTGTTCAGCAGCATCGCTACCTGTCGGTGACAGGCCTGTCCAACATCATTCAGGTCTTCAACGACATCGAAAAAGGGAAGCTGCGAAACGTGGGCTTCCTCGAGGCGTACTGCTGTTGGAACGGCTGCCCTAGCGGGAACCTCACCGTCGCGAACATGTATGTTGCGGGGTCCACGTTGCGTTCTCTGGCGAGGACCCTGCCGGAGATGGACCCTGAGACGGAGGCGGAAGTCGAACGGCGGTTTCCTATGGAAGACTTCTCTCTTAAGGCCCCGATTCGGCCGCGTCCCACCCGAGGAACCGCGGCCAGTCTGAAGGAGCGAGTCCAGATGAGGCAGTTGGCAGAGGACGCGCTGGCCAGTTTGCCTGGCCTCGATTGCGGGCTCTGTGGGGCCCCGACGTGTAGGGAATTGGCGAGAGACGTGAGCGTGGGCGACGCCAATAAGAATGACTGTGTGTTCCTTTCCAAAAGCCGTTTGCAGGATCTGCGACGAGTCTATCTTCGCAGT
>CAVXYT010000005.1:5000-116600 GCA_963765995.1 uncultured Acidobacteriaceae bacterium | reverse complement strand
CAAATCGCTACGGCGCCCGCGCGTTCTCCACCTTGGAGGGCTATGCGGGCCGGAACCGCGAAACGGAGTTGGCTTTACCCGCAAAATGCGGGGAAACGCCCGGCCACCGTCCCGGTTCTCGTCTGAGATTGGAACGAAGGCAGACGCGAAGCAGCACAACAGGGCTTCCGTGCGTTTGCGCGACAGCGTTCAGGTCGTGCGCTCTCGCCGCGGGAGGCTCCATGGGCCTGCGCGCGGCGGTCGAACTTGATGGGTCAAGGTTTTTTGGCGTAAGGAGTTGCAGTTTGCCTACTTTTAATCAGCTTGTTCGCAAGGGGCGCACGGCCCCGCGGTACAAAACGGCGTCGCCGGCCTTGCAGGCCTCGCCGCAGCGTCGCGGCGTTTGCACCCGCGTGTATACGCAGACGCCCAAGAAGCCGAACTCGGCCCTGCGCAAAGTTGCCCGCGTGCGGCTGACGAACGGGATTGAGGTCACCACCTATATTCCCGGCATCGGTCACAACCTGCAGGAGCACTCGATCGTGCTGATTCGCGGCGGCCGCGTGAAAGATCTGCCCGGTGTCCGCTATCACGTGGTTCGGGGGACGCTGGATTCGGTGGGCGTGTCCAACCGCAAGCAGAGCCGGTCGAAGTATGGAGCCAAGCGCGCCAAGGGCGGCGCGGCGCCGGCCAAGAAGTAAGACAGTTGTCAGTGGTCAGTTGTCAGTGATCAGCACGGACCGGACAACTGAAACCTGACAACTGATCACTGACCACTGTTTTTTGAGGGATTATGCCGAGAAAAGGGCACATTGCGAAGCGGGAAGTGGCGCCGGACCCGGTTTACGGGTCCACGCTGGTCACCAAGTTTGTCAACTCGATGATGTGGGGCGGCAAGAAGTCGACGGCCCAGGGCATCTTCTATGAGGCGATGAAGAACCTCGAGGAGAAGGGCGGCGGCGATGATGCCCTCAAGCTCTTCAAGAAAGCGGTGGAGAACTGCAAGCCGCTGCTCGAGGTCAAGACCCGCCGGGTGGGCGGAGCCAACTACCAGGTGCCGATCGAGGTCAATCCCGATCGGCGCACTTCGCTGGCCATCCGCTGGCTGATCACCTACGGCCGCAGCCGTGGAGAGAAGGGCATGACCGACAAGCTGGGCAACGAGCTGCTTGACGCGGCTAACGGGCGCGGCGCGGCCATGAAGAAGAAGGAAGACGTGCACCGCATGGCCGAGGCTAACAAGGCCTTTGCCCACTACCGCTGGTAGGACGTAGGGACTAAGGGACTAGGGACTTAGCTGGACAGAAAGATCAACCGCGGGGCTGAATCGCCCGCAAGGAAGAAATTGCCGTGGCTCGCACCATACCTCTGAATCGTTGCCGGAACATCGGAATCATGGCGCACATCGACGCCGGGAAGACGACAGCGACAGAGCGCATCCTGTTTTACACGGGCATCACGCACCGCATCGGCGAAGTGCATGAGGGCACGGCGACCATGGATTACATGGAGCAGGAGCAGGAGCGCGGCATTACGATTACCTCGGCGGCCACTACCTGCACCTGGCGCGACGTTCTCATCAACATCATCGACACCCCCGGCCACGTGGATTTCACCGCTGAGGTGGAGCGCTCGCTTCGCGTGCTGGATGGCGCGGTGGCGCTGTTTGATTCAGTTTCCGGCGTGCAGCCGCAGACGGAAACCGTGTGGCGCCAAGGCGACAAGTACGGTGTGCCGCGCATCTGCTTCGTCAACAAGATGGATAAGAACGGCGCCGACTTCGAGCACGTTCTGGACAGCATCCGCAAACGCCTGGGCGCGCGGCCTGTCGCTTTGCAGATTCCCATCGGCGCCGAAGCCAACTTCAAGGGCGTCATCGACCTGATCGAGATGAATGCCGTCGTATGGCACGACGAGACCATGGGCGCCGAGTTCTCTATCGAGCCGATTCCCGCCGCGTTGCAGAAAAAGGCAGAGGCCTTCCGCCTGCAGTTGATCGAGGTGATCGCCGAGACCGACGATGTGCTGCTGGAAAAGTTTCTCGAAGGCGAAACCCCGACGATTGCCGAGCTGAAGTCCGGCATCCGCCAGGCCACCATCGATCTCAAGGTCTTCCCGGTCATCTGCGGAAGCGCATTCAAAAACAAAGGTATCCAGACGCTGCTGGACGCGGTAGTGGATTACCTGCCCAGCCCGCTGGACAAGCTCCCGGTCGAGGGCATCGATCCCCATCATCACAACCATATCGTTGCGCGCAAGCCGGACGATCACGAGCCGCTTGCCGCTCTGGCCTTCAAGATCATCAACGATCCCTTCGGCAAGCTGGGCTTTGTCCGGGTCTATTCGGGTTCGCTCAAGACCGGCGACACGGTGCTCAATCCCCGCACCGGCAAGACTGAGCGCATCGGCCGGCTGGTCAAGATGCACGCCGACAAGCGCGAGGACGTGACCGAGATTATGGCCGGCGACATATGCGCCTGCGTGGGCATGAAGGATCTGAAGACCGGCGACACCCTGTGCGCGCCGCATCACCCCATCGCCCTGGGCGCCATTGTTTTCCCGGAGACGGTCATCTCGGTTGCCATCGAGCCCAAGACCAAGGCCGACCAGGAGAAGATGGGCGTTGCTCTCTCGCGCCTGGCCGACGAGGACCCCACCTTCAAGGTGCGGACGGATGAAGACTCCGGCCAGACGATCATCAGCGGCATGGGCGAACTGCATCTGGAAATTCTCGTGGACCGCATGAAGCGCGAACACAAGGTCGAGGCCAATGTGGGCGAGCCCAAGGTGGCCTTCCGCGAGACCATCCGCAAGAAGGCCGAGGCTGAGGGAAAGTACATCCGTCAGACCGGTGGCTCGGGCAACTACGGTCACTGCAAGCTGCGCGTCGAGCCCAACACGCCGGGCGCGGGCTACGAATTCATCAACGAAATCAAGAGCGGTTCGGTGCCCAGGGAGTACATCAAGCCCATCGATCAGGGCGTGCAGGGCGCGCTCGAGCTGGGCATTCTGGCCGGTTACCCGCTGGTGGACGTCAAGGTAACCCTGTACGACGGCAGCTACCACGAAGTGGATTCCAACGAAATGGCCTTCAAGTTTGCCGGCTCCATCGCTTTCAAGGAAGCCGCGCGCAAGGCCAGCCCGGTGCTGCTGGAGCCGGTGATGGCCGTCGAGGTCACCGTTCCCGAAGAGCACATGGGCGTGATCATCGGCGACATCAACTCGCGCCGCGGGCGCATCGAGGGCATGGAGCATCACGCCGGTTCGCAGGTCATCAAGGCGATTGTGCCGCTGAAGGAAATGTTCGGCTACGTGAACGACATTCGCTCGTCCACCCAGGGCCGGGCATCGTATTCGATGCAGTTTGCAAGGTATGAGGAGGCTCCGCGCATGATTGCCGACGAGATTATCGGCAGGGCGCAGGGCAAGTAGGACTGGCCGTCCAGGCGGAGTTTCCCGGACGGTGGTGAAGGAAAAGTTTTGGGGCTGGAGCCGGAACGCCGGCGCCCTGGGTTGAAACAGGCAGTAAGAGCTACAAGAGGATTTGGAGAAGGCCATGGGCAAGGAAAAGTTTGATCGCAGCAAGCCGCATGTGAACGTGGGAACGATTGGCCACATCGATCACGGCAAGACGACGTTGACGGCGGCCATCACCAAGGTATTGCAGAAGCACAATCCGAAGATTGTCTTCCGCTCCTTCGACTCGATCGACAACGCGCCGGAAGAACGGGAGCGGGGCATCACCATCGCCACGGCGCACGTGGAGTACGAGACCGCCAACCGTCACTACGCGCATGTCGATTGCCCCGGTCACGCCGACTACATCAAGAACATGATCACCGGCGCGGCGCAGATGGACGGCGCGATACTCGTCGTCGCGGCCACCGACGGGCCGATGCCGCAGACCAAGGAGCACGTGCTTTTGGCGCGCCAGGTGGGCGTTCCGTGCGTGCTGGTGTTTTTGAACAAGTGCGACGCGGTGGAGGATCCGGAGCTGATCGATCTGGTGGAGATGGAAGTGCGCGAGCTTCTGGGCAAGTATCAGTTCCCGGAAGACGCGCCGGTGATTCGCGGCTCCGCGCTGGGCGCGCTGAACGGCGAGCCGCAGTGGGAAGCCAAGATCGACGAGCTGATGGAGGCGGTGGACACGTATGTTCCGCGTCCGGATCGCGCGGTGGACAAGCCATTCCTGATGCCCATCGAGGATATTTTCTCGATCTCTGGGCGCGGCACGGTGGTCACCGGGCGCATCGAGCGCGGCAAGGTGAAGGTGGGCGAGGACGTGGAGATTGTCGGCTTCCGCGAGACGCGCAAGACGGTGTGCACGGGCGTGGAGATGTTCAAGAAGCAGCTCGACGAGGGCATGGCGGGCGACAACGCGGGCATTCTGTTGCGCGGCATTCCCAAGGAAGATGTGGAGCGCGGGATGGTGCTGGCCAAGCCGGGATCGATCACGCCGCACACGGTCTTCAAGGGCGAAGTGTACGTGTTGAGCAAGGAAGAGGGCGGCCGTCATACGCCGTTCTTCAAAGGCTACCGTCCGCAGTTCTACTTCAGGACAACCGATGTCACGGGAGTGGCGCAGTTGCCTGAGGGCGTGGAGATGGTGATGCCGGGCGACAACGTGCAGCTTGAGGTTGAGCTGATCACGCCGGTGGCTTTGGAAAAGGGCCTGCGCTTTGCGATCCGCGAAGGCGGCCGCACGGTGGGCGCGGGCACCATCAGCGAAATTATTAAGTAAGTGAGAGTCAAGCAAGTGATCAGTGGTCAGTGATCAGTGGTCAGTAAAAACGCTGGCGTAAGGCAATGAAATCTAAACCGGCGCAGAAAACTGAACACTGATAACTGATCACTGAACACTACGACCCGAAGGGGAGCACATGGTAGGACAGAGGATTCGCATCCGGTTGAAGGCATACGATTATCGCGTGCTGGACACCTCGACCGGCGAGATTGTGGAGACGGCCAAGCGCACCGGGGCAACGGTGGCGGGGCCGATTCCCTTGCCGACGATCAAGAACAAGTATTGCGTGCTGCGTTCGCCGCACGTGGACAAGAAGTCGCGCGAGGCCTTCGAGATCCGCACGCACAAGCGGCTGATCGACATTCTCGAGCCGACCCAGCAGACGGTGGACGCGCTGATGAAGCTCGATCTGCCGGCCGGCGTCGATGTCGAGATCAAGGCGTTTGAAAAATAGGCACCTGCGGTGCGGCCAATCGCGCCTTGCGGCGCAAGAGGCTGACGGCAGCACAAAACTTAAGAACGTTCGCAGCCCGCGAAGGGCCCGGCAGTGCGATGAGTTCAACATCGCATGATGAGGCGAGGAAGACATGGCAGTTACGGGAATTCTGGGTAAAAAGATCGGCATGACGCAGGTCTTCGACGAAAAGGGCGACGTGCACCCGATTACGGTGCTGCAGGCCGGCCCCTGCGTGATTACGCAGTTGAAGACGCTGGCTAATGACGGCTACGAGGCCGCGCAGATCGGCCTGGTCGAGTTCGTCAAGACCAAGAATGTGACCAGGCCGCAGGCCGGGCACTTCGCCAAGACCGAAGCGCCGCCGGTGAAGGTGATCAGGGAAGTCGCTCTGGAGCTCGATGCCGACGGCGTGGTGGCCACCAAGGCCGGCGACCGGGTGCTGGTGGACATCTTCTCTGAGGCCAGGTTCGTGGACGTGATCGGCACATCCAAGGGCCGGGGTTTTGCCGGCGTGGTGCGCCGCCACGGATTCGCCGGCGGACCCAAGTCGCACGGACATATGTTTCAGGTGCAGGGTTCGATTGGCGCCTCCAGCTATCCTTCTCGCGTCTTTCCCGGCCAGCGCATGCCCGGCCACATGGGCGCCGAGCAGGTGACGGTGCGCAACCTGCGCATCCGCGGCATCGACCTGGAAGAGAACCTTCTGATGGTCGAGGGCGCGGTGCCCGGATCGCGCGAAGGCTACGTGCTGATCTCCAAGGCCAAGACTCCGCCGCGCGAGCGCCGTGGATTTGCCGGCTCGGGTACGGTCGATCCGTTGAAGGCTTCCAAGAAGGCGCAGGCGAAGAGGAAATAACAGCTTTTAGCTATGAGCTCTTAGCTGGGCTTCGTGAGAACGAGAATGATTGCTCTACCATGATTGAGCTAAAAGCAAATGGCTCGCAGGAAGAAGACGATGGCAAAAGTGGATGTATTGAATATGAACGGCAAGAAGGTTGGCACGCTGGAGCTCTCTGACGCGCTCTTCGGGCCGGACCAGGTGAACGAGGCCCTGCTGTGGGAGGCGGTCAAGCACTACCGCGCCTCGCTGCGCCAGGGCACGCACAAGACCAAGAGCCGCACCGAGGTCGCCGGTTCGGGCAAGAAGCTATGGAAGCAGAAGGGCACGGGACGGGCGCGTATCGGCTCGGTGCGCTCGCCTCTGTGGCGTCATGGCTACACGGTGCATGGACCCCAGCCGCGCAGTTACGATTATGCCTTTCCGCGCAAGAAGCTGCTGGGCGCGCTGCGCTCGGCCCTGGCCGCAAAACTCGCCGATGGCAAGCTGACGGTGGTCGACAAGCTCGAACTCAAGGAAGCCAAGACCAGGCAGTATCGCGCGGCGCTCGACAAGCTCAAGGTCACGCGCACGGCCCTGCTGGTGGAGAACAGCAAGACGCTCTCTCCGGCGCTGGTGCTGGGCGCGCGCAACCTCAAGGGCGTGGAGCTGGTGCTTAACAACGAGGTGCATCCTTACGATCTGCTGCGCTATGAGCGGGCCATCTTCTCGACGGCCGCCATCGAGCAGTTGACGGAGATGCTGGAGAAAAACGCGTCAAAACGCAAGCTCGCCGCCGAGACGGAGGCCGCCTGATGCCGACACTTTACAACGTGATTCGCCGCCCGCTGATTACCGAAAAGGGGCTGAGCGTGAAGGAGACCGACGGGACGCTGGTCTTTGACGTCGCCCCCGATGCCTCGAAGACTGAAGTCAAGCAGGCCGTCGAGGCTCTCTTCAAGGTGAAGGTCTCCGCGGTCCGCACCGCAAATGTGATTGGCAAGGAACGCCGCCGCGGCAAGTTCGCGGGCTTCCGCCCGGACTGGAAGAAAGCCTATGTCCGGCTGAAGGCAGGCCAGAAGCTGCCCGAGTACGTGAGCAACCTGTAACAGTGATCAGTGGTCAGTGGCCAGTGATCAGTGGTTAATGAGCAGCTAGAAGCTCATCAGGAAAGATTATCGGAGCCTGAAAACGCGCAGGCTTCGGAGAAACGGGAAAGCGGCGCTTGAGATTGTGCGCTGACTTTCCAGGACAAAGACTATGGCAATCAAGACATACAGACCGGTAACGCCGACCTTGCGCTTTCAGACCTCGCTGGTCAACGACGACCTGACGACGGCGAAGCCGCACAAGCCGCTCTTGACGGTCCGCAAGCGCACCGGAGGGCGGCGCAACTCGGGCGACCTGACGATCCGCCATCACGGCGGCGGACATAAACAGAAATTGCGCCTGATCGATTTCAAGCGCGAGAAGTACGGCGTGCCGGGGCGGGTGGCGACTATCGAGTACGATCCCAACCGGTCTGCTCGAATTGCTTTGGTGCACTACGCCGACGGCGAGAAGCGCTACATCCTGCAGCCGGTTGGCCTCAAGGTTGGCGCCACGGTCTCCTCGGGGCCCGATGCCGACATTCTGGTTGGCAACGCACTGCCGCTCAAGAATATTCCCTCCGGCACGACGGTTCATGCCATCGAGCTGAGGCCGGGCAAGGGCGCGCAGATGGCCCGTTCGGCCGGAACGCAGGCCCAGTTGGTGGCCAAGGAGGGCGAGTACGCCCTGCTCAAGCTGCCCTCCGGCGAGACTCGCAAGGTGCTGGCCGAGTGCATGGCGACGATTGGTCAGGTGGGAAACACCGATCACGAGAATGTCTCCATCGGCAAGGCAGGGCGCAACCGCTGGAAGGGCATACGCCCCGCCAACCGCGGCGTGACCATGAACCCGGTGGACCACCCGCACGGCGGCGGCGAGGGTAAGACCTCGGGCGGCCGTCATCCGGTGACCCCGTGGGGCCAGCCGACGCGCGGCTACAAGACGCGCAACAACAAGCGGACTGATGCATTTATTGTCAGCCGCCGGGCGAAGTAGAGGAGCTGAGGATTTATGGCACGTTCGACAAAAAAGGGCCCGTTCGTGGATGCGCACCTGACCGTGAAGATCGAGGTGCTCAATCAGGCCAACGACAAGAAGGTGGTCAAGACCTGGTCGCGCCGCTCGACGATCTTTCCCGAGTTTGTGGGTCACACCATCGCGGTCCACAACGGCAAGAAGTTCGTTCCGGTGTACGTGACCGAGAACATGGTGGGTCACAAACTGGGCGAGTTCGCGCCCACGCGCATCTTCAAAGGGCACACCGGGGGCAGCAAGGCGGCTACCGAGACCACCGCCAAGCCGCGGTAGATGAAATTCTGCGCAAGGGGCTTCAGCTTTTCTCTTGCGCGAAGAGATTGAGGAAGGCATACCAATGGCAGTCGAGACAAGGGAATATCGGGCCGAGGCCAGGTTCCAGCGCGTGTCGCCGCAAAAGGCGCGGCTGGTGCTCGACCTGATCAAGGGCCGGGGGGTCGAGGAGGCGCTCACGACGGCGGCCTTCACCAAGAAGCGCATCGCCCCGGTGATCCACAAGCTGTTGACCTCGGCGGTGGACAACGCCAAGTATGTGGCCGGCGAGCAGGGTGTCGATCTGGACGTGGACAACCTCTACGTCAAGCTGGCCCTGGCCAACGACGGGCCGCGCATGAAGCGCATCCGCCCCGCTCCGATGGGCCGCGCCTACCGCTATCAGCGCAGGCTGACGCACATCGTTCTTTCGGTGGCCGAGCGCGATGCGGCGGGGGGCCTGGTGACCAGGGCGGATGAGCCGCCGGTGGCGCCAAAGGCAACCAAGAAAAAGGCAGAGGAGCCAAAGGCAGTGCCCAAGGCAGTTAAGGCAACCAAGAAGAAGGCTGAGGAGCCGCAGGCAGCGCCCAAGGCAACCAAGAAGCAAGCCGAGGAGCCGCATGTAGCGCCCAAGGCAACCAAGAAGAAGGCCGAGGAGCCGCAGGCAGCGCCCAAGGCAACCAAGAAGAAGGCCGGCACCAAGGCCTAGAGGGTTTTGAGGGAAATAGCATGGGACAAAAAGTCCATCCTTACGGATTCCGGCTGGGAGTGAACAAGCCGTGGCGTTCGCGCTGGTTCTCTGAGCGCGACTATGACAAGCTCCTGGTCGAGGACGTGAAGCTCAAGGCTGAGCTGCGCGAAAAGCTGAAGGCCGCCGGGGTCAGCTCGGTGGAGATTGAGCGGCCGGGCAACAAGCTGCGCTTTCTCATCCGCACCGCCCGGCCGGGTATCGTGATCGGCCGCAAGGGCGCGGAGATCGAGAAGCTCAAGACGGAGCTCGGCAAGCGCACCAATCGCGACGTGTTCATCGACATCATCGAGGTGAACAAGCCCGAACTGGACGCGCAACTGGTCTCGGAGAACATCGCCCTGCAACTGGAGAAGCGCGTCAGCTTCCGCCGCGCGATGCGCAAGAGCGTGGATTCGGCGCTGCGCTTCGGCTGCAAGGGAATCAAGGTGAGGGTTTCGGGCCGGTTGAACGGCAATGAAATCGCACGCTCGGAGTGGTATTTGCAGGGCCGTTTGCCGCTGCATACGCTGCGCGCCGACATCGACTACGGCTTCACCGAGGCGCAGACGACCTACGGCGTGATCGGCGTGAAGACCTGGATCTATCGCGGCGACATCTATGAGCAGAAGCGCCGTCAGCCAGCCGCGGTGGGCACGTCGGTGTTTTAAAGACAGTGAACAGTGGTCAGTGAACAGTGATCAGTTTTTGGTTCTGAGTTTTTAGAAGGTTGGTTGCCGGATTCAGTCGTGAGTGATCGAGCTGCTGGTTGAGCTAAAGATTAACTGACCACTGATCACTGACCACTGACCACTCGTTTTGAGGTTTTCGCTATGTTGATGCCAAAGAAGGTTAAGTTTCGCAAGCAGCAGAAGGGCAAGCGCCGCGGCAAGGCGTGGCGCGGCTCCGCGATTTCGTTCGGCGAGTATGGCCTGCGCGTCATGGAGTGCGGCTACATCACTGACCGGCAGATCGAGGCCAGCCGTATCGCCATGACCCGCTTCATCAAGCGCGGCGGCAAGATCTGGCTGCGCCTGTTCCCGGATAAGCCCATCACCAAGAAGCCGGCCGAAGTCCGTATGGGCTCGGGCAAGGGCGCGCTGGACCATTGGGTAGCGGTGGTGCGGCCGGGCAAGATTCTGTTTGAGATGGAAGGCGTGGACCCGGCAACCGCGCGCGAGGCCATGCGCCTGGCGTCAAACAAGCTGCCGTTGCTGACGAAGTTCGTGATGCGGCCGGGCGCCGAAAAGATTGAGGCCGCGGCCAAGTAAGCCGGGCTGAGTGAGATTGGACGCGCTGGGTGCCCCGGAGAGGGGCGCCGAAGAGCGCCGGAGAGAGAAACACAATGGAACTGGAAAAGATTCGCAATTTGAGCGACGAAGAACTGGCGCACCAGGAGAAGATCACCTCCGAGCAACTGTTCCGGCTGCGCTTTCAGGTCTCGATGGGGCAGAACGACGGAGTGAAGAAGCTCCGCCAGATGCGCAAGGAGATCGCCCAAATCAAGACCGTGGCCAAAGAACGCGAATTAGGCATTCGCGGCGCGGCCAAGGACACTGTAGCCGATGCTAATAAGCCGGCGGACAGCAAGAAGGGAGCCCGCTAAATGACGGCGACTCAAGAGGCAGTGCAGGCGCCGGCGGCCGCAGGAGCCCGGCGAAACGAGAAGGTTGGCCAGGTTGTTTCGACCAAGATGCAAAAGACCATTGTGGTCGCTGTCGAGATGCGCAAGGCTCATCCCAAGTACAAGCGCATTGTGCGCTCGACGAAAAAGTTTTATGCCCATGACGAGCAGAGTTCGGCGCGGATGGGCGATGTGGTGCGCATCCGCGAGACCCGTCCGCTGAGCAAGTTGAAGCGGTGGTCCCTGGAAGAGATCGTGCGGCGCTCGGCCCTCGGCCAACTCGAGGACGCGGCGATCCAGACCGAAGTCAAGGCTGCCAACTAGCGCGAGAGCGAGTAAGGAGAAGAACCCATGGCTGTGCAAATGAGAACCATGCTCGCGGTGGCCGATAACTCCGGCGCGCGCAAGCTGCAAGTGATTCTGCCGCTGGGCGGCGGACTGGGCAAGAAGGCCGGCCTGGGCGACATCGTGACCGCCGCGGTGAAGGAAGCCTCGCCCGACGGCACCATCAAGAAGGGCAAGGTGGTGAAGGCGGTCATCGTCCGCACCCGCAAGGAGCATCGCAGGCGCGACGGAACCTATATTCGCTTCGACGAAAACGCGGCCGTGGTGATTGACGATGCTCATGAGCCGGTGGGCACGCGCGTCTTCGGGCCAGTGGCTCGCGAACTGCGCGAAAAGAAGTTTTTGAAAATTGTTTCGCTGGCCCCTGAAGTGGTGTAGGAGCTGGGATCAGGTTTCAGGGATCAGGGAACAGAATTCAACGGGCGTTCAACAAGTTTGGAATTGCGGGTTTTTACTGACCCCTGATCTCTGAACCCTGACCACTGCTTTTGGAGAGAAGATGCAGAGTTTGAATATTCATCGCAATGATACGGTCAAGGTTCTCACAGGCTCGGACCGCGGAAAGACGGGCCGCGTGCTGCGTGTCTTCCCCGATAAGGGGACGCTGCTCGTTGAGCATGTGCGCGTCATCAAGAAGACGGTTTCCAGCAAGCGCGGCCAGCGGACCAAGGGCGGTATAGCCGAGCAGGAGTCGCCTATCGACGTCTCCAATGTCGTGCTGATCTGCCCCAACTGCGGCCCCGCGCGCGTGGGGTCGAAGACCGAAGGCGACGTCAAGGTTCGCATCTGCAAGAAGTGCGGACAGACGCTGCCGACGAAGAAGTAGGAATTGCAGTGAAGAAGTGAACGAGTGAAGAAGTGAATCGTTCGCCGAGCAACGGGAGCTGCACGAAAGGGGCGAAAGTCCGCCCGTGCGGCAAGCACCTTCCGTAACGGTAAACGGCTTGAGAGCCACTCCGGACGCCGGAAGAAAGAGAGCAAAGAGTCATGACAGCAAGGCTGAAAGAGAAGTATCACAAGGAGATCAAGCAGGCTCTGCAAAAAGAGCTGGGGCTTGAGAATCCGATGGCGGTTCCGGAACTGAAGAAGATCGTCGTCAACATGGGCCTGGGCGAGGCCACGCAGAACACCAAGCTGCTGGACCCGCTGGTGGCCGACTTGACCGCGATTGTCGGGCAGAAGCCGGTTACCACCAAGGCAAAAAAATCGATTGCCGCCTTCAAGGTGAGGGCTGGCATGTCGATTGGCGCCATGGTGACGCTGCGCAACGAGAAAGCCTACGAGTTCCTGGACCGGCTGATTTCGACGGCGCTGCCCAGGGTGAGGGACTTCCGCGGCGTTTCCACGAAGAGTTTTGACGGGCGCGGCAACTACACGCTCGGCCTGCGCGACCAGCTCATCTTTCCTGAAATTGACTACTCGAAGGTGGAGAAGATGAAGGGCATGAACATCACCATCGTTACTACGGCGAAGGACGACAACCAGGCGAAAGCGCTGCTGAAGCACTTCGGAATGCCCTTCCGCCAGGGCGCGTAAAGGGATAAGAGGTTTTATGGCAACCACTGCAAAAAGGGTGAAAGACGCGCGGAAGCCGAAGTTCAGCTGCCGCAAGCACAATCGGTGCCAGCTCTGCGGGCGGCCGCGCGGGTTTCTGCGCAAGTTCGGCGTCTGCCGCTTGTGTTTCCGGGCGCTGGCGCTCAAGGGCGAGATTCCCGGCGTCGTCAAGTCGAGCTGGTAGCTTTTTAGGGATCAGGTTTCAGGTGTCAGGGATCAGCGCAGCAAAGATTTGACCCCTGATCCCTGACCCCTGACAACTGTAATACACATTCCCGCTGGTTTCCGCCACGGCGGAGCGAACGGGGAATGAAGGAGAAGGAATGAGTCTGACCGACCCAGTAGCCGATTTTCTGGCGCGAATCCGGAATGCGATCCGGGCGCGTCACCAGAAGCTGGATGTGCCAGCTTCGAAGCTGAAGGCCGAGATTGCCCGCATCCTCAAGGAAGAGGGCTACATCTCGAACTACAAGACCCAGGAAGAGGAAGGCAAGCTGATCCTCCGTGTGTACCTGAAGTACGGCGGCACGGAAGCGGCCATTCGCGACCTGGCGCGCATCTCGCGTCCTGGCTGCCGCGTTTACATTGGCCACGACGAGATCAAGCGCGTCCAGGGCGGCCTCGGCATCTGCATCCTCACCACGCCCAAGGGCGTAATGACCGGCCGTCAGGCGCGCCGCGAAGGCGTGGGCGGCGAACTGCTCTGCGAAGTTTGGTAGTACAGGGATCAGGTTTCAGGGGTCAGGGATCAGTCATTCGATGATCCTGGTTTTTTGCTGATCCCTGAACCCTGATCTCTGACCCCTGTTTTACAGGCTGCAGTGGAACGATGGCGCGTTGAAACTGATCACTGACAACTGATCACTGACAACTGCTTTTTCGGGACTCGCAAGCCAGATAAAGGATTGATTCGATGTCGCGTATTGGAAAGAAACTCATTCCGCTGCCAGCTGGCGTCAAGTATACGGTCGAGGGCAACACGGTTATGGTCGAAGGACCCAAGGGCAAGGTCTCGGCGCTGATCGCTCCGGGCATTACCCTGGAAACCAAGGGCGGCGTGCTGCACGTCAACCGCGAAAACGATAGTCAGGCCGCAATGCACGGACTGACGCGCTCCCTGGTTGCCAACGCCGTTCACGGCGTCACCACGGGCTGGAAGAAGGAGCTGGACATTGTGGGCATCGGCTATCGCGCCGAGTTGAAGGGCAAGGGCACGGTAGTCTTTACCCTCGGTTATTCGCACCAGATCGAGTTTCCGCTGCCCACCGGCATCGAAGTAGCCATTGATCCCAAGCAGCTCCACCTGACTATCACCGGCATCGACCGGCAGAAGGTGGGCCAGGTGGCGGCCGATATGCGATCGCTGCGCAAGCCCGACCCGTACAAGAACAAGGGCGTGCGCTACTCCAACGAGAAGCTGAAGAAGAAGGCCGGCAAGACAGGCGCGAAGTGATCGCGTTTGCGAGGCGTCTGAGCCTCGCGCGATCGATCCTGAACGTAGCTGAAGGATCACCAACCGAACGGGGCCGCAGGGCGGCTCCGCTGATAGGAATGAGAGACCATGATCACCGAGACCAAGAGAAACGCAATTCGCCAGCGCATTCACCAGCGCATCCGCCGCAAGCTTGCCGGCACCGCGGAACGGCCGCGGCTGAATGTTTACCGCTCGCTCAACCACATTTACGCGCAGGTGATCGACGACCAGAAGGGCGAGACGCTGGTTTCGGCCTCCACGCTGGTCCTGAAGCTGAAGACCGGCGGCAACGTGGCGGCGGCGAAAGAGATCGGCAAGGCTGTAGCCGAGCTGGCCGTCAAGCAGGGAATCAAGAAGGTGGTCTTCGATCGCGGCGGCTACCTCTATCACGGGCGCATCAAGGCGCTTGCCGACGCGGCCCGCGAGGCTGGGTTGGAGTTTTAAAAACAGTTGTCAGTTCTCAGTGGTCAGTAATCAGTTTGTTCGTACCGGATTTACCTGAGTTCTGACAACTGATAACTGACAACGGATAACTGGAAAACGAGAGAGCAATGACGATCTTGAAGAAGAAACTCGATGCCAACCAGTACAACCTGAAGGATCAGGTGGTATCCATCAATCGCGTGACCAAGGTGGTCAAGGGCGGCAAGAACATGTCGTTTGCCGCGCTGGTGGTGGTGGGCGACCCCGCCTCGGGCGTGGTGGGCCACGGTTCGGGCAAAGCCAAGGAAGTTCCCCAGGCGATTCGCAAGGGGATTGAGGCGGCCAAGAAGAACCTGATCCGGGTCCACCTGACCGATACCACGATTCCGCATCTGGTCCTGGGCCGTTATGGCGCCGGGCAGGTGCTGCTGAAGCCGGCCCCCGAAGGCACCGGCGTGATTGCCGGCGGCGCGGTGCGCGCAGTGATGACCTCGGTCGGGGTGCAGAACGTGCTCACCAAGAGCCTGGGTTCGCCCAACCCCCACAACGTCGTCAAGGCCACCTTCGACGCCCTGGTGCAGTTGCGCGACCGGGCCGAAGTGGCCAATATGCGCGGCAAGTCCGTGGAGGAGCTCTAGGCCATGGCGAAGACCAAGAAGACCAAAATGATTCGCATTCAGTACTACCGCTCGAAAAACTCCACGCCCGTCAAGCACAAGCTGGTGGTCAAGGGCTTGGGCTTTACGCGGCTTAACCAGATCGTCGAGCGCGTGGATACGGAATCCACCCGCGGCATGGTCAAGGCCATTCCGCACCTGGTCAGGATTTTAGAAGACTAACCAATCCCGCCGGGCCTCAGGGCCATGGCGGAGAACGCGAGTCGGCAAGGCAGCACAAGCCTCTCCGGCGCTACAGCGAGGGAATCATGGCAACAAGGAATCTATCGAATCTGCGCGCGCCCAGGAAAGCCAACACCGGGCGCAAGCGCGTGGGCCGGGGCATGGGCTCCGGCATGGGCAAGACTTCGGCCCGCGGCCACAAGGGCCAGGGTCAGCGCACCGGAACCAGCATGATGCGCGGCTTTGAAGGCGGCCAGATGCCGCTGCACCGCCGTCTGCCCAAGCGCGGCTTTACCAACATCTTTCGCACCGAGTATACGGTGGTGAATCTGGACCGGCTGGTCGAGCACATCGAAGGCCTGAGCCTCACCGAAATCGGCCTGGACGACTACAAAAAGCTGGGCCTGGCTTCGAGCAAGAAGGCGCTGATCAAGATTCTCGGCTCCGGCGAGCTGACTTCGGCTCTCACCATTCACGCGCACAAGTTTTCCAGGTCGGCGGTCGAGAAGATCGAAAAGGCCGGCGGCAAGGCCGTGGTTCTGGGCAGCGATGCAGCGCCGGCGGCGGCTTAGGACGACGCGCCAGCCCCCGCGCCGGTAAGATGATCAGTGGTACAGATTCGAGGGTCGGAAAGGCCCTGAATGAAGCGGATAACCAATCATGCTTGAAAAGTTTCTCAACATCTTCCGTATTCCCGATCTGCGCAAGCGTGTGCTCTTCATGCTGGGCATTCTGGCCATTTACCGTCTGGGCGCGTGGATTCCCACGCCAGGCGTCAACACGCATATGCTGGAGCAGATGTTCGACCAGCAAGGGGGGTCCGCTCTGGGGTTGATGAACCTGTTTGGCGGCGGCAACCTGCGCCGCATGACGGTCTTCGCTCTGGGTATCATGCCCTACATCACGGCCTCGATCATCTTCCAGTTGCTCACCGTGGTCTATGAGCCGCTGGCGCGCATCCAGAAGGAAGGCGAGCTGGGCCGGCGCAAGATCACGCAGTGGACCCGCTACATGACCGTGATTCTGGCCGCTTTGCAGTCGATCGGCATCGCGTTCATGCTCACCAGGGGTGGCATGGTGCTCCATCCCGGTGTCAGCTTCCTGATGATGACTGTGTTGACGCTGACCACCGGCTCTGCCTTCATCATGTGGCTGGGCGAGCAGATTACCGATCGCGGCATCGGCAACGGCATGAGCCTGCTTATCTTTGCCGGCATCGTTGCCGGCCTGCCTCGCGGCGTAATGGACCTGGTGCAAAAGGTCCAGACCAACCAGTGGGGATCGCTCACCATCATTGCGATGATTTTGCTAGTCGCAGGCATGGCCGCCGTGGTCGCCTTTATCGTCTTTGTCGAACGCAGCGAGCGGCGCATCCCCATCCAGAGCGCGCGGCGCATCGTAGGCCGCCGCATGATGGGCGGCCAATCCAGCCACTTGCCTCTCAAGGTCAACTCCGGCGGCGTCATGCCGGTCATCTTTGCTGCATCCATTCTCTCTGCCCCGATGATGCTCGCGCAGTCCGAGTCGGTGCAGAACAGCAAATTCCTGCTTCCCATCTTCCGGGCGCTCGCGCCCGGCGAGCCGTGGTATGAAGCCCTCTACATGTTGTCCATCATCTTCTTCGCTTACTTCTACGTCTCCATCATCATGAAGCCGGATGACATTGCCGACAACTTCCGCAAGTCGGGCTCGTTCATTCCGGGAATCCGTCCCGGCAAGCGCACCTCGGACTTCATCAACGACATACTCACGCGCATCACCCTGGTCGGCGCTCTCTATCTGATCGTTATTTCGCTGGTGCCAACCTTCCTGATCTCGGGCATCCGCCTGGATCACCTGTGGCTTATCGGCAGTTTCTTTGAGAGACTGCCCGCATGGACCACGCACGGTTTGGGGGTCAACTTCTACTTCGGCGGCACCTCGCTTCTGATTGTGGTGGGTGTGGCCATGGACACCATCAACCAGATCGAATCGCAGCTGATCATGCGCCATTATGACGGCTTTTCCCCCCGCTCCGGTCGCATTCGCGGAAGGAAAACCTGGTAATGTCTTCTTCTGGCGCTACAGTCGGACAGGGCCGTGAGACGGGTCGGATGACCCCTCCCGGCCCGATTCTTTTGTTGGGTATGCCGGGCGCGGGCAAGGGAACCCAGGCCAAGGAGCTGGTCAAGTTGTGGTCCATCCCGCAGATATCCACCGGCGACCTGCTGCGCGCCAACGTGGCCCAGGGAACTGAACTGGGCCATATGGCCAAGTACCTGATGAGCCGTGGGGAGCTGGTCTCCGATGCGCTGGTCAACGAGATGGTTGCGATGCGCCTTCAGCAGCCTGATACGGCCAACGGCTACATCCTGGACGGGTTTCCGCGCACCCTGGGGCAGGCGAAGTGGCTGGATGAGCGCCTGGCCGCGCAAGCCCCCGGACCGAATCAGGTGTTGCCGGTGGTTGCCGTCAGTATCCGTGTGGACTATAATCAGTTATTGCGCCGCATTACGGGGCGCAGAAACTGTCCAGTCTGTCAGAGCATTTATAACGTCTACGGCAAACCTCCTCAAAAGGAAGGTTTTTGCGACGCGGACGGTGCTGCCTTGGTGCAGCGCGCCGACGATACGGAGAATGCGTTCACCGAACGGATGCGCGCTTACGCGACGCTTACCGCGCCGGTCGTCGAGCACTACCGGGCCTTGGGGCGCTTTGCGGAAGTGGATGGAGAACGGCCGATTGAAGCCATTACGGCCGGAATTGTTGCCGCCGTCGAGCGGTTGCGCCAATAGCGCGGCCGGACGGCGGGTTTGTGTGTAAAGAGCTGTAGTCAATATTCAGCCATCAGCCCTAAAAGGAGCTGAATGCTGAAAGCTGAAAGCTGGGTGAGTGGCAGTAGTACTGAAATCGGCCAGTGAGATCGAAAAGATGCGCCGCGCGGGCGAGGTGGTCCGCGAGGTGCTCGAGTTGGTGCGGGGCCTGGTTATGCCGGGCGCCACCACGCTGGATCTCGAGAAGGCGGCCGAGGCGCGCACCAATAAGTTAGGCGTCAAGCCGGCCTTCAAGGGCTACCACGGCTTTCCCTGCGTACTGTGCACCTCTGTCAACAGCGAAGTGGTGCATGGCATTCCGTCGCCCAAACGAGTCCTCAAGGAAGGGGAGATCGTTTCGGTCGACTATGGGGCATTCGTAGACGGTTACTGCGGCGACGCGGCCATCACCATTCCGGTGGGCAAGATCGACCCGGAAGCGGCGCGGTTGTTGAAGGTGACCGAAGCGTCGTTGAACGCTGCTATTGAAGTGGTGAAACCGGGGGCAACCTTGGGCGACGTAGGCTTTGCGGTGCAGAAGGTGGTTGAGGCCGCGGGCTTTTCGGTGGTTCGGGATTTTGTGGGCCATGGCATCGGCGTCCACATGCACGAAGATCCGCAGGTGCCGAACTTCGGCGTTGCGGGCCAGGGCATGAAACTGCGCGCCGGCATGGTGATAGCCATCGAGCCCATGGTGAATGCGGGCAAGCACGACGTTGTGGTTCGGGGTGACGGCTGGACGGCAGTCACCGCGGACGGAAGCATGAGCGCTCATTTTGAGCACACGGTGGCGGTGACCGCTACCGGAGCAAGAATCTTAACCGAGTAGCACGCTCGGAAACAGGCCGGTTGGGCACCAGCGCGCCGGCGGAAGTGGATGCGGTTTGTCGAAGGAAGATGCGATTGAGGTAATGGCGGTGGTCGTTGAAACCCTGCCCAATGCCATGTTTAAGGTCAAGCTCGAGAACAATCACGAGGCGCTGACCCATGTTTCAGGTAGGATGCGCAAGAACTTCATCCGTATTCTGCCCGGCGATCGCGTGGCCGTGGAGCTGAGTCCCTACGACCTGAATCGCGGGCGGATCGTCTACCGCTACAAATAGCTTTTAGCCGTTAGCTTTTAGCTATTAGCTTGTTCGTGATGAGTTGAAAGACGATGGAAACGCAAGAATGGAGCTAATAGCTAACAGCTAAAAGCTAACAGCTTGTAGGAAGGGCAGTAACAATGAAGGTCCGTGCATCGGTCAAGAAGATTTGCGTCAAGTGCAAGGTCATCACCCGCCGCGGGGTGGTCAGGGTGATCTGCGAGAACGCAAAGCACAAGCAGCGCCAGGGCTAGGTGGGAAACTGGCAAGACGCGGAAAGCTCCACGACAAAGCAAGAGGCTAGTTAGCTTGAGTCAAGGCTTGCGATGAACCTCAGGGAGCCAACCGTTCAACCCGTGCGAACCGGCTGAGGCCGGGGGCACATAACCGAGTTACAAAGGAATTTCAATGGCACGTATTGCTGGCGTCGATCTGCCCCGCAACAAGCAGGCAAGAATCGCGCTCACATACATCTTTGGCATCGGAAATCCTCGCGCGCTCACGATTCTGGAGAAGGCGAATGTTGACGCCTTCAAGAAGGTCCAGGATCTGGGCGAGGACGAAGTCAACCGCATTCGCCAGGTGATCGAGGACGAAGGAAACGTCGAGGGCGACCTGCGCAAGGACGTCCAGATGCACATCAAGCGCCTCATCGACATTCAGAGCTATCGAGGCACGCGCCACCGGCGGGGTCTGCCGGTCAACGGCCAGCGCACCCACACCAACGCCCGCACTCGCAAAGGCCCGCGCAAGGGCACCATTGCCGGCAAAAAGAAAGCGACGGGTAAAACCTAATGGCGAAACCAGAGCAGAAAGCCGGCGCCGGCAAGGCGGGCAAGAACAAGAAATTCAAAAAGCGCGAGCGCAAAAATGTGCCGTTTGGCATTGCGTACGTGCAGGCCACGTTCAACAACACCATCGTCACCATCACCGATCCGGTGGGCAACACATTGAGCTGGAAGAGTTCGGGCTCGCTGGGTTTCCGAGGCTCGCGCAAGGGCACGCCCTTCGCAGCGCAGCAGGCGGCCTCGAACGCCGCCAGCATGGCTCGCGATCACGGCCTGCGCGCAGTCGATGTGCGAGTCTCCGGCCCGGGATCGGGCCGCGAGTCGGCTATCCGCGCCCTTGCTGCCGCCGGCATCGAGGTGCGCACCATCCGCGACGTGACGCCGGTGCCGCACAACGGCTGCCGTCCGCCGAAGCGCCGCAGAGTGTAAGTACAGTGTGAGTGTGAAGTGTGAGTGTGAAGTGGGAGAAGCAACCACACTCACACTTCACACTCACACTTTCAAAGCAACCGGGCCGGGATGACACGCAATGCGCGTAAACCGGCCGTCATCCGAAGTCAGGAGAAGAAATGGCACGTTATACCGGAGCAGTCTGCCGCCTTTGCCGTCGAGAGGCCACCAAACTCTTTTTGAAAGGTGCGAAATGCACCTCTGACCGTTGTCCGCTGGAGAAGCGCAACTTTCCGCCGGGGCAGCACGGCAAGGACCGCAAGGCCAAGATCGTGGGCTACGGCCTGCAACTGCACGAAAAGCAGAAGGCCAAGCGAATGTACTTCACGCTGGAGAGCCAGTTCCGCGAGTACTACGAAAAGGCCAACAAGGCCGCTGGCGTCACCGGCGAACTGCTCATTCAGCAATTGGAGCGCCGCCTGGACAATGTGGCTTTCCGGCTGGGCTTTGCCATCTCGCGCCGCCAGGCTCGCCAGGTAGTCCGCCACGGCCACGTCGAGGTCAACGGCCGCAAGGTCAACATCCCTTCTTACCAGGTGAACGCGGGCGACGAAATCAAGATTCGCGACAACGCCAAAAAGCTCATCATCATCGAGCAGGGCGCGCAGTACGCCGCGCAAAACCCCGTGCCCGCATGGCTGGAAGCCAACTTTGAGAACCTGTCCGG
This sequence comes from uncultured Acidobacteriaceae bacterium, assembly GCA_963765995.1. Lineage (GTDB taxonomy): Bacteria > Acidobacteriota > Terriglobia > Terriglobales > Acidobacteriaceae > Telmatobacter. The sequence continues at coordinate 95,459 of CAVXYT010000005.1, read as the reverse complement.
GCGCGTGCTCCATCTGCCCAAGCGTCAGGACGTGAATCTGCCCATCAACGAGCAGCTCATCGTCGAACTGTATTCGAAGTAAGTAACAGTGGACAGTGATCAGCGATCAGTTTTCCTCGCACGAGGTTTTTAACTGACCACTGACCACTGACTACTGACAACTCAACAAGAAGGAGAACTTGCGCGGCCGCCGCAAAATGCATCGCGACGTACATGCCGCGCGGGAAACGAGAGACAGATATGCTTTGGAGAGGATTTCAGAAACCCAAGCGCCTGGCAGTCGATGCCGAGACGCTCACCGACATATACGGCAAGTTCAGCGCCCAGCCCTTTGAGCGCGGCTTTGGCACCACCATCGGCAACGCCTTGCGCCGCACATTGCTCAGCTCCATCGAGGGCGCCGCGGTCACCGCGATTCGCATCGAGGGCGTGCTTCACGAGTTCCAGTCCATCAGCGGCGTGGTCGAGGATGCGACAGATATCATTTTGAACCTCAAGCAGGTGCCCTTCAAGCTCTCGGGCGAGGGTCCCAAGGCGCTCTATCTGCGCGCCGACCAGCCCGGCGTGGTGACTTCGGGAATGATTGAGGCCGACGGCGACGTCGAGATCCTGGACAAGAACATCTATATTGCCACCCTCTCGGAAGGCGGCAAGCTGGACATGGAGATGCGCCTCAAGCGCGGACGCGGCTATATCTCCGCCGACAAAAACTTCGACGCCGACCTGGGGATCGGCTTTATCCCCGTCGACTCGGTCCACTCGCCGGTGCGTCGCGTCAACTATGTGGTGGAAGCCGCCCGCCTCGGCCAGATCACCGACTATGACAAGCTCACTCTGGAAGTGTGGACCAACGGGGCCGTTCTGCCCGCCGACGCCGTCGGCCTGGCCGCCAAGCTGCTCAAGGACCACATGAACATCTTCATCAACTTCGAGGAGGAGATCGAGGCCGATGGGCGTGGCGATGAAGGCCGCATCCTGCTGCGCAACGAGAACCTCAACCGCTCGGTCGAAGAGCTGGAGCTGTCGGTCCGCAGTTACAACTGCCTGAAGAACGCCAACATCCAGTCCATCGGAGAGCTGGTCATCAAGACCGAAGCTGAGATGCTCAAGACCAAGAACTTCGGACGCAAGAGCCTGAACGAGATCAAGGAAATCCTCGCCCAGATGGGCCTCTCGCTGGGCATGAAGATCGACGAACAAGGCAATGCCGTCCCCGGGCCCACCAGCATTTCTCCCGCCACCGCCCTGGCCGCAAACTACGGCCACTTCGACGACGAGGACGAGCCGCTGGATTCGGTGGACCTGCAGTTGCCCACGGAGACCGAGAACTTCTAACAGTGTTCAGTTGTCAGTGATCAGTTTTCAGTGAAGAAACCCGGATATCCGGCCAGTAACCGAGAGCTGAAGCTGACCACTGACCACTGATCACTGACTACTGATTCGAAAGAGAGTAGCACACCATGCGCCATCGCAATGCAGGATTCAAGCTCGGACGCAACACCAGCCATCGTCGCGCCCTGTTGCGCAACCTGGTCACGTCCGTCATCGTGGAAGACCGCGTCGAGACCACCGTGGCCAAGGCCAAGGCGGTTCGTCCGCTGGTTGAAAAGATGATTACCCTGGGCAAGAAAGGCGATCTGCACTCGCGCCGTCAGGCCCACAGCTTTCTCATGACCGATAAGTCCGTTACGCGGCTCTTCGAGACCGTGGCGCCGCGCTACGGTGACCGCCAAGGCGGCTACCTCCGCATCGTCCGAACTGGATTTCAAAAGGGCGACGGGGCCGAAAAGGCCTTCATCGAACTGCTGGGCGCTGAAAAGCAGCTCGATGCCAAGCGCCAAAAGCGCGACGAGATCAAGGCCAAAAAGCGCGCTGAACTCGAAAAGCAGCTCGAAGAATCCAGGAAGGAAGAAAGCAAGGAAGAAGTCAAGGAAGAAGCAGCCTAAACCGGCGTTTCTTCTGATCTCCCTCCCTCAGAATGCCAAACAGGCGCATCCCTTCGCGGGATGCGCCTGTGTTTGTTTGCAGCCGATGTGATGAATTCCTATTCTGTCCTGGCCAGTCGACTGGGCCTCATCAGCCGCATATAAATGTAGGCCGCCAAGATCAGCGCGATAGCTCCGCAGCAGTCCAGCAGCACATCCCACGCAGAGCCGGTGCGGTTGGGCAGGAAGCTCTGATGCCACTCGTCGCAGCTGGCCACCAAAGCCGTTCCCAGCAGCGCAAGGAAGGCGTCCTTGGGGAAGCGGGAGCGCGGCAGAGTCATCCACCAGGCGCGCAGCCACAACACCCCGAGCGCCCCATAGCCAAAAAAGTGCCCGCTCTTGCGGATCAGGTGATGAACCACATCCCAGCTCGCGTCCCCGACGGGTCCGAAGATGGCCTCCCACAGCCAGCGCAGCGGGTGGCTGGTGTGATCGGAGCCGAACAGCTCCGTGGATTCCAGCATGATGATGCCGATGCCCACGGCAACCGGAAGCCATGCGCTCAACCAGAACCTGAGGCCTTGGCGGGTTGGAAGTTCTCTATTTTCCCAGGCAGTGGGAACAGCCACTAATCGCTCTTTTCTGAGCCGGACTCCACCACGGCGGGCAAATCCAGCGCCACCAGGGCGAAGCGGGTCTGGCTGTCCTTGGGGTTCTCAAAGCCCACAACATGCTGATGGCGCTTCGATCCGGCCTTCAGTTCCAGGCTATTCTTGCCGGTGCCGTAATCGTCCCTGTCTATCTTCACATTGCTGCTTCCTTTGTCGTCGGCGCAGCTCAACCCCTCGGAGGTAATCGCCGGCGTGCCCACCGGAGAGTTGCCCTGGCATGTAATCACATCCCCGTAGCGGCCCAGCGCCTTCTTGTAGAAAGCGGTCACCTTCTCCTCGGAATCGGAGGTCTGGTAGGAAACCGCCCGCACCCGCAACTCCCACTCGCCAAAGCCCAGATGCACGTCGGCCGACTTGTGGTCGCCGTTGCCCTTCACCGCCGTGGCGCCCGGATAGACCGGCAATCCCAGGTCCGCCGCCGTAGTCTGGTCCGTGTTCACATGGATGCCGCCAAATGGCGTATCGATCTGGACATTCTTGTCCTCGCCGTTGGCGCCTTTTTCCGTATGAATCCGGCATCCCGCCATTCCAGCCGCTAACGCCAGGCCCACTACCAAAGTTGTCGCTTTCCGCGTCATATTGAGATTCATGGCAATCGCCCTCTAGCCCGGTTATACGTCCCCTTCCACAAAAAGGTTCCTGGAATCTCGGTGCCCATCCTTCCGCGTTTCTTGCGGAAGGGTAGGAGGCAGGAAATCATCTTTCTGCCGCCTCCGGCTCAGTGCGTCGAGTCGCCGTCTTCCTTCGTGCTGGTGGCAAAGAAGATCGCCACGGTAAAGACCACAACAATCACTGTGACAACGAAAAACGGGGAAGTGATATGCATATGCATGGTGCATGCTCCTTGCCGTTAGAGTACCAAAAAGAAGCTTCCGTGCCCCCATCCTTTCGCCTTCTCTCTGGCGAAAGGATGGGAAGCACGAACCTCAACCTTCTCGAATCCCTTTACTCTTTCGGCCCGCCATTCGGATAATCCACACTGATAGTCAAAATCTCGTAGGGGTGAATCGGCGCCTTCACCACGTCGCCAACCACGGCCAGCGGCGCGCCCTCGGGCGTCTCCATCAGGTTGGTGACGGTCGCCCCCGTCGCTCCCGGCGGCACATCGAACTCGGCAATCGACTCCTTCCCCGCCCACTCGTAAACGCGGAAAATCAGCCCCTTGGCGTCTTCCGCCTTCTTCACCGCGGTCAGCACCACATTCTCCGGCCCCACCGATGCAAAGGAGTGCGATGCCGGCAGCGTTCCCGGATGCGCCGTCGTCACCACAGCCGTCAGCGGATAGTTGTACTCGTAGCCGTGGCGCACTGTCAGAGCATCTTTCCACGTCCCCGCATGAGGGTAGAGTGCATAGTGGAAGTGATGGTGGCCCATGTCTGCGTCAGGGTCAGGCCACTTGGGCGAGCGCAGCAGCGTCAGCCGCAGCGTATTGCCCACCGCGTCGTAGCCGTACTTGGTCTGGTTCAGCACGCTCAGCCCATGCTTCCCGTCGCCCAGATCGGCCCAGCGCATCGCCTCAACCTCAAACTGCGCCTTCTCCCAACTGTTGTTGCGCGTGGTCGGCCGCTCGATGGTTCCATAGGGAATCTCGTAAGTAGCAAACGGCCCCGAAGCCGCCAGCGGAAACGCCGCCTTCAGCAACACATGCGACTCATGCCAGTCGATGTCGTTCTCGATATCAACCTGGTACCAGTCGAGCATGATCGTCTGAACGAATTGCGAATTTCGGAAATGGCTCATGACGCGGATGGCCGGCTCTCCATTGGCGCCCGTGATGGCTTCAACGGAGTCGGCGTGGGTAATGGTTTCAGGAGCCCTGTCCAGGGTGCCCGGATCGATGTTCCAGGCGTCGTAGTCCTTCGGTGTGTCTTTGAAGAACTGGAGCTGGTTGCCGCAGGCCCCGGGGGCGAGGGTCTCGAAGCCTCTGGGCGGCGTGGAGTCTATGACGAGAAGATACACGCTCGTGATGCAACCGCTGGTCTTGTCTACCATCACTCTCAAATAACGATTCTCGAGCGCGATGGTACTTCCCATGTCCTTTCGCTGAGCCTCAGCCACAACCCAGGGGCCTCCTGCCTTCTGTTGCCCAACGTGAACGGTCGTGTAGCCCAGTGCAGGAACCCTATCGACCCAGATGTTAAGATCCGCGACGCCTGTAATTGAATCAATCTTCGCACTACCGGAAGTCACTTGCCCCTGGTTTCCCCAAATGTCTCCGGGGCTGCCCTTTGGGAATTGGACTTTGACGTGTACGTAGCCAGAGCGCACCCATCCCAGCGGATTGTAAACGACAACGGGAATCCCATCGCCGGTCGTGTTGATGTGTCCTGATACGGCTTGCAAGGCTTCGGAATCAATTTCATTCGTCGACCAGCGCACCACATCATAATCCTTCTGCGCATCCTTATAGATCACGCCAATCCCCGATCCCGCCGCCAGATCATGGAACTGGTTGAACAAGACTTTCTTCCAGTCTTCAGTCAGTTCTTTTCCCGGATACGCGCGGCCGTCGAGCCATGCAAGAGATGCCCACTTCTCCGCGTTGAGCACCTCCTCTTCGCTGTCGCGCATGTTGCGCTTGTGGTTGGCCTGCGTGGTCATCACGCCGCGGTGATACTCAAAATACAGCTCGCTCTTCCATGTCGGAATGGAGACCTTGCCCTCAACCGCCGGCGGCGCCGTATATCCTTTTGCAATTGATCGGTAATCCCACACTGGGCTTTCCTGCGCAATCTGTTTTTCCAGAGACGAGAAATAGCTCTGCGCCGTGCCAAATTCGATCTTCGGCGTTACGTGGCCCGGCGCGGCCCAATGAAATCCCTCGTCCAGAATCGCCCGCGTCGGTCCGCCGCCGTGGTCGCCGATGCCATAGAGGTCCATGATGCTGGGCAGCCCTGTAGCCTGCTTCTGCGCAATCGTGTAATCCCGCGCCAGCCGCACAAGGTTCAAATTGTCATTCGCGTAGTCATGCGGGAAGTAACTCAGCACCTTCGATCCATCCGGCGACTCCCACCAGAAAAATTTGAACGGCATCTTGTTGGTGTCGTTCCAGGCCATCTTCTGCGTCACAAAATAATCAATCCCGCACTTTTTATAGATCTGCGGCAACTGCCACGTATAGCCAAACGAATCCGGGTTCCAGCCGATGCGCACATCCACGCCGTAAGCCTGCTTGTACCAGCGTTTGCCCACCAATATCTGCCGCACCAGCGATTCGCCGTCGGGCATATTCAGGTCCGGCTCAACCCACATGCCGCCCACAATCTCCCAGCGGCCTTCCTTGATGCGCTGGGCAATCTCGGCGTTCATCTCGGGATACTTGTCGGCGAGCCATTCGTTGTAAGCCGCGGCCGATTGCGTGAATGTGTAACCGGGATATTCATACATCAGTTGCAGAGCGGTCCCGAAGGTTCGCTTCACCACGTCCACCGTTTCGGTCCACGGCCACAGCCACGCCGCGTCAATGTGCGAGTTGCCGGTAAGGTGGAAGGTAACCTGCTGCAGGAGCGGCTTCAGCGCTTCGAGCCTGACGTGCGCCGCCTTCAAACTGGCATCAAATTTGATTTGGTCATGAGCGTCCAATGCCGCCAGGTCCACGGTGCGAATGGCGTCGTTGAGCGTGGCCACTTGCGCGGCGTCGCCCGGCGCAAGCGCGGGGACCAGCAGCGCCGCCGACAGGAATTCTTCGCGCAGATCTTCTGGATTAGGGCGGCTCTCCGGGAAGTCGATCTTCAGCGTGGCGCCCCGAAAGTTCTTATCGTCGACCGTGTGCAGCAGCTTCACGGCCACTGTCACCTTATCGCCGGGCTTGGCGTTGTCAAACAGAACCACCGGCTCCAGGTCGTCGCCCATGGCCACCCTCCGGCCATTGAAGTAGAGAATCTCCGGCATGGGTCCGTTGGCATAGGCGTGGAACTCGAACCAGATGCGCGCGCCGGTCAGGTCATAGCCGTGCAGCGTCGCCGGGACTTTAAATGTCTGCCGAAACCAGACCGCCTCCTTCGGAGCCTTTGAGCCATTGGCGATGGGCTGCCAGTCGCTCTCGTCCAGGTTCACGGCCTCGCCATGTGCCAGGTCGCCGGCATGGAGCTTCCAGGTCCCATCAGGCAGATCGCTCAGGCTGGAAAGACGGTCGATGACTGCATGGGTGTCGGTCGGCAGGCTGGCGGCAATCCTGGCGGCATCAGCGGCGCTTTGCGCCACGGCCCCAATGCAGCTCGTCCCGGCAAATAGCACTGCGCCGGCAAAGACCCCCAGGCAGGAAAAACGAACGAAACGCAACTTCAAAACAGTATTCATCACGGAGAAATCCTCCTCGTCATGGTAAGACATTGGAGCCCTGTTGGAATGTGAGAATGTACTTGGATAAGGCTTGACTCGATGAATATCTCCGCCAGGACTTGAATTCTGACGAAATCGCCTTCAACCAGCGGTACGGCGCAGGAATCGCGTGAGAGAGCCGCACATCCAATAAACGCCCAGCATCGGAGAATTTGTCCGGCTGGCCTGCCCATGATTATTGAAGGAGTTAAGACGGCTCACTCAAAGCGGAAGAACCGCATCCCGCACTATGGGACACCGTCTCCCTTATTAGGGTAGATAATAAAGTGTAGGCTGCTTTCCCCAGCGGATTGCGAAACCGTTGCGCGGCCTATCGGAGATCACCCAGCCCGTAGTTCGTCTGTCGAGCCGGCCTCCTGCCGCGCATCAAAGACATTGACTTGAAAGAACTGGACGCACAGAGAGGAATTCATGACGGCTGCTGCTCGTTTTCCCGGAATTCGGGTTACTGCGAATGGAAATCAGCTCGTTTCGTACCATACCGAGACGAGGATTGCCGACGCCGGCGTATTCTATCCGATTACGCCTTCCACCGAGGGTGGCGAGCTCTTCCAGCAGGCCTATGCTGAAGGTCACCTGAACGTCTTCGGGCAGAACACCATCGCCATTGAGACCGAGGGCGAACACGCGGCCCAGGGCGGCGCGATTGCTCACTCGGTCTGCGGCAAGCGCGTGGTCAACTTCACCTCCGGCCAGGGCGTGGTCTATGGCGTTGAGCAGTACTATCACGCTCCCGGCAAAGCCTCGACGATGGTCCTGGAAGTCGGCGCCCGCGCGCTCACCAAGCACGCGCTCAACGTGCATTGCGGCCACGACGACATCTACGGCGCGCTCGACACCGGATGGATCATGCTCTTCGGCAAGGACGCGCAGCAGGCCGCCGATCAGGCTCTCATCCTGCGCCGTGTCACTGAACTTTCGCTCACCCCCGGCATGAACATCATGGACGGCTTCCTCACCACACACCTCGAGCGCACCTTCTACAAACACGAATCCGGCCTGATCCGCGAGTACCTCGGCGCGCCCGACGACATCATCGATTGCCCCACCGAAGCGCAGCGCACGCTCTTCGGACCCACTCGCCGCCGCGTTCCTAAGATGATGGACCTCACCAACCCCATCCTGCTTGGCCCGGTGCAAAACCAGGAACACTACATGCAGGGCGTAGTAGCGCGGCGCAACAACTTCGCCGAGCCGATTCTCCAGTTCCTCGAAGACGCTTACGAGCAGTTCGCCGAGCTTACCGGCCGCCGTTACGGCCTCATCAGCCAGTACAAAACGGACGACGCCGAGACGGTTTTCGTCTCCCTCGGCTCAGCCGCTGAAAACATCGAAGCCGCGGTCGATTATCTCCGCCAGACCCGCAACGCCAGCGTCGGCTCCATCCACGTCAACGTGATTCGCCCCTTCCCCGAGGCCGCCATCGTCGCCGCGCTCAAGGGCAAGAAGCAGGTCATCATTCTGGAGCGCACCGACGAGGCGCTCTCCGGCGACAATCCGCTCGGCCGCGACATTCGCACCGCCTTTTCCAAAGCCTTGCAATCAACCGCTGATCTGCCGTCGATCACGCTCGCTGAAGTCCCGAAGATCTACGGCGGCAGCTACGGCCTCGGCTCGCGCGACTTCCGCCCCGAGCACATCATCGGCGCTTACGAGTTTGCCACTGCCGGCCGCGCCCGCACTGACGGCAAGCGCGCTGCCGATGGCGTTTCGTTCTTTGTTCTCGGCGTTGATCACCCCTACGCGGTTATCGGCGACGAGACTCCTTCGCTGTTGCCCGAGGGCGCGGTAGCCGTCCGCTTCCACTCCATCGGCGGCTGGGGCGCCATCACCACCGGCAAGAATCTCGGCGCCATCCTCGGCGACCTCAATGATCTCATCTACAAACGTGACGGCCTCAAAGACGACCTCGGTAATCCCAAAGAAGTCATCCACGTCAGCGCCAACCCCAAGTACGGTTCCGAGAAGAAGGGCGCGCCAACCTCCTACTTCATGGTCGCTGCCAAAGACCGCATCCGCGTCAACTGCGATCTGCGCCACGTCACTGTCGTTTTGTGTTGTGACCCCAAGGCATTCACCCACACCAACCCGCTCGACGGCATGGCCGAGGGCGGCTCTCTGGTCTGGGAGTCCGATCAGGAAGGCACGCACGCCTGGGAGCAGTTGCCGCTGTGGGCGCGCAAGCAGATCATCGACAAGAAGATTCGCGTCTTCACGCTGCCCGGCTTCGCCATCGCCAAAAAAGCCACCGACCGCGCCGATCTGCAACTTCGTATGCAGGGCAACGCATTCCTCGGCGCTTTCTTCGCCGTCAGCACGCTCCTCAAAGAGTTCGGCATTACGCAGGAACAGTATCGCGCCGTCGTTCGCGAGCAATACGTCAAGAAGTTCGGCAAACTGGGCGAGGCCGTCGTCGAGTCCAACATGGAAGTCATGATGCAGGGCTACGACCAGGTCAAGGAAATTGAAATCGGCGCGCTCTCCGCCGCGGACCATTCCTCGCTGCGCGGCCAGGCGCTGATGCCGATTCTGGAATCGATTCCGGCCCTCGCCACCGCCGGAGGTTCCTGCGGCTCAGGCTGCCGCTCTCACCCGCTTCCCGCCGGCCAGGCCCAGCGCACGCCGCTGGCCAGCCTTGCAAACTTCGACGCCGAGTTCCGCGCTCATTTCGGTTACAACCAGCCCGCCACGCCGCTCTCGGCCATGGGCATGGTCGCCGCCGCCACTGGCGACACGGCCTCCAAGTACGTCGCCCGCCGCGAAACCCCGCTCTTCATCCCTGAGAACTGCACCCAGTGCATGGAGTGCATCTCTGTCTGCCCCGACACCGCTCTGCCCAACACCGCGCAAGACCTCAGTACACTGCTGCGCACCGCCGTCTCCTACTACGTGGCCGACCCCGCCGACCGTGCCAAGCTCCTCTCCGCGCTGCCGCAAATCGAGAAGCTCGCCCGCCAGCGCATGGTGGCCGACACGAAATCCGGCACGCCGCTGCAAACGATCCTTCGCGAAGTCACCGATTCAGTAGACGGCTTCTCCACCCATGCAAAGCAGCAGTTCTTCGCCATTCTCGACAAAGTCCCCATGGCCTACCAGAAGGTCACCGCCATCTTCTCCTCGCCGGAGCGCAAAGCCCCCGGCACAGGCGGCATCTTCTCCATCTTTGTCTCCGATTTGTGCAAAGGCTGCGCGGCCTGCGTCACCGCTTGCGGTGACCATATGGCGCTCAAAATGGTTGCGGAAACCGAAGAGGTCAACGCCGAACACACCACCGGCACTAACTTCCTTGACCTGCTGCCCGACACATCACAAAAGTTTCTCGGCCTCTACAACGCCGCCAATCCCGCCGACTCCAAGACCGCCACGCTGCGCAATATGCTCATGGTTCGCTCCACCTACGACGCTCTTGTCGCCGGCGACGGCGCATGCGCCGGCTGCGGAGAAAAGAGCGTCCTGCGCTCCATCGCCGCTGTCACCGAGGCCTACATGCGCCCCGTCTTCCACGCCAAGAGCGATCGCTTCCTCTCCAAAGCCGGGAAACTCGAAAACGAGGGCGCAACGAAGTTGGCTAAACTCCAGGCAACCAGCCCAGCTGAATACGCCCTGCTCCGCCAGGCCATCGCTCATCTCGTCCTCGGCCTCGGCGGCGAAGACGAAAAGGACACCCACGCCCGCATCGCCGCCTACGAAAAGCAGAACGGTCCCATCACAGATGCGCAACTCATCGAAGCCATCGCCGCGGTCCTGCTCACCGAAGCCTTCAACCACAAAAATCTGCAAGCCGTCGATGGCCGACTCGCCAACGGCATGTCCGTAATGGCCATGGCCGCGCACACCGGCTGCAACACTGTCTACGGTTCCACTGCTCCCAACAACCCCCACCCCTACCCGTGGATGAACTCGCTCTTCCAGGACGGCGTCACCGTCGGCTGGCTCATGGGCGAAAGCTTCATCGTCGATCACGCGCGCCGCTCCGTCATCCCCGAGCGCCTCGCCGACATCCTCCTCATCCGCGACGCCGGAGCCTCAGCCGACGGGTCGTCCTCCGTTCAGGGCAGTTCAGGCGTTATCGACGCCGAAGAGTATTACCACCTCACCCACTTCACCGATGCACTCATGACCGATCAGGAAATCGTCGAGTTGCCCAAGGTCTGGGCCGTCGGCGGCGATGGCGGCATGGGCGACATCGGCTATCAGAATGTCTCCAAGGTCATGCTGCAGAACCGGCCCAACGTCAAGGTCCTGATGCTCGACACGCAGGTCTACTCCAACACCGGCGGCCAGAACTCCGACTCGACCCCCATGCTGGGCGGCGGCGACATGAACACCTTTGGCGCGGCCACGCAGGGCAAGAACACTGAGAAGAAGACCGTCGCGGAAACCTTCCTCGCCGGTCACGGCTCGCCCTTCGTCGCCCAGGTCTCCATGGCCAACGCGCCCAAGCTTTACCGCGCCATCCTAGACGGCCTGGAATATCGCGGCACAATGTTCCTGCAGGCCTTCACCACCTGCCAGCCCGAGCACGGCGTCGCCGACGACATGGCGCTCTTCCAGGCCCAGCGTGTGCGCGACTCGCGCGGCGTACCCGAATTCGTCTTCAACCCGCGCCTCGGCGAAACCTATCAGGAAGCCCTCGACATCAAGGGCAACCCGTCGATAGATCTCGACTGGTACGAAACCAAAAACAAGCTCACCGGCGAAACCTCGCACTACACCGTCGCCCATTGGTGCGTCACCGAGGCCCGCTTCCGCAATCACCTCAAGAAGATCAAGCCCGAAGCGGCAGCCAGCCTAATCCCCCTCGACAACATGCTGGTCCGCATCACCCAGCAAGACGTCGTCTATCGCCGCTATCTAACCCCCGGCCACCGCGCCTTCATCCCCGACTTCGGCGTCTACATCACAGTGGAAGAAGCCGGCAAAACAGGAGAGAAGGGCAAGACGACTTACTACGCTCTCTCGCGCCAGTTAGTCATGTTCTGCGTTGAGCGCCGCAAAGCCTGGCGCATGTTGCAATCCAAAGCCGGCATCGTCAACAAGGAGTACGCCGCCCAGCGCGACCTCCTCGCCGAAGTAGACTCGGGCAAGCTGCCGCTGGAGGAGCTGCTAACTCGCGGCCACGAACTCCTGAAAGAACGCCTCACCGGCGGCGTGCTGGTCAAGGCCTAAAAGAGGTGTCATCCTGAGCGGAGTTTGGCGCGCCTTTTGTGCCAAACGGAGTCGAAGGACCCGCATTTGCTTTTCTCGGCACTTTGTCAGGGCACGACTTCAATAGCCTGCCCTGAGCAGAGTCGAAGGGTGCCGCAACAGCCAAAAACAATTCAAATCAAACACAGAACGCGGAACGAAAGGTCCGCGTTCTGCGCCCTTTCGCTTTCACTTTGGCGACTGCCATGAACACAATCGATGGCGTCATTGAATCCGCACAAACTGTATCCGACTCGGGTCTGGCTGTCCGGCTCGTGCTTGTGCCATCACGATGTTTCAGGAAGGGCCATCACCGCATCACCGAAGATTTCTCGCGCGTCATTGTAGGCTTCGGGCGGCATAATCACCTTCTGGATGCATTCTGAAATGTGTTTACCCTGGAATTCGTCTATCACCTGCGCTTCGTCGATTCGTCGGAATCCTCCTTTATCGTCAGCAAGTTCCCTGGACCAAAATTGCCGATCAAGGCTCAAGAGAAATTCCTTTTCGTCTGCAGTTGTCATTCGCGCAATTGCCTTTCCCTCAACCGCAACGCCCGGAATGATCCGCCATTCTCGCTGTCGATAGTAGGATAGTAGTTTGTTGTTAATTTGGTCGTCCGTCGGATAAAAAAGATTTTGCGCTGCCCAAATCGCTCCTCTCATCAAGTCGAACGGAGCTGTCCTGTAGTTAAGGTATTCGAGAACACCTCGAACGACACTCGCCCGCACAGAAAAAATTTTAACGATCCTCTTCTCCTCATCGTTGTTCTGGAGGTTTAGTTCATAATTGGGGTCAACGTGCGTGACACCTGGGTTTGTTTTTCTCGCAAACTCCAAAGTGTATTCAGGATCCGATAGCTTGAGCAGCTGATCTAGCTTATCCAGCGTGTGTCTAGCGTTTTCAAACATTAGGACCATGACAGGGCCCAAGGAGCTTAGGAGCCTGTCGCCTTCCACCGTTTGTGGGACATAGATAACAGGAAGGATTCCGAACTGCCGCAATAGGTGAATCGGGAACTCGAGCGAAAAAGGTCCAAAAGCCGTCGCATGTTCGGGTAGCTCAGTCTGTGATAGTTCAGTGAAGCAGATCCTAACTTGTCGGTTGCGAATCACCTGCGTTGTTCCATCTAACTTCGGTACCGACCATTCCACAACCTCCGGCGCGAGAACCAATCCGATATCTTTGATTCCTCTCAGGAGTTGCAGGCCCTTGACCCTGAGCGATGCTTCCGTGTCCGAGGGGCGTATTCGCGGAAAGCTATGGTAGAAACTTCGTTCAGGCTCGACGGTTGCGCTTGCCATTGTCCTCACCTCGTCTCATCTTCTTACGCTCCGAATCTTAGCTGATATGGCTGGTCGGGTTCTCCATCCTTGATCCGCCCATAGACCGGCAGTGGCGCGACTGCCCACTTCCCTCGAAGCCCACCTCTGCACCACAGAAGGTACGTTAGGATTTTGGTACTGAGGGGGACAAAACCCGGCAATAAGCCTATAAAACCCCTAGACGGACCGGAACAAATAGGAAAAGATAGTGCATAAGGAGCCTCCCCAATGCGGTTTACTGCCCGAATCGAAGTCCACGATAACGAGTACGTACTGCTGCATGAACGGATGAAAGCAGCATCGTTCAGCCGCACAATGGTCGATTCAAGCACCGGGAAGAGAGTCCATTTGCCCATCGGCGAGTACGTCAGCGATGCGCACGCAAATGCCGAGAAGGCGCTCTTTGCAGCCATGCAGGCATCCCTCCCCATCGATTTCAACGCCGAGATCGTGGTCTCCGGCGGAGGGCGAATTCTGACTCATGGCTGCCCTGAGGTGGAAGACAGTCCATGGTCCTTTATCTTCTCAAATCGGGGTCAGTCCAAAGTACCTATGTCCTTGAGGGAAGCCTACAGCCTATTCCAGAATTAACCCGGGTTGCAGATCACAAATGCGTATAAAGAAGGCAAAGTAGCCGGCTGCCGCAACCCCCGATTCTCTGACCGGGGACACAAAGAACCCAATGCGCTGACTATAGCGAAACCAGAGTAGCTGTACCCAGAGGCACGGCTGCCAAGTGGCTTTTTCCTAAAGAAAAAGCCACCTTGTACAACCTTAGCAAGGGCACGTTTACTCTGGTTTCGCTCTAGAACTTCGCCCTTTACAGCTCGGCAGTTTCAATGAACTGCCGCACCGAAACAATCGCAATCCCCGTATAGCTGCCAATTCGCAGCAGATGCCTGTCTCCACTGACGATAAGATCGGCATTGCCTGCGACGGCGCACTCCAGAACGCGATTGTCGTCCGGGTCGTCGGTAACCGCATTCAGCTCAAAATCCGGATCGACCAGATTAGCGTTGTCTTCGAGCTTTTCTCGAATTGCCAGCGCATCGCTTTCTGAAATTGCGAATTTGCCGCGCAGCTTCTCGTCCAGCTCATCCAGAAGCGTCCTTGAAGTAACCAGAGTGAATTGCCGGCGCAACGCAAGATCGAGAAACCTCCCCGGCAATCCCCCGAACATCAGAGCGGAGATGAAAACATTCGTGTCCGCAACGACTCGCTTCATCGCGCCGCGGATTCGAGCCGCTCCTGCCGAAACTCATCCGACATTCGCTCCACATCCGCCTCTGTGGCGATGCTCAGCGCCTTGCCGGTGGCGCGTGTCCGGCGCAGCAGCGCATCCCACTCCGGATCGGCCGTGATGTAGCGGCGCAGAGCCTCCCGGAAGAGTTCACTGATCGTCCGGTCTTCGCGCTCGGCGGTCTTCTGCGCCTTCACGAGCAGATCAGGGGAAAGTGTAATCGAGATAGTCTTCGCAGTGCGCATACTTGTCAGTATAATACAATGTTAAGTATTGTCAAGGTGATGCTTCGCTCGACGTACCAGGCTGTCGCCAGATTGGCCTCGCTCCGTACTGACGGCCGACACCCGCCAACCGATTTCCACCCCGGTTTCCCAATCAGGCCTCCCGGTGCGACAATCGTTGGGTCGGGGCTACTGCTCCCGTCAAGGATTCGCCCACACGGAGAGGTACACCATGAAGCGTCTTTTGATCTGTACGAGCCTCTTGTTCGTCGCCGCCACATTGTCCGCCCAGACAGCCCCGCCGAAAGCCCCGCCGAAGGGCCCGCCGGCCAGCCCGCCAGCCACAGCGTCAGCCACCATTGCCGGCAAAACCATCACCATCGCCTACAGCTCGCCCGGCGTCAAGGGCCGCGCCGGCCACATCTTCACCAAGGATGGGCTGATCAGCGCGAACCCCGGCTATCCTGTCTGGCGCGCCGGCGCCAATGCTGCCACCAAGCTGCACACCGAGACGGACCTCACCCTGGGCGGCTTGAAGGTTCCCAAGGGCGACTACACGCTGTTTGTTGACATCGCGGACCCCGACAACTGGGTGCTGGTCGTGAACAAGCAGACGGGCCAGTCGGGCCTGGCGTATGACAAGACGCATGACCTGGGACGGGTGAAGATGACCATGAGCAAGCCAACGGCGCTGGTCGAGAACCTAAAGTACACCATCGCCGACCTCGGCGGCACAACCGGCAAGCTCACCCTGGAATGGGAAGACCACTCGGCATCCGTTCTCATCGCCGTGCATTAAACCTGCAGTTTGAGTGCCCCAGGTTCGGGTTCCCCACGGACAGGTCTTCGTCCGTGGGGTGGATATCTCGCTTCTGAGACCTGGGAACCGCTGAATGCACATAATTATCACCCTGCCGGTACAATAGGATTAGTGTGTGATTTCGTCCCTGGAGGGGGTCAAGAGCCTTGCCTTTATATGCTTATCGCTGTACCCAGTGCGGCCACCGCTTTGAAAAGATCCAGAACTTCTCGGCCGAGCAGGAGCTTGTCTGTCCCAAGTGCCAGGGCGTGCTCGAACGTCCGCTCACCGCGCCGCGTCTGCATTTCAAGGGTGCCGGCTTTTATGTGAACGACTACGCGGGCAAGAGCAGCGCGCCTGCCTCCGAGCCCGCGCCTGCAGAGATCAAGACCCCTTGCGGCGCAAGCTGCGGCGCGGCCTGCCCCGCCGTCGCGGCCGCCTCCTCTGCTCCAACGGGCGAATCGCCTAAGAGTTAGATAGATAAAACTCGTTTTTGCGGATTTCCTCCATCCCGCCCCAGCTTTGTCCCGAGCGCACCACGGCGTCGCCATAGGATAATGGACTCCTTGAACCCTCAAGGCCCATCGATGACGCCAACCTCCACGCTGCCTCCCGAGCAATCCAGCCACGCCACCCTTAGCGCCCTCAACCTGGCTGCCACCCTCATCTTTATTGCGGGACTCGTCGCGGGCATCTTTTACCCTCACGCCGCACCTGCTATCGCCATTCGCTGGGTGGCCATAGGCCTTTTCATTCCCTACGCCGCCCGCAGCCGCTCCCTTCTGGTTTGGACCTTCTTTGCCATGCTTGCCGGAGCAGAACTCGGAGTGGATGCGCCCTCCGTCGCCGCGCAAACCCACTTCCTCGCCGATATTTTTCTGCGCCTTATTCGCATGATCGTTGCGCCGCTCATCTTCGGCGGTATTGTCACCGGCATCGCCGGCCACAACGAACTGCGCGGTGTGGGCCGCGTCGCGCTCAAGTCGATCATCTTCTTTGAAGCCGTCACCACCGTCGGCCTGCTCCTGGGCGCGGTCGCCATCAATCTCACCCAGGCTGGGGCTGGCGTCACGCTGCCCGCTTCCATTCAGGCCGTAGTACCCACCGCCCGCCCTGAAGGCTGGCAGCAAATTTTGCTCAACATTTTTCCCGAAAACATCGCCAAATCAGTCGCCGACAATCAAATCCTTCAGGTCGCCATCTTCGCTCTGCTCTTCGGCGCAGCGCTGGCCACCCTTCCTGAAAAGAAGCGCGCCCCCCTGGTCTCCGTTCTGCAATCGCTCACTGAAACCATGTTCCGTCTCACGCGCATCGTCATGGTCACCGCGCCCATCGCCGCCGGCGCCGCGCTGGCTTACACGGTCGGCTCCATGGGAATCGCCACGTTGTTGCCGCTGGCCAAGCTCCTCGTAACCAATTACGTCACCTTGGCAATCTTTCTGTTGTTTGTCTTTGTGCCAATCCTGCTTGTCGCGCGTATTCCCCTCGGCCGTTTCATCTCCGCAGTCGCAGAGCCCGCCGCGCTCGGCTTTGCCACCACCTCGTCAGAGGTCGCGCTGCCGCTGGCCATGGAGCGCATGGAAGAACTCGGCGTGCCCCGCTGGATTGTCTCCTTTGTCATTCCCACCGGCTATAGCTTCAACCTGACCGGCTCGACCCTCTATCTCGCCATGGCCGCTCTATTTGCCGTTCAGGCTGCAGGGATGCATCTTTCTGTGGTTCAACAAATCGTCCTGCTCGCAACGCTCGCGCTCACCAGCAAAGGCATCGCCGGCGTGCCCCGCTCGACAATTGTCGTTCTGCTGGCTGTTGCCGGTTCCTTCCAGATTCCCACCGCCGCGGTCCTGATGCTGCTCGGCGTTGACACACTGATGGACATGGGACGCACCGCCCTCAACGTCATCGGCAACTGCATGGCCGCTGCTGTCGTCGCGCGCTGGGAAGGCGAACTGAAACTAACGACGATCTCCGACTAAGGACCAGGTGCACCTTCTCCCGCCTTTGGAACATGGTAGAACACGGTCTGCAAAGCAACACCCCCAGCCCGCTAAGATAGTTTCTGTACAGAAATCTATGCCTCTTCTCGATCCCATCCCGTCGCCGGTCTTGAATGCTGACCTTGCCGCTCTTGAGTGGGAGCCGTTGCTGGCGCTCGTCTCTGGCTTTGCAGCGTCCCCGGTCGGCCGCCAGGCGATTCTCGACTTGGGACCCTCCACCGACGAAGCCTGGATCGCCCTCCAGCACCAGCTCACCGGCGAACTGCGCCTGCTGCTCGACGAGCAGACTTCCATTCCCGTCGGCGGCCTCTTCGACCCCACGCAACACGCCGCCAAAGCCCAGATTCCCGGCGCGGCCCTCGAAGCCAACGAACTGCAAGCCATCGCCCGCCTGGCCAACGACGTGGCTTCTTGGCAATCGCTGCTGCACTCGCCCCCGGCGCGCCTCATCGGCAAACTATCCGGCCTCTCGCAACTTTCCGCCGCGCTTACCGGAAGTCTGCGGCCGTTAGCCGAATCCATCGAGCGCACCATTCAGCCCGACGGCTCGCTGGCCGACAACGCATCGCCCGAGCTGGGCCGCATCCGCCGCGACCAGGAGCGCCAGCAAAGACAAATCGAAGAGTCCCTGCGCGCCGCCCTGCGCAAGCTCGCCTCCGAGTGCGCAACCCAGGAAGAGCTCATCACTATTCGCGGCGATCGCTTCGTGATTCCCGTCCGCGCGGAGTTGAAGCGGCGCATCAGCGGCGTGGTTCACGGCGTCAGCTCCACTGGCCAAACCGTCTTCGTCGAGCCTCTCGAAACCATCGAGCAGAACAACGAGCTGGTTCGCCTCATCGAAGAAGAACAAGCCGAGATTCACCGCATCTTCGTCGCGCTCACACGCCAGGTGGGCGGCTACGCTCACGCTCTCATCGAGGGCGCGCGTGTGCTGGCGCTGGTCGATAGCCTCCAGGCCCGCGCCCGCTTCGCCCGCGACTACAACTGCGTTGCGCCTGCCATCGCGCCCGATCTTCTGCGACTCGAAGCCGCCCGCCATCCGCTGCTCGAACGGCATCTCCGCTTGACCGGCGGCCATATCGTTCCACTGACTCTTGAACTCACCGCCTCCGAGCGCCAGCTCATCATCAGTGGCCCCAACACCGGCGGCAAAACCGTCACTCTCAAAACCACAGCGCTGCTGGCCATGATGGCGCAAGCCGGTCTGCCCATCCCCGCCACGGCAGCCACCTTTCCTGTCTTCACCGCGTTCCTGGCCGACATCGGCGACGCGCAATCCATTGAAGCGGAACTCTCCACCTTCTCCGCGCACATCACCAACCTCGACCGCCTCTCGCGCCTCGCCGGCGACAAATCTCTAGTCCTGCTCGACGAACTTGGCTCCTCCACCGATCCCGAAGAAGGCGCGGCGCTCGCCGTTGCCATTGCCAGCCACTTTCTCGCGGCGGGGGCCTGGACGCTCATCTCCACGCACCACACCTCGCTCAAGGTCTACGCAGCCAACACGGATGGCGTGCTCAACGCCGCTGCCGGCGTGGACGAAGTCACTCTCGTGCCCAACTACCAGCTCCGCCTCGGCGTCCCCGGCGCGTCTGCCGGCATCCAGACCGCCGAGCGTCTCGGCCTCAACGCCGCCATCATCGCCGCCGCCCGTCAGCGCCTCGGCTCGCAGCAGGTGGACATCGCCCGTTTTCTCGACCGCCTGCACAGTGAACTCACGCAACTTGAAGTGGATCGCAAGGCCGCCCGCGCCGAGCAGTACGCGCTCAACCAGGAACGCGCCAGGCTCGCCCGCGAGGGAGACGTTGAGCTGCGCCAGCGCACCCGCGAGCTCGAATCCAAGCTGGCTTCGCTCCTCAAGGACTTCGAATTTCAGATGCGCGAAACCGTGCGCGCCATCGAGGATCGCGCCGCGCAAACCAAGCTCTCCAAAGAAGCCGAACGCCGCATCCAGCGCCTGCGCCGCGAGTTTCAGGAGAGCTTCAACCAGACCGTCGTCGCCCATCGCACCGGCGCCGATGTCGGCGACGCCAACGCCCAGCCGCATATCTTGCGCCACGTCGCCGCCGGCGATCAGGTTCGTCTCAAATCGATGAACAAAGTCGCCATCGTGCAGCGCGAGATCGAGAAAGACCTCTTTGAAGTTGCCCTCGGCCCCATCAAGATGCGCGTCAAGCGCGACGAACTCTGTGAGGTCTTGCAGACGGCAGACTCTCGGACGAGTGAAAAGGCTGACCCGCTCGCCGCCGCCCGCAAGCAGAAAAATGTGCACGTCACCGTCACCAGCGCCAACACCGACGCCCTGCGCATGGAGATCAACCTCATCGGTCGCACCGTGGACGAAGCCACGCAGGAATTGGAGCAGTACCTTGACCGCGCATTCCTCGCCGGCCTCGAGCGCGTCCGCGTCATCCACGGCCACGGCGCCGGCATCCTCCGCCGCGGCGTCCGCGAATTCCTCAAGTCCCATCCCCACGTTGCCACCATCGCCGAAGCCCCGCAAAACGAAGGCGGCCAGGGAGCTACGCTGGTGGAACTGCGGCAGTAAATGACCGATAGGGTATTAGCAGCCGGTGGTGAAAGTTGTGTTTTGAAAGGGCGCGGATTCACAGACTGCGGAAAAACTCAATAAAGAACCCAGAAGCGTCAGGGCACGACTTTAGTCGTGCCGCAAACGCAAAAACAAATCTGGGCTTTAGCCCCTGAGGGATGCTTTTCAGCGTTTTCGACTTTCGCCACAGACTGTATAGGGAGACACTGATGCCGAGGAAATCGAAGAGTAAGCGATTTGCCAATCGAGCCGAAGAAGCCGCATGGTGGGAAGAGAACGAAGAAACTGTCGCGGCCTCATTCGAGAAGGCCATGAATGAAGGCTACGTCGGTCCCTGCACTATAGTTGTGACCGGCGATTCGACTGCTACGAAGATTCGTCTGTGTACCAGAGACGTTGCCAAGGTTCGTGCGCAAGCTGTCGAGCGTGGATTGCGCCACCAAATTTACTTGAAAATGATCATTCACTAGGCTTTGCGCGACGCAAAACCAGATCGACAATCTGTAACCTCTTAGCCGGGTGCCCCATGTCCGGATTTTCGGACATGGGAAACACGCCGCCGCCGCGCTCTACATCTCCTTGAGCAGTTTGATCAGCCGTGCAAATCCCTCTTCGCGGGCGGTCTTGTTACCCGGAACCTTGTCGTTGGGATCTTCGCCTGCGCGCATGAAGCCGTGGCCGGCACTATCGTAAGTGACAGGCTCAAATTTCTTCCCCGCAGCTTTCATCGCATCCACGGTCGCCGGAAGTGTGGCTCCAATGCGCGCGTCGTTGCCCCCGTAGAAGCCATAAACCGGAGCGGTAATCGCACTAACATGCGCCGGGCCCGGGCCGTAGAAGACGAATGCTGCGGAGAGGTCTTTGCGGTGTGTTGCGAAGGCGAAAGACTTGCCCCCACCCCAGCAGAAGCCGACTGTAGCGACCTTGCCGTTGGCGGCGGGCAGATGCTTGCCGTACTCGACCGCGGCGTCCAGGTCGGCTGTCACAACATCCGGGTCCAGGCCGGAGACGGCCTTGATGGTTGCGTCCTGGCTGGCAAATTCACTCGATCCGCCGCCGTTCGGACCGAAGCCCGAGAGCAGGTCGGGCGCAATGACGATGAAGCCTTGGGCGGCTAACTCATCGGCCATCTCCTTGGCCCAGTCAGTGAGTCCGAAGATCTCGTGGATGAGCACCACGACCGGGGCTTTGGTGCTGACCTCCGGGTAAACTACGAAGGCCTGGACGGTTCGGCTCCCGTGTTGCAGCGGAACGTACTCGCGGTGACGTGGCGACGCGTCGAGTCGAGCCCTGGCCCACTCCTGCGCATACAGGGAACCGGTGACCAGAGGAAACAACAGGACGATGGGGGCAAGTTTGAAAGTGCGGGGAAGCGTCAAGTTCATGGGAATGAGTCTAACCCCCGAAAATAGCGGACTGCAAGAGGTATTGGAAGCCTTTTGCCGGGTGCCCCTGAGCCTGTCAAAGGGTCCGGATTTTCGGACCTGGGATAGCACAAAGCACTTGCGAGCGAACAGCGAGCGTTTGGCCCCACCGCAGGTGGTTACGCCATCGCCTCGCGGCTCATCGGCTCAAATTTCAGAAGGTTTGTTTTGCGGTCCACGTCGATGCGCACGTGCGCACCGTGCAGCACTTCACCGTTGAGAATCTTGATCGCCAGCGGATCCTGAATCATGCGCTGCAAGGCACGCTTCAGCGGACGCGCTCCGTAAGCCGCATCGGAACCCGCAGCCAGAATCAGTTGCCGCGCCGGCTCAGTCAATTCCAGAGAAATCTGCCGGTCTTCGAGCAGCTTGCTCACCTCATTCAGTCGCAGGTCGAGAATCTTGCTCATCTGCGCCGCGCCCAGCGGGCGGAAGATGACCATGTCGTCCACGCGGTTCAAAAACTCCGGGCGGAAGTGCTCGCGCAAAACGCGCATCACCGACTCTCGCGCCATATTGAAGTCGTGCTCGCTCTTGAGCGCATCGCCTGCCAGCAGATGCGCGCCCAGGTTAGAAGTCATGATCAGCACGGTGTTTTTGAAATCAACCGTGCGCCCTTTCGCGTCGGTCAATCGGCCGTCGTCCATTATTTGCAGCAGAATGTTGAAGACATCCGGGTGCGCCTTCTCGATCTCGTCGAAGAGGATCACCGCGTAGGGCCTGCGCCGGACAGCTTCAGTCAACTGTCCGCCCTCGTCGTAGCCGACGTATCCCGGCGGCGCGCCGATCAGCCGCGCCACCGCGTGCTTCTCCATGTACTCGCTCATGTCGATGCGCACCAGCGCCTGCTCATCGTCAAATAGAAACTCAGCCAGCGCCCGCGCAGTCTCCGTCTTGCCCACGCCAGTCGGCCCCAAAAAAATGAAGCTGCCGATAGGCCTCCGCGGATCGCTCAACCCCGCGCGCGACCGGCGAATCGCGTTGGCTACGATGGTCAACGCCGCGTCCTGCCCGATCACTCGCTCCCTGAGCCGCTGCTCCATTTCGACGAGCTTCTTCACTTCGCCTTCCAACATGCGCGATACGGGAATTCCCGTCCACTTGCTCACGATGCCGGCAATGTCCTCCTCATCGACCTCTTCCTTCAGCAGGCGCGCGACGGCTCCGTCCTTCTGTGCCCCGTCCTGCGCGGCATTCAGCTTCTTCAGTTCAGCTTCGAGCTTGGGCAGTTCGCCATATTGAATCTGCGCAGCGCGATCGAGCATTCCTTTGCGCGTTTGCTCCTCAGCCTCGAAGCGCAGCGACTCAATCTTCTTCTTGATCTCGCTAACGCGGCTGATCGCCTCGCGCTCCCGCGTCCATCGCGCGCGCAGCGCCGTGATCTTCTCCTTCAGCGCGGCAACTTCGCGATCGACTTCCTTGCGCCGCTCGATGCTGTTGGCATCAGTCTCGCGCTTCAGCGCCGCGCGCTCGATTTCGAGCGAGGTAGCCTCGCGCTCCAGTTGATCGATCTCCGTCGGCACCGAGCCTATCTGAATGGCCAGCGAAGCCGCGGCCTCGTCCACCAGGTCGATGGCCTTATCGGGCAGAAAGCGGTCGCTGATGTAACGATGCGAGAGCGTCGCCGCAGCTACAATCGCCGCGTCCTTGATGCGCACGTTGTGGTGCGCCTCGTAGCGGTCTTTCAAGCCGCGCAAAATCGCAATCGTGTCCTCAACATTCGGCTCGCCGACATAGACAATCTGGAATCGCCGCTCCAGAGCCGCGTCCTTCTCGATGTACTTGCGGTACTCATTCAGAGTCGTCGCGCCGATGGCCCGCAGTTCGCCCCTCGCCAGGGCCGGCTTGAGCATGTTGCTCGCGTCGATGGCGCCCTCGGCAGCGCCCGCCCCAACGAGCGTGTGCAGTTCGTCGATGAACAGCACGATCTCGCCGTTCGATTCTTCAATTTCTTTCAAGACAGCCTTGAGCCGGTCCTCGAATTCGCCGCGATACTTTGCCCCAGCCAGCATCGAACCCAGATCCAGCGAGATCACCCGCTTGTCCTTGAGGCTCTCCGGCACGTCGCCTGAGACTATGCGCCTCGCCAGCCCCTCGACGATGGCTGTTTTTCCAACGCCGGGTTCGCCGATCAGCACCGGATTGTTTTTCGTCCGCCGGCTCAGCACCTGGATTACGCGGCGAATCTCCTCGTCGCGGCCGATGACCGGGTCCAGTTTGCCGCGCCGCGCCAGCTCGGTCAGATCCTTGGCGTATTTTTCCAGAGCCTGAAACTTGCCCTCGGGATTCTGATCCGTCACGCGTTGCGAACCGCGCACCGCAGTCAACGCCTTCAGAATCGCCTCGTGCGTCGCGCCCAGAGCGACCAGAGCCTCGCGCGCCGCGTCATTCTTGACATGCGCCACACCCAGCAACAAGTGCTCGGTGGAAACGTACTCGTCCTTGAAGTTGGCCGCCTCGCGGAAGGCCTGGTCCAAAACTTTCTGCAACGCCTGGCTCACACCGGGCTGGCTCGCAGAGCCGGCCACGCGCGGCAGTTTCTCCTCGATCTGATGCAGCTCGTGCTCCAGCCGTTCGGTGGGAACGCCGATCTTGTCCAGCACAGACGGAATCACGCCCTCGCGGTCTTCGATGAGCGCCAGCAGCAGATGCACCGGCAGCACTTCGGGATTTCCGAGTTCGGTTGCCCGCGCCTGCGCCTGCTCCATCGCCTGCTGCGACTTGACCGTCAGTTTTTCCCAGCGAATAGCCATTTTCTCTCCAGAGGTCAGTGATCAGAGGTCAGGAGTCAAGGAACAGCATAGTAGACTCGTTGCTCATTCAGCATTTACTTGAACCCGAACCGACTCATGAACAACGCCGCAGCACTCTTCAAGCCGCGGAAAACTGATCCCTGATCTCTGACCCCTGATCCCTGCTTTTACGCCGCTTTGATCTCGATCTGCTTCGGCTGGGCCTCGGGCTTCTTCTTCAGCTCCAGCTTCAGCACTCCCGCATTGTAGCTGGCCGCCACAGACTCCGTATCGACCGTGGAGGGCAGTGTGAAGGCGCGATAGAAACTGCCATAGCGCCGCTCGATGCGATGGAAGTTCTGCTCCTTCTCCTCCGACTCGAACTTGCGCTCGCCCTTCACCGTCAATGTGTGGTTCTCCACGCGCACATCCAGGTCCTTCTGGTCGATGCCCGGCACTTCCAGCTTGAGCACCACCTTCTGCGCATCCTCATAAATATCGACTGCCGGCACAAAGCTGGCTGCCGCCACCGGGTCATCCCCTTCGTTCAAATCGCGGAACAAGGAGTTGACGCGGTTCTGTAATGCTACGACTTCCCGATAAGGATCCCAACGAGTGATTGCCATGATTGTTTACCTCCTGATATTTGGATTGGCTGGGGCCGGAACCATGAGTCGCGGCCGCTCAATCAACCTAACACAATCATAGCATAAACGATTCATAAAATATGCGCGTATAGCGCTCATATATTTGAAAACTAATATTTATCTTTATTTTCAGTTGTTTAGGGGAGATAAAACCAGAATCGACATCTGTTCTTCCCAAATCCTCCCGCTACTCCCGCTTCCCGCTCCACTCCAGGTAGCTCATGAACTCCGTCTGCCCTGGCATCTTCAGCTCAAACTTGCCGCTCATCACCCCATCCAGCAGCTCGTAGCTCAAGCGGTATTGTGGCCCCGGCTGCGCGGGATCGGAAAGGAAAACCACGCTTCTGGGCTTAGGTGCGGAAACGTCGTAGTGGATGACGTGGCCCTCATTGTCGAAGTAAATCGCCTGCAGCGCTGTTCCGTTGCCCGCGGGATAGATGTAGAGGAGATCGCTGTGCTGGCAATTGAAGTCATCCGGGGCCGCGCAAGCGCCGCTTCTCGAGTGCCGCGCCAGGACATGGTCGCTGAGCTCCAGCCGGAAGGAGTAACCGGCCGAGGCTTGTGCCTGAGCCACTCCGCCGGTGGTCTTTGCCTCCCATAATCCCAGCAGAAAGCGAAGCCCGGCCCAGGGGTCGGCCTTGGCCGGGGTTTGCGCGGACAAACAGCAGACCGGCAGAAGTGCAATTATGGCGAACAATGCAAAGCGTCTCTTCATCAGCGTCCTCATTTTGAGAAGTCTACTCCTGCGGCCTTTTACAATTGGAGAAAGATGATTCTTCTCTCCACCCTTCCTCACTTTATCGACTGGCACTGGCTTTGGTTTACCGTGGCGTCGTTTCTGGCTGGCGTGCTGAATGCCGTTGCGGGCGGCGGCTCGTTTCTCTCCTTTCCGGCAATGCTGAGCATGAAGATTCTGCCCGTGCAGGCCAACGCCACCAACACGGTGGCTCTGTGGCCTGGCCAGATCACCTCGATTGCTGCCTATCGCGACGATATCCGCAAGAACCTGCGTCTTGCATTGCCCATGGGCGTAGCCGGTCTCGTCGGTGGCACGGCCGGCGCCCTGGTGCTGCTCAACACGCCGCAGATGACCTTTCTGCATCTGGTTCCCTGGCTGCTGCTGATGTCCGCTTCGATCTTCGCCTTCACCGGCCCGGTCTCGCGCTGGCTTGCCCGGCGCAAGGGCGCCAGCGCCGTCGCAACCCACCCGCCGCGCCGCCTGCCGGTCTTTCTGGCAACCATGTTGGTCTGTTTTTATATAGGCTACTTCGGCGCCGGAGCGGGCTTTCTGCTTATCACTGTGCTCTCGCTCTTCGGTTACCAGGACCTGCACGAGATCAACGCCCTCAAAGTGGTCTCCACCACGCTGGCCAACGGCATCGCCGTGGTCATCTTCGCCGTAAGCAGCAAAGTTGTTTGGCCTTACTGCCTGGTGGCGATGGTCGTTTGCGCCATCGGCGGCTATTCGTCGGCCCGCTTCGCCCGCCGCATCCCGCAGCCCGTGCTCCGCGGGCTGGTCATTTTTATCGGCCTCTTCATGGCCGCATGGTTCTTCTGGCGGCAGTAAACCAGCTATTGATGGCTGTATATGTAATGTACTGATAAGCGCGCCGGAGGCGCAGTGTTTGTTAGCCCCGCGCTTTAGCGTGGGGAAAGGGGATTCCACAGATTCACTCCAGAGTCCCGTAGGGACGGCGCAAGAACATTTCTTTCGCAGGGATCTATAACAGCAGACAGCGAACAGTTGGCGGCTGACCACTGATCACTGACCACTGTAAACTGAACTTATGAGCCACGAAGGCATCCGCATTGCCCCCAAGAATCAGGAGAGCGAGGCCGAGCGTCCGCTCGCGCGCATCAGCGTCACTCCGGAGAAGGTCCGGGTGCTCGTCACCGAGGGCAAGGGCATGGAGATCGATTGGGCCGACGGGCACCGCAGCGCCTGGAGCTTCGCCTGGCTGCGCGAGGCCTGCCCCTGCGCCACCTGCGTCGAAGAGCGCAAGCAGCAAGGCCGCAAGCCCGGCCAGCCCAAACCCAAACCCACCGCCGTACTGCCCATGTACACTCCTCCCGCCAAGCCCGCCAGCGTTCAACCCGTCGGCCGCTACGCCATCCAGTTCAACTGGCTTGACGGCCATACCACTGGCATCTACTCCTGGGATTATCTCCGCCGCGCCTGCCAGTGCCGCGAATGTACCTTCGCCGCTGCTGAGACCACCGGCGCGCCGAATTAAGCGCTTTCCCGCAGAATTGACTACACTGGTTCTCAAGTTTCAAATCAGGAGACTCACGTGCGCAAGAATGCCGCCCTGCTTTTCGTGCTGTCTTTTTCTTTCCTGGCCCCGCACGCTCTTGCGGATGTGTCCGCCATCCATGCAGACAAGCTTCCGCAGGAGACCGCCGTTCTGGCGGCGCTCGACGACGTCCGGCAACTTGAACCATACAGCCATGTCTGGACGAGCAACTGGAAATTTCCAATCGCCAAAGAGGAGGTGGCCACGCGTCTCGGCAAAGACCTGGGCTTTCTCACCATTGCGCTGAAGAATCATCCAGATAATGCCGAACTCCTGCTGCTGACTGGCCTGGTTGCGAGCTATGCCTATAACCTCGATGTGGATGGAAGCTATGACATCACGCTGAAAGTGCTGGAACAGGCTCAAAAGCTGGCACCATCCGACATTCGCGCTCCGTGGTTTCGCGCAACGCTGCGCTGCCAGACTCTCGAATCCAAAGCCGGCGCGGATGAGATGTTGAGCATCGAGAGCAGCCACGCCTGGGATCAACTGCCGGCCGCCTTCTGGGACGATTACATGGAGTGCGCCACGATTGCCAACATGCCTGCACACTTTTTACGTGCCCTCGACCACTCAGAGAAGTTACATGCGCCCAGTTTGGAGGCGCGTACCGTAATAGCGGATGCAACGCGCAACCGCTACATTGCCTTCGATCCAAAGAAAGAGTATCAACCCAAGGAAGTGTGGCAAGCAGAGAAGAATGGCGACGATCCGGAGTTCACCAGCACCACGTGCGGTGTGCGCCTTCGCGCGCGAGGCGACTGGACCATCAATCAAATGGCGGTCAAAAATGGCTCTTGCGTGGCTTACTTCAGCACCGGCCCCTACAAGGCCACAGTCCACGACCTGCACCCCAGTGTTCTGTTGCTTGTCAAGCAGCCCAAAGAAAACGAATCGCTGCAAGAGTTCTCCAAGAAGTTTTTGAAAGATGGAAATTTTGAGACGTTCACGCCAGGCCGTTGCCCCGCCGCTACTTGCATCGCTCTGAAAGGAGAGCAGCCGGGAATGTATAAAGATGACGGGGACGGCCACGGCCGAATCGTCATCTTCGAGCGGGATCAGCCGGAGTTTCCGGGACTAATCTTCGAAGCCCCCGATTCGTTGCCCCAGTCAGGTGTCAAAGAAGGAACACACGCATACCACCCCGGTCAAATCCAGCAGCGCATTCCCGGCAAGCTCTACTACCTTGTCCTGCTGGACACGGCAGCCTCCATTGAAGAGCCAGCGATGAAAGACCTGGACTTCTTTCTCGAAAACCTGACGGTGGAGTAATTAAGTCCTCCAAACCAATCACCCTAAAACGGGTACTTCTCAACCTCGATGCAATGCCGCGCCACCGTGCGGCTCAATCCCACTGCATCGCCCGGCGTGAACCTAGCCAGCCTGCGCAGGATAGACAATTGGGTCCGCAGCAGGTCGCCCTCGCCGCAGGCCGCCAGCACGCGCCGTGAGGCCTGCTCGGCCAGGGCGATTGTCTCGTCGGCCAGCAATCCAGTCATGGCAGCGGCAGCCTCGGCTGAGCTTCGTCCCGCCCCGGCCAGCTTGCGCGCCCGCATCAAGGCCGACTCCAGTGCGTAGACCTGCATGATGATCTCGGCCAGATCAGCCATTACCTCCTGCTGGTCCTGAAGCGCGGCCATAAACCGCTGGCTAGCCACTCCGGCGGCAAACAGGGCAATCTTCTTGGCCGAGGCCAGCGCTTCGGCCTCCCGCGCCAGCAACTCGCCCGCATCGGTCCCGGCCTCAAACGACGGCGGCTGCATCACCTCGTCCATCAGCTTCTTGATCGCCGGAAGCAGCGGAAGCTGTCCGCTCAGCGCGCTCTTCATCAGCCAGCCGGTGATGATCAACCGGTTGATCTCGTTAGTGCCCTCGAAGATTCTGTTGATGCGTGCGTCGCGATAGAAGCGCTCCGCCGGGTACTCCTCGACGTAGCCGTAGCCGCCCATGGTGGCGATCAGCTCATCGGCCACCAGGGTCAGCATCTCAGAACCGTAGACCTTGAGGATGGAGCACTCGACGGCGTACTCCTCGATGCGGCGCTGCGTCTCGCGCGGCGAGCGGCCCTTCTCGGGTCCAAGCTGCGCCAGCCTCGCTTCGATCATGCCTGCTGTCCGGTAGGCCATGCTCTCGGCGGCGTAGAGCCGGGTGGCGCTGGATGAAATCTTCCGCTGAATGAGCCCGAACTCCGCAATCGGTTTGCCGAAAGCCTTTCGCTCCTTGGCGTAGCGGATCATGTGTCCCAGCCCGATGCCGCGCGCCGCCGATACAGGCCACGCCCAGCTTGAAGCGGCCTACATTCAGCACGTTGAAGGCGATATGGTGGCCCTTGCCCGCCTCGCCCAAGAGATTACCTGCGGGAATCCGGCAGTTGTCCAGCACCAGCGAGCAGGTCGAGGAGCCGCGAATGCCCAGCTTGTGCTCTTCGGCGCCCACAGTCAGGCCGGGTGTCTGCCGCTCGATGAGAAAAGCCGAAAACTTTTCGCTGCCCGACGCCGGGTCCACAATCTTGGCGAAGACGGTGTAGAGGCCGGCGATGCCGCCGTTGGTGATCCACATTTTTTCGCCGTTGAGAGTGTAGTAACTCCCATCGGGCGAGAGAGTTGCATGCGTGCGGATGTTCATGGCGTCGGAGCCGGAGCTGGCCTCTGAAAGCCCATAGCCGCCGACCCACTCCGCTGTGGCCAGCTTGGGCAGGTAGCGCTGCTTCTGCTCCTCGGTGCCGTACCAGACCAGCGGCAGCGTGCTGATGCCAACGTGGGAGCCAAAGGCCGTCGAGAAGCTGGCCAGCACCGACAGGTGGTCGGTAACCAGCATGGAGGTGATCTTGTCCATCTCCATGCCGCCATACTCCTCGGGAATATCGACCGAGGTGAAGCCCAGCTCGCCGGCCTTGCGCATCAGTCCCGCCAAAACGCCCGGTTGTTTGGCCTCGATAGCCGCCGCGTTGGGCAGAATCTCGTCGCGGGCAAACTGCGCCGCGGTAGAAGCAATCTGGCGCTGCTCTTCGTTCAGATCCTCGGGAGTAAAGACTTCGGCGGGGGTGCGGGTTTCAAGCAGGAAGCTGCCGCCCGCGGCGGCCACGATGGAGGAAGCGGAAGCTGTGGTCATGGAAGAACTTGCCTCATGGGATATAGCTCACTGTACGCCAGAAACTGGAGCGGCGGCAAGCACGGGGTGAGTAGTGGCATGAAACGTGGAAAGTCGCGCTTAAGCCGATTCCTTGACGAGCCAAAAAGAATGATATATGATATGTATATCTGAGGTCATACGGCAATGCGGACTCTCATTGATGTACCCGATCAACAACTTAAAGAGCTGGGTGCAATCTGCGCAGTCAGAAAGCTATCCCGTGCCGAGGCTGTGCGGCAAGCAGTTGCTGCATATATTTTGCAAAACAAGCCCTCGCGCGAGGCTGCCTTTGGTCTGTGGAAGGGGCAGACGGTTTATCTGCCCGGTGAATCCGAGCCGCTTCCTGAAGATGGTCTCGCCTACCAGGAGAAGTTGCGGAGCGAGTGGTGAGAGCCGTTTTCGACACTAATATTCTCGTCGATTTTCTGCGCGGCCTGCCGCAAGCCAAGGCTGAATTGGCGCTCTACCGGAGTCCGGCTATCAGCGTGATGAGCTGGATGGAAGTCATGGCGGGAACCACGCCGCAGACGGAAAGCGCGGCAAGAGCATTTCTCCAGAGCTTCGATCTGTTGCAGATTGACGTGAAGACCGCCGAGCGCGCGGTTCTCATTCGGAAGACCAGACGCATCAAGCTGCCGGACGCCGTTATCTGGGCGACATCCGAGGTGCATCAATGTTTGCTGGTCACACGGAACACGCGGGACTTCGATCCAAACGAACCGGGAGTGCGGGTACCATATACATTGTGAATCAGCGAATTACTTCTTCCCCAGCCATACCAGGTACTCCGGCAGGGAGTGAAGCTGGTCAACATGATCGGGCGCCGAGTTGCCGGCAAAGCCAATCACCAGCAATCCGCCCGATTTTACCTCGCTCAGCATCTGCGTCTTCATCGGCCCCCATTTGACCACCGGACGCGCGGTCAGGCCCCACTCCTTCAGCAGATAATCCGCTGTCTCCGTGGTGCTGGCGAAGGTGCCGGGAAAGATCTCCGAGTGGGTCACGATGAAGCGCTTTTTCCCCGCCATGGCGTCGCGCCCCAGGCGAAGCCAAATCTGAAGGTTGTCGGTCTCGATCTGAGATTCCTCCGGGCCAGGCTTGCCGTTCACATAGCCGGTATGCACCCCGTCTATGCACAGCACGCGGCTGACGCGCTCATACGATGCTGGATCGCCCAGAATCTGCCGCAGCGCGCCGCAGCCCGCACTCCATCCGCCCAGATCGATCTCGTCAAACCGCAAGCCGCTTTTCGCTTCGGCCTCGTCAATCAGGCGTAAAAAGCGCGCCGGGTCGGTAAAGAGCTTCACATAGCTGCCCGAGCCTGCGCCGGCCAGAATGGAGATCACAGCCATATTCCGCTGCTGCGCGGCGGCAAGTTCGGGGAGCCAGTCGCCGCCATGGAAAAACAGCAGCAGCTTCACCGGGTGCTCGTTGCGTACCTTTTCGGGAACAAACAACGTACCCAGTTCCAACGCCAGCCGCCGCCCAGGCGGCGTTGTTTTCGTCAGCCGCGGGTGCTCCCGGGTGTGCTCCACCATGGGCGACGGATTCTGCTGCGCCTGCGCCATGAAACCGGCGGCAATAATCAGAAAAAAGAGAACCGGCGAACGGCCTTTCTTGAGCATTTTCAAGGCAACTCCCGCTAAGAGAATCTGCATGGCCTGGCTACGAAGGCTTTCGGGAATCCAAGCCACGGCAAAGAGTAGCACATACGTGGCCGCCGGGGATCGATCCGGATTCGACCGGTGGCTTTCGGCGGCCTGGCTGAACGGCTGGACGCTCCGACGCCCGCTGGCCCATATCGACTACAATTGCCGGTATCCCGACCGTGGAGGCTCGCCCTGTTCGCCGCGCTTTTGACCTCTCTGAATCCCGCCGCCAGTCTGCTGAGCGGGCTGCCGATACGGCTGGCCGCGTTCCTGCTCTTCGCCCCGCAAACCAGCCTGCGCCACTAACTGAAGATGATGTTTTCCGACCCGTTCTCCACGGTGACCCACCACTGGAACTGGTTTGATCTGCGATGCTGCTGCCCTACTTCGCGGTGATGATCGTTCTGTCGTTCTATGGCGTTCACCGCTACACCTTGTGCTACCTCTATTTCAAATACCGGAAGAACTACCATCCCGACCCGCCCCGGCACTTCGACGAGTTGCCGCGGGTCACCGTGCAACTGCCCATCTTCAACGAGCAGTTCGTCATCGACCGGCTGATCGAGGCGGTCTGCGCCATGGAATATCCGCGCGAGAAGCTTGAGATTCAGGTGCTGGACGACTCCACCGACGAAACCCAGCAGGTAGCCGCCGGCATCGTGGAGCGCTATGCGGCGCTGGGCCACCCCATCGTCTACATTCACCGCACCAATCGCCACGGCTACAAGGCCGGGGCGCTGGATGCGGGCCTGAAGGTGGCCAAGGGCGAGTACGTGGCCATCTTCGACGCCGACTTTGTGCCGCCGCCCGACTGGCTCATGAAGGTCATCCACCACTTTGCCGAGCCGGAGATCGGCATGGTGCAGACCCGCTGGACCCACATGAACCGCAACTACAGCATGTTGACCCAGATCGAGGCCATCCTGCTCGACGGCCACTTCATCATCGAGCACGGCGCCCGCGTCCGCACCGGCGACTACTTCAACTTCAACGGCACGGCCGGCATGTGGCGCATCAAGGCCATCTCCGACGGCGGCGGCTGGCAGCACGACACCCTCACCGAAGACACCGACCTGAGCTACCGCTCGCAGTTGGCCGGCTGGAAGTTCAAGTACCTGCCCGAGGTCGAGTGCCCCTCCGAACTGCCCATCGAGATGACCGCCTTCAAGACGCAGCAGGCGCGCTGGGCCAAGGGGCTGATCCAGACCAGCATCAAAGTGCTGCCGATGATGTTCAAGTCGAATGTGCCGCGGCGCATCAAGGTCGAGGCCGTCTACCACCTGACGGCCAACTTGAGCTATCCGCTGATGGTCGTCATGACGGCGTTCCTGATGCCGGCCATGATCGTGCGCTTCTACCAGGGCTGGTTCCAGATGCTGCTGATCGACTTTCCGCTCTTCACCGCCTCCACCTTCTCCATTGCGGTCTTTTACCTGGCGGCCGAGCGCGAGCTCTTTCCCAAGACCTGGTGGAAGACCTTTCTCTATCTGCCCTTTCTGATGGCCCTGGGCATCGGCCTCACCGTCACCAACACCAAGGCGGTGATGGAGGCGCTGTTCGGCATCAAGAGCGCCTTTGTGCGCACCCCCAAGTACCGCGTGGCCAAGAAGGGCGAAAAGTGCCAGGCCGCCAAGTACCGCAAGCGGCTGATCCTGGCGCCGTGGATCGAGCTGCTCATCGGCTGCTACTTCTTTGCCGCCATTCTCTACACCTTCTCCAACCAGAACTACTTCACCGCGCCGTTCCTGATTCTGTTCGTCATCGGCTACTGGTACACCGGCCTGATGAGCCTGCTGCAAGGCCGCTTCGAGCGCTGGCGCACCGGCGGCGCCAACACCGACGAGTCCAGCCCCAAGCCCTTCCCCGTGGGGGTGTGAAGCGGCTATCGCGCGGCGCATCCCTCCTGAAAAAGCCCTGACCGCAAGAAGGATGAAATCCCTCCCTGGTAGTCTCGCGCCACCGTTGAAGCTCAGTAATCCGTTCCCTTGATTAAATTCTGGTTATCCACGTACTGGAAGCGATTGGGATTGGCCTGCACAAGCGCATCTGCTGTTGAATTCCACTGCGTGCTATGTGCTCCCGTGGCGTTGTTCTGCACCACAGATTGATCGAGCAGGTAGTTGCTGAATCCTTGGCTGTTCCTGGCATTGGCGTCCTGGCCGGCGTTCCAGGAGGCCTGTTCGGCGCTGTTGGACGCTTCGGTTGCGTTCATCCGAGCCGTCGCCTGCGCGCCGATTTGATGAATCTGATTCACTCTCGCCTGGGCCGCCGCCAGCGTTTGCTGGTCAGACTGCTGCTTCTGCTGCAGCAGTTTCGTGTTCTCCGCGTTTACCACCTGCATGTTCGGTTTGTATGAATTGATGATCGAGGTCAACATTGGCTTCTCCTTGTCAGCGATCGCAAGGGGCAGCATTGTATGGCTGAGAGTCACGGAATATGAGCCGTAGTCGCGCGTCGGATCGCTCACCGTCATCAGGTCGCTGAAGTACTGCATTCCTTTGCCGTCAGGATCCATCTGCCCGCTGGCCATCACACCGTGGACGCCCTGAGGCTCGGTCATCTCCTGGATTTTGTCCACCTGGATCTTCGCCGGGCCCTGGCCGCCTGCCTTTCGCCATGCCTGGAAGACGGGAACGAACTCCTTGGTCAGATCGCCGCGGAAGGCATAGACCACGGTTCCGGGTCCTTCGAGTTGGCCGTGCGCATCACTCCTGGCCCGGAAGGGGTTGGTGGGATCGATAGCGCCGCGGTTCATCTCAAGACCCATCTGCTCGCCGTTCGGCCCGCGCACGATGATGGCGCCATGGTTGCTTTGCGGATCAAGCCGACCAGCCGTCGGGAAATGCGATGGTGGCCGAGTTGTTGTCTGGCGCGGTGACTGGATGCAGCGATGCATTTGACCCTCCCTGCGATGCCACAACAGAACCCCCGGCATTCCCTGCAGAAGCAGGCGCGGTTCCCGTGGCGGGTGAGCTTGCGCCCGGATGCCATACGCTGAAAAGTTGCTGCAGCATCGGGTTCACGGTCTTGCCGAAGCGCGACGCATCGTCGTAGATCATGGCCGCTTCTACCTGGTTGGGCCCGGTTGCGGCGGCAATCACCAGGCCTCCCAACGGATATGTTTCCTTCCGAGTGATCGGTCACCGTAAAGAAGACCCCGACGGAATTCGTTCCGCTGAACTGGAAGACCTTCCCATCTGCGGCTTTTCGCCGCAGTTGTTATGCACTTGCTCAGCAGCTTGCTCATGGCCGCCGCCTGGGTCGTGGCCCCGGCCACTGTGCCGTAGACAATCTTGCCCCCCTGCGGACCATTGATGGTGGTCATCGGGGTGGCTGCTTGCGTCCCCGCTTTGCAGGCGCAGATGCAAACGATGAACAACGAGAGAATCGCGGAAAATCGCCCCAAGGCACTCATAACGGCTCAACCTTTCCTGAATCAAGATTGCATCTTACCGGAGACAGCGAAAAGCGAGCGAAAAATGCGTCGGAAGAATTATATACCAGAATTGCCGGTATTTGAACCGGAAATCATGGCCTCCCGGCCCGCCCTTGCCCCCTCCGCTACAATAGATTTCAAGCGCCTGCCGCGCCGGGGACTGGATTCCCGGCCCGCCAGGCGCATCAGAGCATTATGCTGGCCAAAAACTTGCCCGAAGCCCTCACCTTTGACGACGTGCTGCTGGTGCCCGCCTACAGCGACGTGGTGCCCGTGCAGGTCAGCACGCAGACCCAGTTGACCCGCGACATCACGCTGAACACCCCGCTGCTCTCCTCCGCCATGGACACGGTGACCGAGTCGCGCATGGCCATCGCCATGGCGCAGCAGGGCGGCATCGGCATCGTGCATCGCAATCTGACCATCGCCGACCAGGCCGGCGAAATCGACAAGGTGAAGCGCTCTGAGAGCGGCATGATCGTGGACCCGGTCACCATCGGGCCGGACCAGATGATCGGCGACGCGCTCGAAGTGATGCGGCGCTACAAGATCTCCGGCGTGCCGGTCACGCAGGGCAAGCGGCTGGTGGGCATCCTGACCAACCGCGATCTGCGCTTTGAAACGCGCACCGACATTCCCGTCGGCGACGTGATGACCAAGGAGGACCTGATCACCGTCCCCGTCGGCACCACGCTCGAAGAGGCCGAGCTGATCCTGCACAAGCACCGCGTGGAAAAGCTGCTGGTGGTCGACGATCAGTACAACCTGAAGGGCCTGATCACGGTCAAGGACATCCAGAAGAAGCTGAAATACCCCAACGCCAGCAAGGACGAAAAGGGCCGTCTGCGGGTGGGCGGAGCCATCGGGGCCACGGGCGATTTTCTGGAGCGGGCGGCGGAGCTGGTGCGGGCGCGCGTGGACGTGCTGGCCATCGACTCGGCGCACGGACACTCGTCGCGGGTGCTGGAGGCGGTGCGCGAGGTGAAGAAGGCCTTTCCCGGCGTGGGCCTGCTGGCCGGCAACGTGGCCACCTACGAGGGCGCGCTGGCGCTGATCGACGCCGGCGCGGACGCCATCAAAGTCGGCATCGGACCGGGCTCGATCTGCACCACGCGCATGGTCACCGGCGCGGGAATGCCGCAGATTACCGCCATCTCCGAGGCCGCGCGCGCCGCCCGCGAGCGCGGAATTCCGGTCATCGCCGACGGCGGCATCAAGTATTCCGGCGAAATCACCAAGGCCATCGCCGCCGGAGCCAGCTCGGTGATGATCGGCTCGCTCTTTGCCGGCGTGGACGAGAGCCCCGGCGAAACCATCCTCTACCAGGGCCGCAGCTTCAAGAGCTATCGCGGCATGGGCTCGCTGACCGCCATGAGCCAGGGCTCGGGCGAGCGCTACTTCCAGAGCACCGACGACCTGGCCAGCGCCGAGATGGGCACCGAGGGCGTGGTGCAGCGCGAGCGCGCCAGCCAGAACCGCCTGGCCAAGTTTGTCCCCGAGGGCATCGAAGGGCGCGTGCCCTATCGCGGGCCGCTGGAGTCCATGGTCTTCCAGCTGGTCGGCGGCCTGCGCTCCGGCATGGGTTACCTGGGCTGCGCCACCATCGCGGAGCTGCAGGAGAAGGCGCAGTTTGTGCGCATCTGCGGCGCCGGCCTGCGCGAGAGCCACGTGCACGACGTGATCATCACCCGGGAGGCGCCCAACTATCATGTCGAATGACGCGGTAAAAAGGCACAGGTATTATGTATCTGTTGCACAAAGTAGGAAGCCGAATAATATCAGTGATTTGATATTTCCTCCATTATTCTCATGCCTCGACAAAACCCCGACCTGGGAATTGATACGGACGGGCTTCAGTTCATGCCAAGCTACAAAAAAAGATAAATTGCAAACTGGCGAGTAATAGGTTTTCTTGAGCATTACTTTAGTATTTTTCGTCTTATTCGCATCAAAAAATCTCGTTGATTTTCTATCTCCATAATCATGCCAGGGCGAGAAGCATGCCACGCATGGACAACAATTCTTTCGTGGACCCACTGGCTGGCCTTTTCCTGGCTGGTCTTTTCCGGGTCGGTGTCAGAAGTTGCCACCTCATTGGTACACTTCTCAATCTCTCCGTCTTTTCTCGCAATGTACAACTCGTCAGCAATGATCCGGAGCCATGCTTGAGCTGCCCATGCATCTTCGTTTTGCTTCTTAAGGCGATAGCTAATTCGCCCGAGGAAAATGAACAAGATCAGAAAACACGCGCTAATCAATCGTGCTAAATTGATCATATGCTCCGCACCGTATAAAGCATTGCCTTGCCGGTTCGTTTGCCGGATTCGTCTAACGCATACACGACTTCATACCCGCATAAAGGACACTGAAATCCATCAAAACCAGTCCTCTCTATGGGTCTACCGCCCAGTTCGTCATGCACACATTTGCCGTCATCTTCCCTTGGATAAAGCATTCGTCTCCTTTCGGTGGGCCGCTCGCTACTGCGCGTACGGCCTGAGGCCTTTAAATCCGCGCGTAGCTTTTGCAGGCCTTGCTCAGATTTCTACAGTGCGCCGGCAGCGTAGGAACGGTCCCGAATTAATCGGGCGAGTCCAAGTCCTATATGCCTAGCCATGTAGCCGTGGCATACCGTCGATTTTAGGGCATAATCGGCTTTTGTTATTCCATAAAATATAGAAAATAACCGCTTGGCGTATCAGGTACATAATGGCGGCAGGCACAACAAAACCCCGCCCAGTCAGGACGGGGTTCGCGTCAATGCTGACTTTATCCCCTGGAGTTCGCTGCGGGATTTAGATCCTGAAAGCAGCCGGGGCCACCCCCGTGGGCTCTGCGTCCGCGGGCCTCAGGCCTTGGCGACCTTGCCGCTCTTGATACAACTGGCGCACACGCGAAGCTTCTTGGCGTGGCCGTTCACCAGCGCCTTCACAGCCTGCAGATTCACGCTCCAGCTCCGCCGGGTGATGTTGTGGGCGTGAGAGATATTGTTGCCGAACTGCGGGCCTTTCCCGCAGATGTCGCATACCTGTGCCATGACTTTGCTCCAAACTTTGGTCTTTCGCGCCGCCGGGACCAGTCGCCTTCTTCAGACGCGCTCAATCGCGGGCCTTCCAGCGGACCAGCCAGCGGGGCGCAATAAGACACACGCCTCCGGCAGCTTGCCGAATCTCCATTATACCCGGAATCAGCGCCTGGGCCAAGCCGCGCCGTCAGGGCATTTCATTCAGCCCAAACGATTTCCGCCACAGAGGACTCCGGTGCCTGTGCAGGCATTGCCGAGCTGCGGCGCTGTGTGCGACTCAGAATTTCGTCCCTTTGTTGAAGTCGGCGGTGATGGCGGCTTCAACGCCTGCCATGCAGGCTGCATCGGAGAAGATGAGACCCAGTTCGCGGTTGTCTGTTGAGCGAATCGGTGGAGAAGTTTTCCGAACCCACAAACAGCTTGGCCTGCGCCGTGCCGTAGTCGGCGAGGACGGTTTTGGCGTGGATGTAGTAGCCGGTTCTGGAGCTGAAAATGGCTATTTTGCGCACCGGCGGCTTTGAGGGTGTTGAGGACCGAGGAATAGGTGCCGCTGAGATTCTCCTGGACAAGGGTGACGGCGACGCCGCGCTTGAGGGCCGCTTCGAGGGCGGACTGGATGCCGGTGTCGGCGAATTCCTCCTGCGAGATGAGGAGAGATTTGGTGGCGCCGTCGATGAGGGCGAGCAGGGCGGAGCGGGAGTTGGTGGGGCTCCAGACGAGGTTCTGGCCGGTCGGCGGAGTGATAGCGGCGTTGGTGAAATCGGCGTTGAAGGTCGCTTCGATGGCAGCCACGTCGGCGGCGTTGTTGGTGATGACGGCGAAGTCGCGGGTGGTGGTGTAGTCCTCCGGGGTGAGGTTGAGGGTCATGATGGCCGAGGTGGCCTGATCCACGGTGATGGTCTTCTGGTGGGTGCAGGCGTAGGCGGGGTTGGCCCAGTGGACGGAGACTTTGCCGGCGGTGAGGGTGTTGTAGGCCGTTGTGTTGTTGGC
Organism: uncultured Acidobacteriaceae bacterium; assembly: GCA_963765995.1. Classification (GTDB taxonomy): domain Bacteria; phylum Acidobacteriota; class Terriglobia; order Terriglobales; family Acidobacteriaceae; genus Telmatobacter. Next base: position 55,870 of record CAVXYT010000005.1, on the reverse strand, counting down.
CTTCTCATTGTTCTGGTCGAGGATGACGCGGACCGTCACGCCGGAGCCAGCAGCCTTGGAGGATGGTAGTGACCGTGGTGTCAGAAAGCTCGTACATGGTCATGTCAATGGACTTTTTGGCCGAGGAGAGCAGGTTGTAGATTGGCGTGAGCGCCTGATCGGGTTCTGTGACCAGTGTGTAGGTAGTGGTGCCGGAAGCGGGCGCGGGCTTGGGCGCGAGAGCAGGATGCTGCGGTTCAGGATGTTTTTGTTCCTGGCCTTCGGGACCGGGAACGGGAATTGTTGCGTGTCCCATGATCTCCTCCTTTGAAAAAGCCGATTAGGTTTAAGGTTTTGCCGGGGGGAAGCCCGGTGGGGAAAATCGCTATCTTGCCCGAATTCGTGAGGCGCCGCACTGAGGTTTCAGGGAGTGGGTCACCGCCCAGCCTCATACCGGCTCTCACGCGCCGATTTTATCCCCATCGTGCCAACTTTTGAAAGGAAATTGCATGGAGTTGTTGTGACTCGCCAGCTCTATCCGCGCGGAGGCTGAGGAAGTTGGAATCCGTGGAAAATAGGGCAAAACGCCTTGGTTTTGGCACGATTTCAGGGCAAAATAGCCCGAAAACAGGGCCTTTCTGTTTACTGATGTGATAATAGGTAGTTTTTGTATCTCGCTTAGTATCAATAGGTTGGATGGATGAAGACCGGGGAAGTTGCCCAAAAAAGAGGGTAGGGGGGTGGGGGGTCGGCTTTTTTTCGGCGGGAAATTGGTCATTTGGATGGAGTTGGGCCATGTAAACATTGAACGCTGCCGCGAGGTAATTCTATGCAAACGATCTGCGTCGGGTCGGGCTGGTTCTTTCATGAGAATTGGGAATAAATGTTATCGGTTCCATATTAGGATTTGATGCTCTATCATTACGTCCATAAGGACTTGGCGGTGCCTGTGAACTCCTATAGAAAAAGACGAATGGAATACTATGAGTTCTTCGCAGGTGGCGGCAACTGGGGGCTCACGGCAAGATGATCCTCAACCCGGACCGCATCGCAGTTCGCGAGAAATTAATTCTTACAGGCATATATCTCTCAAAATTCGGGCTGCTTGGTATTAGACGGCTTGGATTCCGCACTTATGCGGAAGCCTATAACGTCGTGGGATATGCACTGGGTTCCCGCCCTGCTTCGATCAAGAATTACAGGGACGAGTTCGACCCCATTTTGTCTAAGTCTAGGAAAGGTTGGCACAATCGCGAGATTCGAGCGTATTGCAAAAATGTGCTGGATGAATACAAGGACTTGGACTTCGATTCTTTCAGTGGTCTGATCATATCCTTTGTGGGATACAGCGAGAGCGCATTGAGCGCGATCGAAACAAAAGATGAAAGCGACGAGGGCAATTCTGGATTTGCGAAGCGGCTCATTACCGGCCTGGCAGCGGAGCGATATTTTGAGTCTCAGCATTCCACTCTTCCTATATTTAGTGAGTACATGATTGAAAATACGACTCAACTGGGCTGCGGGTACGACTTCCGTTTAAGCCGGGAGAAAGACAAAGATTTTCTCGCGGTAGAGGTCAAAGGTCTACGAGAGCAGGTTGGCAGCGTCTCGCTCACTCCGAGGGAGTACGATGTCGCGAAAGAACTACGAGATCGTTTTTTCCTCTTCGTGGTCAAGAATTTCCGGAAGACTCCCTATCACGAGATTTTTCCTAATCCTCTATGCAGCCAACTCCGATTTACTAAAACAGAGCGGGTGTTGATTCAGGTTTCCTGGTTGACCCGCGTATAACTGCGTCGGCGAGCCGGCGAGAAACCGAGGAGAGTATGGGCTATCGCGTGGAATGGTCAATTGACATATTTGATGCAGCGAGTCCGGAAGAAGCCGCGCGCAAGGCGCACTACCTCCAGACAAAGCCAGGGAGCGACGCGACTGTCTTTGACGTGTATTTACATGATGGAGACGGTGTCCCCACCAAGGTAGACCTAGAAGAATTGGACGGCTGATTCGCCCCCTGGGTTGGCGTTTGGCTTCCCACCCTTGCGCCGGTAATGGGTGCTTCTTTCATGGGCACAACTGTCCCCGCGGTCGAAGAGAACCCAAAACCAATTCCGATTACTGGCGACGTAAACGCCAAACAAATGCAGACAGGGACGCGCGATCTTTAATATCCCTTACGAATTCGGGATGGAAGCCGATTGTTGTCTGGGAGTGCGAGCTTCGAGATATGCTTGCGCTCGCTTCCCGGCTCAAGTCCGAAATCGGAGCAAAGCCACTGGATGCTCGATGCATAGTTCCTAGCATCAAAAAACCGGCCCGCTTCTCAATGTGAGGAGCGGGCCGGTCTGTTCCTGCTGGTAAGTTGCGTTACGCCTTGGCGGAGGTCAGCGCGCCCAGGTCGGCGGCCAGCTTCTCGGTGGAGAAGGCTTCAATCAAATCGCCTTCCTTGATGTCGTTGAAGCCGGAGAGGCCAATGCCGCACTCCATGCCGTTGGTGACTTCGCGGGCGTCGTCCTTGAAACGCTTGAGCGAGCCGGCGGCTAACTTCTCGGTGGAGAAGGCTTCGATTAAATCGCCTTCCTTGATGTCGTTGAAGCCGCCCAGGCCGATGCCGCATTCCATTCCGTTGGTAACTTCCTTGGCGTCGTCCTTGAAGCGCTTGAGGGAGTTGACCTTGCCCTTGAAAACCTGTTCCGCGCCGCGCATGACCTTGATCTCGGCATCGCGGCGGATGACACCGTCTTGCACGCGGCATCCGGCAATGGTGCCGATCTTCGGAATCCTGAAGATGTTGAGGACTTCCGCGCGGCCGATGTAGTTCTCCTTGAAGACGGGTTCGAGCAGCCCCAGCATGGCCAAACGCATCTCGTCCTGCAACTCGTAGATGATGGAGTGAAGCCGAATCTGGACGCTTTCCTGCTGGGCCAGTTCGGCGGCCTTGCGCTCCGGGCGGACGTTGAAGCCGATGATGATGGCGTTGGAGGCCGTGGCCAGCAGGACGTCAGATTCTGTAATAGACCCGACGCCGCTGTGGATGACCTTGACTCTCACCTTCTCGGTGGACATGCGGACCAGCGAATCGGCCAGCACTTCAACAGATCCAGTGACGTCGCCCTTGATGATCAGCGGCAGGTCTTTGACGCCGGCGGTGCGAATCTGCTCGGCGAGACCTTCCAGCGAGACGCGAGAACTCTTGGCCAGTTGGGCGTCGCGCTCCTTCATCTTGCGGTACTGGGCGATGCCCTTGGCCTTGTCGCGATCGGCAACGACGAGGAAGGTGTCGCCGGAGTCGGGCATGGATTCCAGGCCGAGGACTTCGACGGGCGTGGAGGGACCGGCGACCTCGAGGGCGCGGCCGCGGTCATCGAACATGGCGCGGACCTTGCCGAAGGTGTTGCCGACGATGTAGCTATCGTTGAGGTGGAGGGTTCCGTCCTGAACCAGGACGGTGGCTACGGCGCCGCGGCCGCGGTCGAGCTTGGCCTCGAGGACCGAGCCGACGGCCTTGCGGCCGGGGGTCGCCTTGGGCGCCTTGATGTCGGAGACCAGGCAGATCATCTCCAGCAGCAGGTCGAGGTTGATGCGCTTTTTGGCGGAGACTTCGACGAAGACGGTGCCTTCGCCGGAGGCTGCCCACTCTTCGGGAACGAGGCCGCGGTCGGCAAGCTGCTTTTTGACGCGATCGGAGTTGGCGTTGGGCTTGTCAATCTTGTTGATGGCCACGATGATTGGGACTGCGGCGGCCTTGGCGTGGTCGATGGCCTCGAGGGTCTGCGGCATGACGCCGTCGTCGGCGGCGACGACGATGACCACGATATCAGTAACTTTGGCGCCGCGGGCTCTCATGCGGGTAAAGGCTTCGTGGCCGGGGGTGTCGAGGAAGACGATCTCGCGGCCTGATGCCGGCGAGCCTTCCTTGGCAAAGCGGACCTTGTAAGCGCCAATGTGCTGGGTGATGCCGCCCGCCTCGCCGGCCGCCACGTCGGTTTCGCGGATGGCGTCGAGCAGCGAGGTCTTGCCGTGATCGACGTGGCCCATGACGGTGACCACGGGCGAACGGGGAAGCTCGAGTTCGCCGGTATTTTCGGCTTCGAGAACTTCTTCGATGGCCTGGTTGGCGATCTCTTCTTCGTAGGTGATGACGGTGGCCGCGGCGCCGAACTTGGCGGCTACGTCCTTGACCATCTCGGCGTCGAGGGACTGGTTGACGGTTACGAAGATGCCCTTCATCAGCAAAGTAGCGATCAGGTCTTTGGCGCGGACTTCGAGCTTTTCAGCCAGGTCCTTGACGCTGATGCCCTCGGTGACAGTGATTTCGCGGGTGATGGGCAGCGGCTCGCCGCCGTATTGCACCCCGCCATAGCGTGGCGGCGGCACAAAGCCCTTCATCGGGCCTTCCTTGGTTTTTGGATACTGCGGGCGGCCGCCGCGTCCTCTGGCTGGCGCGCGCTGCGGGCGCGGGGCCTCGCCGGTAGGCGGAGGGCCGCCGGGGCGCGGAGCACCGAAGCCGGGACGGGCTGGTCCAAATCCGGGACGCGCGCCAAAGCCGGGACGGGTTCCAGGGGCGCCCGGCGCGCCGGCGCCGGCGTAACCGCCAGAGGTGGTGCGAGTGGGGTGCTTGGGGCGCGGGCCGCCGGGGAATTGGCCTGCAGCGGGAGGTCCGCCGGGCGTGCGCTGAGCATAGCCGCCAGGGCCGCTTGAGGGTCTGCTGCGGTCAAAGATCGGTCTGCCTCGCTGAATGCCGCCTGCGGCGGTTCCGGTGTTAGCCGAGGGCGGAAGCTCAACCACAGGGGGCGCCGTGTAAACCGGACGAGGCCCGGTTTGTGGCATCACCATGCGCCGCGCAGGCAGCGCCGGAGTGGGCGATGGGGTGTGCGCGTGGCCCTTTCCACGGTGAGCGGGTGGATGAGCCGGCGCGGCAGCCGCCAGCTCGGCCACATCGCCGGGGGTTGAAGATTCCTGCTCGGGCGCAGCGGTGGCTGTCTCGGCAACTGGCAGGGCGGCAATCGCCGCCTGCTCCGCGGCTTTGGCGGCGCGTGTTGCCGCAACCGGCGCAACCGGAGCCTCAGTTGTGGCGGCGGGCGCGGGGGCTTCAGGAGCGGCAACGGGTGGAGTGACGTGGGCGGCCGGCGGCTTGACCACCACGGCCACCGTAGGTGGCGGCACGGCGACAGCCGGACGGTGCGCGGCAGCGGCGCCCGCCGGAGCCTTGGCGACCACTGCTTTGGCGGGCGGTCGGGTGGCAATGGCGGGCGGAGCCGGCGGATGGGCGATAATGGGCGGCGCGGAGCGGAGCTGGGGAGTGACCTTGCGCGGTTCCGGTTTGGCAGGAGCCGCGGGCGGCTTCGCGGCGGTCGCAACCGAAGGCGCTGGACGCGCCGGCGTCGCCGCAGGCGTCGCTGCCGTTCGCTGCTGAGGCAAACGGCTCTGCCGGGCTTCTGCTTCCTGCTCCAGCTTCTTAGCCTGGATAGCCTTCAGCACGTCTCCGGGCTTGGAGATATGCGAGAGATCAATCTTGGGGGCAATGCCCTGCGAGGCGCGGGTGGCCGGAGTGCTTGCCTGGCTCGCAGGCCGTGACCCACGCTCAAAATGCGCGCGAACCTTGTCGGCCTCATCGCTCTCCAGCGAACTGGAGTGGGTCTTGCCGGTGGCCAGGCCGAGCTCTGCCAATATATCAAGAACCTGCCGGCTCTTGACTTCCATCTCGCGCGCGAGATCGTTGATACGAACCTTACTCATCCGCCTCTTTTCAAATTTGCTTCCCAAAGCCCTTAGTCGCTCATAGCTACCTCATGGCATTGGCAGTTCTGAAAACTCCGGTTAACGTCTGGTGTGGCTTGAAAGCGGCGGCGCATCTTACGCGCCGTCCTCTTTGGCCGCCTGCTCGTCTGTGGTTGCGCTTTCGGTTTCGTTTCCATTCGTCTCCGGAGCCTCATCGGCATCGGAGACGTTTTCCACTGCCGCTTCGGCGGCGCTGGGAATATCGGTTTCGGCCTCGGCCGCTCGTACGCCTTCGGCTTCTTCCAAAACGACGGCGGCGTTTTCCGCCTCCGCCTCCTCCGTCGCCAAAACGGCTTCGGGCTCTTCTTTGGCTCCGGCCGGTACGGCGCCTTCGGCTTCGGTGGTCCCGGCCACGCGGCCCGCTTCGCCCTCCTCAAACTGGCCGAAGTAGTGGCGCACCGCGAGGCTGATTTTTTCCAGTGTTTTTTCGCCGATGCCGGGAATCTCTTCGAGCTGTTCGGGGGTCATATCGGCCAGGCCCTCGACGGTGGTGATGCCGGCGGCGACCAGCTTTTGCAGAACGCCCGCGGCCAGCTCCGTTACCTGCTCGATGGGCGTGGAGGGTCCGCCGGTCAGTTCCTGCATCTGCTGCTCGACCTCCTGGCGCTTCTCCTCTTCACTCTTGATGTCGATCTTCCAGCCCAGCAGCTTGGCCGCCAGACGCACGTTCTGGCCCTTCTTGCCGATGGCCAGCGAGAGCTGAGTGTCGTCCACGATCACTTCGAGCTGCTTGTCGGTCAGGTCGGCGATGGAGACGCGGCTCACCTTGGCCGGCTGCAGAGCCTTCTCGGCAAAGGTGGTGATCTCGTCGGAGAATTCGATGATGTCGATCTTTTCTCCGCGCAGCTCGCGGATAATCGACTGCACCCTCATGCCCTTCATGCCCACGCAGGCGCCCACCGGATCCACGTCCTTGTCGCGGCTCTGGACGGCAATCTTGGTGCGCTCGCCGGCCTCGCGCGCAATAGCGCGAATGACTACGGTGTTGTCGTAGATTTCGGGGACCTCGGACTGGAAGAGGTTCTGCACCAGCTCTGGCGCAGCCCGCGAGACAACCACCTGCGGCCCCTTGGCGGCGCGATCCACCTTGAGCAGGACTACGCGGACGCGCTCGCCGATGGAGAACTGCTCCAGCCGCGACTGTTCGCGCTTGGGGCAACGGGCTTCGGCCTTGCCCAGGTCGTAGATGATGTCCTGGCCCTCGATGCGCTTGACCGTGGCGTTCAGCACTTCCTTCTCGCGGTGGGCGTACTCGTTGAAGACCGTGTCGCGCTCCGCCTCGCGCACCTTTTGAAAGATGACCTGTTTGGCCAGTTGCGCCGCGATGCGGCCCAGCGGAGTCGTGTCGCGATAGAGACGGATCTCGCTGCCCACCTCGACGTCTGGGGCCAGTTCCTTGGCCTCGGTGAGGGTGATCTGGTTCAGCGGGTCCTCGAGGGGCTCATCGTCGGCCACAACCGTCTTGTAAATGTAGGCGGTGATCTGGCCGGTTTCCTTGTTGAGCTCGCCGCGCATATTCTCCTGGGTCTTGTAGAACTTGCGCGTGGCCAGGGCGATAGCCTCCTCGACAGCGCCAACAACGATGGCGGGGTCAATGCTCTTTTCCTGGCTCAACAGCTCGATACTCTGATACAAAACGCTGGCCATACTCTGACTGCTCTCTCTTTGATACTGTGCGTACGGCGGAAGTTTATTGGGCCTCGCCGGTTGAGTTGGGGTTAACTTCATTCATCCAAAAACACTGTCATCCTGAGCGGAGCGCAGCGCAGTCGAAGGACCTGCATTTGCTTTTCATCCGTTCAGGAAAAACCTTCCGTGCCCCATCCTTGCGACTTTTTTCTGTCGCAAGGGTGGGAGACCACAACCTAAATCTCCGGCACCAGTTGCGCCTTCTCGATGTTGCCCAGTGCAATCTCGACCGTGCTCACGCCGGCCTTCCGGCTCTTGCTGTTTTGCTTGACCGCGTTCAGATCGAGCGTAATGGTTTCACCCGCGCTCGCGGTCAGCCGTCCCTGCCAGTGCCGGTTGTTGCGCACCGGCTCAAAGGTCTGCACCTTCACCAGGCTTCCGGCAAACCGTTGAAAATCCTCGGGCCTGGTCAGCTTGCGATCCAGCCCCGGAGAGCTGGCTTCCAGCGTGTACTCCGCTCCCGGAACCAGGTCTTCCACATCCAGCAGCACGCCAAAATCCCGGCTGAAAGCCGCGCAATCCTCGTGCGTGATGCCGGAGAGCTGCTCGACCTTGAGCTTGCCCGCCTGCGTCTCCTGAATCAGCCGTTCGGGAAGCTCCCCAACTCCGGTTCCGTCTTCTCTTTCGGCTCCGGCCTCAATCGCCGCCTTCAGCTTCGCGCGTCCCTCGGCGTTTTTCTCAAGGAAGACGCGCAAAACGCGTTCCTTTGCCGGGCCGGCCAGTTCAATCTCCACCACGTCCAGCCCATGCGAGGCGGCTACTCGTGCCGCTGCCGATCGAATTGCTTCCAGCTTGACTGCCATCGTTCCCTCGCCGCTCATTCCGGCGACGCATCCCCGGAGTTTTCCCGGCGGAGTATTCACCATTTCACGTCAAAAACCTGGGAAAATGTCCCGAAAAACCGAGGAATTTTCCGCAAATAAAAAGTGGGCTGTAAGCCCACTCATCTCTCCGCCAGCCGGCGTACCCACGGCAACTCAGGCGGACAAACTCGTCTGCATCCTTAGCATAGGCCAAAATGACTGAAAATTCAATTGGCAAGTTAGGCAAGTAGCCGAAAATTAACGCCTCTACGCGGTACTTGGAGAGCAAGGATGTTTTTTTGGATTTCGTTGTGGCTCTTGACAGTGTCCGCATTTCCGCTAGACTGAAAGTATGCCTAGCGGAAATGCAGTAGCGTCTACTGTGGTGAGCCGGATTGGTCAACGACGTCAAGTTGTCATTCCCAAGCGTGTCTTCGATGCGCTTAAGCTGCGGGCGGGGGATTTTGTCGAGGTCAGCGCCGAAGGCGGACGCTTGCAGATGCGTCCCAAACGGCTCGTGGATATTGGCGATGAGCGTCTTACGGCCAACGAGGCGGTCAAGGTACGCCGGGGTGAAGCGGAGATCAAAGCCGGTCACTCCCAGTCGTGGCGGACGGTAAAAAATGAATTGGGCCGTTGAGCTTTCGCACCCGGCTACCGTGTCACTTGACAGCAGCCCTGCCCTCCCTGAGGCTGATTGCATGGCTCTTGCTCTGTTTCAACAATTTCATTGAGGAGTTTCATGGACCCGCGCGACGAGATGGAACCCGGCCAGGTGGAGATGTTGACCCACGCCTTCGGTGAACAACTGATGGCCTGCCTGGACGAGTGCGCTCGCGGCCGCAAGGGACTGTTTTCCGACGTTGCGCTTCTGGACGAGGGCGAAGCCAGCGCATGGCCGGAAGCGGCCCGGCTGCGCGAGCTGGCATTGGCGTTGCAGAGCGTTCTGACCCAGCAGGATGAGCGGAATGCGCTGTGCGACGAGTTCCTTGACCTGTGCACGATGCACGGCGAGAGCCATCCCGGCGAACGCAAGGTGGCGCGGGCCTTTCTGGAACGGATCGAGCGGGGCGAGGTAGGCGTACAGCCGGAAAAGAATGGCTTGCCATGGTGATTCTGCACGCCTTCCTGGCGCTCGTGGCCGGCTTTGCCGTCATTCTGGCGCTCGTGACCACGCTGACGGCGCTGCTGACGCGCATGGTCCCGAGCTGGGCGGGCGCGCAGGGCAAGCCGCAACCCGGTTACGCCTTCGTCAACCTTGGCTCCGCGTTTCTCTCCGCGGCGGCAGGCGGCTATGTGACGGCCTGGGCCGCAGTGGCCAACCCACTGATTCACGTGCTGGCGCTGGGGATTGTGGTTCTGGCTCTGGCCGCCCTCAGCGCGCTGCAATCGCGCGGCAAGCAACCCATTTGGTATCAGCTGGCGCTGGTGGCCATCTCGCCCATCGGCGTGCTGGCCGGCGGGCTGGTGCGGCTGCGGGTGCTGGGAATTTTGTAAAGCGTGATTCCGGTGTGTTGGGGTTCGTGGATTTCCACCCTCGCAAAAAAACGCGGTTACTGATCCGGCCCCAAAGAAATGCAACACTCCCTCCCACCCATTCCGCAAAAAGCGCGGAATGGATGGGGCACAGCGTTTCAAAACTTCTGGGCCGGATCAATAAGAACCTGCCGTGCACAGCCGAAATCCTGCCTGCGCGTAGTCGAAGGGATGGGGCGCCCAGCTTACGGATTCTTCTCCGCCGCGCCGGGTTTTCCTGGCATCGGAATGGTGATGTCGATGGTCTGCACCGGTCCCAGCTTCAGCTCGTCCAGCCCCGGCTTGATCTCCGGCCCGTTGCCCACTACCAGCACGGCCAGCTTGTCGGGGTGGATGTACTTCTTCGCCACGCGATCCAGGTCGGTCACTGTCACCTTTTCCAGCGCCGCCTTGTATGTCTCCAGGTAACCAGCCGGATAACCGTAGAACTCCAACCTGACTCTCTCGGCGAGCACCTTCTCCCGGGTGTCGTAGCGGAAGAGGAACGAGTTGAGAATGTTGTCCTTGGCCCGCGCCAGCTCTTCTTCGGTGAAGGGCCGTGTGGTAAGCCCGCCAATCTCGGTCATTGTTGCCTGAGTGGCATCAACGGTCGAGGCGCTCTTGGTGAGCACCACGGCGTGAAAGGTGCCCGGATGATCCCAGGCGAAGCCGTAGCTGCCGCCCACGGCATAGGCCAGTCCCAGCTCGGTGCGGACTTTTTGGAAGAGGCGGCTGGCAAAGCCTCCGCCCAGAATCTCGTTCATCACCGCCAGCGAGGGAACGTCAGTATTGCGGCGGTCCGTGCCCAGCCCCACAATCTCCACGTTCGACTGGTTCACGTCCTCTTTGTTGATGAAGTAGACGCCCGGCTTGGGACCGGCGAAAACATCGTGCCGCGTCGGCGCAGCCTTCACCTTTGGCAGTCCCTCGAATGTCGCGCGCAGCTTTGCTTCCATCGCTGCCGGGTCGAAGTCGCCGCTAACCGCCACAATCAGCTTGCCGCCAATCGTCCGGTCGTGCCATGCCTTCAGATCGTCCACTGTGACCGCGCCGATGGTCGCCAACTCGGGCTGGTGAGTGTAGGGACTGTTGGCTCCGTAAACCAGCTTGGCCGACTCGCGCCCGGCAATCTCGTCTTCATCGTCGTTGCGCCGGACGATCCCCGTGGCCATCTGCTGTTGCGCCAGTTGCAGCTTTTCCGCGTTGAATTGCGGGTGAAACAGCAAGTCCATGGCGAGCGAAAACACCTGGTCGGAGTCGCCTTTAAGCGAGTCCCACGACAGGGCCGTGGAGTCCACGTCTCCGCCGGTCTCAATGTGCGCGGCTTTGGCTTCGAGCAGATCGTCGAGGGCATCGCCGCTTAGCTTCGCTGTGCCGCTGGTGCGCCACGCCTGCGTGTAGAGATCCACCAACCCCACCTTGGCTGGATCCTCGTCGCGCGCCCCGCCCGGAATCAGCACCGACCCGGAGACGAACGGAAGCTCGTGGTCTTCCTGCAAAAACAGCACGATGCCGTTTTTCAATTCGATGCGTTCAGGCTGGTGGGGCTTGAACTCGTGCAGCTTGGGAATGGGAATCTTCTCCCAGGGCCTGTTCTGTTGGGCTGAGAGTGCGGCAACAGGCACGGGAGGTTGATGAGTTGCGTGTTGGCAACCACCAAGAGCGATTCCCAACACTCCCGCAAAGATAACCTTCGCCAGCTTATTCATCGCGCGCCTCCATCTTTCTGTGCAGCCGCCGCCGGAGCTTCAGTTTCAATCCAGGCGCTGGTGCGGTTGCTCGCAATAAAAATCTCGTTGGCCACGCGCCGAATATCGGCCTTGGTCACCTTGTCCACCTTGTCCAGTTGCCGGAAGAGCTCGCGCCAGTCGCCGTAGCGGGTCTGGTACTCGGCCAGCGAGTTGGCCAGGCCCTGGTTGTCGGCGAGGCCCCTCAACAGGTCAGCGCGGGCGCGGGTCTTGAACATGGCCAGTTCCTCGTCGGTGACGTCGGCCGTCTTCAGCTTCTCAATCTCCTTGTGAATGGCGTCGCGCATCTCGGCCGGCGTGTGCCCCGGCAGCGGCACCGCATAGAACACGAACAGCCCGGGGTACTTTTCGCCGGGAAACCCACTGAACCCCGCTGCCGCCGCGGCAATCTGAGCATCGCGCACCAGGCTGCGATAGAGGCGCGAGACGCGGCCGTTGGACAGGATGTCCTGGATGGCGTCATAGACTGCATCGTCCGGGTCGCGGTAGCCGGGCCGATGGTAGCCTTCGACGTAAAACGGCTGCGTTTGTTCGCGGATCGCCACTGTCTTTTCGGCAAATTGCTTTGGCTCGACGGTGGTCATCTCCTCCGGTTTGGGCCCGGCGGGAATCTTGCTGAAATACTTTTCCAGCACCGGCAGCGCCTCGCTGGCCTTCACGTCGCCCACCACGGCAATGACGATGTTCGCTCCCACGTAATACTTTTTGTGAAACTCCATGGCCTCGGTGGCGTTGATCTGGCTCACCTCGCTGGGCCAGCCGATGCTGCTGCGTCCGTAGTTGTGCGCGACGTAGGCGGTGGCCGCGAACTGCTCGACAAGCCGGCCTTCGGGATTCGAGTCGGTGCGCATCCGCCGCTCCTCGATTACCACGTCACGCTCCTTGTAGAACTCGCGCGGAACCGCGTCGGCCAGTCGGCTGCTCTCCAGCCACGCCCAAAGCTCAAGGCGATTTTCCGGCATCGACCAGAAATACTGCGTATCGTCCAGCCCGGTTTCGGCATTCAGGCCCTCTGCCCCGTTGCGCTCGGCCACCTCGGTGAACTGGTTGGGGATGACGTATTTGTGGGCCTCGGCCTGGGCATCCATGAAGGCCTTTTTCAGCTCGGCCAGCTTCTTCTCATCGCGGCCCACGGGCTTCAGGTACTCGGCCTCGTAGGCCGCGTTGGCCGTCTCCACCTTGGCCAGCGCGATCTTCTCGTCGGCATAATCGGTGGTGCCGATCTCGCTGGTTCCCTTGAAGGCCAGGTGCTCAAACATGTGCGCCAGGCCGCTTTCACCCGAGGGGTCGTTCACGTCGCCCGCGTCGATGAAGGTGGTGTAGCTGAAGACCGGCGCCTCCGGCCGCTCGCAGATGATCAGCGTCAGCCCGTTGGGCAGGACTTTCGTTGTGATTCTTTGCTCGAAACTCTTCAGATTCTGAGACTGTGAGGCCTGTGCGCAGGCCAAGGCCATCGCCATCAGGGCCCAAACGCCCTTCCAAAACCAGGGGAAACTTCTGCTCTGCATCCGGTCTCCTTCGTCCAGGCGCGCGAAACCGTGATCCGGGGTCACCCGCGACAGGTCTTCGTCGCTGGGGTGGTAATTCGCGCACCCTTTCAAAGTATTGCCCTCGACCGGGGAGGGTCAAACCGGCGGCCTGGCATCCTCGACGCCGATTCGGCCACTAGCCAGACCTCATTGCAAGGAGACAAAGTATTTTTTACTGGTTTCCACCCTGCCGAGCTTCCGCTTCAATCGCGCGCGGAAACAGGATGTTGTTTTCCAGATGGATGTGCTGGTGAAGGTCCTGCTCAAACTCTTTTAGTCCGTCATAGAATGCATGAAAGGTCGGGCAGGCGTCCGCGGGCGTCGTGAAATTGCCGCTCAGACGCCGCATCTCGGCCAGCAGCGCCCCCGCCGCATCGTGCTCCTGGGTCATCATTTGGATGGGCTTGGCCACCGTGTCAAAACAAGAGGAAGGCTTGGCCGCTCCGCTTGTGCGGGCGCGCTCCAGCTTGACGATGTAGGGAAACAGAATGGTCTCTTCCTTCGCCAAGTGCAACGTCAGCTCCTCATCCAGCGTAGCCAGCGCCGCTTGAATTGCCGGCAGCTCGGCCCTGGTTTCGCCGTGACGGTGTACAACCTTTTGCGCAAGCACGGCCAGCCGCGGCAACTCTCTTTTCACATAGGCATGATGCGTGGCGACGATGTGGGCGGCGAGCTCTTCCATGGACCTAAGCTGCCAATCTTCAACTGCGGGAGCGGGTGTTCCGGCCGCGGACTCCAGCGCGGCAATCACCGCGTCAACCTCGACCTTGCCGGCTGCGCAGGCCTCGGCAAGCGGCTTGCGCCCCCCGCAGCAATAATCGATTCCGTATTGCTCAAAAACGCGCATGGAGGAGGGCTGTTCAAGAGCAATCTCGCGGACGGTCTGTGTGGCTGGGTTCATTTTGATCTCCTTCTCTTGCAGCATGGAGGAGCGCCGCGCTCGACGGCAGCGACTTTGGTCACTATCCGCAAAAGGAATTAGTCCCCAATTTTCATTTTGAGTCTTACTGATCCGGCCCCCAAAGAAATGCAACACTCCCTCCCACCCATTCCGCAAAAAGCGCGGAATGGATGGGGCACAGCGTTTCAATACTTCTGGGCCGGATCAATAATTCTGTGTCCTCGGATCGCCGCAAGCGTCAACATTAAATCAACGCAGGCGGGGGCAACTGAGATATATTGTCCGTAGCCGGGAGGAGAAGCTGGAATTCCGGTCCAAGTGAGAGAAGCGCCTCTCCCAGGAGACCTGATGGAAACTCAGAATTTCTACGAATTCCTCCAGATCAGCCCCAATGCCGAGCCCGAAACTATTCACCGTGTATATCGATTTCTGGCGGCCCGCCTTCACCCGGACAACTCGGAGACAGGCGATGCGGGAAAGTTCTTCCTGTTGAAGCAAGCTTATGACGTATTGTCCGATCCGGCGCGCCGCGCCAAATACGATGCGGCTTACGAAAAGGAGGTGCCCCCGCCAGACCCCTTATCCACTTCAATTGATTTTCTGGATAACATCGACGGCGAGTTGAACCGGCGTTTGGCGGTGCTGGCGCTGCTCTACATCCAGCGCCGCGTAAACCCCAGGAGCCCGGAAGTATCACTGATGGAGGTTGAAGTACGCATGGGGTTTCCCCGTGATTATTTGGAATTCACGACCTGGTATCTTCAAAAGAAAGGGTACATTACGCGCGCGGACAACTCAGCTTTCACGCTAACGGCGGAGGGCGTGGACTTTGTGGAAACACAACGCGGGAATATCCCCGTTCTGAATAAATTGCTGAGCAGCGGCACGGGTTCCTCCGCTGTGGATTCACCGGAGGCGAACAACGCGCCCGCCTCTCCCCGCAAGCCGATAATTGTGCCGTCGGCGAGGGCGCATTAACGCATTTTCGGAAATGATGTAGACCGGAGCCACAACTGTTGAGTGGGTTTTTCATCAAGAAAAACCCACATTTACAACTTTTGTAAGTTCACACTATTTCCGAAAATGCCGTAGACGGATCAGCGCGCAAAATGACGCCACTGCCGCCTGATAGAATCCACGGGTGAGCACTCAGCGCTTTGATCTCGTTGCCGTCCTCGAAGGCACGGCGTTGTTCTCCGGTCTCTCGGCGGAGGAACTGCGCGCGCTGGCGGCGCGCACCGTGCGCAAGCGATTCAAGACCGGCGAACTGCTGTTTTCCGAGGGCGAGCCCTGCCATGGATTGCACGTCATCGCCACGGGAAAGGTGCGCATCTTCAAGGCTTCGGTCAACGGCCGCGAGCAGGTGCTGGCCGTTAATCAAGCTGGTGAATCCGTCGCCGAGCTGCCCATCTTCGATGGAGGAGTTTACCCTGCCTCCGCCATCGCCATTGAGGAAACGCAGATCGCCTTCATCTCGCAGCGCGATTTTCACGGCTATTGTCTCGAACATCCCCAGGTCGCTCTCAAGGTGCTCTCCGTGGCCGGCGCGCGGCTCCGGCGCCTGGTGGGCATCATCGAGGAGCTGTCGTTTACCACCATTCGCCAGCGCCTTGTCGCGATGCTGGTTAAACTGGCGCAGAATGAGGGCATCAAGACCGGCAGCGGCATCGAGTTTCAATTGCCTGCGACCCACCAGGAGCTGGCTAATCAGCTGGGAACGGTGCGCGAGCTGATCTCGCGCAACCTGATGCGCCTTCAGGCCGAAGGCCTTCTTGAGGTGGATGCGCGCCGGATTGTAGTAAAAGATATGAAGGGTTTGAGCGCTCTTCTGGATGCCGCGCCATAGCCGGGAAACTTTCGTATGGCAGATAGCCTCCCTCATCCTTGACTGTGTGCCGTGCCGTTCCGTATGCTGCGATGGTTTCCGCGTGGCCCTTGATTTCCTACCTGAAGCCGCGCAGGGAGAGCCACTATGAGTACTGCTTCCTCGGCAGTAACGCCCGTTCTGAAGCCTGCCGCAGCCCCGTTTCTTGTTCGCCGCGCCGCGGTGCTGGGCGCCGGGACCATGGGTTCCCGTGTCGCCGCCCACCTGGCCAATGCCGGAATTCCTACGCTGTTGCTCGATCTGGTCCCGGAGGGCGAAGGCGATCGAACCAGGCTGGCAAAATCCGCGCTCGACGCCTTGGTCAAGGCCAAACCGGCGGCCCTCTATGAGGCCTCGCTGGCCGCGCTGATTACCCCCGGCAACTTCGAGGACGATCTGCCCAGGCTGGCCGGCTGCGACTGGGTGATCGAGGCCGTGGCCGAAAACCTGGCCATCAAGACGGCGCTGCTGGCACGGGTTGTGCCCCACCTGGCCCCTCATGCCCTGCTCACCACCAACACCTCGGGGCTGCCGATCGCGCAGGTAGCCGCCGGTCTCGACGGACGCCGCGACCGCTTCTTCGGGACGCATTTTTTTAATCCGCCGCGCTACATGCGGCTGCTTGAGGTGATTCCCACCGCCGAAACCGATCCGGCTGTCGTTGCCTCCTTTTCCGCCTTCGCCGACCGCAACCTCGGCAAGCAGGTGGTCTTCGCCAACGACACGCCCAACTTCATCGCCAATCGCGTGGGAGTCTCGGTGATGTTCACGGCGGCCGCGCTGATGCTGGAGCGGGGCCTCACCATCGAAGAACTGGACGCGCTGACCGGACAGGCCGTCGGCTGGCCCCGCACAGGCACCTTCCGGTTGGCCGATATGGTGGGCATCGACATCCTCGCTCATGTGGCCGCCAACTTCCCTCAGGGCGTTGCGCAAAGCGGCTTTTCTAACATTCTGGAGGAGATGCTCAAGCGCGGCTGGCTGGGCGACAAGTCCGGCCAGGGTTTCTATAAGAAGGTTCGCGGCGCCGACGGAAAAGACCAGCGCATGGTGCTCGACCTCAGCACCTACGAGTACCGTCCGGTGGCCAAACCCGCTCTGCCCGCCCTTGAGATGGCCAAAAATGCCGCCACGCTGCCGGAGCGGTTGCGGATGCTTTTGGCAAACGACCCGGCAAAGGACAAGGCCGCGGGCTTCCTGTGGCCGTTCCTCGCCGCGCTGTGGAACTATGCCGCCGACCGCATCGGCGAAGTGGCCGGCGACGCGGCCTCTATCGATAGCGCCATGCGCGCCGGCTTCAACTGGGAGATGGGGCCCTTCGAGATGTGGGACGCTGCCGGGGTAGCTTCCACGGTCGCGCGCATGAAGGTCCTCGGTCTGCCGGTTAGCCCGAGCGTCGAGGCTTTGCTGGCTGCCGGCCATCATAGCTGGTATGCTCGCGACGGCCGCGCGTGTTTCCAGCCGCAGAAGAAACGCCTGGAGCCGGTCGCCGCCTTCCCCGGCCATGCCCGAATTGCCGATTTCCGTCGCTCCAATGGCGTCGTCCGCTCCAACGCCGGAGCCTCGCTGGTCGATCTGGGAGACGGCATCGGCTGCATTGAGCTGCACTCGCTCAAGAACGCTATCGGCGGCGACGTCCTGGCCCTGGTGTCTGCGGTGCTTAATCCCGCCTCCGATGCGGTGCGCGACTTTGCCGGCTTTGTAATTTCGAGCGACCGGGAAAACTTTTCCGTGGGCGCGAACCTGATGCAACTGCTGCTGGCCGCGCAGGAGGGCGAGTGGGAGGAGCTGGGGGCGGTGATCCACGGCTTCCAGCAGATGACCGCAGCGATCAAGTACTGCCCGCGGCCGGTGATCGCCGCGCCCTTCGGCATGACCTTCGGCGGCGGCGCGGAGATTTGCCTGCACGCCGCCCGCCGCCAGCCTCATGCGGAGACCTACATCGGCCTGGTCGAGGCTGGCGTCGGCCTCATCCCAGGAGGCGGCGGGACAAAGGAAATGTTATTGCGGGCCATCGACGCGGCCACGGCGCTTGCGAACCCCGATCCCCGCGACCCGCCGTCGAAGTTTGCCCAGTCGGCGGAGATGGGCACCGCGCTCAGGCGGTCCTTTGAAACCATCGCGTTGGCCAAGGTCTCCACCTCGGCTGCCGAGGCCCGCTCGCTCGGCCTGCTGGCCCCCGCCGACGGCATCACCCTCAACCGCGAGCGCCTGCTGCTGGACGCCAAAGCCCGGGTCGCGGTGCTGGCCGGGGCAGGCTACACGGCGACGCAGCCGCGCATGAAGATTCCCGCGCCCGGCATGGCGGCGCTGGCGACCCTCGAAACCGGCGCTTTCCTCATGGGCGAGGCCGGCTACGCCTCTGAACACGACCAGAAGGTCGCCCGCTGGGCGGCCTACATCCTGGCCGGCGGCCGGGTGACCCCCGGAACCCTGGTCAGCGAACAATACATCCTCGACCTGGAACGCGAGGCATTTCTCTCCCTCTGCGGCGAGCGCAAAACGCAGGAGCGCATCGCCTTCACGCTCAAGACTGGAAAGCCGCTGCGCAACTAGTCTTGACATACATACGTATGTATGAAATGATGGCTTCAAGAGGAGGGTCATCATGTATCACGATCCGAATGCTGTCCGTTCGCCCAAAGATATGGTCAAGTCTGTTGAAGTGATCTATGATTCGGGGCCGGTGGAGTTGAGCTGGTCAGTTGCGCGCCTGAAATGGGGAGATTCCCCCGCCGTGGGAATTCGTTGGAATGGTGACAGTAATAACAGCAAGGGCACTCCCCAAGCGCGCGGGAATCCTACTTGGTTTGTTGTTCCAGAGCAGATTAAGGATGCTGTTTTGAATGCCGCTCAGGAATTGAGTCAGGCAAAGCAGAATGATCTGGCGGAAGGCTACCGTCTCATGGCGGCTGATCGGGAACGAGAGGCGGAAGCTGAGGAATGGACGGAGGCGTTGATTGGCGACATCGATTGAGCGGGGAGATGTCTATTGGGTTGACTTTGAACCTAGCTTGGGCGGAGAGATCAAAAAGACCCGGCCGGCCATCGTGTTGTCAAACAATGGAGCGAATATCCATTTGAACAGGGTCCAGGTGGTTCCAGTCACATCCAATACGGATCGTCTCTATCCCGGGGAGGCTTACGTGAGTCTCAACAATGAGAAGCGGAAAGCTATGGCGGACCAACTAACCACAGCAAGTAAACAGAGATTCAAGAGAAAAATCTGTACTCTGAGCAAAGAAGATATGGGCAGAGTGGAAGTTGCAGTTCTGCTTCAATTGGGCATTGATTGTTCCTGAGGTTTTTCCATGGCTCGCGCCGGTCTCAGAAAGTTCGCTTGGTTGCCGGGTGTTCTGCTCTGCGCCTGTTCGCTGGTTCCGGCGCAGCGCCCGGAGCAAACCCCCGCTCAACTCAACGTATCCGGACAGATCGTCATTGACGGTCAACCGGCTTCTTACCTCATTCGCCATCTGCCGGTCAGCTCGTTTCCCGGCCTGCCCGTCGAACTCGCAACCCTGCTCAACCGCCGCGGCTGCCTGATTCCGCAGACCTACGAGGCGCACCACCCGGAAAACGTCATTCATGCCAGCCTGGAGCGCGCCGGCTCCTCCGATTGGGCGGTCCTCTGTTCGACTCAAGGGACGGTCACGCTGCTGGTCTTCTTTTCCAGCGCCCCGGCCGAGTTGCTGGTGCTCGCCGCCGCGCCGGAAACCGAGCGGCTGCAAGCGCACGACCCAAGCGGTGTTCTCGGTTTCAACTGGGGCATCGATCCCGCTTCGCCCGATCAGATTCGCCAGGCCCAGATCGGCCTGGAGATTCACCCGGCGCGGCTGGACCACGATACCCTGGCCGATTCGATTATCGAGCGCCGCACCGTTTATCATTTCTATTCCAATAGCGCCTGGACCGTGTTGGAAATGCCGGACTGAGTGTTTGTTGTGCCCGAACCACAGGATCGTAAAGGAGCATCCCCCATGCCGGAAGCCGTTATCGTCAGCGCCGTTCGCACCCCGATAGGCCGCGCCCCCAAAGGCGCTCTCTCGACCACTCGCCCCGAAGACCTCGCCGCACTCGCCGTGCGCGGAGCTTTGGACAGGGTTCCAGAACTAAGCAGGGCCGAAATAGACGACCTGATCCTGGGTTGCGCCCAGCCGGAGGGCGAGCAGGGCTGGAACATCGCCCGCTGGGCCGCTCTGCGCGCCCAGTTGCCGGTCGAGGTTCCCGGCGTCACCGTCAACCGCCTCTGCGCCTCCGGCCTTGAAGCTATCGTCCAGGCCGATCTGCGCATCCGCGCCGGCGGCGACTCGGTGGTGGTGGCCGGCGGGGTCGAGTCTATGAGTCTGCTCCCCTTTGGCGGCCTCAAGCCCAGCCCCAATCCCTGGCTCGCCGAGCACTATCCGGCCGCGCTCATCACCATGGGCCTCACCGCCGAGCGGGTCGCCCGCCACTACGGCGTCTCCCGCGCGGATCAGGACGCCTTCGCCCTCGCCAGCCATAAAAAAGCCCTGGCCGCGCAGGCAGCCGGCCGTTTTGCCGAGGAGCTGATTCCGGTGACGGTTACCACGGCCATCCCCGGCGTGAAATCCGGGGCCCCCGGCGACAGGTCTACGTCGCTGGGGTGGCAAGCCGGAAAGCCGGAAGTGACGGAGAGCGTCTTCGCCGCCGATGAAGGCCCCCGCGCCGACTCCTCGCTCGAAGCACTGGCCAAACTGAAGCCTGCCTTCCACGCACAGGGAACCGTCACTGCCGGCAACTCCTCGCAAACCTCCGACGGCGCAGCCGCAGCCGTTCTGATGGATGCCGCCCGCGCCCGCGAACTGAATATTCGTCCCCTCGCCCGCCTAGTGGCCTATGCCGCCACCGGCTGCCTGCCCGAGGAGATGGGCATCGGTCCCGTTTCCGCTATTCGCAAAGTCCTGCGCCGCTCCGGTTTCACCCTGGCCGACATTGACCTCATCGAACTCAACGAGGCCTTTGCCGCGCAGTCCCTCGCCGTCATCCGCGAATTGGGCCTCAATCAGGAGCGCATGAACGTCAACGGAGGCGCCATCGCCCTCGGCCACCCTCTGGGCTGCACCGGCGCCAAACTCACCGCAACGCTGCTCAACGAGATGCACCGCCGCCAGCTTCACTACGGCATGGTGACCATGTGCATCGGCGGAGGCATGGGCGCCGCAGCCATCTTCGAGACGCTGTAAGCGCTGCGGAATCATCCTCGCAAAAACAAAAGCAGCCGGGATCGCTCCCGGCTGCTTCTCTTCATCCAATCTTTTCCGGACGGCTCTCGCCGCGCTACGCCTTGGCAGTGGCCAGAGCCTTAAGCCGCGCGTTCAACCGGCTCTTGTAGCGGGAGACGGTGTTGTCGTGCAAAATCCCCTTCTGCACGCTCTTGTCGAGGGTGGAGACGGTCTCGCGATACT
The DNA here is from genome assembly GCA_963765995.1 of uncultured Acidobacteriaceae bacterium. Classification (GTDB taxonomy): domain Bacteria; phylum Acidobacteriota; class Terriglobia; order Terriglobales; family Acidobacteriaceae; genus Telmatobacter. The sequence goes on along the minus strand of CAVXYT010000005.1, from coordinate 34,638 downwards.
GTGCCTGGGCGGCCTTCACATCGCCCTTGACGAGTGCTTCGCGCAGCGAGCGCAGGCTGGTGCGCACGCGGCTGCGGCTGGCGCGGTTCACTGCAGAGCGGGTTTCGGTCTGGCGGGCGCGCTTCAGCGACGATACATGGTTTGCCATGATTCTTCCTTGATCTTTGGCCTTGATTTCAGGCAGGTTGGTGCGCTGTCAGAATGCAACTTAAGCCGCATCCCTCGCAATTACTAAGTCTACTGGAAACAGGGCATCGGGTCAATGCGCGTGCGCCGCGGTCCTTGCACCGCGGAGCGAGGATGCGGCCCTATGCGACCACCGGCCCCAGTACCCGCGAAGGCACACTTTCGCTAAAAATTCATTGCTCACCGCATTGACTCCCGGCCCCAGCGGCGCTACTCTCAAGCCCAGATACCGAATTAACGATTTGGTAGCCTATTCCATCCCGCGGTTTCCTCCCACAGCCCAGAGCTGCGGCTCGGTCTTGCCCCGCGTCCGCCGGTTTCCCTCTCATTCAGCCGCTTGCCCGCAGCCCATCGGTCGCGCTGCGCGCTGGCCTATCGCTCTGCACCTCTCAACCGCACATCCTCTTGGAGGCCATCGAAACCTTTGAAGATCGCTCTGGAGATTACCCCCAATCTGGAGCCCCTGTTCGGGACTCGCGATGAAAACCTCAGGCTCATGGAAGACTCGCTCGGCGTGCGGATTGATCTTCGCTCCGACGCCGTGCATGTCGAAGGCTCCCAGTCCGCGGTGGTCCGCGTCCAGCAGATCTTCGCGGACTTCGAGGCGCTGCGCCGCCAGGGCGTCAACCCCCACAACGGCGAATTGAACGGGATGCTGCGCCTGGTCGTTGCCGACCCCGCCACTACGCTGCGTTCGCTGGCCGACTCGGGCAAGCAGCGCTCAGCCGGCGTCAAGCGCACAGTCCAGCCGCGCTCCATCAATCAGCGCAAGTACGTCGAGGCCATCGAGCAGAGCGATATGGTCTTCGGCGTCGGCCCCGCCGGAACCGGCAAAACTTACCTCGCCGTTGCCATGGCCGTCTCCGCCATGAACGCCAAGAAAGTCAGCCGCATCGTGCTCGTGCGTCCGGCGGTCGAGGCCGGCGAGCGACTCGGCTTCCTGCCCGGCACCCTCCAGGAAAAGGTGGACCCCTACCTGCGCCCGCTCTACGACGCCCTCTACGACCTGCTCGATCCGGAGAAGGTCGACAAGATGTTCGAGAAGAACATCATCGAGGTCGCCCCGCTGGCCTTCATGCGCGGCCGCACCCTCAACGACGCCTTCATCATCATGGACGAGGCCCAGAACACCACCATCGAGCAGATGAAGATGTTCCTCACCCGCATGGGCAACAACTCCAAGGCGGTCATCACCGGCGACATCACCCAAATCGACCTGCCCAACCCGCGCAAGTCCGGCCTCTTGGACGCCATCAACATTCTCGACGGCGTCGAGGGCATCCACTTCTGCCACTTCGAGGAGTGCGACGTGGTGCGCCACGCCCTCGTGCAGCGCATCGTGAGAGCCTACGAATCAGCTACCAAAGCGCAACAGCAGGAGTTGCCGCTGGCGCTGGGCGAAGCGATAGAAGTCGGCGCTCCCGCTCGCGAAGAGCGTGCGCAGGCTCAGCCTCTGCATCCGGCCAAGCCGCAATAAAATACCGGGTGCCCCACCCTCGCCGCGCTTTTGTTTTTGCGGCTAGGGTGGGATACCTAGAACTCCAGCTTTTTATCGATCTATAGCTCTGTCATCCTGAGCGAAGCGCAGCGGAGTCGAAGGACCTGCGGTTGCTTTTCGTGTATCGTGATTCACAGGCTTCAAAATCGAGACTTGAGGCATCCAGTTTTTTGGGGTTGGTCAAATCTGGGTACCCCGGAAGGAGAGCTATGATCCGGTGGATGAATCTTGGTGTTTCGGGCGAATGTGGTTGGCCAGACACTCAAATTGAGGTCAGATTTGGCACCACTAGGTTTATTCTCATGCCCCAGACAAGCATAAATTCTGCCTCCATACATCTCGAAACGCACAGTAACGACTACCTGGACGAAATGACTACGGTGAACCGTTTTCTGAGCATGGTATCTTGGGCCGACAAGCAATCCCTTCAAAACAATTATGGGGTGTCTGGGAGTACAGTGCCTTGTGCGGTTCGTGAAAAGAGACTTGCGCGAAGCATTAATCGTGATTTTCTGACTCGATGGAATCCTCTCCTCGACCCAAAGCAACAACTTGCTGTTGCCCTCTGCCGTGAGGCAATGTCTGTCAACAGCATTCCATACAAATTTCTAGGATTTTTTAAGATTCTCAATATCAGTTACAAGGAGGGGCGTGCTCAAAAGGCTTGGATCAAAGCGACCCTACCACGCTTAACGGAGAAATATCTCCAGGACCGACTACTGGCTCTGTCAAATGCCGAGTCGGATGTCGCTGCATATCTATACGAATCAGGTCGCTGCGCTGTTGCACATGCATCCTCAGACCCATTGATTGATCCGACTATCTCACGCATCTACAGCGGTTGTCCGCGGATCTTGAAGTCATTCAGGCCCTTGCAGAATATCTTATAAAACATGAACTGAATGTCCCCGATTACTATTAATTTGATCCAGGCAGACGACCCCAGCTAGCCGAATCTGGAGCAATTTTAGCGCTCTGAATGGGGTGCCGATTTGGTGGATATTTCGACGTAGCCGGAGAGTCAGGTGTAGATGGCGCATTGCCAATTGTATATGCGGTTTGTTGGAAGATGGCTCGGAAGAAGGCGAAGATTTGGCGATTGTTCGGCTCCGCTGTAGTCGCCCCCTTTTTTTGCTCAGCCCACGCCTCTTTCCACGATTCTTCTTGCTCAGCCCACATCTTTTCTTCTATATATGAAGTGGTTTGTATCATTCTCGTCGATCAGTCCACTTCGGCTCTTCCACACAGCCTTTAGTGCAGTCCACAGAGAGCAGGTCTCTCCCGTTAGCAGTCTTGCACTCTTTCATATACCAGTGCCCCCCCTTAAAGTAGCTGGTCGTTTCCACCTCAGCGATACAGCTATTTCTCTCAGGCTGTATCCTCTTTATACAGTGACACATTCCTCCCCTTCTCACTGTTGTCGTTGAGGTCAGTGTTCACTTTCACATAGGCGTCAGCAGCAGCCTTGCAGCGCACTCGTTCTTGGATCTGGCTGTCATGGACTGTCGATAGACGTTAAGCCCGCCTTGGCCGCACACCAAAACGACACCGCCCATGAGCGCCATGATCGTGATTTGCACTCATCATCGCTTTCCTCTAACTATACACTATCCCGCCATCCGCCCCAGGTTCCGCTTCTGGGACCTGGGATACTACGTACTACCAGACTTCCAACTCGAAATCCCTGTACTTGCGAATCAACTCGAAGTCGGTGCGATTCGATGTAATCAGCTTGGCTCCGTAGCTTCGTGCAGTCAAGGCGATCAGCACATCGAAGTGCAGCTCGCGCAATTTGTGCGGCTCAAAGCCGCGATCCGCTTGGATTCTCGTCAGAATCTTTCCCGATTCCAGCCAGTTCTTCTCCGTAGGCGTGAAGATGGGATAGTTTCGCTCCAGAGCGCGAAGGAATGCTTGTTCTGCCTGCGTTGTCGCGCCGCGCCATAACTCGGCCATGACCACAGCTGAGGTGCGCACCAACTCTTCGAGTGTAGCCAGCCGTCGAGCGTGACAGTCCGTGCGCAGGTGATCGATAAGAATCGAACTGTCGAAGATCACCATCTCACTTGTCGTAATTGGCGAAGGTCAGCTTGCCGCCGTGCTCTTTCATCAGCTTCTTGAAGCCCTTTAGTCTGACGATTTCCTTTAGCGCCACGTGCACGGCCTCGGTTCGGGACTTTACACCCAAAGCGCGCACGGCTTCATCGGCCAGTTTCGTGTCCAGTCGGATGGAGGTCAAGGTTGCAGGCATCATCGCTCCTTATGTATATACAAATTAGACTCTCGGTATATACATTTGTCAAGGCCATTCAGCCCGCCTGGCGGATAACAGTCCTTCATTCTCTCCCAGCCGGTTGCCGGGCGCCCCCGGTCCGGGGCCCCCACGGACAGGTCTTCGTCCGTGGGGTGGAGATCCCTCGCTTTTGGGGACCGGGGAGACCACGAACCCCATGGCGCGCAAGCGCCGTCCGCCTGGACGGCCAGTCCCCGCACCGCAGGTCATCGCCTGGACGGCCAGTCCTTGCAGATAATTTCCCCACTTCGTCGCACAATAATCCTCAGAAGCTTTCCCTCCAATCGTCTCGGCACGTCCTCTTTGCGCCGCCTTCCAGCCGGAAGCGACCAATAGAGGCGGAAACGGCCCGTAACTCCTTTGTCAGGAATATTTTGCAGGGAACTTCATTGTTTTCTATATTTTGCAGCGCAACCCTGCCTGTAAACTCAAGAAAACAACGATTTTGCGTCCAAAGTATGGGTGGGGGTAGGTGGGAAACCACGAACCTTATGCGAGCGAATAGCGAGCAGTTGGCCCCACCGCAGGTGGTGGGGGTATCCGATGTACCAGCTTTGTCGTCACATTAAGACCAACGGTAAACGATGCCAATCTCCGGCCCTCGGCGAGTCGGCTTATTGTTATTTCCACGTCCGCACGCATGCCATGGCCTCACCAAATTACATCAAATTTGATGACCTCAAGCTCCCCCTGCTGGAGGATTCCGCCTCCATCCAGGTAGCCATCTCCAAGATCACGGCGGCCTTCCTCAGCTCCCGCATCGATGCGCGCCGCACCGGACTGCTCCTCTACGCCGTCCAGATCGCCTCGCAGAATATCGATCGCGCTTCCGAACGTGAGAATTCCGAAATTGTGCACTCCATGACCGTCACTGATGAAGGCGATGAAATGGCCCCGGAAAAGGAAATCTGTGAAACCGCCGATTGCCCCGGCTGCAATCGTCGCGATACATGTGATGACTATGATCCCCCGGATGAGGATGAGTAGCCGGATGAACCCGCGTAGAATGAGAGTTACCGGGGCCGCGCACCGCGCCTCCGAGCACGATGATCCTCCTCGACCCAGATCTGGAACCTCACCCCGCGCCGCGCAACATCGTGGTTTCGCCCCGTGCCGTCCGGCCACGCGCGGCCACCGTTTCCTGGCGCCTCCGGATTCCTTCCAGACCAACCCTGAACCGCTTTCTGGCCATAGCCCAGGAGGCAGTCAATCTACGCGGCGAAGTCACCGTCCTGCTCACTACCGATGCCGCCATCCGCAAACTCAATCGCCAGTTTCGCGGCAAGAACGAGCCCACCGACGTAATCTCATTTCCCGCTGAAGGCTCCTTTCCCGCCCAAGGCGTCGGCGCCGAGAAGCTCGCTGGCGACCTCGCAATCAGCGTCGAAACTGCCCGCCGCCAGGCAGCGGATCAAGGCCACGCGCTAACCTGCGAATTGAAAGTCCTCATTCTCCACGGCCTGCTCCATCTCGCCGGCCACGACCACGAAGCCGACAATGGCAAAATGGCCTGCCGCGAGCGGCTGCTGCGCGCGCGGCTTGGCCTCCCGCAAGGCCTCATCGAGCGCGCGGAGGCGCCCAAGCCGTCAGTCTCCAAACGCACCACAAAAGCTTCATCGAAGTCCACAGTTTTGAAAGGGCACGGCTTTAGCCGTGCCGTAAAGAGCCCCCCCAATGCCGCGGCTTTAGCCGCTGAGGGAAGTTCTATTGTAGGGGAGGTAATCCCTCAGGGGCTAAAGCCCGGCATTCCAGTCGACGGCATTTCGACACGACTGAAGTCGTGCTCTTTCAAAGCCAAAGCAAAGGTGAAGAAGCCATGACACCGCTCTTCATCCTCCTCATCGTCCTCCTCGCGCTGGTCGAGACGCTGGCCTCTTACATCAGCCGCGTCTACGCCGAGTTCGGCAAGATTCTCGCCCGCGAGATCGAAGAGAACCTCGACGCTTGGGAAGAACTGGTCGAGCCGCAACTGGGCCTCACCCGCGAACACGCTGCGCTCTGCGCGGCGATTTTGCAGCAGCTTACCCTGGGCATCATCGCGCTTGGCTTCGGCGCGTTCCTCTTCGACCGCGGTGGCCTCACGCGCCCCAACGCCGCCGAGATCGCGCAAGCCATTCTCGCTCTGGTGCTGGTCGTTGTCTTCTGCAACCAGCTTCTGCCCGCGATGCTCTTCAACCGCACCCGCGGCCGCTGGGTGGCACGGTGGGTCTGGCCCATACGCCTGCTGCTCTGGCTCATGACGCCTATCACCGTCTTTGTCCGCTTCTTCTTCTCCGTAGCCTCGCTGGCCGAGCAGCCTGCCAGTCCAGAAGAAGAGACCGAAGCCGATGTCGAGGCGCTGCTCGAAGCCGGCGAAGAGGAAGGCATCCTCGAAGAGAGCGACCGCGAACTGGTTCGCTCCGCCGTCGAGTTCGGCGACAAGCTGGTCCGCGAGGTGATGACTCCGCGTCCCGAGGTCTTCGCCGTTCCCGCGGCCACCACGCTCGAACAATTTCTTGAGCTTCTGCGCGAGCACAACTTCTCTCGCGTTCCGGTTTACTCAGGCTCCATCGACAACGTCACCGGCATCGCCTTCGCCCACGACCTTCTGCATATTTCCGACGCCGAGGCCCGCATCCGCACCGTGGACTCGATCAAGCGCGAGGCGGTCTTCGTCCCAGAGACCAAGCGCGGCTACGAGCTGCTGCGCGAGATGCAGCGCGAAAAACAGCACATGCGCATCGTCATCGACGAGTACGGCGGAGTCTCCGGCCTGGTCACCATCGAGGACCTGCTCGAGGAGATCGTCGGCAACATCAAGGACGAACACGAAGAAGACGCGGCGCTCGAAGAACCGCAGCGCGAACCGGGCGGCGTCTGGCTCGTCCCCGGCAACTTCCCTGTCGATCAGTTGCCCGACCTCTTCGGCGAGCAGGCCGGCCTGAGCGATCTCGACGAGGCTTACGAAGCTACAACCCTCGGCGGCTTGATCAGCGAGATTGAAGGCCGTATTCCCCTTGCCGGAGAAGTAGTTGTCCTGGAAGAGGCGCGCCTCCGCATCGAAGTCGTCGCCTCCACCGACCGCCGCGTCGAGCGCCTGCGCGTTTTTCCGCCGGCTGAAGAAACCGGACCTGCACCAGCTTCTTAACCGCCGCAGAAAGTGTGGCTAACTACGAATCCAAACTGCCCGGTGGTAAACGTCGTAAACTCAGTCAGGAGCATTTCCCCCTTTGAAATCAGGATTTGTAGCCATTCTGGGCCGGCCCAACTCCGGCAAAAGCACGCTGATCAACGCTCTCACCGGCGAGAAGGTAGCCATTGTCTCGGCCAAGCCGCAAACCACCCGCAACCGCATCGCCGGGGTGGTCGAGGTTCCGGCGACAAAAGGCGCGCGGCAAGATTCGCAACCAGCGGCGCAGATCGTCTTCGTCGATACTCCTGGCGTTCACAAGCCCGGCTCACATCTCGACCGCCGCATGTTGCAGGAGGTCTACGAGGCTCTCGAAACCCGCGACCTGGTGCTGGTGCTCATGGACGCCACCCGCCGCGTGCAACTGGAAGCCGCCGCTGCGCCAACTGCCGAAACGGAACCCGCAGCCGAGCCCAGGCACGAGCGCACCAACTGGGCCAGCGAAGACGAGTTCCTCTTTGGCCTCATCCGCAAGCTCGACTGTCCCGTCTTTCTACTGCTCACCAAAATCGATCTCGTCGCCAAGGACCAGCTACTGCCGCTGATCGACACGCTCACCCGCCACTTCGGCTTCGCACAGGTTATTCCTGTCAGCGCCCGCAAGCGCGACGGCATGGACATTCTCGTCCGCAAGATCGTCGAGGCGCTGCCTGTGGGCGAGCGCTACTACCCCAAAGACCAGTACACCGATCAGCCGCAGCGCTTCATGGTCGCCGAGTTGATCCGCGAGCGCATCCTGGCCGAGACAGGCGAGGAGGTTCCCTACGCCTCGGCTGTTGTCATCGAGCGTTACGAAGAGGCCGAGCCGCCCGCTCCGCCGCGGAAGAAAAATCAGGCGCCCGCCCGCCTGCCGCTTACTCGCATCGCTGCGGCGATTTATTGCGAGCGCGAAGGCCAGAAAGCGATCCTGATCGGCAAAGGTGGTTCCAAGTTGAAAGAGATCGGCACCAGCGCACGCCGCCAGATCGAGTCCCTCATCGGCACGCGCGTTTATCTGGAGCTGCACGTCATCGTCGAACCCGGCTGGCGCGAGTCGAAATCCTTCGTCGAATCGCTCGATTGGCGCAACCAGCTTGAGCGGCTCGCCGGCGATCAGATCACCGAAAAGCCTTCGGACGAAGACGAATAAAAGTGGGTGCTTTCGGCCTCGCTCTTGAGAACTGAAGTGCTGGCTTGGGGGCAGAGACGCAAACAAGTTCAAGCTGGCGCGCCTACGCCCCCCTTACAGCGCCACGCCCTCGGGCTTTCACCGCGTACATACGCATATCGGCAACGCCGATGATGGCGTGAACGGTCGTGCCGTCGACGGGGGCGGTCGCCAGGCCCACACTGGCGCTCACAAACAGTTTCTGCGCGTTCTTCATTTGGAATTCGGTATTCATCAGCTTGTGGAGCAGTTTGCTGGTGTGCGTCAGCGCGGCGTCCTCGCCGGTCTCCGGCATCAGGATCACGAACTCGTCGCCGCCGTAGCGGAAGCACAAATCCTGCTTGCGGCTCAAATCCCGGAGCCGCTCGCCGGTGCGAGCCAGCAGCTCGCTGCCTACCAGATGTCCGTGTGCATCGTTGACCAGCTTGAAGCGGTCCAGGTCGATGAAGGCCAGGCTCACCGGCAGCTCCAGACGTGCGCATCGCTCCAGTTCCAGGTTCAACACCTCGTAGAGATAGCGCGAGTTGTAGAGGCTGGTGCAGTCGTCGGTGATGGTCAACTGCTGGATGCGGGCCACGTCGCGCGCATTCTCGATGGCGAGGGCCGCGTGATCAGCCAGAATATGCAGAAAGGCGATAGTGTAGTCGTTAAGCTGGTCGGCGCGCGGATTGAAGATTTCGATGGCGCCGTGCGTTCCCTTGCGCCCGCGCAAGGGAAGGGCGATAACCGAGCGCACTACATTCGGCTGGGCGCCGTGCTCCTCCATGATCCGCGGATCGTTCCGGGCCTCGGGAACCAGCAGCGTTTCGCCGTGCTGTACCACCCAGCCGGCCACGCCCTCGCCCACCTTCACGCGCAGGTTGCGCAGCGACGCCTCTTCTTTGCCCGCGACAATCGCATAGTAGAGCTCCTGGCTGGCTTCATCCAGCATCAGCAGCGTCCACAACTCCGCCTCGATGTACTGCTCCATGTGCTCGATGATCGTGCGCAGAATCGTATCCAGGTCGAAGCTTGAGGTTAGCGAGCGCGTCACCTGGTGGAAGACGAGAAGGTCATCGAGCGGAATGTGGCTATCCGTCTTTCTGGTCATTCGGGGGCCCATTTCAACAATTCGGAGGGTTGGCGAGTCAGCGTCGCCTATCTGCAATTCTGTCACACCGGGGTTCCAGAAGCGAAGGTGAAGATATGCGTGTGTCTGGCTTGCCTGGTGACGAAGATGGTTACGAGCGTGTGCCCGCAGCCTGGTTCCTGTCAGCCGCCGATATGCACCATCGAGCGGGAAGGCTTCAGAAAGCCCGGCTCTCCGATATGATGGCGCGGCTCCTTGCCCTGTACTGTACGGACAATATAGCCGGCCAGTTCCGCATCGCTGGCCCCGGCGCGCAGGCGTCCATACAGATCGTGCTCCACCTGGGAAAACAGGCAGGTGCGAATCTTGCCGTCGGAGGTCAGCCGCACCCGGCTGCATGCTCCGCAGAAGGCCTGCGAAACCGGGGCGATGATGCCGATCTCGCCGATTCCATCTTCAAAGCCGTAGCGCCTAGCCGTCTCGCTGGCCTCGCGCGGCTCCAGCTCCACTAGTGGCAGCACCCGCCCGATGCGCTGCACGATCTCGGCAAGGGGAACGACGATTTCCGGCGTCCACAGCCGGCCTTCCTCCAGCGGCATGAACTCGATGAAGCGCACCACCACGCCTTCACGCCGCGCAAAGTGCGCAAAACCCTCCATCTGATCGTCGTTGAAGCCGCGCAGCAGAACGCAATTGATTTTGAGCGGCGTCAACCCGGCCGCGCGCGCGACGCGAATCCCGGCGAGCACAGCCTGAAAGCTGCCCGGAACCCGCGTGATGCGCTCGAAAGTCGCCGCGTCCACCGCGTCCATGCTCACCGTTACGCGGCGCAATCCGGCGGCCTTGAGAGGCGCGGCCAGCCCGTCCAGCAAGTGGCCGTTGGTCGTCAGAGCCAGGTCCAGCGGCTCGCCGGTTGGAGTCCGCAGGCGCCCGAGCTCATGAACCAGCTCTACAATCCCGCGGCGCAGCAGCGGCTCGCCGCCCGTCAACCGTACTTTGGTAATACCCAGTGATACAAAAATTCCGATAAGCCGCAGGTACTCGTCGATGCCCAGCTCCGGAAACTGCGCGCCAACCTCGCCCGTCCGGCAGTAAACGCATTTGTAGTTGCAGCGGTCTGTGATGGAGACACGGAGATCGTGGATGACTCGCCCCAGGCTGTCGGTCAGCCGCGCGGGGTGGTCAACCGGGGCGAGGTTCAACGAAATAGTGGCTATCGGCATATCCTGGACTTTACCGTCTTCAGGGACTTCCGGGAGACGGATGCGCGCACTTAGTCGATCCGCGGTGTGCCACGGCGCAGTATAAAGCCAGCGACCCCGCAGACGGCGATGATCACCAGCGCCACGGCGAAGTAGTAGGCCATGGGATGCGCCCAGCCCGGCGAATAGCTCAGGTCCTGGCCCACCCACAACAGCAGGATGGCGGCGATCACCGCAAACTGGCCAGCGATGACCAGCAAAGTGTGGCCCAGATCGCGCCGTTTATCGAGCGCCTCCACCTGGTCCGGGGTCAGATGGCGTTCTTCAGGGGGGAGTAGGGAATTTGCCATTCTTGTTTCTCCTGTCAATTGAGCGGCGAGACTTCCGGATGACCTCCTGCCCGCCGACTCACACTTTTGATTCAATCACAGATTGAGGAATCAGCGCCAGTGGGCACCCCGTCAGTGGGCGAGCTGATCTCTCAAAATGCGAAGTGATCGTCTTTGCTGATGCAGGTGCGATCGTTGTTCATTCCGGATACTTTTGGTAAATGAGAACGGTGCGGTCCAGCGAGTCGGAGACTTCAAGCACCTTCAACCGCAGGTCGGGATCGACCTTTTGCCCGGCCAGCCATGCGCGCACCACATCTTGCGCCCTTGCGCTATTCTCGAATGTGTTTTGTCCATCAATGAAAGCTCCCAGCCATGCGCCGAGAAAGAAAATTTTCCGGTGCAGTTTGATCTCGGGCAATTCATCCAGCGCCTGCTTAAGATATGGAGCCGTCAGGGCGCCCTGATTCCACGCGTTGAAGGGCCGCAGGCTTTGAGTGATCCAGTCTTCCTGGATCGTCTGCGAGTGGAGATACTCGCCAAAATAGCGGGCCTTGATCTCTGTAGATGGAGTTCCGGCCTCGGCGGCGTATGCGTATCTCTGGCCCTCGCCGCTGTGATCGCGCGCTTTTTCGGCCACAAAAATATTCAAAGCATCCGGCGCGCTCATTGCGATAAGATGCCCGATAAGATTCCAGCGGTCCAGCGGTTTCAGCTCCAGGCCGGGCACAGTCAGCTTGCCATCGAGCAAATCCTTCACTTGTTGCAATGCTGCCGGACTCTCGGCGATTGCAGTAAACGCGCGGAAGTTCACGATACGCAGGCCGAGCGTGGGCGCATTCAACATCCGGTCGGCAATAACTGACTCAACCCGCGGCGCAAGTGCGGTGCGGGATGCGTCCGTCATGTAAGAGTGAAGCGCGGTGGCAATGCGTACGCCCTGAACGCGAGCAAGCGACTCGTCTGTCTCGCCAGGAAGCGACTTCAGCGCAATTCCAACGTAGCCGTGCGGGGACGAACTAGCGACGTGGACGTTCTCCCACAGCGCGCCCCAAAGCATCGAGCGCAGCAACGGATCCTGTTCGTTCAGAGGAGATTCAATAATCTCGCGAGCTGCCACTGCTTCGCTCTTCTCATCAAGCAGAAATCGCCCGTAAGCCTCGTCGCCGCTGTTGGCAAATAGAAATGCGGGACACTGCAACCCAATCGCCTTGGAAACGCTGACAGATGACGTACTCCAATCCACGCGTACCATTCGATTCGGAAGGCCCGTCTGCCCGGAGTAGTCTAGCGTGATGTTGTTGGAGATGGGCCAGACCAAACCATCCGGCAGAACATCGTGCTGCGTGAGCACAAGTTGGTCGATTTTGCCTGCATTGCAAGACCACGCAGCGTCAATCTCCGGCATGCCGCGATGCTTGATCCATGCATCGGCCCAAGCATCGATGTCAGATGCGGAGTATCCGCCTGCGGCTTTGAATGCCCCAATCAAATCGCTCCATTCCGCGTTTCCGTAGGCGTGGTCTTTGAGATAAGCGCGAAGCCCATTGCGGAATGCATCGCTGCCGATGCGAAACTCGAGCTGCTTGAGAACCGCTGGCGCTTTTTGATAAACAATCGCTCCGTATGCGGATTTTGCGTCCTTCAGATTAGCGATCGTCTGAAAAATTGGCGTCGTGCCCTGCGTTTCGTCGATGCCATAAGCCAGCGGTTTTATGTCTTCGTAGAAATGCTTCCACGGGTTCGATTCCGGCTCCAGCCGCGCCAAGGCTTTGTAAGCCATGTATTGCGCAAAGCCTTCCTTCAGCCATAAATCGTCAAACCAGCGCATAGTGACGAGATCGCCGAACCACTGGTGGCAGGTCTCATGCAGCACGAGAATGTTGCGGCGGAAGTAGTCGCTCGCGGTCGGCGTCGAGCGGAAAAGCACACCGTCTTCGTTGAGAAAAGTCGCGCCCGCGTGTTCCATTCCGCCAAATGGAAAACCGGGAATCAAGACGAGATCATACTTGGGAAACGGGAAAGGCTGCGCGAAGTACGCGGAAAAATATGCGATGCCGCGCGCGGCCATCTGCTGCACCTGTGGCGCTTCCTGCTGCGCGCGAGCGAGTTGCGACTTACGCACGTAAACAGCGGGCTCCGCCGGATTCTTCGAATAAATCGCGGCGAACGGACCCGCCGCAAAGGCAAAAAGATAGGTACTGATCGGGCGGGTCTCGGCAAATTGCGTATGCGTGCTGCCAGCGCTCACCTGCGCTGTGTTGCCGATGACGGTCCAGCCTGACGGGTGATGGAGATCGAGCGTGAATCGGCCTTTCAGGTCGGGCTGGTCAAAGCACGGAAAAACCATGCTGGCGTCCATGGGAACGAACAACGTGTAAAAATATTCGTTGCCATCGTCCTTGTCTTCGTAGCGCGTGATGGCTTTGCCCGCCGGGCCAGCGTTGCTTGTGAACGCGAACGTGACGGTGTTCTTTCCTGCAATCGCGGAGAGATTCAAGTGCCCATTCACAAGCTCAGCGGGAATCGCATTGCCGTTCAACGTGGCCGATTGAATTGTTCCGTCGCGGTAATCGATCGCCAGATCTCCTGCGGTTTTGCTCTCGAATGTCAGCGTCTCAGAACCAGCAACCGCAGCCTCATGCTCCTTGAGCGTGAACGAGAGCCGATAGTGAATATCGGAAATCCGAGCAGCGCGAGCAATAGCCAGCGCGTGCGAAACTCCCACCTCTTCAGCGGTTGCAAGGGTGGTGTTGATGAGGGCAAGAAGAATTGCAGCGATGAGCAGGAATAGTATGCGGGTTCCGCGCGTGGATTGCATGGCTGCTAGCAATGTTATCCGATCCCGACGGTTTAGTTGAGCGGCATCGGTTGAATCAAAGCGCTTCAACCTTTTCCCCAACCGCCGCCGCCGGGCGTTTCGATGCGTATCGCATCGCCCTTGTCTAATTGCAGGGTGCATTTTCCCGGCAACGCAATCTTGCGACCGTCAGCCTTCACAATCCATGCAGCGCCGGCCGCGCCTTCCTCGCCGCCTTCCAGCCCGTAAGGCCGGAATCGTCTGCGATCCGCCAGCAGCGTGAGCCGCGCATCCGTCAGCACTTCCACCTCGCGAACCAGCCCATCGCCACCGCGAAACTTTCCCGAGCCACCCGATCCATCGCGATAGCCGTAGCGCCGCATTCGGAATGGATAAGCGTACTCCAGCGCCTCGATCGGCGTGTTCAGCGAGTTGGTCATGTGGGTCTGCACGCCGCTGATGCCGTCGAGCCCCAGGCGCGCCCCCATGCCTCCGGCCACAGTCTCGTAGTAAGTGAATGGCTCCGGAGCGCCGGACCGCGGGTCCATGCCGCCGATGGTGAGATTGCTCATGGTGCCTGAGCTGGCGGCCGGAATGCGCTTCGGAATCGCCTGCGCCAGCGCGCGCAGCAGGACATCAACAATGCGCTGAGAAGTCTCGACATTGCCTCCGGCTACCGCGGCGGGCGGCTCGGCATCGACGATGCTTCCCGATGGCGCGTGCAGAGTGAGCGGGCGCAAGATTCCTTCCGTAGCCGGCGCGTCTTCGTTGAGCAAACAGCGCAGCACATAAAAACACGCGGAGAGCGTGATGGCGCGAACCGCATTTACGCTGCCTGCAACCTGTGGCGAGGAGCCTGCAAAATCCACATACACCTGCGCCGCCTCGGGATCGATCCGCAGGCGCACTGCAATTTTGATCGGCGTCTCGGTCACGCCGTCGTCATCGAGCCAGTCTTCGGCGCAGAATTCGCCGCCGGGCATAGAGCGCAACTCGGCACGCACCAACCGTTCCGAGTAATCGAGCAACTCGTCAACTAAAGCGCGCAACTTCTCAGCGCCAAATTTCTCCGCCACCTCGAGAATTCTGCGCTCGCCCACGCGGCAGGCTCCGATCTGCGATTCCAGATCGCCCTCGCGCTCCCCCGGAGTGCGCACGTTCAGCAGAATCAGGTCGAGCATCTCGCGGTCGATCTTTCCGCCGCGCGCAATCCGCACCGGAGGAATGCGAATGCCTTCCTGAAAAATCTCTTCCGCCGGTCCCATCGATCCGGCAAACCTACCGCCCACATCGGCGTGATGTGCTCGATTGGAAACAAAAAACTCCGGCCGTTCGCCGCCGGGCAAAAACACCGGCAGCACCATCGTGATGTCTGGCAAGTGCGTTCCGCCCGCGTAGGGATCATTGAGGATGGCAATGTCGCCGGGCTTGAAATCAATGGCCGCAACCGCGGCCTGTACGCTCATCGGCATGGAGCCCAGATGCACCGGCATGTGGTCGCCCATCGCAATCACTCGTGCCTGTCCATCGAAGATCGCGCAGGAATAATCGCGCCTCTCCTTGATGTTGGGCGAAAGCGCGGTTCGCCGCAGCGCCGCGCCCATCTCCTCGGCAATCGAATGCACCGCGCTCTGAAAGATCGCCAACTCCACCGGGTCGATCGCTCGCAGCTTCATGCGCTTACCTCTTCCGTGACGGAGATGACGAGATTGCCGTAGCCGTCCACCTTTGCGCTCGCGCCCGGCGGCAACACCGTGGCAGCCGTATACTCGGTAATCAGAGCCGGACCGCGCACCAGATCGCCGGGGCGTAATCCGTCGCGCCGGTAAAAACGCGTGGAAAGAAACTCGCCGTCAAAGTAAACTTGCCGCTCTGCATAGCAGGCTTCGCTGCCGTCGCCGGGTTTCAACGCGCGTTTCTGTGGAATGTAAAGCTCACCCGGTGCAATCATGCGCAGTCGCAGGTTCACAATCTCAACGGGCCGCGCGGAATCCGAGAAGCCGTAGCGCTGCCTGTGCAACGTGTGAAACTCAACAATTGCCCCCTGCGGAGACTCTCCGTTCCACGCGACATTCAGCTCATAACCCTGGTGGCGATAGCGCAAGTCCACCGTGCGTTGCACCGTGCCTTCCAATCCTTCGGCGGCAAATTCCGCCCGCCCGCACTGCTCCAACTCTGTAAACAAATCTCCTGCGCGCTCCATCGCATCGCCCTGCAGCATCACGGTGCGCGAATAATCCCGCACCGTATCGGCCAGCAGAATTCCCACCGCCGAAAGCGCGCCCGGCATGGCGGGAACCAGCACCGTGGGAATGCGCAGCGCGCGCGCCAGCGAGCAGGCATGCAGCGGTCCGCCGCCGCCGAAAGCAACCAGCGTAAACTGCCGTGGATCGTAGCCGCGCTCAATGGAAATCACGCGGATGGCCTTCTCCATCCCCATCTCCACCACGCGCAGAATACCCGCGGCAAACTCCTCCACTGTCTCCAGCGATCCTTTCTGCTCGCGCAGAATCCGTTCCGTCCGCTCGCGGTCCAGATGCACGCCGCCGCCCAGAAAACTCTCCGGGTCCAGCCGGCCCAGCACAAAGTTTGCGTCGGTCACGGTCGGCCTGATTCCGCGCCCAAAGCAGATCGGCCCCGGCTCCGCGCCTGCCGACTCCGGACCCACGCGCAGCATTCCGCCGGCATCAAAGCGGGCAATCGAACCGCCTCCGGCGCCGGCAGTATGAATATCCAGCATGGGCACGCCGATGGGCGCTCCTGCCACCACGGATTCGCGGCTCAGCCGCGCTCCGCCTGCCGCAGCATCTGCCAAAAAAACATCCGTGGAAGTACCGCCCATGTCGAAGCCGATGATGCGCTCAAATCCCGCCCAACGCGACATCTGGCAGGCGCCTACCACTCCACCTGCCGGCCCGGAAAGCACCGTGCGCACCGGCTCCCATGACGCCAGCCGCGCTGGAATAATCCCCCCTGACGATTGCATCACGTCCACATGGCCGCCGCAATGCCGCTCGCTTACACTCGTTTCCAGATGATTCAGGTAGCGCTCAATGCGCGGCGCAAGGTAGGCATTCACCACCGTCGTTGATGCCCGTTCATATTCGCGAAACTCCGGCAAAATCCGGTGCGAAGCGGAGACCGGCACGCCCAGCCCAGCCAAAGCTGCCTCAACCCGCCGCTCTGTTTCAGGATTGGCAAAGGAAAAGAGAAGCGAGACAGCCACAGCCTCCGCTCCGCTTGCGCGAACCTTCTCGGCCAGGGCTTTCAGTTCGTCATCCGTCGGAGCGCGAAGAATCTTTCCCTCGGCGCTCACGCGTTCCGGCACGCCAAAGCGCAGCTCTTTGGGCACAAGGCACACCGGCACGGGTGCAAACCAGTCGTAGAGCCGCTGCCGGGTCTGGCGGCCAATGGAAATTGTGTCTTCAAAGCCTGCCGTCGTCACAAACGCAACGCGCGCGCCCGTCCGCTCCAGCATGGTGTTAGTTCCCACGGTGGTTCCGTGGCGCGCGTCGAGCTTCTGTCCTGCGCCCATCTGCTGCAGCCCGTCGAGAACCGCCAGCGAGGGATTTGCAGGCGTCGAAAACAGCTTCAGCACCCGCAGCTCGCCATCCGCCAGGATCACGCAGTCCGTAAAAGTTCCGCCGGTATCAATTGCTACGCGCAAGCCGTCCACTCTCGTATGCTAAGGGTCTGTCATCTAATCTCAGGTGTCAATGACGAGGCCAATTTTTCTCATATCGAGGCGTGAGGAGTGACGCATACCGGGTGTCTGCTAGCGACGATCAACGAAGAGATGAGGGAAATTGGCCCCGTCCCTGCGGGTTGCAGCGAAAATCCGGCCACACTTCGTTCTCGCCCTCGACGGTGGTCCCGCCACAGCCTTCGGGCTCCGCCTCGTCTGTCCAAATTTTCGCGCGCAACATTGGCATCTGAGATTAGATGGCAGACCCTGCAACTTTAAAGCATTGGGGGTGCTTTTTGAACGGAATCACCAGTTGGCTGACCGAAGCCTCATCGCAGCAGAAGCGCACGCTCATTGCCGCGTCGCTCGGCTGGATGCTCGACAGCATGGACGTGATGCTCTATGCGCTGGTTCTAGGCCAGGTACAGCGCGAGATGCATCTCTCCGCAGCCATGAGCGGGGCCATGATGTCGGCCATGCTGATTTCGGCAGCCGCAGGCGGCATAGTCTTCGGCTGGTTCGCCGACCGGTTTGGCCGGGTCCGCGCGCTGACCCTGAGCATTTGTGTCTATTCGGTCTCCACGGCCATGTGCGGCTTGACGCACTCGGGCTGGCAGCTCATGTTCTGCCAAATGTTGCTGGGGCTGGGGATGGGCGGCGAGTGGGCCTCCGGCGCGGCTCTTGTGGCAGAGACCTGGCCGGACCGCCACCGCGGCAAGGCGCTCGCCCTGGTGCAAAGCTCCTGGGCTGTTGGCTACGCGCTGGGCGCGGCAGTGGTCGCGCTCGTCATGCCTCACTTCGGCTGGCGCGCGGTCTTTTTTGTCGGCATCGCCCCGGCGCTGGTCACCCTCTGGTTCCAGCACGGGTTGTGCGAGCCCGAATCCTGGCAGCGAGAACGCGCGTCGAAGGTTCATATCGGCCAACTTTTACACGGCTCGCTTGGCCGCGGAGTGCTGGTTTGCGCCACGATGAACGCCGCCTCGCTGTTTGCCTGGTGGGGGCTGTTCACCTGGGTTCCGCGTTACCTTTCCATGTCCGCAGCCGAAGGCGGCCACGGCATGAGCATCGTCCGGACCTCGCTGTGGACCATCGTCATGCAGTGCGGCACATTTCTCGGCTACATCAGCTTCGGCTTTCTGGCCGACCGATTTAGCCGCAAATACACTTACATCAGCTATCTGCTCGTAGCCGCTGCGCTGGTGCCGGTGCTTGCTTTTGTCCGCAATCCGGTTGCACTATTGGTCATTGGGCCGCTGGTCGGATTTTTCGGCACCGGATACTTCAGCGGTTTCAGCGTAATCGCCAGCGAGCTTTTCCCCACCTCGCTGCGCGGCACGGCCATGGGCTTTGTCTACAACATTGGCCGCGTCGCCAGCGCCGCCGCGCCATTCATCATCGGCCGATTTTCTGAGATAGCCGGACTCAGCGCCGCGCTCTGCATAACCTCGGCTGCCTTCATGCTCGCCGCCTTTATCGCCACCGCGTTGCGCGCCCCGCAGCCGCAGCCGGACTGAAGCCGGACGGCAAATCAGAATTAGATCTAACCCCACCCGCGCCGTGCCTTCGTTTTGCGGCTATGTGGAAAGAGATAATCACCTCGCGCAGCTCAGTCGTTAATGAACGCTACCGACTGCAGAGAGCTGATCTCGAAGGCCTTGCGGCAGCGGATATTAGCGCAGGCCAGTTTTTCATCGCGTCTTACCATGTAAGACTGCGCCTTGGCGAACTTGGCCCGATCCCGCTCGTCGGCGCCCCGCGGCAGTTGCGTCCGCTTGCGCCGCACCACCCAGGTGACCTTGTACTCGCCCGCCTGCCCGCATTTGGGACAGGTCAGCGTGTGGGTGCGTTGTTCGGTGGTTTCATTGAAAAAATCGCGCTCTTCCATGGTTTTCCAGCTCTCTCGCTCCAGCGCAGGCACACCTCCCATTGGTGTAAGACAAACCCGCGGTGGGCGTAAGAAAAAAATCGCGCGCGGCATGAGCCAGAAAACGGTACGGAACTGGCCAAATGCCACGATTCTATTCCATACTCGTCTTTGCCATGACGAAACGCAAGCCAGGAAAGTTTTCGGCCACAAAAGCGGTGAAGGCCAACGCCCGGGAGCGGGTGGGCCAGCCCAGGCCCGCGCGGGTAATTGATACCGAGCCGCGCACCGGCCGCGCTGCCAAGCACAAACCCAAGCTCGAAGAGATCATTCGCCAAGCGGAATCCTGATTTTGGGCGGGGGGCAGGAAGCTGGTGGAGAAGGCTTTGTCTTACGCTGCTTCCTTTGTCTTACCTCTGTCTTACAGCCGTAAGACATCTGCCTGACTGCCGTCTGGCAGATGCTGGACATGCGCCGCGTGCCCCATGTCTCGACTCTGCAACCTGGGATTCTCGCAAAACTGCCTTACGGCTGAGGCACGCTGTAAGGGCCGGGGAACACTGGCTCGGCGGGCTTGTCGGCTGGCTCTGGCGGGGCGTGGACGTCGGTGCGCCTGGAAAAGATGCGGAACTGCACCACCAGGTCCAGCAGCACCGGAACGGGCTTGCTGTCTTTGATGGCCGGCTCAAATTTCGCCTTTCGGATGGCCGATACGGCATTCTCGTCCAACCCGAAGCCGATGGGACGGCCGATCACAATCTCGCCTGCCTGGCCGTCCGGGTCAACGACGACGTGATAGAGGGCCATTCCGGCTACGCCGTTGGCTTGCGCGAACTCATTCGAGTCCGGCACGAAGGTGGTCAACAGCACCGCCTTCCGGTCCACCGCGTTCTGGCGGAGAATGGCTGGGTCTTCGGGCCGGTAATCGGCTTTGTCCGCCACGGCCTGGTAGTAGAGCCTCCAGAAATCGGGCAGGCCAGCTATCATGCGCTCGTCGAGGCTCTGGGCGAAGATCTGCTCCAGGGCGTCTCTCAGCACCCGGTTAGCGTGCGCCGGCGAGGTAGTGGTGGTCACGCTATTGGGGTCGGCCGGGCGCTCGGCCTCGGGCGTAGCGGCGATGGAAGCCTTCAACTGATCGGCCTCGCTCAGCTCAGCCGTCTCGGGTGCCTGCGGTGCGGCTGGCTTTGCGTGCCTGAACAGCCCGCCTTTTTCCTTGCCCGCCGGGGCTTCTTTATCCTTATCTTTCCTGGGCTTCACCACCATCTCCCGGTCGATGGTGATTTTGACCGCCTTTTTCCGGGGAGTGATTCTGACCCTGTCGAAGGCGCTCGACGGATCCTCGAAGGCTAACTGGCCCAGGAAGTGCAGCCCGTAGCGGGCGCCTTTCAGCTCGACCTTGTGCCTGGTGAGGCGCACCTTGTCGATCTGGATGGCGCTGAGAGTGAAGGAGCCCTGCGGGGAGTGGCCGGTAAGGCGTCCGTGCTCGTCGAAGCTGAGCGTGTTGTCCAGGTAGCCGCCGCGCAGATAGAATGCCTTGCCGACCAGGAGCTGCTTGAGTTCTGCTTCGCTGATGCCGCCGGTCTGGGCGGCCGCCTGCGCTGGGGCTGACGGCGCTTGCGGTGCAACTGGAGTGGCCGGCTGCTGCGCCAGAGCGGAAAAAGCCAGCGCCAGCGCGGCCAGACTGGCAGAGCGGAGATGCCGCACCTGCGTCGCCGCAGGAGTCAGATGAAAGCGAACGAAAGGCATTTGCATGGAGGAGCCTTTGAGCGACACTTTACAGGTTTTTGCTGCCGGAGTCGAACAGAACATTGCCGGCGCTCTCAGCTCGACTCATCGTCGCGGGCCGGGGCGCGCTTCAGCCGCCACAGTATGCGGCGGAAGAGGCCGAGAATGCGGCGCGCATCGCGCGCTGAGAGCGTGAGCCGCCGCAGCAGCAGGCGCAGGTCGCGGCGGTTGGCTGGCTGCATCGCGCGCGGGGAGTAGCCGGCCGCCTGCATGGACTCTTCGACCACCCCGGCCAGCAGATCCAGATGGCCGGCGGGCACGGCGGACGCGGGCTCCGGCGGAGTCTTTTCGGCGGTGAAGTTGCGCACGGCCAGCTCGTACAAGCACACGGCCACCGCCTGGCCCAGGTTCATTGAAGGCTGGCGCGGGTCGGTGGGGATTTCAACCAGCAAATGACAAAAGGACAGATCTTCGCGTGTGAGTCCATGTTTTTCAGGACCGAAGACCAGGGCCACGCGTCCGCCGCGGCCAAGCTCCCGCGCCACCAGCGGAGCCAGCTCAGGCAGCGGGACGACCCTCTGCTCCGCCTTGCGCCAGGTGAGGGTTCCGGTGCCCACAACCAGCGTTGCGCCGGCGACGGCCTCGCCCAGGGTCGTGGCCGCTTTTGCGTTTTGGAGCAATTCTGGCGCTCCAACGGCCGACCGGGCCTCGCGCCATGTCGGCGCAAAGGGCTCCACCACGGAGAGGCGCGAAAGGCCAAAGTTGGCCATCGCCCGCGCCGCCGCTCCTATATTGAGAGGATTGCGCGGCGAAACCAGCACCACGTCGAGCGAGTCGCGTTGGGCTTCAGAGAGCAAGGGATAATTGTAGAGCCATGGACGGTTCCCGGCCGGTAATGTGTTGTGCAGTTGCCGGTTCCTTGCCGTCCGTCAACCGGGAACCAGCCATCACGCGCCGATGCGGCTCTAGCTCTCCAGCTTCTTGATGTAGAGCCAAAGTCCAACCAGCATGATGGCAATGGCGATCAGGCACAGGCCAAGGCCGAGGCGGCGGCGGTTGCGTTCAACCATCGCGTCCTTGCCGGCTTTCAGGTTGGCAGTGGCGATTTTCATGCCGGCCTGAATCTCCTGATCCACCAGGGCCGGCTGAAAGGTATGGATAGTGACGCGCGCTTTGGTCAGCGAATCGAGCGCCTGATCCTGTGCGAGGCGAGACTCGCTGACCTCCATGCCGGAAGACTCGGCGAGGCGCAGAGCCTGGTCCGCGTCTTTGATGGCCACGTCCAATTGAGTCAAGTTGCTGAGGATTGCCGCTCTTGAACGATCGCACTTGTCGCCTGGGGCATGGCACCTCATGCAGACGCCGGCCGGACCCGTGCCCAGCATTGCGTCGGATGGAAGGTGAATACCGTGATTGCTGTGGCAGACGACGCAGCCGGGAAGACCCTTATCCTGAAAGGCCTTGTAATGCGAACTCTTTTCGTACATCTGGGCCTGGAAGACGTGGCAGTTGGCGCAGACGTTCTGCACCTTATCGACGCCGGGCGGCACCGCGCCATGGTTTCCATGGCAGGTAGTGCAGGTGGGCGCGCTGAGGTCGCCGCGGAGGGCGAGGGCGTCGTGGTGGACGCTGATGCCGTATTGAGCGAACTGATCAGTGGGGATGCCGTACTGCTTCATATAGGCTGCGTCGGAGTGGCAGCGGGAGCAGGTTTTGGCCACGTTGACGGGGTTGACGGTGGAGTTGGGATCGCTCGGCGGGCGGATATCGTGGACACTGTGGCAGTCGATGCAGACCGCTGCCTTGGTGTCTCCGGCGGCCAGGCGCTTGCCGTGCATGCTGGTGTGGTACTGGTCCAACTGGTCCGTGCGCAGGCTGGGGTCGAACTGGCGAATGTAGGCCGGATTCGAGTGGCAACTGCCGCACAACTGCGGAATCTGCTTGCGATCCACCTTGCCCTTCCAACCCGCCTTGCGGCTCATGGCCTGGTCGGGATCGTAGCTGGATGCGTCGCCTCCGTGGCAACTGGTGCAGGTCAAGCCTTTTTGCGAGTGAATGTCCTGGCTGAACTTCTCCGGGGTCACTTCAAGGCGGCCAGGCTGGGCGGAGTGACAGTCCAGGCAGGAGTTCACGGCCTGCCCATAAGCCAGGCACGACGCGAGCACGATGGACCCGGCCAGCCAGACAATGCGGGCGGCAATGAACGTCCGAAGTTTATTTCGCAAGATAGCCATAAACACTCATACCTGTGACATAAAAAAGGGCAAAAAAGGCAAGTCCGGTGATCCACGGTCTCGTGCGCGAGGGAGGGGCAGTCTCAAAAAATGGCAGCAGCATCCACAACAGCATCACCAGGCCGCAAACAAGCACACCCAAAACCTCCCCGTCGATGAACCACACCTTCGACGGGATCATCTTGAGCGTTTGGAACATGAACATGAAGTACCATTCCGGCTTGATTCCCGCCGGGGCAGAGACAAAAGGGTCTGCCTTGACGCCCAGGTTCCATGGGAAGACGGCGGCCAACGCGCCCAGCGCTCCCATGGCCACGTACCAGGCCATCAACTCGCGCAGCAGGAAGTTGGGAAAGAATTTCATCTCCCGTCGTAATGAGGGATTGGCGGTCCACAGAGCATCCACTTTCGGCGGAACGCTCATGCCCTGGCGCTGCACCAGAAACAGGTGCATGGCAATCAGAACGGTGACCAGTCCGGGCAGAACGGCGACATGGAATCCAAAGAATCTGGTAAGCGTGGCGCCAGTCACTTCAGGGCCGCCGCGGAGAAAGATCATCATGGGCTTGCCGATGAGGGGAACCTGCCCGGCAATCTCGGTGCCGACCTTGGTGGCGAAGAAGGCCAGCGTGTCCCAGGGCAGCAGATAGCCGCTGAAGCCAAATCCCATGACCAGAAAGAGGAGAATCATGCCCGTGACCCAGGTCAGCTCCCTGGGCTTGCGATAGGCCTTGAGGAACAGCACGCTGAACATATGCACAAAGGCCGTGAAAATCATCAGATTGGCAGACCAGGCGTGGATGGAGCGAATCAGCCAGCCAAACTGCACCCTGGTCATGATGTACTGAACGCTTTCAAAGGCCTCGTTGGCGCCGGGACGGTAGTACAGAAGCAGCAAGATCCCGGTCAGCACCTGGATGATGAAGAGGAAAAGGGTGATGCCTCCGAAGAAATACCAGTAGGAGAGGCGATGCGTGGGGACGGTCTTATGGCGGAGCGGCGCGATCAGCCCCTCCAGTTGCAATCGTTCATCAAACCAGCGTATGAGAGCGGCGAACACGGTCAGGCCTCCCGTTTCCGGCTGACGACAATCTCGTCGCCGCGCTGGTGGACATCAAACACTGTAAGCGGCCTTGGCGGAGGACCGGAAACATTGCGGCCGTTGAGATCATAGATGCCGTTGTGGCAGGCGCACCAGATCTCGCGCAGATCGGGGCGGTACTGCACTATGCAGCCCAGGTGGGTACAGGTAGCGGAGAGAGCGCGAAAGCTGCCGTCTGCGTTCAGAATCAACAGGCCCGGCTTGCTGCCGAAACGGAAAATCTTGCCGGAGTTCGGCTTCAAGTCGCCGAGTTTGGCGGCCACCACCTCGTCCCCGCCCAGATCGATCACCGCCGGAGGAACAAAATAGCGCAACACCGGATAAAGGAAAGAAGCCAGAGAAGCGAGAACACCGCCGCCCAGAAAAATTCCAATCGCGCGGCGGCGCGACACATCGGGTTGGGAAGCCTGGTCAGCGCACATGGTCCGCACCCCCTGCCGCTACTGCCAGTCTGAAGACTCTGAACACGTAAACACTCCTAGCCAAATGCCGCGGCCTCCTGCCCTAAAATGCAGACCCACAAAACCACCTTGAGCGTTTCATGGGCGAAACACTCCGCCGACTCATCCTGAGTCAACCGTAGAGACTCAGGGGAATTTGGGTCTGTGATAAGAATCACATACCCAAAGCGGAGAAGGTTGTTGAATCCGCTTCCTGAAGGGAGAATCGGGGTGGGCGCCCCAAATCCCGCAGGCGGCAAAAATTGAGGCGAACGCGACTCCATGGCGCGCCCGCCCGCGAGAGGAGAGGGATGATCCCCGGAAGCAGAAAAGGTTGCATCCCACTCTCCTCAACCGGCCCAATGCGCTCACCATGTGCCTTGTCCAGTCTTGTCCGGTCTTGCCCGGTTCTCGTTTCAGCTTCCTGCCTACTTCTCCAGCGTGCGGATGTACGCTACCACTGCCTTGATCTGGTCATCCGTGAGCTTGCTCGCAAACGGCTGCATCTTACCCTTGCCGTTCTTGACGGCAGTGAACAGTTGAGCGTCCGGAGCCTTGACGACCGCCGGGTCCTTGAAGGACGGAATCTTCATGGCCTTGCCGATATTGGTGGCGGCCAGGCCGTCCGCGCCGTGGCACATGAGGCACTTCGATTTGTAGGTATCCGCGCCGCTTTGGGCAAGAGAAGGAATGGCGATGGCGGCGGCAAGGAATAAGGCCGCCACGCAGTTTCGATTCATTTTCACTGAAAAGCTCCTTTTGCGCCAGGATTTCCATTTTTCTATCCCGGCCTCGCATCAGTATACCCTTGGCCGGGTTTGTGATGTGAGAGGGCAGGAGTCAGGGTCAGCCTCACCAGCGACTAAAACCTGTCGCCGGTAGCCCCGACAAAGATACAGGTAACAGGGAACAGGGAGCAAAAAAACCCTGGCCGGGGTAGGGCCAGCTCCCAAGTCCCGGTGCCATGACCCGGGACACTCAGCATTTCGTTGAAAATTCGGTCATTTGTGCTGTAGAGTGGACGGCAATGAATACGAACCCTTCTGACAGTCTTGAAGAGCAGGTCGGCGAGTTGCGTTCGCGGGTGCGCCGGCTGGAAGAGGCGCTTGGCCGCCAGGGCATCCTTTCACAGGAGTTCCTGCATCAGCCAGCGGCGGAGCAGCATCCGGGCATACCACCGGCGAGCGCGCCGCCTCTCACGTGGACAGCTGAGATTGCCCGTAGGAGAGGCGGAGCGGGCGCGCCCCCTGTACAAGGGGTTGCGCCGCAGGAGGCGAATACAGCGCCGCCGATCGCAGCGCCGAGCTTCGGTTACTCCGCGCCGGCTGCGGCGGAGGATGATCGCTCGCTGGAGAACCGGATCGGCTCGCATTGGTTCAACCGCACCGGCATTCTGGCGGTGCTGATCGGCATGGCGTGGTTTCTCAAGCTGGCCATGGACAACCATTGGATCGGTCCGCTGGGGCGGGTGCTGATTGGGTTGGTTGCAGGCGCGGCGCTCATCGCCTGGTCAGAGCGTTTTCGCCGCCGCGGTTACGCAATCTTCTCCTATTCGCTGAAGGCGGTGGGCAGCGGCACGCTTTATCTATCGCTGTGGGCGGCCTTCTCGCTCTACCAACTCATTCCGCCCGGCGTGGCTTTTACGGCGATGATCCTGGTCACCGCCTTCAATGGATACATGGCCTGGGTGCAGGATGCGGAGTTGCTGGGCCTCTATGCCATTGCCGGCGCCCTCAGCACCCCCATCCTGGTCTCCACGGGAGAAAATCATGAAGTAACGCTCTTCACTTATCTGCTGGTGTTGAACATTGCGGTGCTTGTGTTGGTTGCGCTGCGTCCCTGGTCGCGGCTGCTCTTCGGGGCTTTTGTGGGAACGGTGCTGCTCTATGCCGGCTGGTGGTCCGAATACTATACGGCTGCTCAGTTTGGCAGGACCGCATTCTTCCTGACCTGTTTCTTCCTGATCTTCGCCTTTGCCCCTCGTGTGGTCCGGGTGGATCTGGAAGACGGCGCGCCTCACTCCGCATGGGACAACCTGGCGCTGGCTGTGTTGCCGATTGCCAATGCGGCCCTGGGATTCGCAACCTACTATGCGCTCTTTGACAAGTTCCACAGCGAATGGGCGGGAGCCTGGCTGGCGGTCGGCTTTGCTGCCTTCTACCTGCTGATGCTCCGTCTGCCCGCATGGGGAAGGTTGCGAGCAAGCCCGGCCTTGCTGTCGGCGTTGCATCTTACCGCGGCAGTTGTATTTTTGACGGTTGCGATTCCACTCAAGGCGCACGGTCGCTGGCTGACGGTCGGCTGGCTGGCGGAGGGAGCGGCGCTGTTGTGGGTGGCAAGCCGGCTGCGGCTGCGGCTGCTGCGCGTGTTGGCGCTGCTATGCCTTGCGCTGGGATTCATTGCGCTGGTGACGGTGAATCCCACGGCTTCGACCATGCCAATTTTCAATGAGCGCTTTGGGAGTTACTGCGTGGGCATTGCAGTCTTTGCCTTTGCCGCGTGGATCGCGATGAAGGCGAAGGCTGAGCGGGAGACGGAAGACACTGGGAGCGGCTCGGGTACCTGGCCGGCGATTGCAGCCTTGGCGGTGATTACCGTGAATTTTCTGATTCTGCTGGCGATTGGCCTGGAGATCGACAGCTATTGGTGGGCGTTGCGCTGGCGCGGTGATTGGAACCTGCTTCACGACTATCAAATGTATGCGCAGTTCACCTACTCGGTGTGGTTCATGGTCTTCGGCGCAATCCTGCTGGGTATGGGGTTCTGGCGGCGCTCGGCATTCCTGCGCTGGCAGGCGCTGGCGCTGCTGGCGGCCACGATCATCAAGGTATTTCTCTATGACATGAGCGAACTCAGCCAGGGTTACCGGATATTGAGCTTCCTCGGCCTGGGCGCGCTGCTGTTCGCGGTCAGCTTCGTTTATCAACGTGACTGGCTCAAGCTGCGCGCGGGGAAAGGTGAAAAAGATGAAGTTTAGCGCCGGGCTTGTTCTGCTTGCCGTGGTGGCGGCATCTCCGGATGTACGGTATTTCCGGTATGAGCGGCCTGTCCAAAAATCATCCGGGCAAAGCTGCCTGGCGCTCGACGCTGGAATCTTTGCCCACGCCGCTCCGCAGCTTGCCGACCTTCGCCTTTACCGCGATGGAATGGAGATCCCTTTCGCGATTCGCACGGCCGCTCCGGTGGAGAGCGTGGAGAAGTCTATTCTGCCGCTGAACGCGGGCGTGCGCGGAGGTCAAACCGTCTTCGACGCCAACCTGCCTGAAGGGCATTACAGCGATCTCCAGCTTGCCGTGACGGGGCAGAACTTTATCGCCACGGTGACGGTCAGCGGTAGCCAGACAGAGACCGGGAGCGCCGAAACCAAGATAGGTTCGTACACGATCTTCGATCTGACGGGCCAGAAGCTGGGCCGCAGCACCGTCCTCCATCTGCCGGAGTCAGACTTCCGCTACCTGCACTTCCGCATCAAGGGTCCGCTTGCGCCGGCGAGCATTACCGGCCTTTCGGTGATGCGTTTGCCGGTGAGACAGCCGAAATATGTGGTTGTCGCTGAGAATTCGCGGGTCGAGCAGAAGGGCCATTCTTCGGTCATCGAATTTACCGTGCCTGCTCATGTCCCGGTGGACAGGATCGTCTTCACTCCCAGCGCATCTCCAGCCCAGTTCAGCCGCGATGTGACCATCACGGTCACTTCGATTGCTCCCTCGCCGGCCAGCGACGCGGCCCAGCCCCCGCGGACGGTTACGTCATATGGAGACCTTTTGCGGGTTCACAGTGTCCAGGCCGGCCAGCAGCTCGATGAGGAACACCTCGCCTTGGACGCTCCGTGGGTGGATTTCAGCACGCCGGCAAAATGGACCATCACGATCGAGAACGGAGACGATGCGCCGTTGACTCTCCAGTCCGTGCGGCTCCAGATGATCGAGCGGGATCTCTGCTTCGAGGCGGACGGTAATGACGGCTATTTGCTCTTTTATGGCGACCCGGCTCTGGCAGCTCCGCGCTACGACTACGCCAGGCTGTTTGCGCCCCAGGCCAATGCATCCCAGGTCACGGCAGGGCCGGAACAGCTGAATCCCGCATACCAGCCTCGCCCCGACGCACGCCCCTTCACGGAGAAGCATCCGGCGCTGCTGTGGCTGGCATTGGTCGTTGTGATTGCGCTGCTGGGAGTCGTTGCAGTGCGATCCGCGAGGCCGGCTGCGCAGTCTCCAAAATAGAAAGAAGACTCGAGAGTCCGCCAGGGAAGGCCGCGCAATTGGCGGCTGGCGCGTACAGCAGTTTTCCAATTGGTGTAGACCGAAACCACTGCCCTCAAGTGGCTTTTTCCTCAAGAAAAAGCCACCTGCACGATGTGAGTAAGTTCACTTGAATTGGAAAACTGCTCTAAATGTTCTAGCCTCAAAGCATGATCTGGACCAATCCTGCCGAGATGGCCTTGCACGAGTTGAGCCGGGAGCCGCTGGTGCGCTTCTCGGTGCTGGCGCTCAGCTCGATCTTCTTTCTGGTGGACCCGTTTGCCGCGATCGGGTCGTTTCTGGCGATTACCGAGGGGGCGGACGCGGCGCGGCGCAAGCGGATGGCGCGCAAGGGCGCGCTGACCTGCTTCATTGTGCTGACCAGCTTTGCCGTGGGCGGGCAGCTGATTTTCAGGTTGTTCGGTATCACGCTGCCGGCCTTTGAGATAGCCGGCGGGCTGATTCTATTGCTGATAGGCCTGGACATGCTGCAGGCCAAGCGCTCGGCGACCCAGGAGACGACAGGCGATACCGAGGAGGCCTCGCACAAGGAAGACGCCGGAATTGTGCCCCTGGGGATTCCGATGCTGGCCGGGCCGGGGGCCATATCCTCTGTCATGGTGCTGGTGGGGCAGGCGCCCAGCCTCTGGCATTGGG
>CAVXYT010000005.1:0-2500 GCA_963765995.1 uncultured Acidobacteriaceae bacterium | reverse complement strand
GATGTGAATCAGGCCAGCGGCGGATGTAAGTCGTCGTCTAACCCGCAAGAGCCGTTCCTGACGGCAGGAGCGGGAATCCTGATACAAGCCTTCTTTGCTTGATCGACATTCGCACGATGGTCATGGGCGGCGTAGCTGTCCAGCATGTTCAACCTTTGTCCTCGAAACCTTTTTAATACTGAATGAGGATTGTGAGAGCCGCCGGGCTCATGGCCTAACGGTCAATAGCCGGCGGAGGAGCGGCCGGCTTATGTGGCCAACGAGGGCCTGTAGCTCAGTTGGTTAGAGCGCACCCCTGATAAGGGTGAGGTCGGTAGTTCGACTCTACCCAGGCCCACCATCTCTGCCGCAGGCGCCCGAACGTGGGGCTGTAGCTCAGTTGGGAGAGCGCGTGCTTTGCAAGCATGAGGTCAGCGGTTCGATCCCGCTCAGCTCCACCATCATCATTCGCTGTTTCCTGATCGCCGTCGCTTTATAAGCGGCGCCGATCAGGAGACAGGCCGTACAGTCTTTCGAGACTGCTTCGGCAGGTTTTCACCGCCTTAGGGCGGGCTTATTCGCAAGCGGATAAGTATGGATGTTTGACAACGAAATTGATTGGGTAATGCGCATCGGAAACGCATCCCCGTACCAGCAAGCCGCAAGGCAAGCTGAAGGGATGCGATGGAAGATGACGCAATACAAGGCCGAGCACAAGCAATGAATCGTCGCGAGACGGTTCAGGCAAAGTGTTCAATGTAAGAAGAGTGTCTTTAGGAGTGCAGCTCGATAGCGCGTGAGCGTAACGGGTTGCTCTCAAGGCGGATAATGTAGGTTATCTCTGATCAGGACCGAAGCGATTCGGCTCCCTGCGCTGGAGTTAATTCTATGGTCAAGCTACTAAGGGCGCACGGTGGATGCCTTGGCAGAAACAGGCGATGAAGGACGTGGCAAGCTGCGATAAGCTTCGGTAAGCCGCACACAGGCGTTATAACCGGAGATCTCCGAATGGGGAAACCCTCCCGGGCAAACCCCGGGAACATCCCGCTGAATACATAGGCGGGCATGAGCGAACTCAGGGAAGTGAACCATCTCAGTACCTGAAGGAAAAGAAAGAAACCTCGATTCCGATAGTAGTGGCGAGCGAACTCGGAACAGCCCAAACCCGTTGCATTTCGGTGTATCGGGGGTTGTAGGGTCCGCAACAGTAGAGTTACCAATCTGGTTGCTAGTCGAATCCTCTGGAAGGTGGATCCATAGAGCGTGACAGGCGCGTAGACGAAAGCAATCCAGACTCGAAGCGGATACCTGAGTAAGGCGGGGCACGTGAAACCCTGCTTGAATCCACGGGGACCATCCCGTAAGGCTAAATACTCGTTTCTGACCGATAGTGAACCAGTACCGTGAGGGAAAGGCGAAAAGAACCCCGTCGAGGGGAGTGCAAAGTACCTGAAACCGTGTGCCTACAAGCAGTGGGAGGGCTATGCCCCGCAAGGGGAATGCCTGACCGCGTGCCTATTGCATAATGAGCCGGCTAGTTATTCTTGTCAGCAAGGTTAAGCGTAAGCGAGCCGAAGCGAAAGCGAGTCTGAACAGGGCGTTCAGTTGGCAGGAATAGACGCGAAGCGGGATGATCTACCCATGGCCAGGTTGAAGGTGGGGTAACACCCACTGGAGGACCGAACCGGTGTTTGTTGAAAAAAGCTCGGATGAGCTGTGGGTAGGGGTGAAAGGCTAATCAAATTCCGTGATAGCTCGTTCTCTCCGAAATAGCTTTAGGGCTAGCCTCGGATGAATTGCGTTGGTGGTAGAGAGATGGATGGACTAGGGGGCTTTCCGGCTTACTGAATCCAACCAAACTGCGAATGCCAGCGACAACATACCCGGGAGTCAGACGGTGGCGGCTAAGCGTCATCGTCGAGAGGGAAACAGCCCAGATCGCCTGCTAAGGTCCCAAAGTTACAGTTAAGTGGGAAAGGAAGTCGGAACGCTCAGACAGCCAGGAGGTTGGCTTAGAAGCAGCCATCCTTTAAAGAAAGCGTAATAGCTCACTGGTCAAGCGGTCCGGTGCCGACAATACAACGGGGCTAAAACTGTACACCGAAGCAGCGAATGCGTATCTTTAGATACGCGTGGTAGGAGAGCATTCTCAACAGCAGTGAAGCCAGACTGAGAAGACTGGTGGAGCGTTGCGAAGAGACCCTGCCGGCATAAGTAGCGATAACGGAGGTGAGAACCCTCCGCGCCGAAAGTCTAAGGTTTCCTGAGGAAGGTTAATCCGCTCAGGGTTAGGCGGTCCCTAAGGTGAGGCCGAAAGGCGTAGCCGATGGACAGACGGTTAATATTCCGTTCCTCCCAATGTTCGTTTGACGATGGGGTGACGCAGAAGGATAAGCATGCCGCTCTATGGCTATAGCGGTAGTTGCGCGTAAGCTGGATTCGACAGGCAAATCCGTCGGGTCTTAACAGTGAGGCGTAACTCAGTCCCGTATGGGGCTTACGATGCTGATTTCACGCTGCC
>CAVXYT010000004.1:0-264609 GCA_963765995.1 uncultured Acidobacteriaceae bacterium | reverse complement strand
ACCGCGTGCGCCAGGGCGGCGCTGACGAGGCTGCCATCCACATTTTGAATGTGAAGACCGGCAAGACACTGGAGGACGAGCTGCCCAGCGCCCGCTATGGCAGCATGCATTTTGCTCCCGATGGCGCCAGTTTCTTCTGCTCGCGCAGCGACAAGGCGGGAACGCTCCTCTACATGCACCTGCTGGGCACAGCTTCCAGCAGCGACACGCTCCTCATGGGACGTGAGTTTCACGGCGAGCCGCTGGGGCCGAACGATCTGCTCAGCGCTGATGTGACCGATGACGGCCGCTATCTTGTAGTCCATATCGAGCGCGGAGTTCCTGCCCGGCGCGTCGATATTGTCTATCGCGACCTGAGCAAACCTGGATCGGAGTTCAACATTCTGGTGTGGGGCGTGGACTCGCGTTTCTCTGCCATTTACGCCAAGGGCTCGTGGTTTGTGAGAACCGACTACCAGGCGCCCAACGGACACATCCTCAAGGCCGAGCCCGGCATCCAGCCCGGCGCATGGAAGGCCATCGTCGCCGAAGCGCAGGATCCCATCCAGAATTTCTCCATCGTGGGTGGCAAACTCTACGTCATGAGACTCAAGGACGTGAAATCGGAGACCGCCATCTACACTCTGGACGGAACGCCCGCCGGCAGGATCGACTACGACGGCATCGGGTCAGCCTCCCATTTGGAAGGCAGAGCGTCTGACCGCTATGGCTTTTTCAGTTTCCAGTCGTTCATTCAGCCGCCGGCGATTTACCGGCTGGATACAGCGACCGGCAAGCGCATGATCTTTGCGCAGCCAAAGATTCCCTTCGACCCCAGCCAGTATGAGCTGAAGCAGGTTTTCTACACATCGAAAGACGGCACACGGGTTCCGATGTTCATTGCCGGCAAGAAAGGATTGAAGCAGGACGGGACGGAGCGCTTATTGATGACCGGCTACGGCGGCTTCAACTCGAGCGAGACACCTGTCTGGAATCCGGCCTTTGCGTGGTGGATGGAAGAGGGCGGCTGGTTTGCCGTGCCCAACCTGCGCGGCGGCGGCGAGTATGGCGAGCATTGGCATGAGCAGGCCATGTTTGAAAAGAAACAGAATGTATTCGACGATTGGTTCGCGGCTGCCGAGTACCTGGTTGCCAACAAGTACACCTCGACGGCTCGGTTCGCTATTCGCGGCCGGTCTAATGGCGGGCTGCTGATGGGCGCATCCATTACTCAACGGCCAGATCTCTTCTCGGCTGTCTGGTGCGGATATCCGCTGCTGGATATGTTGCGCTATCAGAAGTTTCTTGTAGGTTCCTACTGGAAGACGGAGTACGGCTCCGCGGAGAACGAAAAGCAGTTCCGCTATCTGCTCAACTATTCGCCTTATCAGAATGTCAAGGCCGGCACAGCCTACCCCGCGGTGATGTTCTTCACCGGAGACAACGACACCCGCGTTGACCCGCTCCATGCGCGCAAGATGACGGCCCTGGTGCAGTCGGCCTCGTCCAGCGGACGGCCCATCCTCCTCCATTACAGCCTTTCCGGGGGCCACTCCGCTGGGGTCGCCCTCGAGCAGCAGATTCAGGACGATGCCGACGAACTTACCTTTCTGTGGACGGAAACGGCACAGCCTGCCTCTGTAAATTAGTCTCTTGCGTGCGGGATCGGTACTCACGCGAAAAACCCGCAGTAACCTCACGAACCTGGGTTCCCCTTCCGATAAGGAAGGTGCGGAGCCTGTGAGGCAGGCTTTATCAGGAACCATTCAACAGTTGTAACCGCGACTCAATTGGGAGACAGAACTGGCTGCCTTTTGTACAGCAAGCGGGCACATTGCGGCTTGCTGTCTCCGGCTGCGGCCAGGCTGTCGTGAGCGTTACGGGGCCAGGAGTCAAGATGCCACGAGCAGAATTTGAGATTGGGGGAGTGGATCGGCAGTTGGAGGAAGCACGGCTGGTTGCGCTGATTTCTGCCGAGATTCTCGACACTCCGCCCGAGCCCGCCTACGATGCCATCACCCGCCTGGCTGCCGAGTACTTCCACGCCGATTCGGCCCGGCTCGGATTTGCCGACGAGAGTCGCATCTGGATCAAGTCCTGCTATGGCCTGAAGGTTCGCGAGATGCCTCGCAAGGACTCCATATTCAACCTGGTGCTGGCTCAAGACGGTCCGGTGGTCGTACCGGACATCTCCATTCATCCTCACCGCGAGCGGCTATTGTCGCGCCTCAGAAGCCACCACGCGGCATCTTTTGCCAGCGTTCCCGTGCGCTCCTTCGACGGAAAGATTCTCGGAATTTTGACCATCTTCAGCAGTCAGCCCCGCCAGCAGATGCACCCGGAAGCGATTCGCACGCTGGAGAGCCTGGCAGACATGGTCTCCAGCCAGTTGGAACTGCGCACGTTGCGTAAGACCCTCACCGCGAATGGGAATAGGCAGCGGCGCTCCCGCGCTGTCGTGACCGCCAACAAAAGCTGGCCCGGCAGGACCGACCTGCGCCAAGCCCTGGACCAACGCCAGTTCGTGCTCTATTACCAGCCGGAGATCGACCTCGCCACCCGCAGGATAGTCGGCCTTGAAGCCCTCATCCGCTGGGCCCACCCCGTGCGGGGACTGATCCCGCCCATGGATTTCATTCCGCTGGCCGAAGAAAGCGGGCTCATCTTGCCCATCGGCGACTGGGGGCTTGGCGAGGCCTGCGGTCAGATTCAGAAGTGGTGCCATGAGGATCCACGCCACGCCTCTCTGCGGGTCGGCGTCAACCTCTCCGCCCGCCAGTTCTCGCGCGAGGGCCTGGCCGACCACGTCGAGGCACTCCTGGTCCAATCCGGCATCTCCAGCCGCCAACTCGGCCTGGAGATGACCGAGTCCAGCATTATCCCCAACATGCGCATCGCCCTGGAAGTGCTCGGCAGCCTGCGCAGGCTGGGCGTTTCTTTGCTGATGGACGACTTCGGCACCGGCTACAGCTCCCTCAGTTACCTGCATTCGTTTCCCTTCGACGTCCTCAAGATCGACCGCTCCTTCGTGGGCCGCATGACCGAGGGCGATCAGCCGCTGCAAATCGTGCGCACCATCATCGAACTGGCCCGCGTGCTGGGCATGGACGTGGTGGCCGAGGGGATTGAAACCCGCGAGCAATACCGCCTGTTGCGCGAGATGGGCTGCCGCTATGGCCAGGGCTATCTCTTCGCCCGCCCCATGAGCGCCGAAGCTGTCACCCAACTGTTGAGGCTCCCCGGCCGCGTGCTTCCCGAGCCCGAGTTCGCCGAACTCGCCTGCGCCTGACTCCTTCGGATCTCCACGCTGTTGTTGGAGGCAGGGATTCTTCGCGCGCGGAGTGTTTCTGTGTGTTTCATTTCAGGACACGCAACCGATCCGTCCTCTTCTGGAATCCGCCCACTCTTCGCATGGGAAATTCCTCACCACTGCCGTACAGTCTCGCGCTATGCTCCATCCCATGCAGCAACCCTCCCCCACCTCCTCCAGCTTTGCGGGCCTGCTCGCCGCGCTTGCCTCCCCCGCGCAAAGCCCCGGTGACAGGTCCTCATTGCCGGGGCATAAATCCGGGGTCCCCGGCGACAGGTCTTCGTCGCTGGGGCATAAATCCTCGCCCACCTGGAACGAGGACGGTCTGGCCGACGACGTCGCAACCCTCAGCTACGAGAGCGCCCTGAAGGCTCACGCGCGCTACCGCTATGCCGACCAATCGCTCACTCAACTCCCCGATCCAGTGCCATTCCGTTTCGAGGAAACCTCTTCGGCAGCATCGGCTCCGTGCCCCGTCATCCTGAGCGACCCTGAGCGTCGCGAAGGGGAGTCGAAGGACCTGCATTTTTTGGCGGAAAGGGCGGGAATCCAAGCAAGCATGGGATCCATCGCAAACCAGAAGCCCGCAGCCAACCCTTATCCCGCCGCAATCCCGGCGCCACGCGCTACCGCGAATCAGGCCCCCGAATCCACCCGCCTTCGCCCCACGCCCTTCGCGCGCAATCTGAAGGATGCCAGCATCACCATCCGCATGAGCCAGGCGGAGTGCGCGCAACTCCACCGCCGCGCCGCCGAGGCTGGCCTTACCGTCTCGGCTTATCTGCGTTCCTGCACCTTCGAGGCCGAGTCCCTGCGCGCCATGGTCAAAGACACCCTGACCCAGTTGCGCTCGGTCCCAACCCAGCCCCGCACCGCCAACTCTGCGCCGCCGCCCCGCCGCTCCCGCTTCGGCAAGCTAACCCGCTGGCTGGCCGGCCTCTTCACTCCCTGGCACGGCAGCCCGCGCGTCGCCCGCGCCTGACCACTCACCCATCGGGTGCCCCACTTTCGGTGAGTTTTTGTTTTTGCGCCTAAAGTGGGATATGTATAGTACGGTTTTTTATTGTTTTTACAGCTTCGCAGTCTTTTACAGCAGACCAGCATATCTACCGGCCTAAACGTAGCCGAGCGCGATCACAGGCCACCTTCCGGCTTGTCAACGACCCCGGAACTGCTTCGTTCCACGGCAGATGGGCGTTTATCTATATCAATCTTTGTACGCTAGCCTAACCCGATCTCAGTGAGTGCGTTTGCCTGATGGCAATAGCATAACGATACTGTCACTCGTCCACTGTCCAGAAGCCGACTTATCAGCCAGTTGTCCGGATATATTGTGCTCTATGAACCGGAAGATAGTTAGCGATTTCGCCCAGACCGCTGTTCGGATGGCAATTGTGTTGGTGGCGTCAGTGCCGATGGCAGTGTTTGGGCAGGGAGCTGCCCTGAATTCTCCCGAATTGCATAAAGACGGAAGCGTGACCTTTCGCTTGGAACGACCGGGCGCTCATGAGGTGCTGGTGGCATTGGCCGGCCTCGAGACTCCTCTGAAAATGACGCAGGCGCAGGGGGTTTGGTCAGTAACCAGCGCTCCGTTGGCCTCGGGGGCGTACTGGTACTCGTACCTGGTCGATGGCAAAGCGGAGCTCGACCCTTTGAATGCCGACGTCGTGCCCAATGACACATACCTCAATAGCGTCGTACGCGTTCCGGGGCTGGGCAGCGAGCCCTGGGAGCGCACGGATGTGCCCCATGGCGAGGTGCACCGCCTCTTTTATGTATCGAAGATCGTGAAGGGACTGCCTGGGGGCCGAAGCGAATACTTCGTCTACACGCCGCCCGGATACGAAGCGCATGCTTCGATGCGTTATCCGACGCTGTACCTGTTGCACGGCCTGAGCCAGGGGGCAGTTGATTGGACGGCGATGGGTGGGGCGAATTTCGTGCTCGACAGTCTGATCGCCCAAGGCAAGGCGAAGCCAATGGTGGTTGTGATGCCGCTGGGATACGGCGACATGGCAGTGGCCGACAAGCAGCCGTCGGCCGATGGATTTGGCCGGCTGTTTGCTGCCAACAACGCCCTGTTTAGAGATGTCCTGCTGACGGAGATTGTCCCGCGCGTGGAAGCGGAATACAGAGTTGTGAAAACGCGCGATGGAAAGGCTATCGCAGGACTTTCCATGGGTGCGTCACAGAGCCTCGATATTGGATTGAACGGCGCGGGTAAGGACACTGTCGGAGATTTTGCCTGGATTGGCGGATTCAGTGCACCGGCTCAGTTTGTACAGCGCCCCGCGGTGAGCGGCCAGGCAAGCAAACTGCGGCTCCTGTGGATAGGGTGCGGAACGGGCGATGCGCTCCTTGAATCGAATCGGAAACTCATTGAGGATTTGCAAGGAAAGGGATATAAGGTGAAGGCGGTGGAGACTCCGGGTGCGCATATCTGGCCGGTGTGGGACCGCAACCTTGTCGACTTTGTACAACTACTTTTTTGAGGAAGGGTAACCGCATCGCTGTCATCGACAATTTTGCGAGTTATTCGTCAGGCAATTCTGCTGAACCCCACACAAGGACAAGGGCAATTTCGACACCTCCAATGAGCGCGAAATCGCCAATGCGCGCACCGAAGTCAGATGAGTCTTCAAAAGCGTGTAACTGGCCTGCGCCAGACAGGAAGAGAAGGAACACTATTTGTTCCTTTGGAGTCGGCTTGTCGGAAGTGTCGATGCCCCAGAGCCGGGGCCCCACGGACACGGGGTTCCCAGCGACCGGGGTCCCCAGGAAGCGGTCTTTGCTTCCTGGGGTGGTAGCGACAGGTCTTCGTCGCTGGGGTAATGGAACAGGCCTTCGCACGTGGGGGTGGAGAACCCGTCCTGAGCGCGCCGAAGGCATCCGCCTGGACGGCCAGTCCCGTCTGCTCCATCGCAAGTGGCTTGCAGATAATTACCCTCCGTTGGCGCACAATAAATGAATGGACAACGACCAGGGGACCGGGCCTTTACTATTCCCTAATCCCTAGTCCCTAATCGCTGACTACTGACCACTGACCACTGACAACTGACCACTGACCACTGAGCGGTACCCCACCCCCCCCTACCCCAGGGGGGTATAAATTTCCCTTAAAACCTTGCAGATTATTTCTAAGCTCCCTGAAATCAACGCCTGTGGAAAAATTTCAACCCCCAAATTCTCCCGCATCGTGAGATTTGGCCCCTGAAAATCACCGGGAAAAGTCGGTTTTTGCCTATAAAACGCCCCCAAAGCATCGCTCCAGGGCCTTTCCGCTAGCTTGCTAACTTGATAACTCGCTGTCCACTGTTCAGCCGGATTCGCGGTTGTTTGCTTACAGCCGATTGATGAGCGAGGCGATGCAGGCGGCGCCGAAGCCGTTGTCGATATTGACTACGGAGACGTTGGGCGAGCAGGTGTTCAACATTCCCAGCAGCGCGGCAACGCCGCCAAACGACGCGCCGTAACCTACGCTTGTGGGCACGGCGATAACCGGCGCGTTCACCAGGCCGCCGACGACCGTGGGCAGCGCGCCTTCCATGCCGGCGCAGACGATCAGCACACGCGCCGATTGCAGCGAGTTCTTCTGCGCCAGCAGGCGGTGAATGCCGGCAACGCCGACGTCTGCGATCAGCTCGACCGTGTTGCCCATCAGCCGCGCGGTCACTACGGCCTCTTCGGCTACCGGCAAGTCACTGGTGCCCGCGCAGACCACGGCAATCGTTCCCTTGCCGGGAACGGCCTGAGTCTGCGTGAGCGTGATGGCTCGGGCCGTCTCATGAAACTCCGCGTGCGGTTCGACGGCTAGCACCGCCTCGAACATTTCGCGGGAAGCGTGCGTGGCCAGAACGTTGCCGCCGGCCTGCGCCATGCGGGCAAAGATGGTTGCCACCTGCGCGGCGGTCTTCCCGGCGGCAAAGATGACCTCGGGCATGCCGGTGCGCAGCGCGCGGTGGTGATCGAGCTTGGCGAAACCGAGGTCTTCAAAGGGCAGATCGCGCAGACGATCAACTGCGACTGTGACCGCTATGCGGCCCTCGCGCACATCGTTGAGCAGAGATTCAATGTATGCGCGGTCCATCAGCGTTTCTCCTTCGTGAGCGCGTAAACTCGCATAGCTTCTTCCATTACCTGCTTGAGAGGGACTGAATGTTCCGCGGCAATCTTGCGGCAATCCTCATACTCCGGCGCGGCGTTCACAATGATTCCAGAGTTCAAGCGGGCAATCTTGATCCTCACTTTGCCCCAACCCGTTTCAACTTCAACAAACTCACGCGCCAGCGCCACCTTGTTTTCCAGCCTCCAGCGCAAGCCGATGGTGGTGGTTTCACGGAATAAAATGTCCTGTAGCTCGCGCACGAGGCCGGGCCGGCAGAGCACCGTCATCTGCACGCCGGTGCGCCCTTTTTTCATCTGCACAGCAGCTCGATATACGTCCCACGCGCCGGCGGCCAGCAATAACTCGCTGACATAACTCAATAACTGCGGATTGCAATCGTCAATGACTGTTTCAATCACTGCAATCGGTTCGGTTGCGAGGGCCTCGGCAGCCTCTTCTTCGCCCACCAGCAAGCGCAGCAGGTTTGGTTGCCCAGGCGTCTCGCGCCCGCCCGCGCCGTAACCGGTTTTCAGGATGCGTATGGGCGGCAGCGACGAGTACTGCACCTCAAGCATGCGCAGCAGGGCCGCACCGGTTGGAGTCACGCGCTCCATCGGCTCGCCGGCCGCGTAAACCGGAGCATCGCCCAGCAACGCCAGCGTGGCCGGAGCGGGAACGGGGAGTGTGCCGTGCTGGCAGACGACGGTTCCGCTGCCCACGTTGAGCGGCGAAGCAAGCCAGCGGTTTACGCCCAGCGCCTCAGCGCCTGCGGCGGCGCAGACAATATCAACAATGGTGTCCACCGCGCCCACCTCGTGGAAATGCACTTTTTCGACTGGAATAGAGTGGATTGCGGCTTCGGCCTCGCCCAGCAGTTGGAAGGCGCCGATGGCGCGATGCCTGACTGCCTCGGACAGGGGCGCAGAGTGAATGATCTCGAGAATAGCCGACAATGAGCGGTGTGTAACGTGGGAGTGTGCGCGCTGTTGGTGTTCTTCGTGTCCATGCGTTTGATGCGTGTGCGCCGGATGATCGACGCGGGAGTGTGCCGGCTCTACGTCCGCAGTGTTGGGCGTGAAAACGTCCACCTTGACTGCGGCAAGGCCGCCGCGGCTCACCTTGCGCATCTCCAGGCGCGCGCCCACATTCAGCGCAGCGGCTGTTTCCTCCAGGCAGGCGAAGGGAACGCCCGCATCCACCAGGGCGCCCAGCAGCATGTCGCCGCTGATGCCGGAAAAGCACTCCAGATAACCAGTACGCATCGCAAAGTGATTCTAAACCGCCGGCTATGCCCCGCGCCGCGCCAGCACTTCAACGGGCAAGACGGCGTTCATGGAGCCGGAGCGAAACCCCGCGCAATCAAGTGTCACGTATTGGAAGCCTGCCAGCCTGATAGCGGCAGTGATCGCGTCGAGCATCTCCATCGTGAGAGCGCGCGGCAACTCGGCGCGCACAATCTCCACGCGGGCCAGCTCGCCGTGATGGCGAACGCGCAGCTCGCGAAAGCCCAACTGGCGCAGGCTCTCCTCAGCCTGTTCTACCTGTTTGAGAACCTCAGGAGTCACGGCGCGGCCATACTCAACGCGTGAAGAAAGGCAGGGTGCGGCCGGGCGGTCCCACAGCGCGAAGCCAGCGGCCCTGGCCAGCGCGCGTATTTCGATTTTTGTGAGTCCGGCCTCGGCCATCGGCGCCAGCACGGCGTGCTCCTCTGCCGCGCGCTGTCCGGGGCGGAAATCCCTGGTGTCGTCAGCATTCATGCCATAGGCGATGCGGTCGAAACCCAGGCTTGCGCCCAGCGCCTCCATGACCCGAAAGAGCTCGTCCTTGCAATGGAAGCAGCGATAGGCGTCGTTGCGCTGGTACTCGGGCCGGCCTAACTCATCGGTTGTGATGATGTGCAGGGGTATTTCCTGCTCGCGCGCAAAGGCGCAGGCGGCCTCGAAGTCATTGCGGGCCAGGCTGGGAGAGTCGGCCAGCACGGCGATCATGCGGCTGCCAAGCACGCGATACGCCGTGGCCGCCAGAAACGCGGAATCCACGCCGCCGGAGTAAGCCACCATCAGGCTGCCCAACTCTCCGAGGCGCGCCTCCAGCGCGTGCAGTTTCAGCGCCGTATTTTCGCCGCCGGCAGGCGCGCGATCCGGCCCACTCTCCGCGCATCCGGCCTCCGGTATCTGTGTGTGCACCTGCGCCGCCATAGGGCCGATTATACTGCTGTGACGCCGCGAAAGTTGGAACGATGGCTAACTGCACCGACGGACAAGCTCAACACGCCGGCCGAGAAGATACAGGCTCACAAGGCCTTCGATTCTCCACGGCATAGAATGAGAGGAACGGCGGCCGCACGTCCCGATTCGCAAGATATAAGGGTGTATTTGGCTGTGCTACCCGATACTGCCGGTCAATGAGACGAGAAGCCACGAAGCCCACAGGAGGATTTCCCTTTGCCCGCATTTGAGCGCCACGTCTTTGTTTGTCACAACACGAGGCCCGAGGGGGCGCCGCGCCGATCCTGCACCTCCAACGGAACCAGCGACCTGCACGCAGAACTGCAACAGCGGGCCAAAGCCGCCGGGCTGGGCGACCGTGTGCGCATCAACAAATCCGGCTGCCTGGACCAGTGCGAGCACGGTCCAACAGTAGTGGTTTACCCCGAGGCGGTCTGGTACAGCAACGTCCAACCCGAGGACGCGGCAGAGATTGTGGCTGAACACCTGGTTGCCGGACGCCCCGTCGAGCGGCTGCGCATCGCCGACGGGTGCCTGAACACCAAGAGCTGCCCGCACCGGGGGTGAGCCGGGCGCGCGCTCACATTTCGTCGCTGCTCTGTGTTGCATTGCTGGCGTCAGCCTCAACATGACCTACTGAAGGCATCTCCGTCGTGCCTCAGGCCTCCGGTGTACACAGGGCCGCCCGATGCGGTATCCTGAGCCTTAGCCCATGATTTTTTCCCGCGATTACATCGGGTATCTGGCCCGCCGAACGGTCAAGCATCTCATTGACGCCAAGATGATCACCACCAGCGACTTGAAGGGTTGCGAGGCGCGCGTCAACGAGGCGATGGTCGAGGAATTGTCCCTGGAAGACCGCATCAACGAGGAGGTGCGCGTGATTTTGGACGCGTATTCCGAGGAGATGCGCAAGTCCGGCGCGCAATACGCCGAGATGTTCAAGAAGGTGAAGACCGAGCTGACCAAGAAGTACAAGGCGGTGCTATGAGGATCAGCCCCGACAAGCTCAACAAGCTGGCCCACACCGTGGCCGACACCCTGGCCGAGATCGACGAGGTCGGCTTCCTCGAGGATCGCAACACCATCCGCCAGGAGGCGCGCAAGGCGCTCACCGTCCTGCTCACCCAGGAGGCCGGCATCGACACCGCCGCCCGGACGAAGATCGCCTCGCAGCGCAAGATCATCCTGGAAGGCTCGCAGGAGTGGGAGATCCTCTACCGCAAGTACTACAACGACGAAGTGCGCAAGCTGGGAATCTAAAGCAGCGGCGCTATCTAGCGGCGACTTTGCCGCAGCCCGGATTTTTGTTAAAGTAAGACGAGTGGCCGGTGACGGCTGCCTCTCGCAAGTGTGTGGCGCTATCGTCTAGGGGTTAGGACGTGAGATTCTCAATCTTAAAACCCGGGTTCAATTCCCGGTAGCGCTACCAATTTTTCTATCTAATTGATTTCAAAAGCCTTCCGAAATCGCTCTCGCCCGTTGAACTACATTTGAACTACATTGCGGCGCGCCTGGTCGCAAAATGTTCTGCTAGTTCGCCCGGAAAACTCCGTATTAGGGTCCGAGCGATATGGGAACGGTCCTAGTAAGCATCTACGAGCGGATAAAGTACAACTCCAAGTGGACTAGAGTACACGTCCATCCTCCCGAAGGTCGTAAGCGGGATGGGAAGCTGTTCCTGAAGGACGACCGCCAAGGAAAATTTCAACTCTCTTGGTACGAGAATCGCCAGAAGCAGTGGCAAGGCGTAAAGGGTCGGGTCAGTGGCCGCGAACTCCCATTCTTATCGAGGCAGACACTGTACGCGGCACTGCGTTGAATGGGGAAGCAGTTGGCAGTAGTACTGGCGAGTTGTCCGTTAGCTTGACTTGGTGAGTATAGCGCTGCACTTCGGCTCTCGTTGGTTCCGACGCGACGGCACCGCGACTGAGATCTCACGGCCCAGCCGACGATTGAAGATCCCTGGCGCAATGGGCGTTTTCCGTTACCGATCCTGCCTATCGGGTTGAAAATGGTCGATTTTGGGGCGTCGGGAGCCTGACACTCTCACCCATGCTGTTCCGCCGGTCTTCCGGTTCACGGCAAGTGTTAACCAAAGAGGGTAATAACATACTTGACTAACGATGAAGCAAAGGCGAAACTGAAGTAGCCGTGACAGGGCAGCGTAGTTAGTCAAGTAGAAAAGACGGGATGGAAAGAAGGCGAGAAGATGGAAGCAGGCATTTGTTGATAATGTCGGTATTGCGTGGTATTATCCGACAAGAGAAAGACCCCGATCCCAGTTGACGCTGAGACCGGGGCGGTTTGTGGTTGAGGTCTTAGTAGATCGTCCGAACACCGAGTCTGGCCCTTTGGATTGAGTCCCGGAGGGCCTGCTCTTTTTGAAGTCGCCTGATGACCGCTGTCGGACTATCCTCGGCTCAGGTTGAAACCCTCCTCACGGGACGGCCTCATGGGGGAAATTGTATCAGAATAATAGTGCTTGCGCTATAATCTCCGTGATGAAGGAAAAACCACAATCAGCCGAATATAAGGCATTCGAGAATCTTTTAGGCCAAGTTTTGACCGTCTCAAAGACGGAATTGAACAGGCGCATACAAGAAGAAAAGCGGAAGCCTAAAGCCCCCGCTTCCCGCGTCTCTGTCTCCCCAGCCAAGCCAGCCTAGACCGTCCTTTCTCCCGCCTTCCCGGTCAGTTCTGCATAGGTCAGTCTCTTCCCTGAAATCTGCGAAAGAACCAGCGCGAAGCGATCTTTATCGGTCAGCGGATTGTCTTTGGTTGCGCGGTTGTTATAGCGGAACGCCTGCTCATCCACATAGCGGTCGAGATGGAAGGGTTCGACGCTGATATAGGTGCCTCCGAGTGACCGCTTGAGAAGCGCCCAGAAGTTCTCTATTCCCTGAGTGTGGACCT
The DNA here is from genome assembly GCA_963765995.1 of uncultured Acidobacteriaceae bacterium. GTDB lineage: Bacteria > Acidobacteriota > Terriglobia > Terriglobales > Acidobacteriaceae > Telmatobacter. The sequence goes on along the minus strand of CAVXYT010000004.1, from coordinate 252,071 downwards.
GTCCATTCACGTACTCGACCGCGTGATTGATGATTCCGTGAGTGAAACTGGTTCCCTTGTATCCGCCCCATTCATCGGTCATCAGGGTAGCGCCATACTGGATGTGCTTATTGACAAGCGCGTGCAAGGTGGGCTGTGTGCGTTCCGCTACCACTTCAGCCTGGACGCGGCCCTTGCGCTCCAGCATTCCCACAACGATTGTCTTAGCCATAGCCCCGGTAGCGATTCCGCTAAAGCCTGTCCCCTTGGGCTTTCTCGACTTGTGCATATTCTTCACTTTGCCGCCGATGAATGTCTCATCCATCTCCACAGGACCGCCGCCAGAGCCTAGCTTGAGAACTGACTTGTGCTTCATTGCAAGGCGAATCCGTTGCAGCATGAACCATGCGCTCTTTTGGGTCACGTCCAGATCGCGCATGATTTCGTAGGAGCTAACCCCGTTCTTGCAGTTCGCCAGCAGCCACATCGCAGTGAGCCATTTATCCAGCTTGAGAGGCGAGTCTTCAAAGATGGTGTTGACCTTGACCGAGTATTGTTTGCCGCAATCCCGGCACTGCCAGCGGCGCTGATTCTTGAGCCAGTGCTGGCGAGTATCAGGCATGAGGCAAGCGGGGCACTGAGGGCCGTCAGGCCAGCGCATCGCGGCAACGGTATCAATGCAGACCTGCTCATCTGCGAAGTATCTGATTGCATCCGAAAGGGTTTTGAGTTCGTTTTCCATAACAAGAACAGAATCTCACAAGAATCATCATTAGTCAAGTATATTATTGCCCCAAAGAGTAACTGCCGAGTTGGCGACAATCCGCCCGGAACCCCGAAGGAAGCAGTAAGAGCGGGCCTCACTGAGAGCTACAGCATGTGATGCTGGCTGGCTTCCACCTCGCGAAAGATCGCCATCGGGCCGCATTTTCAATCCCGGCATCAGGATTGAGAGTTTTCTCGCACGGGCCAGATTCCGTATAGTGCATACAGCGGCTCCCCTTCAAAAATGGAGGTCATTGCATGGCGAGGCGCACTCTCTTCCTCCTCTCTTTGACAGCATTGTTTGCAGGCAGCACAGGGGCTGCGGCTCAGTCGGCCGCGTTGCCGAAGGGCCCGCTCGCGCAGCCGGGCGGTATAGCTCACATTACCCTGGGCCAGTCCGCCGTTCCGCTTTACGGGCCGTGGAAGTTCACTGTGGGCGATTCGCCTATCGATCCCAGGACCGGCCAGCCGCTCTGGGCGGAGCCGGGGTTTGACGACTCCCGATGGGAGACGGTGGACCTCACGCCTGTGGCCGGCCCGCCTGATTCCTTGACCGGGGATGTGCACCAAGTGAAAGGCGGGATGGCCAAAGGACACGCGGGCTACGCAGGCTGGGCTTGGTACAGGCTGCACTTGAGAGTAGTCACCGGGCCCGGAGCCCTGATGGCCATCGACGGGCCGGTCGCGGATGGCGCCTGGCAACTGTTCTCGGGTGGAAAACTGCTGGGCAGCTTTGGAAAGTTCGACAACCATGGAGCCGTGCGGCGAATTTATGGTTACCGTCCATTGATGTTCCTCCTGCCTCCCGTTGAACGCACTGAAAGCGGTGTGGTGACGGAGACCCTCGCCTTTCGTGTGTGGATGGGCAGCAGAAGCCTAATTCACGCGAACGCCGGTGGCCTCCATTCCGCGCCGCTGCTGGTGGCGGGAGAGGCGATGAGAGCGCAGTCGCGCCTTGACTGGCAAGAAGTGCTTCTTGGCAAGCTCGACGAGGCTGCGTACATCGCGATGTTCCTGCTGTTCGCGGTACTGGCAGCCAGCCTGGTGCTATTTGATCGTTCCGACCGGGTCTACTGGTGGGTGGCGGCCACCATGCTGGTCGCGCCGATCGGCTACATCCTGATGAACCTCTGCGCCACCACAACATGGCTCGACGCCCGGGTTGCGGACATTCTGGTCAGCACAGATGATGCTCTATGGGCGGCCGGATGGGTGATGGTATGGTGGGTCTGGTTCCACTTACGTCGCCCCGCTTGGGGACCAAAAGCCATCGCCGTGCTGATGGTCTCCTTTGCGGCGGCCGACGCTTTGAAGGTGGGACTGACCGACTATGGTTTCGTGCTGCCGCATGGGCGCAACTCTGCGCTTTTGGACGCGTTGGGTGCAACCAGCGTGGCGTTTCGGTTGGTTTTTGTGGTGGCGATCGCCCTGGTGGTGGCAATGGGCATTCGCAAGGAGGGCAAGGAGGGGTGGTTCGCACTTCCGGCTGTCGCGGCACTGGCAGTGGAGATGATTGGCGAAGCTTTCGGGGTGGACCTCGTGGGACGATTCCATGGCATCGACGTGCGGATTTGGGATCTGACGGACCCGTTCCTGGTTGCGGTGCTGGCATTTCTCATGTTGCGCCGGCTGCTGCATTCGCTCGAGCGGCAGCGCCAAGTGGCGCTGGACGTAAAGCAGGCGCAGGAGGTGCAGCAGATGATCCTGCCGGAATCGCTTGTGACGCTGGCGGGATTGATCGTGAGGAGCGAGTACCGGCCTGCTCGCGAGGTGGGCGGGGACTTCTTCCAGATCATCCCGCACAAGACCGACGGCAGCCTGCTGATCGTTGCCGGAGACGTGACCGGAAAAGGGCTCAAGGCGGGGATGCTGGTGGCGCTGCTGGTGGGTGCCATCCGCAGTACTGCGGAGTTGAATTCCGAGCCAGAGTTTGTGTTGAGCGCGTTGAACCGGCGGCTGATAGGACGCGGGGATGCCCAGGCCACTTGCCTGGCGATGAGGATTGATGCGGATGGCAGCGCGATGCTGGCCAACGCCGGCCACCTGCCACCGTATCTGAACGGCGAGCCGGTAGCGATGGAAGGCGCATTGCCGCTGGGTATCACCGAGGGAGCTGAGTTCTCAGTGATGCATTTTCAACTGGAGAAGGGCGACAGGCTTATGCTGATGTCGGACGGCATAGCAGAAGCCACCGACGCTGAAGGTCATCTGTTCGGTTTCGAGCGGGTGAATGACTTGCTTCGAGCGGCCAAGTCTGCGAGCGAGATTGCCAGGGCGGCGCAAGCGTTTGGGCAGGAGGACGATATCAGCGTCATTTCCGTAACGCGCACCGCGGGGTTGGAGGCTGCTGCCGCGTGAGCAAATCGCTGGGCGCAGTCGCTCTGGCGGGTTGTGCCTGAATCACCGCCTAACCGGAAATTACTACTTGGTTATTGCCGAGTGGGCGACAAACCGACCGGAACCCCGAATTGTCAGGGGCGGAGTAAAACCAGGCCGCAGTGCGCCGCGTAAGCGGAGCGCTGCGGCGCACTGTGGCCTGGTTTTGCACTGACGCGCATAGTGCATCGCGCTCACCAAAGCACTAGCTCTCTGGAAGGAGCTGGACGACTCACTAGCAAAACAGAACCCGCTGAATCTGCCTTTGGATAGAGAGGAGTCCTCTACCGGCTGCGCTCCACAGCGGCCAGAATCCTATGGATTCTGCGAATGGAAAGGATCAAATGCGGTGGACGATGAGGAATGATTTACACTTCAGTTCAATTGCAATCCGATAGCTCTCCCTGCCGTTCGCCAAAATCCTGGAATCATCGGAGTCTCTCAAATGGCCGCCGTCCGTATTCTCCTATCCGTATCTCTTTGCGCCGGCTTCGCGCTTCCGATAGCCGCCCAGCGATACCCCGCCGAATTGCTTGCCGGCCTTCAGTGGCGCGATGTTGGCCCCATGCGCGGCGGACGCACCTATCCTGTTTCAGGAAATGCATCGCAGCCTGACACCTTCTACATGGGCTCGGTCGGCGGCGGCGTGTGGAAGACAGAAAACTCCGGCCGCACCTGGTTCTCCATCGCCGACGATCCGGTGACGGGAATCCCAATCGGCTCCATTGGCGCAATCGCCGTGGCTCCTTCCGATCCCAGCATCGTCTATGTGGGCACCGGCGAGCCTGACATTCGCAGCCAGCACTCGTATGGCATCGGCGTGTTTAAGTCGACCGATTTTGGAAAGACCTGGCGCTCGATTGGCCTCGCCGCGACGCGCCAGATCGGCAAAATCGTCGTCGACCCCGTAGATCCGAACCTCGTCTATGTCGCTGCGCTCGGCCACCCCTACAAATCCAATCCCGAGCGCGGAGTCTATCGTTCTACCGACGGCGGCGCGCATTGGACCAAAATCCTCTCCAGCTTGAAGAACCCCGACGACGTGGGCGCAATTGATCTTGCGCTCGACCCCTTACATCCTCGCACCATCTATGCATCGCTCTGGGCAACCCGTCGTCCGCCATGGGCGGTCTATGGGCCGTCGAACATGCCCGGCGGAGGCTTGTACAAATCCACCGACGGCGGCGACACCTGGCATCAACTCACAGGCGGCCTGCCCACGGACGATTTCGTTGGCAAGATCGGCATTGCAGTCGCGCCCAGCAATCCCGATCGGCTCTACGCAGTGGTTGACGATCTCGGCACCGCAATCGCGCGTTCCTATCGCGTTCCCGCTCCAATGGGTGCCAACGCGCCCAAACCCTCCGGCGGTATTTATCTCTCTGACGATGCGGGCGCTACGTGGCGACTCGTAAACAGCGAGCCGCGCCTATGGGGCCGCGGATGGTACTTCGAACAGATTGCGGTCGATCCCACGAACCCCAATCGGGCGTACGAAGTTAACACCGCGACCTATATGACGCTCGACGCAGGCAAGACCTGGGTGCCAGTCAAAGGCGCGCCCGGCGGCGACGACTATCACCAGCTTTGGATCAACCCCAAAGACGGTAATCGCATAGTGCTCTCGAGCGATCAGGGCACCGTGGTCTCAGTCGATGGCGCAAAGACGTGGAGCACGTGGTACAACCAGCCCACCGCGCAGATCTATCACGTCGCCGCGGACAACCGCTTCCCCTACTGGCTCTACGGTGCGCAGCAGGACTCAGGAGCCGTGAGCGTCAGCACGCGGTCGCGCTTCGGCACGCTCGCCTTCGGCAACTGGCTGCCAATCTGCGAAGCGGGCGAGAGCAATACCGTGGTGCCCGACCCCAAAGACCCCGATCTGCTCTACGGCAACGGCGATCAGCGCTGCGAAAATGCGCTGAACCTCCGTGTGCCTGAGGGCAACGAACTGCCGAAGGAGGCTCCGAGCGATCCATACCGCCGAACCTGGACGCTGCCCGAGGTCTTCTCTCCCGCAGACGATGCGCTCTATTACTCGAATCAATTTGTCTTCCGCACCCGCGACCGCGGCAAGACTTGGGACCGGATCAGCCCGGATCTCACGCGCCTGCACCCGGGAGTGCCGAAGACGCTCGATCCCGTTACAGCGAAGGACATTGACCAGTTCATGACCGACCGCTTCGGCGTGGTGTACACCATCAGCCCGTCTCCGCTCGATGCGAAGACCGTGTGGGTGGGCACCGACGACGGTCTTATTCACGTGACGCGCGACGATGGCGCACACTGGAGCGACGTAACGCCGCCGGCGATGACTGCGTGGAGCAAGGTATCGCAGATCGAGGCCGGCCACTTCGACGTGGAGACAGCGTACGCCTCGGTAGATCGCCATCGCCTGGCCGACGATCGCGCCTACATTTACCGCACCCATGACGGCGGAAAGACCTGGAAGAATGGGGCCGACGGAATTCCTGACGGCGCATTCGTGAACTCCGTGAAGGAAGACACAAAGCAAAAGGGACTGCTGTACGCCGCAACCGAGCTGCGCGTCTACGTTTCTTTTGACGACGGCGATCATTGGCAGCCCCTCGAGCTCAACATGCCCGTGACGTCGGTTCGCGACATTATCGTGCATGGCGACGATCTGGCCATTGCGACATTCGGCCGCGGATTCTGGGTTCTGGATCAAATGGCCGCGCTGCGCCAGATCGCTGCCCAGGGCCAACAGATTGCGGCTTCAAATGCGTATCTGTTTGCGCCGGGCGAGACGCTGGCCACTCATCAGGGCGGCCAAAATGGTACGCCTCTGCCGCACGAAGAACCGCAAGAGTTGAATCCGCCATTGGGCGTGGTTGCTTACTACTGGCTCAAGTCCGCGCCCAGCGGCCCTGTGAAGCTCGAGCTGGTTGATAAGGCCGGCAAGGTGGCTGCTTGCGCGGTCAGCGACACGCCCGTGAGGCCCGTCGACACTGAAGCCATCAACGTGCAGGCCTACTGGGAAGAACCTGCGCCGCCGCCCTCGGCTGCACCGGGCATGCACCGCTTCGCACTCAACGTTGTGGCGCCGCGTGGGGCGGGATTTGGCAGGCGTCCACCACCGCCGCCCGTAGACGCTTGCCATCCGGCTGGAGCGCCCGCTGCTCAGCCTGAGGCTTCGCGTCCCGGGCACGGATTTGCGGGATTGCAGCCGGGCGACTATACAGTTCGGCTTACGGTTGACGGCCGGACCCTGACACAACCGGTCAATGTCAAGCCTGATCCACGCAAGCTGCCCGATGGCGCCGCCACTCCGCCCGATAACGACGACGACGATTAGCAAGGATCTCAGGTTTGATTCAATCGAATCTGACGACTGACCAAAATGTGATTGCGCGGTTTCAATGTGTTTCGCGGGGTGGGCTTCATTTATGGCTGAAAGATATCTGCACATGAAAACTCCGACGGTGTTCGCGGCAATCTTCCTGGCAGCAATGGTGTCGCGCGCCCAGAACCCGAACGGCGCGCTTCGAGGAGAGATCAAGGACGCCACCGGAGCGCGCGTACCCGGCGCTCAGGTCGTGGCAGAGGCTGCCGGGTCTTCAATCAGCCGCTCAGAGACCGCAAATGGGCAAGGTGAATTCCGCATTGAGGGGCTGCTGCCAGGTTCTTATCGCGTCATGGTTACGGCCAAAGGCTATGCCCAGGCAACGGCCGATGTGGACGTAGCGGTCAGCGTTGTCCGCGATATTAACGTCACGCTGAAACCGGAAAGTGGACACGAGACCGTAAATGTGCAAGGCGCCCCTTCTTCGATCACGACCGAAGCCATTAACACTTCCGGCGCGGTACATGGGGGCGTTGTTGGCAGCCAAGATCTCGAATCTCTTCCGTTGCCTGCGCGTAGCTTCGCCAACATTGCTTATCTCGTTCCCGGAACCGAGCCGGTAGAACCTTCTGACCCTACCAAGGCGCGCATTACCGCCGTTTCCACCGGCGGAAGTTCGGGCCTGAACAACGAGTTGTCGGTCGACGGGGCCGAAGACTCCGACGACTGGATAGGCGGCTTTCTGCAAAATTTCTCACCCGATGGGATTCAGGAATTTGCTGTACGCACCTCGAATGAAGACGCCGATACCGGCTGGACCACCGCTGGATCCGTGGTGATTACCACCAAGCGGGGCACCAACGACTGGCACGGCGACGGGGCTTTCTACGAGCGGGCAACGGCCCTTAACGCCCGTTTCCCAATTGAGAATCCCGCGGAAACGTGCACCAACGGAACCTGCGTGCATAACCCGAAGCAGCCATTCTCTCGCCAGAACTATGTTGGCACTCTCGGCGGCCCCGTCATGAAAGATAAGACGTGGTTCTTCAGCTCGTTTGAAGGGGTTCACGAAGACGCCAGCATCGCATATAGCCCAGCCAGCGCCATGCAATTCGACGCGCTGAGCACAATCGCTTCTGAAGGTCTGATATCCAGCGTGTCTTCCATCGCCGTTCCCGCCAATGTCCCCATCCCTTTCCGCGACTATCTCGGAACGGTGCGTTTTGACTGGGCCCAGTCGCGCAAGTCGCAGTGGTTTCTGCGCAATTCAGAAGACACGTATCTTACCCACAACGCTTTAGTGGAGCAAGGCACTCTGCCTTCCACGGGATTGCTGACGCACAACAACTACTGGAACGCTGTGATCAGCAACGCCTACACCTTCAGTCCGACCTGGTTCGGCAATTTGGTTCTTGACGCCAGCTTGTTGCACCTTACGCAGACGCGTAACTCTAATCTGGGCTTCGCGCTGGCGTTTCCTTTCAGCTCGACAGCGCTGACGATTTCAGGATTCGAAACTTTCGGCGACAACCAGTTTGCCACTCCCATCACTCTCTTCCCGGACCTGCGCAATCAGGAGAAATACCAGTTTCGTTACGACCTGTCTCATGTCGCGGGAAGTCACGCTTATAAGTTCGGCGTCGACTTTATTCACGAACCAGTGTTGAGCGGCGCATTTGCCTCTACGGCTGAGCAGATCATCAAGTATTCGGCCAATCCCGATTGCTACGTCAATCCGCCCGGAGCAGACTGTGGCGGCATCACTAGCGCGTTGCCATTCTTTTTTGTCTCGCCGGCCTCGCAGTGCAATCCGGAACCGAGCGCCGTTTCAGGCATCACTTGCACTTACACGCCCGCGGGCGATGGAACCTTTTCGCAGAATGTTCAACGGCTCGGCGTCTACGCTGAGGATTCCTGGCGCGCTTCTCATCGCCTTACAGTCAATTACGGTCTGCGTTACCAAACCACATATGGGCTCTTCGAGGGCTCGGGCCGAACCCAGCTTGAGAATAGTGCCTACCTTACGTTGCAGGCCTTGCAGATACCGATTGTGCCAGGCGTGCCGCACGATTACCGGAAGCAGATCGCCCCACGCCTGGGACTCGCCTACTCTCCGGGCGGGAGCGAGAAGACCGTGTTACGTGCGGGATTCGGCTTGTTCTACGACGATCTGGCTCAGAATGGTTGGGCAACGGCGTTCAAGGGACTGAATAATACCAATGCAACGACGGGCGCCTGCGATCTTGCCGGCGACCCAGGCGCCTACGCGCTTACTGGCGCTGGTTGCCTGCAAGGCGGCGCCGGGGCCACCGGCAACCTCATCGGTTCCCAATACAAAACGCCCTACGCCATTCACATTACGGGAGGAGTGGAGCACGCCTTCAACGAGCGGTGGCTGGCCAGCGCCGACTACACGCATGAGCAGGGAAATCATGGTTATCGCGCATTCCCCTATACCAGCGGCACCAATCTGTTCACTCCGCTTATTTCCACGACGGACCCGGACTATGCCACCGATCAGACCGACGTAGTGCCTAACATAAATGTGTTCCAATCCGACAATCGCTCCAGTTACAATGCGTTTATGTTGCATCTGCAGGGCAATATGCGCCGCTTCAATTTGGTCGCGAACTACCAGCTCTCGAAGGCGCAGACCTGGGGCTGCCTGCTCGGCGAACTCTTTGACTACGTGGATGGCGTCTGCCAACTGCAGAGTGGGCCCAATGCCGGGCAACTGGATGCCTTCGGGCCCGGTGATTACGGTCCCTCCGGCGAAGACGTTCGCAATCGCTTTGTGCTTGCCGGCACGGCACATATTTCCGCAGGGATCGAATTAAGCAGTGTCACCCAGCTCGAGAGCGCCCGTCCCATCACTATCACCAACGCGGACAACACTGGCCGCATTTGGGTAAATGGCGCCTATACCAGCCTCGATGAATTTCGGGGCACACCTTATATGCAAACAGACCTGCGCATCACGCGCCCCTTCAAGATTCACGACCACTGGCAGATCAACCCTTTTGCCGAGTTCTTCAACCTCTTCAACCGCAACAATCCCGGAGCCAATTACGCCGTCAACGTCACGCAGCTTCCAGTCCCCGCTTCCCAGATGCAGCCGAATCAAAACGGCATCACAAACGTCAGCCTCATTTGCTCAGTCGCCGACTGCTCCCAAACCGAACCCATCACAAGTTTGAAGCAACTCGAGATACCTGAGGGGGCTCTGGGAGATTTCTTTGGTCCAGGCACAACTGTTGGAATTCCTTTTGCAGCACAACTGGGCGCTCGTGTGACCTTCTAACGTTCAAACAGACTTTCTGTGACACCAGGGCCGCCACAAAGTCACATCCAAATTGATTCGGAGGGAAAAATCGTGAAACGTGTCCTCGAATTCGCAACTGTCCGCATGCTCGTTGTCTTAACCATAGCCGGTTTGACTTCCGCGCTCGCGCGATCGCAAAGCGCGGCACCCGTGACCTCGCAGTCGCTGATGAGTCAGCTCAAGTGGCGTTCCGTGGGGCCGTACATCGGCGGCCGCGTGGTCACCGTGGACGGAGTAGCCAGCAACCCGAACCTGTTCTACGCCGGGGCGGTCGGAGGCGGCCTATGGAAGAGCTCGGACGAAGGGGTCAAGTGGGAAAACATTACGGACAACAAGCTGCCCGGGCCAAGCTCCAGCGTGGGCGCTGTGGCTGTGGCGCCCTCCGATCCCAATACGCTATATGTGGGTACCGGCGAAGACGATATTCGCAATGACATGATTCCCGGCGATGGGATTTATAAATCGACGGACGCGGGTAAGACATGGGAGTACGCGGGGCTGCGCGAGACGCGCACTATCAGCGAACTGGTGGTGAGCCCGCGGGACCCCAACGTGGTCTATGCGTCCTCCATGGGCCATGTGTTCGTTCCCGGACCCGATCGAGGCGTGTACAAGACCACGGATGGCGGCAAAAGCTGGAAGAAAATCCTGTTTGTGGACGACAAGACTGGAGCCATCGATCTAGTGATGGATCCCAACCATCCGGACGTGTTGTACGCGGCGATGTGGCAGGCGCAGCGCATGCCCTGGGGGCTGATCAGCGGCGGGCCGGGCAGCGGTCTTTACAAGACGACCGATGGTGGCGAGCACTGGACGAACCTGACGCGCAATCCGGGGCTGCCGCAAGGGGTTCTGGGGCGCATCGGCGTGACCCTGGTGGCGAGCCATCCGGATACGGTGTATGCGATTTTCCAGGCGAAGGATGGCGGGGTTTTCCGCTCCGACGACGGCGGCGCGACGTGGAAGCAAGTGAACAACGAAATGAAGCTGAGGCAGCGGGGGTTCTATTACATGGCGATTTACGCGGACCCCAAAGATGCCAATACGATCTACGCGCCCCAGGTGGACGCGCTTTGGGTTTCGCACGATGGCGGCAAAACCTTCACCAAGCTGCATACGCCGCACGGCGACAATCACGTGGTATGGATCAACCCGGACGACACGAAGATTCTGCTGGAGGGGAACGATGGCGGCGCGACGGTATCGACCGATGGCGGGAAGACGTGGAGCGGAGATCACAACCAGCCGACGGGGCAGTTCTACCACGTGAATCTGGACGACCAGTTTCCCTACCACATTTACGGGGCGCAGCAGGACGAAGGGTCGTTTGAGGGGCCGAGTTCGAGTCCCGCCGGCTCAATTTCGCTGGGCGACTGGAAGCGCGCGGCGTATGGAGAAAGCACGTTTGTTGTTCCGCAGCCGGGAAGCCCGAATATCACGTACGGCAGCGGTTACTACAGCATCTTTGTGAAATTAGACAAGCACACCGGGCAATTGCAGAGCGTGAGCCCGTGGCCGCTGTATCAGAGCGGGGCTTCGTCGGCAGAGCTGAAGTACCGGTTTGGGTGGACGCATCCGATTTTGTTTTCGCCAGCCAACCCCAAAGAGCTGCTGACCTCCGCGCAATTTGTGTTGAAGAGCGACGACTACGGAGCCACGTGGACCCGCATCTCGCCGGATTTGACGCGCAACCAGGCGATGACGGAGATTGCGAGCGGGGGTCCGGTGGATCTGGATCAGACAGGAGCTGAGGTTTATCCCGAGGTTTCGTCGCTGGCGGTTTCGCCGCTGGATGGGAATGTGCTGTGGGCGGGATCGGACGACGGGCTCGTGCACGTGACTACGGATGGTGGGAAGAGCTGGCGGGCGGTTACTCCCGAGGGGTTGCCCGAGTGCCAAATCAGTTCGATTGAGGCTTCGCACAGCGACAAGGCGACCGCCTATCTAACTGCGTCGCGGTATATGTGGGACGACTTCAGGCCGTACGTGTACCGGACGACGGACATGGGCAAGCACTGGGCCGCGATCACCATTGGTGTGCCGGACGACGAGTTTGCGTTTGTCATTCGACAGGATCCAGGCGTCAGCGACCTGTTGTTCTTGGGGACGTTCGGCACCGTCTTTGCGAGCCTGGACGGGGGCGCGCACTGGGAGCCACTGACGCTGAACCTGCCTCATGCCGAGGTGCGGGATATCGCGATCGACGCGCGGCAGGGAGACATTGTGGCGGCGACACACGGCCGTTCCTTCTGGGTGCTGGACAATCTGGCGCTGCTGGAACAGCTCACGAAGAATCCCACGGTGGCACCTGGTAGAGGCTACGTGTTCGCGCCGGAGAGGGCGTGGCTGAGCCATGACTACGGCATGGCCACGGACCCAGACGAGCTGAAACCGAATTCAGGATCGAACCCGCCGTTTGGAGCCACCGTGTTCTTTCGCATTCCCGACAACTACGATGGGAAGACGATGGCCACGCTGGAGTTTGAGGATGCGCAGGGGAAGGTGGTACGCAGCTTTACTCTGCATCTGCAGACGAAAGAGGAGATGCAGGAGAAAGCGGACGAGGAGGCCGGGAAACCGGAACCGGATCATAGCGCGGAGAGCGCCACGCAGCAAATGGAGGAGGCTATTGCTAAGTTGACGGCCATTGTGCCGGGAATGAACAGGTTTCAGTGGGACCTGCGCTACCCGCCCGCGGTGGAGGTGAATGGCTTCCATTCTCCGGCGGCGGCGGGAGGCCTGGACTATTCGGCGAATGGCCCGATGGTAATGCCCGGCAAATATTCGGTGGTGCTGAATTATGGTGGTCAGAAGAGCTCGCAGAAGTTTGCGGTCGCTCTGGATCCTGGGTTACACGCGACTGACCAGGATCTTGAAGCACGCTTCAAGCTGACGCAGCAGATAAATGCGGATATGGACGCGCTGAATCAGGACCTGAACCGCGCGCTGGTCGCACGGGACAAGCTGCAGGCGGCCGTCGACGGCCACAAGGTGAGCGAGGCCCAGGCGGCAAGCGCACTGGATGTGCTGAATACCTCGATCGACAGCCTCGTGCAGATGAAAATCCGATCGAGCGAGGGCGATATCATGCAGGAGACTAAGCTGCACGGGCTTCTGGCCTATCTGGCGGCGGACGTGGAGGCGGCCTATGCGCGTCCCTCGGCGGCGGAGTACGAAGTTTTCCGCGACCTGGATCAACAAACCCGGGAGGCGGAGCAAAAGCTGGACGACGCGATCGCCAGTGCGGGTAAGGCCGGAGAATAGAACCGCGCAGGCCTTTTGGTGCAATGCATTCGAGATGGATCGACCCGGCTAGCAACGTGGCCACGGCCACCTATCCCAATGGGTTGCAGTCTACCTTCAAGTATGATTTGCTGAACCGGCTCACTGCGCTGTCTACGCCGGTCTCCAGTTATACCTACCTACTCGGCCCGGTGGGCAACCGCACCGGCGTGACTGAGGGAACTGGCCGCACGATCAATTGGAACTACGACGGCATCTATCGGCTGACGAACGAAGCCGTCAGCGAGGACCCGGCGAAGGTGAATGGCAGCGTCAGTTATAGTCTTGACCCCGTAGGCAAACGGCTCTCCGATCTTTCATCTCTTGGCGGAGTTTCATCGCAGACCGCGAGTTTCAACGCCGACGACGAGTTTTCAACACAGCGTTATGACTCGAACGGCAACGCGTGGAGTTCTGGAGGGAATTACTTCGCTTACGATTCAGAGAACGAGTTGAAGTCAATGAATCGCGGCGCCGTGGCGCTGTTCTATGATGGCGACGGCAACCGTGTGGCTAAGACGGTAAACGGCGTGACGACGCGTTATCTGGTGGACGACCTAAACCCGACTGAGCTTCCGCAGGTCGTCGAGGAGACCATCAACATTAGACCCAGCTTGTCCTGCGCCGGTGCAAACTCGAGTTCTGCGGACTTCCGGAACCAGTTTGCTGCGGTTGGCGGGTCTTCCTTGGTGCCTTGGCCATGAAGGTGATGGTGGCCGAGTGCGTAGAGCGCCTGCTTGTGTTTCGGGTCTAGTTCCACAGCACGCTTCAGGCACTCAAGACATTCCAGATACTGGGACTTTTCTGTTAGAGTGAGCGCCCGGTGATACCAGTAATCCGCGTCTTGACCCTGCATTGTAGCTTTTGGCTGTTGCAGGTTGGGGCCACTCGTAGAGACTCCTTGAGGAATCACCTGCTTCCCACAACCTGGGCAGAATCTGAATCCGTCCGACAGCACGTTGCCACATTGAGAACAGAACATCGCTTGCTCCTCAAATTGCCACTAGTTTACGCCGTGGATGTCGCCACCCCAAGAAGGACTCACCGCTCAATTTGTGGAGCAGCAGTATCCTTTCACACTCTCTTCGGGGGCTACAACTAATTCACCTGGACACCGGAGACCTAGTACGTCATTGGCTAGAGATGAATCCTGAGGGTGAGGTTGCACGGTCAGGGGGTGCAACTCTTGTGCGAGCCGACGCCCCTCCAATAACACCTGATTTTGGAAGGGCTGAAACAGCCGAAATCGGCACAGTGGAATCAGGCACTTGCGAGGGCGGATTCCGGCAGGTTTTTGGAAGGGTTCTGGAGAGCCCTGCAGGCCGTGCCGACGCCGACGCCCAGCTCCCGGGAGATGGCCTTCCACGAGGCGCCGGAGGCTCGGAGAGTAGCCACCTGTTCCGGGTTCACGCCGGCACGGGGACGCCCCAACTTTTTGCCTTTTGCCCTAGCCGCAACTAAGCCGCTGCGGACACGGGAGCGGATGAGTTCCCGTTCGAACTCCGCGATGCTGGCGAAGATGCCGAACACTAGCCGACCGATTGGAGTCGAGGTGTCTACACCCTCGTGCAGACTGACGAACTCAATCCCCAACGCCCGGAACTCTTCCAACGCGTTCACCAGCTGGCGGAGGCTTCGAGCAAATCGGTCGTAGCGATAGACCCCCAGAAGTCTTTCCTTACTGGCAAGCCAAGAATGAACTGTGGCCAGACGTTCAACTCCGAAAAGTAGAGCCTAGTTCTCCCGGCACTGCGCTACCCGGGGCCATGGGCATGTTGAGGAGGCGGATTCCGGTGGCGGCAAAGATGGCGTTGCCCACGGCAGGCGCCAAGCCTACGATGCCTGTTTCACCCGCGCCCGCCGAGGGCAGATCCCTGCGGTTGATGAGCACAACTTCAATCCGCGGCATGTCACTGAACCGGGGAAGGCGGTACTGTGCAAAGCGAGGATTGAGAATGCGGCCGTCGGCAAAGAGGATTCTCTCAAAGAGGGCGCCGCCAATGGCCTGCACGATGGCGCCCGTAATCTGGTTGCGCAAGCCGTCGGGATTGACCACCGCGCCCGACTCCCAGGCCTGAACGATACGACGGATGCGCACCCTTTTGCCGGCCGAATCGATCTCCACCTCGGCACAGGCAGCGACATAGCCCCCTTTGTCGGTTCCGCCAGCAATGCCGAATCCGTGCTCGGGCGTTGATTTCGAGCGACCCCAGCCGAAGTTTTCGGCAGCCGCTTCAAAGACCGCGCGCAACCTGGGATCGGTGAGATTCTTGAGGCGGAACTCGAGCGGGTCGATGCCCGCCACGTGGGCCAGCCCATCCATGTGCGACTCGCGGGCGAAGACGTTGGCAGCGGCTGCGAGTGAGCGATAGGAGCCTTGGCGCAGAGGCGATCTGGCTGGATGGTATTGAATGAGCTGGTTGGGAACATTGTATGGAGTGGCGATGGCAGCGGAGCCCGAGTTGTAGTTGTGGTGCTCCCATGCAACCAGCGTTCCGTCTTGTTGCGCGCCGGCTTTGATCTCAATCAGGCCGGCGGGGCGAAAATAGGCCCAGGTAAATTCCTCCTGGCGCGTCCACACGACCTTGACGGGCTTGCCGGCGGCTTTTGCCAGGCGAGCGGCTTCAAGAGCCGCTTCACCTGTATGCTTGCCGCCATAGCCGCTGCCCATATCCGGCTGGATGACGCGCACCTGAGCGGGGAGGATGTGAAACGACTGGGCGAGTTGGTCGCGAACTCCGAAGGGACGCTGCGTACCGGTCCATACCGTGAGATTGTCGCCGCTCCATTCGGCCACGGCGGCGCGAGGCTCAAGGGGCGCGTGCGCGATGTACTGGACGGTGTACCGTTCTTCGAGTTTCAAGCCGGTCGCGGCCATGGCTTGCTCCACCGAACCGGTCGTGCGCTTCGAGCCATCTTCACCGCCGGACTCGGAAGTGGCCTTCAGAACCTCGAAGAGATCGCGGTTGGAGGGTTGCGCGGGCACATTCCATTTTGCCTGGATTGTGGAGATCGCTTGTTGCGCAGAAAAGGCATCAGTGGCGACGACCCCGGTGAAGTCGCCGTCTCGCACCACACGGACTCCTGGAAGTTTTTCGGCCACGCTGGTGTCGATCAAAACGAGTGTTGCATTGAATCCATCGGGACGAAGCACCGCGCCGAAGAGCATTCCGGGACGGGTGATGTCGGAGGGATAGGCGTGTTTGCCGGTAACAAAGTCGCGGCCTTCAACCTTGGGAACGGCCGTTCCGGCGATCTTCCATTCATCGGGAGGTGTGAGACTCTCCTGGCCGGAGACGATCTTGACGAGGCTTTCGCCTTGCGTGAGTTCACCATAGGTGAACGACCGCGAGGTCCGAGGGTCGATGACTCTGGCGCCTGCAGCGGTCAAGGCCATGGGGTCGAGATGCCAGCGCTCGGCAGCCAATTCCACGAGCATTTGACGTGCGGCCACGGCCATGGTGCGGAGTTGCGGCCCCATGGTGGGGGTGGTGCGACTGCCAAAGGTGCCCATATCCCAGGGAGTGAGCTCGGTGTCACCCATGACCATCACAATGGAGTCAATGGGTGCGCGCAGTTCTTCGGCGACAAGTTGGGCTAGAGAGGTGCGGATGTTTTGTCCTACCTCAACCTTGCCGGTGAATACCTTCACATGGCCATCGGCCGCAATATGCAGCCACGCGCCCACATCTTTGGGAAGCTCGTGGCTGCCGAAGGACCGGCCCGACTCCTGCGTCCACGCGGGGGTGTGAACGAGACAGACGAGCAGTCCTCCTCCCAAGACCTTCAGGAAGTCGCGGCGGTCGAGGTGAAGGCTGCCTGAAGGACCCCAGTACTGGTCCTGGAAAGATTCAAGCTCGGGCTCATCGCGAAGGCTCATCGGGTTGCTCCCTGGGGCTTCGCCCGTGAGGCGCGCTTTACCGCATCAAGGATGCGCTGATAAGTTCCACACCTGCAAAGGTTTCCATCCATCGCCGCGGTAATCTGCTCTTCGGTGGGGTTGTGCGTCTCATGCAACAGAGAAGTGGCGCTGAGAATCATGCCTGAGGTGCAGTAGCCGCACTGGAAGGCGCCCTCGTCCAGGAAAGCCTGCTGGACGGGACTGAGCTTGCCGTTCGTCTCCAGGCCTTCGATGGTGGTGATTTTCGCATTGACCGCCGAAGCCACTGGAATCAGGCAAGAACGAGTGGCTCGACCGTCGAGCAGGATGGTGCAGGCTCCGCATTGGCCCTCGCCGCAGCCGTATTTGGTCCCGGTCAGATTGAGCCGATCGCGCAAGACAGAAAGCAGAGTCTCTTCAGGGGGAGCGTTCACGCGGAGGTGAGCGCCGTTGACGTTCAGAACAAACTCGCCCATTTCAGGCTCCGTATCCGACCAGGTTGGGTCACCTATGGATCAGGATAACGCAGTTCGCGCCGACGTAGTACTTCCTTCGCAGGCGCCCGGCTCGGCCGCGGAATTGTGACGCAATGCCGACTTCCCAGTACAAATCATGCCGTCAATGAGTGCATCGGCGATTTGGCGTCAACTGAGCCATGCGCAGGCGTTGTCGACCCACGGGGAAGAAACTGGCAGCCTCGGCGCTTGCCCGTTAAATTCTCGCCCTTACGGTGTTCAGGAAATTTAGCTGACCCCTGAATGCAGCAGACTCTCCTCGACCAGTTCCGCCTGCGCTTTGACTGCGTCTGCGCTCTTTTGGAACTCCGCCTGCTCCTGGTCCATCAGCCTAATTTCCAGAATCTGCTCAATGCCGTGCTCGCCGAGCTTACACGGCACGCCCATGAACAGCCCGTGGATGCCGTATTCTCCTTCCAGATGAGCAGCGCAGGGTGACCCTGTTTCTCGCCTGCAGGATGGCTTCGACCATTTCAGCTATTGCCGCCCCGGGCGCGTAAAACGCACTACCGCTCTTGAGATACTTAATGATCTCGGCGCCGCCGTCGCGGGTGCTCTGCACCAGACGGGCAATGGCTTCGCTGTTGAGCAGTTCCGTAAGTCGTCGCACCCACATTGCCGGAACCAACAATCGTGACTTTGCTGCGCATGGTGATCGCCCCCTCCCGCTCGGAATCTTGAATCCGGCCCCGCCGGTGTGAGCGGACACCACGGGGCAGGAATGCCCGGGCTCAGCGCGACTGAAGCCCTTCCTTCATCGCCCCGGCCGCCAGACGCACTTCCATCGGAACAAGGCAGCGTGTGCGCTGACCGGTGTAAATCTGCCGCGGACGAGCAATCTTCTGCTCTGCATCCGTGAGCATCTCCTGCCAATGCGCCAGCCAGCCGACGGTGCGCGGGATGGCAAAAAGCGTAGTAAACATCTCTGGCCTGAAGCCCATGGCCTGGTAGATGATCCCCGAGTAGAAGTCGACGTTGGGATACAGCTTGCGCTTGATGAAATACTCGTCTCCGAGGGCGATCCGCTCCAACTCTAGGGCAATTTCCAGCTTGGGATTGCGTCCGGTCACTTCGAACACCTGCTCGGCGGTCCGCTTGATAAGCTGGGCGCGGGGGTCGAAGTTCTTGTACACCCGGTGCCCGAAACCCATCAGCTTCTGATGCCCATCCTTGACTTTCTGGATATAGGCGGGCACGTTCTGTTTCGAGCCGATCTCGTCAAGCATTTTGAGGACCTCTTCGTTGGCGCCGCCATGTAGCGGTCCTGAAAGCGCCGCGGCGGCCGCGGCGGTCGCCAAATAGGGATCGGCATGCGAGCTGCCCACCGAGCGCATGGCGTTCGTGCCGCAGTTCTGTTCGTGGTCGGCGTGGAGGATAAACAGGACATCGAGCGCGCGGGAAAGCACGGGGTTGGCCGCATACCTGGGCTCCGTCATCTTCCACAGCATACTCATGAAGTTCTCGGTGAAATTCAGAGCGTTGTCCGGGTAAACATACGGAAGGCCCAGGCTGTGCCGGTAACACATTGCGGCAATGGTCGGCACTTTCCCGATCAGCCGCTTAACCTGCAGCAAGCGGTTGCCGGGATCGTGGATGTCTCTGGACTCTGGATAGACGGTGGCCAGGGCTGCCACGGTGCTGACCAGCATGGCCATGGGGTGGGCATCGTAGCGAAAACCCTCCATGAACTTCTTGGTGGTCTCGTGCAGCATGGTATGGTGGGCGATTTCATAGATCCAGTTCTTCAGCTCCGTCTCGTTCGGCAGATCTCCGAAAAGCAAGAGATACGCGACTTCGAGGAATGTACAGTGCTCTGCCAGCACTTCAATCGGGTAGCCACGATACTCCAGAACGCCACGTTCACCATCGATGAAGGTGATGCTGCTCCGGCAGGAAGCCGTGTTCATGAATGCGGGGTCGTACATCATGATCCCGAAGTCCTTGTCGTCAGTCCGGATTTGCCGGAAATCCATGGACCGGACGGTACCGTCCTCGATGGGCAGTGTGTAGGTGCGTTGGGTGCGATTGTCAGTGACGGTCAGAGTGCTAGGTGCCATGAAGGGATCCCTTCTCTTTTCCAAGACTGATGCCATGCGAAGATGCGCCCGCAAAGCCCACCCGGATTGGGGCTACTCGTCCTGACTGGTTTGCGTGGTCAGATAGCGCTCATAGCCAAGCTCCGCGATCTGATGCAACTGGGTTTCCAGCCAATCCGCGTGCTTCTCCTCGTCCTTGAGCAGCTTGATAAAAAGATCGCGCGAGCCGTTGTCTTTTCCCTCTGTGGCGATACGGGCGGCCTCGTTGTACATTACAACGGCTCCGAGTTCGAGTTTCAGGTCATGCTCGAACATCTCCTTGACGGTTTTGCCAACCGACAAGGCCAGCGGCTCCATGCTGGGCGCGCCATCCAGAAAGAGAACGCGCTCGATGAGAGCCTCGGCGTGCTTCATCTCGTCGATCGACTGCTTCTTGATGAACTTGGCAAGCCGGTCGTATCCCCAGTTCTCGCACATTTCGGCGTGCACGAAGTACTGGTTGATGGCGGTGAGTTCCTCGCGGAGCGCCTGATTCAGTCTCTCGATGACCTTCGGGTTACCTTTCATGTCATTCTCCTTCCCGCAAGCATCCTACAAGAGCCGGAGCTGCTAGCAACCAATTAAACCGGAATTTTCATTTCGCTTGCCCAACCGCCGGAGAATATACCCCCGAGTGCCCTACTCGCCACCTTTTTCGCATTCGTTTCAACGGCAAAGGCTTTGTCGTGCCCCGCTGGTCCTCTGCCCAGGCCAAAAAGCCATGACTTGCCTGATTTGGAATCCATTTCACGGATACCTCCCCCGTCAACTCCCCTCCGTCGTCCAGATTGGTTTCGCCTTCCTGCCGCGCCTACCCGGCTGGCAGCGGCAAACCTTCCATCCACCGCAGCGGAAGAAATAGGAGGGTAACAAGTCAACTGGCGAGAACAGCGCAACTCGTTCGTCCACATGGTTTTCAGTCGAACCAAAGTCGGGCCTCGTCGGATTGGTCCCTTAAAACGCCGCAGGCTCCGCGGGAGTCTCCTCGTACCCCAGCCTGGCGGCTGGGCACAAAATTCCAGTCGCAATGCCGACTTCCCGGTACCAATAAGTTCGCGGTGAGTGCATCGGCGATTTGGCAATTACCGAGAATCAATCCCCGGTGGCGTACCTGTTGCCCAGCAGTAATCCCAGGTTCAGGCGCTCCTGCTCATTGGTTGCATTCTTCGAGCCAGTTTGTTGCGCAACCAGTCGGCCTACTGAAGGCGAACAAGAATGAAAAACGAAAGGAATCTATCTAATTTGTATTCGGAGGAATTCTGAAAAAACTGGATGCGCGGGCCGGGATCGAACCGGTGCTTACACTGATTTTATTGAGTTTCAAGGGATAAATTGGAAGTCTCTGGAAGGGTCTATGGCTAATTGTAAGCCCCTGAAAGAATGCAGGATATGATTCTCGATCAAAACAATACCACCATAGATACCCCCATCCTGTAGGCGCTAGGGGTGTTTTGCCTTGAGATCGGCGCTTGCTCCTGCCCGCTTCCCTGATGAGTAGGTGTCTTCCGGAACTTGACCACAACTGGCCCCTATTCGCTATTCCTGCAGGGACTGGTCCGTTGATGAACTACGATTTCGTTTTCGATTGAGGCGAACAATCGTGAACTAGGGAACGGAGATTCTCACCCAAACAGTTTGATGTTTATGCCGTTGGCCTCAGCACAGTACAGACGGAGGCGCAAATCGGCCCCCCGATGTTGAACGTCGCCGCCAGGCGCGGATTCTTGACCTGCAGGCCGGCAGGAGCCTTGCCCTGGAGTTGCCACGCGCACCAGCCCAGCATGGCGATGCCGGTGGCGCCGATGGGATGGCCCTTGGCGATGAGTCCGCCGGAGGTGTTGATGGCGCACTCGCCGTCTACGGCGGCCTTGCCGTCGCGCCAATAGTGGGCGCCGCGGCCGGGTTCGGCCTTGCCCAGCACCTCGGTGCCGATGGCGGCCATCACGGTGAAGCAATCGTGGATCTCGGCCACGCTCACATCCCCCGGCTTGGCCCTGGCCATCTCATAGGCCCGGTTCATCGCGCGGTAAGCGCCCTCGGGCCGCAGAACGTCGCGTCCCTCCTTCTTCAGCGGATCGGTAGCCTGGGCATACCCGGCGATCTCCACGCAGTCAGCCTTCGAGACGCCGAGACGCCTCAGCCCCTCCTCAGTCGCCAGGATAAGGCTGGCATAGCCATCGGTTATCTGCGAGCAATCGTAGGTTTTCAGCGGCAGTCCCTCGACGATGTAGCGGTTAATGCCTTCGATCTTCATCGCTTGTTCCAGGGTGATCTGCACATTGCGCATCTGTGCGTAGGGATTGCGGGCTGCGTGGGCGTATTCGGCCACCGCAATCTGCGCCAGATCTTCCTCCAGCACTCCATGCTTTTTCAAATAGAGATCCATAATCTCGGCGAAGGTGTGGGGAAAGATGAAGATTTTGCCTGCGCGCTCGTCGGGATGAGAGAAGTAGCCTAAGGCCTGGCCGATGAGCTTGCCGTCCATCTTGCCTTCATCGTCACGCATCTTTTCGAAGCCGACGGCGATGCCCACCTCGCCCCAGCCGAGTAGCAGTTTCTGGATCACGGAGAGCACCGCCTGACCACCGGAGGCGCAGGCGTTCTCCACCGATTCGATGGGCTTGCCGGCCAGGCCCGGTACCATCGCCATGAGGCCGGCGAGCAGGCCCTGCTGGTTGAGGGCAACGCTGCAGGGGGCGCCGATCGAGCCCACATCGATAGCCGTGGACTCTACGCCGATCTCCCGGCACGCGCCCAGAATCGCCTTCTCAATGATCTCCGGCACATGCATGGCCAGGAGCTTGCCAAATTTGGATTGATGATAAGACGCGATGTAAATGGGTTTCATTCGTGCCCTCTTTCTCTTCGCTCGTCATAAATACGTTTCACAAGGAGCGACAAACTTATTCCGCCTGCGAACCCGGCGGCTTGCTCTCCAAGTACTTGCGCACAAGTTCTCCCTTGATCACCTTGCCGAAGACCGTTCGCGGCAGCTCGTCCACATAGAGGAACTCCCGAGGCACCTTGTAGCGAGCCAGCCGCTCGCCGAGGAAATTGGCAAGCTCTTCCGGAGTGGGGTTGTGAGGGGCGCGGCGCAATACGAAGGCCACGCCAACCTCGCCCCAGATCGGATGCGGCACCCCAACTACAGCCGCGTCCTGCACCCCGGCATGCTGCAACAGCTCCGCTTCGATCTCCGCCGGATAGACATTCACTCCGCCGCTGATGAACATGTCCTTGGAGCGGCCGGCAATGTAAAAGAATCCTTCGGCGTCGCGGCGCGCCAGGTCGCCGGTGTGAAACCAGCCCTCGGCGTCCATCGCCGCGGTGGTCGCTTGCGGATTGTTCCAGTAACCCTGGCAGATGTGTGCCCCGCGGAAGAGCAGCTCGCCCACCTCGTTCACGGCAACGTCGCGACCCTCGCCGTCCACCAGCCGGGCCTGGGTGAACATCAGCGGTTTGCCGATGGAGCCGGCCTTCTGCGCGGATTCCTCCACCGTCATGGAAAAGCAGTTTACCCCCACCTCGGTCAGCCCGTAGCCCTGCTTGAAGGCCGGGCCGCGCTTCTGGAAGGCCTCGATGAGATAAAGGGGCAGCGGCGCGCCGCCGCTGATGAACCAGCGCACGTGGCTCAAATCCACCTGCTCGAACTCGGGCGCATCCATCAGCATCTTGAAGATGGTGGGCACGCCAAGAACCACTGTGCATTTCTCTTTCTCGACGGTCCTCCAGACCTCGCCTGGATCGAAGCGGCTGTGCAGGATGATGGTTCCTCCAATGGCAAAGATGGGCATGAGGAAGGCGTTCAAGCCCCCGGTGTGATAAAGGGGCATGTAAAGCGAGCTGATATCATCCTCGCGAAGCTGCCAGCAGACCGCGGTGTTGTAGGCGTTCCAGCCGATCATGCGGTGCGGCAGCATCACTCCCTTGGGCCTTCCCGTGGTGCCGCTGGTGTAGAGCAGGCATAGAAGGTCTTCAGGAGCGCAGCGCATGGGCGACCAAGCGGCAGGATAATGAGCGGACAGAGAGGTCGCGTAGGGCAGGTCCCCAGAGTCACCATCGGCGTCGAGCGCGATCCAGTGTTTGAGCTCCGTAGTTTTCCTGAGAGTGCGCACTGCGTCCTGGAACTGGCTCTGGTAGAGCAACACCTCGATGCCGCTGTCGCGCACAATGTAGTCCAGCTCATGCGCGGTATAACGCGTGTTGAGAGGAACCAGGACGATACCCGACTTGGCGGCGGCGGAAAAGACGTCCAGGAACTCCACGCAGTTATTGGCCAGTATCCCAGCGCGATCGCCCTTGCGCAGGCCGCAGATTTCGATCAGGAAACGGGCGCAGCGCAGGGCGCGCTGGTTGAGCTGTCTATAGGTGAACCGCTCTCCAGTGGGCACGTAGACGAGCGCGACCTTCTCCGGCGTGAGCCGGGCGCGCTCACCCAGAATATCGCCGGTGATCATGCGTTCTCTCCAGAGTTCATGGAAGCTGAACGCTCCTACCGCATCCTGAACACGCAGCCTGCCTGGTTGTAGCCGACCCCGGAACTGACCATGAGGACCAGGCTTCCGGATTTCACCTTGCCCTGTTCGATGGCGTGGTCCAAAGCCATGCCTACGCAGGCCGAACCTGTGTAGCCATACTCTTCCATGATGGTATGCGCACGCTCCACTGGTACCCCGAGGCGCTCCATCACGCGATGAATGGTGGGTTTCCGCACCTGGGTGAAGATGAAGCAATCAACCTCGTTGAGATCGAAGCTGCCGTCCCGTGCAAGCCGCTGTGCCAGCACTGGCCAAGTCTCCTCGTTCAACTCCGGAGGATAACGATTCTTGATAGTGCAGGCCGTGCGCCCCGCCTTAACGGAGTCTTCCGTGGCCGGCTCAAAGGTGCCGCCCGAATAGATTCCCCAATAGTCGTGATAGGAGCCGTCGGCTTGGAAGGCGGAGGTAATGAACCCCGGAGAACTGGCGGTTTCAAGCACCGCAGCGCCCGCCCCATCCCCATAGAAAAAGATCATGGGGTCTGCAGCGGTCGTCAGTTTGTGCATCAGATAGACGCCGATCACCAGCACCGTCTTGATCCCAGGGTTGGCGGCCATGATCCCCGAAGCCGCCGAGAGACCGGTCGGAAACGAAGCGCAGGCGCATCCGATATCAAAGGTCCCGGCGTTCTTTGCACCCAGCTTGTGCTGCAACACGACCGAGGTGGCGGGTGTGATGTAATCCGGCGAATCCGTGCCGAGGATGATCAGATCGAGATCCTCCGGCTTCCTGCCGGCGCGCTCCAAGGCCTGGCGCGCGGCGGGCAGGGCCACATCGCTGGTCGCCCAGTTTTCCGGGGCATGCCAGCGCTTCAAGATGCCGCTCGATGCTTCCATCTTGTTCACGAAATCCGGAATATGCTTGAACCGTTCGCGCAGCATATCGTTGGTGACTTCGATTTCCGGCACAAAGCGTCCGGTAGAGATAATGTTCGCGTACCGCATCAGAGCAGTCCTCCAGCAGTGACTAAGTTCCCAGCACCAGTCCGCCATCGACCGAGAGCACCGTTCCGGTAACGAATGATGCCGCATCGGAGGCCAGCCAGACGTAGGCCTCCGCGATATCTTCGGGCCTTCCCATGCGCCCCAGCGGAGTGTGGGAGACCATGGATTCCAGCACCTTGGGCGGCATCTGCCGCACCATCTCCGTGGCCATGAAGCCCGGCGCCACTGCATTGACACGGATGTTATATCTACCCAGCTCGCGGGCCCAGGTCTGCGCGAAGCAAATCACTCCGGCCTTGGTGGCCGCGTAGTTGGTTTGCCCGAAGTTGCCGTAGATGCCCGCGACCGAAGAAGCATTCAGAATCACTCCCGAGCCATTGCGGATCATGTGCGGCACCACCGCGCGGGCGCAGAGGTAAACGCCTTTGAGGTTCACCGCGATCACCGCATCGAAGTCAGGCTCGCTCATTACACTTGCGACCTGCCCATCCTTCCACTTCACCAACTGAGCATCGCGCAGGATGCCGGCGTTATTGATCAGTACATCGACCCTGTTCCAGCGCGCAACGATCTCGGCGACCGCAGCCTCCACGTCGCCTGCATCGCTCACGTTGGTCTTACGGAAGATCGGCTCTCCGCCCAGCGCCGCAAGCTCGCCCAGCAACTCCTCCTGAACGGCTTCCTTCACATCCCATGCCGCCACACGGCAGCCTTCGCTAGCGAACTGCCGGGCCGTGGCGCGGCCCAGACCCGCCGCCGCGCCAGTAACAATGACAACCTTGCCACGCAAACCCGTGTCTTTCATAACGCTCCTAGAAGGTGTACTTGGCCGCGAACTGGATCACTCGGGGTCCGGTGGTGGTGTCCACGATCTGCCCGAAGTTATACGAGGTAACGATGTTGATGGGGTTATCCCAGTTCACGTTGTTGAACAGATTGAAGAACTCGGCCCGGATCTCGGCCCGTTGTCCAGCCTTGACCGGGATGTTCTTGATAATGGAGAAATCGGTGTTGATCTGCTTGGGCCCGCGCAGGATGTTTCTTCCCAATTGCCCGAAGTCTCCGAAGGCCGAAGGCGCAACGAAGGCGCTGGTATTGAAGTAGGCATTCAAGCGGTTTTTTACGTTGCCGCTCTTGATCGCCGACCCGATGGTTGCGCCCGGTGCCAGGTTGCCCATGGTGGCCGCAAACGCCGTATCCTCGCCGTAAATGGAAAACGGCAGGCCGGTTTGCAGGGTCACGATGCCCGACGCGCTCCAGGAGTTCAGCAATCCCTTTTCGAAGGCCGAGTCGCCGCGATAAAAATTGTGCAGATCATACAGATAGCTGGCCACGAAGCGCTGCCGCCGGTCGAAGTCCGAGGTGCCGTAGTCATGCTTCTCATTGACCATATCGCCGGGGATGAGCGAGATATCGCTCACGTCGGTGCCCGAGTAATAATCAAGCGAGTGCGAGTAGGTGTAGCTCAGCAGCATTTGCAGACCCTGGGAGAGATGCTTGTTGACGGTCACCTGGAGAGAGTTGTAATTGGAATTCGAGTTGCTCTCCATCAGGAAGGTGCCCAGTCCGGGAGCGGTCAAATCACCGAAGCCGGGGTACAGAGGTCCACCCAGGCTTCCCGCCGCGTACGATAAGTTGGTGATTGCCGGAGACGCAACCTGGTTGATCGAGAACAAGCGGGGAAACTTGCGCCCTTCCGAGCCCACGTAGCCCACATCCAGCATCCAGTCTTTGGCAAAGCTGGTCTGCACGCCCAGGTTGAACTGCTGCACGTAAGGGATGCCCCAGTCGTGCATATCGGGATAGATGCCGGTGGCAGGAACCAGCGTGTCAATCTGTGTGGCCGTGCCGTAGGGGATATACGGCAGCAGCGCCGGGTAGCCGCCGAATGGGAAGATGGTCGGATTGGCCGCCGGAGTCAGCGGGAAGGCGCTGGGCGGAGGAACATCCACAAAGGGCGCTTCATTGTTTGTGGCCAGCGCCGTGGCCATCATTTCGTACGGCATGTTGAACAACTGGGTGTTATACAGCCGCATGTTGGGCCGGTCAAAGAAGATGCCGTAACCGCCGCGCAGAACCAATTTGCCGTTGCCCGTCAATTGGTAGGCGAAGCCGATTCTCGGTCCGAAGTTCTTGTAGTTTGCGTTCACCAAACCGTCGCTGACCTTGGGATATCCCGGCAGGTTGCCGTTGCCGGCCTGGACAAAGCCGCCTGTCACAATCGAGCCGCAGGTGCTGACCACTGTGTAGCAGTTCGTCCCCAGCCCCGAAATCTCCAAAGGTTCGGTTGTCGCCTTGGTCGGATCGAAATCGACAAAATGGCCATCGGTCTCGGTGGTGGGGCCGAAGAAGTCATAACGCAAGCCAAGGTTGAGCGTCAGGCGCGGAGTGGCCTTCCAGTCGTCCTGGAAGAAGGCGGAAAAATCGTTGGCGCGGTTGAAGATGCTGTTGGTCCCTGAGCCGATAACCGACAGGCCGGAAAGCCCGCCCAGGAAATCCGTAAAGGGGTTGCCGTCGATGAAGCCCAGGTAATAGATCTCGCCGTTGGGGAAGACGTCGAAATAAGGGGCGTCCACCTCCTGCCGCTTGTATTCGCCTCCAAATTTCATCGAATGTGCGCCTTTGGTCCAGGTCACCATATCGCTGAACCCGTAGGTGTTGGTCTCCGCGTAGTTGATAGCGAGCGGCGAGGGGCCCAGGGTGAACATGTTGGTAAATGACATGGTCGGCATGCCGGGGAACTCGCCGCTCAAGGGGGACGTAATTCCCAATTGCGCGCTGGTGATGGGTTGCGATGGATTGCCCGGCCCGTAAATCAGGCTCGAGCCAAATCTGACCTCATTCACCAGATGACCCGAGATCACCGAAGTGACTCCTACGGAGAGCAGCCGCTGGGCAACGTCTTCCTCGGTGGGCCAGCCCGGTGCCTGCAGCGGGTTGCCGTCCCCAAAATCATCGTAGAGCGCCTCATTCACGCGGTTGCTGGCGTAGAAGAATTTGCCATAAAAGCGGTTGGCGTTATTGATTTTGATGTCCAGATTAGTGTTGAACTGGTCTTCCTGGTAGGTGGAGTTTGAGGGAACGGTCTCCGCGACCGTGCCGGCCGTCTCTCCCTCCGAACAATCGCCGGTGGTCACGCCTGGAATCGAGGGAATCATGTACTGCCCGTTGGGCAGCTGGGCCTGCAGTGCCGCGATGGCCACCGCATCCACATATCCGCCTAGGCCATAGCAGACCGACAGAGCCTCCAGGTCGGGGATGGTGCGCTCCGAACCCAGGAAGGACGGCACCAGCATTGTGGAAAGCGAGTTGGTCAGCGAGGTGCCGTTGGTTTCCCTGGTGCCCTGGTAGGAGACAAAGTACCAGGCGCGGCCCTTGGCCAATGGTCCGCCCAGCGTTCCGCCGTACTGGTTGCGGTTGTAAGTGGGCCGCGGGGTACCCTCTGCGTTAAGGAAATAGTTATTGCCGTCCAGAGCGGTATTGCGCGCAAATTCGTAAAGATCGCCGTGCGTCTTGTCGGTGCCTGACTTGGTCACCGCTGCCATGTTGCCGCCGGTGTTGCGGCCTGAGGAAGCATCGTACATGCTCGTCTGCACGATGAACTCCTGCAACGAGTCGATGGAGGGAACGGCCAGATTGGGCGTCGATCCAGTGCCAATTGAGTTGGCATCGACGCCATTGATCATCACATTGTTGGAGAGCGAGCGCTGTCCGT
Source organism: uncultured Acidobacteriaceae bacterium (assembly GCA_963765995.1). Lineage (GTDB taxonomy): Bacteria > Acidobacteriota > Terriglobia > Terriglobales > Acidobacteriaceae > Telmatobacter. Next base: position 223,376 of record CAVXYT010000004.1, on the reverse strand, counting down.
TAACATAGACCGCGGCGTCTCCCCGGCCCAGATCGGAAGAGTTCTGGATGGAGCCCGAGACGCCCGTCGTCAACGCCAGCAATTGCTGGAAGTTGCGCGTGGGCAGGGGCAGATCGCGCACCTGACTCTCGTCGATGACCACGCCGCGCGCGGAACTCTCCGTCTGTAGCAGCGGCGCCGCGGTGGTTACCTCAACGGTCGTTGTCGCGCCGGCCAGCTTGAGGCCCAAGTTGGTCACGGTGGTCTCGGTGATCTGCACTACAATGCCTTGTATCTTGGTGACGGCAAATCCGCTGTGTGTGGCTTCGATCCCGTAAACGCCCGGTTCGAGCAGTGGAAAGACATAACGGCCGTTACTGCCGCTCTGTGTCTCGCGCCGCACGCCGGCATCACTGGTCAGGACGACTTTTACGCCGACTAAGAGGGCGCCGTGGGGATCCGTCACCACGCCCACAATCTCGCCCGTAGTGGGCGTCTGCGCCTGCGTCAGAGGCATCATGAAACAGAGCATGCCGGCCGCGGCCAGCAGCATTCCGGAAAATCTCACTCGCATAACTCCTCCTAGTGGGGAAATCACAATTTCAAAGCTCGGCCCTTGCGGCTGCGCGTATACAGCCGGACAAACTGATCGACGGCTTCTTCGTCACTGACGCCTAGATAACGCCTGGCGCCGAACAGATACTCCATCAGAAAATAGGTGACAAATTGCAAGTACAAGCTGACATAGGCAAGCCCAGGGTCCACGTCGTCGGGAAAGGGGATCGGTGCCTTTTGAAATAGAGACGTCGAATAGGTGCGCAGGCCTCCGGCAACCTCGCGATAGCTGTGAATGAAGTGCTTGTGGCGAAACTCGACGACATCGACGTACATCAGACGCCAGTAGTCAAGATTTTCGGAAACGACCCGGCCCACTGTCATTCCCAGCTTCTTCAGCGATTCCGGATCGGGGGATTGCATCAAAGGAAGAATCTCCTTCTTCCGGATGGCCTCCAGCTTTTCTTCCATGTGCTGTATGAGACCGATGAAGATCTCTTCCTTGGTCGGATAGTAGAGGTAGAGCTTGCCCATGGAAACGCTGGCCTTGCGGGCGATCTCCCGCACCGTTGTGCCGTGAAATCCCTGCCGGGTAAACAGGGCCAGCGCGGCCCGCTCAATCTTTAGCCTGTTCTTGGCGACGGTATTGTCCAAAAGCTTGGGCATTGCCGGGTTCCATATTTGAACAAATACGAGCGCCCGCTCTAGGTGGAGCGCTCGCTCATGGTGGAGGACTTTAGAATGCCCCTCTTGCGGCTGTCAAGCGAATTCTTCAGGAAATTTCAAAACCCGGCTCTTGACAAACCACACGACCCCTCCAGTAGACTTCCCGGACGGTTCAGACAATAGTCCCGGACCCCCAACACCAGGGCGGCGCATGGCGCCGGCCGGTTAAAGATTAGACTCAATCCAGCGGAGGAGACTCGCCTGCATGGCCGATCATGGATGGATATCCGGGAGCGTGCGCGTGGCCGCAGGAGCGCGCAACTTCAAACTATGGTCGCCCGCCACACTCGAACAGGGCTGCGCCTTCCCTCTAGTCGTGATGCTCCACGGCTGCACTCACGACGCCGCGGAGATGGCTCGCATCTCCGGGATGAACGAGCTCGCCGATGCCCGCCGTTTCCTGGTGCTCTATCCCGAGCAATCGCGCCGCGCCAATTTGCTGAGGTGCTGGAAATGGTTTCATCCCAGCCACCAGGCGCGCGATGCGGGTGAACCTTCTATTCTCGCGGCAGTCGTCCGCCAGGTCTGCTCCACGCACCCGGTCGATCCGGAACGGATTTATCTGGCGGGCGTTTCCGCGGGCGGCGCGATGGTATCCATTCTGGCCGCAACCTACCCGGATCTCTTCGCCGCCGCCGCTATCTTCGCCGGAGCGGAGTTCAAGGCCGCAGCCAGCATGAGCAAGGCCTTCACCGTTATGAAGCGCGGTGGGCCGGACCCCGAGCGGCAAGGGCAACTTGCCTTTGAGGCGATGCGCGTCGGCCTGGCATGCAAACAGAGACGGCGCATGCCTGTGATCGTCTTTCAGGGCACAGCGGATCCTTACGTGCATATGGTCAATGCCGGCCAGGTTGTTGCCCAGTGGACGGCGACGAATGCACGGCTGGCGGCATCGTTCGGTGAGAACAGGTTGACCGTGACAGAGAAGGTCACCACGGGCCATGTGCCCTGCGGTCATGCCTACCAACGACATATTTTTGTGGAGAGGGATGGCCGCCTCTTGATGGAGGAATGGGTGGTTAAGGGTCTGGGCCACGCCTGGTCGGGTTCTCCCCAGCGCAGCCGGTACGGCGATCCCAGGGGTCCGAATGCCAGCGCGGAAATCTGGCGCTTCTTCTCAGAAGCCTGCTCCCTGTACCCAAAACCAATGGAAGGCGCTGAATGAGGACGGACACTTATCCGCAACCGCAAAGCTGGCCAGAGTAGTGGTTGGAAACGCGACTTGGGCAGTTGCCGTAACCCGGAGCCCCTTGCAACTGGATTCGGGCGTCACCGCGCCGGAGTAGTCGATGCCGATGTAGCGGTTGAATTGGGGCATTCGGTGCCTTTTACGGATGGCCTACTAAGGCGGAGACAGCAGTACAAAGTTTTGTACTACTTTGAACTACATTTAGCGAAAAACCGATCGAAAAATCCCATTGATACTGGATTTTTGAAAATCATGCATCCGCTTGTAACCTATTGACAGCAGGCAATTTTTCCATCAATAATGAGAAATCTGGGCAAGGCGAGAGACGATTCCCGGTAGCGCTACCAAATCCTTACTTTTCTTCCCTGAATAACTATATTGAGCGGTTCCACAATCTAGTCGCGCGGCGCGCGTGTCAGCGGAGCCAGCGGAGTTAGCGGAAAGGCGCTGGAGCGATGCTTTGGGGCTGTTTTTTGGCAAAAACCGGATTTTTCCGGTGATTTTCAGAGGCCAAATCTCATGATGTGGGAAAATTTGGGGGTGAAAAGTTTTCCACAGGTGTTGATTTCAAATGGGTTAGAAATAATCTGCAAGGTTTTAAGGGAAATTTATACCCCCGGGGGGTAGGGGGGGGGAGGGGGGTACCTCGATCAGTTTTCAGTGGTCAGTGGTCAGTTGTCAGTAACGGTCCGCTCATCTGGTCAGTGTTCATTGAATGATTGTGCGCCGAGGGAGGGTAATTTTCTGCAAAGACAGATTGGGAGGGGCAATCCTTCCCAGGTCCGAAAATCCGGACCTCCACCCCACGGACGAGGATCTGTCCGCGGGGACCCTGGACCTGGGGCACACGGCAGATGGTCAAGAGGGGAAGACCACGCGCTTACGGCTTTCACGATGCTGGACCGGGAACGGAAGGGCGAGTTTCACGCATTCCCCGGTCCCCAAAGGCGAGGGACCGGGGGCACCCTCAGCGTGGTTTGGAAATCTCACCAAGACCGGGGTCACCCGCCAAACCGGCATTTTCTTCCCTGCGTTTAGCCGCTAATCGATTCGCTCTCTCTTGTCCGGTCTCCATCCTATTACTGCAAGGATCAATCGGTAAACAAGCCCCACTGCAGCGCAGAAGGGAAGCCCCAGCGTAAAATAGTTGGATTTGAACGGCTCCAAGTGCATCACGATCACTGTGCAAAAGCCGCCTACCATCAGCGACATCCCACTCTTTTTCACTTCGCTTATCCTCATCGCAAACCTCATTTCCACGGACACATAATATCCCCAGCAAGAAGGCCTCCTAACCAGCCTTCCAGACCACCCACTGGAAGAGTCGCTATGCCACCCGCTGTGGCATAGGTACTAATGCAATTCAGAGTGGACGCTCCTGTTACCGGAATCGGCGCGGCAGTTAGTTCCTCCAGCAGTATTAGATCATTTATCAATTCTTGTTGGTCATACGCATTCTGCAATGTTTGTATCGTAGTGGGGTCGATGAACATCAAAACATCGCCGTCCATCACCAACGTCATAGATATGTCGCCGCCATCGATGGTGAGCATGATGTTGTTGGTCTCCGTGGTGTTGCTGGTGTCGGTACTGTTGGAGGGATCATTGACATAGGCAAATTCCTCGTCACCGGTGCCACCGCTGCCGCCGCCTTCGCCACCGTCATAGTAGCAACCGACGGACATAGCACGAACGCCAGAGCCGCGTCCACCGCCCATGCGGGGCACCCCGAGACAAGCTAACAGCCCGCTGGGATCGGCGGCGGCCAGCGGATTGTTCCCCGCATACACATAGCGGTTGAAGCTCTGCGGATTCCTCGTCTGATAGCTGCCGTGATAGGGGTCTGGCGAGAGCCACCGCCCCTGCGCATTGGAATCCTGCCGTTGCTGCGCGTGCGCCGTCCCGCTCTCCGCATCCAGATCGAGCTGCGCGTAGTGGTTGGCGTCCGTGTCCGCGCCGCTGGTCGCCTGGCCGTCGCCGAAGGGAAGAGATTGGTAGGAGCCTTCCACGCCGCCATTATACGTCGTGCGCATCCGCTCCGTCCCTAGCCAATCCTGATGCTCAAAGTGTGTCGACCCATTCGCGTAGTAGGCCACCGGCTTCGCGCCCCAGTAATACTTCCCTTGGAGCTGCGCGCGTGTCGCCCCATTCCACTCAGACACGCGCTGGCCTGAAGCGCTCAGCGATGAGAGTTAGCGAGGATGCTCTGGTAGTGAGCAATTGTGAAAGCCCAAGCAAAAATCAGTATCAGCACAATGCTACTTAAAAGCGAAAGGCCAAAATTCGACTCTCCTGCAGCCTCTTTCAATAGTTCACTTGGCAGCCCACTCAAATCAACGCCCTCAAGCCGTTTTCGTATCTTTGCGTGGTTCGCAATCGCTCGCACCCACGCCCCGATTAGACAAAGGAGTGTCACAACAAGGAATAGCTGGCTCATCCATGGCAGATCCACCCAGTACCGCCAGCCTATGAACGTTCCAATTAATTCAGCGCACGCCATGTTCGTAGTGTAACCACGGAAATACCTAGATCTGGTAATAGGCCGCTCATAATAGTGAGCCTCCTTGTTCCGAGTCGTTGTGAATGCGAATAGTTCACGCAGTGCGGAAATAATGTTCATCATGGGCAACCTACCAACAAAACTAATCCGGAAACTGCGCCGATCGGACCTGTAACAGGCAAGGACTCGGGGGCACCGATGCCGACCAGAAGGGATATCGTAGCAGCTGCCTGAGCCGCATTGCAAACGGAATTTGGAAAGTATTGGGCCGAAATCCAGCTTGGAAATGAGTTGCCGACCGTCGTGAAGATGGCTTGTGCATTATCGTCGTCGCCGCTGACATTAACAGTCACAGTATTCGATGCTGTAGTTGATTGGAAAATAACGTTTCCATCTTCGTCAGTAATTGTTGTAGTCGTGTAACTGGCATCAACTGCCGTGCCGCCATCGCTAGGGTCCGTAAGGTAGCTGGTGCTCGTGGTGTTGCTGGTGTCGGTACTGTTGGAGGGGTTATTGGCATAGGCAAATTCCTCGTCACCGGTGCCACCGCCGCCGCCGGTGCCACCGTCATAGTAGCAACCGACGGACATAGCACGAACGCCAGAGCCGCGTCCACCGCCCATGCGGGGCACCCCGAGACAAGCTATCAGTCCGCTGGGATCGGCGGCGGCCAGCGGATTGTTCCCCGCATACACATAGCGGTTGAAGCTCTGTGGATTCCTCGTCTGATAGCTGCCGCGATATGGATCTGGCGAGAGCCACCGCCCCTGCGCATTGGAGTCTTGCCGTTGCTGCGCGTGCGCCGTCCCGCTCTCCGCATCCAGATCGAGCTGCGCGTAGTGGTTGGCGTCCGTGTCCGCGCCGGTCGTCGCCTGGCCGTCGCCAAAGGGAAGAGATTGGTAGAAGCCTTCCACGCCGCCATTATACGTCGTGCGCATCCGCTCCGTCCCCAGCCAATCCTGATGCTCGAAGTGCGTTGCACCATTCGCGTAGTAGGCCACCGGCTTCGCGCCCCAGTAATACTTGCCCTGGAGTTGCGCGCGTGTCGCCCCATTCCACTCCGAGACGCGCTGGCCTGAAGCGTTGAAGATGAACTCCGTGATAGTCCCGCCCACCGTAGCCCGCACCCTCTGATTCAGCGCGTTGTAAATGTACTGCGCCGTCGAGCCGCCATCGACGGCCGTGATGTTGCCTTCCGCGTCGTAGGTGTAGCTGTGGAAGCCATCGTTGGTCATGTTGCCCGCGGCATCATACGTGTAGCCGATGATCTGGTTGTTCGTCGTGTTCTGATGCTGGCCGTGTTAAGTTCATAACTACTCAATTCCCGGTCCCCAAAGGCGAGGGACCGGGGGCACCCTCAGCGTGGTTTGGAAATCTCACCAGGACCGGGGCCACCCGCCAGATCAACGGATTATTGCGGCGCTGCGGCCTCCGGCTCCGGCACGGTGATGGTGATGGTGTTGGACTTGACCGTCACACTCTTGTCGGGATTATGCGGAAAAGTTTCCTTGGAAACGGTAATCTCGTAGATGCCCGGCTTGGACATGTCGTATAAAAGTGAAACGTCCAAGTTGTCCTCGAAAGCGCCTTCAGGCCCGCCCCCGGGTTGAGCCTCATGCAAGAAGACTCTCCCAGGACAATGCCCCTTGCCCGCCTTATCCTTTTTGATATGCTGCACGGCCGGTCTTGTTTCATCCATCTCCAAGGGAACTCCGTTATACACAACGGAGACCTTGATCCCTACTTCAAACGTCGCGGGCATACAGACACTTTCACGAAGTAATTCGTTTGAAATGTTAGTTTCAGTCACCGCCAGGATATACCTTCCCAAAGAATCCATACCGCCATTCGCAATGGTTAAAGTAAATCTTGGCGCAGGTTTTTCTGGCTGCTGAGCGTAGATGACTACAGCCTGCATGGCGAAGATCAGCAAAAGGAAACACTGAGCTAGCTTTTTCATTGCTGGTTCTCCTCTTCCCCATCTATCGCAGTCGGCACGCAAAACCTAGTGGAAGAAAACCTGCCCCGAAGGCGGCTGGCGCATCCGGGGCGAGTCTAAAGTTGAAACGATGAATTATTGCGGGGCTTCGGCATCCGGCTCCGGTACAACGATGGTAAGCGTATTGGACTTGACCGCTACGCTCTTATCGGGATGATCCGGGTCTTTCTCCCTTGTCACGGTCACCTCGTAGGTACCCGGCCTCGACACGTCGTATTTTGCGGCAATGCTAACCAGGTATTCGCGAGATTCTCCAGGCTTGATCCCATTGATTCCAGATCCAAAGGTGCAATACCGTTGCTCCTTTTTCTCGCTACGAAGCCGTGCGGCCGCATCTTTCTCGTCCAGTGGTGCGCCATTGTAAGAAACTGAGACAGTGAAGGAACCTCGAACCTCCATGCACCCAGGCTCAGTGATTACTTCTTTTGAAATGTTTGTCTCTTTCACATTGATCCTATCAAGACCTGGGCCGAACTCGCCACCATGAAACTCCGAAATGGTCAGCATGAATTGTGGCTCAGGCATTCCTGTTGACTGTGCGTAGGCTGCGAAAGCCTGCGTTGCCAAAATCATTACAACAAAATACGGCGCCAGCTTTCTCATTTCTGGTTCTCCTTTTCCCCGTCCGATCGGATAGATTCTGTTTCATCTGTTGTAGCCCCGTTGTTCATAACGACCTTCGTCCATGTAGGCATACCATACGAAGGCTGCTGCGCAGCACTTGCTGTGTAGGACGTTGCCGCCGTTGACGGCCCTCCACCCGGTCCGCCGAAGGAAGGTAATTATCTGCAAGGACAGATTGGGAGGGGCAATCCTTCCCAGGTCCGAAAATCCGGACCTGGGGCACCCGGCGAATATCACCTACACAATTGCTTTTGTCGATCTCGTGATCTGAGATGTTTGTCTTCCGAATCGCAATCACAATCATTGAACCGGCCTTCACAGTGGTCTCGGCGCAGTTCACAAAGTCCCAGACGTTGGAATGTTCCTTATCGAGATTAGCAGTAATTTCGAGCTTGAACGGCGGATTGACAGCCTCGGTCTGCTTAGAGAAATCCGACTGTCCGAAAACTGTCAGAGAAACACCGAGCAGCAGAAACGCGCAAACGATTTTCATAATTCCTCCTATCCGTTCATCCTATTGGCGCTGACATACCACAAAAAACAGCAAGAGGAAATCCTGCCCCGGAGGAGTCGGACGCATCCGGGGCGGACCAGATTCGGATTACCATTTTGGAGCTTTGCGAGGCAGCTTTGCGAGGCCACAGTTCTGACACCACAAATCCGGCTCGGTACCGCCCAGTTTCTGAATTTGTTTCAGCAAATTCACTGCCGCATCACCGCCGAGTTTTTGAATTTGGTTCTGATAACTGAGCTGCGAATCGTATGCGCTGGGCTGCGGGGATGAGACCACGGCGTTCGCATCTCCGGGCTGCAAGGACCATGCCGTTTCAGGCACGGTTTTATGCGCCCAGGCCAAAATTGACGCCGGAAACGTGGCGAAAACGCGCCCGCCGTTCCACTGGATTATGAAACGGTCATCCGGGTCCGGCTTCGCAGTGGTGGGCAATACGGTGAATTGACAGATCCCTTTGAGCCCGCATACAACAACGCTCCGCTGCCTGGACTCATAATCCTCAACAACCACGGCGACCTTTCCACTGTCCTCCGACCAAGTAGGTTTGGAGACAAGTCTGACATGGACGCCACTAGCTGGATAAACGCGCTGGTTATCAATATCCAACTCCGGCTCTCTATCTGGCTCAGGTGTCCAGTGCGGACTCCCGTTCTGTGTGGCGGCGTGCTCGCCATCCGGTGAAAAGACAGCCCCGCCATCGTTGTCGACATAATCCATCAGTTCCGTGCCTGTATTGATGTCATAGACGAAGGTTTGTACGCTCGACGGATCGATACTTCCCTTTGCCGCGATTTTGTCCTCGGTCAGCCACTCGATGCCCTCAATGAAACGTATGGCATATCCTTCCTCTGGACTGGTGGGGCAAATGAGAAGATTCGCGAACGTTTTGCCGCTCTCCGGATCGATCGCGATCAGGTTATCGAACGCGATACCCCGGTCGATCTCACGCTCAAAGGCTATCTTCGTCCCGTCCTTGGACCACAACGGGTTGCCCTTGGGAATGTCATCGTATGTCAATTGCCGCGGCTTGCCATCGGCGCCGATCGTGAAGAGATCGTTCCCCTTCCGGTACACAGCCTTAACCGCGGAACTTTGTGCGAACGCGTATCCAGTGCCCACGGCGATCACCAGCACTAATGCGAAAAATTTGCTCCGGTTCATCATCATCCTCCTTATTGCACCGCGCTCGCGGGGCAGCCTGAGGTTGCGGGAGTGCAAGCTCCGACAGCCATGATGTTGTTGTAGTTGGCGCAAACAGCTTTGCCGACGCCCTTGTAGTAATCGATCCGGTAACCGGTGATGTCTCCACCGATGTCGTTTGCGAGAAGGCCAGTCCCGACTTGATCGAGATCCATCAGCACACCCTTTGGAGGAATAATGCTCAGATCTCGAGCGACCGTCTGGTTGGCGACCGGAGGTGTTCCATCATGGGTTGCGATTGCGCTCACCTGAACAAGCTTGCCGGCAATGTATTGAATGTCTTGTCCACTGTCGAGCTGAGCGGACCCCTGCAATTTAATCTCCGCTATGAAGAGGTTACAATAGGTTCCCTTCGGTAGACCTGCGGGATTAGTCACTGTGCCCGAATACTTGACACCTTTGATCGTTTGGGATTGGCAATTGTTAGGCGCAGTTCCCCAGTCGCTTTGCAGAGTCGTGTCATAGCAGGACATCCCGAAGGTTGGCACCTTGAATTCGTCATTTGCCGTGCTGCCCGCTGTCGTGTAAGTGACTGTTATGTCTTCCAACCCACCAGGGCTATAACTGCCGGTCGGAGAAGGATTTGCCGGTTCTGTCAATTCGAGTGTGGTGGGGTTCGTGGTGGAAGTCGATCCTGTAGCAAAATCAATTGTGGCGTAGGTGGAGGTAGTAGATGCAGGGTCAGTCTGTGTGCTGAGGCTAAAAGTGCCACCGGTCGGAGTTCCTGTCGCTTGAACATCGATCAGATCGAGCCGCTGCAAGGTGACCCCCGGGGCCGGAACTACCTGCGCCGTTGCTGTTCCCGTGAGGGGCACCTGGGGATTATTCATCGGGTAATTGTACGTTGTGACGGTGGCCGTCTCGGCTGGGTCGCCGGCAAGGGGAGTTACGGTGGCTGTGATAGTGGTTGCGTTGACACTTGTGACGGACACCGCCACGTTGGAATTCGACGGGCCTCCGCTCCCACCGCTTACGGAGGTCTCAGTATACTGACATCCATTCGGATTGTTCGCGGCGATAAAGCCGGTTCCCGTGATGGTAATGGGGGTGGATACCCCCACAGGCCAAACGGCGGGCGTTATTGAAGTGATGACTGGAGTCGGCGGAGTGGCGGCGCAGGGCGTAATCGAGATAAACCCGGGAAGCCCGAACAGCTTTTCGGGCAGGCACATTAAAGCATAGCCGTCATTCTCGGTAGGGGCGCCGGCCGCAACTGTTGCGGTGAATGTGATCACGGTTGGGCTAATGTAGACCTCGTTGGATGTTGTCACGCTTGGGTCTTCGGAATAATAGATTCCTGCATCGTAAGAAGCGGCGGTGAGCACATATTCAGTGAACTGGACGTAGCCAGGCTGAGGGGTGTACGCGTAAAAGTATCCCTGGGGGTTCGTGAGGACAACATTATAGCTCTGCCCTGGAGCCCAGTACATCGGCGATATGGTGACTATGGGTCCTATGTTCGCCGGCCCACCGTAACATTGTGCGTGGCAGATCGTGGAAAAGATCAGTAACAAAAGCGTGGCGGCGTGGAGGAATGGCCCTTCAATTGCCCCCCAATTTACCCAGGAGCTTGCGCATGGGCGCGATCCTTTCAGTGGGTTGGCTGCGAGCCGGGAGCGAAATGCGGCTCAGCGGAACTGTACCCTGATTTGACAACCGAAAACATAACGAGCTACGAAATACGGTGCATTGGCAATGTTGTCCGCGGCGGCGACGCGGAGCAACGACACTCGCAACCTTGAGGACTCCTTGATGGGAGGATCACGGTTGCCATCTTCCCGGCGTACGATGATCACTGGATTGCATGGGCTTCAAGCCGCCGCACACCGGAACTCTGAGTTGTCACACGAGGTATAGTGCGAATCCGCCCGGAATCGTTTCAGCTCATTGTGGAATACTTCGCATTGCCAATTTATGCCTCGCCGAAATTTCACCCGGCGGCGAGAATTCAATATTTGGACACGGAGGCAGTTTGGCGTAGATTCCCAGCGGCGGGGGGGACATTCCAGAAAGTCATACCTCAGGGGCTGAAGCCCAGTTGATTTTGCAGCATTTGCGGCACGACTGAAGTCGTGCCCTGATACAAAGCCGCGCTCGAATCGGGCTGCGGCACCCTTCGGCTACGCTCTCAGGGCAGGCTGTCCAAGCAGGAGCACGAAGGCTGGAGCAACCGGAGCTGAACGCCCGCAAACTAGGGACGCCGGTTGCGGCTCAATCTCATTGAAGCATTACACTTGAGTGATAATGTCGGGGAAGGCGAGGGAAGACGGCGATCTGCAGCGCTCCATAGAGCGGGGCCGGCCTCTGCTCTGGGCGAGCGGGACCTGGGTTCTGCCGCTGCTGTGCATCTTTTTTTGGACTTTCCCCTTCTCCACACTCACCTGGACAGTTGTTTCGATGCTTGCCGTTCTGGCGGCGCCGCTGCCCGCTCTGCTGTATGCGCACAGGCAGCGCGCCAGGTTGCTGGCGCGGGCCGCGAATGCAGAGGAAAACGCGGCTCAACTCAAACTCGAGCTGGAGACTGTCAGGTACCGCACGGCACGGCTGCGGGAGGAGTTGCAGGCCGCCGACCGGCAGGCGCGGCTGTCGCACCAACTTACGCTTCTGGGCCAGTTCACGGCCGGCTTCATGCACGAGTTCAACAACCCTCTGGCTATTGTGGGGGGACGGATTGAAGTGCTGCTGGATGAACGCAAGGAGGATGCTGCCCTGTGCGCCGATCTGGAGCAGATGCTCAAAGAGACGCGCTACATGGGCAACATAGCCACCACGCTTTTGCAGGCGCTGCGACGGGAGCGGGGCGCAGAGATCTTTGAAGCCTCGGTTCCGCAGAAGGCCCTGGAAGACGCGCTGGGGGCGCTGCGGCCATCCGCCAAAAGCCAGGGAGTGAGGCTGGTGGAGGAGATGGCTGAAGCGCCGCGCGTGGATGTGCCTGAACACGTGGTAGGCGAAGTGGTTCGCGGCTTGTTGAGCAATGCGCTGGAAGCGCTGAAGGGGCGGGAAGAGCCCGTAATCTGGGTGCGCCTTGAGCCCTACCATACGGCCGGCGCCAAGGTGGTGGCCAGGATTGAAGATAACGGGCCGGGCGTGCCGGAGAGCATCCGCGAGCATCTCTTCGAGCCTTTCGTTTCGCAGAGCAGCGGGCGGGAACGGCTGGGGCTGGGGCTGTTTCTGGCGGCCAGCCTGCTGGATATGTATGATGGCCGCATCCGCTACGAGACGAGGGAAGGCGGCGGGGCCAGCTTTGTAGTGGAGCTGCCGCCGGCGCGATTTACGCGCGGCCAGCCCTACCACTGGTTTGCCGGAGGGACGACACAGTGAGCCGCATTCTGGTTATTGACGACGAACGCGCGCTGGGGGAAAACATCGAGCGGATGCTGCGCCTGCCGGGCGCCACGGTGTCCGTCTTTGCGGACCCGGCCAAGGGGCTGGCCGAGTGCCTGGCCAACCCGCCCGAGCTGGTTCTGCTGGATGTGCGGATGCCGGGAATGTCGGGCGAAGAGGTCTTTGCACGGCTGCACGCGGCGCATCCGGAGCTGCCCATCGTTTTCCTTACCGCCTTCGGGTCTGTCGAGGGAGCGGTAGTGGCCATGCGCAACGGCGCCTTCGATTACCTGCAGAAGCCCTTCAAGCGCGAAGACCTGCTGCTGGTGGTCAAGCGGGCGCTCTCGCACGCCAGGCTGGAGCGCGAGGTGGAAACGCTGAAGGGCCGCCTGGAGGCTCTCGGCGAGGCCGATGCAGCCCAGACGCGCAGCCCAGCCATGTTGGAGCAGATGGAAAAGTGCCGCCGGGCGGCGACCACCGACGCCACGGTGATGATCCTGGGCGAGAGCGGGGCGGGCAAGGAGGTCATGGCGCGGTTCATCCACAGCCAGAGCCGGCGCAAGGATGGGCCCTTTATGCCGGTCGAGTGCAGCGCCATGCCGGGGTCGCTGATCGAGAGCGAACTGTTCGGTTATGAGCGCGGCGCCTTCACCGGCGCGGAACGCACCAAGAAGGGACTGATCGAATCGGCTGACGGCGGCACGCTGTTTCTGGACGAAATCGGAGATCTGGGCGTGGAGTTGCAGACGCGGCTCTTCCGGTTTGTGGAAGAACGGGCCTTGCGGCGACTGGGCGGGTTGGCAACGGTGCGCGTGGATTGCCGCATCCTGTGCGCAACCAACCAGGATCTGGCGGCCAAGATCAAGGCAGGAACTTTTCGCGAGGAACTTTTCTACCGGTTGAGCGTGGTAACGGTCAAACTGCCGGCTCTCCGGGAGCGGCCCGAGGATATTCCCCCCCTGGCGCGATTCTTTCTGGAGTGCTTCTCACGCCGCTATGGCAAGAGCCTGTCGGGGTCGCCGCAGTTCTATGAGGCGCTTCTGAAGGAACGTTGGCCGGGCAATGTACGCCAACTGAAGAACGTGATGGAGAGGCTGGCGGCGCTGCACCCCGGCGGATTGCTGGGGCCGGAAGACATCCAGGAGGATGCTCCGAATGCGGCGGCGGCCGGCAGCCTTTCCACGCTTCCCTGGAAGGATGCGCGAGAGCGGTACCTGGCCAGCTTTGAGATCTCCTATGCGCAGGCCGTGCTGGCCCGCTGCGGAGGGAATCTGAGCGCTGCCTCACGCGAGGCGGGGGTGGACCGGAAGACCTTTTACGCGCTGCTGCGGCGGGAGAAAGAGCAGCAGGCTGGGGAATAAATTCCCCAGCAGGAGCCGGGAATAGGGGAATAATATCCCCAACTGGCGCGGATTGCTTTCTATAAGTCATTGTTAATAAATATCTTTAACTTTTGGCTCCCGGTTTGCTTTAAGAAACGCAGGAGCTCCCTCATATGAAATTCTGGACCCTGAGCGTAAAGGCAATTCTGCTGGTAATCGGCCTTATCCTGTTGATGCCTCAACCAGGAAATGCGATCCCGGCGTTTGCTCGCAAGTATGGCGTCAAGTGCTACGCCTGCCACACCGTGCCTCCGGCGCTGAACAAGAACGGCTATATGTTCAAGCGCCTCGGCTACCGCATGCCGCCCGATGAGATGGACGGAACCAAGCCAGCGCCCAAGATCACCGCGCTGGACAAGGACATCAAGTTCAGCCTCACCAACTCCCTGGCGGTGATCTTGCAGGCCAGCGTCACCGACGACAAGACGGTCGCCGACACGGGCAACACAACATCGGCTTCGCCTTCCACTTCCTGCGGCAGCAGCACATCATCGAGTTCCTCCTGCTCCAGCTTCAACCTGGACGAGGCGGCACTCTTCGTGGCCGGAGCGATGCCGGAGACCGGCTTCTCCTACTTCGGCCACTATGAGCTGTATCAGGACGGCGAGCAACGGCCTGGAGCAGGGGTTTGGCGTTTACACCGGCGGCAAGGCCAACAGCAGCTACTTTGTGAAGGCCGGCGAAATCCACATGCAGGAGGGCGAGGGAACGCGGGCAGCCATGTTCTACAACCTCTTCTCCGACCCCGCCTACACGCTGACCAACGTCGATCCCATCAGCTTCTCTCTCGATCAGCATCCGGTGGGCGTGGATGCGGGCTACACCTGGGCCTCGAATTACTTCAAGAACATCTTTGCTGTTTCCGCCAAGGTCACCAACGGGCTGAATGCCGACGGCAGCGAGATTCTGAATGCCTCGACCAAGAACTCCAAGGATGTGTGGGCCGACGCCGATTACTGGTTCGGTCCCGACGGCGGAGTTACGGTGATGATGTATCGCGGGTCGAAGGACCAGATACAGAATGCGGGCCTGAGCAATCAGTTCACTTATCGCCCGACATTCTACCGCGCGGGCGCCTTCGGCAATTATCTTTTCTTCGACAAGCTGGACCTGCTGGGCGGATACATCCATAGCCACGACGACTGGCGCTGGGATCAGACTTCCCCGATGTCGCACTACACCGCCGATACCTACCGCGGCGAAGTGGACTATTACCTGAAGACCGGGACGGTCATCAATGCGCGGCTGGATCGCGGCACGGCGAAGATCGACCCTCAGCCCACGATGCACACCCGCGCCTGGGGCATCGGCGGCGAACGCGCTCTGACTCCGCTGGGCAACGTGGTGCTGCGCGCCGCTTTCAACCAGGAGCACGACGGCGACCCGGTGGCGCTGGTGGGCACTACCGACAAACTTTTCCGGCTTGATATCCGGTATATGTGGTAAGGAGAGACTGAAAATGCACAAAGTTATTCGCACCATGGCGATTGCCGGTTTGTCGATGCCGCTCTTTCTGGCGGCGCAGAGCGGCAGCAACGTAACACTCCCGCAGGACAAGGGCCCCGACAAGATCAACGTCTCCGCCTATCCGCCGGAGCAGCAGAAGGGGTACAAGGTGTTTGTGGACAAGTGCTCCAAGTGCCACACCATTGCGCGGCCCATCAACACGCAGATGAGAACCATTGAATGGGATCGCTATGTGAAGCGCATGATGCACAAGCCGAACTCAGGCATCAGCGACAGCCAGGGAAAAGCCATCTTTGAATTCCTGGTCTACGACCAGATGAATCGCAAAGATAAGAACCCGTCGGCCTTCTCCAAAGCTCTGACCGACGACGAGATCGAGAAGTTGAAGGCTCAGCAGCACTAGAGCGTAGTGCCGCTCTGACGGCCTTGACCGAATGGCGCAAGGCGGTGTTGCCTTCCAACCCGGCGAGCGCCTGGCCTGCTTACCGGGGCCTTGTCTTGCCGAAGCCGCTGCCTGCCTGGAGCGGCCTCGGAGTACAGTAGCTCAAGAAGCCATCAGAACGGGTAACCCATGCGCTATTCCATCACCGTCCCGGACCAGGAGTATTTCGACAAGAATATTCCCTGCCGCGCCGCCTGTCCGATCCACACGGAATGCGGGCGATATGTGCAGGCCATCGGGATATCGAAGGATGAGGAGGCGTATCTGCTGGCTCGCGCGCCGAATCCATTCGCTTATGTGCTGGGAAGAATCTGCGCGCATCCCTGCGAGGATAACTGCCGGCGCGGCAAGATTGACGAGCCGATTGCCATCTGCGCTCTCAAACGCTATGCCACCGATCGCCACAACCTGGGCGCCGGGCACGATCCGGCACGGAAGAAACTGCCTCCCGCTGCCAAGCGCGGCAAGCGCATCGCCATTGTGGGCGCGGGCGTCTGCGGACTTACCTGCGCGCACGATCTGGCCCTTCTGGGGTACACAGTCGAGGTCTTCGAGTCGGCGCCGGTCCCCGGCGGAATGCTCTATCTGGGCATTCCTCAGTTCCGCCTTCCGCGGGAAATCATCAAGATGGAGGTCGATAATATCCTGGCATTGGGCGTCACGCTGCGCACCCGCGTGACGCTGGGCCGCGACATCTCTTTCGCAGAGCTACGCTCGAAGTTCGATGCGGTTCTGCTGGCCACGGGGCTCAACAAGGGCCGCGAGTTGAACATTCCCGGCGCGCACCTGGCGGGAGTCTATAACGGCATCGATTTTTTGATCAACGTCAACCTGGGCTTCGAGATCGAACTGGGCAAGCGCGTGGTTGTGGTCGGCGGCGGCAACGTGGCCATCGACGTGGCGCGCGCGGCCGTGCGCCTGGTGCAGGAATCGGTTGGCCTTGCCGAAGAGGATGAGGATGCCAAGGGCCTGCAGCCGGCCTTCGACGCAGCACGCATGGCATTGCGCTCGGGCGCTGAAGAAGTGGAATTGGTCAGCCTGGAATCGCGCGCCCAGATGCCCGCCTGGAAAGGCGAGGTGGACGAGGCCGAGCATGAAGGCATCGTGGTGGACAATGGCTGGGGGCCCAAGGAGATTGTGGGCGAAAACGGCGTTGTTACCGGCCTGAAGGTGCGCCGCTGCCTCACAGTCTTCGACGAGAACGGCCGCTTCAATCCCGCTTTCAGCGACGAAGAGAAGATCATTCCCTGCGACAGCGTAATCCTGGCCATCGGCCAGCAGGCCGACCTTTCTTTTCTCAGCGGCGACGAAGGCGTCC
This sequence comes from uncultured Acidobacteriaceae bacterium, assembly GCA_963765995.1. Lineage (GTDB taxonomy): Bacteria > Acidobacteriota > Terriglobia > Terriglobales > Acidobacteriaceae > Telmatobacter. Next base: position 206,157 of record CAVXYT010000004.1, on the reverse strand, counting down.
AGGTAACGCCGCGCGGCATTCTCAAGATCGACGAGAACCTGATGACCACCGCTCCGGGCGTCTTTGCCGGCGGCGATGTGGCTTTCGGGCCCCGAGTTCTGGTTGAAGCCGTCGCCAATGGACACAAGGCGGCGCGCTCCATTCATATCCACCTCAGCGGCAAGACGAAGAAGACGGTGCTGAGCCGTTTTCGCATCCTGCCCAACTGGGAGATGCCGCGCGGCTATCTCTCCACGCCGCGGCAGAAGATGCCGGTGCTGGCTGCCAACCGCCGCATCGGCATCGCGGAAGTGGAACTAGGCTTCGACGAGGAACAGGGGCGCGCCGAAGGGTTGCGCTGCCTCAACTGCCAGGTCAACACCATCTTCGACGGCTCGAAGTGCATTCTGTGCGCGGGGTGCGTGGATATATGCCCGGAGAACTGCCTTCGCCTGGTGGACCTGGCCCAGGTAAGCGGCGATCAGCGCTACGACGCGCTGATTCGGAATCGATACGGAGTGTCCGCCGTTGAACTAAAGGCCGGCCAGGCAGGGGCCATCATCAAGAACGAAGAAAAGTGCATTCGTTGCGGCCTCTGCGCCGAGCGGTGCCCGACCGGGGCCATCACCATGGAAGCTCTGGAGCAGCAGGAGCGGGAAGTCTTTGAATAGGAGAGCAAGGGCATGGATCGACGAGATTTTTTCAAATTCAGTTGGGGAGCGTTGGGTGTGACTGCAATCTGCTCGGCGGTCGCAGTCAGCCTGGGGGCAGTGGTCCGGTTTTTGGTGCCAAGCGTCTTTTATGAGCCGCCGCAGACCTTCAAGATCGGCGATCCAGGAGATTTTCCGTTTGGCCCTCCAACTTTCCTCGTTGACGAAAAGATTTTTGTGTTTCGCGATCGGGACAAGGGATTTGCCGTGGCCAGCGCGGTCTGCACGCATCTGGGCTGCACGGTGGCGCACTTCCAGAGCGACCAGCGGTTCCATTGCCCCTGCCATGGCAGCGTTTTTGCCGCCGACGGCTCGGTGCAGCATGGCCCCGCGCCGCGCGCCCTGGATTGGTTTGAGGTAACGCAGGCTCGCGATGGGCAGCTTCGCGTCGACAAGGATAAGGTAGTACCGCCGACTTACCGGTTGATGGTGTAACGATGAATCTGATTCGCGAAATCTGGCAATCGATCGTGCGGCGGGATCGGCTCACCACCGACAAGGGAAAGTCCGAACTGGTCTTTCTCAACGTGTGGCTGCACATCCATCCTGCCAAGGTGAAGAGAGAGCATCTGAAGTTCAGGCACACGTTTTACCTGGGCTTCATCACCTTCTTTCTCTTTCTCATCCTGGTGACCACCGGGATAGCGCTGATGTGCTATTACCGTCCCTACCCGCCGCAGGCTTACCAGGACATGAAGGATCTTCAGTTTGTCGTCTTCATGGGGCCTTTCCTGCGGAACATGCATCGCTGGGCGGCGCACGGCATGGTGATCTGCGTCTTTCTTCATATGTGCCGGGTGTTCTACACCGGATCGTACAAGAAGCCGCGCCAGTTCAACTGGGTAATCGGCGTACTGCTGCTGCTGCTGACCCTGGGCCTGTCGTTTACCGGCTATCTGCTGCCCTGGGATCAACTGGCCTATTGGGCCATCACGGTGGGAACCAACATCGGCAGTTACGCTCCGCTGGTGGGCGGGCAGCTTCGTGAATTGCTGCTCGGCGGGCACACCGTCGGCGAGGCGGCGCTGCTGCGTTTTTACGTGCTTCACGTCGCGGTTCTTCCAGCGCTCATGATTCTGCTGACCATCGCTCATTTCTGGCGGGTCCGCAAGGACGGCGGACTTTCTCGGCCCATCTGGAAGCTGAACTCCCAAAAGACAGAAACATTGGTCACCATCGGCGCGCATGCAGAGGCAGCGCCTCTGCAAGTGGCAGGGGCGTCGAAGGATAAGACTTATGGCTTGATGGAAGTTGTCACCGGCAAGCCCATCTTCGAGACCGTCACCGCCGAGGAGGAAGAGGATACCGTCTTTTCCTATCCCTATGCCTTTGTTCGCGAGGCGGTCGTGTTGATGGCAACGGTGACCACCATCATGGCGATGTCGCTGTTCCTGAACGCGCCGCTTGAAGAGCTGGCCAACCCGGCCAAGACGCCCAATCCGGCCAAGGCGCCGTGGTACTTTCTGGGGCTGCAGGAGATGGTCAGCCACTCCGCCCTGCTGGGCGGCGTGGTGGCGCCGTCCCTGATGGTGCTTGCACTGCTGGTGATCCCTTACCTGGACAGGAATCCCAGCCGCCGCCCCGGCGAGCGGAAGTGGATTCTCTGGCTCTTCACATTCTTCGTAGTCGCCAACCTGGCCCTGATTATCGTGGGGACTTTCTTCCGCGGACCAGGCTGGGCGCTGGTTCCACCATGGGTACATGTTGTCGGAGGTGCTGAGTAATGGAACGGAGACTACAGCAACTCTTCTTTGCGCTCAGTTTTCTTGCGCTGGCTCTCATTCTGGCGGCCGAGTGGCAGGCCAACACGCCTTCGTGGAAGACATATCAACGAAACTACCTGCAACTTGAGGCGCAGGGTGAACCGAACGCTGTGGCCAAGGCAGCCGTTCTGGCTACGCCGCCCGAGGTCCACCAGGTGATTCTGCCCGGCCTGCAGCGCGTGGACCGCTGCACCACGTGCCATCTGGGCGTGGAAGATCCCACGATGAAAAATGCGCCGGAGCCGTTCCGCTATCATGCCGACCTGGGACCGCATGTTTCCTCCAAATTCGGCTGCACCATCTGTCATGGCGGCCAGGGCCTGGCCACGGACAAGGCTGGCGCACACGGTAATGTCGAGTTCTGGTCAAGTCCGCTGCTCTCCAAGGACTACATCCGCGCCTCCTGCGGCCGATGCCACAAGGAAGGCGACGTACCCGGCGTGCCGGAGTTGACCGAAGGCCGCCGGCTTTTTGAAACCCAGGGCTGCCGCGGTTGCCACAAGCTCAATGGCGTGGGTGGAAGCATCGGCCCCGACCTGACCGGAGAAGGCGCCAACCACCGCTCACCCGAGTGGCTTGAGCGCCACTTTTTGGCTCCCAACGCGGTCTCCACCGGTTCAGCCATGCCCGACTTCCACTTCACCAAGGATCAGGCGCGCGCCCTGACGTATTACATGCTCTCGCTCACCAACGAGGAGATGGGGAGTTACTTCTCAAGCGTGCGCATGATCCCCAGCCGGGAGTATGGCCGTCAATTGTTTGTTGAAAAAGACTGTTTGGCTTGTCATGCCGTCGGCGGAGCAGGAGCAAAGATTGCCCCCGACCTGCTCGGCGTGACCAGGCGTCACTCGACCGAATGGCTCGACGAGCAACTGGTGAATCCTGAGCTGGTGTATCCGGGAAGCTCCATGCCCGCCTACGACCTGGAGGCCAACGCCCGCAAGGCGCTTCTCGCTTACCTGGCGTCAGCCACATCAGAAGATGTGCAGTTGATTCTGTCGAGGAAGACCCGGACGATGACACCCCAAGACATAGCCATCGAAGCGGGCAAGCAGGACTTCGCGCGCTTCGGATGCGTGGGCTGCCATGGGACGGAACTGCAGGGTGGCGTGGCCAACCCCAACGCCCAGGGCGGAGAGGTGCCTTCGCTCTTGCATGTCGCCGACGACTACACCAAGGACGAAGTCATCGCGATAATCCGCAACGGCAGGATGCCTCCGTTGGACAACACCGCCGGACCGACTCCGCCACTTTATATGCCAGCATGGAAGCACGTGTTGAGCGACGAAGATATTCAACGGATTGCCGACTATCTCTGGTCGAAACAGCAAAAGAAGGCGGATAGCTGGTAGAGCGCGGAAGAAACTCCGCTTGAACAGCACAGGCTTATACAGACAGGAACGCACGCGAATCCACCTTAACAGGTGATTTCGCGTGAGTTTTTTTCAGAGCATTTTCACAGTTCCTGTAGGGTTGATTTCGTGGTTTCCCACCCATTTCACAAAGAACGTGAAATGGATGGGGCACGGAACTTCCTTACACAATCAGTGAAAATGTCCTAGGGGAGGGTAACTGCGGTTCAGGCGAGCCGCTTAGTGCGAATCTCCGTCGTGATCAACGTCTCCGCTTTGGGATGCTTTCTGCGCGGCCGCGCTGATGGTTGCGGTGTCGTCCTGGGAAGAACTCGAAGACTGCTTTGAAGGGGCTGGAGCGGGAGTTGCCTGCTGAAGCTCCGGCAGACTCGACTTGGGCGCGATGGAACCGATAACCGACATGCTCATGGATCACCTCTACAGGGTCATCGGCCGCCCATGCGGAAGTATTCACGGCATTGGGCATGAAGTTATTGTCATCTTCCTATCGATACCAACGGTTGCCGGTCTACAGGGAAACAAGCGGCAGGGTAACGACGATATGCGCGCCGCCTTCCTCTCGATTGGATGCCGCAACGGCTCCGCCGTGGGCGCGAGCCACCGCATCGACGAACGCCAGGCCCAGCCCGTGGCCGTTCGAATCCTTTCCCTTCACCCGGCGCTCGAACAGATGAAGGCAAACCTCCGGATCAAAACCCGGCCCATCGTCTTCCAGGATGAGCGAAACGGCATCGTCCTCGCTCTTGAGCCGCAGGTTGACCGTGCAGGCGGAGGGCAAGTGCTTCAGCTCATTGTCGAAGAGATTGGCAATCATGCGATGGATGAGCGCCGCATCAGCCTCGATGGCGAGCGGGCCGCCGCTGTGCAGCCTGATTTGCAGGCCCTTTTCCGACATCGAGGGCTCATAGAGATCGATCATGATGCGCAACAATTCGTCCAGGTCGAGCGGAACCCGGTTGAGTCGAAGCGCATCCGCCTTGGCCTCGGCGACATCCAGCGACTTATTCAGGAAATCGGTCAGCCGATCCAGTTCTTCGATGGCGGAGACGATGGGCTCAACCCGCTCGGCCTGCATGGCCGCCGACAACGACATCTCCAGCTTTCCGCGAATTGCGGTGAGCGGGCTGCGCAGATCATGCGCCAGCGAACCAGTGATGGTGTGCAACTGGTGCATGGAATTCTCGATGCGGTCGAGCATGTGGTTGAGCGTCAAAGCCAGGTGGCTGACTTCGTCGTGTTCCTTGGTTGTCGGAACCCTGGCAGTCAGATCAGAGTGGCCGATTCTCGAAGCCACCTCGGCAATCTCTCGCACGTGGCTCAACATGCGCCGGGTGGTAAAGAAGACAATGCCGAACCCGAGAAGAACAAGCAGCAGCCAAAGCAGGAAGAAACGCAGGCGCAGGCTTCTCAGCACCCGCAGCTCATCCCGCTCAGAAAGCCCAAGATAGATATAACTCCCGTTGTCCAGGCGAATCGAAGCCACGCGAAAGGGAACTCCGAATCCCTGAACATGCAGATCGGTCGGGTGATCGGAAACAATTTTGGCGGCCTGAATAGCCTTCAGGTTCGGAGCGCCATTTCCCGCGCCAACCCACAGTTGGAGCGAACCATCGCCGCTAGTCTGAAGGAAGAACACCGAGTCGTTCGAGCTGCTCTCCGAGAGCAGCTTGTTAGGCACTTCCTTGCCTGCCAGTTCCGCCACTTCTCCAACAACCCGGTCGTAGAGAGCGTTCTTTGGAGTTCGCTCGGCGACATCGCCCAGCACCTCGACCTCTCCCGACAGCCATTGATCGCTGCGCCGTTGAATATCGTCGGCGACAAAGCGATGAAGGAAGATGAAGACCAGCATGGTTCCGCAGGCAAAGGCGAGAGTGGCCCACAGCGAGATGCGCCAGGCGGCGCTGCGCATCACCGGCTTAACGGTCTTTGAGGACATAGCCCACACCTCGCAGCGTTCGAATCAGCGGCTGCTGCCCCTTGCCATCGACCTTGCCACGCAATCGATAGATGTGAACATCCACGACGTTGGTATCCGGCTGAATGCGCATGCCCCAAACCTGGTCGAGAATCATGGAGCGCGTAACGACGCGCCCCGCATTGCGGCAAAGATACTCCAGCAGGACAAACTCCTGGGGCGTGAGCTGCAAGATCTGTCCGGACCGGGTCGCCTCGCGCCGAAGCAAATCCAGCTCCAGATCGAGAACCCGCAAGCGGGTTGCCTCGTTGCCGGGAGGGCTGTTTCGTTTAAGCAGGTTGCGAAGCCTTGCCAGCAGCTCCGCCAGCGCAAAAGGCTTGGTCAGGTAATCGTCCCCGCCTTGCTCCAGGCCCCGCACCCTGTCATCGACACTGCGGCGCGCCGAGAGAATCAGAACCGGGGCTCTGACTCCGAGCTGGCGCAGGCGAAGTATCAGGTTGATGCCATCCTGGTCAGGCAGCCCGAGGTCAACGATCAGTATGTCGAACTGACCATCGACCGCCAGTTGCTCGGCCGTCTTTCCGTCCGCCGCTGCTTCCACCTGATATCCGGCTTCCGCCAGGGACGATTTCAGAAAACTTTGTATGTCGAGTTCGTCTTCAACCAGCAGAAGTCGCATATGTGGATATTAGTGCATTTCAGCCGGATTCTCATGGATACTCCCGACCGAGCATCAAGATGACTAAGAAATCCTCCTGTAGCGGCAGATGAATGCATTGTCATGATAGCGTCGGTTATCCGTCATGCACGTTTAGTAATCTTGATTGCAGTTAGAAACACATTCCCCAGAAATGAACAAATCGTCATGAAGGCAGGCGAATTTTTGCGGCTTTCCAAAGGGCTGCGAATTCGTCTCATCCATGAATTGAAATTAAGCCGGCGGTACGGGAGAAACACCGATGTGATTCTTCCGTACACGCTATGCCCTGAACAACAGGCAACGAAGAGAACGAGGATAAGAGCGCGAGCAGCGCCACGCGTGAACACATCTTACACAACGTTATTTGCGGACGCCTTCAGAACCAGCCTCCGGCTGCCCGCTACCCTGGACCCGCACTTTGAGGAGGCGATTCGCCATGTGCTCGACAATCCCGGCAGCCTGGTCAGGCCGGCGCTGGTCTTTCAGGTGTCGACCGCGTACGGGCTGGATAGCGTACACGCCAAAGACCTGGCCATCGCACTCGAATACTTCCACACCGCTTCTCTGCTGTTTGACGATCTGTCGTGCATGGACAATGCCTCCGAACGGCGCGGGGTCCCCTGCGTTCATCTTGCATATGGCGAAGCAGGGGCGATCCTCGCCGCGCTGGCCCTCATCAATCGCGCCTACGCACTTAGTTGGCGAGCCGTCTCTGGTTCTTCACCGCATGTGCAGTCGCGCGCCCTGGCCTACATTGAGCAGTGTCTCGGCGTGGAAGGGCTGCTCAACGGGCAGAGCCTCGACCTCCACTACGCAACCCTGCCTCACAACCGGGAGACGACCGAGAAAATCGCGCGGGGCAAGACGGTTTCGTTGATCCGGCTAACGCTGGTTTTGCCGGCCATGCTGGGCGGCGCTTCAGCGCGGGAGATACAACTACTGGAGCGAATTGCCCTGTACTGGGGCCTTGGCTACCAGATGGTCGATGACCTGAAAGATGTACTCGATAGCGCGGACCAGGCCGGCAAGACAGTTGCCCGCGACATTCTGCTCGATCGGCCCAATGTCGCATCCGCGATGGGGATTCCCGGCGCCGTCTTGCGGCTCATCCGGTTCATTTATCTGGGCGACACGACGCTTCATCGGCTTCTCGAATCGAGGCCAGAGTTGTCGTTTCTCGGAAGGCTTCGCAGCGACCTGGAAGAGGAGCTTGTCCGGGTTACCGAGAATGCTTCCGAGATGACCTTGGGAGTGCACTTGTGATCTTTCTCAATTTGATCGCAACTAATTTGCGCCGCCATCGCATACGCTCGTTCATCAGTATTGCGGGCATTGCATTCAGTGTCGCAGCCATGCTCACCGTAGTCACTATCCTGCAAGGCGCGGTCGGCATGTTTTCCGGCATTCTGTCGAGCGATAGCGAGATTATTGTCTTCGAGCGCAACGTTTCCGACCTCTTCTTCAGCAACGTTCCCGCGGCGGCGGCGGCGGAGATTGCCGGCTGGCCGATGGTTTCTCACGCCGATCCGGTGCTGTTCGGAATTGTCTCCAGCTCCGACCACCCGATCATCACCTGTTTTGGCGTAACCGCTGCCGATGCGCGCATCCGCAAAGCCACCTGGCTCGAGGGCGATCGCCTCGCCTTCGCGCAGCATGCCGATGACGTGGTTCTCGGAGAGCGGGCCGCGGAGTTCCTCGGCGCCAGGCTCGGCAGCCATGTGTCCATCGGGAACGGAGTCTTCCACGTGATAGGAATTCTGAAGACGGCCAACGGCTTCGAGGACGGCGGCGTGTTCATGCCGCTTGGCTCCGCGCAGGGATTTTTTCGCAAGGAAGGGACTTCCTCGGTCATCACCATCAAGCTGCGCAACAAGGACGATGCGGCCTCGTTCAAGGCGATGGTCAAAGCGAAGTTTCCTAACCTGATTGGCCTTGAAGACGCGGAGTTTACGCGCTCCTATTCTCAGTTCAAAATCCTCAAGGCCACCGCCTGGGCCGTGGGCGGATGCGGCCTTCTTCTTGGCGGGCTTGGCGTTGCAAACACCATGATCATGTCTGTGTTTACGAGGATTCGCGAGATCGCCATCCTGCGCGTAAACGGTTTCTCTCACCTGCAGATTGCCGCGATGATCTTTGGCGAGTCCGCGGTTGTTTCTCTGCTGGGCGCGGTGCTGGGGCTGCTCACCGGAACCTGCTTTCTCTTTGCGATTAAGCATGTCCCCTCTCTTCATGGCTATGTTGACGTGACTATTCAACCTGTCGTGATGCTGATCGTGATTCTGCTGGCCTTGCTCACCGGAATCTTCGGCGCGCTTTATCCGGCTATCTATGCCATGCGCATCCGCGCAGTGGAGGCGCTGCGCTTCGAATGAATCTTTCAACGGCACAACTGAATGGTTCAGGACGCATCGTCCTGCGCGCTGAGGACGTGTGGAAGAGCTATGACGATGGGACGATCGAGGTTCTCAAGGGAGTGAACTTCGAGGCCATCGAGGGCCAGACGGTTGCTCTCTGCGGCCCGTCGGGTTGCGGCAAGAGCACGCTGCTACATCTATTTGGCGGCCTGGACGCGCTCGACCGCGGGCGCGTGTCGGTCAACGGCATTGAGGTCAATCGCCACCGCAACCTGCTACGTCTTCTGCGCCACGAGGTGGGCTTCGTCTTTCAACTTCACAACCTGATTCCCGACCTCTCGCTGGCAGAGAACTGTCTTATCCCCACGGTGGCCGCGGGCATTGATCACCGCACCGCGCAGGCGCGCCTGCTGCAACTGGCCGAGCGCACCGGCCTGACCCATCGCCTTAGCCATCGCATCCAGAAGCTCTCCGGCGGAGAACGCCAACGCACCGCGCTCTGCCGGGCACTGATGAACAAACCGAAAATTCTGCTTGCGGACGAGCCAACCGGCTCACTTGATGAACACTCGAGCGGCGCGGTCTTTGAACTGTTGCTCGACATTGTTGCCACCGAGGGCGTAACCCTGGTGATGGCCACCCATGATCGCTGCCTGGCCGGGCGCTGCGACCGCCTGCTGGAGATGCACGACGGGAAAATTCATGAGCAACTATCCGCCTGATGTGAAGACCTCTCCCGGCGGCGCTCCTCAGGCTATTGCCGGCGCCGCATGGCACAGCCTGTTCTGGCTGGTCTTCGCCAATGCCATCGGTGTGATGCTATCGATTCTGTTGCTCTTCCCTGTCCTCAATCGATTGCTGGGCGAATGGACCTATGGCCGCTGGATCATGGTGCACATGAATCTGGAACTCTATGGATGGACGAGTCTTCCCATGGCCGGGTTTCTCTTCAAGGTCTACGGCGCGGAGCGCGGGCCACTAGCGCAATGGTGCAGGCCGGTTCTGTGGGTGTGGTCCGCGGCGCTCGGCGTGGGCGCGTATTCCTGGCTCTCCGGCCACTCCAGCGGCAAGCTGTTTCTCGATTGGTCCGGTTACGCGCGCATCTTCTTCCCGCTGGCGATGATTGCCCTGTGGGTGCTGCTTGCCGTCTCGTTCGTCCGCGAATGGAAGACCATGGCACTCGCCGCACAAGGCGCGAAGCTGCTTGGTCTCGCTCTTCTGCTGGTTGTTCCATGCTTGATTTACATTGCGTCCAGCCCCGGCTATTATCCGGCCATCAATCCCGACACCGGCGGCCCCACTGGAGCGAGTCAGCTTGAATCGTCGCTCATCATAGTCGCGATTCTGCTCATGCTTCCGTTCGGGCTAACTCAGCGCAAGGCGGGGCATTCACGGACGGTAGCGGTTGCATGGGTCGTCATCCTTGCGGAGTTTCTTCTCTGTTTTGCGCTTGGCCGCGCCGACATCAGCCATCATCGTCCCGCGCAGTTTCTCTCGCTCGGCAGCCTGCTGATATGGGCGCCGCTCACGCCTGCTTACTATGCGGCATTCGAATGGAGCGCGAACACGCGGCGCTGGCGCATCGCTTTTTTATGCTGGTGGGCGGCGCTGGTTGTCAGCGGATGGGTTTTCTTTCTTCCCGACATCCTCGACCACTTCAAATTCACCGATGGACTCGTTGGGCACTCGCTGCTGGCCATGGCCGGTTTTACCTCCAGTCTGCTGATCTTCGTCATGGTCCAACTGCTTGGCGAAGGCGGCTGGATCTTCAATCGCACGCGGTCTTTCTATGGATGGAATTTCGCTGTCGTGGCGTACGTTGCGCTGATGTCGGCCGCCGGCTGGCGCGAGGGCTTCGACCCAACGTTCACCATTGTTCCCGGTACAGCGCGCAACGCTGTCTACATTCTTCGCCTGGTAGTTGGGCTGGTGATGCTGGCCGCCTCTATCGACTGGCTCATTGATGCCACAAAGCTGCTTCGCGAGCCAAAAACTGTTTTCGTTCTCACACCCATTGCACAGGAGGAGACAGCATGAACCGTCCCATCCTCATCGGCTATCAGTTACTGATTGGCCTCTCCGACACCATGACTGGCGCGTTGCTCATCACGGCGCCGGAGTTTACGCTTCGGCTCATGCGCCTGCACACACCCGCCGACGCGCTGCCTTTTCTGTCGTTCATCGGAGCATTTGTTCTCTCCGTCGGCCTGGCTTGTTTATATGGCGCATGGGTGATGGCGCTTCGGGGAAGCCCATGCAAGCTGGAAGTCGTATGGCTGCTCACGGCAATTACCCGCGCCAGCGTGGCCGTTTTTGTCGTCTCGCAGATTCTGGCGCACGCGCTGGAAGCGGGCTGGCTCACAGTCGCCATCTCTGATGGCGCCTGTGTTCTGATCCAGGCGATTGGTCTTCGCAAAGGCTGGCTGGGATATGTTGCGCGGTAACAGGCGTTCATCCGGATGGCAGGGCGCCAGCCTTGTCGCGATTACGTATGTCTATTTCCTTATTTTCGCGCAGTTCGCGTTTCTCAAGCGGCTGGCGCGGCTCGGAACAGCCGGCACGCACTTGACTGCCGTGATGGCCGCGATGGCTGTCGGCGGAATTCTTCTTAGTTTGATTGCTCCGCGGCTGAGCATCTGGCCCTCGCCAAACTTGCGGCTGCGCGTTGGACTCTGTGCTTCGGGCGCAGCGGCATTCCTGTCGCTTCTCCCTCTCGGCTCCGCAGTCAGTGTGGCTGTTTCGTTCCTGATCGGCGCCGGACTCGGCCTGCTCACTGTTACATTGGTTACTCATCTACGCCAGTGGACGGGCAATCGCAATCCACTCTTGCTTGTCGGCCTGGGCACAGGCTTAGGCTATCTTGTCTGCAACCTTCCGGTTTTCTTCACTGCTTCCGCGGAGGCGCAGGCTGCGGCGTCTGGATTGTTATGTCTCGCGGGAGTTTTTGTAACTCTGGTTCGCACGAGAGTAACTCCGGAAGAGAAGGAGATTCCGCTTCAACCCGCCGTCTCATTTCTCCGCGTGCTGGCTTGCTTTGCCGCTCTTGTCTGGCTGGACTCGGCCGCCTTCTTCATCATTCAGAACACGCCGCACTTGAAGGCCGGCACCTGGGAAGGCTCGACCCATTTATGGACCAACGGATTGCTTCACCTTGCCGCAGCGCTGGCCAGCGCATGGCTGCTGCGCCGCCGCGGGCTTTCGCTTGTATTCTCCGCATCATTTATCGCGCTGGGCATCGCCTGTCTGCTTTTGCTTGACCCGCATCATGTCGCATTGGCTTCCATCTTCTATCCCATTGGCGTCTCGCTTTACTCGGTGGCGCTGGTCGCTTATCCCTCGCTGCTTGCCCCAGCCGCTTCCGCAAAAGAGCGCGGCCTCCAGGCCGGGCGGCTCTACGCCATTGCGGGCTGGTCCGGCTCCGCCATGGGAATCGGGATGGGCCAGAACCTTGGCTATGTCCCGCCCCTGTTTGTGCTGGCGGCAGGAGCCGTGATTCTGTTGCCCCTTCTGCCCTGGCCGTACAAATTCCTTTTGCAACGCAAGCGCGAACTGGCCCTGACCGTTGCGATGCTGCTGGCGGCCTTCTATATCGATCGCGTTCTCCTTGCCGTGCGCGTTTCTCCTCCGCTGTCGCAGGTTGAGAGGGGCCGGCAAGTCTATATCTCCGAAGGCTGCATCAACTGCCATACTCAATTTGTGCGTCCAAACTCGCCCGATGTTTTAATGTGGGGGCCAGCCGAGCCCCTTCAGGAGCTTCGACAGGAGCGCCCGCCCCTGATCGGAAACCGGCGCCAGGGTCCGGACCTTGCGGAGGTTGGCGGCCGCCGATCAGCGCTATGGCTCAAGCTGCACTTCTATGACCCGCCAGAAGTCAGCGGAACTTCCATCATGCCTTCGTATGCATTTCTTTTTCGCGATGAGCGCGGCGACGATCTTGTAAGCTATCTGGAAAGCCTGCAAGGAAGCGGCACGCCACAACACCTGATCGAGGAAGGAAACTGGCATTTACCCTCTTCGGCCATCGCAGCGGCCAATGCCCGCGATGGCGAGCGCAGCTTCCAGCGTCATTGCGCCACCTGCCACAGCGCGGGCGGACGGACGCGTTGGGAAACTCACTTCAAGCGGCTTCCTCCCGATCTTGCGGTCGGGCCTTACTTCCATCTTCCGCCTTCAGGCGATGACGCGCAGCGTAGAGATCGCATTGCGCAGATTGTCAAATTCGGAATTTACGGAACCGATATGCCCGGACATGAATACCTGTCCGACAACGAGATTGCTTCCATCAGCTTGTGGTTGTCGCAGAGCATCGGGCAACTGGATCAGAACCGATAAAATCACAGCATCCATGCAGGAGACAAACAATGAAGACTATCGCCACAACCCTCTTTCTCGCGCTCCCGCTGGCCCTCGCCCCGGTTGCGTTCGCCCAGCATCAGACCTTTGCCGTGAACCCGGAGTCAAGCCAGATTGCCTTCTCTCTGGGCGGAAATACACACCATGTGAACGGAACCTTCCATGTGCAGAGCGGGGCGATCGACTTTGACCGCGGCGCGCAGAGTGTTTCGGGCTCCGTCGTCGTCGCGGCCGGCAGCGGCAACAGTGGCGACCAGGGCCGGGACAAGAAGATGAACACGGATGTGCTGGACGTGGCGCACTTTGCAGAAATCTCCTTCGTGCCCAGGAGCTATCAGGGAACCATCGCGGCCACCGGCGATTCCACCATTCAGGTTAGCGGCGTTTTCACCCTTCATGGCGCCGCGCATGAGCTGATGGTTCCCATGCAGATTCACATCGACGGAGCAAACCTTACCGCCAAAACGCACTTCACCGTACCCTACGTGAAATGGGGACTGAAGGACCCAAGCATCTTTATCCTCAAGGTTGCCAAGGTGGTTGATATCGACCTCATGCTTGTGGGCAGTTTGTCCCCTTCAAATTACTGATCCGGCCCCAAAGAAATGCAACACTCCCTCCCACCCATTCCGCAAAAAGCGCGGAATGGATGGGGCACAGCGTTTCAAAACTTCTGGGCCGGATCAATAATACAAGAAGTTCAACAAAACAAATCTCACAAGCAAAAGTAACCAACCTGAGGCTTAACCTATGGATGAAACACGCTCTGCAAAAGCTCTCGGTGATGAGCCGGAGGAATTTTCTGGGCGTGGTAGTATTTTGGATGTAGCGGAAGCGTGGCCGAGTGGTTGATGGCTCCGGTCTTGAAAACCGGCATACCTGAAAGGGTATCAGGGGTTCGAATCCCTTCGCTTCCGCCATTTGCAATACAGACGCAATGAGCCTTCTTTTCGAGCGCCAGTCGTCTCATTCAGGTTTGTGGGCGCTCCCAGACGCGCCAAGGGCGCAGCCAATTGGCTGCGCCCTTGCTGTTTGAGCAGGTCCTGGCGTCCTAGCTGGTGGTGTGCGCGGAACCGGTCTGCTTCTCCTCGAGCGCCGCTTGCGCGGCGGCCAGCCTGGCCGTCAGCAGACGGAAGGGCGAGCAGGAGACGTAGTTGAGGCCGATCTTGTGGCAGAACTTGACGGACTCCGGATCGCCGCCATGCTCGCCGCAGATTCCCACCTTGAGGTTGGGGCGGGTGGCGCGGCCCTTGGTGGTGGCCATCTTCACCAGTTGTCCAACGCCCGCCTGGTCGAGGGTGGCGAAGGGATCCTGCTTGAAGATGCCCGCCTTCATGTAGGCCGGCAGGAATTGGTTGATGTCGTCGCGGCTGATGCCGTAAGTGGTTTGCGTGAGGTCGTTGGTGCCGAAGCTGAAGAACTCGGCTTCTTCGGCGATCTGGTCGGCGGTCAAAGCCGCGCGCGGCAGCTCGATCATGGTGCCCACCATGTAATCGACCTTGGCGCCCTTCTCCTTGAAGACTTCCTCGGCCACGCGGCGAACGATTGCCGCCTGGTTGCGCATCTCCTCGATGGACCCAACGAGCGGGATCATGATCTCGGGATGCGGATTGCCGCCCTTGACCTTGACCGCGACGGCGGCCTCGATGATGGCGCGGACCTGCATCTCGGTGATCTCCGGGAAGGCGATGCCGAGGCGGCAGCCGCGCAGTCCGAGCATGGGGTTCTGTTCGTGAAGTTCTTCGACGCGCGCCAGCAGCGTGCGCAGTTCCTTGAGCTTGGGCGAGCGGGGCTTGGTGTCCGTCAGGTGCTGAATCTCCACCATCAGATCCTCGCGCTTGGGCAGGAACTCGTGCAGCGGCGGATCGATGGTGCGGATGGTGACGGGCAGCGACTCCATTGCCTTGAAGAGGCCAACAAAGTCGGCGCGCTGCATGGGCAGGAGCTTCTTGAGCGCGGCGCGGCGGTCCTTCTCGTTGTCGGCCAGGATCATGGTGCGCATGTGCTCGATGCGGTCTTCGGCAAAGAACATGTGCTCGGTGCGGCAGAGGCCGATGCCTTCCGCGCCAAAGAGGCGAGCCTGCTTGGCGTCGCGAGGGATGTCGGCATTGGCGCGAATCCTGAGGCGGCGAACCGGATCAACCCAGGCCATGAAGGTGACCAGATCGGGATCGTCGGGCTGGGCATCCAGCGTCTTGAGCTTGCCGGCAATGACGCGGCCGGTGGTGCCGTCCAGCGAGATCCAGTCGCCCTGCTTGTAGGTGTGGCCCTTGACGCGCAGTTCCTTCTTGTCCTCGTCAACGAGGCAATCGCCTGCGCCGGCCACGCAGCACTTGCCCATGCCGCGGGTGACGACGGCGGCGTGCGAGGTCATGCCGCCACGCGAGGTGAGAATGCCGGCGGCCACTTCCATGCCCGCGATGTCCTCTGGCGTGGTTTCGCCGCGAACAAGAATGATGACCGGATATTTGCCGTTGGCGTGTTGCTTGACGGCTTCTTCGGCGGTGAAGACGATCTGTCCCACAGCCGCGCCCGGAGAGGCAGGCAGGCCGGTGGCCAGCACTTCGATCTTCTCGCCCTTTTCCACCAGGCGGGGAACCAGGAAGTCGTACAACTGATTAGGCTCGACGCGGTGGATGGCTTCTTCCTGAGTGATGAGGCCTTCCTTGACCATGTCGATGGCCACGCGAACGGCGGCCAGGCCGGTGCGCTTGCCGTTGCGGGTCTGCAGCATGTAGAGCTTGCCATCCTGGATGGTGAACTCGAAGTCCTGCATATCGCGATAGTGCTTTTCCATCTTGCCGGTGATGGTGCGCAGTTGGTCGTAGACCTTGGGCATGGCGCGCTCTAATTCGCTGATCGACAGCGGCGTGCGGACGCCGGAAACCACGTCCTCGCCCTGCGCGTTCATCAGGTACTCGCCGAAGAAGGTGTGCTCGCCGGTTGCCGGGTTGCGCGTGAAGCCTACGCCGGTGCCGGAGTTATCGCCCAGGTTGCCAAAGACCATGGCCTGCACGTTGACCGCGGTGCCCAGCCAGTCATCAATCCGATTGATGCGGCGATAGGTCTTGGCGCGCTCGTTCATCCAGCTGCGGAAGACGGCGTCGCGGGCCAGGACGAGTTGATCCAGCGGGGCCTGCGGAAAGTCCTTGCCGGTCTCTTTCTTCACGAGCTTTTTATACTCGGCGATGATCTCTTTGAGGGCATCGGGCTGGAGTTGGTAATCGAACTTGACCTTCGCGCGCTTCTTCACGCCGTCGAAGACGTGCTCGAACTTCTTTTTTGGAACATCGAGCACCACGTCGCCGAACATCTGGATGAGGCGGCGATAGGAGTCGTATGCAAAACGGGGATTGTTGCTGCGCCTGGCGAGCGCTTCGACGGCCTGATCGTTGAGGCCCAGGTTGAGAATGGTGTCCATCATGCCGGGCATGGAGAACTTGGCGCCGGAGCGAACGGAAACCAGCAGGGGATTTTCGCCCGTGCCCAGCTTTTGGCCTTGCAGCTTTTCCAGCCGCTCCAGGGCGGCGTACATCTCGGTGTTGACCTCGGGCGAGAGCGCGCCGCGCATGTACTCACGGCAGGCCTCGGTCTGGATGGTGAATCCCGGAGGAACAGGCAATCCGGCGTTGGTCATCTCGGCCAGGCCGGCGCCCTTGCCGCCCAAATCGTCCTTCATTTTTCCGTTGCCTTCGGCCTTGCCGCCGCCGAAGAAATACACGTGTTGGGTTGAGGTTGTGCCCGCTTTTCCAGCGGACGACTGCTCCATAGCGCCCTGCGTCATGGGATGAAACCTCCGTATCGAAGATACCGCGTTGACGGCGCCCATTGAGGGAGTGACGGGACACAGGCTCAGCAATTCAACTGGTACCTTGCAGTTTTCAGGCTGAGCGCGTGCGGGTCATCCAGGCATCTGGCTGCGCTGCTGCGGGATTGATTCGTCGTTACTACGAATATCGTTTCCAGTATACAGTTGCCTGTGTTGAAGGTCACATCCGATTCGCGCGGTTTTGGAGCCGCGTGCCATTCCGGCACGGGAAGGATCGCAATTTAAGACAAAAACCAGCCTAGTAACGGGGTTTCAGAGGATTGTGGCGGACATTTTCATGCGGCCGAGCGCTCAAAGCGCGAGCCGGAATGGCTTTTCCAAGCCGCACGATGCAATAAGAGAATCCGCTCCAGCCCCACCAGCGCCAGGACTTCGGCCACACGCGGCGAGGGGTGCGCTACGGTGAAACGGTGACCGGCCTGGCGGGCGCTCGAGTAGAGCGAAACCAGAGCGGCGACGCCGGCCGCGTCGATGCGCTCGACCGAGCGCAGATCAAGCGTCACGCTTTGCCGGCGCACCAGCGGGGAAAGCCAGGCCAGCAATTCCTTCTCGCGGCCCCGGACCAACTCAATCAGTTCAGCCTGTTGGCCAGCTGAGACTGTCGTCCTGTTTATCGGGTTCAAGGTCGTCGTTGCCATAAGAAAACCTCCGTGAAAAGCCGTTTTGCGGCGTGGTTTGCCCGTTTTCGCGCTTGCCTCATGCATTCTTGAAGAAGCACGCGGACGGCCAAAGCCGCAAGGAATGGAATATGCTGAAATCGCAGGGGATAGAAGCGTTTCTGGATTCCGTGCCGCGGTTCCGGGTGTTCATTTACGCTTGTTGCCGTCCGCAAATGAACACGCTGGAGTTGTATACGCAAAGAGGAGGGTTGCCGGTTCCGTGTCCAGCCCTATTCCTAACCCGCAGTTGAACCCAGCAGACGGTCAGATGCCCGGTTTGCCCTCCTGCCTGTCCAAAGTGCAGGTGCGCGCGCAGGCGCTGGAGGCCGGATTCACCGAAGCAGGACTGGTCGCACTTCCGCACGCCAATCAGGAGCGGGATGCGGCGCGCTTTGAGGAGTGGGTGCGGGCGGGCCGCGCGGGAACGATGCGATATCTGGAACGGACGGAATCGGTGCCGGAGGGCGAAGTGGCGCCGCTACTGAGGTCGAGGGCACGAATTCCGTTTCCGTGGGCGCGCTCGGTGGTGGTTTGCATGGCCAATTACAACAGCCGGCAGCCGCGCTCGACCGAGCTGGCCGCCGAGGGTGCGGGATGGATTGCGCGCTACGCGTGGTCGAGCACGGAGGATGCACATGACGCGCGGCGGCCTAGCGACTATCACAAAGTCCTGCTCAAGCGTATGAAGGCCATGGAGGCACGGCTGCATGAATTGCACGGCGATTTTACTTCTCGCGCATTCGTCGACACCGGGCCCTTGGTCGAGCGGGCGCTAGCTGAGGCGGCTGGTCTCGGCTGGACAGGCAAGAATACCTGCCTGATTGATCCGCAGCTCGGATCGTATGGATTTCTGGCTGTTCTCATCACCTCTCTTGAGGCAGAAAAGGTAAAAGTGCCTGCGGTACTGCAGCCCGACCGTTGCGGAAGCTGCCACCGTTGCCTCGAGGCCTGCCCGACCGGAGCCTTGATTGCTCCCTACCAGATGGACGCGTCGCGCTGCATCGCTTATCTGACCATCGAGCACCGGGGAGCCATTGCGCCGGAGCTGATGGAGGGCATGGGGCGGCAGCTCTTCGGCTGTGACATCTGCCAGGATGTCTGCCCGTGGAACCGGAGAGCGCCGGCGACAGCGGACCCTGAGCTCGAGCCGCGCCCGGAACTGGTGAACCCGGCGCTTGATTGGCTGGCGGCGATGGACGAGACGGAGTTTGAGCGTGAGTTCAACGGCTCGCCGGTGCGCAGGGCGGGATTTTGGGGGTTGCGGCGCAATGTAGCCATTGCCATGGGCAACAGCGGGCTGGGGCGGTTCGCGGCGAGGTTGGAATCGTGGAGCGAGGCCGCAGACGACGGGCTGCGCTCTGCGGCGCGGTGGGCGCTGGAAAAATTGAAGGCGTCTCGATGAATAGTGGTTGAGATTTGTGGTATCCCACCCATTTCGCAAAGAACACAAAATGGATGGGGCACGGAGCGTGTGCGGTTATTCTTGAAGTAACACAATCCCCTAGTTGCGGTCTGCGCGAAGTGCGCCCGATAAGAGTTTTTTGCTCCAGAAAGGAAGTAGCACGTGGTTGAAATCTCAAATTCCGATGCGCGGAACGATGCAACGATCGAGGTTTCCAGAGCCGCCGATGTGTTGGAACCGGCAACCAGGTCCAAGTGGTACCGCTGGCGCAAGGACGGCACGGCGCTGATCCGCTACCTGCTGGACAGCGAGGTGCACACCTTCGCCTTCAGCGTGGCGGCCAATGCGATACTGTCGTTCATTCCGTTTACCGTGTTGCTTTACACGCTCTCTCATTCGGTCTTTCACTCGGACACGATGCGGGACGTGGTAACCGACATGGTGAACTATTTTCTGCCTTCCGTTGCGAGCAAGGACTGGATTGCGCACGGACTTCAAGGCGCGGCCGCGGGACAAGGTGTCCAGTTTCTCTCGCTGCTGATGATTCTGATTGCTTGTACGGGGATCTTTCTGCCCCTGGAGGTGGCGCTGAATCAGGCGTGGGGCGTGACCAAGAGCCGCAACTATCTGCACAATCAGGCCATCGCTTTCGGCCTTGCGATTCTAATGGTGGCGCTGGGCATGGGCAGCATTCTGCTGAATGCGGCCGCGCGCGACGTGTTGACCGTGATCCTTGTTCACCAGACAAATATCAAGTTCATTGATTTTGTCCTGCACGTTACTTATCAAGGAACAAGTTTTCTGCTGCTGGCTGCTACCACCGGCGTGGCCTCGATTCTGTTCTTCTTTTCGATTTACTGGCTGCTGCCCAATCGTAAGGTTCCCTGGAGGCACGTGATGGGCACCTCGATCTATACCGGAGTTATATGGCTGGTGGCGCGATACATCTTTGTGCTTGTGCTTCCGCATCTGGATCTGGGGGCGCTCTACGGGCCGTTTTTTATCTCGGTGGGGCTCTTGTTCTGGGCGTATATCTCGGGGCTGATCCTGTTTGCCGGCGCACAGTTCAGCGTGGCGCGGATGGGGGACAGGAAGAATGATCTGTTAGTTTGAAGTGCAATAACAGATCAAGGCTCTGCCAGCAGCGCTTTCAACTGCTTCTCGATGGTTTTCAGATCGGATTCGCCTTGAAACCGCGCGCGGACTATTCCCTTCCTGTCGATAAGATAAATCAAGGGTAATCCGAGGACTCCGCCGTACAATTCTCCGAGCTTTTCATCACCCATCGCCACGTGATAATTCAAGCTGTGCCTAGCGTAGGCCCTGCGCGCCATTGCGGGGTCATCGTCCATGGAGATGCCGAGGATCTGCAAGCCTTGCGGGCCGAATTGTAGCTGCCATTGGGCAAAGGTTGGCATCTCCACGAGGCAAGAGGCGCACCATGTGGCCCAGAAGTCGAGCAGCACCACTTTCCCGCGGAAGCGGGCGAGATCAATTCTGGCGCCGTTCAGATCTGTGCGCGTGAACTGCGGAGCTTGCTTGCCGACGAGAGTTGCTGTTTGCGCTTCGGCGACAAAGCAGGCCAGCAGCAGCAAAGCGGCCAACAACGGTGGACAGATCATAAGGTTTCCCACCCTAGCCGCAAAAACAAAGACGCGGCGAGGGTGGGGCACCCGGCATTTGAGGGGCTGTTGGCCTGAATGATTAGTGTCCGCGTTCAACCGGATACCCCTTGTCTACCCAATCAGTTCCCAGGTTGTTGGCGAAATAGAGAGCCTTTACGTTAGTGAATCCCATGTCGCGCAGCAACTTGAACGCAGGTCCGACGTTGGGGCAGTGGCTCCACGGGCAACAGCCGCAATAGAGCACGATAAAGGTCTTGCGGGAAAG
Organism: uncultured Acidobacteriaceae bacterium; assembly: GCA_963765995.1. Lineage (GTDB taxonomy): Bacteria > Acidobacteriota > Terriglobia > Terriglobales > Acidobacteriaceae > Telmatobacter. The sequence goes on along the minus strand of CAVXYT010000004.1, from coordinate 185,230 downwards.
CGGCGCAACCCTTGCTCTGAGTTGATCGAGTCCTGAGGGCTGCGAGCCGGGCCCGTCATATTCGGAACCCGCGATGTGAGCCTGGGCAAAGAGCATATGCGAGCCCACTTGCAGCACCAGAGGCTTGTTTGCGCCCTTGGCCTGCATCAGGCGGCTCAACTCCGCGGGCTGAAGCAGTTGCGTTGTGGGGATGGAAGTAGCGCTGTCGGGCGACGGCGCGCCCCAGCCAAACTGTGCGTGAATCTGCGTGTGCGCGGCAAAAAGCGCTGCCAGAGCGGCGATCGTACACACAATCCGAACCGGACAAAATCTCATGGTAAAACTCCGCAACCAGTTTAATCCAGAGCACATTGCCGGCTGCCATCGCCCGGCGGCCTGTATCGGATCTATTCCTAGATGTCCAGGTTTTTCACGTCGAGCGCGTTATCTTCGATGAACCTGCGGCGCTTTTCGACATCTTCGCCCATCAACGTGGCGAAGATCTCCTCGGTTGGGAGGATGTCTTCCAGCTTGACCTGGAGCAGTGTGCGCCGCTCGGGGTCCATGGTGGTCTCCCAGAGTTGTGTGGAGGTCATCTCGCCCAGGCCTTTGTAACGCTGCACCTGGTAGTCCTTCTTGCCCTGTTCGACGATGTAGGCGAAGAGTTCGCGGGCGGTCTGCTTTTCAACCGGCTCGCGCAACATGCGGGCAGTGCGGCGGGCCTGTTTGGCTTCGGCCCGCGCCTCTGCGCTGTCGGCATCGGCGCCCTCAGTCTCCTCTTCGCTCGCCGGGGCGGGGCTGGCCTCGACGGCTTTGACGGCGTACTCGATCAGGAAGGGTGGCTCGAGGAACTCCTTGATGAGCGTGTATTTGGACATCATCTGACGGAACTCGGGGCTGGAGGCCAGCGTCCAGTCGATGCGGCGCTCGGCGCCCTGCGCATCGACAAAACTGACCGACCAGGTGTGGTGCTCCTCATCCTCGAGCAGTTCGCCCAGTGATTTGAAGCCGAACTCATCGGTCCGCTCGGCCAGTTCGGCGCGCAGCAGGGCCAGCTTGGGCGGAATCTCGCTCTCGGATTTGGAGGCGAAATCGGCGCGGTGCGTCAGCTCGGCGCGCGCCAGCAACTCCGTCAGCTTCTCGTTGCGGATGCGCTTGTCTACCTTTTCGACGAAGTCCAGGTACTCGCTGAGCGTAGCCATGAAACGGGTCAGGCTGGCGCCCTCGATGCGGCTGGCCGCTTCGCCATGGCGCACAACCATTCCTTCAGCCGCGCGGTTGACCATCACCTTGACAAACTCGCGCTCGTCCTTGATGTACTGCTCGAAGCGGCCCTTCTTGATCTTGAACAGAGGCGGCTGGGCGATGTAGATGTTGTCGCGCTTGATCAGCTCGGTCATGTGGCGGAAGAAAAACGTCAGCAGCAGAGTGCGAATGTGCGAGCCGTCCACGTCGGCGTCGGTCATGAGAATGATTTTGCCGTAGCGGATTTTGGAGGCGTCGAAGTCGTCCTTGCCGATGCCGCAGCCCAGCGCGGTGATCATGGCGCGGATTTCCTCGTGGCCCAGCATCTTGTCGTAGCGGGCCTTTTCGACGTTGAGGATTTTTCCCTTGAGGGGCAGGATGGCCTGGAATCGGCGGTCGCGGCCCTGCTTGGCTGTGCCGCCGGCGCTCTCGCCCTCGACCAGATAGAGCTCGCAGCGCTCCGGGTTGCGCTCGCTGCAGTCGGCCAGTTTGCCGGGCAATCCGCCGCCGTCGAGCGCGCCCTTGCGGCGGGTCAGGTCGCGAGCCTTGCGGGCCGCCTCGCGGGCACGCGCGGCTTCAATCGCCTTGTTGATGATGCGCTTGGCGATGGGCGGATTCTGCTCGAGGAACGCGCCCAGCCGCTCGTTGACGAAGGCCTGCACGGTGCCGGCGATGTCGGAGTTGAGCTTGCCCTTGGTCTGCCCCTCGAATTGCGGCTGCGAGAGCTTGACGCTGACCACCGCGACAAGACCCTCGCGCACGTCGTCGCCGCTCAGGTTTTCTTTCATGTCCTTGAAGAGGCCCAGCGACTGGCCGATGGCGTTGATGGTGCGCGTAAGCGAGGTGCGGAAGCCGGAGAGATGCGAGCCGCCGTCAACGGTGTTGATGTTGTTGGCAAAGCTGAAGACCGTCTCCGAGTAGCTGTCGTTGTACTGCAGGGCGATCTCGATCTCCACCTTGTCGCGCGTCGCCTCCATCATGATGGGCTTGTCGTGCAGCACAGTCTTGCCGCGGTTGAGGTGCTTGACAAACTCGGCGATGCCGCCGATGTACTTGAATTCAGCGCGGCGGGCTTCGCCGGTCTTGGTGTCGGCGGTGCGCTCGTCGGTGAGCGTAATCTCCAGGCCCTTGTTGAGGAAGGCCATCTCGCGCAGCCGCTGCGCCAGCGTGTCGAAGTTGAACTCAGTGGCGGCGAAGATCGTCTTGTCGGGTAAAAAATGTATCTTGGTGCCGCGCCGCTTGCTGGTGCCCGCCTGGCGCAGTTCGCTTGTGGGGTCGCCGCAACAGAAGTCCATCTCCCAGGTGTGGCCGTCGCGCCAGATCTCCACGTTGAGTTCCTGCGAGAGCGCGTTGACGCAACTGACGCCCACGCCATGCAGGCCACCGGAGACCTTGTATGTGGAGGCGTCGAACTTGCCGCCGGCATGAAGCATGGTCAACACCACTTGCACAGCCGGCATCATCTTGCCATTGGAAAGCGGCATCAGGTCAACAGGAATTCCGCGGCCGTCATCGACTACGGTGATTGAATTGTCCACGTGGATGACGACGTCGATCTTTTTGCAATAGCCGGCCAGCGCCTCGTCCACCGAGTTGTCTACCACTTCGTAGACCAGGTGGTGCAAACCCATCTCGCCTGTTGAGCCGATGTACATGGCCGGACGCAGGCGCACCGCCTCCAGGCCTTCAAGTATCTTGATGTTCTCGCCGGTATAGTTGCCGTTATCTTCGGGGAGCGGGACAGTGTTCACGGGTTCAGTCGCCATAGGGTTCCATTCGTAATGCCTTCGCTTCGAACTCCACTGGGGAAGGCGTGGTGTTCAGAGGAGCTTCCGGGCCGTGGATTCGTGGTCTAACCGCTTGAAAAACAGAGGCTTTCAATGAAATTTACCTGTGTTGATTTTACCATGCGGGGAGGGTCTGAATGAAGGGGAAAGAGGGGGTGTAGAAAGCAGGTTGCAAGGGGGAAATTGCCGATCATTGGTAGTATGCTGGTAACCATTAAACTAGTTACTATTTGTTGACAAATATGGTTACCATTTATTTTTTCTTATGAATTTGCTGGACTTAATCAGATAAATTACCTACGATTTTAGGGTACAGGAGTGCGTCTCCTGCCATTTGAAATCCAAAAAGAGGTTACCTGACATGAAACTCGCCATCCGTATTTTCACTCTGTCCGTTGTCGTCGCCGGTGTTGCAGCAGCAGCAGTTACGCCCAAAACCGCGCCCGCCGTTCCCAGCCATCAGTCGGCCTCCGCAAGCTTCCCAGCTCCAGGATGCGGACCCTACATGTGTCCCGCCAACCCCGGTTCGAACAACTAAATAGCCGGAACTGGCTACAAAGGTAACCTAATTAGTAAACTTTTTTGTTGAGCGGCTGGGCATTTGGCGCTATGCTGAGAGAGTTCTCAGTATTGGCGAGGGGTCCATTATGCCTGCACAGACCGCAATGTCGCTGATGAGCGTGGCCGAGTTTGCTCTCTGGGCCTTGCTCTGCTTCCTTTTCTGGACGAAGAAACTGCATCACCGCTTCCCCGCGATGGGGGGCTATCTGGCGTTGCGTATGGCATCGGCGCCCGTGATTCTTTTTCTCCTCTATGGCCAGGCGGGGCATTGGTTCAACGACCTCTGCTTTCCTATCTACTTTTATCTCTACTGGGCTGTATATTGTGCCAGCGCAGTATTCCTCTACTTCGTCTGCATGGAGGTCTTCCGCTCCGCGCTCTCGGCATTCCCAGGGCTGATGAGGTTCGGAGTCGTGATCTTCCGCTGGGCGGTTTTGGCCTCGGTCATCGTAAGCTTCGCCGCGGTAAACTTCACGCATCGCGGCGTACTCCTCATTCCTGAAATTGCCTTTAGGCTGATGCGGACAGTCAGTGTCGTTGAGTTGTGCCTTCTGGGCTTCCTCTGCCTGAGCATGAATGCGTTGCGTCTCTCGCCTCGCGATATAGCTTTCGGAATTGCTCTGGGCTTCGGCATGATGTCCGCCAACGAATTCATCCTCGCTTCATTCTGGTCCCAGAACACCTCATTGACCGCTCCCTTGCAGTTCGTCTATGAGGCGGCGATTCTGGTTACACTGGGGATGTGGGCTACCTACTGCGCCCTGCCCGTGCGTGCCCGCAAGCCCCTGATGGTTCCGGCCAACTCCACCATCTTCCGCTGGAACGAGATTGCCACCGCTCTGGGCTACACCGGAACCCAGGTTGCCTTGCAGCCGGCCGGCGGCTTCTTCCTGACCGATGTGGAGCAAGTGGTGGAAGATGCGCTCACCCGGAACATGAAGAGCCGCGCATAGGCGGCCCAGGCAATTGCAGGAAACAGAACATGAAAAAGGCCACGGCTGACGCCGTGGCCTTTTCAGTGAATGTGAGCCGAATTTACTCGGCGGCTACAGGTTCGATCGAGGCAAACCGCCCGAGTTTGCCGTGATCGGTAAACTTCACCCGGCCGGTGACCTTGGCAAAGAGCGTATCGTCGGAACCGATGCCCACGTTGACGCCCGGCTTGATGCGCGTGCCCCGCTGGCGCATGATAATGGTGCCGCCGGTGATGAGCTCGCCGGCAAAGGCCTTGACGCCCAGCCGCTGCGCATTGGAATCCCGTCCGTTTGTGGAGCTGCCTCCACCCTTCTTATGTGCCATTGCCGAATCCCCTTCCTTGACTGTGTACGCTGCCCTACTTGGCGGCGGTATAGGTCACGCCGTCAGCCTCGATGGCCTTGATGCGCACCTCGGTAAAGTTCTGCCGATGCCCCTGCAACTTCTTGTACTGCTTCTTGCGCTTGAGGTGGAAGACCAGGATCTTGTCTCCCCGGCCTTCGCCCAGCACTTCGGCGGTCACCTTGGCGGTGGCCGGCCTGGCCACGGTTCCCGGCTCGCCGCTGACGGCCAGCACGTCGCTGAACTCGACGGTCTTGTCCCCGGTAGTGACGCTCTCAATCTTCAATACGTCGCCTGGAGCGACTCGATACTGCTTACCACCGGTGCGAATAACCGCGTACATAAAACCTCCAGCACTGGCCGGCTCGGCCGATGCGTACACAAAAAATAGGGCGGAAACTTCCGTGCCGCGGTACGCTCAAGCCCTTCAATGTTCGGGCGAACGTCTGGCTCCACGGCCACAGGCAGGAATCGCCAAACTATTGTAGTGTACCGGCTTTGCGGGGCAAAGGTCAATTTGCACCGGAAATGGTGCAGAACTGGTTCGTGGTTCTAGCTCGTTCAGTGCGACATCAGGGCCGCGCCGGAACGACGTAGAAAAGAATGGCGAAGTAGTGGGCAATGCTGCCGGCCAGCACAAACAGATGCCAGAGGGCGTGGAAGTAGCGTAGCCTGTCCAGGGCGAAGAAGATGATGCCCAGCGTGTAAGCCATGCCGCCTGCGCCCAGCCACATCACGCCGTGCCAGCCGAGGGAGGAATGGATCAGCGGCCCCACGGCGACCACCACAACCCAGCCCTGAACCAGGTACACCAGCGCCGATGCTACCTCGAAGCGGCCAATGGCGAAGCTCTTGAAGACCACTCCGGAGACGGCCAGCCCCCACTCGATGCCGAAGATCGTCCAGCCCAGCGGCCCGCGCAGCGTAACCAGGCAGAACGGCGTGTATGTGCCGGCGATCAGCAGGTAGATGGACGAGTGGTCGAGGATGTGAAAGACATGCCGCGCCCTGGTCCGCACCAGCGAGTGGTAGAGCGTGGAGCAGATGTAAACCAGAATCAGCGTCGCGGCAAAGACGGAGCAACTGACGATCTGCGTGGCCGACCCGCGCGTGGATACAACGATCAGGTAAACCGCGCCGGCAATGGCCAGCGCCGCGCCGATGCCGTGGGTGATGGCGTTGGCCAGGATGTCGCCCAGATGGTAGGTTGCTTGCTTGGGTTGCACAGATTGATGATAGCGTGCGAGCGCAGGAGCGCCCATGACCGTCTGCGAGCTGGCGGCCCGCACTATCCTCTGGTTTTCATTCCCGGATGCGCCGACTTGCTCTAGCCGCCTAGTACACTGAAGAGTTCCCTACTCTATTGCGCAATCCAGCAGGAGGTCCCCATGACATCGATCAATCTTCCCGCAGTTCCATCCGAATCGCGCGCCGGACGGTTTGGCGTTTATGGTGGGCGGTATGTGCCGGAGACGCTGATGGCTGCGCTGGTCGAGCTGGAGCGCGAGTATGACGCCGCTAAGGCCGACGCAGCCTTTCAGGCCGAGCTGGCCGGGCTGCTGAAGGATTACGCGGGCCGGCCGACGCCGCTCTACTTCTGCAAGCGGCTGACGGAGCAGTTGGGAGGCGCGAAGATTTATCTGAAGCGCGAAGATCTGCTGCACACCGGGGCGCACAAGATCAACAACGCGCTGGGCCAGGGGCTGCTGGCGCGGCGGATGGGCAAGAAACGCATCATCGCCGAGACCGGCGCGGGGCAGCACGGCGTGGCGACCGCCACGGTTTGCGCTCTGCTGGGGATGGATTGCGTGATCTACATGGGCGATGTGGACATGGAGCGCCAGGAGCTGAACGTGCTTCGGATGCGACTGCTGGGTGCGGAGGTGCGTGGGGTTTCGTCAGGCTCGAAAACGCTCAAGGACGCCATCAGCGAGGCGATGCGCGATTGGGTCACGAACGTCAGAACCACTTATTATTTGCTCGGCAGCGCGCTGGGAGCGCATCCGTATCCGACCATGGTACGCGACTTCCACCGCTGCATCAGCCGCGAGATGAAGGAGCAGATTCTCGAAAAGGAAGGCCGTCTGCCTACGGCCATCATCGCCTGCGTGGGCGGCGGGTCGAACGCCATCGGCGCGTTCTACGAGTTTCTGCCCGACACACAGGTCCGGCTGATCGGCGTGGAGGCCGGCGGGCGCGGCACGGCTTTGGGCGACCATGCGGTGCGCTTCAACGGCGGAGCGCCGGGGGTTTTGCAGGGGACTTACTCTTACGTCTTGCAAGATGAGAACGGCCAGATCGCGTTGACGCACTCGGTCTCCGCTGGCCTCGACTATGCCTCCATCGGGCCGGAACACGCCATGCTGCACGATACCGGACGCGCTGAGTATGTTTCGCAGGATGACGCGGCCACGCTGGATGCGGTAGTGAGGCTGGCGCGGACAGAAGGAATCCTTCCGGCACTCGAAAGCGCGCACGCCGTAGCCGAGGCCCTCCGGATTGCTCCCACGATGCAAACTCATGACATACTGGTGGTGAACCTCTCTGGACGCGGCGACAAGGACATGGGGATTTTGGCGCGGGAGTTGAAGATTCAGGGAGCTTGATTGAGTTCTGCGGTATCCCACCCTAGCCGCAAAAACAAAAGCGCGGCGAGGATGGGGCACCCAGCTAGTTAGTGAGATAGAGAGTTTTTCAATGGCGATACGTTTCGATCACAAACCCGGACTGGTCGTGTATTTGACGGCTGGGGATCCTACTCTCGATGCCACGCGTGATATTGCGCTTGCGGCCATCGATGCGGGCGTGGATGTGATCGAGCTGGGCGTGCCGTTCAGCGATCCGCTGGCCGATGGGCCGGTGATTCAGCGCGCCAGCGAACGCGCGGTAGCCAAGGGAACGCGGCTCAAGGATGTGCTGGCGCTGGCCGGCCAAATCCGCGCGGTGCGGCATGTGGCGGGCCTGGTGATCTTCAGCTATCTGAATCCGATTCTGCGCTACGGCCTCAAGAATTTTGTCGATGATGCCGCGGCCGCCGACGTGGACGGCGTGCTGGTAACCGATCTGATTGTTGAAGAGGCGGGCGAGTACCTGGCCGAGATGAGTCGCGTGGGGCTTGCGCCGATTTTTCTGGCTGCTCCGACCAGTCCCGACGAACGGTTGGAAGCCATAACCACCCACTCAAAAGGTTTCGTGTACGCCATCTCGCGCGTGGGCATTACCGGCACGCAGCAGAGCCTGACCTCCGACGCAGCGTCGCTGGTCGCGCGTATCCGGCGATACGCAAAGCTGCCGGTGGCTGTGGGGTTCGGCATCAGCAACGCGGAACACGTGGCCCAGGTGGCCGAGTTCGCCGACGCGGCGGTGGTCGGCAGCGCGGTGGTGGAATTGATCGAGCGCTCGACGCCGGAAACAGCACCCGGCGCGGTAGCTCGATTTATCAAGGGCCTCCGCCTGCCGCAGACGGCGCTGGCCCGATAAGAACGCACCCCGCTTGCAGCGTTCGCGCCGCAAGGTTCAATTCAACTCCTGTTCCCATGCAGCCGCGTCCCGCGATTCCCATGGAGGGAGCGGTTGTCCGGTTGCAACACGAGGATGAAATGACGCTGGAAGAATTGCGAGACCAAATTGATGTTCTGGATCGCCAGCTTGTGGAGCTGCTGAGCGAGCGAGCCCGCGCAGCGCAGATGATAGGTCATTTGAAGGCTGCCACCTCGCTGCCGGTCTACGAGCCGGTGCGCGAGAAGGTGGTCTACGCCAACGTGCGCGCGGCCAACAAAGGCCCTTTGCCTGACATCGAGCTGACGCATATCTACGAGCGCATCATCGACGTGATGCGGGCATTGCAGAGGAACGAGTTGGCATCGGAGAGGAATGCCCAGGCGCTTGCCTCGGGCCACGGCACCGGCGCTGCAACAACAGACGCGCCCGAGACAGGAAACAAGCCATGATTGTATCCATGCAGGAGAGAGCGACCGAAGAACAGATCGATGCCGTCATCGAAGTCATGGAGGAAGCCGGGGTCAGCGTGCACCGCACCACCGGCACCATGCAGACCATCCTGGCCGGCGTCGGACCCACCGCCAATGTGGACCTGAGTAAATTTGAGGTGTTGCCGGGCGTGCTCAACGTGCTGCGCATCAGCTCGCCGTACAAGCTGGCCGGACGAGCCTTTCGCCCGGAAGGCTCGGTCATCGAGTTTGCCAACGGCGTGAAAGTAGGCGGTGAGCAGGTCGCCGTGATGGCTGGCCCATGCTCCATTGAAAGCCGCGAGCAGATCTTCGCCACCGCCGCGCGCGTGAAAGCCATTGGCGCCAGCTTCCTGAGGGGCGGCGCATTCAAGCCGCGCAGCTCGCCCTACGCCTTTCAGGGCATGGGTATTCCAGGGCTGCAAATGATGCATGAGGCTGCCCAGGAACACGGCCTGCTCACGGTCAGCGAGGTGATGGAGATCGCGCAAATCGAGGAGATGTCGCTATACGTCGATTGTTTCCAGGTGGGCGCGCGCAATATGCAGAACTTCAACCTGCTGCGCGAGCTGGGGCAGATGCGCAAGCCAGTGCTGCTCAAGCGCGGCATCGCCGCCACCATCGAGGAATTGCTGCTCTCCTGCGAATACATCATGGCCGGCGGCAACTACGACGTGATTCTCTGCGAACGCGGCATCCGCACCTACGAGACCGCCACGCGCAACACCATGGACATCTCCGCCATCCCGGTGATTCACAAGCTCTCGCATCTGCCCATCGCCGCCGACCCCTCGCATGGCACGGGCCGGCGCGACATGGTGGCTCCCATGGCGCGGGCCGCGGTGGCTGCTGGAGCGGATGCGATCCTAGTCGAGGTGCATCCCAACGCTGACAAGGCCGCCTCCGACGCCGCGCAGACCCTCTACCTTGAGCAGTTCGACGAGCTCATGGTCCAGTTGAGGGTGATTGCCACAGCGGTGGGGCGGAGATTGTAAGATAGCGGAGCGAGGAAAGTCCGCATGATCGAACGCATCGCCATACTGGGCACGGGGTTGCTGGGCACGTCAGTTGGATTGGCGTTGCGCGCGGCGGGCTTTCGCGGCTCCATTACCGGCTGGAACCGAGGCCCTGAAGGAGCGCAAACCGCACTCTCCATGGGCGCGCTGGATTCTATTGCCACGGACCCTTTGCAGATGGCGCGGGAGAGCCAGGTGGTGCTGCTGGCTGTGCCCATCTACGCGACCCTGGACTATATGGAGAAGCTCTCCGGCGTCCTTGGCTCCGAGCATCTGGTCACCGACGTGGGCAGCACGAAGGCGCAGATTACCGCAGCCGCAGGCCGCCTCTTCAACACGCCGGAGCGAGCGGCGTTTTTACCGGGGCATCCCATGGCAGGCAAGGAACGGGGCGGGGCGGCGCTGGGCGATGCCAACCTTTTTCGCGGAGCGGTCTGGCTCTTTACCGATGTTCCCACATGGGAACGTTCTTTGGCTTCATCGAAGCTCGTAAAAGGCTGGCGGGAGTGGGTTGCCGCCATGGGCTCCAAGATCCTCGATCTCGACCCCGCACGCCACGATGAGCTGGTCGCCTGGGTCAGCCACCTGCCGCAGTTTGTGGCCACGGCGTTGAGTGCGCTGCTGGAAGAAGAGGTGGGCGACGCGCCGGAGTTGAAAGATGTAGGCGGGCGCGCCCTCAGCGAGATGACGCGGCTCGGCGCTAGTCCCTACTCCATGTGGCGCGACATCGCGCATACCAATACCGAAAATGTTCAGGCCGCTTTGCTCGCCCTGGAGCAGCGCCTCGCCCATCTGCGCGAAAACCTGCGCACCCCGGAGCTGCGCGATGAGTTCGGGCAAGCGAATAAGTTTCGGCGGGAGTAGTCTGCCAGAGTCCTGTGCGGCGTTTGAAGCCTAGTTGTAGGCCAGCTTCTTTTGGTCGGGAATACGTCCCGAATTAGACCTCATGCTCAACGCACCCAGGCCAGCCAAGCCCACCCAACCGCCAGCGTCGCCAACGTGACTGGAATACCGACTCGCGAATAATCCCAAAAACTGATGTGCACCTCGCCGTGCGCTCGTTCCACAACAATCAGGTTCGCGACCGAGCCGGTAATGGTCAGGTTTCCCGCCAGCGTGCTGGCCATTGCGAGCACCAACCAGCTGGTGTGCGGATCGCGGAACGCAGGCACGAGCGACTTGAGCAGCATCACCGCCGGTACGTTACTGACCAGGTTCGACAATACCGCGGTCACAACCGTAAAGATACCGGCGTTCTGGAGATTGAAGCGGTCTGCAATTTCGAATAGATTGCGCATCAATCCGGAGTTTTCCGCGCCGCCCACGATCAGGAATAGACCGACAAAAAACACCAGCAGCCCCCAATCGACTTCGTCGTAGACCAGGCGCGGATTGCGCGTGCGCGTGATCAACATGAGGGCTGCCCCGATGGCGGCCATCATGGCAGGTGGAACGCCCGCAATAAAGCCGCCCAGCACGAGGACAATCACGATTGCAGGCTTGCGCAGCTCGCGGAGAGAAATGTGTGGAGCAGCAGCTTTAATGCCTTCGGCTTCTTCGGGCACATGATCGCTGCCGAACACTTGGCGAATAATCAGCCAATCCAATAGCAGGCCGATGAGAGCCACCGGTCCCAGACGCCAGAGGAAGTAGCGATAGGATAGGCCGGAGAACGAGCCGATTAACATGTTCTGCGGGTTTCCGGTGATGGTGGCGACGCTGCCGATGTTGGCCGCAGTGGCCACGGCGAGCAGATACGGCAGCGGCTTCAATCCCATGCGGCGCGTGGCAAGAAGCGTGAACGGAACCATGACCAGGCAAATAATGTCGTTGACGAAAAACGCCGAGAGCACGCCGGTAATGAAAATAACGGTGGGCAGTAAGTGACGCGGTTTCAGGCGCGTGATGATCTGCTCGGTGATCCAATCAAAAAAGCCGGCCAGATGCAGGTATCCGACGACGAGCATCATGGAGAACAGCAGCACCAGCGTGCCGAAATCAATGAAACGCAGCGCCTCGGCGGCAGGAACAATACGAAAGGCAACCATCAGCACGGCGCCGATGATGGCCATGCCGGGGCGATCGATCTTCATTCCCGGCAGCTTGCCCAAGGCGAATACGAAGTAGCTGACGGCAAAGACAGCGTAGCCTGCGGTGACCTGCCACTCGGCAAGAAGGATGGTTAAACCCGGTACAGCCGCCAGCAGGAGATGAGGCAAGAGCATGATGAATGCAGTGTACGCCGGTCATCCGGCGCGCTGTTTTCTCCGAGTTTCTACTCCGCTTCCCTGACCGGCTCAGCGGGTTCCTTCGCTGGTTCGGCCGCTTCCTTCGCCGGGTCGATGGTGTGGAAGCCTTCGGTTTTGGCAGCTTCGAGCAACTGCGGCGAGGCGGAGACGAAGATAATCTCCGTGTTCTGGAACATGTCGCGGGCGACAATGGCGGCGCCCAGTTGCAGGGTGTCGGGCCAGCGCAGAGTGGTGCGGTCGAGGAGCTGGCGCGCGGCTTCGAGGACCGCCGGGTTCAGCGGCTCCTGGACCATGCGCGCGGCTTCCATGCGCAGGCTGTCGAGCGCGGCCGTTGCGTCCTCCGGGGTAATGGCACCCGCCCGCTCGCGGCGGCGGATGGCCGCGTAGACTTCCAGCGGCGTGGAGGCGGAGATCAGCTTGCGGTTGTCCTCGACGGCCTCCATCAGGCGGATCAGGGCCTCGGTGCCTGTCTCCTGCACAAAGAGCCTGGCGAAGGCGGTGGCCTCAAGAAAGTAGCAGCTCACATGTTCCCCCGTTCTTCCTCGATGGCGTCGGCGATAGAGTCGCCATGCGCCGTAACCGGATGGAAGCGCTGCGCCTCATCAGGCATGCCAGCCTCGGCGCGGTTGAGGCGAATAGTGGTGGTGGGATATGCCGGGGTCTTGGGGTTGGCGATCTTGCTGGTGACGACGACTCCGCGCTGAATGGCCTCGGCCAAAACGGCTTGGCGCGACTCCGGATGCTGATTCCAGCGGTAAGCCTTGCGCGGTAGGAAGGAGTCGCGGAACCACTTGAGGGCGATGAAGGCGTGTCCGCCCCGCTCTGCCTCAGCCAGCGCGGCGCACAATTCCTTGACGCGGGCGTCGATGTCGGCGGGAATCACCGCCTCCTGGCCGTCGTCATCCTCGTCGAAGGCCTGTTCGGCAGAGGCGCGCGATACGCGGACGGGACGCGGCGCAGTCTCGTCGCCGTCGATGCGCTCAAAGTAGATGCGCACCTCGTCTTCCTCCGGCGACCACGAATCAGCAAAGGCGTTGCGGCGCTTGCTGCGGCCGTTTTCGCCGCACAGTTCGACGATGGCCTGGTAGCCCGGAGGCGCCAGGAAAGGCAAGGCTCGCGCCATGCCGGGGTCTGAGGATGAGGCCAGGTCATTGAGGGCTTCTTCGATGATTTCTTCAGCGTCAGGAATGCTCAGGGTACTTACTTCTACGCTACTTTGGGCAGATTTTGTCGATTTCATTCTTTCTTCTCCGTATGCCGCTCCCCGCGCCGACCCGTCTCCGGCAGGCTTCATGACCTGGTTCCGGAGTTCGGCCGCGCAAGGGCAAAAGGGAGCAGCCTTAGTTCTAAACATCATTCATGGTTACAGAGGATTTGCCTGCGCTTTATTTCTTCCGTCGCACATGGATTCAAGAAATACTCTAGCTAATCCCTCTGTTTGAAGCTATTCAGCTCTCAGTGTACCCGATAATACGGCCTCGGTGTGCAGGGACGGAAAAAAGCAATGCACACCGCGCCGCCTCCGACAACCCCACTGCGGGGAAAAAGTTGCGGCACAGCCGCAATTTTATTTATGCGGCATTCTTCGTACAATAGAAGATATGCGCCGAAGTTTGCAACTACTTTTATTCTGCTTCCTGGCTTCGGCCGGACTCTATGCCGACAGTCCGGCCTTTGATTTGGCCGGCCCCAAGGTGGATGTGCGCGTCAAGCGGGGCGAGGTAACGCTGCCGATTGGCGAGACTCCTAATCTGCTCCCCGGAGACCGGCTGTGGATTCACCCTGATTTTCCCGAGAGCCAGACCGCGCACTATGTGCTGATTGTCGCGTTTCTTCGCGGTGCCACCAATCCGCCTCCTCCGGAGTGGTTTACGCGCGTGGAGACCTGGACCGGTGAAGCGCGCGAGGAGGGCGTATTCGTCACGGTGCCCGAAGAAGCGCAGCAAGCGCTGATTTTTCTGGCTCCGGAGACAGGCGGCGACTTCAACACTCTGCGCAAGGCGGTGAAGAGCCGTCCCGGAACATTTGTCCGCGCCGTCCAGGATTTGCAGGCGGCGAGCGGGGATCGCATGCGCCTGGAAGCCTATCTTGCCGAGGTAAAGGAAACCTCGCAAACCGACCCCACGCTGCTCAAGGAACGCGCCGAGAAAGCGGCGCGGAGCCTTGGCATCAAGCTCGACAAGCAGTGCTTTGACAAGCCCTCGGATCAGCAGGCGCCCTGCTTGATGCAGAACACGGACGCGATGGTGCTGGACGACGCCAACGCGCAATCCCGTGTGGCGCAGTTAACCAGCGGCTCCTCGGCGGACCTGATGAACCAGCTCAGTTCCTCGAACATCGGCAGAGGCGGCGCCTATAGTCCCTATGTCGGAGCCATTGTGGACACGGCCAAGATTCTCGGCCAATTGCACACAGCACATTTCCAGTACATTCCCGCGCTGGCACTGCCGGCCAAGGATACGCTCAACCTGCGGCTGAACGTGCCGCCTTCATTCAAGGATCCCAAGTCGGTGGTGGTGGTGGCGTTGCCGCCGGTGGGCGCGGCCAAGCTGCCGCCGCTGCATCCGGTGAACCCGGCTGAGAGCTATTGCGCCCATAAGCCCGGCCTGGTGCTGCCAGCCGAGGGAGCACCGCTGGTCTTTGCCACCCAGCTGGCTCACGGTCTTATGCTGCACATCGAGACGAAAAGCGGGCCGATCGACCTTCCTGTGAATGCCGATTCGTCGCAGGGCGGGCTGGTGCTGGCGCATCCCGCGCCCACCTTGCCTGACGGCGACTTGATTGGCGTGTTGCGCGGCAAATGGGGATTTGACGACTGGGAGGGCCCGCGCTTCCACCTGCGCGCGGCGCTGCCCGGCAAGTGGAGCGTGACGCCTGCCGACCAGACGGCGCTGGTGGTGGGCCGCGAAGACACGCTGCGCATCGAGGGCGAAAATTCGCTGTGCGTTGACCGCGTCGAAAACCAGATCGCTTCGGGCCAGCCACTCAATCTGGTCTGGAAAGCCGCCAAGCCAAAGCAGTTGGAAGTGACCGTGCCGATGAAAGACGCGTCTCCGGGGCCGGTCAACCTGGAAATTTTCCAGTTCGGGCTGGAAAAGCCGGACCTGTTGCCGCTGAAGGCTTACGGGGAGGCGGCGGCGCTGGACCGCCTTACGTTCAGTGCGGGCGACTCGGAGGCGCTGTTGAAAGGCAACCGCCTGGGCGAGGTGGCCAAAGTCAGCCTGGGCAGCATTGCCTGGACCCCGGCTGCGCTGAGCCGCGTTCAGGATTCTGACCAGTTGGGCCTAAAGACCGACAGCTCGACGGCCGCCCTGGAGCCAGGAGAAAGCTCTTTTGCCATTGTGCAGTTGCGCGATGGCAGGCTGTTGCGAGTGCCGGTCATCATCAAGCCGCCCCGCCCGCAGGTCACTCTGCTGAGCAAAGGCGTCCAGGACGATGTATCCGTCACGCCATCGCTTGTGCGTCTGGGCAGCCCGGACGACCTGCCTGTAGACCGGCGGCTGGTCTTCTTCCTCCACTCCCGTGAGCCGGAGAATTTTTCCCGCGATGAGCGAGTAGAAGTGGCCGCTGCCGACGGAAGTTTCCATACCATGCTGGCGCTGTCCGACGGCAGCCTGATGCTCGAAGATGCTAAAACCGCCCTGGGAGTTGTGGAACCACAGGCTCGCTTTGGCTCCTCGGCCTTCGGGCCGCTACGTGCACGCGTTCTATCCGCTGACGGGGCCAGCGGCGATTGGCTGGCGCTGGGAACGCTGGTGCGGCTGCCCGGCTTCAAGGAGTTGCACTGCCCGCACGCCGTGGCCAAACCCTGCACGCTGACCGGGACCAATCTCTTCCTGACCGCATCCATCGCCGCCACATCGAAGTTCGACCACCCCACCGACGTGCCGCCGGAGTTTACGGGAACCCAGTTGAGCGTCCCCCACCCGGCCAACGGCATACTCTACCTGAAGCTGCGCGACGACCCTGCAACAGTGCAGACGCTCATCCTTCCGGTGATGCCCATAACATCGCAGCCGGCGCAGGCCATTCCGGCGCAGGCTCAGCCCGCAGCTTCTGTGGCCGCGCCGCAACCCACGCTCGAAAAAACAGAGCCGTAAGGTCTGCCGAGGTTTCAATGCCTGTTCGGATACAAGCATTCAGATGGCGCCGGAACGGACGTCCGGCGACATTTTATTCCTGCTAAGGTCAGTTTTTGCGGAAAGTCCGCAACCGCCCTAGTTGAAGTAGGCCTTGTTCTTCTCGGCAAAATCCGCCTTGTCGGCCGGCAGATCGTCGATGGAAAAGATTGCGCCCTGTGCGCAGATCGATGCGCAGTTGCCGCAGTCGATGCACTCATCCGGGTTTACGAACAACTGGGAGACGCCGGCGGCGGCTGGATCGTCGGCCGCAGCGGGCATAATGGCGGAGGTGGCGCATTCGGCCGCGCAGACAAAGTCCTTGATGCACGCATCGGTAATTACATAAGCCATAATGAAACTCCTTGGTAGTTTGGGCGCTTCTGGATCCTGCGCCAACCTTCCAAGGCTATCGAGTTCCAGCCCGCCGGCTCCGTGATTCAGATCACAGGGGCGAGGGGGGTATTCCAGCTTGCGGGCTGCGGCCGGAAAGCTTTTATCAGCTTCCTGGCCGCTCTGATGCCGCTTGTCCATATACGGCTCGAGCCCTTCAGAATCCGGCCTGCGCCGCGTTCAGTTCCACCTGCGCCACCTGCGCGCGCGCCCACTCGACCGGCTCGCCATAGTGGCCGGCCACCATCGCAGCAGCCTTGCCTTCATCCAGGTAGGGCCGCACTGTGGCCAGCTTGATGGTCGATTGAGAGGCCATCCGCGCCACCGCAACCTTGCTCGAGGCCGACTGCACCAGCGCTAGAATCGCCAGCACGACTGTCCCCACGGCGTTGATCGCGTTCAATACAGACTTCTGGCTGGCGGGATTGGCAATCTTTGCCGCCGACAACAGCGATGCGTTCACCTGCTGCTGAAAGGCCACGACGGCGGTCTGGAGTTGAGCCAACACGCCGGCCGTCGGATTGGCGAGGTATGCCTTAGCCTGAGCCACCAGCAGGTTAGAAGCCGTGTCGAACCCGGCCGTGGCCGCGGCAAAGATCGGCGCGTCAGCCGGGGCCAAAAGCGTAGCAGTTGAATCCACTGTCGCCACGGCGCTCTGCAGCGCCGGCGTCCAGTTCACAATGTCCTGCGCCACGCTGGTTCCCGAGCAGCCGCTCACAAACGGCAATTGCAGCAGCAGCGCAATCAGCGCCCACGCGCCTAGTTTGGCGGTGGAACTGGCGGAGTTAGCGCCGGCAGCGGAGCTGGCCGGATCACGCGCCAGTAGCCCAAGAAGGGCGGTGGCCAGACCGCTCACCAGTGTAACCACGGTGCCGCTTCCGGCTGCGCCCAGTGTGATGCCCTGCCGCGAAAGCACGCTGGCGATAGTGACGACCGCGATCAGCAGCCCGGCGGCCGAAGTCTTGGGGTGGTTCCAGATATTCGAAATGGAATTCATGCGGAAAGCTCCTCGCAAAGAAAAAGGCGGCCACAGCCGCCTTGGTTTGTATGGGATCTGTCAGGCGCGGAGGAGGCCCAACCAGCTTCCGCGCAAAAAAATCGAGTCCAGCAGAAGACCCCTTCCGGGCCAGCCGCTGGTCTCGATTTATCGCACCTCCCCGAATTCGAGCGCTACCGTGGTTGCGGCTCAGACTCCCGGCGGAGAGCTGCTATGGGACAGAAAAGAGACGGCCCCGCGCCCCGGAACCCACCGCTGGGGGAGGGCGTACACATTCGCCGGGTGCGGCACTTCCGTCTCTTGTCTGGCTACCTAATCAATAGCCTAGTCACTCTTACCTATATATTCGGCAAGGATCGAAATAACTTCTGTCCCTTAATGACCAACGACTTACAAGATAAGAAAAAATATTGCCGCTTGACAACGCAGATTAGCCAGGGAACCATTCGCTCCCCAGCCCGCGAATCCAAGCCTACAGCCGGACCGGATGGCGGCCGGCCTCGATAGTTTCAACGTTTATGTGTATTGGACCCGGCGCTCGCCCTTCACCACGCGGCCGACGACGTAGAACTTTTCCTCAGCCCTGTCGAGCAGATTTTTGGCGCGCGTGAATTTGGCCGCCGGAATCGCCGCAATCAACCCTATGCCCATGTTGAAGGTGCGCATCATCTCCTCTTGCGATACCTGGCCCAGCGTGCGCAGGTGCTCAAAAATCGGCAGCACGGGCCAGGAGCCTATCTCGACCTGCGCCGTGGTGTTTTTAGGCAGGATGCGGGGAAGGTTTTCCGTGATGCCGCCGCCGGTGATGTGCGCCATGCCCGTTGTCAGCCCTGCCGTCACCAGCTTTTGAGTCACATGGAGATAGCTGCGATGGGTTTTCATCAGTGCCGCGCCGGCCTTTTCCTTTATGGCGGTCACATACTGCGAAGGCTTGTAGCCGGCCACCTCGAAGAACAGCTTGCGGGCCAGCGTGTAGCCGTTGGTGTGCAGCCCCGTCGAGGGCAGCCCGATCAGCACGTCGCCCGCCTTGATTCCCGCGCCGGTCACCATCTTGTCGCGGTCCACCGCGCCCACAATGAATCCCGCCAGGTCGTACTCCCCGTCGGCATGAAAGCCCGGTATCTGCGCCGTCTGGCCGCCGATCAGGACGCAGCCGCTGGCCTTGCAGGCATCGGCCAGGCCGGTCACCACGCTCTCGGCCACCTCCGGTACCAGCTTGCTGCCGGCCAGGTAATCCATGAAAAACAACGGTGTGGCGCCCTGCACTGCGATGTCGTTGACACAGTGGTTCACCAGGTCCGCGCCCACCGTGCGGTGCATCCCCAGCTCGAAGGCCACTTTCAGCTTGGCGCCCACCCCATGGGCCGAACTCACCAGGATAGGGTTTTTCCAGCGCTGCAGGTCCAGCCGGAAGAGCGCGCCGAAGCCGCCGGTCCCGCCTAACACATTGCGGTTAAAGGTCTTCTGCGCCAGGTACGCGATGCGTTCCTTGACGTGATCGCCACTGAGGGTGTCCACGCCGGCGTCGGCGTAGGTCACGGATTTGGGCTTGGATTCGTCAAACACGGTGCAGGCTTTCTAATGATGGATTTCTCGTGCGGCTTGGCTGGCCGGGAATGTCAATTTTAGCAGCATTTCCACGGTTTTGGATGTGACTTACAGGAACCTTTGCCGCTCGTCGTCCGTTGGAACCGGGCAGCTTTCCAGCCGCCCCCAAATGCGGTAGCGCCAACGGGCGATTAGCCCGTAGCCCAGGTCGCGTACAGGCCGTGGAATCCACCCCAGAGTGGCGGCAACCGCCGGCCAGGGCCGCGGCAATTGGCCGAGCAGCGCCAGAACCGCCTCTGACCGCGCCAACACTCGCTCCGCTGAGTCACCCGCATCCAACACAACCAGGATTGTGGTGGGACTGGATTTCGAGTCCGGCGAGTTGATTCCGTGCCGCGCCAGCAGCCCTGCCACCGTTGCCGACTCTGAAGCCGCAAAACGCAGCCGGTCCCGACGGTCACACCGCAAAAACCACCGCACCGCCCGGTTGCACAGTCCGCAATGGCCATCGAAGATCACCACCAGCCGGTCGCCGAGTTCTGCAAGGTTGCTCATCTTCAACGGGATGCGGGCGCGGAGCCGTACGATTCAAATCGGATGTGCGCGAGCCTCTCGCCTTCTATACTGGAGCCACGATGAGTTCTCAAGCGACCGCCCATTCTCACACCCGCTCCCAGGCCCTCCAACTGCGCGCCGAGCGCTTCTTACCGGGCGGCGTCAACTCACCAGTGCGAGCCTTTCGCGCGGTGGGTGGCGCGCCACCCTTTGTCGAGAGCGCTGAGGGCGCATGGCTCACGGACGCAGACGGCAACCAGTACATCGACTACTTTGGCTCATGGGGACCGATGATTCTGGGCCACGCTTTTCCGCCGGTGGCTGAAGCCATCCAGAGAGCTGCGCGCAACTCGCCCAGCTTCGGCGCTTCCACGGCCAGCGAAGCAGATCTCGCTGAGCGCGTTGTCTCCTGTTACCCTTCAATAGAAAAACTGCGCTTCGTCAGCTCCGGAACCGAGGCCACCATGAGCGCCATCCGTCTGGCGCGCGCCGTTACCAACCGCAAAATCATTGTCAAGTTCGAGGGCTGCTACCACGGCCACGCGGATGGGCTGCTGGTGAAGGCCGGCTCGGGCGTCGCGACCTTTGGAATTCCCGGCTCGGCCGGCGTTCCGGAGGAGATCGCTCACCTCACGCTTGCCCTGCCTTACAACGACCTCGCCGCGGTTGAAGCGGCTTTCGCTGCCCATCCCGGCGCCATCGGGGCTGTGATTCTTGAGCCGGTGGTCGGCAATGCCGGCTGCATCGCGCCCGCCCCCGGCTACCTGGCCGGCCTGCGCACTCTTACCCAGCGCGAAGGAGCGCTGCTCATCGTTGACGAGGTAATGACCGGCTTCCGCGTGGCTCTGGGCGGGGCGCTCCAGCTTTACGGCATCGACGCCGATCTGGTCACGCTCGGCAAAATCGTTGGCGGCGGACTACCCGTGGGTGTCTTCGGCGGCAAGCGCGCATTCATGGACCTGCTCGCCCCGCTCGGTCCCGTCTACCAGGCCGGAACACTAAGCGGCAATCCGCTGGCCATGGCCGCCGGCCTCGCCACTGTCACCTATTTACAAGAGCACGCTGCTCAGGTTTATCCGCAGCTTGAAGCCACAGCGAAGTCCGTTGCCGTAGGTGTAGCCGCTGAAGCTGCCCGCGCCGGCGTCCCGCTCACGCTCAATCGCGTCGGCTCCATGTGGACCTGGTTCTTCACTGCGGGTCCTGTCACAGACTACGCCCAAGCCACTCGAAGCGACACGGCCGCCTTCGGCCGCTTCCACAATGCGATGCTCAACCAAGGCGTCTGGCTCCCTCCCTCGCAATTTGAAGCGGCTTTCCTAAGCACAGCGCATGGCGCGGAAGAGATTGCCGCTACCATTGCTGCCGCTCGCGAGGCCTTCAAAGTAGCCGCCGCCGGATAGGCCCGGAGTTGCTCTGTCCGGCTGGTTGATGGAACCTTTGAGCCAGTGTTCGCTCAAGCTTGTCGCTCGCTCCAGCCCTTAGCCCGCTCTACGGCCCGCGACCAGCGCCCGCGCCTCTCGGCCCGTTCGCTCGCATCCATCTTCGGTTCAAAGCGCACATCGCCCTGGCGTTTCGCACGCAAATCCTCCGGGTTGGCCCAGAAGCCCGTCGCCAAGCCGGCCAGATAAGCCGCTCCCAGCGCGGTCGTCTCGGTCACCCGCGGACGCACCACGGGCACGCCCAGCACGTCAGCCTGGAATTGCATCAAGAGATTGTTCACTGCCGCGCCACCATCTACGCGCAACGCTGCCAGAGGAGTGCCCGTCTCGCTCTGCACTGCCTCCAGCACGTCGGCCACCTGAAAGGCGATGCTCTCCAACGCCGCCCGCGCAATGTGCCCCGGCGTCGTGCCGCGGTTCAGGCCAATCAGCAATCCAGAAGCGTGCGGGTCCCAGTGCGGCGCGCCCAGTCCCACAAACGCAGGCACCAACACCACTCCGCCCGTGTCCGGCACGCTCGCCGCCAACGCCTCCACCTCGGCCGAGGATGTAATCAGCTTCAGATTGTCACGCAGCCACTGCACCACAGCCCCACCGATGAAGATGCTGCCTTCCAATGCATACTCCAGGCGATGCTGCGCACTGGCCGCCAGCGTGGTAATCAGCCGGTGCTTCGAGCGCACGAAGCCCGTGCCATTGACGCCGCGCCCTCCCTCGTCGAGTCCCGTCCCGATGTTCTGCAACAAAAAGCAGCCTGTTCCGTAGGTGTTCTTGGCCTCGCCCGCCTTCCAGCACAACTGCCCAAAGAGCGCCGCCTGCTGGTCTCCGGCAATTCCTGCTATGGCAACGCCGCCCAGGCCGAGCGTGGTGGTCACCTCGCCCACCTTCTCGCTCGACCAGACAACCTCGGGCAACATGCTCTCAGGAACGCCAAAAATGCGGAGCAGCTCCGCGTCCCATTCGCCTTTCACAATATTGAAGAGCAGCGTCCGCGAGGCATTGGTCACGTCGGTCACGTGCCGCTTCCCGCTGGTCAGGTGCCAGATCAGCCAACTGTCCACGGTCCCAAATGCCAGCTCGCCGCGCTCGGCCCGCGCCCGTGCGCCCGGCACGTTGTCCAGAATCCAGCTCACCTTGGTCGCGGAAAAGTACGGGTCCAGCACCAGCCCGGTCTTCGCGGAAACCGTCTCCTCAGCGCCGCTCTCCTTCAGTTCCGCGCACCGCGCGGCCGTGCGGCGGTCCTGCCAGACAATGGCCCGATGAATCGGCTTGCCCGTCGCCCGCTCCCACACAATCACCGTCTCGCGTTGGTTGGTGATGCCGATGGCCGCCACATCCCTCCACCCCACGGACGAAGACCTATCCGTGGGGGCCCCGGGGTCGCGGGGCCGCGCGCCCACCTTGCCCAGCGCCTCCACCGCGCAACTCAGTTGGCTGGTCAGAATCTCCATCGCGTCGTGTTCCACCCAGCCGGCCTGCGGGAAGAACTGCTCGAACTCATGCTGCGCCACGGCGGCAATCGTGCCCGCTTCGTCAAAAAGAATCGCACGGGAGCTGGTCGTCCCCTGGTCCAGTGCAAGGATGTAAGCCATTGTCTTTCGTCCGCCTTCGGAATCTAGTCAAACACGCGGGACGAGGCGCGGGCAAGGCGGCTGATAACCTTCACGCCACGCCATGCGGCTCCGCATGCAAGCAGGATTCGTCCACGGTCACTTGTTCACTCTCTCCACCACCATTACGGCCCGCGGAATCTGCTCCGCCGCTACTCCAGGCGCCCAGTGTCGAACAAAAAGATGCGCTGGAGCGAATTGATTCGCGTTCAACGAGGAGATTATGTATTCTGGAGAGGATGCCTCGTACGTTTGCGGCGAATCCAACGGAGGGAATTCGAATGGCAGATACAACGAAGAAGACGAAGACAACCACTAAACCACGCGCAACAGCAACTAAAACAGCAACAAAGAAAACGAAAGTTGTTATAAGCTCGAAGCCGACTCGCGAAGAGATCGAGCGCCTGGCGAAGACTTATTGGGAGGCGCGCGGTTGCGTGGATGGATACGCGGAGCTGGACTGGTTGCGAGCGGAAAAGGAACTGCTCAAAGCAGCTTCTCTCAACACGGTTTCCTAACATAGGAAGTTCCGGCCTGGACAATTCTCCCGCGGACTCTGCGGTCGATGGCGGAGTGGACGCGTCCTGCTCAAAGGCAAGTCAGCAGATCCAGCTGCCCTTATCCGAACCGAAAGGGATTAGGCTGCAGGCGCGCTCCCCATCCTTTTCGCCGGCCTTTCAAGAAAAATCCGGCGAAAAAGCGGGAACCTGAATTTTCGCTTCAGTTCTTCGCCCGCTGCGCTACGAGCATGGACTCAAGAATCTGATCCGAGACTTCCTTCACCGCGGCAGGCGAGTGAGCCAGAAACAGCGTGTTGGTCTTGTCGCTCTCGCCAATCGACTTCAGCGTGTCGAAGTACTGCGTGACTAGCACCAATTGCATCACGTCGCGCGAGGACGCCCCGTCCACCACCTTCTGGAACTGCTCGATGGAGACCTGCAACCCCTCGATGATCGCCTTGCGCTGGTTGGCGATGCCCTGGCCTTGCAGCGCCTTGCTCTCCGCCTCGGCCTCGGCCTTCTTGACCACCAGAATCT
Organism: uncultured Acidobacteriaceae bacterium; assembly: GCA_963765995.1. GTDB lineage: Bacteria > Acidobacteriota > Terriglobia > Terriglobales > Acidobacteriaceae > Telmatobacter. Next base: position 161,411 of record CAVXYT010000004.1, on the reverse strand, counting down.
TCTCGGCCTCGCCCCTGGCATTCGCGGCCACCTGTTCGCGCTGCGCGGCGTTGATATCGTTCATGGCCGACTTCACCTTTTGATCGGGAACGATATCGGTCACCAGCACATTTACAATCTCGAAGCCGAAGGTGGCCATGTCCGCATCAAGCTCCTGCTTGACCGCAGCGGCAATCGACGATTGCGAGGCAAAGACCTCATCCAGCGTCATACCGGGAACATGACCCAGAATCACCTGCTCCACATAGCTCTTGATCTGCGCCGTCGGGTCGGAGAGCTTGTAGTACGCGTCGAAGACCTTCTCCGGGCGAACGCGATTCTGCACCGAAATCGGAATGGTGACGAAGACATTGTCCTTGGTCTTGGTCTCCATGGTTAGCGAAATCTGGTTTACGCGCAGACTCACCATGCCTGCTACGGAATCGAAGTACGGAACCTTCCAGTTCAATCCCGGATCGGCGACTCGCAGAAACTTGCCGAAGCGCGTGATGACGGCCACCTGAGCCGTGTTCACGGTGAAAAAGCTGCCCAGAATCAAGGTAAGAACGATGAGAGCCAATGCCCCCAGCGGAATCAGATAGATGACGTCCATTCGGTTCCTCCGCTGCCTCATTTAGAAGCAACGGAGAATTATACAGGAGCGCGATAAATGTGACGTGGAGCGCGTAATAGGTGGAAACCAGTTACATTCGACTCGCTATTGTATTTCCCCGACATAGACCCCGAATGGACCGAGCTGGATTTGTCCGAGCGAGCTGGGATCGGCCGCGCCGGGAGTTTTCAACAGGGTTTTCACTTTGCCGCTGAAGCCGGGAACGCTGAGGCTCACCGTTTGCGGCTCGGCGCTGAAGTTCGCTGATACCACGACCGCCGGCGCGTCCGGCGCCGTCCGCAGCCAGCTCAGGACTTTGGTGTTACTCGCATCCAGCATGGTGTTATCGCCGCGCGCAAAGGCCAGGTTCGTCTTCTTGAGACGGATGACGCTCCGGTACCACGTAAGCAGCGAGTTGGGATCGGCGGTTTCAGCTTCAACATTAATGGTGGCGGCGCTGGGCGGAACAGGCAGCCACGGCGCGGCCCCGGCTCTGGTGAATCCGGCATTTGCGCTCGCATCCCACTGCATCGGCGTACGCTCCCCGTCGCGGCCCTTTTCCTTTGGCCAACCGGTCACGCCCATCGGATCCTTCACATCTTCCTTGCGGGTCGGCGGGGTTGTCTTCATGCCGATTTCGTCGCCGTAATAGAACAGCGCCGCTCCACGGCTCAAAAACAGCACCGTCGAAAGCACGCGCTGGATATCGGTGTCGTGAACGCCGTCGCCGTAGCGCGCGTCCAGGCGCGGGTTATCGTGGTTGTCAAAGACCAGTAGCGGCACATGGCCGCCCAGCAAGGTCTCCGCTTCGGTCAATTTCGCACGGAACTGAGCCGCGTCCAGCTTGTTAATAAAACCCACCTGCGTGTCCATGGGCAGTTCGAACTCCGGCTTGTCCGGCGACCCGTACATTTTGGCCAGTCCTGTAATGCTGGGCACATAAGTCTCTCCGATCAGTACACGCATGCCCGGAAATTTGTCGGAGTTGAAGGCGTCCGCCGCCGCGCGCATCTCCTGCATCACAGGATGCAAGCCGGGCAGGAATTCGGTTTTCGAGCCATCCAGTTCCGGTTCGCCGAAGGCATTGATCAGCGGCTTGCCGTCCTTATCTTTGATCACGCCCTCGTCGGTCAGATCGGGATCCTCAAACAATGTGGTAATCGCATCGAACCGGAAGCCTCCCACGCCGCGCTGCAACCAAAATCCGATAATGCCTTTGAATGCCTCATGCACCTTGGGGTTGTACCAATTCAGGTCCGGCTGCTGGATATAGAACTTGTGATAGTAGTACTGGCGCGTCTTTTCGTCCCATTGCCACGCCGAGTGGCCAAACTCCGACTGCCAGTTATTGGGCGGCGCGCCCTTGTCGGTTGCGGTCTGACCCTTGCCATCGCGCCACATATACCAGTCGCGATAGGGATTGGTGCGCGACGAGCTCGATTGAATGAACCACTCATGCTTGTCCGATGTGTGGTTCATCACCATATCCATGACGATGCGAATATGCCGCTTTCCGGCCTCGGCCACCAGGCGGTCAAAGTCAGCCAGCGTGCCGTATTGCGGATCGATGTTTTGATAGTCCGAGATGTCGTAGCCGAAATCCACCTGCGGAGATGGGTAGACAGGCGTCAGCCAGATGGCATCCACGCCCAGCTCCTGCAGGTAGTCCAGCCGCTGGATGATGCCATTCAGATCGCCGATGCCGTCTCCGTTTGAATCCTGGAAGCTGCGCGGGTAAATCTCGTAAATGACGGCGTTCTTCCACCAGTCCTGCACGCCGCTCTGGGTTGCGCCGCCAAATTGCGGCGCGGATGGAACGGTCATGGTCTGCCCTCCTGCTGATAGAGTCGCGGCCCCAAGAAACAGGGCTACGACGCTGCTTGCGATGACTTTGGTCCAATGCATTGACAACTCCTTGACTCGTCTCCGCTGCCGTGGATTCAACAGCAGGATAATGCATTAATTTCAATTCTCGTCTAAGCGCCCCGTTTCTACCGTTTCTCGGCTGGCGCTGCGCCATGTGCACAACCACAGCCGTCCGAGCGAGCGCCTTTCGTCTCCATTGTCGCAGGATTCCGCCGCCCCCATTTTCTCAATGCACGGCAAATGCCGTAGACTTCATAGCACGGATGCAAGCGCATATTGAAAACCTCGTAAAACTGCAAGCGGTGGAGCTGGAACGCGCCAGCCTGGCGCAAGCCTCGCGCGCCCTGCCGGCTGAAATCGCCCAGGCCCAGGCCACCCTCACCGCTGCCCAGAGTCAGGCCGCAGATGTCTCCTCTGCCCTCAGCCGCGAGGACTCCCTCCGCATCCGCCTGGATCGCGAGATCGCCACCCACCGCCAGAAGGCTGCCCATTTCCGCGTTCAACTCGACTCCGTTAAAACTCCTGAGCAGGCCAATGCCATCGAGCACGAGATCCTCTTTGCCGAAGCTGAGGCCGAGCGCCTGGAAAACGAGGAGTTCGCCAGCCTCGAGCGCTCTGAAGCCCACGAGTCCGCCCTTGCCGCGGCCCGCGCACAGGTCGAGTCGCTCGCCGCAGCCCTCGACAAGACCCGCGAGCGCGTCCGTCTTCGCCAGGCCGACGTCGACCGCCAGCAGGCCACGCTCACCGCCGAGCGCGAAGCCCTCCGCCCCCTCATCGAGCACGAGTGGCTCGCCCGCTTCGACCACCTCTGCGCCTCCCGCGGCACCGGGCTTGCCCGTGTTGAGAATCAGCAGTGCACCGGCTGCCGCATGGGCGTCCGGCCCCAGACCTGGAACCAGCTCCGCGAAGGCGAGCTGCTCACCTGCGACAGTTGCGCCCGCCTCCTCTACTGGGATCCAGCCATGGCGCCCGTCGCCGATCCCCCGCAAGAAAACGCCAAACCCAAGCGCAAAATCGCCACCCCGCCTGTGGAGGACTAGCCGTGCAGCGCATCTGTGTGGACATGGACGAAGTCATGGCGGACACCCTCGCCGAGCACCTTCGCCGCTATAACCAGACCTTCGACGAAGACGTTACTCCCGGGGACCTGGCCGGCAAGGGCCTCTGGGAGATCACGCCCGTCGACCGCCAGCAGCAGCTTCGCGCCTTCCTCGACGCGGAGGATTTCTTCGAGGACCTCGCCCTCATGCCCGGCGCGCAAGACGTTCTCCAGCAGCTCTCCTCTCGATTTGAAATCTTCATCGCCACCCAGGCCATGGCCGTCCCCAACTCCCTCGGCTCCAAGTACCGCTGGCTGCAGCGTCACTTCCCCTTCATCCCTCCCACGCACTACGTCTTCTGCGGCGACAAGTCCATCCTCCGCGCCGACTATCTCATCGACGACCTGCCCAAAAACCTACTCCGCTTCCAGGGACAAGGCCTGCTCTACACCGCCCCGCATAACCTCGCCGCCACCGGCTTTTTGCGCGTGGATAACTGGCAGCAAGTCGCCGATTACTTCGCCACCCAGGCCGACTAGACCAATTGGACCGCCATCCGCCAATCTCTTCTTGGAAATTCGTAGCGCCGACGCTTGCAATTTGCTTATATTGTAGCTACAATTAAATTATGTTCGTCTGGGATGAGGCAAAGAGAAAGTCGAATCTGAGCAAGCACGGACTCGACTTCAACGACGCTCATCTCGTCTACGACAACCCGGACAAGTGCACGTACGATTCGAGCCGGGTAGGCGAACTCCGTTTGATGGATTTGGCCCTAGCCGTCATCCACGGCAAGCTGCTGGCGCTGATTTATACCGAACGCGGCAACGATGTGCGGGTGATTTCATTCCGGCCCGCATCCCGAGAGGAGCGCGAACAATATGAACAAGACAAAGAGTGAGGCTGATTGGGAGCGCGTGCGAGCCTTCAAAGAGGGAGACGTGATCCCCTATGAGCCGGAGGACGGCCCCTACGACCCGAACGATGCCAAGGCAGCGCGGGCGTGGCTTGCGCAGGCCGATCTGATTCGTGGCGGGAAGGTGGTGCGCCGAGGCAAACGCCAAAAGGCTCCGACGAAGAAGCTGGTCTCGCTGCGCCTCTCGCCCGAAGTAATCGACCACTTCAAAGCTACCGGGCGAGGCTGGCAGACGCGGATTGATGGCGCGCTGCGCGAGGCAATCAGGAAGAGGGCGTGAACTTTTGCTTCTTGGAAATGATAAAAGAGCTTCCGCAGGTGTGTTGTTGCACCCTCATGACGTGCGTAGGTTCCCAAGCACCCCGAGTTTCAAGGCGTCTCTCTTGTAATTGCCGTACTGATCGCGTATCTCGACCTTAGCTGCTTTGAGCTCTCGATAGGCCGATTCGATATCCGAGTCTGCCATGTTAGTTGCGGAGCGGATTCGAGCGGCGTCCAAATGGCTTTTTGCATTTGACAGATCGCTTAAGGCGAATTTTAGAAGTTCTATCCATGCTTTCCTGAACTCGATTTCCTGCAGATCCTTATAGATGAAGAGCCGATTGCGCAGGTACGGGATGACACGAAGAATCGCCTGCGTTAAGACATCGAGGTCGAGTTTCTCATCGATCAGAACAGGAATAGAGTCCTCTACTGATGCAACTACCGAGATTAGTTCTCGCCACTCTTCGAGCTTTTGATCGAGAATCCACTGCTCACGATCCTTTTTCCCTTGCCAGTGGAAGACCCTCCATGCCACATAAATGCTGACCACTCCTGAAAGAAGCGGACCGATCCAAGGCGCAAGGGCACCAAACCACCATTTCCACGGCTCAGGCGCAGCCGGCTCACACTGAATCACAACCGGTGCTTGCGACAGTTGGTCCACGAAAAACGCAGCCATTGAAGCAGCATGGAGAATCATCGCTCCCACCTTGTATCCTAAGAAGTTGACCCAAAGGTTATCACGATGAGCCAGACACTGAAAGCCGTTCGCGGCACGCGCGACCTGTTGCCGCCGGAAACCGCGCTTTGGAACCGAATCGAGGCGACCGCCCGGGACGTCTTTGCCCGCTACAACTTTGGCGAGATTCGCACGCCCGTCTTCGAAGACACGGCGCTCTTTGCCCGCGGTGTGGGCGAGGAGACCGACATTGTCTCCAAGGAGATGTACACCTGGGAGGACCGCGCCCGCGCGCAGTCGGATAAGACGCAGTCGCTGACGCTGCGCCCGGAGAACACCGCCGGCGTGGTCCGCGCCTACATCGAGCATGGGCTGGGCGAGAGCGGCCAGTTGCAAAAGCTCTATTACATCGGCCCGCAGTTCCGGCGCGAGAGGCCGCAGAAGGGCCGCTACCGGCAGTTCTCGCAGATTGGCGCGGAGGTCATCGGGCCGCCGTCGGCGGGCAGCGAAAGCCCGCTGCGCGACGCTGAGATTCTGGAGATGCTGGCCACGCTGCTGGACGAGATGGGCATCACCGGCTGGACACTGCACCTGAACTCCGTCGGCTCGGCCGCCGATCGCGCACGCTACAACGAGGCACTCCGGGCCGCGCTTATTCCAGTGGTGGGGCAGATGTGCGCGGATTGCCAGCGCCGCGCCGTCACCAACCCGCTGCGCGTGCTGGACTGCAAGGTGCCCGCCGACCAACCGATCATCGAGACGCTGCCGGTGATTGCGGACTCGCTGGATGAGGCCTCGCGGGCCCACTTTGCCGCGGTCACCGCAGCTCTGGATGCGGCCGGCGTCCCTTACACGCTGCAATCATCGCCTGGTCCGCGGCCTGGACTACTACACTCGCACTACTTTCGAGTTCACCCACGGCGGGCTGGGCGCGCAAAATGCCCTGCTCGGTGGCGGACGCTACGACGGCCTGAGCGAGATGCTCGGCGGACCCAGAGCGCCGGGGATCGGCTTTGCCATGGGCGAGGACCGGCTGGTGCTGACACTGCTTGCCGCGCTGAACCAGGACCCTGCCACAAAGCAGGTGCTGGCCGAGGCGTACATTGCGCCGCTGGGCGAGAGCCTCAACACCGCTGCGCTGGTTCTGGCCCGCGAACTGCGCCATCAGGGGCTGTGGATCGAACTCGGCGAAGGCAGCTTTCGCCTCAAAAAATCCTTTGAAGCCGCCGACAAGACCGCTCGCCACATCGTCATCCTTGGCGAGGACGAGCTTAAATCCGGTATTCTGACAGTGAAGAACTTCTCCACAGGCATACAGACAAAGGTTCCTCGCGCGGAGCTGGCCGTCTTCCTTTCCACTCCCGCAAGCGAATAGAGGACACGAGCAGTGCTCGATTTTTTAGGAAATCTCGAACGGACGCATTATTGCGGCGAGTTGCGCGCCGCCCACGCCGGCCAGCAGGTGGTTGTGATGGGCTGGGTGAATCGCCGCCGCGATCATGGCAACCTAATCTTCCTCGACCTGAGGGACCGGACCGGCATCTGTCAGATCGTGCTGGACAAGGAGCTGATTCCCGACGGCCACGCCAAGGGTGAACAGGTCCGCCCGGAGTATGTTGTGGCCGCCGTGGGCAAGGTGCGCCTGCGCTCGGCTGACGCCATAAACCCCAAGATGGCGACCGGCGAGATCGAGATTGAAGCGACTCAGTTGCTCGTCTTGAACGACACGCGCCTAGCGCCGTTTTCACCCTCAGAGGAGGCCATTCAGAATGAAGAGGTCCGCCTCAAGTATCGCTACGTGGACCTGCGCCGCCCAGAGATGCAGCGCAATTTTCGACTGCGCCACGACATCACACTGGCCATTCGCGACAACCTGAGCCAGCAGGGCTTTCTGGAGATCGAAACCCCTATCCTCACCAAATCCACGCCCGAAGGCGCACGCGACTTCCTGGTGCCCAGCCGCGTGCATCCGGGCGAGTTTTATGCGCTGCCCCAGTCGCCGCAGATATTCAAGCAAATCCTGATGATCTCCGGCTTCGACAAGTACTTCCAAATTGCCCGCTGCTTCCGCGACGAGGACCTGCGGGCCGACCGCCAGCTCGAATTCACGCAGGTCGATCTGGAGATGAGCTTCCCGCGCAAGGAGACGGTCTTTGCTGTAGTCGAGAAGTTTCTTGCGGCGGCATTTGCGGCGGCAGGTGTTACCTTGCCCACGCCCTTTCCACGTATCAGCTACGACGAGTCGATGCGGAGGTTCGGAAGCGACAAACCGGACCCGCGCCTGCCAGGACTCGCCGACGTGCGCTCGGCTTTCAGCGACGCGGCGTTGGCAACGCTGCAGACCGACCCCGCCCTGCCTGTGGTTGCCCTGTGCATTCCCAAGGTGGGCGAGTTGAGCCGCAAGGAACGCGAGGACAATCATCCGCTCTTCGACTTGAAGAAGGGCGCCAAGTTCATTGACGACTTCAAGCGTCTGGCCAAGAACTTTCCCGAGGCCGCCGTCAAAGTGCGCGAGTTGGTGGGTGCGGCTGAGGCTGACTTCGTCATCATTGTCGCCGGCGACCCGGCTCACCCGGTGAAGGCCAGTGACACCAAGTTCGAAGGCCGGCTCTCGGAGCGCGAGATCAACGTTTACTCAGCCGCTGGCAACTTCCGCAGCGAACTGGCTAAAAAATACGCTGACCGGCACGGAGCCTTTCGCATCACTGAGGAGATCGTCCAAAAGGCAGACCCGTCGAGCGGAACGAACATTGATGGCGCTGCGGCCTTCCACCCCATCTGGATCACCGACTTTCCCATGTTCGAGTACGACGCGGCGACCGCCAAATGGATGCCGGCGCACCATCCCTTCACTGCGCCTTACGAAGCTGACATGAAAAACCTGGTCTCCGATCCGGCCTCTGTGCGCGCCAATTGTTATGACCTGGCGATGAACGGCCTGGAGCTTGGCTCCGGCTCCATCCGCATTCACCGCAAGGATGTGCAGCAGCAGATCTTCCAATCGCTGGGAATCAGCGACGAAGAAGCCCGCGCCCGCTTCGGCTTTTTCCTCGACGCTCTGGAGTACGGCACTCCGCCCCACGGCGGCATCGCGCTCGGCCTCGACCGCATCGTGATGTTGCTGGCCGGCGCGCCCAGTCTGCGCGAGGTGATCGCCTTCCCCAAGACCGCCAAGGCTGTCGACATGATGGTGGACGCGCCTACCTCGGCCACCGAGCAGCAATTGAAGGAACTGCACATCCGCGTGGCGCTCAAGAGTTAATGCAGTCGGCAACATAGAAGAAAGGCCCAGACTGAAAAGTCCGGGCCTTTACTTGTTGTACGCAGAGCGCGTTCGTGCTGCTATTTCTCCGTCACGAGGGCGTTGATCAGCCCTTGGCCGTTGGGACTGCCCCAGCCGGTCACCAGGTCATAGCCTTTCACGGCTGAGTAACTGCCGGATTTGCCGCTGGTGATGTCGTGGAAGTCCGTGCCGTAGCTGGAGCTCACGCCAAACGAATAGAGATAGGGGTTGATGAAACCAAGGGTCTTGTAACCGTCGGCCACCAACTGCTGATTGACCAGTGCGACGTAGGCGGCCCACATAGGCGTGGCGAAGCTGGTGCCGCCATAGGTGTTGGCCAGGCAGGCCTTCTGGTCGGCGCATGTGTAGAAGGTGAAGTTAGCATTGGCCGAGACATCCGGTCCGTTGCGATAGGTGGTTGAGCCCTTGTTGGAGGAATTGATCACGCCAGAGAGCTTCTGCCAGGCGGGGATCGCGATCTTGTCGGGCGAGATGCCGCCGCCGCTATCCACCCATGCGGTCTCCGACTTCCAGGCGCCGCCCGCGCTGGCGGTTATCAGGTCCGTGCCGCCGACAGAAACTACATAGTCGTCGTCCGCAGGCCAGGCCTCAACCCTCCTCGACCACGTTGAGCTGTCGCCAGAGGCGGCAAAGAAGTTCTGCCCCTGAGCCGCCATTTTTTCGAAATAAGGATCAAGCGTGGTCGGATCAGCAGGCGTCCAGCCCCACGAACAGCCAATGGTGGTGGGCAGCGGGCTGTGGGTGGTCATGGCGCTGATGATGGCCGTATCGGTTGACCCGATGTACATCACCAGGCTGGCCAGTCCCGGCGCCATGCCGATGACCTGAGTCATGTCCAGCGTTTGTTCCGTGTCGTCGCAGCCGCTCTTGTAGACGCAACTGGTGCTGGTTCCATCCGTGGACAGCAGGGTAATCGGCACGGTGTTGGTTTGTTTCACGTTTATGTAGTAGGTGTTCAGATCGGCCAGGTCGGTCCCGTAATACTCGAGCAGTCCGAGATTCTGGCCAGCGCCGGTCAGAGCTGTTCCGCCATAGTAGGCCGCGCGCATATCGCTACCCAGGAAGGAAGCCGAAGGACCGGAGCCGGTGGTGGCATGGGAGACTAAGTCTTTGGCATCGATGCCATGGGCTGCCGCATAGTCGTTCTTGTTGACCAGCATGGCGTGCGGGATGGAGTAGTTGTCCAAACCGGAGATGTGCCACAGTTGGAACGGCAGGTCCACGGTTGGCTCACGGTCCGCGGCGTAAAAGGCTCGGCCCTCTGTGGGGTGCTGGAAGGTCTGCAGGTTGATATGGAAAGCATTCTCGATGGCCGAGACCGTGCCCTTGACCTGCACATCCATCCCATCGCGCGAGCCGCCGACTACCGCAAGGCCGTTTGCCTTTGCGAACGCAACGACCGCGTCATAGTTCTCCTGGGTGGGGCCAAACCGCGCGGTAAACTCCTGCGGCGTAAGGAATTGCCGGTAGGAGGCGCTGGCCGGATTGCTGAGATCGCTCAGGAATGTGTCCAGGCCTGCCTGGTCGCTCAGTGGCAGAACAATATCCAACTGCAACTGCTGGGTTGCGGGAAGGCGCCCGAGCAACTGAGCCTGTCCATTGACAACTGCATCACGCACATGGCGCGTCATCAGAGATTGCGCAAGGCTATTCAAAGTTCCGGCTGATAGAATCGCCGCAATAGTCAACACAAAAATACCGATTCTTCTGTTCACAATTCCTCCTGTCAGGGCTTGATAGCGGGGAAGTTTTGATCCGCCTTCAAGAAGACTGCCAGTCATTGTGAGCAAGCTCACCATGGTTGTCAACCAAAAAAACCGCTCTATTGTTAACCGTCCCTGTGGGAAAAGGTCGCCTCAGTAATTAGAAAACGAAGAGGCTCCCGAAACCGGGGGAGACACACGTTTTCATTGCGATAGGCATTGGTGGTTTTGCCGGACGAGATGTAGCGGGGCATCCACGGAAAACGCTCCAAAGCTGCCTGAGACTAGATCACCTGCTCCATCTACGCGGGAATAAATATGCGTTTGTCCCGCTTGCGGAATAAGCGGCACTCACGAGAGTGAGTGACCGGGTTCCGGTGATTGCCTCTCCGTGTAAACTGGGCTGCGGGAGGGTTTTCTTGTCCACATCTGACCTTCGCTACGCGGTTGCGGCGGTTTCCGACTGCGGCAGCAAGCGCCCTTCCAACGAAGATGCATTCGGGATCTCCGCCGAGCACGGGGTCTTTGTTGTCTGTGACGGCATGGGCGGCGCCGCGGCCGGGGAGATCGCCAGTTCTCTGGCCGTCGACGAAATGCTGCGCCTGCTCAGTAACCGTGACGGGGCCACGCCGCTCGAAGCTGCAGTCGAAGAGGCCATTCGCACCACCAACGAGGCCATTCATTCCCGCGCCCAGCGCAACCTCCAGTTCAACGGCATGGGAACTACGCTGGTGGGCCTGGTGGCCGAAGGGCGTCGCGTGCTGGTCTTCAATGTGGGCGACAGTCGCTGTTATCGGATGCACAATTCCACTCTGACGCAGATCAGCCAGGACCACTCACTGGTCGAGGAGCAGGTCCGGATGGGCCGCATGACCCACGAGGAGGCGCTGCACTCCAACTACCGCAACGTGATCACGCGCGCGCTGGGCACCCAGCCCAGTGTCGAGCCGGATTTGTTTGAGTTAGAAGCCGGGCCCGGCGACATTTTTCTGCTCTGCTCCGACGGGTTGACGGGCGAAGTCGGCGATCCGGAGATTGAATCCATACTGGCCGCCGATCAGCCTCTCGGTGAGCTCTGCTCCCGCCTGGTGGACGCCGCCAACCAAGCTGGCGGCCACGACAATATCACCTGCCTGCTGGTGCGCGCAGAGGTCCAGAGTTAGCCTGCCGGAGGTTTCTCCCAGGCGCCAAAAACGGGAGCTAGGGCACCCTGTTTGGAGCTGAGCGAACTCTCGTAAGCCGGGGTAACAGGCCACAAAGTCGAAGACAGGGCGAACTGGCGCCCAGGGGGGCTTGCCGGAAGTCGGGTACGGACCGGGAAAGGTTGGACCAAGGACTGGTCGCTCTCCTGAGTTCTTCTTATCGTGCGCCACGAGAGGTTAATTCTGCGCATAGGGTTGAGGTTCATTTTTGTACTTGACAAAATGTTTGAATTACATAACAATACATTCTGAGATATGAACATTGCATCTCAAAAGGCCCCCGTCGAAAGCGGCCTCCACAACCGCATCGCCGTGCTGCGCGCCGAGCGCGGCATCAGCCGCATGCAGTTGGCCGACGCGATGGATGTGAATTACCAAACCATCGGTTTTCTGGAGCGCGGCGACTACAGCCCCAGCCTCAAGCTGGCGCTGTCGCTGGGTGAGTACTTCGGGCTGCCGGTCGAGGCCATCTTCTCCAAACAGCCTTTCCAGCCGCTCAGCCAACAGGTGTATGGGAAACAGCCAACTCAAGCGTCCGCACAGGAGGAAACAGCTTTATGATCTCAGTCGACAGCACTCTTTTTGGTCATTCGCTCGCCCGTCGGCGGACCCGCCGCTGGCTGGTGGTAGCTTTCTGGGGCGGATTAGTTCCCTTATTGTGCGTGGGATTTCAGGAGTTTTATTTCATTGCTCGTGGCTCGTTCGGCCTCAACACCTTGGGTTTCGCCCTTCTAACTATTTCTTCGATCACAGTTTTGCTCGGAGGGGCCCAGGCCGGGGGATGGGTCAAACCGTTCCGGGCTCAGGCGAAGGTTCGCAACATTGTGCAGCCCCTCTTTGCCAAGCCGAAGCCTACCCACGGCGAGTTGATCGCGCAGGAATTAGCGATGGATGAGCGAGAGATCAACCAGCGGGACCAGATTCACTTTGTGGCTTACTCCATCGCGCGGGCGATGGTGCTGCTTCTTTTTGTTTCTATTGCTTTTTGGGCTTCTACAACCAGGAGTTGCTGCGACAGGCCGGCCCATTGCTTTTCTTCCTGCTGGCGATAACGCTATGGACCCTGCCGCAAACCTTGATTCTGTGGACCGAACCCGATATGAAGACAGAAGTGTAGTCGTTAGGCAATCACCGCAACCTTGGCGCGTTTGCCAAGCCTGACTACGATGCGCACGGGCAGCGTGTCCACGGAAATCAGCACACCCTCCGCGACCTCGCCGTCCAGCTTGACGGCCTTTTCGGCGATCTTGCGGTTGGCTTCGGCGCCGCTGGCGGCGAGGCCCATTTGGACTAGAAGTTTCGGTAGGCGAATCTGCTTTGGTTCCGGTCCGGCCGCATCAGCAAAGGCGACGGCGACTTCTTCTAGGTCCTCAGCCGTCTCCTTCTGCTGGAACATCTTGGCCCAGTTTTCATCGGCACTGTGCGCCGCGGCATCACTATGGAAGCCGGCGGTGATGGTCCGCGCAAGCCGCTTTTTCACTTCCATCGGATGCAGCTTGCCTGCGGCAACTTCCGCCCGCATTGTTTCAATCTCTGAGCCGCGAAGGTCGGTCAACAAGAAAAAATACTTCCACATCAACTCGTCAGAGATGCTCATCAGCTTACCGTACATCTCGGCGGGGGACTCGTTGATGCCGATGGCATTGCCGAGGGATTTGGACATTTTCTGCACGCCGTCCAGACCTTCGAGAATCGGCGTCATGAGGACGATCTGCGGCTTCTGGCCGTAGTGGCGTTGCAGCTCGCGCCCGCAGAGCAGGTTGAATTTCTGGTCGGTGCCGCCCAGCTCCACGTCGCACTGGAGAGCCACCGAGTCGTAGCCCTGCATTACGGGATAGAGCAGCTCGTGAAGGCTGATGGGCTGCTCGGCCTGGAAGCGCGTGTGGAACTCGTCGCGCTCCAGCATCTGAGAGACGGTGAAATGCGCCGTCAAGCGGATGGTTTCCTCGTAGCCCAGCTTGCCGAGCCACTCGGAGTTGTAGCGGACCTCGGTGAGTTTTTCATCGAGAATTTTGAAGACCTGCGCCTTGTAGGTCTCGGCGTTGGCGTCAATCTGTTCGCGGGTGAGCGGCTTGCGGGTAACGTTGCGGCCGGTGGGGTCGCCGATGAGCGAGGTGAAGTCGCCGACGAGAAAGATGACGGTGTGGCCGAGCTGCTGGAAGTGGCGGAGCTTGCGCATCAGCACCGTGTGGCCCAGGTGAAGATCGGGCGCGGTGGGGTCAAAGCCGGCTTTGACGCGCAGCGGGCGTCCGGTTTTGCGGCTCTCTTCGAGGCGCTCGCGCAGGTCGGAGACGCGGATGATCTCCGCCGCGCCCTTCTGGAGCAGGTCCATCTGTTCGTCTACTGGCAGAAACGTGCTCATGGTGTCTTTCAGTATAAAGTCGCGGGGCTGGCGTTGAACTCGTAGATGCTGTAGGTGACGCCTTGCTGGATGGATTCGCCAATCTTCTTGTAACCCGGATTCAGGCTCTTCAGGTAGATGAGATCGCTGTTGGCGAGCATCACGGTGGGAATCTCGCCCCTATTTAACATTCCCTCAATGCCGCCGTTCACTTCGCGTGAGCGCGCCGCCTCCTGAAAGTTAGGATCGATGACCAGGGCAGGGGCTCCGTTATCAGTCGAGATCCAGGGCAGCTCATAAGGACCGTCGGTTGTGAAGATAGGCTTTTTCATCACCGCTAATCTCTCGCGCAGCGCCGATGCGTCTGCGTACTCCGCCGCCGTGGCAATTGCGACCATATCCCGCTTTCCCGCGTGGTGGAAGCCAATGGCCACTCCGGCGAGCTGGATGGCCGGTTGCACGCAGCCGAAGAGAATCAGCGCCGTCACCAATCTTGCCGGAACGGTGAAGACGGCCAGTTGCAGCAGCGTGGAACCGGCAACAAAAGCCTCGAAGAGATAGTTGGAGGTTCCGCCGATCTTTCCCATGCCAGCCAAGCCGACAATAAGCGCAACAGCAAAGACGGTCAGGAGCATTGACTCCCACCCATTCTGCATTTTTTTCTCGAAAAGCCGCAGAATGGATGGGGCACCCGAGTTTCTTGAGGAACGCACGAGCACGAAAGGCGCGGCAACCCAATAGAGATTCAGGCCCAGGGCGGTGAGTCCCGTGCCGAGCGCGTGCAGAATCCAGGGAAGGCCGATGGAGAAGCCTCGGACCATTTGCGGTGCGACCATAATGCTGAAGCGGTACTCGGGCGTGCCGATGAAAAGTGTGATGCCAACCAGCGCGGCAAAAACTGCGGCCAGCAGGGCGAGATCCCGCCACCTCTTATTCAAGAGCAGCCACAGGCAGAGACCTGCGAAGGTGAGAACCGCCGATTGCTTGAAGGCCCACGCAGCGTACAGCAGCAACCCCGCATACGCGAAGCAGAATCGCGGCTGGCGCACGACGACCCAGAGGGCCATCATCACCAACGCGGCAGCGGCTACGTCTGGCCGTATGGCCAGCGCCCAATACTTGACGAGCGAAGTGCATAGCCAGAGTCCCACGGCCAACGCAAGCGAGAGAGCGCTAGCAGCGCCGCGCAGCTTGAGCAGAGAACGCACCAGCCTCCACTGCGCTACAGCGCCCGCCAGAGCGAAGAGCAGAGTAAGCTGCCGCCCCCACGTGAGGATGCCTTCATTCCATGCGCCCACCAGCCGGAGCGCGCCGGCATACGCATGGTAGAAGAGGTAGTTATAGAGCGAGAGAGAAAACGGAAATGTGAATGGACTCTGGTAGACAGGCCTATGGTTCATGCATCTCCACACCGAGTCGATCATGGGAGACTCGACGGCAGTGGGGCTGAAGAGCGCGCCATAGCGCCAGACGCTGACGATGCGGATGAGATAGACGGCGAAGTTCAGCGCGAAGTAGATCCACACGGCCGCGGCCCGGCGGCGGGTGATGCTGCAAGCGGAAGCGCGGGTAAATTCCTTCATGTCGCGACTTGCTCCTTTTGCGAGCCAGCAAAGCCTTGACTGCACCGAATAAAGGCTAGGGTAGCATGGCGCTACGCCGCCCTGGGCGCGCGCCAGCCAACCAGCGCGATCACCAGCGCCACGATCTGCATGGCTACTATGAAGGCGACGCAGGCCGGCCACTTGCCCAGCGCCCAGAAGGCTCCGGGGACCACACCTGCAGCCGTGCCTCCCACGTAGTAGCAGGTCAGGTAAACCCCCGCCGCGGTAACGCGCGACTCGGCGGGCGCGGCCACGCGCAGATGGCTTTGCGTTGCGGTTTGCGCAATGAATGTGCCGGTCGAAACCAGCGCCAGTCCCAGGATGACCACGGGCAACGATGGCGCCAGGGTGATCAGCGCGCCGGCCATGGTGCAGACAATTGCCCCGCTGATGCCCGCGCGCAATCCCACGCGGGTGATGATGTAACCGGCAGTGGGAGTGACCACCAGGCCGATCAGGTAGACGAAAAACAGCGAGCTAATGGCGGCCGTTGACAGGCTGAAGGGCGCGGCGCTCAGGTGGAAGGTGATCCATGTAAAGACGCCCACCAGCGTGAACAGAACGTCGAAGCCGACTGCATAGGTGGCTACGAGGCGGCGATTGCGAAACAGCGCCCCCGCCTGCGACAAAAGTTGAGGAAAGAACGAGGGCTGCGTGCCGGAGAGCGCGGGCGATAGAGGGCGGCGGCGGCCGCGAGGCAGCCAGGCGTACACGGCTCCGGCTCCGGCCACAGCGGTCGTCCCCAGCACCAGAAAGCTCACCCGCCAATTGAACCAATCGGCCAGAATCCCGGCCAGAAACCGGCTCAGAAAGCCGCCCAGCGCGGTTCCGCTGATATAGAAGCTCATGATGAAGGCCACGCGGTTGGGCGGCCACTCCTCGCCAATGTAGGTGACGACCACGGCGACGATCCCCGGCACCGCAATACCCTGCAAAAATCGCCAGAAGATGAGCTCAGCCAGCGTAGTCGATGTGGCGGCCAGCAGCGTGGGTACGGCGATTGCCACCATCCATGCGACAATCACCCTCTTGCGGGGCAGCCGCTCAGTGAGCGCCCCGACGATGGGGGCCGAAATGGCCGCGCCCAGCGTCCCGGCGGAAACCGTCAACGCCGCGCCGGTCTTGGAGGCATGAAAGAGATGCGTGAGCAGCGGCAGCAGCGGCTGCGTAATGTAAAGCTCAAGAAACGCGCACACTCCGCACAAAGTCACAGCGGCCACAGCCCATGGGCTGGGCGAAGTGCGCTCCATTTGTGCGTCATGCTGCAAGAATCAGGATAATCGATGGCGGGGGCGGACGATGGCGCAGTGGCGATTCGCGGGGCCTGCACGCGAGGACTGAGTATTTTGGACAAGCTCCAATAAAAGCCGTCTTGCGGGGCGCTGGAAACGTCCGCCAACGGAAGGCGCGCCCTAAAACACCCCGGCCATGCACAGTTCTGACGGGCGCGGTTGATCGCCTCTGGCGCCGCACAAGGCCAGCATGATGGGCGAGAGCGTGATGACCGGACATTGCGCATAGGCCAGCACTTTGTAGATGATGCCCGCGCGGGAGATGGCCGCAAAGTGAGAGGCGCCCTGCGCTCCCAGCACGATCAGGTTGGCGTGCTGCGCTCTGCCCTGGTAGAGCAACTCCTCAGTTGGATCGCCGAACACGGCTCTGACTCGCACGCCGATCTTGTGCAGCAACCTGAGAGGAACCAGGGAGGGAAGTTCGGCCTCGATCTGGCCAAGTGTGCGGCCGGCGAGGGCCTCAGCGCAATCCTGCGGCGGGATGACCTGCTGCAGGATCAGGCCGGCATGGTGGCGGGCGGCCAATTCCGCGGCAAAGCTGGCCACGACGCGACTGGACTCCTGTGCGCCGACCGAGCAAAGAATGGTGCGGGCGGAAAAGTGGCGATAGGCGCCCTCGACCACCTCGGGACCGACGATGTTGACCGGCACGGGGGCATTACGCAGCACGGCCTCGGCCACTGAGCCCACCAGCAGCTTGCCGATGGGGCCGGGGGAGTGAGTGCCCATGACGACCCGGTCAATCCTCCGCTCGCCCAGGAACAGGAGGATCTGTTCGGCGGCCGACCCTGGGCGCACCACGATCTTGCAGTGGATGCCGAGATTTCTGGCGCGCTGGGCAAGATGCTCAAGACGTTGCCTCTCGGCCCGGCAGCGGGTGTAGTCGCAGCGCAGCCCAGAACCCTGGGAGGGAGCTGCGTCCGGGTTGTCAAACGCATGGAAAAGAATAAGATCCGCGCCGAACTCGGCGGCTTCGGCCAGCGCAAAGCCAAAGGCCTTTTCGTTGACGGGAATTTCGGATGCAAAAAGAATGGCGGCGGGTCTGCTCCACCCTGGCTTGATGGTGGTAACCATAGGAACCTCCTGGACTGGATCTTCCGTGGTTGGTCACCTGGCTCAAATTCGAAACTCAATCCGCGGCGACAAACTCACGCGGAGAACTCAATACGCCGATCAAAAGGTTACGGCGAGATGGACCCAAGGCTGGGAGCCCGTGGGCGGAATGAAAGGTCAACCCAACACTTTTTCTTCCGTTAGTTCGAATACATTACAAATCGCGCATTCTGAACTATTGACGGGGCAGAGCGGAAAATGGCGCGCAATTTTGCTCAACTTAACGAAAAATTCATTGCATAAGGAATGCTCCACTTTTCTTCTGACGCGCATGGCCACTATGCCTTGCGTGTATCCCCTTGGATTTGTTCCGCTTGAGAAAATCTGCCAGGAAGACTCATTGATGCCGTCGTGCAGTGCGGCTCAGTAGCCGGCAGCCTTGCCGTAATGGCTGCGGTGATCCTGGCCCGCTTCCAGTTCGCCGGTTTTGGGATCCACGGCTATGCACTCGCCGTTGGACCAGTGGCCGTTCCTGATGCTGAGGTCGTAGCCCATGGCACGCAGGTCAGAGATGGTATCGGGCGGGAAGCCTGGCTCCAGATAGAGCTTGTCGGGCAGGTACTGGTGGTGGAAGCGGGGTGCGTCAACGGCCTGCTGAATGTTGAGTCCACTTTGGGAGGCGGAGAGAAAGATATTGGCGACAGTGGAGATGATGCGCGCGCCGCCGGGCGAACCGAGGACGTAGCGCAACTTGCCGTTTTCCAACACGATGGTGGGCGTCATCGCGCTCAGAGGCCGCTTGCCAGGGGCGATGGCGTCGGCGGGGCCCTGAATGAGGCCGTACATATTGGGCGCGCCGAGCTTGACCGTAAAGTCGTCCATCTCGTCGTTGAGCAGAAAGCCGAGCGTGCCGGAGGTGACGTGGGAGCCAAAGGAGTTGTTGAGGGTGGTGGTGACGGCGACGGCGTTGCCCTCGCTGTCAACGACCGAGTAGTGAGTGGTGTCGGGCGATTCGGCGCGGCGGCCGGCGGTTTTGGGCGCGGGCGGCAAAAAGCCCTCGGGGCGGCGAAGCGCGGCGCTGGGGGCGGCCGCGAGGGGGTGGATGCCGGCGCGCCATGCGGCAGCGTAGTTTTTAGAGGTCAACTCGGTGACGGGAATGTGGTTGTAGTCCGGGTCGCCGAGGTAGTCTGCGCGGTCCATGTAAGCGCGGCGAAAGGCCTCGGCGATCAGGTAGATGGACTCGGGCGAACGGTCGGGTAGATTGTTCAGATTGTAGCCTTCGAGGATGTTGAGCGCACTGACGAGCACGACTCCGCCGGAAGATGGCGGTGGGGCGCTGATGATGGTGTATTCGTGGAAACTGCCGATGATGGGGGCGCGCTCGACGACGGTGTAGCGGGCCAGGTCTTCGAGGGTGAGCAGCGCGCCGCCCTTATGAAGATCGTCAACCAGCTCATGGGCCATCTTGCCGTGGTAGAAGCTGTCAGGATCGGCGGCGATGCGCTTGAGGGTGCGGGCCAGCTCGGGCTGCTTGAAGGTATCGCCCTCTCTGTAGAGTTGCCCGTCGCGCTGGAAGATGCGCCTGGAGTCGGGGAAGCGAGCCAGATCGGGGTCGCTGAGTTCACGGGCCTCTTCGGCGGTCAGTTGGAAGCCTTCCTGGGCGAGCCGGATGGCCGGAGCGATGACGCGCCGCAGGCCGAGCTTGCCGTACTTGCGTTCGGCGTAGACTAGGCCAGCAACCGAGCCGGGCGTGGCGATGGAGCGGTAGCCGAGGAGGCTGGAGTTAGGGATGACGCTGCCCTGGGCGTCCTGGTACATGGTTTCAGTGGCCTCGAGCGGTGCCTTCTCGCGGAAGTCGATGAAGGTGGTCTTTCCGTCGTGAGTGCGCAGCAGCAGGAAGCCGCCTCCGCCCAGGTTGCCGGCCGCCGGATGCACCACCGCCAGTGCAAAGCCTGTAGCCACGGCGGCATCCACGGCGTTGCCGCCAGACTGGAGGATCTCCAGGCCGACGTCGGAGGCCAGGTGGTGGACACTGACCACCATGCCGTGCCGCGCGTGCACCGGCTGTTCGTCACGATAGGGAATTGCGTTTGCCGCGCTCTGCTGAGCGGCGGCAAGGGCGGAACTGAAGAGCGCGGCGGCGAGCAAGGCAGCCGAAACGGGAAGGGACGGCCGACGAATCATGGTGGTGTCAGGATAACGCGGAGGGCGAGCGATCGCAGCCGGATAACTCTGCCTTAACTCGTATGCAAGATATCCGTGACTTCTTTTCCGCGTCTTCCGCGTCTAAATAAGCAACTAACAATGGGGGGTCCGCGGTTCAAAACTCAACTCAACCGGAATCAAGTAAGGAGACTCATCATGCAAACGAAATCCATGCAGATTGCTCTTTTCCTGGTTGGAGTGGCAGCGCTGGGGAGCACGATAGCCCGAGCGCAGACGGATGTGGCGGCAAGTCTTTACGGAGCCTTCAACGGATCAACCAACGGCAACAACGTCGTGCAGAGCCCGTCGAACGCCGCCGGCGGGATGTTCGAAATCCGGCACATCGTCAACCCGCTTATCGGCTATGAAGGGGCATATTCCATCAACCGCGCCAACCAGACGTACTCCTCTGCTACTTATGCCGTTTGCGGCGTCTGCGCCGCATCAACATGGTGGACTCCGGTTTCAGCCAACGCGCACGAAGTAAGCGGCGACTGGGTTGTGTCTCTGAAGATCAGGAATCTCAGGCCATTTGCGCTGGCCGGTGGCGGCATCCTCTTCAATGTGCCCAGCAGCGCGCAAACGACCATCTCGACCACCATCACGGCATGCGGAACCGCACCCGGCTGCGTCCTCGGAACCACCACCAGCAGCACCAGCACCAGAAGCGCCACCAAGCCGGTTTTTGTCTACGGAGCAGGAGCGGATTGGGACCTGTTGCCGCACATCGGCCTGCGTTTCCAGTACCGCGGCAACCTATACAAAGCGCCGAACCTTGCGGCGTTCTATACCTCGACGGACGCGTTCACGCATACGGCGGAGCCGATGATTGGCGCGTATTTCCGGTTCTGAACCGGGATGCCAAACGACACTATGCCCTGACTTCGTCCCAACAGGCGCTTCCTCAGTCACGACGGCGGCTGTGTTACCGTTGCAGTACGGCGTCCCTGCGCCGGGCCGGTGGATAGGCCTGTGCCGAATGCCCGCGACGGGGCTGGAATCAGAGCGGAACCAGAGTAACTGCGTCCTGTTGAGTTTTATTCAGGGTCGCCGCTCCCTGATGGTCGCGTCGACTTGAATGCAGTGGTTTCGAGATACATCAACTCTGGTTCCGCTATCGGGGGCGGTGTGCGTACTCTAAGAATGTCCCAGCAGCCGGAATCGTCATCGCCTCAACTCGCCGGGAGCCCGGCTACCAAGCCTGGGTCTGTGCCCATGTCCGCGCCCCAATCCGAGCATCCGTTAGGCAAGCACGCGCCGCAGCGGATTCCGCGCTGGTTGGAGCGCGCCGAGTTGTTCTTGCGCGTGTTGCTGAGGATGTACATCGGCCTGGCGATCTGCTATGTGCCATGGTCCAGGACTTTCTGGGACCAGAACCCTTTGTTTGTGCAGTTCCCCACGCTCTCGATCTACGCGGCCAATGGCGCGGTGCGCGGCCTTGTGTCGGGGCTGGGGCTTTTGAATCTGTGGATTGCGTTTCATGACGCGCTCCGCCGTAGGGATGGATGAGATGGAAGAACAGGGACTAGGGACTAAGGGACTAGGGACTGAGGAGCAGGGATCCGTGCCGGTTGCGGTGATTCCCGCCAACGGAGCTCCGCCTGCGCCGCTGGCATCGGCGCCGCTGGCCTATGAGAACTCCAACTTTTTGAACAGCGCTGACGGAAGGCTGATACGGATTGTCTCTGAATACATGGAGCCGCTGGCGCGCTTCCGGCGGGAGCGGATTCAGGACACGGTGGTGTTTTTCGGCTCGGCGCGTTTTCGCGGGCGCGAGGAGGCCGGCCACGCCCTGGAGCTGCTGGAAAATACCGGTTCAACACAACCGGCTCCCACGCATGAACAGCCGGCCAAAGCCGGGGAGATTGCCGCGGGCATGGCGACGGATTTGCAGCGCAAGCGCGCCGTGGCAGCCGTGGAGATGGCTCGCTACTACGAAGACGCGCGGCGGCTGGCTGGCTTGCTGACCACATGGGCGATGAAGATTCCCTCGCGGCGGAGTCGTTTTGTGGTCACCTCCGGCGGCGGGCCGGGGATCATGGAGGCCGCCAACCGTGGCGCTCACGAGGCCGGCGGCAAGACCATCGGGATGAACATACGTCTGCCCTTCGAGCAGGCGCCCAACCCGTACATCACGCCCTCACTCAACTTCGAGTTTCATTACTTTTTCATGCGCAAGCTGTGGTTTGCCTACCTGGCCAAGGCGCTGGTGGTCTTTCCCGGAGGCTTTGGAACGCTCGACGAGATGTTTGAGATTCTCACCCTCGCCCAAACCCACAAGCTGGCCAAGAAGATCACTGTAGTCATCTACGGTCCGGAGTACTGGAAAAAGGTCTTCAACCTGGATGCGCTGGTGGAGACCGGCGCCATCTCGCCCAAGGACATCGAGCTCTTCCAGTTTGCCTCCACGCCGGAGCAGGCCTTCGAGCTGCTGCGCAAGGGGCTGACGGAGAACTACCTGGCGGCCGAGCTGGCGGAAAGCAAGCTGGCCGAGGGTCCGGCGATGACGGCAGAAGAGGATTTGATGGCCGGCATGACCGTCGAGGATTTTCTGGGACCGGAGATGGCCAAAACGCGGAAATAGCCGTCCTCTGACACCTTGGAGTAAGGCATTCAAAGGTAGTGGTGCAGTTTCCGGATAGACGACGAGCCAGGTGCAACCGCATTCCCGAGCCCTGCGGCGTTTTTCTGGACCAATCCCTGAACCAGATGGCTGAGCGCGAGGTCAATGAGCGCATTGGGCTGAAATCAACAATCAGGAATTCAGACTTGCCGCTGCGCTGCCAAATCTCGCGCTTTGAGAACGGTCACACGGTGCCCACCTGCTGAAACGCCGGAGAAGAGCGCGCTGGTTTGGCAGGATCCATTCTGGCCTTGACAGACATAAGAGTACGTGCGTACTCTAACACCGTGCGATACTCGCAGGAACACAAAGCACGGAACCGCGCGAATATTCTTTCTGTGGCCGCTCGCTCCTTCCGCGAACATGGCGGAAGCAGCGGCATCGGAACGGTGATGAAGAAGACAGGCCTGACCAAAGGGGGCTTCTACCGGCATTTCAGCAGCAAGAACGACCTCTTCATTGAAGCAATGGCACGAGCAGTCGACGAGGCGGGCAGCGATATGGTGGAGGTTGCAAAGGTCGCGCCCGAAGGTCAGGCGCTGCGGGCCATCATCGAACGCTATTTAAGCGCGCGCCACGCGAATTCGCTGGGAACAGGTTGCCCGTTCTCTGCCCTCGGGCCGGAGTTCGCACGAAAGCCGCTGTCAGTCCGGAAACGGATTGAGGCATTGTTGGAAGAGTATCGGGAACGGATTTTGCCTTTTGTTCCCGGCAAGACGCGAGAAGAAAAACTCACGAAGTGCAGATTGCTGTTCCCCGGTATGGCGGGGGTGTTGACGATGGTCCGCGTTACTTCGTCCCCGCAAAGACGTGAGCAGATGTTGATGGAGGCGAGGAACTTCTTTATCAAGTGCTTCGCTGAAGAGTAAGGATTTTTGTCCGCAGGCTACGGTCGTACTCTTTTTATTCCTGAGACGCTATGGAAACGATATGAACGAGTTAGGAGAAAAACCATCATGACGGGCGATCCGATTTGGATGAAGTCTCTGCTAACGATCCACGTGACGGCTGGTTTCTGTGCCTTTCTGCTTGCTCCCGCAGCGCTGATCACAGCCAAGGGTGGCAAACAGCATAAGCGCTGGGGAATGGTTTACCTGTGGTGCATGGGCGTGGTGGCGGCGACCGCGTTGCCCATGGCACTGTTCCGACCGGTGCTATTTCTGGCGCTGGTAGCGATTCTGTCGTTTTATCTCGCGTTCACGGGCTATCGCGTGCTGAAGCTCAGGAGTCTCGCTGGCCCCGGCGCGCAGCCTGTGGATTGGATCGTAACTGGGGCTTGTTTCTTCTCTTCCGTGGCGCTACTATTGCTGGCCGTGTTGCGTCCGGCGCTGGTGCAGCATATGGGCATTGTGGCGATCTTGTTCGGCGCACTCGGCATTCGCTTATCGGGAATGCACCTGCTCAGCTTCGTGCGCAAGCCAACGGACAAGAGGCTCTGGCTGTACAAGCACTTCCAGCATTTCATTGCCAGTTACATTGCGGCATGGACGGCGTTTAGCACGGTGACGTTGCCGCAATTCTTCGGACATACGATGTGGTTGTGGATCTGGCCAGCGGCCATCGGAGTGCCCGCCATCCTGCTGACGACGGCGTATTACAAGCGGAAATTCACGCCGCGCGAGCAAGCAGTGTCCACGGGTGCCGGATAAGACTGGCAGCAATCCCGTCGGCCTGGGCTGATCAGTTTACGCCAAATCGCCAATGCGCTCATCGACGGTAGATTCGTCTCGACAAGTCGCCTTTTCGACTGTTTTCCACTATCGCCGGGTTGTGAGCTAACTACCGGCAATCCGGTAACTGCGCCGCTGCCTCATTCCGGGAATTTCCCCTTTTTGTTCCGGATTCCCCGTAACTTTCTTGATTCCTACGACAATTGAAGCCGCATTCGCACGCCGTTAACCCTGCGTTTATGTGGGCAACCGATACTAGCTCCAGAAGTTCCAGTTCGCGAGCGGAATTGAGGAGCGGAAATGGCTAACTCGACCATCTCGTACCTGTGGCGCGACAGGAAGGCATCGCAAGGTTTCCGGACCGGTGTTTCATTGCACAGCCACACCAACCAGTCGCGCGAGACGCTGGATTTTCTGGCTAACTTCGGCAACCAGTATCCATGGATTCGTCCTTTGCTCTCGCGGCTGGAGCAGCGGTCGGAGCGGATACACGGGGTGCGCATCAACTACGCGGCCAGCTACTGGACGCCGCCGATGACACCCAAACTGGCCTTCGACCTGGAAAGCCGGCAGATCGAGAAGCTGGACCTGGCGCCGATGGTCTCCATCACCGACCACGACAACATCACAGCGCCTATGCTGCTGCGCACCGTTCCCAGCGCGCGGCGAATTCCGGTTTCGGTGGAGTGGAGCGCCCCGTATGGCGAGCAGTCCTTTCACCTGGGCGTGCACAACCTGCCCAGCGGCAAGGCCTCGGAATGGATGGAAACGCTGGCCGATTACACGGCTCACCCGAGCGATGCGCGGTTTACCGAAATTCTGCGCGCACTGCACGATGAACCGAACGTGCTGACGGTCTTCAACCACCCTTTGTGGGACCTCTACCTGATCGGCAAGGAGAGGCACGAGTTTTTGGTTAACGAGTTCCTGCAAATCAACGGCAACTATCTACACGCGCTGGAGCTGAACGGGCTGCGCAACTGGGAAGAGAACCGGGCGGTACGGCGGCTGGCCGAGCAGTGGAATATGCTGCTGATCTCCGGCGGCGACCGGCACGGCGTGGAGCCGAACGCCAACATCAACCTGACCAACGCCGCCAGCTTTACCGAGTTCGTGCATGAGGTGCGGCGGGAACAGAAGAGCAATATGCTCTTCATGCCTCAGTACGCCGAGCCATGGAAGCACCGCCTCCTGCAATCGACCATCGACGCTATCCGCCACTACCCGGAGTTTCCGCAAGGCTCGCGCACCTGGGACGAGCGCGTCTATCATCCTGACGCGAACGGAGTCATCCGGCCGCTGAGCGAGCTGTGGCCCAACGGGGCGGCGCCGAGGGCGATGAGCTGGATGCTCGGCATGGTGCAGTTGATGGGCGCGGGTCCGGTCTCTGGCGGGCTGCGCATGGCCTGGAGCGAGGGGCGCCAGTTACGCCTGGCCTTGGGCGAGAATGACGGCTGAGGCTTGAACGAAAGACGATGGCCGATCAAATGCCGCGCGTGGCCTATTTTCCCGATTCGTTTCATGAGGTGAACGGGGTGGCGCATACCAGCCGCCACTTTGAGGCCTTTGCGCAGAGGCGGAATCTTCCATTTTTGTGTGTTCGCGCCGGAGACCGCGCGCAAGCGATCCTGGAGGATGGCAGCGTGTGGACGCTGGAGTTGCCGCGCGGCTTTCTCTCCTTTGCTCTGGAAAAAGACCTGCGCTTCGATCCGGCGTTTCTGCGCCATATTCCGCTGATCGGCGAGGTGCTGGAGCGCTTCCGGCCCGACCTGATTCACATCACTGGCCCCAGCGAGGTGGGGATGCTGGGCGCGGGTCTGGCTCACCACTTTGGCCTGCCGCTGGCCGCCAGTTGGCACACCAATGTGCATGAGTACGCGGCGCGGCGCTCGGGCTGGTTTCTGCGCCTGCTGCCCGAGCGGCACTCGGCGGCGACCGGGCAGAAGATCGAGGATATAACCATGGCCGCGGCGGCCAGGTTCTACTCTGTGGCGCGGGTGCTGTTTGCGCCCAACCCGGAGTTGTGCGCGCTGCTGGAGCGCACCACGGGCCGGCCCTGCCACCTGATGCCGCGCGGCGTGGACGCGGAACTCTTCCATCCCTCCAAACGCAACAGAAGGCCCGAAGACGGCGAAGCCGTTCTGGGCTTTGTGGGCCGGCTCTCGGTCGAAAAGAACGTGGCCCTGCTGGTCCAGGTGCAGCAGGAGTTGGAGCGGATGGGGTTGATCAACTTCCGCTTCCTCATCGTCGGCCATGGCGCCGAGGAGAACTGGCTGCGCGAGCGATTGCCGCGGGCCGAGTTCACTGGCGTCTTGCATGGCGAGGCGCTGGCCGAGGCCTACGCCAATATGGATCTATTCGTCTTCCCCTCGCACACCGACACCTTTGGCAACGTAGTTCTGGAGGCGCTGGCCAGCGGAGTGCCGGCGATTGTAACTCCCGACGGCGGCCCGGCGACCATTGTCCGCGACGAAGAGACCGGGCGGATTGTCCCCGATGAGGAGTTTGCCGCCGCAGTGGCCGGAGTGCTGGCCGACCCGGAGAGCCACGCCCAGATGCGGCAGGCGGCGCGGGCCTATGCGCTCACCGCCAGTTGGGACTCGGTCTTCGAAGGCGTATATGTGGCTTACGAGACGATGCTGCCGCAATGAATACGCTCTGCCCTGGGTCCCGCCCCGGTTTGCCCCGCTCGCCAGGGGTGTGCTAACCTTGATTTCTGTGCCGTAGTGCGTGCGAGGTGGAAGTGTGTCCGCACGGATTTGGGTCTCCGGGACGGTTTCCGGGTGGTATGGGCTGGCGTAGCTCAGCTGGTAGAGCATCTGATTTGTAATCAGAGGGTCGGGGGTTCAAATCCCTTCGCCAGCTCCACTTTATGGAAAGCGGAAACGGGAGCTGAAGCGGCAAATAGTTTTGCCGGAGCCGGAGTTTTTTTAGGCGCCGGACCTGTCCTCCGCGGCGATCCCACTGAGGTGCATGCTCCGATAGGCCGGAGGATTTCCGGGCGGGGCCTGATGTGCTGAATTGGGTTGAATCGGGGAGAGCAGGAGGGTTGGACGGGGTCCCCGGCGACAGGTCTTCGTCGCTGGGGTGAACGGGCACAGGTGGCCGAGTGGTTAATGGCAGCAGACTGTAAATCTGCCGCTCTCTGGAGCTACGGAGGTTCGAATCCTCCCCTGTGCACCATGAAGTGAGGGGTTGGGATGCGCGAAGGGCCGCAGCCGGAATGAGTGAATATGGGCGCGATCTGGACCGCATGAAGAAGGGCCTTCACAGTACCGGCTCGGATTTGGACCGGAAGTACTGGGTGGCTCTGGTGCTGTACGCAGTTTTGGCGGCGCTGGCTTGGTTTACCCTTGGCGAAGGCAAGGTATTTGTGATGGGCAAGCCGGTGGAGCTGCGGTTGCTTCCGCTGATTATTATCGGGGGCCTGGCTCTGCGCACGGTGTTGGCCCGTCATGCGGAGAAGATTCGCCGTGGGGGAAACGGGGATGGTGGTTCGACGCCCCCGAGTTTGTAAGAGGGCTGATGTAGCTCAGTTGGTAGAGCACTCCCTTGGTAAGGGAGAGGTCACCAGTTCAATCCTGGTCATCAGCTCCAGAAATGCAGTGGACAGTGGTCAGTTGGGGTATCAACGGGAAGAGCGAATCGGCTTCCATCTACACAGGCAAACTGAACACTGACAACTGACCACTGACAACTGTTCTGCGGGAGTAACTCAGTGGTAGAGTCACAGCCTTCCAAGCTGTTGGTCGCGGGTTCGAACCCCGTCTCCCGCTCCAGGAGTGCAGCTGTCAGCTTTTAGCTTTCAGCTTGCGCGGCGGCAGAATCAGCCGATGTGGCAAGTGCGAGCAGGATGGTACTGAAAGCTGTAGTGTGAGGGCAGGGAATGAAGTTCGAGCAGGCCGCGATAGCCGTCCGGGATGAGCAGGGATACGCCGAGCTTCATGCGCGTATTGACGCGGCCTTCGATGCGCGGGACGTGGAAGTTTTTTTGAGCCGCATGGGCCGGTCGAAGCTGCGGATTCGCGATTTTGAGGGCGCTTTGCAGCACGGGCTGATGGGCAAGGAAGCCGCAGGGCTTTACCGGGCGCTGCCGGTCTCGGACCAGGCTCTGACCCGCGAGCGCTATCTACGGCTGGTGGAAGCGGTGCCCGAGGAGTTACGGCAGCGGTATCTCAAGGTGTACGCCTACTATTGAGGTATGCAACACAAGCTTTTGCGCTTCCGATATTCAGGGGGCGCGACAGGAACAAAGTTTAACGGAAGGGACTGAAGGCCATGGGCAAGGAAAAGTTTGATCGCAGCAAGCCGCATGTGAACGTGGGGACGATCGGGCACATCGATCACGGCAAGACGACGTTGACGGCGGCCATCACCAAGGTATTGCAGAAGCACAACCCCAAGAACCAGTTCCGCTCGTTCGACTCGATCGACAACGCGCCGGAAGAGCGGGAGCGGGGCATCACCATCGCCACGGCGCACGTGGAGTACGAGACTGCCAACCGTCACTACGCGCACGTCGATTGCCCCGGCCACGCCGACTACATCAAGAACATGATCACCGGCGCGGCGCAGATGGACGGCGCAATTCTGGTAGTTGCGGCCACCGACGGGCCGATGCCGCAGACCAAGGAGCATGTGCTTTTGGCGCGCCAGGTGGGCGTTCCCTGCGTGCTGGTGTTTTTGAACAAGTGCGACGCGGTGGAGGATCCGGAGCTGATCGATCTGGTGGAGATGGAAGTGCGCGAGCTTCTGGGCAAGTATCAGTTCCCGGAAGACGCGCCGGTGATTCGCGGCTCGGCGCTGGGCGCGTTGAACGGCGAGCCGCAGTGGGAAGCCAAGATCGACGAGCTGATGGAGGCGGTGGACACGTATGTTCCGCGGCCGGATCGCGCGGTGGACAAGCCGTTCCTGATGCCCATCGAAGATATTTTCTCCATCTCCGGGCGCGGCACGGTGGTCACCGGGCGCATCGAGCGCGGCAAGGTGAAGGTGGGCGAGGACGTGGAGATTGTGGGCTTCCGCGAGACGCGCAAGACGGTTTGCACGGGCGTGGAGATGTTCAAAAAGCAGCTCGACGAGGGCATGGCGGGCGACAACGCGGGCATTCTTCTGCGCGGCATTCCCAAGGAAGATGTGGAGCGCGGAATGGTGCTGGCCAAGCCGGGATCGATCACGCCGCACACGGTCTTCAAGGGTGAAGTGTACGTGCTGAGCAAGGAAGAGGGCGGTCGTCATACGCCGTTCTTCAAGGGCTACCGTCCGCAGTTCTACTTCAGGACAACCGATGTCACGGGAGTGGCGCAGTTGCCTGAAGGCGTGGAGATGGTGATGCCGGGCGACAACGTGCAGCTTGAGGTTGAGCTGATCACGCCGGTGGCTTTGGAAAAGGGCCTGCGGTTTGCGATCCGCGAAGGCGGCCGCACGGTGGGCGCGGGCACCATCTCGGAGATTGTGAAGTAGCGAGTGAAGCAGTGAATGAGTTAAGAAGTGAAAGAAACAGTGAATGAGTGAGGAAGTGAAAGAGTGAATCGGCAAGGTATGGACTGTTCACTTTTTCACTGATTCACTTCTTCACTGATTTCTGACGACTGACAGCTGAGAGGATTTTGGATGCGGGAAATTGTTACATTGCAGTGCACTGAGTGTAAGGAGCGGAACTACTCGACGACGAAGAACAAGAAGACGACCACTGGCCGTCTGGAGTTCAAGAAGTTCTGTAACCGCTGCCGCAAGCACCAGCCGCACAAGGAAACGAAGTAGAACAGGGAACAGGGAACAGGGATCAGGGATCAGTATGCGCCGTACAAACTGAGGCGCTGGAACTGATACCTGAAACCTGACCCCTGACCCCTGCTTTTAGGGGCGTAAGCTCAACGGCTAAACTGTCGGTCTCCAAAACCGAACTTGGGGGTTCGAATCCCTCCGCCCCTGCCAGATTGAATTGGAATGCGCAAGGCACAACGCCCGGCGCGAAGGAACAGCAAGCATGGCATGGAAGGCAATAATGGCGAACGGCGATGATCGGCCGGACAAGAAGTTTATTGGCGGTGTGTTTGGGCAGTGGAATGAATTCACGCGTTTTCTGAGCGATGTGCGCGCGGAGATGCGCAAGGTGGTTACGCCCACGCGCAAGGAAGTGCAATCCACGACCACTGTGGTGATTATCGCAGTGTTCATCTTTGGCGTGTTCTTTTTCCTGGTGGATTCGGTTTTCTCTACGGGCATGACCTGGCTTTTACACAAGACGGGCGGACAGTAGAGTTATTGAACCGCGAAACGAGAGCAGAAGATGGCAGCAGAAGAATTGGGACAAGCCGGACAAGCTGAACAGGTTGGTCAAGCCTCCGGGCAGACCGACCAGCAGGCGCCGCCAGAGCGCAACGAGCGCTTCAGGTGGTACATCCTGCACGCCTACTCGGGCTTTGAGCGCAAGGTGCGCGAGTCGATCGCGAGCCGTGTGGAAGCCTTCGGCCTGGGCGATAAGGTGGGCCGGGTGATGATTCCCACCGAGCCAGTGACGGAGATCGTCAACGGCAAGAAACGCACTGTAGAGCGGGTATTTTTGCCCGGTTACGTGCTCGTCGAGATGGAGCTGGATAACAACCTGTGGCACGTCTTGAAGGACACGCCCAAGGTGACGGGTTTTCTGGGCACGGGCGATAAGCCGGTGGCGTTGAGCGAGGAAGAAGTAAGTGGAATCCTCTTCCGTTCAGAGACTGCCAAGGATAAACCGCGGCTCAAGATCAAGTTTGAAAAGAACGAGCAGGTCCGCATTACCGACGGACCGTTTGCCAACTTCAACGGCGTGGTGGATGAGATCAACGAAGATCGCGAGACGTTGAAGGTCATGGTGACCATCTTCGGGCGCTCCACACCGGTCGAGCTGGAGTTCGGCAAAGTGGAAAAGATTGAGTAGTTGCAGCTTTTAGCTATTAGCTTTCAGCTTCTAGCCGGTTGTGCCCACCTGGCGGGCGCCGGTTGAAGGCAAACGTTGAAGCGGCAACACCAAAATTTGTACCAGAGACAGATCAGCTAGCGGCTAAAAGCCAGGAGCTAAGAGCTGGTTCCGAAGGAATCAACATGGCACCTCCGAAGAAAATTACAGGTTACGTCAAACTGCAGATCGAGGCCGGCAAGGCCACGCCGGCGCCTCCGGTAGGCCCGGCACTGGGCCAGGCGCAGGTCAACATCATGGAGTTCTGCAAGCAGTTCAACGCGCGCACCTCCAACAAGGAGATGGCTGGGCTGATCATTCCGGTGGTCATCTCGGTCTATGCCGACCGCAGCTTCAGCTTCATCACCAAGACGCCGCCGGCGGCGGTTCTGCTGATGAAGGCGGCCGGGGTCGCTAAGGGCTCGGGCACGCCCAACAAGGAAAAGATCGGCAAGGTGACCGAGAAGCAGGTGCGCGAGATCGCCACGCAGAAGATGCCCGACCTGAACGCCGCCTCGGTGGAGACGGCCATCAAGAGCATCAAGGGCACCGCTCGCTCCATGGGCATTGAAGTAGTGGCGTAAGCCGGAAGTAAAGCAGCCTCATAAGCCGCGGCTTTCAGGCATCACAAGCAAAAAGACCCTCCCAGGCGGGAGGGTCTTTTTACGCACTGCGGTCATGTTGCCAAGCGTCGCTGTTACTTAGGCTTGGGCGCTTTGGTAGTCGAGGGCTCGTCGATGGTCAAAGGCGCGTCCGTAGTTGGGGAACCGCCCGCCGCGGCGGAGCCTTGCGTCGCGAGCTTCTGGTTGAGGGTGTCAGCAATCTTGACGGCGAACTGTTTTTGAAGATCTGCCGGATGGCTGTCGGATCCTTGATGGGCGACGGTTCCGCTATTCACAACCCGGCCTGCCGAATCGACGATCTGATAGCTTGCTTCGTACATTACAGTGCCCGGGGCGAAATCTCCGAAGGGCATGAAGCTCGAAGGCCGCTTGTCCATGGATTTTGTCAAAGTGACGGTAACGCGATAATCGCCGCCCTCATTTCCATTTGCGACCACGACATGACGGTCCGCAAGCGCGGAGGCTATCCAGGAGCGAAGGTCGTCCAGCTCGCGTTGCTTACAGGTTGAATAAAAGCTTGAGCCAAAGAATCCCGTTGGATCCGGGTCCTTGGCGCAATGCGCCGCCACGGTGAGTGTCATGCGCGCGCCGGCGTTTGCCTGCGCGTGACTCCCAGGCGCGATCGCAGGTTCTGCGGCAGGAGCAACAGAAGCCGGAAGCGCGAGACTCTCGGTCTCGATAGGCGTTCCGCCGTTCGACTGAACAGAAGAACCCGGCCAGTGCGACGAAGATTTGGAACCTTGCGCCAGCCCGGCCACAGGCGTAACGGGAGCGGTGGAAGGCGCGGATTCGGGTTGGGCAGGTGGGTTTGACTGTAGTTTAGCCAGCGACTGCTTTACCTGCTTCTTGAAATCTCCCGCATCGTTAAGTCCCCATCCCTCAACTGAGGTCTGTGTCTGCATCTCGCAGTGGTTTCCCTGAGCGATGAGGGCGACGGAGTTAATGCGCGAAACGGTGTAATGACCTCCGGCACTGAACGAGGCTGTCCTATCTGCATCGTTGAGGTTGACGACGACGAACTTGTCGGAATTACTTAGGGTATCCTTGATTGCCGGCCACAATGAGCCGCAAGGAATATTGAACTCATCTATGTGCGTTTTGGCATAAGCCGGCATAGCAAGAACTAACAGAAGAAATGCAACTATTGATCGTCTCATGGCCTTATCCTTTGTGACAAAAATGAGGCCCCATCCTATCGTCGGCGGATCGAAGCATAATTGTGCTGTGGGTGACCGAAAAAATGCAGTCCGCCGCGCCAAAGGGGAATCGACCGGAATTTGTCTCCTTGTACGGGTAAATTTACCATCCGTTGCACTACCTGGTCCATTTTTTACGATATATATTGATCTTCTCTGGCGAAGAAATGGCAACTCTCAGGCGCGATCAGAACCAGCGGCCCAAAGTGACAAAGACTTTGCGGTGGCCGGCGTCGCCGACTGAGATGCTGAAGGTGATCAGGCCGAGCGGCGTGTTGGCCACCAGGCCGGCGAGGCCATCCTGGCGGAGGATAGATTTTGTTTGCGGCGACCAGACCTCGCCTCCCTCGTAGGCGACGAGGCCGTAGAGCCCTTGTCCCAGGCCGGTAGGCAGAGCCGCTATGCGGTGCATGTAGCCGGTGCGGGCCAGGTACGTGTCAGTACCCCGGTACTCATCAAACGACGATGCGGAGAGGCGTAACGGGCCGCCGAGGGTGAAGCGGTAAGGCTCAGCGACGTTGGCGCGCAGGTAGGAGTTGACTTCCCCGCTCAGGCCGAAGATGTTGGACTCTCTCCATGACCGGGTTGCGCTGAAGGTGAGCTTGACCAGCGGCGCGTTGTTGCTTGCGACGGCGTGGTAGAGCGCGCCAGCCGAGGCCGTCAGGCGGAAGCCGTTGGGCGAAACGGCGCCGGTGGCGGCTCTATCGATGTTGATGTGCAGCAGGCCGGTCTGAGCGGTTCCACTGAGATACGGCCCGCCGCCGGAGCCAGTGGTGAGGCTCCAACGCGTATCCTCGGCGCGCCACTCGGCGGAAACTTGAAGTTGATTCGAGAAGGTACGGCCGGCTTCGACGCCCGCATCAAGGTTTTGCAGGAGGCGTTCGGCGACGCGCTTCTGGTCAGTCCAGATGTAGACGGGCTCACGGAGAATGCCGGCGCGCGGCTCAATGAAATAGCCGCCGGGGGTAAGCAGCCGGTAGTATTCGGCGGAGAGATCGGTCATGTATCCGACGCGTGCGCTGGCGCGCAGTTCGGAGCCATAGCCGCCGAGGTTCTGATCAACCAGCCGGAGAGTAATCTCGCCACGGGTAATGTTGGAGGTGGCGGCGGCAAACTCGGGGCTGATGAGCAGATAGGGCGGGCCGATGCGATCCTGACTGAGATGAACCAGAATGCCCGTGTCGGGGGCCTCCATCCACAACACGGGTCGGAGCGCGGCGGAAATAGGCGCGGGCGCTGGGGCATAGGTCTCCCACGTGGCGGAGATACCGCCGTTGGATTGAACGGGCTTGAGAGCGTCGAGGGTTGTGGCGGGCGCGATGGTTTGCCCTCGATAGGCTTCAGGTCGCTGCGAGCCTCGCGGACGGCTCCCGGCGTGCACCTTCCACCCGGACCTGGAGCAGGATGCCGGGCTGCGGGCTGCGGCGGCTTTCGCGCGCGGCTAGGTAGGCCTTCCAGCCATCGGCGTCTAGGGCGTAACGCAAGAGCGCTGCACGGTTCTGCTCGGCAGCCTTGTAACCGGCGTCAATCAGCGCAACGGCGTGGGCATAATCCGTGGGTGAAAAGCTGCCGATCGGTACGTTGATCACCACATCAGCCAGCCGCTCGGATTCCGTGACGTTGTGCTGGATGCCGGCATCAAATGCGCGATGGAGAACGCCGAGAATGGAACTGGTGTCGGAGGTGGAAAGAGCTGAATCTTCAAGGTGGATGGCGATGATGATGTCGGCGTGCAGATCGCGCTTGAGAACATCGGTGGGCAGGCTGTCGAGGATGCCGCCATCAACCAGATAGTGGCCGTTGCGATCCTGGACCGGAGAGAAGACGCCGGGGATGGAGATTGAGGCGCGCACGGCCTGGGGCAGCGGCCCGGAGGCAAAAGTGACTGGTGCGAGGGTGTTCAGGTCAGTGGCCACGCAGCGAAAGGGGATAGGAAGCCGGTCATAATCCAGCTCCTGACTGTTGTAGTTGGGCAGGTTGCCGGTCAGTAATTCGTTGACGCCGCGATCGGTGAATAGGGCGTTGCGCAGGGTAATACGATGTCGCAGGCCGATAGTCAGCGCCTGGGGCAGTTCGTGGCGATCCTGGCGGCGGCGGAAGCTGGCATCGGCATAAGGAGTTTGAAGGGTGAAGACGCGGGTGAACGCGTCGCTGACCGCCAGCTCGCGCATCTGGGCGGGAGTGCTGCCGGTGGCGTAGAAGGCGCCGACCAGTGCGCCCATGCTGGTGCCGGAGATGCGGTCCACAGGGATGTGGTGCTCCTCAAGCCACTGCAAGACGCCGATGTGCGCCAGGCCCAGCGCTCCGCCACCCTCCAACGCGACGCCGATAGCCGGACGGCCCGGCGGCTGCACGGCGGGAAGGGCGGAGTCCGCGGAGGCCGGGGCGGGATTTGCCGGTTTTTGCGCTGCGGCGGCGGCTAAAAACAAAGTGGCGGCAAGCAGGATTGCGGCAGATTTCCAGCGCACGGGTACACCCCCTGGCGAAGAACCTGTCATCAAGCTAACGCGTTTAAGGAGGAATTGCTGTGATGGATGCCCGTCAAGGCTGCTCAAGGGTGGTTGCGGCGGAGGGTTGCCCAAAACGGGCCGAGGGCGCAAAAAACCCCTCGCGGGCTGAGATTACTCTTCCGCGTCGCAAGCGTGGCGCTTCAGTGGGGCAGGCGTTTCAGTCCTACTTCGGCGGGGCAGGCGTGAAAACTTCGCGACGCTGCGCGGGCTCTGGCTTGGGCTTTGGCTTGGGCGCCTTCTTGGCTTCTTTTCTACCTTTGTCTTTGCTTCCCATGGCTGCAAGTGTGCCATAAAAGGGCGGGCCAGGGGAAGACTAAAACAGGCTATCTTTGGCGCCCGAAGATACTGGCGTGGCGGGCTTGAATCCTGAACCTTCGGCATCACACTTGTTGGACTGGCCGGAAATGATCATAGAAGCGGCGCTCTTTTCCGCTAATTCAAAAACATCGTCCGGTAGAGCGTGTCGCGCTGGACGGGTTTGAAGCCGGCGTCGCGGATGATTCTGCGCAGCTCTTCTTCGGTGGTGCAGTTGCTGGTGCCGGCGGCTCTGACTACGTTCTCTTCCAGCATCACCGAGCCTACATCGTTGCCGCCGAAGTGGAGGCCTAACTCCAGGACCTTCAAGCCCTGCGTGACCCAGCTTGCCTGCACGTTTTCGATGTTATCGAGATAGAGGCGGGCGATGGCCAGCACCTTTAGGTACTCGACGCGGGTGGCTTCTTCCCAGCCGCGGCCGCCGAGGGCGGTGTTGTTGGGCTGGAAGCTCCAGGGGATGAAGGCGGTGAATCCGCCGGTCTCTTCCTGCAGGCGGCGGACGACTTCAAAATGATTGATGCGCTGGTCGAAGGTTTCGCCGACGCCGAACATCATGGTGGCGGTGGTGCGCATGCCGAGCTGGTGCGCGGTGCGATGGACGCTGACCCAGTCCTCGGTGTTGCACTTGAGGCGGGCGATGCGCCGGCGGACGTCGTCGTCGAGGATTTCGGCGCCGCCGCCGGGGATGGAATCGAGGCCCGCGTCGCGCAGGCGGATGATGGTGTCGCGCAGGGTCAGACCGGAGTACTTGGCGATGGCCAGCACCTCAGAGGCGGTGAGGCAGTGCAGCCAGATCTGCGGGAAGCGCTGCTTGATGCCGCGTGAAGAGCCGCTCGAACCAGTCGATCTTGAGATCGGGATGGATGCCGCCCTGCATGAGCACGCCGGTGCCGCCCATCTCGAGGGTCTCGGCGATCTTCTCGTAGATCTTTTCGAAGTCGAGGATGTAGCCCTCTTCGGAGCGCGGTCCTTTGAGCGGCCGGTAGAAGGCGCAGAAGGTGCAGTACTCGGTGCAGAAGTTGGTGTAGTTGATGTTGCGATCGATGATGTAGGTGACCACGCCCTCGGGGTGCAGGCGGCGGCGCACGGCGTCGGCCTCAAAGCCCAGGCCGATCAGGTCGGGGGAGTGGAAGTAATCGAGGGCCTGTTGGCGGGTCAGCGGCATAGTTTGATTCTACCAATTTATGGTTTGCCGTCGTCCGGCTTCGCGGCGGGTTTGGGCGCGGGCCGCGGCTTCTTTGCCGGGCTGGAGACGCCAAAGCTCAGAAGCAGAAAACTGAATCCCTTGCGCAGCGAGTCGAGCATGCTCATGGTTGGAGTCCTTTCTCGGTCCTTACGCTGGATTCGCTTTGGTTATGACCCTTTCCAAAGAACGCGCAAGGCCGGGACACCCAGCGTTTGTAGTATCCCACCCTCGACCACCCCAACGACGAAGACCTATCGTTGGGGACCTCGTTGCGTCAAAACAAAGAGGCGCAGGATGGGGCACCGAGATTGCTGTGGCTACTTCTTTCGTCTGGGGCAGCGCGGCGCGGGCGCCGGCGGCTTGCCGCGGAGCATCTCCACCGCGGCCGGGGGCAGAGGCTTGTCGGCGTTGGCCAGCAGCAGGCTCACCTGCCACATCTCGTTCTCGGTGAGCACGCCTTTGAAGGACGGCATGCCTGTCAGCCGGATGCCGTTGGCCACCTTCCAGTACGTCTCGCCGGGCGGGTCGTCGCTCACCCCAATCGACGCGTTGCGGTGGTGCTTCTCCCACAGCGGCGGCGCCTTGGGAAACATGTGCGCGCCAAAGGTTGACGGCTTGCCGTGGAAGCCGTGGCAGGACGGCGCATTGGTCGCGGTAGATCTCGGCGCCCGCCACCAGATTGTCCTCGTCGGCCTGGATGGGCGGAGTCTTGACCATTTCGCGGTCGATGCGCGCATGGAGCGGCATCCCGGTCAGCAGGCGCTCCTGGGGCAACGGCGGGTCGGCCACTGCCACCGGCACACTGCCAAACTTGAGCCACCCCAGCAGGGCAACCGGCACCAGCACGATGCCCAGCAAAATTCCCAGAAAGATTCGACCCATACGCTTTACGGCCTCCGCTGGCCTTTATCCTAGAGCATTTTTGTGGCTTTGCGTGCGAATATAGGTTCTTTCGTTTTAAGGGGGCCAGGAAAGATTATTGCAGGACAATTTCGCGTGGATTTGGAACAATTTCTCCACGCATTCGCAGCCAATAACAATACGCGGACGGACTTGAAGACACACAAGGCCTATCAACTCAACCTGAAGCAGGAGGAGCATGAAATTCATTCGTGGCATTGGCTGGTGCATGTTTTTTATGGGGATCGGTATGGCCATTCACGGCTGCGCTGACTCCCATTACTACGGCAATGACGTTGTGCCGGGTATTCTTGGTGGGCTTGTGGGGTTGGCGATTGCAGTTGGCATGAACATGCTCATCAACAGGAAACCGAGTGGAGGATAGCATGAAAGTCTTTTGGATCGTCCTGAAAGTGCTGGGAATGTTGTTTGTCGGCCTGAATTGCTTGAACTCTATCCAGAAGATGTCGATGGTGAGTTCAATCACCGGGAACTATTTGTTCCTTGTGGCGACCCTGCTCTTCTATGCCGGACTTTTGTATTGGGCATACCGGGTAATCTGGAAGCCCATCAAGGCGAAGGCGTAACGATGTGGGCCTGGGCTAAATCTCTTAAGGACGCAGTGATGGGCCTCGAAAAGAAGGCCGAGGAAAGCATCACTGACGCCCAACGCGCACTCGCTGGCGACACTTCGCAAGATGATGTCGAAGCCAGTGACCGGAAGAGCCGTGATGCGGGGAAGGAAACCGCGGACAAAGCTTCCTCTGCAGCGAAAGAGGAAGCCGAGAGGCACGCCGTTCATTTCAAAACCCCGCAATGGAAGGACGTCGTTGACAAAGCAGAAGAGCTTCGGGACGCCGCGCCAAAGGCATTCAAATTCACCAAGCTGCTTGCCCTGAAGATCGCCGGGGGCGTGGTAGCCGCGGGATTGGTGGTTGTTTCCATCTTCAGCGGCAGTCACAGCGGCGGCGGGATTCGGCAGCACGTCATCGAGACCAACCAGCAATTTGATCTGGTAAAGATGGAGACGGAAATCTCCATGAATCAAAATGAATTCAACAATCTGATTAGGGGCCTGGATGTCGCAAATCTTCCATCGGCGCCGGAACAGGCTCAAGCCGCGATGCCCGTTCAGGTTGCGCAGACGCCTGCTCAAGTAGCAATTCCAATGGTTGTAGCCGCCGAAGCCCAGACACCTGTGACAGTGACTCTCACCACCCCTACAGCCCCGGCTCAAACAGTACAGACCAATATCGAACAGGTGTACAGAACAGTGCCGAGGGCGAGGGAACGCATTGAACATTACGCCGCTGAGCCGCGCAGCGGCGGGTTCCATGGCACCATCAACGTAACCTCACCTGTGGGAACGGCGAATTTTAGCTGGTAATCGGAGGAATGATGTTGTTGTTAGCTCTATGGCTTCAAGCAAGACCGGAGGGCGCGATGGGCGCGCTTCAGGATATGAACAATTCCCTGGAGCCGTACATCGTTGGGCATAACATCGGAACCACGATTAACGACTCCCTGTACGTTGCGGTTTTCCTGGGTGTCGTCACCATCGTTCGGTATTTTGTGAGCAGAAACCGGAAAGCGAAGGTATAGCGATGCACATCTTTCTGATCTTTTTATTCCATTATTTTTGGAGCAGCCCCATAGAGGCGATTGAGATGCTGGGTATAACCAACACTACATATGTTTTGTGGCATGCTTTGGGTGAGTTCATTTACGGATCTGTTGCAGTGATTCTATTGCTCGGGGTGGTTTCCATTGTCCGGTATTCTCTCAAGAAAGTTGAAATCTAAAAGCATGCCTGACGGCTTCGATCAGGCCCAGTTGCAGGCCGATCTGAAGGCCATTCAGTAACCCATCCGGCCCGAATTCCTCCGCTGCGCGTCCAATCCACTGCCGGTTCACACCCAAGGCTCCCCCCAAGGTGGTTTAATACTTAATGGGGGGAGCGCTGTGCAGGCTTGCTTCCGTACTCCCGTGGAGGAAACCCAATACCGATGTCTTCTTTTCGCCGTCTTGCCCTTCTGCTGACGCTGGCTCTCGCCGCTGTGATCGCCGCTCAGGCGCAAAGCTCAAGTTCGAGCAGCAACCCCGAAGTCCAGGCCGGGCAGCCCACCGCCCAGTCCCAAGGCCAGATGAGCGTTCAGGCTCGCATCAAGGCCCGCCGCGCACAGCGCCGCGCCGCGGCCATTCACGAAGCCTACGCCCACCGCTATGAGGCGTACACCGGCATGGGCTTACTGCGCTTTGTCCCTGGCCCTGGAACGCCAGCCGTCCCCGCGACGCTCACCACCCCTGCCATACCCCATGGCCCCCAGTTGGAACGCGCGTGGGATTACGCCTGGAACGTCGGTGTCACCCGCTACATTGACGAGCGGCTGGGCGTGACCGTGGATGGCCGCGGCTACTACGCCACCGCCTACGTGGGCGGTCCCTATAACCCGGATAACAACGCGATCACTAACACGGCCATCAGCCAGTATGCCGCTCTGGCTGGCCCTACGTATCGCTTCTACCTGCAACCCAAGTATTCGGTCTCTGGCCGTGTTCTGGGCGGAATAGAGCATGGGAACTATTCCACCAACCTTGACGGCTTCCCGCCCGCCTCTTTCGGGCTCTGGCCTGACGGGTATACCTTTGCGGCCAGCGCCAGCATTCCCATTGAGTACAACCTGACCCCGAACATCGGGCTGCGCGTCGCCCCCGAGTACTTCGTCACCGGATTCGGGTCGACCACGCAGGGCAGCCTCGGCTTCACTACAGGAATTGTCTACCGCTTCGGCAAGCAGTAAACGGCAGGGAACAGAGAACGACCAAGGCCGCCATTCATGGACCAACCGCCTGGGACATTCGATGTGATGAGCCGCGAGGAACTGCTGCGCGCTCTGGAGATGTTTGCCAAAAACTGGCTGGCCCATGACGGTTGCTGGTTTCTGGCCGCGGAAGCGCGCTTCGGCATGGAGACGGCCATCGACCTGGACACGCGCTCCTGGGAGCAGTTTGCGGCCGTCGAGGCGCGCCGCATTATGTCCACCTTCAACATTCCCGCCAATGGCGGCCTGGCCGCGCTGGAAAAGGCCCTGGGCCTGCGCCTCTACAGCGTCATCAACACGCAGCGCGCGGTGTGGTCCGCGGACCGTCAGCGCCTCAGTTTCTTTATGGACGTTTGCCGCGTTCAGCAGACCCGCCGCAAAAAAGGGCTGCCGGACTTTCCCTGCAAGAGCGTGGGCATCGCCGAATTTGAGACATTCGTCCGCACCGTGGACCCGCGCATCCGCACCCGCTGCCTGCATTGCCCTCCCGATGCGCCGGAGGGAATGTATTGTGGATGGGAGTTCAGCCTGGGAGAGTGACGAATAGCGCGAAGAAGGCCAACCCGGCTTTTCGAATCTGCAACGAGCCGGGGCCGGCTTCCGGGATTCAGATTGAGAAACCCTTCGCACTTCCGTACGAACTGAGCCGTTGCAAAACTTGATGATGCTCCCCAGCCGACCAGCCTGGAACTTCGCCGCTTGCTATCATCAGGACAGGATGCCGGCCGCAATCTTCTTCCGGCACAACCACTGAGGTTCTCGCTCATCCAGATGACTCCCGCTACCCAGGCCGCAGTTCCGGCAGAGCTCGCAGCTCACGATTCGGGTTTGGGCCAGGCGCACATTCATGCGCCCAGCCCCGGCGCTACGGCCTCGCTCCTCCACGACCTTCGCGAGCTGTTCAAGGTCAAAGTCGTCGGCCTGGTGCTGGTCACCGGCTGGGGCGGGTTTTACCTGGGCTCGATGCAATCCGGCATCACCAGCGTGCAGCGCGGCCTGCTGGACACGCTGCTCGGCATCGGCCTGGTCTCGGCGGGAGCGGGCGCCCTGAACGAGGCCCTGGAACGCAGGACCGATGCGCGCATGAAGCGCACCGCGGACAGGCCGATGGCCGCTGGCCGCTTCTCGCTGGCTCAGGGGGTGCTGGCCGGGCTGGCGGCGCTGGCGCTGGGCGCTGTGTGGCTGGCGCTCACCACCAACCTGCTCACCGTGGCCTTGGCGCTGCTCACCGCCTTTACTTATGTGGCCATCTACACGCCGCTCAAGCGCGTTACCGCATTGGCAACTTTCATCGGCGCATTTCCCGGCGCCATGGGTCCGCTGCTGGGCTGGACGGCTGCCCGCGCGCAGATCGAGTGGCCGGCCGTGGCGTTGTTCGCCATTCTGTTTGTCTGGCAGTTTCCCCACTTCATGTCGATTGCGTGGCTCTATCGCGACGACTACGCACGCGCCGGCATCCGCATGTTGCCTGTCGTTCAGCCGGACGGCTGGTCTACCGTGGCGGAGGCGCTATTTTTTGCCGTGGCGATGATTCCCGTTAGCCTGATGCCCTGGCGGCTGGGCCTGGCAAGCCAGACCTACGCCGTGCTGGCCACCGCGCTGGGACTGATTTATCTGGGCTACACGATCCGCTTTTCCCGCATCCTGCGCAACCCAGCCGAGGAAGAGAGCCGCAAGCTGGCCCGCGATCTGCTCAAGGTCAGCGTGCTCTATCTGCCACTGCTGTTTACTACGCTCATGCTCTGCGCCATCGCGAAACCCTGAGGAAGCCATGACGACACTAGCCCCGCATGCCAATACCCGGATTGATGGCACCCGATCCGCCATCGGCGTCATTCTTGCCGTCAGCGCGGCGGCCTGCCTCTTT
Source organism: uncultured Acidobacteriaceae bacterium (assembly GCA_963765995.1). Taxonomy (GTDB): domain Bacteria; phylum Acidobacteriota; class Terriglobia; order Terriglobales; family Acidobacteriaceae; genus Telmatobacter. The sequence goes on along the minus strand of CAVXYT010000004.1, from coordinate 118,701 downwards.
ATCCTGTGGCTCATCTACATCCACCCGGCTGCCGCCTCCAGTGGCCGGTTCGCTTTTTTGCCAGCGCTGAATGCCCTGCTCAACGGCCTCAGCGCCACCGCCCTTCTCATCGGCTACACGTTCATTCGGGCAAAGCGCATCCAGGCTCATCGCGCGGCGATGATGACAGCCTTTGGCTTTTCCGCGCTGTTTCTGGTCAGCTACATCCTGCACCACTATTTGCACGGCGATGTCTTTTATCCGGCTCACGTGGCTTTGCGATGGCTCTACATTCCGCTGCTCGTCAGTCATATCGTGCTGGCAGCCGTGGCGCTGCCGCTGATTCTGGTCACCTTCTTTTTCTCGCTCACAGGCCGGATTCCCCAGCACCGCAAGGTTGCCCGCTGGACATTCCCGGTGTGGCTTTACGTCTCGATCACCGGCGTCGTCACTTACGCGATGCTACGCCTGGCGCAAGGATAGACAAACTCATGCCCACAGCCAGCCCCAACCAGAATCCAGGCCCACCCGGCGACGGCACCCGCCAACTGCTGCAATGGGGCGCGTCGATGCTCGCGGCTGGCCTTCTGGCCGCGATATTGCTGGAGACCCTGCTGGGCGGCTTGTCGCCCACCGGCGCTCAGCACCAACACCGGTTGGTTCGCCCTGATCGTCGCGTTGATGTGCATCCCCTTCGGCGGTCTGCTGGTGACACTCGGCCTGGCCAAAGCTCTGCGCAACCGGGCACTTGCCCGCAAACACTGATTGTCTGCTATCCTTTTCGATGATTGGAGTGCAACAACATGGCAAGAAGCGTAAACAAGGTCACCCTCCTGGGCAACGTAGGCAAAGATCCTGAGATTCGTTCCAGCGCCAGCGGCGTGATGGTCGCCAACTTCACCCTGGCCACCAGCGATCGTTTTCAGGACGCTCAGGGCAACTGGCAGGATCGCACCGAGTGGCACAACCTGGTCGCTTTCAAGCGCACCGCGGAAATCGTCCGCGATTACGTGAAAAAGGGCTCCAAGCTGTACATCGAAGGCAAGTTCCAGACCCGCAGTTGGGACGACGAAAAGTCCGGACAGAAGCGCTATAAGGTAGAGATCATCGTCAATGAGCTGGTCTTGCTTTCCAGCCGCGAGGAGGGCGCGGGCGGTTACAGCAAGACGGCGAGCTCCTCGGGCCCTGCAGCCAGCTTCGACCAGCGACCCCCGGCAGCTGCCGGCGGCCCGGACGAGTACTCGCAGCAAGCCGAAATATCCGACGACGACATTCCGTTCTGAAGGCAGAGAACAAGGAACAGCCACCCTGCGAGCAATGACCGCTCGCCGGGGACCCTGGCAGGGGTCAGGGGTCAGCCGCTAACACCCTTTTGGGCTGCGCTAGCTTCGTCCTCTTTTCCCGACACGCCCAGCGGGTCGTTGTCGCGGTCAACTGATTCGGCCAGCACGGCCAGCTTTGCGGCCAGCTCCAGCGTCCAGCTTGCCTCCGGGGCGCGCCAGCTCCAGTTGCCGGCGGCTACGGCGGGCGTATTCATGCGCGCTTCGGCGCCCAGCGCCAGCAAATCCTGCGCCGGGACCACCGCCATCTGCGCTACACTTGCCTCAATCGCCCAAATCAGCGGCCACACAGGTTTGTCGCCATACGGCCCCACATAAGCCTTGACGGCAGCTCGCTCTACCTTGCTGGCCGCCTGCCACCAGCCGAGCGTGGTGTTGTTGTCGTGCGTGCCGGTGTAGGCCACGGTGTCGGGGGTGAAGCGGTGCGGCAGGTGGATGTGCGCTCCCTTGCTGCCGAAGCCGAATTGCAGCACCTTCATTCCCGGCAGGCCAAGTTCCTGCCTCAGCGCGTCCACCTCGGGGGTGATCATGCCCAGGTCCTCGGCCACCAGCGGCAGCGGCCCCAGCGCCGCCTCCAACGCGCGGAAGAGAGCCAAGCCCGGCGCCTTCACCCATACGCCGTTGACCGCCGTCTCCTCGGCGGCGGGAATCGCCCAGTACGCCTCGAAGCCGCGGAAGTGGTCCAGGCGGACAATGTCATACAGCTCACAAGCCCGGCGAATCCTCTCAATCCACCAGTCGAAGCCCCGCTCGGCGAGCACATCCCAGCGATAGAGCGGATTGCCCCAGCGCTGCCCGGTGGGCGAAAAATAGTCGGGCGGCACGCCGGCAATGTGTCGGGGCTTCAGTTCCTCGTCCAGATCGAAGATCTCGGGGTGAACCCACACGTCGGCCGAATCCATGTTGACGAAGATGGCCACATCGCCGAGGATACGTATTCCGCTGTGTGCAGCAACTTCCCGGAGACCGTTCCACTGGCGTAAAAACGCGAACTGGAGCACCTGTTCCAGGGCGACGGCGCGGCTGTGCTGTGCGGCTGCCTGGGCCAACGCCTCCGGCTGGCGGCGGCGCAGCGGCTCGGGCCAACCGGTCCACGAGCCGGAGCCGTATTGCCGGCGCAGCTCGGCATAAAGAGCGTAGTCGGCCAGCCAGACCGCCTCGGCCCGGCAAAACTCCTGGTACTGCGACCACTGCTCGGCGAGTTTGGGATCGCTGGGACCGTTGTCGAGGAAGTTGCCGGCAGCTTCGAAGAGCAGTGGGAGTTTGCGCTCCTCCACTCGTTGGAAATCGACGGGACCGATGCGGCCGTTGAGGTCTGCGATGCGGGAGCCCTCGATCCAGCCCCAGTCGGAGAGAAATTCCAGGCTGATGAGCAGCGGATTGCCGGCAAAGGCCGAGGTAGCCGCGTAGGGCGAGTAGCCATAGCCGGTGGGGCCGAGGGGGAGAACCTGCCAGACGTGCTGCCGGGCAGTGGCGAGAAAGGCGACAAACGCATGGGCGGCAGGCCCCAGGTCGCCAATGCCCCCATACGAGGGCAGGGAAGTGATGTGCAGTAAAACTCCGGACGAACGCTGAAACTCCATGCCCTTATTATCGGCGCAGCCCGTATCGTTCGCGATGCCTGGAGCGATAAAGTGCGGCCTACATGACTGAAAAAAGGGCCCGCGTCCAATAACGGATGCGGGCCTTTCTCGTGGATGATGGCGAAAATTTGCGTCTACATGGCCGGGACTTCGCCGGCTTTTGCCTTGGGAATCTGGATGCGGTTGTGCTTCTTGTAGTCTTCCAGGATGGTGCTCAGGAAGACGTTGAAGGCTTCTCCGCGGCGCTGGTCGAGAATCTGATCCCTGGCCTGGTCGAAGTTCTGGGCGATCTCGCTGGCGGTGGGCTCCTGCTTGTCCACCAGCCTGGCCACTACGCCGGTGCGCCCTGCATTGATGGCGCCGCTGATGTCGCCGGGCTTCATGTCGAACAGTTGCGGAGCCACCTGGCCAACCTGGCCGAGATCGGGCACCTGGCCGATCTCACCCACCAGGTCGCTGGTCTTGAGAGTCAGGCCCATCCCTTTGGCGGCCTTGGCCAGGTCCTTCAGGTTCTTAGCCTTCTCCGCCAGTTCCTGGGTCTTCTGGGCGAGCAGGCCGGGCAGTTGCTCGCTGCGGTAGTCGTCGGCAACGTGGCTCTTCCAGTCGGCAAAGCTGGGCGTGTGGGCCGCGGCTATGCCGGTCACCTGGAAGATCGCGTAGCCCTCGCCGGTGGTGGCGAACTGCGGCGGGTCGCCCTGTTTGGACTCGAAGGCCTTGGCGATAATCTGGGAGGAGTCGGGCAGCGCGGAGATGACGCCCTGCACGCCGACAAGCGGCGTGGTTTCCAGTTGCAGATGATGGGCCGCGGCGGTCCTTTCCAGGCCGTTCTTGATGGCCTCCGAGGTCAGCGTCCGCGCGTAGTTCTCCTCGGCCGCTGCCTCTTTCTGGCGAATCAGCGTGGCCTGGATGGTGGGCAGGACTTCGTTGATTGATTCGGTGTGCGCCGCCTGCCGCTCCTCCACCTGCAAGATGTGGTAGCCATACTGGCTCTTCACGATCCGCGTGTCGCCGATCTTCTGACTGAAGAGGGCATTCTCGAACTCCGGAACCATCATGCCGCGCTTGGCAAAGCCCAACTCGCCGCCCTTGTCTTTGCTGCCGGGATCGTCGGAGTTCTTTGCGGCCAGTTCAGCAAAGCTCGCGCCGCCCTGAATCTGCTTGAGCAGCGATTCGGCCTTGGCTTTGGCCGCGGCGTCGGTCTTGGCGTCGGCGCCGGGCGCAACCATGATGAGGATGTGACGCGAACGGGCCTGCTCCGCAACCGTGTACTCGGACTGGTGCGCATTGAAGTACTGCTGAATCTCCTGCTGGCTGACCTGCGGAAGGCCGCCGGGCAGCTCATTGGGAGTAAAGGCAAAGTAGGCGATCTTGCGCTGCTCGGGCACGGCCGTGGCATAGCGCGCGGCGTTCTTGGTGAAGAAAGCCTGGAGGTCGCTGTCCGACGGGTTGATCGTCTTGCGGAGGTCGTCGGTGGAGATCACCGCGTACTCGAACTTGATCTTGATGTTTTCCGTGCGATAAGCGTCGCGCACTTCCCGGTCGCTCACCGTGACCCCGGCGGTAATCAGCGCCTGCAGCCGCCGGATAAGAATTTGCTGCTGCACCTCTTGCTCAAACTCTGGTACGGAAATATTGAACTGGCCGATGACGAAATTGGTGTAGCGTTCGAGGCCGATGTATTCGCCGTTGGGGTAGAGGTACTCGCCAAACTGGCCCTGGTGGAGGAATTGGCGCACATCGTCGTCCGTGGCATAGATGCCCAGCTTCCCGGCCTCGGCCAGCAGAATCTGCTGCTGCACCAGTTGCTGGCCAACCTGCGCCTCGATGAAGCGCACTGCCATCGGGTTGTCGGCGTATTGCGGGCTCCGCCGCATCAACTGCTGGCGGGCCATCTGGCTCACCCGCTGCTGGCTGATCGTATCCCCCGAGGAGAAGAAGCGGCTGTACCAGTGTGGATAGATGGTGGCGTATGTGTCGGTGGTTGGGGCGCCCATGCCGGTGAGGCCGGGAATCAGGTAGATCACCATGCCCACCGAGGCGGCGGCGATGATGACGACGAAAAGTGCCTTGACGACGCGATTGTCTTTCTGCAGAAAACGGATCATGGGTGGACTTGAACCTTCAACTCTCTACGCGCAGACAGGCCTAACCCCCTGATCCAGCAGGGCTGCGGCTGGATCAGGGCATCGGACGGGATGCGCAATTGTCGTGCAATTGTCGCTTGACGCGATTCATTGCCATTATAGACGAGAGCGAACCGGGCGATGGCGCCTCCAAAATCACAACGGGCATCCCGTCTTCCGGGATGCCCGCGTTTCTCCGCGCCGATTGCCAGGCTTTTACCGCCAATAGTAGTACCCGCCCACGGCGTAGTACGGGCGGTAGTAGACCGGCGGATAGCCATAGGGATAGCCGTAAGCATACGGATACGGCCGGCCATAGGGGTAATAGCCGCGCCGGTAGAGCGTGGGGCCGCCGCGATAAAGCCCCTGCGCCAGGTGGGCTGCCTCTTTGGCGCTCACCGGGTTGACCGTCAGCGGGGTATTCAGGTGGAAGTCCACCCGCGCCTCGGCGGGAATCCAGACGCCCGGTCCGGGAGTAGCCGCTGAAGCGGCAGTACCTGCGGCCAGGCCTGCTCCGGCGCCGACCCCGCAACCCAAGGGACGCTCTCACGGCGCAGCCGATAATGGTGCCTAGTATTGTGCCGCCGATCATGTTGTTGGCAGACCGGCCACCCTTACCAGGTCCTTTCACCTTAAACTGGCTGGTATCGAGCGGGTAGCTCTGCCCGCCCATGTCCAGCGAGGTGAGCGTCAGCGCCAGTTCGGGGCTGCCCTTGAGCGCGCCTGCCCGCTTGATCTCAGTCACCACTCCATGAACAGTGGCGCCGCGCGGAATCGCCAGTACATTGCCGATGGCCACGTCGTGAATCACAATGAACTGAACCGGCTCGCCCGCCTTGGCTCTCTTGCTGTTTACCGGCTCGCTGGTTCGCAACTGCAGCAGGGTTCCCTGGGGGACGGTCACCGGGCCATTGGGAGTCGCGTACGCCCGGGCCTGTTGCTGAGCCTGTCTTTGTGCCTGAATCTGGGCCTGAACATCACCGTGAATCTGACCGCGGAACTGCCCCTGGTCATCCGGCTGACTAGGGACTCCTTCATCCGGCTGGCTGTTGCTCTCTTCCTGTGCGGCCTGGGCATCTTGCGGGTTGTCAACCTTGAGGTTGTTGTTCACCTTGGTCACGCCCGGCACATGGCTGGCAAGCGACTCCGCCAGTCCCCGGGAGGCCTCGCTTGAAACCCTTCCGGAGAGCGTGACCTCGCCCTGAATGGTGGCCGCGGTGATCAGGTCGTTCTTCAGCGCCTGGGAAGTGTCCAGCGCATGCACCACGTCCATCTCGATCTGGCCGTCCGTGCGGACTTCGGTCTGCGGGGGCGGGGCCACTGGTGTGGTCTGGGCCAGCGCAACCACGCCGCACAGGGCCACCAATCCGGCCCAAGCCAAGGCCTGGGGGAAAACTCTTTTGAAGATTGGGCGATTCATCGTATTTGCTCCTACGACTTTAGATTTGCTCCCGGTTCACCCTGATTAGACGGGAATTCGCGGGAGGCGTCACTGGGTTGAACCCCGGCGCAGGGAAAAAGTTCCGCGGACTTGAAACGAGCTTGAAACAATGGAGCGGTTTTTCCGTTCATTCTCTGGCTTCTACCCCTATGTAAGCGCCTCATCGACAGCCGCAGCCAGCGTCTTCAACCCGGCCGCCACATTGGCTTCCAGGTGAACCCGCACAACCCGGCGGCCACGCGACTCCAGCACTGCCAGATCCCCAGCGGCCTGGGCGTCAATCACCACGCCAAAACTCAGCTTCTGCCCCGGAATCGCTACATCGATGGCATGGCCCGCGGTGATCTGCAAGAAAACACCGGTGTTGGGACCGCCCTTGTAGTCCTGCCCGGTGGAGTGGAGGAAGCGCGGGCCGAAGCCCAGGCAGGTGGCCACTCGCTTCTTGTCGCGCACCTTGTGCCGCATGCCCTGAATCACTGCCTCATGTTCGGGGAACATGGGCAGGTAGGCCAGCACGGCGAAGTAGTCGCCGGGGTGAATCTGGCCGAGATGAGCGCGCAGATAGCCGGCCAGGGTCTCGGCGGTAGCGGCTGACTTGAGCGTGGCGGCGTAGGCCTCGTTGGCGTATAGCTTGAATTGCTGGCCATCCGCGGGGGCCACCAGCACCGGCTCTCGCTCTGCCAGCTTGCCGGTTTGCTCGTAGGCCGCGGTCAGGGCGCGAGTCTCGATCTTGGCCGACTCCACGTCCGGCTGATCGAAGGGGTTGATGCCCATCACCGAGCCGGCCACCGAGACCGCTACCTCCCAGGTGAAGAACTGGCCGAAGATCTCGTAGAGGTCCGCAATCTCAATGGAAACCACCGGATGACCGGCCGCTTCGATTGCTGCCACTTTGGAGTCCTGGCTGCTGTCAGCCGTGCCCGCGTAGCGAATGTAGACGAAGATGCGGTCCTCGCCGTAGAACTCCGGCGCGGCAATGGCCTCGCGGTCCACGGGCGTAATGCCCTTGCCCAGCTTGCCGGTGGATTCGGCGATCAGTTGCTCCATCCAGGCGCCCAGGTCGTAGATCTCCGGCGAAGTAAAAATGGTGAGCTTGTCGCGTCCGGCGGCGGCTGCCACGCCCAGCGTCAGACCCAGCTCTACGGCGGGATTCTCTTTCGGGGCCAGCCTTGCCGAAGCCACGGCCTTGGCCGCCTCGGCCAGCAGCTTGCCCGCGTTCAGGCCTGCCAACGTGGCCGTTACCACGCCAAAGGGCGAGAGCGCCGAAAAGCGCCCGCCGATTCTGGGGTCGCCGTAGAAGATATACCGGAAGCCTTCCTCCCTGGCTATCTGCTCCATCTTCGAGCCGGGATCGGTAATGGCCACAAAATGGCTGCCGGCCTGCTTCGCGCCCACGGCTTCCTTCATCTCGTTGAAAAAATACTGCTTGAGAATGTTTGGCTCCAGCGTAGAGCCGGATTTGCTGGCCACTACCACCAGAGTATTGGCCAGGTTGATCTCGTTGCGGGAGGTCCACACCTGCTCTGGATCGGTTGAATCGACGATGCGCAAAGCGGGAAAACCCGGCTGCTGGCCAAAGGTAACGCTCAGCACCTCGGGGCAGAGGCTGGAGCCGCCCATGCCGAGCAGCAGAACGGTCAGGAAGTCAGCCGTTTTCACCTCCGCGCCCAGAGCGGCATAGCTGACCAGATCCTTCTGCTGCCGCTCGACGATGTCGATCCAGCCCAGCCAGTTTTCCTCGCCGTTGCGAGTCCAGAGGCTCGGATCCTTCTGCCAGAAACGGGCAACTTTGTTGTTGGAGGTCCAGTCGGCGGCGGCCAGGTCCACGGAGCCGCGTAGATCGAGGGGGAGTGCGAATCGGAAACTCATCTTGTTCTTGATTGTGCATCAAAGACGGGATTTATGAAACCCCGGTTTATTACAGGCAGATCCCCTGCACAGCAAAAAATATGCATTCTGCCCCCTAAACCAAGGAAACGCCCCAGAGCTCAAAAGGCGCCGGGGCGTTTATGGAGGAAAAGGTTAAATCACTTCGAGGTTGCGCCGGATAGCATCTCTTTCTCGATCCAGGCCATGGTCTTTTCCATGCCGTCGCGCAAGCGGATGGAGGGCTCCCAGCCGAGCAGCTTGTGAATCAGCGTATTGTCGCTGTTGCGGCCGTTCACGCCCTTGGGCGCGCCCAGGTTATAGTTCCGCTTCAGCTTGACGCCGGCAATCGCTTCGGCCATGTCCACCAGTTGATTGATGGTCACCAGTTCGCTTGAACCAAGGTTGATGGGCTCCAGAATGTCGCTCTCAAATAGATCGACTACGCCTTTGATGCAGTCGTCGATGTACATGAAGCTGCGGGTCTGATGGCCGTCGCCCCAGATTTCAATCTCGTGCTTGCCGGAGTGCTTGGCCTGCAGCACCTTGCGGCTGATAGCGGCCGGCGCTTTCTCGCGTCCGCCCATCCATGTGCCCAGCGGGCCATAGACGTTGTGGAAGCGCGCGACGCGGGATTCCAGGCCAAAATCCTCACGGAAGTGGCGGCACATGCGCTCGGTGAAGAGCTTTTCCCAGCCATAACCGTCCTCGGGCAGCGCAGGATAGGCGTCCTCTTCCTTGAGCGGAACCACTTCGTACTGCTTCTGCTTGTCGCCGTTGTAAACGCAGGCCGAAGAGGAGTAGAAGAAGCGTTTCACGCCGCAATCGCGCGCGGCCACCAGCATGTGGGTGCTGGTGAGCACGGTCAGCATGCACAGGGCCTTGTTGTTCTCGATGAAGCCCATGCCGCCCATGTCGGCGGCAAGCTGGAAGACCCCGTCCATGTCTTTAGCCGCTTCCAGGCAGGAGTCGCGAAGTTGCAGGTCCAGTATCCGGTTATCCGCCGCGGGATTCTTCTGATGCCACTCGTTGAACGGTTTAATATCAACCGCGCGAACACTGGCCGCCCCCTCGGTGAAGAGCGTGTTCACTAAATGACCGCCGATAAAGCCGCCGGCCCCACAAACCAAAACATGCGCACCACGGATAGACATCAGTTGCATCTCCCTCGGAAGTTAATGTGTGAGGCGCTCGGGCAAATATGCGCGGAAAAGGAGTCTGCAGCGCAAATGCACGGCAACCAGTCAGGCGATGGAACAAATCATGGCAGGGCTCACTTGCCCCGACCTGCCAATTCACTATCTTAATATGAGCGAACAGCGAAACCCCATGAGCGGGATCGGGTACTTTCGTTTGCGCAGCCGTTCAGGCAAACTCCGCGAGGAGTTGCCGAAGGAATCGGAGGACGAAACGGGGGTTGTTCTTGAGGTAACGCATAGCTAAACGCCGCGGCTCCGTTACGAGGCGAAATACCCATTCAACCCCCCAGCGTTGCATCCATCGTGGAGCCCGGTGTTTGCTGCCGGCGATAAAGTCGAAGGCAGCTCCGACGCCAAACATCACGGCGTGAACCCTTCCCAGATGCTCCACGATCCAGTGCTCCTGCTTTGGGCAGCCGAGGCCAACAAAGAGCAGCCGCACCTCCGAGGAAGCAATTCGGTTGACGGCGGCCAGGTCTTCTTCAGGGGTAAGCGCCCGGAACGGCGGGCTTTCAATATAAGCCACATTGAGATTCGGATGCCGCAGGCGAACCAAAGCGACCAGAGCATCGAGAGTGGCCTGGCTTCCGCCGTAGAAGCCGACCGATGCCCCTGCCTGTTCGGCCGCTGCCAGCATGTCAGCCGTAAAGTCGGGGCCGCAGACCCGCTGGGCGCCGCTCTCCCCAAGCGCGCGAAGAGCCCATACGAGAGGCACTCCGTCGGGGAATACCGTGCCGGAGCTATTCAACTGGCGAAGGAAAACCGGATCTTCATTGGATTCCATGACCATGTGGACGGCGGCGAAGAAGAGTGCGCGGGACTGCCGTTCCCTGGCCCAGACAAGACTTTTTTGGATTACCTCGTCGTAGCTGCTGACGGCGACATTGACCCCGAGAACAGGCCGGGTGACAAAAGGATTCTGCGGCTCGGCGGTCGCAATCACGGTTAGATACTCCTCGGAGAAATTGTATGCGCCACGGACAATGCCGCAGCTCAGGGCTATGCGTTATCCAGCGCGGCGTTCAACCCGGTTCTCAATGGAAATGGGGATAGTTGAAGTGATACATCGCGCCGAGGGTAAAGCCCTGCGGGTTGAGCCGACCGGGGGGCGCGCCGGTATAAAAGTGCTTAAAGAAATTGGGCCAGGACTGATATTCATAATCGGCACGCACCCAAACACGCTGGAAAACCCGGTATTCCACACCGCCGCCCCCGCTGAAGATAGTGCGGGAGTCGTGGAAGCGGCCCGGAGCCGTGTTATCGCATTCAGCCAAAGTATCACATTCGTAGTCCGTGTTGCCGTACCCTTCAGAGAACTTTCCATAAGGGTGGAATTTGCGGAAGTGGGGCCAGGAATACATCAATCCGCCTTGGACAATGTCCTCGCGCAGATTGGCAGGCTGCGAACTGGAACGGCCGTAGTTGAGGTCGCGGCCCTCGGCTTCCAAGCTGAGACCATGAAGGAACGACGGCATGTGGGGCAGGGTATAGTCGATCCATAGCGTGCCGCCGAGCAGGTGGCCATGCCCAAAATCGGGGTTGTAGCCGGAGAAACCGGCGCCGATGGCCAGAGGCAGTCTCGACTCTTTCGCTGCCGGTACGGTTTGAGCAAAAGCGGAGCATGCCGCGCAAACAAAAAACGCGGCGAGGGTCGGTCCCAGGTACAGCTTCAAGCCCATTCTGTGCCTCCTTATAAAATTACAGGACTCCTCCCCCGAGGCACTCCCTTTCGGTGAGTGTACATCCGCGAGGTAAAAAAGCAAGGCAAAGATTGCGCATGTTCTCAGTTGTGAGCAGCCAATATCTGGTTGTTGCTTCCGATCTCCGTATAGGAAACGGCCCCTTTGAGCCGGCCTCAATCATCGGTCTGCTTCCGGCCAGCGGGGTGTAATGCGCATCAAGATCAACCCGCCCAAATCTTCCACGACGAACTCTGGCGAAGCCGCGGGGACGGCCACTAAGCCTCCCATGCGCATATCCACAGCCTCGAAGCCCGGCCCCGCAATTCTCGCCGTCCCTCCGGCCGCAAACAGGTACTGGAGTCCCCGCAACGGCTCGCCTTCGCCAACCATACTGGCGCCAGCCCTGCTCACGGCCACCGCGATGCGCTCCACACGAAAGTAATCTCCATCGATCAAAATTGTCCGGCCGGCCAGCTCCCTGGGGGTAATCTTGCCGGCACGCGTCACAAGCCGCGTGGCCTCCAATGATTTTTCGATGTGCAGCTCGCGCCCCCGCCCGTAGTCGTACATCCGGTAGGTCAGGTCGCAGTTTTGCTGGGTCTCCAGCAGAATCGACCCCGGCCAGATGGCGTGAACCGTCCCCGCATCCACAAAGATCATCTCTCCGCGGGCCACATCGAGCAGGTTCAGGCTGCTTTCCAGTGTGCCCGCCTCGATCCCGGCCATAACGCCGTCCAGTGTGACGCCCGGCTTGAGCCCACAGGCCACCTGAGCGCCCGGCGCGGCCTCCAAAACGTACCAGCACTCCGTCTTGCCGCGCGGATCGCCATACTTTTGCGCCATCGCGTCGTCCGGATGCACCTGGACACTGAGTTTATCTTTGGCAAAGATGACCTTGATCAGCAGCGGCGAGGCGCTGTGTGCGGCAGCCTCACTACTGCGCGGGGCAGCCATGCCCAGCAGAGACTCGGGGGCTTCGGCAAAAAGAGCGCCCAGCGTTTGTCCGGCGTGTACGCCAGTCGCCACAACGCACTGGTCCCCGGTGAGCCAGGCCTCGCCGATGGGTTCTCCACCCCGGCGACCAGGACCTGTCGCCGGGGACCCCGGTTCGCCACCCCCGGCAACCCGGTCATACCAGGGACGAAGATCCCGGCTGCCCCAAGGCCGCTCGGAAAACCAGGGCGCGATACGAAAGGGAGCCCAGGCGGAAGGGGTGGATTGCGAGAAAATTGCCATGAGGATTTCCCCCTTCTCCAGGAAAACATGCCTCTTGCCGGGCCATTTGGCTGCAATCTCACTCTACCAGAGAGTCAACCCCGCACGGCACAAGCCGCGCATTCGCCCGCCCACTGTGACCTAGGTGTCGATGTATGCGCCCCCCACCGTGGTGCAGCTTGCTCCATCCTCCCTGCAACGAATAACCTAAGCGTATGTCGAAGCCAGTTTCCATCTGTGTGATCGGGTCCGGATACGTGGGACTCGTTGCAGCCGTTTGCTTTGCGGAGATCGGACATCAGGTCACCTGCGTGGACAATGACGAAGCCAGGGTGAAGAGCCTGCGCGAGGGCGGCGTGCCCATCTTCGAGCAACATTTGCCCGAGCTTCTGGCCAGGCACCGGGGGCGCGGCGTGACCTTCACCGCAGATCTGGGCGCGGCTGTTGGACAAAGCGAGGCCGTTTTCATCGCCGTGGGTACGCCGCAGGGCGATACAGGCGCCGCCGACCTTTCCTACGTAGAGGCCGTGGTCTCTGAGATTGCCCGCTCCATCAACGGCTACAAGGTCATCGTGGAAAAAAGCACGGTGCCGGTTTACACCAACGAGTGGATACAGCGCGTGCTGCACCGCAACGGCGTGGACCCAGACAGCTTTGATGTGGTCTCGAACCCTGAATTTCTGCGCGAAGGCACGGCCGTTATGGATTTTCTGCATCCCGACCGCATCGTGGTGGGCGCCAACACCGAGCGCGCCGCAGAGGAACTCATGCGTATTTTTGAACCGCTTACCGGGGGCAGCTATTATGCCCAGCCGGATGCCTTGCCGGGCGCATGCAGCGCCTCAGCGCCGGCCAAACTTCTGGTCACTACGGCGCAGAGCGCGGAGATCATCAAACATGCCTCCAATGCCTTCCTCGCTTTGAAGATCTCCTTCATCAACGCCGTGGCCAACCTGGCCGAGACCGTGGACGCCGACATCGAGGACATCGCCGCCGGCATGGGCATGGACAGCCGCATCGGCTCCCGGTTTCTCAGAGCCGGGCTGGGCTATGGCGGGTCTTGTTTTCCAAAAGACGTGGCCGCCTTTCACTGGGTGGCGCAACAGCAGGGCGTGGACTTCCAACTGCTCGACGAGATCCGCAAGGTCAACGATACACAGAGGGATATCTTCTTCAACAAAGTGCTGGCGGCGCTGTGGACCCTGCGCGGCAAGCGGCTGGCTGCCCTGGGCCTGGCCTTCAAGGGCGATACCGACGATATTCGCGAGTCTCCGGCCATCGACGTGATCGGGAAGCTGCTGGAAGCCGGCGCCCTGATCACGGCCTATGATCCGGCAGCCATGGAGCGCGCCAAAGAGGTACTGCCGCCCTCGGACAAACTCAGCTATGCGGCGAACATCTACGAAGCTGCAAAGGACGCCGACGCGGTGTTGATCCTGACCGAATGGAAGGAGTTTGCCGAGATTGATCTGGCGCGACTCAACCAGGCGGTTCGCTTCCCCATCGTGATCGACGGCCGCAACCTCTACAAGCCGCAGCAGATGATCGATCATGGTTTCACGTATGTGAGCGTGGGACGGCCGGCATGTTACCAGGCGCAGCAAGGCAAACCACGCAAGCTGGCCGTGTAAGAGCCGGCACGCCACATAGCGGCTTGCCTGGAGAGATGCGGCGCCCAGTTTCTGAACTTTGGAGCATAGACTGTTGACTATGCGCGTACTTGTCACCGGCGCTGCCGGGTTTCTTGGTTCTCACCTCACCGACCGCCTGCTGGGCGAAGGCCACACTGTTGTCGGCGTCGATAACCTCTCCACCGGCGACCGGGAAAACATAGCTCACCTGGCCAGCGAGCCGCGCTTCCGGTTTGAAGAGCGGGACATCTGCCGGCCCTTCGATGTGGGTCCGGTGGATAGCGTTTTCAACTTTGCCTCTCCGGCCAGCCCGCCGGAGTACCTTCGCCTGGGGATCGAGACCCTTCGAGTCGGCTCCATCGGTGTCGAAAACACCCTGGAAATAGCAGCACGCTACGGCGCCGGCCATCTGCACGCCTCCACATCGGAGTGCTATGGCGACCCGCTGGAGCATCCGCAACGAGAAAATTACTGGGGGAACGTGAATCCGGTCGGCCCCCGTTCGGTCTACGACGAGGCCAAGCGCTTTGCCGAGGCGATGGTCATGGCCTGGCATCGCTCGCGCGGGGTCAACACCCATCTGGTCCGCATCTTCAACACCTACGGCCCCCGCCTGCATCCCAGCGACGGCCGGGTCATCTCCAACTTTATGATGCAGGCCCTGCGCGGCGAGCCTCTGACCATCTACGGCGACGGCAACCAGACGCGCAGCTTCTGTTACGTGGACGACCTGATCGAAGGCATCCTGCGCCTCTCGCGTTCCGGCGAACACCTGCCGGTCAACATCGGCAACCCCGGCGAGTTCACCATCCTGGAGTGCGCGCAAGCAGTGCTGGAAGTGACCGGCTCAAAAAGTGAACTGCGCTTTGTAGCCTTGCCTGAGGACGACCCCACCCGCCGCTGCCCCGACATCGCCAAAGCCCGTGCCCTGCTCGGCTGGGAGCCGCGCATCACGCTCAAAGAAGGGTTGCGCAAGTCTCTGGAGTTCTTCCGGAGTTACCTTGCGGCCACGGAATAGTACTATGTTTTACTCTGATACTTTGGAATTTAGCCATTAACAACGGCGAAATTCTTTCCCGCGCCCGCCGCCGCTTTGCTACTCTTTCCCTATCATGAAGCGCACGTCCTTCCTGCTCCTGACAACCATTGTCCTTCTCGCATCCAGCCTGTCCGCCGCCGCGCAAAAGTTTCAGCCCAAAACCATCCAGTTCAAGGGCGCCCCGGAGTACTCCGACCAGGAGTTGCTGGCCGCAGCGGGGATGCAAAAAGGCACGGTCCTTGCCTTCGCCGATATGAAAGACCACTCCCAAAAGCTGATGGACACAGGCGTCTTCGAGAGCCTGTCCTTCAAGTTCGATGGGGTTGATCTCGTTTTTACCCTGGTCCCGCACGCCGATCTCTATCCGATCCGCCTGGAGAACCTTCCACTCACACCGGGCAAGGAACTGGATGCCGCGCTGCATGACCGCTTTCCGCTCTATCACGGCAAAGTGCCCTCCGAGGGCGGGCTGACGGAAAGCGTACGCGGCGCTTTGGAAGAGATGCTTGCGGCCAAGGGCATCAAAGCTACCGTCATGGCCACTCCCTACACCGACCAAATAGTGGGCAAGGTCATGGCCATGAGCTTCGCCATTACTGCGCCGCCTGTGCGGGTAGGTGAGATTCATCTGGAAGGCGTTTCCACTGCGCTCGAAGCCCAGGCCGATCACGCCGCCAATCACGAAACAGGAACTCCGTTCGACACCGAGGCCTCGGCGCATAACCTGGAGCACGCGCTGGAGTTGTTCTACACCGATCAGGGCTATGCCGCCGTGAAGGTTCACGCCGCGCGCTCCGGCGCTCCGGTCATCTCGGATGCGGCCATCGACATTCCCTTCACTGTTTCCGTTGCCGAGGGGCGTCTCTACAAGCTGGGCGCAATTCATCTGCCGGCCGATTCACTGGCGACACAAGCCGAGATCGACAAGGCCATCGGGCAGCGCGCGTCTCGCTACGCAAGGTCAAGACCTCCGCGATCTGCTCTTTCTGATTGCATCCCGATACAAGTCGAAAGGCTATATGGACTGCGCGTTAACGCCGCATCCCGAATTCGATGAGGCTGCCGGCACGGTCAGCTACACCGTGGAGATTCATCCCGGTGCCATCTACCATCTCGGCTTCGTCAAGTTCGACAATGTGAGCGACGAACTGCGCAGTCATCTAATGCGCGTTTGGCAGATAATGCCCGGCGATCCCTTCGACGAAAGCTATCTCGCCGGCTTTATCAGCAATGCGCAGAAGAACGATCCGGTTCTGATGCGATCGCTCTCCGGCGTTGGCGCGACTTACCAGATCACCGCCGACCAGCAGACACACCAGGTGAATTGCGTCCTGCATTTCGTCAGGCTGAAGCAGGCCCAATAATTTCCGACACGCGCCACGCCGTGCGGAAGAAGACAACACGATTCCAACGTGATTTGTATTTGCGTCGAAGCCGCGCCCGCCCGTGCGGCCAGCACCTACTCCCACTCGATGGTGCCGGGGGGCTTGGAGGTGATGTCGTAGACCACGCGGTTGATGCCGCGCACCTCGTTCACGATGCGGCTGGAGATGCGCTTGAGCACCTCGTAGGGCAGCGGCGTCCAGTCGGCGGTCATGCCGTCTTCCGAGTGCACGGCGCGCACGGCGGCAGGTGTAGGCGTAGGTCCGCTGGTCGCCCATCACGCCCACGCTCATCACCGGCAGCAGCACGGCAAAGCTCTGCCAGATCTTGACGAGTAGAGCCCTGCGGCCTTGATCTCGGCGACCACGATCTCGTCGGCCTCCTGCAGCAGCGCCACGCGCTCCGGCGTCACCTCGCCCAGGATGCGCACCGCCAGGCCGGGTCCCGGAAACGGCTGCCGGCCCAGAATCTCTTCCGGCATTCCGAGGTCGCGGCCGATGCGCCGGACCTCGTCCTTGAAGAGATCGCGCAACGGCTCGATCAGCTTGAGCTTCATCCCCAACGGCAGCCCGCCCACGTTGTGATGGCTCTTGATGGTCTGGCTGGGGCCCTTGACGCTGCGACGACTCGATCACGTCGGGATAGAGCGTGCCCTGCACCAGCCAGTCCACGCCGCCGGTTTCTTTGGCAATGCGCGTGGCCTCGTCGTCGAAGACGGCGATGAACTCGGCGCCGATTCGCTTGCGCTTGGTTTCGGGATCGGTGACCCCGGCCAGTTTCGCGAGAAACCGCTCGCTCGCATCCACCGCGACGACGTTCAGGCCCAGCTGGTCGCGCATGGTTCTTCTGCACACTTTGCGAATTCGTTTTTGCGCAGCACGCCGTTGTTGACGAAGATGCAGGTGAGCTGGCTGCCGATGGCCCGGTGCACCAGCACCGCCGCCACCGACGAGTCGACGCCGCCGGAGAGGCCGCAGATGACGTGCCCCTTGCCGACCTTCTCGCGAATCGCGGCCACGGTGGTCTCGATGAAGTGCGCCGGGCGTCCAGTCGCCGCGCGCGCCGCAGATGTTGAAGACAAAGTTCCGGATGATCTGCGGACCCAGCGGCGTGTGATGCACCTCGGGATGAAACTGCACCGCCCAGATGCGGCGCTCGGCATCTTCGATTCCCGCCAGCGCATTGGCGGAGATGGCGATGCGATGAAAGCCCGCGGGCAGCTCCAGCGCCTCGTCGCCGTGGCTCATCCAAACGGCGAGCGTGGGCGGCAGGCCGGCAAACAGCGGCGTCGCGCTGTCCTCGATGCGTCACTTCGGCGTGGCCATACTCGCGCTTGGCGCCGGAGCGCACCTTGCCGCCCAGATGGTGCACGATGAAGTGCAGCCCATAGCAGATGCCCAGCACCGGGGTCCCCGCGACGGGTCTTGTCCGTGGGTGGAGCACCGGCACGCCCAGTTCAAGCAGCTTCGGGTCGGCAGCCGGCGCGTCCGCATCGTAGACCGACGACGGCCCGCCGGAGAGGACGATCCCCAGCGGCTTGAGCGCCTTGATTTCGGCAAGAGGCGCCGTGCAGGGCAGCACGACGGAGAAGACGTTCTGCTCGCGAATGCGCCGCGCAATCAGTTGCGTGTACTGCGAACCGAAATCGAGAATGACGATTGTTTGGGTGGCCACGTTTTCAGTGTGGCAGGGCGCATCGTCAATTTGCAAGCGGGAAGTCTCACCTGGGAGAGATGCGCCGCTCCGCCAACCCAACAGGCCTATTTCCCCTCGTTTTTGTAGACCACGCCTGCCTTCATCACGAACTTCACATTCTGCAGGATGCGCACGTCGTCGAGCGGGTTCTTCTCCACGGCGATGATGTCGGCCCATTTGCCGGGTTCGAGTGTGCCGGTTTTGGCGGTCCAGCCCATCAGGTCGGCGGCGTTGATGGTGGCGGTTTGCAAGGCGGCCAGCGGGGCCATGCCCAGCTGGTTGACGTACACATCCAGCTCATGCGCGTTCAATCCGTGCGGATAGACGGCGGCATCGGTGCCCATGGCGATCTTTACGCCGGCCTGCATGGCGCGCTTGATGTTGGTTTTGGCCACGGCGCTGATCTCCATCATCTTCTTGTGCGAGTAGGGCGGCAGGTTGCCGTTCTCCACGATCCAGTCTTCCAGATAGAGCGTGGGAACCAGATAGGTGCCGTGCTGCTTCATCGCGGCGATGCCTTCGTCGTTGATGTAGCTGCCGTGCTCGATGGAGTCCACGCCGGCCTCGGTGGCCCACAGGATTCCCTGCGCTCCGTGGGCGTGCGCGGCCACCTTGCGGCCCAGGCGGTGGGCGTCGGCGACGATGGCCTGCATCTCTTCCAGCGTGAACTGCGAGGCCTGCGGGTCGTCGCCCTTTGAGAGCACGCCGCCGGTGGCGCAGATCTTGATCAGATCCGCGCCGTACTTGATGTTCTGCCGCACCATGTGCTGCACCTGGGCGATGCCGTCGGCCACGCCGTCGCCCACCGCGTGGTATTTGAAGGGCAGCAGATTGTCGTCGCAATGGCCGCCGGTAATGCCGATCAGCGGCCCGCTCACCTGCATGTGCGGCCCGGAATCTGGCCGGAGTTGATGGCGTCGCGCAGGTCCACATCGGTGAAGCCGTCGGCGCCCACGTTGCGCACCGTGGTGAATGCCGGCCAGCAGCGTGGTGCGGGCGTTCACCACTCCGTTGATGGCCTCTTTGGCATCGGTTTCAGTCAGTTCGTGGTAGGGATCGAAGTTTGTATCGATGGTCAGGTGGGTATGCACGTCGATCAGACCGGGCAGCACCGTCAGGCCGCCCAGATCGATTACCGTATCGCCCGGCTGCGCGGGAACCTGAGCGCTGGGCGCGATGGATTGGATGGTGTCGCCCACCACCACCAGGGTTTGGCCATCGAGCAGTTTGCCGGTCTTCACATCGAGCAGGTGGCCGGCGCGGACAAGAGTGCGCCCAGCCGCGGGCTTTGGGGCCGGTTGAGAAAGCAGGGGTAGAGCGCCAATTACCGAAGACAACAATACCGGGAAGAATCCGTCTTGAACATTTGTAAACCTCCAGAGGTGAACCGCAAGCGGATTGTAGCAAGAAAGCCGGCCCTTGGGGACGGAATTCCGGAAAGCGGCGGAGTGGCAGCCTTCACCACTCTACGTCAGGCGTGATAGGCTGCTATGCGGCGCAGCTTGAGTGAATTGATTTTTTTTTTTTTTTTTTTTTTTTTTTTTTTTTTTTTTTTTTTTTTTTTTTTTTTTTTTTTTTTTTTTTTTTTTTTTTTTTTTTTTTTTTTTTTTTTTTTTTTTTTTTTTTTTTTTTTTTTTTTTTTTTTTTTTTTTTTTTTTTTTTTTTTTTTTTTTTTTTTTTTTTTTTTTTTTTTTTTTTTTTTTTTTTTTTTTTTTTTTTTTTTTTTTTTTTTTTTTTTTTTTTTTTTTTTTTTTTTTTTTTTTTTTTTTTTTTTTTTTTTTTTTTTTTTTTTTTTTTTTTTTTTTTTTTTTTTTTTTTTTTTTTTTTTTTTTTTTTTTTTTTTTTTTTTTTTTTTTTTTTTTTTTTTTTTTTTTTTTTTTTTTTTTTTTTTTTTTTTTTTTTTTTTTTTTTTTTTTTTTTTTTTTTTTTTTTTTTTTTTTTTTTTTTTTTTTTTTTTTTTTTTTTTTTTTTTTTTTTTTTTTTTTTTTTTTTTTTTTTTTTTTTTTTTTTTTTTTTTTTTTTTTTTTTTTTTTTTTTTTTTTTTTTTTTTTTTTTTTTTTTTTTTTTTTTTTTTTTTTTTTTTTTTTTTTTTTTTTTTTTTTTTTTTTTTTTTTTTTTTTTTTTTTTTTTTTTTTTTTTTTTTTTTTTTTTTTTTTTTTTTTTTTTTTTTTTTTTTTTTTTTTTTTTTTTTTTTTTTTTTTTTTTTTTTTTTTTTTTTTTTTTTTTTTTTTTTTTTTTTTTTTTTTTTTTTTTTTTTTTTTTTTTTTTTTTTTTTTTTTTTTTTTTTTTTTTTTTTTTTTTTTTTTTTTTTTTTTTTTTTTTTTTTTTTTTTTTTTTTTTTTTTTTTTTTTTTTTTTTTTTTTTTTTTTTTTTTTTTTTTTTTTTTTTTTTTTTTTTTTTTTTTTTTTTTTTTTTTTTTTTTTTTTTTTTTTTTTTTTTTTTTTTTTTTTTTTTTTTTTTTTTTTTTTTTTTTTTTTTTTTTTTTTTTTTTTTTTTTTTTTTTTTTTTTTTTTTTTTTTTTTTTTTTTTTTTTTTTTTTTTTTTTTTTTTTTTTTTTTTTTTTTTTTTTTTTTTTTTTTTTTTTTTTTTTTTTTTTTTTTTTTTTTTTTTTTTTTTTTTTTTTTTTTTTTTTTTTTTTTTTTTTTTTTTTTTTTTTTTTTTTTTTTTTTTTTTTTTTTTTTTTTTTTTTTTTTTTTTTTTTTTTTTTTTTTTTTTTTTTTTTTTTTTTTTTTTTTTTTTTTTTTTTTTTTTTTTTTTTTTTTTTTTTTTTTTTTTTTTTTTTTTTTTTTTTTTTTTTTTTTTTTTTTTTTTTTTTTTTTTTTTTTTTTTTTTTTTTTTTTTTTTTTTTTTTTTTTTTTTTTTTTTTTTTTTTTTTTTTTTTTTTTTTTTTTTTTTTTTTTTTTTTTTTTTTTTTTTTTTTTTTTAAAAAAAAAAAAAAAAAAAAAAAAAAAAATTCTGCTCTGAATTCTTTTGTTTACTCTTTTTGCCTCCGTTTTCACTTTTTTTTTTTTTTTTTTTTTTTTTTTTTTTTTTTTTTTTTTTTTTTTTTTTTTTTTTTTTTTTTTTTTTTTTTTTTTTTTTTTTTTTTTTTTTTTTTTTTTTTTTTTTTTTTTTTTTTTTTTTTTTTTTTTTTTTTTTTTTTTTTTTTTTTTTTTTTTTTTTTTTTTTTTTTTTTTTTTTTTTTTTTTTTTTTTTTTTTTTTTTTTTTTTTTTTTTTTTTTTTTTTTTTTTTTTTTTTTTTTTTTTTTTTTTTTTTTTTTTTTTTTTTTTTTTTTTTTTTTTTTTTTTTTTTTTTTTTTTTTTTTTTTTTTTTTTTTTTTTTTTTTTTTTTTTTTTTTTTTTTTTTTTTTTTTTTTTTTTTTTTTTTTTTTTTTTTTTTTTTTTTTTTTTTTTTTTTTTTTTTTTTTTTTTTTTTTTTTTTTTTTTTTTTTTTTTTTTTTTTTTTTTTTTTTTTTTTTTTTTTTTTTTTTTTTTTTTTTTTTTTTTTTTTTTTTTTTTTTTTTTTTTTTTTTTTTTTTTTTTTTTTTTTTTTTTTTTTTTTTTTTTTTTTTTTTTTTTTTTTTTTTTTTTTTTTTTTTTTTTTTTTTTTTTTTTTTTTTTTTTTTTTTTTTTTTTTTTTTTTTTTTTTTTTTTTTTTTTTTTTTTTTTTTTTTTTTTTTTTTTTTTTTTTTTTTTTTTTTTTTTTTTTTTTTTTTTTTTTTTTTTTTTTTTTTTTTTTTTTTTTTTTTTTTTTTTTTTTTTTTTTTTTTTTTTTTTTTTTTTTTTTTTTTTTTTTTTTTTTTTTTTTTTTTTTTTTTTTTTTTTTTTTTTTTTTTTTTTTTTTTTTTTTTTTTTTTTTTTTTTTTTTTTTTTTTTTTTTTTTTTTTTTTTTTTTTTTTTTTTTTTTTTTTTTTTTTTTTTTTTTTTTTTTTTTTTTTTTTTTTTTTTTTTTTTTTTTTTTTTTTTTTTTTTTTTTTTTTTTTTTTTTTTTTTTTTTTTTTTTTTTTTTTTTTTTTTTTTTTTTTTTTTTTTTTTTTTTTTTTTTTTTTTTTTTTTTTTTTTTTTTTTTAAAAAAAAAAAAAAAAAAAAAAAATATCCACAGGCGTTTTCCGCGCCGATGGACCTGGCCGGTGACCCTGTTTCCAAGAGGACATTCATGAACTGTTTTCGTTTCGCTTCCATCCTGTTTCTCGCGGCCGGAACTGGTCTTGGCGCAGGCGCCCGCGGCCCCAGATGCCGTCGAAGCCCGCGCCGCCCACGGCCATCAAGAGCTTCGATCTCTCGGCCATCGACAAGACCGCCGACCCCTGCACCGATTTCTACCAGTACGCCTGCGGCAACTGGGTCAAGAACAACCCCATTCCCGCCGACCAGGTGCGCTGGGCGCGGTCGTTCTCGCTGCTGCAGCGAGCGCAACCGCTACCTGCTGTGGCAGGAACTGGACGCCGCCGCCACAAGCCCCAAGACCCCGCTCGAAAAGCAGTATGGCGACTACTTTGCCGCCTGCATGAACACCGACCTGGTCGAGAAGAAGGGCCTGACGCCGCTCGAGCCGGCCTTCAAGCGCATCGCCGCCCTGAAGGACGCCCACAAGCTGGCCACGCTGATGGGCGAGCTGGAGACCGAGGGCAGCCCCGCGCCGCTTCTTCCGCTTCGGCGTGGAGCAGGACGAGAAGGACTCCTCCAAGCAGATCGCCGGCATCTGCCAGGGCGGCCTCTCGCTGCCCGACCGCGACTACTACATCGTGGACAGCAAGCGCTTCCAGGAGATCCGCAAGCAGTACGTCGAGCACGTGACCAAGATGTTCACCCTGGCCGGCGACACCCCGGAGCAGGCCGCCAAAGAGGCCGCCGCGGTGATGGAGATCGAAACCGCGCTGGCCAAGGCCTCCACCAGCCGCACCGATCTGCGCCAGCCGGAGAACCGCTACCACATCTACACGGTGGCCGACTTCCAGAAGCTGGCCCCGGATTTCGACTTACTCGGTCTACTTCAAGGACGTGAAGATCGGCCACTTCGACACGCTCAACGTGGCCACGCCCGACTTCTTCAAGGCGCTGAACGAGCTGATCGCCAAGCGAGCCGCTCGACGCCTGGAAGAGCTACTTCCGCTGGCACGTGCTGCACGGCGCGGCCGCGAACCTGCCCAAGGCCTTCTTCGACGAGAACTTCGCCTTCTTCGGCAAGACCCTGGCCGGGCAGAAGGAGCCGACGCCGCGCTGGAAGCAGTGCTCCAGCATGACCGACCGCGCGCTGGGCGAGGCCGTGGGCCAGGACTGGGTGAAGCAGAACTTTCCGCCCGCGGCCAAGGCCAGCATGGACAAGCTGGTGGCCGCCCTGGAGAAGTCCCTGGGCGACGACATCAAGACCCTGCCCTGGATGAGCGACGACACCAAAAAGGCGGCCGAAGAGAAGCTGGCCATGATCCGCAACAAGATCGGCTACCCGGAGAAGTGGCGCGACTACTCGAGCGTGAAGGTGAAGCGCGACGACCTGATCGGCAACCTGCACCGCAACGCGGTCTTCGAGCGCAACTAGAACTTCGCCAAGCTGGGCAAGCCGGTGGACGAGAAGGAGTGGGGCATGACGCCGCCCACGGTCAACGCCTACTACAACCCGTCGTTCAACGACATCAACTTCCCGGCCGGCATTCTGCAGCCGCCGTTCTTCGACTTCACCATCGACCCGGCGGTCAACTTCGGCGGCATCGGCGTGGTCATCGGCCACGAGATGACCCACGGCTTCGACGACGAGGGCTCGAAGTACGACGGCAAGGGCAACCTGCGCGAGTGGCAGACGCCCGAGGACCGCAAGGCCTTCACCGAGCGGACCGACTGCGTAGCGGACGAGTACAGCGGCTTTGAGGCCGCTCCGGCGCATGGACGACGTTCCCGCGCAGAAGCTGAACGGCAAGCTCACCCTGGGCGAGAACACGGCCGACAACGGCGGCCTGCGCATCGCCTACATGGCCCTGCTGGACACGCTGGCGGCGCAGGGCAAGACCATCGACGACAAGATCGACGGCTACACCGAGGCGCAGCGCTACTTCCTCGGCTTTGCCCAGGTGTGGTGCCAGAACCAGACCGAGCAGTCGGCCCGCCAGTCGGCGCTGGTCGACCCCCACTCGCCCGGCCGCTGGCGCGTCAACGGCACGGTGCAGAACTTCGACGAATTCGGCAAGGCCTTTGGCTGCACCAAGGGCCAGCCCATGTACCCGGTGAACTCCTGCCGCGTCTGGTAGACCAGGACAGGGCCTGTATCCCTGGATTGAAGCCGTGGCGCGTCGAAGCCACGGCTTCGGACCAGGGGCCGGTGGGCCTCAAGGCCGGGTTGGACGGCCTGGGCGGCTCTTTCCCGGCGCATGCGCGTTGACATTTCCCGCCGTCCAGGCGTCCAAGCTGCAGCCGTCAGGGAGTAAAACCGGGCTGGCCAGACGCAAAGGCGCTGGGTTTCCGCCGCTCCCGAGGTCGGGGCGGCACGGGAAAAATGCGCTGTTTTGCCCCATTCCCAGCCAAAACTAGGCACAACCTGCCCTCGGCTTTTACAATGCAACAGGGACCCGTCCCAACCCAGCTCTGCTGTGGAACTAGCAAACTTGGCGGCGCACGCCGGACCAGGATGAAGGAATCGCATGAAGTTCACGAAATTCGGCAAGGCCCTTCTGATGAGCGCCCTTTCTGCTGGCGTTATCCTCAGCGTTACGTCTTGCGTCCAGAGTTATTCGGTCGGCTTTTTGTATGTGACGGGGACGGTAACGGCCAGTCCTCCGGAAACGGCATCATCAGCGGCTTCAAGATCGATCACAACACGGGCAAGCTGACCCCCATCAATGGACTGCCCGTCTCCTCCGGCGGCGCCAACCCGGTTCGGGCCGTGCTGCTCACCGGCAGCCGCTTTCTTTATGTTCTCAACCGGGGCGCGAACGCCTCCGGCGGCACCGACTGCACCACGGCTGACCCCTGCCAGAACGCGAACATCACCCAGTTCGCGATCGGCGCCAACGGCATCCTCACGCCGCAGGAGACCTTCTACACCCAGGGCGTCAACCCGTTCCGCATCATCTCCGACAGCTCGGGAACCTACCTTTACGTGCTGGAACACGATTCCCCAGCTTCATCCTCCACGAACAGCAATCCCGTTGCGGCCACCAATAACGCGTACTGCGCAGCTGCCCTGACCGGCGCCACAACCTGCGGCGATATTACTGCCTTCCAGGTCAACGCGACTACCGGCCGACTGCAGCTAATCGTCAACGCCCAGGTCACCGCAGCCGGTGGCGCCGCGCTGCCCTACTTCCCGATTCCGGCCAATCCCGTCGACTTTGTGATGTCCAGCGGAATCGTCCTCACGATGAGCGGGACGTCCACCACCGCCTCCACCTCTTATCCATACACCGGCGGCGCAACCGTGTTCCCGTACAACTACAACAGCTCCAACGGGCAGTTGACGGTGAGCCAGAACAGCGCCCAGCCGCTGAACATTGCCCAGGGAACCGCCATCGTGACCGGTGGCAGTTACGTCTTCGTGCTCGACAACGAAGCGCCCGCCGCACCCAATTCCACCGGCGCAACCAGCCAGATTCTGCCTTACACCGTCGGCAGCGGCGGCGCTCTGCTGGCGGCCACCAGCGGTCCCATCCCCGATGACCCGAACCAATCCAACCCCATCTATCTGGTGGTGGAGTCCAAGGGCAAGTGGTTCTACGTAGCCAACCAGGGGAACAACACCACCGGCACGGGAACGGCCCAGAGCGGGCTTGCCGGCTACGTGATGAACAGTCCGTTTCAGCCCACCGAAATGGCAGGCACCCCCATCGGCTTCGGCACCGGAGCCGGCCCGCAATGCCTGGTCGAGGACCCCTCAAATCAGTTCTTCTATACGGCCAACTTCAACGACTCAAGCGTAACCGGTCAGGCGATTGACGAAAACGCCGGCACCCTCACCCCGCTCTCCCAGTCGACGAAGGCGCCGTCGCAGTATACGCTGACCGGCCCGCCCACCTGGTGCCTGGTGGATGGGCGCACCAGCTAAACCGCCGGTTGATGCGGATGTGCCTGGGGCGGAGGCTGGCCCCCGCTCCAGGACACGCCAGACAATGCCGGGCAAAGATTGGTCCGCAGTCTTTGTGAACGCAGCCGAATGCCGGGCGCGATGTTTTTCCTGGGCGCCCTGGGGTTCGATTCCAAACCTGATTTTTTGGGCCTGAGCTTCTGGCCTACTGACGAAAGATGCGCATGAAGTTCAACAAATCGAGCCAACTGCTGCTGGTCTCCGCAGCCAGCCTTCTGGTGGCCGGACTTATCACCGCCTGCGCCACGGCCACCGTGGATTTCGTATTCGTGGCCAGCTCCAGGGCCGCGGGACCAAACAACTACGGCGAGATCGATGTCTTCGAGATCAACTCGGTCTCCGGCGCGATGCGCCAGATTCCCAGCTCGCCCTTTCCCTCGGGCGGGCGCAACCCGGTCGCCGAAGCCGTCTCCTCCGACAACGCGAATCTTTACGTGGTCAATCAGGACGACAACACCATCGTTCAGTTCCTGATCGGCAACGACGGCAAGCTCTATCCACAGAACACTGTGAATACGCCCGGGATCTTCCCGCTCGCCGTTGCCGTGAGCGGAACGAACCTGTTTGTCGTGGACACCTACCAGCCGCTGCCCACCTGCTCGACCGCGGAGCCCGTGTTCGGGGTCGGTGGGCGTTTTTCCCCTCCTGCCCGCCTCCGGCCGGCGCCAGCCCAACGCCCAGCGGCGCGCCGGGAACGCCCATCGTCAATCCGAGCATTGGCGCCAGCTACTGGCCGCTGATCCTGCCCAGCAAGCCCCAGCCGACGTGCATGGTGCCGACGGCGATCAATGTTCTGGCCATCGGGCGCCTACGTCTACGTCACCGCCTATGACTCGGCCGCTGTCCAGTGACGTCCGGCAACAATTGACTATGCGTCTTTGGCTCCAGCGCCTACTCGGGGGCGTCGGTAGCGCTTCTCGGCCGCTCGACGCGGCGCTCTCACACGATACCCGGTGTCGCCTTTTGCCGCCGGGACCTGTCCCTCCGCCATCGCCAGCGATTCCACTAGCAGCTACGTCTACGTCACGGATTACGCCAACGGCAATGTTCTTGGCTTCTCGGTTGCATCCGGCGCTCTTGACTCCGCTCAGCGGCAGCCCGTTCCCGGCCGGCAATCAACCCTCAGCGATCGTTGTCGATCCCAGCTACCCCTATGCCTACGTGGCCAACTCGCTGGACGGCAACGTCGAGGCCTACTCGATCGCAAACGGCGCGCTTAGTTTTCTGGGCGGTTCCGCCACCCCAGTCACCTACGCCGCAGACACGCAGCCGGTGGCCATCGGCATCGACCCATCGACCAACCACTTTCTTTTCACCGCCAACTTTCTCGGCAACGACGTCTCCGACTTTGAGTTGAGCGCCACTGCCGGCACGCTCATCAACACGCAACACTCTCCTTACACGGCCAACGCCCAGCCGACGGCCGTGGCCGCCGTTCCGCACGGCAGCGCGCAGAAGTGATCCTGGGCGACAGCCCGCTGCCGGGCACTCTAGCAACACCCCGTACCGGGCTTTTACAATCCATACGGGGCAACCTAACCAGTTTTCTTTGGGCCCGCACGTGACAAGCCCACGACGAAGGAAGCGCATGAAGTTCAGCAAATTGAGCCAGCTTTTTCTGGTCTCTTCCATCGGCCTTCTAGTGGCCACCGTTTTCACTGCCTGCGCGATCACAACCATCGATTATGTTTTCGTGGCTTGTTCCGCCGGTTCGGGAACCTCGAATGACGGACAGATCCAGACCTACGCGGTGGACTCCCAGTCCGGCGCATTGCGCACCGGCGCCCCCGCCGTATCCTCGGGCGGAGTGAACCCGGTTTCCATGGCCGTCACCTCCGACTATGCGAATCTTTACGTCGCTAATGCGGGAAGCAGCACCATCGTCCACTTCGCCATCGGCCTCAACGGCGTTCTGACATCGAAGGACACGGCCACCCTCAGCACCACTCCCATTTCCCTGGCAGTGAACACCGCCGGGACCTACCTGTATGTGATCTCCGGACCACCAGACTCCGGCGCGACGCTTACGGAGTATGCTCTCTCCTCGGGCACAATCGGGTCCGTGGCATCTCAGCAGCCCCTGAATCTCGCCAATGTTTCCAGCACCTACGCGAGCGATGCTCTTGTTCCCACGGGGATCACCGTGCTGGCCAACAACAGTACTGTGAGCGGCAATGCCGTTTTTGTTTCGGCCTATGACCAATCGGCCTACAATCCCGGTGGCACGCCACTCACCAGCACCGCCAATCCGGGCTGGGTCTTTGGTTTCACCATCGGCTCGGGCGGCGCATTGACCGCGGCCACGCACAGCCCCTACGAAGCAGGCGTCAAGCCCACGGCTATCGCCTCCGATCCGACCGACCGCTTCGTGTATGTCACCGACTACGCCTCCAACGAGTTGATCGGCTACACGATTCTGGACGGCAGCACCCTGAGCTTCCTGCCCAACGGTCCCTTCAGGACAGGGAACGAACCCTCCGCCGTGGCCATCGACCCGCGCGGCTTGTTCATCTACGTGGCCAATTTCGCTGGATTCCACGGTCTCGCCCTATGCCATCGATCTGGCCACCGGCACGCCCACGGGCGCTGTGAACCCTGCTGGCGGCTCCGCCATCAGCAATGCCACAGACACCGAGCCGGTCGCTGTCATGATAGACCCGGCGCTGGGCCGGTTTGTCTATACCGCAAACTACCTGGGCAACTCCGTCTCCGGCTTCCGCCTGGACCCGATTTCGGGCGGGATATCTGCCACCCAGGCTACGCCGTACCCCACCGGGTCAAAACCCACGGCTGTAACCGGCGTTCCCCACGGCAACTATTCCACACAATCGGTTACCCCGTAGCCGTAATCAACTCAGCAGACAAATAGGCCCAGCCATTCGGCAGGGCCTTTTGCTGCGCCTGGCTTCAATTCTGACAGGCGGAACGCGCTGGCAGGTCAGGGCTTTGCCGGTTGCGAAAAACGTGATCGTGTGGAAGGTCCGGGCTCCAGCCTTGGTCTACCTCTCTCCCAGGAGAGGGTGAACAGATCCGATCCCCCTGCTATGCCCCCATCCACTTGCGCAGTTGCCGCTGCGCCGGCTTTTCCACCAGGTGTAGCGCCAGCAGAGCCAGCGCAATCAGCACCGCATAGCTGAGCCACGGATCAAAGCGGGTGAGACCCAGCCGGTCCAGCAGATGGGTGTCATGGATCAGGTTCCACAAGTTGAAGTGGAGCAGGTAAAGGCAGTAACTGGCCTCGCCCACAAAGACCAGCGGGCGCATCCCCATCAGGGTCGCCAGCGGATTCTCCCCGGCCAGCCCCAGGACGATGCAACCGAAGAGCGGCATCAGCAGGCCGTCGTGGAGAATGGCGTAGGGCACGAGCGGCCCCAGCTCCAGAATGCCGAAGATGCCCGCAAAGCCGGCCAGCCCCAGCATCAGGCGCAGGCGGCCGGGCCGCGGCACCAGCTCATCAAGGCCGGCCAGCAGAATGCCGAAGACAAAGCTGGCCAGATGCGGCAACGGGGTGTACTTGAGCGCCTGCAGCCACGGACCCCAGCTCCAGCGGTCCGGATGCGCGATGCCGTCCGGATTGAACACCACGTACAGCGTGCCGGGAACCATGCCCAGCGCCCACACCCCGGCTAACTGCACCAGATAGTGCCAGGTCTGCGCCGGCCGCCTGACTCTGGCCAGCCAGGGAAAGAGAACGTAGTAGAAGCTCTCGGCCGGCATGGTCCAGGCCGGCGTGTTCAGGAATGTTGCGATGGAGGGAATCCAGCCCTGCAAAAGCAGCGGCGTAAGCACCATGCCCGTCCAGAACATAGCGTGAGTGTGAGCCCTATACTCGACCGCAACCATCCGCCAGCTCAACAGCAGGCTCAGCAGGTAGATGGGGTAAAGCCGCGTGAAGCGCGCCTTCCAGAAACGCACCCGGTCCAACTGCCCGGCCCGCGCGCTGTCTGCGTATTTATAGCCCAGCACAAAGCCCGAGAGCAGGATGAAGTAGCTCACGGAGAGGTAGCCGGCGTTGATCACCGGCGCCAGAAAGCCAAACCACTGGGGATTGGAAAAATGGAAAAAAACGATGTTGATGGCCGCGAAGCAGCGCAACCCCGTCAGTGCATTCAGCCGTTCTGGCTTGCGCGTCTCCACTAGCTGTTAGACGCCTCCGGGCAAAAGATAGATGACGGCCGGCAGCTTTCAGCGGGCGGCAAAACGCGTGGCAACTGAGTACTATTAGCTGTCAACTGTAAGCAGTGAGTAGTCTTACGCCGTGACCAGCGAGCCGACTTTTTCGCCCAGCACCACCCGCCGGATATTCCCCGGCTGGTTCATGTTGAAGACGACCATGGGAAGGTTGTTGTCCTTGCAGAGGCTCACGGCGGTCAGGTCCATCACCTTCAGCCCCTGGCGCAAAATTTCCATGTAGGTGATCTCGTCGTACTTGATCGCGTCCTTCACCAGCACCGGGTCGGCGCTGTAGATGCCTTCCACCTTGGTGGCCTTCAGCAGCACATCGGCTTTGATTTCCATGGCGCGCAGGCTGGCCGCCGTATCGGTCGAGAAGAAGGGATTGCCGATGCCGGCGGCGAAGATCACCACACGGCCTTTTTCCAGGTGGCGCACGGCGCGGCGGCGAATGTACGGCTCGGCCACCTGGTTCATGAAGACGGCGCTCATTACCCGGCACTGCACGCCGCGCTTCTCGATGGCGTCCTGCATGGCGATGGCGTTGATGATGGTGGCGAGCATGCCCATATTGTCGGCGCTCACGCGGTCCATTTCTTTAGCCTGCGCGCCTGCGCCGCGGAAAAAGTTGCCACCGCCCACAACCACGCCGATCTCCACGCCCAAAGCGTGCACATCGACAATCTCGCCGGTAATCTCGGCAAGCTTGTCGGCATCCAGGCCGAAGCCGAGCGGGCCGGCCAGCACCTCACCCGATAGCTTGAGAACGATTCGCTTATACATGCCTTAATGAGTATCGCATAACTAGCAATCGCCCAGCGATCCTGGAGGAGCGGAGCAGAATCTAGCAGTGCCACTCCGGCTTTATCCCCCGAAGTGGTTTGTATCGGATGGCTAGAACCCGAAGGGCTTTACCTGCAGCTGCCTCATCCGAATCTAGGCTGCCAAAGTCCAGGTTGAACCAAACGTCGTTATAATCCGCACGTGAGCCTAGTCGGAACCCACCGTTCAAGTGTTCACGTGGACAAGAACTCCTATTCTATCCTGAGGGGTCGTGAAGGAGGAAGGTGCCAGTAAGTAGATAACTTTTCCGGAATACAAGAACGATATCGTAGCCATCAGAAATGAACCCCATCACCAGCGCGACGGCTGGACAGATGTAAATCCAGGCAGATGGTTCCTTTAATTGTCGCACGTCCCTCGTACTAAGACTGAGAAGATATCCGTAGAGGAGCGCTGTTCCGAAAAATCCCACTGCTGGCAATGAACTTTCGTACCACTTCGCGGCTTCCCGTTGATCCTTTTGTACTCCGAAGCCGTTTTGGTACATCATTCCAAGGTTCAACTGCGAATCCGCATCTCCCTGCTCGGCCGCCTTGCGATACCACTTGCCAGCTTCCGCATAATCCTGCGGTACCCCGGTACCCATCTTGTATCTGTAGGCAAGGTCGTGTTGTGCAAGAGTATCTCCGGCTTGAGCCTTACTTAGCAATTGTGCGAATGCGTCATCCGTTGGCTTGCTCCCCTGGGCTTCACAAGCTCCAGGGAAGAACTGCCAGGCAAACACAAAAGCCGCGAAGCTAAGCCTCAAGCATTTCTTTCATAGGCAAGTCAGATCATTCACTGAATGCCTCCGCCGAAATCGGAGATTATAGCGTGTTCCATGATTTCGGGATCACGATGGTGTAGACGTCTCCGTGCAACAAATAAGGCCCAGGGTTTGCGCCCCGGGCCTTGTCGATTTCCTGAATGCAACTGGCGAGTTACTCGGCTGCCGCTTCCACGGGCTTGGTCGGTCGCCACGGTCCAGTCGGGCGCGCCCACCTTGAAGCGCGCAAAGCGCCGCACGGTGATGTTCTCGCCCAGCTTGCCCACCTTCTGCCCGATCAGCTCCTTGATGCTGATGGCCTGATCCTTGATAAAGGGCTGCTCCAGCAGGCAAACCTCCTCGTAGAACTTGGCCATCTTGCCCTCGACGATCTTCTCGATCACCGGGGCCGGCTTGCCGGTGGCGGCGGCCTGCGCGCGGATAGATATCCTTCTCGCGCTCCAGATCGGCCGCGGTCACGTCCTCAGGCTTCACATAGCGCGGATCGCTGGCCGCGATGTGCATCGCGATGTCCTTGAGCAGCTCCTGGAAGTCCTCGGTGCGGGCCACGAAGTCGCTCTCGCAATTCAATTCGAGCAGCACGCCGATCTTGCCGCCGGCGTGAATGTAGGTGCCCACCGCGCCCTCGTTGGTGGTGCGGGCGGCCTTCTTCTGCGCCGAGGCCATGCCCCGCTTGCGCAGCACCACGAAAGCCTCCTCGATGTTTCCCTTGGTCTCCTGCAACGCCTTCAGGCAGTCGCCCATGGGCGCGCCGGACTTTTCCCGAAGCTCTTTCACCAACTTGGCATCAATCTTTTCGCTCACTGTTTCATCTCTCTTTTCTGAAATTCTGCGTCTTCCTAACGTCCGTCCTGACTTATCAAGGACGGATGCCGGTCGAGATTTGGGTTTCCCACCCTAGCCGCAATAACAAAAACGCGGCGAGAGTGGGGCACTGAAGTTTTGTGGCCGGAGGTGTTCCGGCAAAAGAAAAGCGTGGCGCTCAACGCTCGCGGCCACGCTTGTCTCATTCTGCGCATCGCGCGCAGGAAAGATTAAAGAGCGCCCTCGGCCACTTCGGCCTCGTCCAGCGCGGCCACCGCTGCCGGCGCCTTGCGAATGCCGCCGCCTAAGGCCGCTTCCAGGTCCACTTCCTCGGCCTCGCAGGGGCAGCTTCGGCTTCGGCATCTTCGGCCGCAGCATCCAGCGCGGCCACCGCTGCCGGCGCCTTGCGAATGCCGCCGCCTAAGGCCGCTTCCAGGTCCACTTCCTCGGCCTCAACGGGAGCGGCCTCGGCGGCCAAACCATCTTCGGCAACCGGAACAGGAAGCTCCTCCTGGAAGGCCTTGTCGCCCACCAGGTTCACGCCCTCGGAGGCCGAATCGGCAATCTTCGAGGTGAAGAGGCGAATGGCGCGCAGTGCGTCGTCGTTGCCGGGAATCACGTAATCGACCACCGTCGGATCGCAGTTCGTGTCCACCACGGCCACCACCGGAATGCCCAGCTTGCGGGCTTCCTTCACGGCAATCGCCTCGTTGTTCGAGTCGACGATGAACAGCGCGTCCGGCAGGCGTTTCATGCTCTTGATGCCGGCCAGGTTCGCCTGCAGGTGCTTGCGCTCCCGCTCCAGCTTGATCACTTCTTTCTTGGTCAGCAGGTCGTAGCGGCCATCCGTGGCCATCTCGTCGATCTCCTGAAGGCGCTTCACCGACTTCTGCACCGTCACCCAGTTGGTCAGCAGCCCGCCCAGCCAGCGCTGGTTGATGTAGGGCATACCCGCGCGGGTGGCCTCCTCGGCCACGGCTTCCTGCGCCTGGCGCTTGGTGCCGACAAACAGAATCGTCTTGCCGCTGGCGCACAGCTCGGTGACGAACTTCGACGCTTCCTTGAACAGCTTGAGCGTCTTTTGCAGGTCGATGATGTAGATTCCGTTGCGCTCGCCGAAGATATACTCCTTCATCTTGGGGTTCCAGCGCTTGGTCTGATGCCCGAAGTGAACTCCAGCTTCGAGCAGCTCCTTCATTGTGATCGTGGCCATTGGCCTCCTTCGTGGATTGCATCCGGGTGGTCGATGCCTGCGCCCGGATTGAACCCGCTATTGCGGGAATTTGGTAAAGCTAGGTGTCAGGGTTCAGAGATCAGGGTTCAGAAAAGCAATGCAAGCCAATTGATCCCTGAAACCTGATCCCTGATCCCTGCAAGCGCGTTAGCGCTTGCTGAACTGGAAGCGCGCTCTCGCGCCCTTCTGGCCGTACTTCTTGCGTTCCTTCATGCGCGAGTCGCGGGTGAGCAGGCCTTCGGCCTTGAGCACCTTGCGCAGCTCGGGATTGAACTGGACCAGTGCGCGGGCAACGCCCAGCTTGACGGCATCGGCCTGCGCGGCCACGCCGCCGCTCTTGACGGTGGTCACCACGTCGAAGCTCGAAGCCAGCTCGACCAGCGCCAGCGTCCGCTTGGCGGCCACACGCTGCTGCTCGGTCACAAAGTACACATCAAATGCTTTGCCGTTGACCTTCCACTCGCCCGTGCCGGGACGCAGAAAGACGCGCGCGATCGCTGACTTGCGCCGCCCCGTCCCGTAATACTGAACCAGATCTGCCATTCTCTGCTCTCTCTGCCGGAATTGTTCCCGGCCAAAACTCTCTTCAACCCGGTCATTCGCCAGCCGTCACGGGTTTTTCTGATCCCTGACCCCTGATCTCTGACCCCTGTTGCTACGCAATCTCCAACTTCACCGGCATCTGCGCCTCGTGAGGGTGCTTGTCGCCGCGATAGACCTTCAGTTTGGTGGCCATCTGGCGGCCCATCTTGCTCTTGGGCAACATGCCCTTGATGGCCTGCTCCAGAATCATCTCCGGTTTGCGGTTCAACAGGCGGGTGAACGACTCCTCGCGCAGCCCGCCGGGGAAGCCGGTGTAGCGGCGATAAAGCTTGTTCTGCGCCTTGAGGCCGGTCAGGCGGACCTTCTCCGCGTTGATCACGATCACGTGGTCGCCCACGTCGATGTACGGCACATACTGGGGATTCAGCTTGCCGCTCAACACATCGGCAGCCTTGGTCGCCAGACGGCCCAGCGTCTTGCCGCTGGCGTCCACTACAAACCATTTGCGGTCAATATTCTTGCCGCTCGGAACAAAGGTACCCATCTCTCTCCTGCCCTCTAAAACGCCTTGAAAAAACCAGAGCAAAGCGCTCTTGCCCGCGCCAATCCGGCGCACGGGCCCATTTTCCACCCACTGCCAAACAAATCTGTTCGGGTGAGGAGTGCGGGGGCTGGCCCTTAAAGGGGCTCTAGCAGTGCCGGAGGCGCGTCGAATAAAACTCGAATCCAGCAGCAGATGGCCTGTTCCAGCCGACCCCTTCAGGGCATCAACCAGCCGGGTCCGGGTGAGCTGACTCACCCCATCGACGAAGACCTGCCGACGGGGGCCCCGACACACTTTGACCCCAGGCGCAACACCGCGCAAGGACTCCAGAATAACCGAATCAGGCCCCGGGAGTCAACGCAAACTCCGGACAGCGGCTTGCCGAGGCCGGGAGAAGCCCAGACAAAGGCAGCCGAAGGCGCTATGGTGCTCCCTCCAGGACTCCCCTGGCGGTTCGAGTGAGGAGCCGGGATGCGAGCTTCGCCTTTCCGGTTTAAACTGAATTGTTTGGCCATCCTGCGCGTTCCCGCAAGACCGCGGGGGGATGCGGCATGGTAAACAGGGAGTATCGCAACGGAGGCAATCAATGAGACAAATTTCGCAAGCATGTTTGTTAAGCGTTGCCGCAGGACTGATGCTGGCAACAGCGCCTGTTTCATCGCAGACGGCAAAACCGCATCCGCTGACTTTGCCATTCGCATGCAAGCAAAGTGATTGCCCTTTGCTGGAGGGGGTTCCTCAAACGGCAGGAATGCGCAGCGGTTTTGTACGCTTGCAACCCGGCGCGACGGTCGGCTGGCACACCACCGGCAAGAACGAGGAAGCCCTGGTGATTCTGCGCGGCCAGGGCGAGGCGATGATCGAAGGCCAGGCAAAGCAGCCGTTCACAGCTCTGGCGCTTGTCTATATTCCGCCCGCGACTCGCCACAACGTGGCGAACACGGGAAATGAGCCGCTTGAGTATGTGTATGTGGTAGCGCCCGCGACACCGCGCTAGAAGTGCTTGCACAAACCGGTTTTGAAAGGGCACGACTTCACAGCCTGCGGAAACACTCAAAACGAAGTCGCACGAAGTGTCAGGGCACGACTTCAGTCGTGCCGAAACAAGCCGCAAAAGACGCTGGGCTTTAGCCCCTGAGGGACGTTTTATACGGACGGAATGATGTTTCTGAGATGGACATGTAGGTTTTTCGGCTTCCCATTCCGGCTCAGAAGCGGGATTTCAGGGATGCGTCTGGCCGCCGGCGGCGACCTCGATGCCGTGCTCGAGGAGAGCGAGGATGGAGGCCAGGCTTTCTTCGGCGCCGCGCCGGCTGCCGGGAAGGTTGACGACGAGCGTGCTGCCCCGGAGTCCGGCCACGGCGCGCGAGAGCCAGGCGAAGGGATGGTTCGCGGCGCCCAGGGAGCGCATGGCCTCAGCCAGTCCGGGGGCTTCGCGGTCAATCACCCGGCGGGTCGCCTCGGGAGTGCGGTCGCGTGGGCCGAGGCCTGTGCCGCCAACGGTGAGGATCAGGGCCGCGCCCTGAAGGCAGAGTTTTTCGAGCGTGGCGGCTATCCTGTCTTCGTCGTCGGGCAGCAGGCCAGTCCAGATTTCGGCCTGCGGCCACTGCCGGCCGGCGAGCGCCGCCACGGCCGGGCCAGCTGTATCGGTCATCAGGCCCTGTGAGCAACGGTCGGAGACGGTGAGGACGGCGAGGAGCATAAAAGAGATTGTAATTGTTTTACGATCACGGCTTCGGGATGGAAGGCTTGTCCACCGCGACCGGCGAAGGCGTTGCGGACTTCAACCGGCTCAGTTCGGCCAGAACCGCTTGCCGGTGAGCCGGGTCTATTCCGGTTTCGGCCGGCAACGAGGGGCCGGCATAGAACGCGAGAATGTTATCGCGCAGTTGGGCCGATGTCTTATCGAAATTATGCGCCGTCAACTTTGCGAGAAGGTCTGCGTAAGTGTCGTCCGCAAGCGAGTATTCTCCTGCCTCGGTTCTTTTGCCGTCATCGAGATCGCAGTTTGGGCAGCACCAGCTTGCCGGCGCGCGCCTCTTCCAGCAGGGCGCGGTAATCATCGGTGGTTGTGTTGATGCTCTTGATATACAGGTCTTCCGTTTGCGGTGTGGGGCTATTGAATCCCAATCCTTTAAAGGGACCTATCTTTGGCATAAAGCGCAGAAGTGTGGATAAGATTCGCGTGCCTACTCCCGGCTTTGTATAGGATTTCCCCCAATTTCTCTCATAATCCGCACGGGACAGACGATAGAGGAACTTTTGTCTGGCAAAGTTCGGTGTCTCACGCATCAGATCCTTCTTGTGCGTCTGAAGCGCCACCTGGGTCATCTCCGGAATCAGGCGGCTGACAGAGAAACGATAGGAGCCAACCGCAAGGTCCTCGTGCGTCAGCACGTCCTTCAGTTCCAGCCCATAGACGACTGGGAAAACCCGCTCCAGCAGCGGTTCCGAGACCTGAAATCCTATGAAATCGTGAAACTGCTCCGGCGCATAGCGATTCTTTGCCACCTGCAGTGTGTCGAATCCGAACTCCGTCTTCAGATGCGCCGTCGTGTCCTGGGCATAGCGAACGGAGTTGCCATATTTCGCTCGCAGCTTCGGATAATGGATCGCGACCGCCGCGTTGACCGCGGGGTGGCCGTCGATGTCCGCCATATAGTGCGAAAGCGCGCCCAGCGCAAAAGCATATTCGTCGACATTCTGGCTTTCAGCCAGCAACTCCAGAACAAAATCCCCCGAACGAACGTAGTGCGCCAGGTTACTGAATTCCTTGCTGCCGAATGGGTAGTAGCCCAGGTCCTGGATTACCGAACCTCCATAGGCGTAGGCATGAGCTTCCTTGATCTGGTCTTCGGTAATGCCCGGAAAGCGTTCGATCAGGAGCGGCCGAATCTCCGATTTCCATGCCAGGTCTACGATTTCCTCGTGTGTCAGAACGGAGTAGGCAAACGCGATTCCGCCCAAGAACAGCAGCGCGAAAACCAGCGCCGCCGCCTGGGCAAGCCTCAGATGCCATCTCCTGATCATCTATCTGGACCCATGACTCAAATCCGCCCCAGAAATAGCAGGATAACGAGAACACAAGGATAAGCCCAATCCCGCCGGTCGGATAGTATCCCCAATTTCTGCTGTGCGGCCATGTCGGTAACGTGCCGATCAGTACAAGGATTATAATCGACGATTAAGACAATTCCAAGCATGTTTTCCTCCCAGCGTTTCCGCACAGCCCGCATCCGGCTCAGTTTGTGCAAGATAGCAGCAACGATCTGAGTCTTTCACGCGGCGAGACACAGAATCTGCTCAATTGGATACATAAAGCGGTCCGGCTTGAACAGGCTGAAAAACCTCGCCGCCAGTGTCTATCTGTTGAAATTTTCGGGCAGGTTCGCCGGTGGGACGACGGCTGAGCGTGGTTGGTTTGCGTGAGGCTTTCAAGGCCGCGCGTTGGGCGGAATCAACAGGGTGACTTCCTGGGGAGCGATCTCGATGCGGACCGGCAGATCGCCCAGCAGCTCTCCATCGGCCTCCGCGAAGACGCGCTGCAAAGAACCGTTCGACAATCGGCACTCAACCGAGACTGCGTCGAGCAGTTCAATATCGCTGGAAAAGGTCTGGCGGCCGACGATGACGGTCATCAGAAAGCGAAAGTAGCGCAGGCGGCTGCGGGTCTTGAAGGCAATCAGGCGCAGGCCGTTCTTGTGCAGCGTGGCGCCAGGAGCAAAGTTGTGGAGCACGCCACCAAAGTCGCGAATGCGCACCGCCAGAAGCTGTGAAATCTGCTCCACGCGCGGCTGGGCGCTGGAGCGTTCCACAAATGCCGCTTCAAAAAGCGGAAAAGAATGAGTGGCCCATAGGCGAAAGGCTTCAATGATGTAGAGAATATAGCCGAATCGCCGCTTCAGGCTGGGATCGAGCCGGGAGAGAAACAGGGCGTCGGGGCCCACGCCGGCAGCCACGGTAAAGTAGCGCGAGCGCGTCGTGCCGGTAGCATCCTGATAAGAGATTTGGCCCACGGAGACGCGCACCGGGGCCGCAGTCAGCAGCTTACGGACTGCCTTTGCCGGAGAGGAGCGCAGGCCGAGATTCGCTGCCAGCGCGTTGGCGGTGCCCAGCGGCACCACGCCCAAAGCCACGGTGGTGCCGACCAGGCTCTGCAAGACTTCATGAACGGTGCCATCGCCGCCGCAGGCAAGAATCGTATCGCATCCCCGGTTCACGGCCTCCTCGGCCAGCACACCGGCGCTGCCGGGCGCGCTGGTTTCCAGTGCTTCGGCTTCAACGCCTGCTCCGCGCAGAATGGCGAGCGCCTTGTCGATGGCTGCGCGGTGCATTGTCGATTGCTGGCCGGAAGCCGGGTTGTAAATGAGCGCAACGCGGCGCATCGCAAGTTTCTCCTGAAGGGACCGCGCCCTGCGCGGGAATGCAAGCGGGAGCTATCTATATATCTTCGCACCTGGCCGGCGGCCATGCTGTTGGCAAAGAATGTTCCCGCGCGCGGCAACTTGGGGGGCAAAGCCGCCGCGCGAAGCCTTCCCCTGCGCATATCTTTGCCGCCGTCAGATGAGGAGCAGAGCTTTATACTAAGGTGTTTGCCATTGGCAGGCGGCGGGCCGGGAAACGGCGCGCGGTGAAGGAGCAGACTTTGGCTCAGGCAGAGATTGGCATCATCGGCGGCAGCGGGCTGTACTCGATGCCCGGATTTACGAATGTACATGAAGAGCGCGTGGAAACGCCCTTTGGCGAGCCGTCAGAGGCATTCGTGCTGGGCGAGTTGGAGGGGCGCAAGGTCGCCTTTC
Source organism: uncultured Acidobacteriaceae bacterium (assembly GCA_963765995.1). Classification (GTDB taxonomy): domain Bacteria; phylum Acidobacteriota; class Terriglobia; order Terriglobales; family Acidobacteriaceae; genus Telmatobacter. Next base: position 78,769 of record CAVXYT010000004.1, on the reverse strand, counting down.
TGGCGCGGCATGGGCGTGGCCATCGCATCCTGCCCTCGGAGCTGAACTTCCGCGCCAACATCTACGCCATCAAGAAACTCGGCGTCGAGCGCATTCTCTCGGTCTCGGCCGTCGGCTCGCTCAAAGAAGAGCACAAGCCGACGGATTTTGTGATTCCCGATCAGTTCATTGACCGGACCTTTCATCGCGTCTCGACGTTTTTTGGCGAGGGGATTGTGGGCCACGTGGCCTTTGGCGACCCGGTCTGCGCAACGGTCGCGAAAGCCGCCGCCGAGGCCTGCGCAACGGTTGGCGTCGTTGGCAAGCTGGGCGGGACTTATGTGTGCATGGAGGGCCCGCAGTTTTCCACGCGCGCCGAGTCGAACCTCTATCGCAGTTGGGGCGCGGACGTGATCGGCATGACCAACCTGCAGGAGGCCAAGCTGGCCCGCGAGGCGGAGATCTGTTACGCCACCGTCGCCATGGTCACCGACTACGACTGCTGGCGCGAGGGCCACGACGCGGTGACCATCGAGGAGATTGTGGCCGTGCTGCACAAGAACGCCGAGAACGCGGCGCGCGTGGTGAAAGCCGCCGTGGCGGCCATGCCTCACGAGCGTAACTGCGCCTGCGCCTCGGCGGCAAAGTACGCCGTGCTCACCCAGCCGGACGCGATTCCGGCGGCAGCGAAAGAAAAATTGAAGCTGCTATTTGGGAAGTATCTGGGGAGGTAGGCACGGGTTTGAGCCAACACATTCGGGTTTCCGGTTTTGCAAGTTCATTCGCGATTACAAGGTTGTCACAATTGGAGGAACGAGAATGGCCGACCTCAATACAGAAGCCGTTCATACCGTTTTAGCATCGATAAATGCTTGTTGGCGTGAAGGGCGCCCTTTGTCCATGTCGGATTACCTTCATCCTGAAATCACCATGGCTTTCCCGGGCTTCAAGGGGCCCGTTCACGGTTGAGATGCTTTTGTCGCCAGCTTCGTTGAGTTTTGCAAAAATACTCGAGTTATCGAGTACGAGGAAAGCGATGAAAACATAGATGTCATAGGAGACTGTGCGATCGCCACTTTCCGCTTCAAGATGCTCTATGAACGCGCCACTTATCGTGAAGATTCGGCTGGTCGTGATCTCTGGGTTTTTCGGAAGCAAGGCGACCGATGGATCGCAGTATGGAGGACCATGATGGATCTAGCAGAGGATCGCTCACCTCAAAGTGGCGCTTCTTAACTAACTCATGGAGCGAGTACCGTGCCTGGACTAAAGCCCAGCTATGACATTCTGGATGACGCCGGACGCGATATTTTGGTGTTTTGAGAGGAAGATAAATGGCGATTACCGTAGTGGGCAGCGTGGCTTTCGATTCGATTGAGACACCGGCGGGGCGGCGTGAACGTTGCCTGGGCGGGGCGGCGACTTACTTTTCGCTGGCCGCGAGTTACTTTTGCGATGTGCGCGTAATTGCCGTAGTGGGCGAGGACTTTGGCCGAAGGCAGGAAGCAGTATTCCAGGCGCGCAACATCGACACGCGAGGCATTGAACACACGGCCGGCAAGAGCTTTTTCTGGGAAGGCTCTTATCTCGAAAGCTTGAACGAGGCCAAGACGCACATTACGGATTTGAACGTCTTTGCGGCTTTCGAACCCAAGATTCCCGAGGCCTACCGCAACTCGGAGTTTCTCTTTCTGGCGAACATCGATCCCGTCTTGCAGCGGCGAGTGCGCGAGGCGCTGCCGGATGTAAAGCTGGTGGCCGGCGACACGATGAACTACTGGATCAAGGATCATCGCGCGGCATTGCTCGAAGTCCTGAAGGGTCTCGACATTCTGCTCATCAACGACACCGAAACCAAGATGATTGCCGGCAACAGCAACTTCGTTCAGGCTGCCCGCGCGGTGATGGCGTTAGGACCAAAGACGCTGGTGGTCAAGCACGGCGAATACGGCGCAACCTTGTTCCACGGCAAAAAGGTATTCAAAGCTCCGGCGATGCCGCTGGAAGAGGTAGTGGACCCCACCGGCGCGGGCGACAGCTTTGCCGGCGGTTTCTTCGGGTTCCTGGCCTCGCAATCTGAAATCACTCCCGCTGCCTATCGCCGCGCCGTCTTCTACGGAAGCGTGATGGGTTCCTTCACCTGCGAGCGCTTCGGCACAGAAAGGCTGCAGAAGCTCACGCGCCAGGAGATCGACGACCGTTATAATCTGTTCCGCGAGATGACGCACCTTGCCTAGAGCGTGTTTCATAAACCCGCTTTGTATCAGGGCACGGCTCTACAGCTTGCGGGAAAATGCCATCGGAGTAGCAAGAAGTGTCAGGGCACGACTTTAGTCGTGCCGGAAGAGCCAAAATTGGAAGGGGTTTTAACCCCTGAGGGATTGCAAAAGAGACATGGTAGATATTAATGCAACACGCTCTAAGCAGTCCATCTCTCGTGCGGAGTGGCTCATCGTCGTATCCTGCTGCGCGGCTGCCTCCATCTCCGCAGTGGTGTGGAGCTGGCGCCACGGCGCCATGCTCAACTACGGCGATGCGGTGGCTCATCTGCACATTGCCCGGCGGGTCTTTGATGCACGCCTGCCGCGGCTAACCGAACTGGGCTCGGTGTGGCTGCCGCTGCCGCATCTGCTGTTGATTCCCTTTGTGCAAATTTATAGCTGGTGGGCCAGCGGCTTTGCCGGCGTGATTCCGTCGGCGCTGGCCTATCTCGTCTCCTGCGCGGGAATGTATCGGTTGGCGCGCCACTGGCTCACACCCACGGCCTCCGCGCTGGCGCTGGCCTTCTTTGCGCTGAATCCCAACCTGCTTTATCTGCAAACCACGGCGATGACCGAGCCGCTCTTTGTCTGCGAGATGGTGTGGATTGTGGTCTGGCTGGTGGAGTGGCGCGCGAGCCTCGACGCAGACGCTGGAAAAGCTCGCCGCCTGCAGTGGCTGATTGCGGCGGCGCTGGTGGCCGCAATCTTTACGCGCTATGACGGTTGGGTGATGGCTCTAGTGGCCTGGATCGGCATGGGCCTGGTTCTCGCGCGTCGCGGCCGGTTGCGCTCGCCGAGCTTCTGGCTGGCCAGTGCGCTGTTGGTGGCCGCACCCGTGGCCTGGTTTGTTTACAACTCCGTGGGCTTCGGCGATTGGCTCTACTTCGCGCGAGGGCCGTATTCGGCCAAGGCTATTGAGATTCGCACCTCCGTGCCGGGATTTCCGCCGCATCCGGGCTGGCATAATCCGTGGGTTGCGCTGATCTTCTTCATCAAGGCCGCGGAGCTGGACGCAGTTGCTGCCGCATGGGGCAAAGTGCTGCTGATACTGAGCCTCGCTGGTACGGCATGGGCATGGCTGACGGCGCGGCGGCGCGCATTCAACTGGGCGCTGCTGCTGTGGTTTCCGGCCGCCTTCTATGTGTATTCGGTCTCATACGGTTCGGTGCCCATCTTTCTGCCCGTCTGGTGGCCGCACTCCTGGTACAACCTGCGTTATGGAATGGAGATGCTGCCGGCCTTTGCGCTGGGGCTGGGGTTTGCGGCGCAGTTTGCGATGGCCGCTGTGCAGGAGTTCAAACCGCGCGAGTTCAACCCACGGTGGGTTGGATACACGGGTGGCGCGCTGTTTGCAGTGGTGGCGTTGAACGCAGCTCAGATGCTGCGCGAGCGTCCGCTGGTGTATGTCGAGGGCGCCAGGAACATCGAGTCGCGCAGGCCCTACGATGTTGAGATTCCTCCGGCGTTGCGGGCGCTGCTGGCCGAGCGGCCGCAATCCGTGGTGCTGATGAATACGTCAGTCTTTCCTGAGATCGTTGCGCTCACCGGGATTCCGCTCCGCCAGACCATCAACGAGAGCGATCTGGAGATCTATCGCGCCGCGCTGGCCGCGCCGGCTGATCATGCGGCGATTGTGCTGGCCTTTGACGGCGACGAGATCGACCGCGCAGTCAGGACTCATCCCGAGGGACTGACGCCGGTTCGCCGATTTTCGACGCCCGGAGAGCCTGCCGGGACGATTTACGTCTCAGGTAATTCTGCTTCTCGTCCGGCGCAAAGAGCTTTACCAGGCGAGGCGGAGCGGTGATAGCATCGGGCAAGGAAACACGATTTATTGCCTGCACCAACTGGGAGGAAGATTGATTCCCTTTACCAAAGCTCACGCCTGCGGCAACGACTTTCTGATTGTGACCGAGGAAGCCACGCAGGGCCGAGATCACGCAGAGTTGGCGCAGCGGCTCTGTGCGCGCAACTCGGGTATCGGAGCCGACGGCGTCGAATTCTTTGCGTGGACCGGCCTCAGCTCCGGCCGCATCCGCCTGCGCAATGCCGACGGTTCCATCGCCGAAATAAGCGGCAACGGCACGCGCTGCGTGGCCGCGTGGATGGCGCTGGAGCGCGGCTTCCAGCCGGGCGATGAAGTGGAGATTACCACCGATGCGGGATTGCGCGTCTGCCGGGTTAATGCGCTGAAGACGGACGGCGAGTTTACCGTGGAAGTGACCGCACGGATGGGCGTTCCCGTGTTCGCTCGGCGAACCGTCACGCTGGCCAACGGGCTTCGAGTTGCGGGAGTCGACGTTTCCATGGGCAATCCGCATTTTGTCGTTGTAGTGGAGAACGCCGAGTTCGCTGTCGCCGGATTGCCTTGGCGGCAGATCGGCGCCGAGATTTGCGTGCATCCGGATTATCCGCGCCAGACCAACGTGATATTTCTTCGCATCGTCAGCCCGGCCGCGATTGAGATTCGCATCTTCGAGCGCGGCGTGGGGCCAACCACATCCTCCGGCACGGGCAGTTCAGCCTCGGCTACGGCGGCGATGGCATTGAACGGTTGCCAGTCTCCGCTCACGGTGGTTGCTCCCGGCGGCGCGCAGACGGTTGAGTGGGACGGTCCGGGAACGGAGCTGAGGCTCACCGGCCCGGCTACGCTGATTGCCCGTGGCGAGGCCTGGCCTGGTTTGTGAGAAGCTGCTCCGTAGCCGCGGAGTGCTTCAGCGCTGAAAGTTTAGAAAGGCCCGTATGTTCTCTTATCTCATCTTTATGACCACCATGGTCATCACCGGAATTCCCACGGCGATTCTGTTTATTCCATGGTGCTGGCTGACGGGCAACGTGTTGCCGCTTTACAAGGGCACACGCTTCATGCTCTCCAGCAGTTGCTGGATGGCCGGGGTGCGCTTCCACGTCGAAGGCCGGGAGCGCATACCCAGTGACCGGGCGTGCATCTTCATGTCCAATCACGTTTCCAACCTGGACCCGCCCGCGCTGATCTCGTTGATTCCCGGGCGCACCTCGGCATTCATGAAACGCTCGCTGATGAACCTGCCTGTATTGGGAACCGGCTTCCGGCAAGGCGATTTCATCGCCGTGGATCGCAATGGCAGTCCCGCAGCCGCGCAGGAGAGTGTTGCCGCTGCCCGGCGCGTACTGGCAAAGGGAGTGCACATGACCACATTTGTGGAAGGCACCCGCTCGCCGGACGGCCGCATGCTGCCCTTCAAGAAAGGCCCATTCTTCCTGGCCATGGAATCCGGCGCGCCGTGCATTCCGGTTTCCATCCATGGCACGGAGAGCATCCAGGGCAAAGGCAGCCTGCGCATGCATCCCGGGACAGCGCACGTGGTCTTTCATCCGCAGATCGACCCGGCCGGCTTTGCCACGCGTGAGGAACTGATGCAGGCGGTTCGCGACGGCCATTGCATCCGGGCTGCCGGAGTGGATGCGGACGTAGAACTGCAGCTTCACCTGCACAGTTTTGCGCCGGAGGCAATACAAATCTCAGCTCTTTGACGGAACCCTCATGATTTTGTCGATTTTCGTATTCGTTGTCATTCTCGTTTTGAGCATTCCCTCGGCGGTGATCTTCATTCCGCTGGCCGTAATTACCGGCAACGTGGGGCCGCTCTACGCCGCGGTCTGCTTCATTGTCCGCGTGGGCTATTTTGTAGCCGGCATCCGCTTTCAGGTTGAGGGGCGGGAGCGTGTTCCCGCCGGCCGCGCGTGCATCTTCATGGCCAACCATGTGTCGAACCTCGATCCGCCGGCGCTGATTTCGCAGATTCCGGGGCGCACCTCCGCCTTCACAAAGCGCTCAGTGTTCAATATGCCCGTTTTTGGCTACTGCCTCAAACTGGGCGAGTTCATTCCCGTGGACCGCCGGGGCACCGCGGCCAGCGCACAGGAGAGCGTGGCCGCGGCCAAGCGCATGCTGGACAAGGGCCTGCACATCACTACGTTTGCTGAGGGCACGCGCTCCAGGGACGGACGCATGCTGCCCTTCAAGAAAGGCCCGTTCTACCTGGCCATGGAGACCGGCGCGCCGTGCATTCCCGGTCTCCATCTACGGCACGGAGACGATGATGGCCAAGGGCAGCTTTGCCATCAAGCCCGGAACAGCGCACATCATCTTCCATGCGCCGGTGAATCCGAGCGACTATGCGACACGCGAAGAGCTGTCGCAGGCGGTGCGAGCAGCCATAGCCTCAGGCCTGCCGGAGTGGATGCGGGGCTGAGGCGTCGATCATATTCCGTTCCTGCTCACTTCAATCGCACCCAGACTTCGGTCCGTCCCAGCAGGGAGATGCCGATAAAACCGCGCAAATGGAGCTTGTCGTTTCCCTCGGCCCAGATCTTCCCCTTGTATTCCTTGCCATTCTCCGGGTCCACGACGGTTCCGCCCACCCAGTCATCTCCGTCCGGATGGAAGTTGCGCATGTTGACCATGCCCAGGATCAGCTGGTTCTTGTACTCGCCGGAACATTTATCGCAAACATCTTTTGGCGTGCGTCCAGGGCGCACCTCGGTGACACGGCCAAAGAGTTTGCCGTTCTCCAGGTAGGTGTCTGCCTTTCCTCCGGGTGTGCCGTCGCTGTTGAGTATCTGCCAGTGCCCGACGGCGTTTTGAAGTTTCGGCGTGAGTTGCTGCGCACCGGCTCCGGCAATGGAAACCAGCACAAAGAGAGCAACCGCGAGGGCGCAGAGGCAGTTGTGTCGAGTCGTTTTCAAGAGGACCTCCCATTTTTGTGGATTATAGAACGGGGATGTGAGAAGTGAATACCCGCCGGCAGCGCGAACCAGCCACTTTTCACCAGGGCGCAACAAGTGGTTATGGCTGCACGATCGCGTTGTAGCCGTCCTTGAGCAGTTTCTGGCGCATGGCTTCGGCCTCGTTGCGGCTGCTGAAGGGGCCGGTGCGCACGTGGAACTGGTTGTCGGCGGCATCGCGGCGTGCGGTGACCGCGTAGCCGCGCTTGCGCAGCGCGCCCGCCAGCACATCGGCGTCCTCCTGATGCGAAACGGCGGCAATCTGGACCATCAGCGCTCCGGCTGCCGCGGTGGCGGGTGCGACCTTGATCGCCGGGGCATGGATCGCCGGGGCGGGATGGGCAGACGCAGAGGAGAGTACGGGAGTGGGTGCAGGGGTTGCTGCGGACAGCGCGGGCTTGACGACCGGCAGGGAGGAGTTGCCGCCGGCGGCAGAAGCCGAGTCAGGTACCTGTGAATCGGCGCTCGGAGTAGTGCCGGAAGTCCCGGAAGGGGACAAATCGGCCACGACGGGCTGCGGCGGAGGGGGAATGTTCTGCGCGACGGCTGAGGGCTTGAGAAGGGAACCGGCCGACGGCGAAGAGGCTACAACGCCGGGCAGCAGGCCGGCCGTTGAGGCTCCCTGAGCGCTGCGGCTGCCCATCGAGTAGCCCACTCCGAAGCAGAGGCCGCACAGCAGCACCAGGCCGAAAAAAAGCCCTAACAGCAGCATCGGGCCAAGCGTCAGTTCAGTGTCGCGCCGCTGCTCGACCGGCTGATGCTCATCCTCGTCAATATTTTCGTGCATTAGCGTCCTCTCAAAATAAAGGAAATTCCTGTACCTTCCCCGAAGCAGAAAAAGTTGATTTACAAACGGCGGAAAAACCAAAAACGGAGGGAGGCGGGGGTTTTAACCCCCGCATAATGCCAGTGGAATCAACGACGGCTTTAGCCGCGGAGGGACTCTATTCGCCGATTTCGCCCTGAAACCGGAGTTTCCCCCGCAGTCTCTAAAGCCGCGCCCTTTCAAAACAACCTATTCATTCAACGTCGGCAGGCCAGCGTCGCTTACTTCTTTTCCGCCGCTGCCATGGCTGTCGCGCCCAGCTTGTTGAAGAGCGTCATCATCTCCAGCGGAAGCGGGAAGACGATGGTGGTGTTCTTCTCCACCCCAATCTCGGTCAGCGTTTGCAGGTAACGCAACTGCAAGGTCATGGGCTCAGTGGCCAGCAGAGCGGCAGCGTCCACCAGCTTCTGCGCGGCGTCGAACTCGCCCGAGGCGTGAAGAATCTTCGCCCGTGCTTCGCGCGCGGCCTCGGCCTGCTTGGCCATGGCGCGCAGCATCTGCTCGGGCAGGTCCACCTGCTTGACCTCAACCGAAATCACCTTCACGCCGAACGGCTCAGTCCGCTGGTCGATGATGGTCTGAATCTTCAGATTCAACTTGTCGCGATGGCTGAGCAGCTCGTCCAGCTCCACCTCGCCCAGCACCGAGCGCAGCGTGGTCTGAGCAAACTGCGAGGTCTGATAGACGTAGTTGGCCACCTTGATGGCGGCATCATTGGGGTTGACCACGTAGAGCGTGACCACCGCGTTCACCTTGAGGGTGACGTTGTCGCGGGTAATCACGTCCTGGGGCGGCACTTCGAGCACGTCCTGGCGCAGCGAGATGCGCACCATCTGATCAAAGGGCCGGAAGACCAGGATGATGCCGGGGCCTTTGGGCGTGGGCAGGGCGCGGCCCAGCCGGAAGATCACTCCGCGTTCATACTCGCGGAGAATCTTGATGGAGTTGAGCAGGTAGAGGACGACGATGGCTACAAAGATCAGGACCGGGGTAGACAGATCAGGCATTGGAATTCCTTCCTCACTTACGACCGAATTGTACTCCAACAAAGTTAAGCAGGGGACTGCGGCGGCCTTTGCGGCTGCACAGGCTCCACGCGCAGCTTGTAGTTGTCCAGGGCCACGACGCGCACGGGCATGCCGGCCGGCACGGGCTCATTGGCCACGGCGAGCCAGATTTCGCCCTCCACGAGAACATGGCCTTCTGGAGAAAGCAGTTCCATGGCCCGGGCGCGGCTGCCCACCAGGGCCGATGGGCCAAGGCGGGATTTCATGAGACGGGCGCGCACCGCCAGGCGAACCAGAAAGACGGTGATGGCTCCGAAGGCGGCGCTGACTGCAATGGCCACCCAGGGGCTGATGGCCATCTCCGGCACGGGCGCGGCAACCAGCGTAAGAGTCCCGAAGGTGAGGCAGACGATTCCCGCGATGGCCAGCGCGCCGTGGCCGCCAAACTTGGCCTCCAGCAGCAGCAAAACCAGCGCCGCTATCAGAAGCATGACCGCCGTGTACCGGATGGGCAGCAGGTTGAGCGCAAAGATGGCCAGCAGCAGCATCAGCGTGCCCAGCGCGCCGGGGACGATGGTGCCGGGAGAGTTGAATTCCAGATAGATCAGCAGCGCGCCGCAGACGGCAAAGAGCAGCGCAATGTTGGGATTGACCAGCCAGCCCAGCAGCTCTTCGCGCAGGGTGGGCCGGAACACTTCAATCCGCGCGTCAGCCAGATGAAGAGTGAGTTTAGTCCCGTCCATGCGGGTGATCTCGCGGCCATCGAGCGCGCGCAGCAACTCCCAGTCGTTCGAGGCGGTCAGATCGATCAGGTGCTGGTCGAGCGCCTCCTGGGCGGTGTAGGAGTGCGATGAGTGAACGGCGGCTTCGGCGGCTTCGGCGTTGCGATTGCGGCGGGTGACGTAGGAGCGGAGGAAAGCTTCGGCATCGTTCTCGATCTTCTGGCTCATGGTCGCGTTGGGCTGGGGGCCGAACTCCATGACCGGATGGGCCGCTCCGGCGTTGGTGCCGGGAGCCATGGCGGCAATATCTGCCGACTCCAGCAGGAAAAATCCAGCTGACCCGGCTCGCGCGCCCGCCGGAGCCACATAAACGATGACCGGAACCTTTGAAGAAAGAATGGCGCCGGCCATGGTGCGGGTCGAGTCGAGCAGCCCGCCGGGAGTGTCCAACTCGATCAGCAGAGCATGAGCGCCGTCGGAGTTGGCGCGGGCAATCGCCCGGTCGAGTTCGGAGGCCGTGACCGGCTGGATGGTGTCGGAGAGGACGAATTTATCGACCAGCGGCTGCTGGGCAAAAACCTGTGAACCCAGCCCGCAAAACGCACCCAAACCAATCAGAACCGCAAACCCTATAACGCGCTGCATCATGGCTTGCTCCTTCAGGGCATTGTCATACAACCACATCTGCTCCGTGCCCCATCCACGCGATTTTTTCTGTCGCAAAAGTGGGAAATACACTCTACTTCTTCTGCCCTTCCCTGGCCTCAATCTGCCGGCGCAGCCCCAGCGCCGGCTCGCTCTTCGGGTCAATCCGCAGGGCTGCTTCAGCGTTCTGTCGAGCTTCTTCCAGGTGATTAGCCGCCAGGTCCAGCCGCACCAGCACCAGGTACGCATCCACCGAAGGCATCAGTTCCAGCGAGGCCACAGCCTCTTTGCGGGCAGCCTGTGCATCGCCGGTGCGCTCGCGAATCTCTGCCAGCCCGGCGTGGGCTTCGGTAACCTTGCCGTCAGCAGCCACGGCGGCTTGGTAGAGCCGCTCGGCCTCCAGCAGCAGGCCGCGATCCAGGTAGTCATGAGCCTGGGCGGAGAGCTTTTGCGCACGCTCCAACGGCCCCAGCGCAGCCAGCCGTGAGGCTTCCATCTGCTCCATCACCAGAGCAGCCTGGTGAAAAGCAACCTCGTCAAATCCGCGCTCGATGCGCTCCAGCGGATCGGCCCTGGATCCGGCTTCCTCATCCGCCTCGTCCGAACCGGCGGCCGGCTGCGCTGTGAGCGGCCTGGCTGGCCCTGGCTTGTCTGGCATTGTCCAGGCCCTCTGCACCGCCTGGGCCTCGCTGTCGTTGGGATGCAACCGCAGGCATTGGGCCAACTCCGTCAAGGCTTCGGCGTCGTTGCCGTGGCGTTTCAGGCTGACGGCCAGGCTGAAATGATAGTCGGCCCCATTGGGGTCGGCGGCCACCGCCTGGCGGAAGAGCGGAGTGCCGTCCTTGCCGCTACGGGCGAGCGCAACGCCTTGGTTGTTCAGAACCTCGGCCAGCGGCAGCACGCGGGCCACGCCGGCAAAGGCCTCCTCGGCGCGGGCGTAATCGCCGGAAAACAGCAGCGAGAGTCCGCGGAAGAAGCCGGCCTCGAGGGCATCGTCGGCGTTGGCATCGTTGCTCCCCACCCTGGCAAAAGCCTTTGCCGCCTGCTCGTACTGCTGGCTGGCGTAGTCCTCGCGCCCCAACGCCATCCAGGCAGGGCTGAACCCCGGGCTGAGCAGGACGGCCGAGTTCAGGTGGCGCAGGCGCTCCTGCTGGTCGGGCTCGGTGATGCCGCGAATGTATTGCTCGAAGGCGTCCACGCGCAGCCCGGAGCCGGCAGCCACAAAGGTTTCTTCGGAGACTTTGAAGCCGGGATCGAGCTGCCGGGTCAGCTTCCAGGCCAGCGAGTTGAAGACCTGGATCAGATCGCGCATCTCGCCGCGGACGGTGACCTTATCGCTCATGCGCAGGCGGGGCACATCCACCAACTGCGCCTCAACCACAATTCCCGAGCCGTCGGTCAGGTAGCTGCCCACGATGATCGAATCGGCGTCCAGCGTCTCGGCCAGCTTGAGCGAACTGGCGCGCGCGGGGTGAAAGCCTTGCGGCAGTCCCAGGTGGTCCAGCGCGTACACGCGGTCCGCGCGGCTCATGGGGGCGAAACCCGCCGACCCCAGACGGCTGCTCAGAATCTCCGCCGAGGCCTCGCGAATCCACTCCAGGCTGGGCTGCCCGGTGCGGTTGTCAAAGGGCAGCACCAGCAGGATGCGACCGCCTGAGGAGGGGCCGGCTTCCGCGGGCATCTGCGAAGAAGCGGAAACCGTGATGCAGAGAGACAGCACAAGACCCAGTCCCAGAGAGGCGGCCAGTTGCTCAACTTGGCCTGAACGAGATGAAAAAAATGTATGCACAACACGCTGATTATAGGCGCTGCGGCTTGCGGGCGGCAGATGGAGCGAACGCGGATTGCGCAACAACAGCAGGCGAAGCGAAGAAACTCCGTGGTTCCGCAGGCTGCCCCGGGCCTCAGGAGTCCGCCGCCTCACCGCCGGCGCCGCCAGAAGCCCTCCCAACCTGCGGTTTCCAAAGGATGAAAAAACTCTCATTCTGGCGGGGATTTTCCGCTCTGGCCTTTCGCATTTGGAACCACGCATTGGGAACCACAAAAAATCAGACAAAAGTAACCTTTTGCCCCCTTGAATCTTGACGATTTCTCAATTGAGGCGGCCTTAGCTCCGCCGCACTCCAAACGGCTCCATCAAGCACCGGTTTCCACCGGCGGCACGAGCCTTTTGGCTGGTTGTGGCGAGAGAAAGAAAGCTTCACGTTCCGGAGGAAGTTTCAAATGCAAAGAATGCGTTCGTTCATGCGATGGTTGACCGTGGCTTTTCCGGTAACCCTGGCATTGGCATGGGTGTCGGCGGCGTTGGCGGCGCCCCCCGCACTTATCAGCCTGAGTCCAGGTTCGGCCACCGCAGGCGGCGCGGCGTTTACGCTGACCATCAACGGAAAGGACTTCACCCCGGCCTCGACCTCTGCGTTGGGCGCGACCGCGCTGACGACGACCTATAAAAGCACCGCACAACTCACGGCTGTGGTTCCCGCCAGCCTGATCGCCAGCGAGGGCACGGCCAGAATCACGGTGACTACTGCCGGCGGCGCCACGTCCGGCGCTGTCTTCATCATCAATCCGCCTACCATCTCCACCACAACTCCGGCCATGGCGGTCGCGAGCCTCGCGCCTGCGGTGAGCATCCGCGACGCCAACTTTACCTCGACCTCGGCGGGGTGCGCAACCGTGCTGGCGACAACCCAGAGGAGTGACGCGCAACGGTTGGCCGCGCTTCCCACCAGCCCTGACGCCACCGCCATCGCAGCCGCGTCCGATGACGCGCTCACCGACACTCCCGCCTCGCCCGCCACCACAGCGCCTTCCGCTGCCAATCAGAGTGCCGCGCAGTTGACCGGCGCGGTCCACGCCAACCTGGTCAACACCGTCAACGGAACCTTTCCCGGAGCTGCGCTAGACGTTAATCCGCCCCTGCCCACGATCACCAGCCTGAGCCCGAGTCGAATCATTGTCGGCAATGGCGCCTTCGCGATGAATGTTTACGGAACGAACTTTACCTCGACTACGGTCGTCAATTGGGGAACAACGCCGCTGGTAACGATCCGTACGGGAGGGACGACGCTCTTGGCTCAGGTTCCTGCCAACCTGGTTGCGACCGCAGGAACGGTCAGCGTGACGGTGACCACGGCTGGGGGAACATCGGCTCCGGCCACCTTCACCATTGCGCCGCCAAGCCCCGCGATCGCCAGCCTGAGCCCGAGTTCGGCCGCGGCCGGTGGGCCTGCATTCACGCTTACCGTCAACGGCGCTAATTTTGTCCGGGGCATGAACATCTTGTGGGGATCAACGTGGGTAGGCGCAAACTACATCAGCGCCACGCAGGTGACGACGACGATCCCCGCCAGCCTGATCGCCACCGCCGGCACGGCCGGTGTCGTGCTCTACGCTCCCGGCATCGGCTGGTCGAATACCGCTTACTTCACCATCAACCCGTCGCCTCCAACCATCACCAGCCTGGGTCCTGCTTCTGGCGCCGCCGGGGGGGCAGGGTTCATGCTGACCATCAACGGCACGGCCTTTACCCCCGGCGCGACCTCCATCTGGGGCACAACCCCTCTGGGCACGATCTACGTCAACCCGACGCAGTTGACGGCTGCTGTCCCGGCCAGTCTGATTGTGAACTCCGGCACGGGCAGCGTCACAGTTACCACGGCGGCGGGCACATCGGTTCCAGCCACCTTCACAATCAATCCGTCGCCGCCGGAAATCAACGGGCTGAGCCCCGGTGTGGCCACGGCGGGCGGGGCTGCCTTCACGCTGACCATCAGCGGACAGTACTTCACGCCGGTTTCGATAGCGAAGTGGGGATCGACCGCCCTGGCGACCACCTATATCAGCCAGACGCAATTGATGGCCGCGATTCCCGCCACGCTGATCGCCGCCGCCGGCACGGCCAGCATCACGGTCAGCACGGCGGCAGGCACATCGGCGCAGGTCACCTTCACCATCAACCCGGCGCTTAGAATCACCACCACCACGATGCCGGCCGGAACCGCCGGCAACGCCTACTCCGGGCCGATTCATGTCACGGGCGGCTCGCCCGGATACACATGGATAGTTACGGGTCTGCCAGCCGGCCTGTCTTTTTCCAACACTTTCGATAGCACGCTCACCATCACCGGAGCGCCTGCCTCCTCTGGCCCAATCACATTCCAGGTCTCCGTGCAAGACACCACCGGCGCTTCAGCCGGTCCGGTCACCTACACCATCAATATTGCCGCCGGCCCGAGCGGCGTTAACAACAGTAACCTCAACGGAAGCTACGTCTGCCTGTTCCAGGGCTCAATCGATACTGACGGCACACGATGGGCCTCTCTGGCCAGTTTTCAGGCCGACGGCCAGGGCAACTTCATCAGCGGCATCTTCGACACCAACAGCTATGACATCGGCTCAGCCTCGGGCGCCATGACCGGCAGTTACAGCGTCGGCTCGGACAATAACGGCACGGCCTCCATTCACACCATTCTGACCAATGGCGCCGCGGGAATCCAGACAACGCAATGGGCGATTGCGCTCAGCAGCGCCGCTCAACCGGCGCGGCAGTTCCGCATGATCGAAGCCGATGACCTGGGCACATTGCCCTCCTACCAGCAAGGCACGGCCAACTGCTACCTGGCCACAACCAGCGCCTTTACGGACAGCGCCATCAGCGGTAACAGCTTCGCCTTCGGCCTCGACGGCGAGGACAACAGCGGCAACATGAAAGCCGCGGTTGGCCTTTTCAGCGCCTCCGGCGGAAAGATCACGAGCGGCATGATCGACAGTGCCCAGGGCGGCAACTCAACCGTCCAGACCTACGCTTTCACCGCAACCTACTCCGCGCCGGACCCAGCCACAGGCCGCTTCACCATCTCTCTCACCGGTGCGGGCAACTCCACCGGCTTCACCGTCTACATCATCGACGCCAACCGCATGTTCATCCTCGATAACACCTCGAACGACGGCGAACAGGCCGGCAGCATGCGCACGCAACAGCAAGCGCCCTATTCCGGCGCGAGCATCAATGGCCCATTCGTTCTCTACATGCGGGGGGCCGAATTCAACTCGACCGGCAGCGCGCCGTCAGGCTTCTACTCTCATCTCTTCCAGGGCACAGGCGACGGCTCCGGGAACATGACGATCAACCAAAGCTACACGAACAACGCTGGCGCCTACTCGGCCAGCCAATCGAACGGCGGCCCGTCCGCTCTCTCCTTTGACTCCGCCCATCCCGGCCGCGCCACATTCCCATCCGCCGGCAGCACAACCTGGCTCTATCTGTTCAATACCGGCAGCGCCTTTGAAATGAGCGTGGGTGACAATGGCTCCCTTGATTCAGGCTGGCTGGAACCGCAAACGGCTCCGCAGGCGCCGAGCGGCTTCACCAGCGCGGCCCTGGCCGGCAATTACCTCTACGGCAACCTGGCGCTGTTGAATATCGAGCCGAACAGCAGCGTGGGAGTGCTCGGCGTAACCGCCGGCGGAGTAATCAACGCCGCCCTCACCACCACCAGCCGAGGGAACTTGTCCTGGGATCAATCAACCAGCATGACCTACAGTTGGGACGCAACGGCGCCCGGCACGGGAGCCTTTCTGATCGCCAATGGGACGCAGGGAGAAGCCAGTTGCGCGGTCATCAACGCGACGAAATTCGTCTGCACGTCGCCCCAGGCCGACCCCGCCCCCAGCGTCCAGGTTATCGAGCAGTAAGGAAACCCAAGGCTGCATCGACTCGAAGGAAACCCATGCACTGTTAGCCGAGTTAGCCGCCGCCGTGCGGGCAAGGCGTGGATAGGAGACTTTGGGTCGAGAGGGCCGTTTAGCTGCTCCTGAAATCGGGATCCTGGAAGTAGCACATCCTTCACGAAAACAACGCTGCCAATTGATTGGACAGGAAAGTGGCCATCCTCGCGGAATTTTGGGTTTGACACTCCCAGATGGTCAATACTTTCCATCCCGCCCGGCGCAGGAGTCTTCTCACCCGGATATCGCGCTTTTTGTTGGATTCCAACTTCGGTAGCCAGTATCCCTGATTGCTCTTCGGCTTGCGCTTGCCTTCCCGGCAATTGTGCGAATGCCAAAAGCAGCCGTGAACGAAAATCGCCAGCTTTCGCCTGTTGAAAACGATGTCCGGCTTGCCCGGAAGGCCCGGGCAACTAAGACGATAGCCACGGTACCCAAGCGTCCATAATGCTTTGCGAACGGTGATCTCCGGTTTTGTTCCTTTGCTCCTAATGAGGCGCATGTTCTCTGATCGGCGGCGCGGAGAGAGGTTATCCATGCTCAGCCCCTATTCGCGTGGATCAGGAAGATTCGCGCGAGCCTGGGATGGGAACTTCTTTATCAACCACTTGAGCGCCTCGACCTGGTCAAGAGCGGGGGCGCGCCGGATCTGTACCAACAAGTCGACCCATTCTGGCCGCTTCGGGGAGATATTCTGCGCTCCTTCGTTGCATATCGAGCAGAGTGCTCGCAGATTCGTCAGTTCATCTGAACCGCCCTTTTGTTTGTCTATGATATGGCCGATATGCAAGCGGGTTCGTTTCGACGGGTCAAAAGGATGTGGTTCCCCGGCAACGGCACCGCACATCTGACAGGTATATCCATTTCGCTCAAGAACCATTGCCCGGATTTCCTTAGATATCTGACGGGCAAATGCAGGAATCGGCTTGGGTGTTTCAAGCAGATATTCTCCCGGCTTTAGGTCGCTCCGGTCGTGATCTGTAAGTATCTGATACCCCTCCTCGTTCCGAAGTTCGCGTACTCTGCGCCCCCATTCGCTTGCTCCACCCGAAACCTTTTGGAGTTCGTCGGAAGACAGCACGGTTCCAATATGTGTGAGGAAGTATTCGCGTAAGAGTTTTTTAGATCCAGGGCGTTTAGTCTTTCGTTCTCGCGGCAAAATGATCCTCCAGATATTACGCCAACAGTAACCTTCTCTTTGCGTTCTTGTTCAGAGCAGCAAAAATCTGCATCCCGACAGCCTGGGCAACCGGAGGGGGAAATGCATTACCCACCTGTCGGTACGCAGCGGTCTTTTTGCCAGCAAAACTCCATGTGTCAGGAAAACCCTGCAATCTTGCTGCCATGCGCACGGTCAGTCGTGGCATACCTACAAAATCCCTTGCTGGAGCCTCTAATGAGATACCGTGTCCGTCTACGCCAAGAGCGGCCCACGCACGCTTGGCACGAGTTGGCCCGAGGTCTGGACCTCCATGTTTCTTGCTCCCGCCGACAAGCGTGGGGGCAATATCGCAAGCACGATCTCTCCATAGCTTCGCACCATGCCACCCCCGCTCCATCATTAGGTCGTATAAAGCTTCTCCCACTGTTGGAGGAAGATGCATAGATGGATGCGGCCACTGAAAATGTTCGACCAGGCTTGAGTCGATTGCAATAAAAACGACCCGCGGGCGCAACTGTGGGACACCGAAATCGGAAGCAACGAGTAGCTTCCATTCCGAGTGATAACCGAGCTTCCTGAATGTGCGAATGAGATTCGCGCGATACTCATCAAACACAGCGTCAAGTAGTCCGCGTACGTTCTCAAGCATCACCGCCTTGGGGCGGCACTCATCGACAACACGAAGTGCTTCAGGGAACAAATCCCTCTCGTCGTCGTTGCCTAGTTGTTTGCCTGCCTTTGAGAACGGAGGACACGGAACTCCGCCAGCGAGTAAATCGATCCCTCTAAAATCTGTAGCGGAGAAACTTCTCAAGTCTTTTTCGAGGACATTCCAGCTAGGGCGATTCATGCGAAGGGTTGCGCAAGCAGAAGTGTCGATCTCCACCAAGCATTGATGCTCAAATCCAGCGAGTTCAAGGCCCGACGCCTGACCCCCAGCTCCCGCGCAAATCTCAATCGAATCCAACATATGCCTTGGCCTCCGGATAGAGGACAACACAATGTGAGGACTGGTTGAGCCTTTCTTCCGTGCAGACGGCATAGGGCATTCCCATCCTTGACTTCGATTGAATTTAGTTTACCAATATGGAACCGAATTGCGACGGTTGCAACTCTTTTCCTGTGCATTACCCTCTCCTATTGCCGCATCCTGACAAACTGCTGGCTTCTTCGGCATGGGCGGCGAGCGCATGGCCGTTACCGGGGTTCGGTGGGTTCTACGATCTGAAGAGGTGGCCGTTACGATGCTGACGGCAAGTCCTTTGCATATAATTACCGCCTTCCGTTGCACAATCAAATCTGGAGAAGCCCGCATGACTGAAGCCATCGAAACCACCCCCGCCCCAATCGAGACGAAGGTTCCCTTCGCCGCCGCCACAAACCCCGCCGTCGCTCGCTGCGTGTGCGCCTGGATACGCGCCAATAAGGCAGAACTCGCAAAAGGCAAAAGCAAGTATGAGGCCTCCTGCGCAGCCAACCGCGCCTACCGTGACGCCATGCCTCCGCTTTCCGGCGACGAAAACATCCGCGACTTCATCGCCTGCGTCACTCACGCCATGATTGCAGACATAATCAGGGATGATTCGGGCAGCAAACTCCTCTACGCCGCCCAGGTCGCTTACACCACAACCCGCGGCCACTCCAAGCAGATAATTCCCCCGTCACAGCGCACAATGATCCCATGAACAAGCTCCAGACTTTCGGGCCGTTCCTGACCACTGACAACTGACAACTGACCCCTGACCACTGACGGGTACCCCCCCCCCTACCCCAGGGGGGTATAAATTTCCCCTGAAACCTTGCAGATTATTTCTAACCCGTTTGAAATCAATGCCTGTGGAAAACTTTTCACCCCCAAAATCTCCCGCATCGTGAGATTTGGCCTCTGAAAATCGCCGGAAAATCCCGGTTTTTGCCAAAAAACGGCCCCAAAGCATCGCTCCAGGGCCTTTCCGCTGACTCGCTGACTCGCAGTTCTGTCTATGGCTTTTTTCCCGGCAACGGCGTAGATCCATTCACCACGCCGGCCGCCGAGAGCGTCGGCACCGATTCGCTGTCGTTCTTGACCAGGATGGAAATTCTCCGGTTCGACGGATCGAGAGGGTTGCTTTTCACGCGCAGCATCTGGTCGGCGTAGCCGCGCACCTGAGTTACCTGGTTGACTCGGACACCGTCCTGCTGCATCAGCCGCCGCGCCGAGTTGGCGCGGTCGGCCGACAAATCCCAGTTGCTGTAACCCGAGTCGCTGGGGTATGGCGTGGCGTCGGTGTGGCCCTCGATCAGCAGGGAATTGGGAAACGTCTTCAACTCCGCCGCAAGCAGCGCCAGCAGCTCCTGTCCGCTTTCGCTGAGTTTAGCGCTGCCGCTTTGGTAGAAAGTTCCGTTTTTGCCCTCGATCAGCTCAATGCGCAGGC
This sequence comes from uncultured Acidobacteriaceae bacterium, assembly GCA_963765995.1. Classification (GTDB taxonomy): domain Bacteria; phylum Acidobacteriota; class Terriglobia; order Terriglobales; family Acidobacteriaceae; genus Telmatobacter. The sequence goes on along the minus strand of CAVXYT010000004.1, from coordinate 59,256 downwards.
CCTCGGGAGTGATCGTGATCTCAATCTGCTTGGAGAGCTTCTCCAGATCCTTTCTTGCCTTGATCTCCTTTTCCAACTTTTCTTTCAGCTCTTGCAGTTCGCCGGTAGGCGCCTGCGAGACAGTTTCGCCGGTTCCGGTCAAGGTGGTGCCCAGCAGGCCGGCAGTTCCCTTGGGGTCGTTGAAGTAGCCGGCCACGGCCTTCTTGACCTTCTCGCTCGAGCCCATCAGCCAAAGGACGATGAAGAGCGACATCATGGCGGTAACAAAGTCCGCATAGGCCACCTTCCACGCGCCGCCGTGATGGCCGCCGTGGCCGCCCTTCTTCTTGATGACGATGATCGGTGTCCTGGCCGCCATGATGCTTTGTTTCTCCCTAGAGGGTTAGGCCGCCGCGGCCGGTTCCGCGCTGGCTGCGTGGCTCTTGCAGTTCTTTTCCATCTCGTCGAAGCCGGGCCGCACATGCGCGGGAATCGCCCTTCGCCCCATCTCGATGGCGATCATCGGAGCCGAGCCCTTCAGAAACGACAGGATCAACACTCGCAGCACGTGCAGATATTCGTTCTGCGCGTCGGCCGTCTTGGCCATGTTCGAGGCCAGGGGGCCTACCGCGCCATAGCACAGCAGGATGCCCAGAAACGTGCCCACCAGCGCCGCCGCTACCTTTTCTCCAATCTCCTCCGGCGGACCGCCCAGCGAGCCCATGGTGATGACCACGCCCAGCACCGCCGCCACAATCCCCAGTCCGGGCAGCGCATCCGCCACCGTTGACAGGGAACTGACCGGCTGCGTCGCCTCGTGGTGATGCACCTCCATGTCCAACTCCATCATCTGGTCCATGTCGAACGGTTCCACGCCCCCGGTGATGGCCATACGCAGCGTATCGCACACAAAGTCCCGGGCATGATGGTCGGCGAGAAACTCAGGATAGTTCTTGAAGATCGAGCTCTCCGTGGGCTTCTCCACGTCCATCTCCACGCTCAGCAAGCCCTCCTTGCGCACCTTGTTCAGAAACTGGTACATCATCTTGAGCGTGCTGAGGTAGCGCTCTTTTCCGAACGGCGAGCCTTTCAGCACCCCCGCCAGCCCTCTGGCGATTGCTTTGATAATGTGCGCCGGATTGGCCGCCAGCAGAGTGCCCGTGGCCGCGCCGGCGATGATAAGCAGCTCGGCCGGCTGAAGAAGAACCTGAATATGGCCCTTCTCCATCAAAAAGCCACTGATGACCGACACAAAAACCAGCACAATGCCTATGATGGCGAACATACTTGCCCCCCCGGCGCGGATGTGATCTGGTTTCCGCCCGCATGAAAGCTGGTAAACATTGCGGCTTTTGCCCTTTCCAGAAGCTCAACCAGACTCCCGTCCCGTTCCGCTTGCGCAGCGCCGATGCTCACGGTCAGCGATACACGGTCTCCCCACCAGCGGAACTCCGCCGTCCGGGCCAGGCCGGCCAGCACCTGCGCATGGACCGCCAGCATCTCCGGCGTGCGCTCGTGCGACAGAATCAGATACTCCTCGTCGCCCCAGCGCCCCATCTCCTCGGCCGGACGCAGCCCGTTGGCCATCGCCCGCTCCACCTTTTCGAGCATCGCGTCGCAGGCGCCGGCGCCGTGCGTCCTGCGCAGCTCGTGGGCCTGGTCGACGGTTATCCACAGAACGCCGAAGGTCTCCCCGCCTTGCCGAAAGTCCTCGAACACCCCTGCCAGCCGGTCTTCAAACTCTGTCTGGCTGGCCTCCACGCAGGAACCTTCGTCGCACTCCCCATGCGGCAGAGCATCCAGGCTCTCGGCGGGATGAAAGACAACCGCCGTGCCCATGCGCCCGCCCAGCCCGCCGCGCAGCACCAGCGTTCGGGCAATTACCGGGACATCGTGACCCAGCTTGTGCTGAAAGTGGACCATGGCGCCACGTCCCGGTTGCGGTTCCGCCCCAGCCTCTTGATCCCCGGGCCTTGAACAGAGCAACAAAAGCGGCTCTAACTGCTCTGGAGTTTGTCGCGATAACAAGTCTGCGCTCGCGTACCCGGTGATCGCCTCAGCGGCCCGGTTCCAGAGCATGACCTGGCCCTCGCCGCCCAGCAGCGCAAGTCCCTCCGGAAGACTATCCAGCGCGATTTCAAGAAGTTCCTCGCGATCAGCCATCCAAACCTCTCCATCTCCTACATCGGCATGGCGCACACCAACTTCACCACCTCTGGCGCGAAGAAAATGGTTGACTTCAGCTAAGGGAAGAGATCCCCGCAACGACCAGCGCCATGGCCGAAACTGAACCCGCCCCGCCTCCCGCCTCCAGCCCATGAGCCTCATCAGTAAACAATATCCTCGGCCGCCGGCAGCGAATTCTCGTGACCCTCTGCGTCATCAGGATGTAATCTCATTTGAGGATAGTTATCGAAGAGTAGCGAGGTTTAACCTTGGGCCGGTCCCCAAAGGAATGTGCCCCGCTCCTTTTTGTTGCAGATTGAAGCAATTCGAGAGTTTGCGGTAATCTGCCGATAGTCTCCAAAGAGAAGAGGCCATTGCCTGAGCCCGAACCACCGTTTCCGGCGTGGCGGGAACTGCGGGCCGGGCAGGCTTCGGCTCAGGCTTCCGGGGTTATGCAGCGGATGAGGCGCGCATCATGAACAAGATCATCCTGGCCGATTCGCAGGCGATTTTTCGGACTGGCACAGCCAAAGTGCTGGCCATGAACGAAGAAGTGCGAATCATTGCTCAATGCACCGACCTTGATCGCATGCATCACGCCATCACCACGTTTCCCGGCTCCATCGTCCTGTTTGCCGCCTCGCTGCGGCCGGATATTGACCGGCTGCGTACGCTGCTGGAGGTCACAAACAGCCGCGGTATCGTGATTGCCGAGAACAACGACTCGGCCAGCGGCTACCTGCAACAGGGATTTCGCGGCGTGGTCTTCCGCAGCGTCACCGGGCCGGCCCTGCTGGAGTGTGTGCGCGCCGTAGCCGCCGGCGACACATGGGTGCCTCCGCAGCTCATGGTCGCTGAATCGCTCGAGGATGATATGGTAGGCACGAGGGTCCGCGACCGTCTCACTCCCAAGGAGATGCGCATCGTCGCGCTCATCGTCCAGGGATGCAAGAACCGCGAGATAGCCACCCGCCTCAAGACCACCGAGCAGGTCATCAAAAACTACCTGCGCTCTGTCTACGATAAAACCGGTGTCAGCGACCGGCTCGAACTGGCGCTGTTCACCATCCACCACCGCGTGCTGGCTGCCGCCGCCGCCGACGTGGGCAACAAGCTGGAAGCCGAGGAATCTGCATCGCCGCACGCCATGGCTTAGCGATCCCTAGAGAACCCGACAACTCGCCACCGATATCCCAGACGCTTGTGCCCCATCTTCATCGCGTTCTTTGCGGTTATGGAGGGATATTTTATAACTGCAGTTTTATGGCTTTTCGGAGAAGGCCATCGCTCGAAAAGCCTTCAACTTCATCGGGGAATCTTCCCAGGTCTCGGTTCAAAGACCTGGGAAACCACGAATCTCCACTGAAACCTTACAGCTTTTCCGCCACGCTCTTGGATTGCGTGAACAGCAGCAGATAATCCGGTCCTCCGGCCTTGGAGTCCGTGCCGCTCATGTTGAAGCCGCCGAAGGGATGCGCTCCCACCATCGCGCCGGTGCATTTGCGGTTGAAATAAAGATTTCCCACATGGAACTCTCGGCGGGCAATGTTCAGCTTTTCGCGGTCGGTCGAGTAGATGGAGCCGGTCAGGCCGTACTCCGTGTTGTTGACTACCTTCATCCCCTCCTCGAAGTTGGCGACCTTGACAATCGCCAGCACCGGCCCGAAGATCTCCTCCTGCGCAATCACCGCATCGGGAGCCACGTCGGCAATCACGGTTGGCTCCAAGAAGTAACCGCCGTCGGCTGTTGCCGGAGCCTTGCCGCCGGCAAGCAGTTGGCCTTCCTTCTTGCCGATTTCGATATAACGCAGCATCGAATCGAGCGCCGCCTTGTTGATTACCGGGCCGAGGTTGTGATTGGCCGCCGGGTCGCCCACGGTCAGTTTGACCACGCGCTCCAGCAGCTTGGTGATAAACGCGTCGTAGACGGGCGCTTCGATGATGGCCCGGGAGCAGGCCGAGCACTTTTGTCCGCTGAAACCGTAGGCCGAAGCCACTACGCCATCGGCGGCCGCGTCCAGATTGGCGTCGGCGCAGACCAGGATCGTGTCCTTGCCGCCCATCTCCAGAACCGTCCGCTTGAGCCAGATCTGGCCCTTCTGCGTGTGCGCGGCGCGCTCGTGAATCTCCAGGCCAACCGCCTTCGATCCGGTGAAGGAGATGAAGCGTGTCTTGGGATGTTCGACAATCGCGTTGCCGAATGTGGAGCCGGAGCCGGGGCAGAAGTTTACCACGCCTGCCGGCATTCCAGCCTCTTCTAATACCTCATAGAATTTGGCTGCAATCGTAGGCGCGTCGCTGGAGGGCTTTAGAATCACCGTGTTACCGGTCACGATGGCGGCCGCGGTCATGCCCGCCATGATGGCGAAAGGAAAGTTCCAGGGCGGAATCACCGCGCCCACGCCCAGCGGTATGTAATGCAGTTCGCAGCGCTCGCCGGGGTACTGGATTGGCGTTTGAGAGCCCGCCAGCCGTAGCGCCTCGCGGGCATAGAACTCAAGAAAATCAATGGTTTCGCCCACGTCGGCGTCGGCCTCGGCCCAGTTCTTGCCTACTTCAAAGGTGAGCCAGGCGCAAAACTCGAACTTGCGCCCGCGGATGATTCTGGCTGCGTTGAGCAGCAGCGATACCCGCTCTTCGGTGGAAATTCTGCGCCATGATTCGAAGGCGCGGAGCGCGGCGGCCATCGCCTGCTCGGCATGTTCGGCGCCGGCCTTTTGATGAATGCCGACGATCTGAGCGGGGCGCGCAGGATTTAAGGAGCGGATCTTGCCTTCGGTTTTGATTCGTTTGCCGCCGATGACGAGGTCATACTCGCGTCCCAGTTGGTTAGAGACCGCGTCCAGCGCGGCCTGCATAGAGTGTGCGATTTCCGGCGCTTTGAAGTTGGTAAAGGGTTCATTTGCAAACCCACCCTGAGGCGAGCACGGCTGAATAGAGGTGATTAAATTCTTGGTAGACATAGCGCATCGATTGTAGCCCACCGCGCGGCTTGAAGACGAGTCGCCGGCCGGGCGGCAGATGCGCGGGGCGCTAGGCCGCGGTTGGAGTCATTCGGGGGGCGGGAAGGACGCTGATACCCGACAGCTCAATCTCCGGAGTCAGAAAACCTGGACGGACTGGTTCCTTCTGCATCAGGCCGGAGCTGAGATATTTCTTGTTGTCGTCTGAGAAGACAGTGACAACTACAGCATCCGGGCCGATCTCCTCCTGGACCTTGACCGCGGCCAGGAAGTTGCAGCCCGAGGAGATGCCCACGCCCAGCCCCAGGCAGGCCGCCAGATTCTGCGCCATCAGGATGGAGTCGCCATCCGAAACCGAGATCGGGGCATCCAGCACTTCAAAATCGATGATCGGCGGAATGAATTCATCACTGATTCCCTGGATGCGATGCGAGCCGACCTTGCAGCCGGTCGAGAGGGTGGGAGACTCTGCCGGTTCTACAGGATGAACCCGAATCGCTGGATTCTTCGAGCGAAGATAGTTGCCCACGCCCATCACCGTGCCGCCAGTGCCGACCCCGGCCACAAAGGCATCCGGGCACAGGCCAGCTGCTTCCAGTTGCATCCAGATTTCAGGCCCGGTGGTTTGTTCGTGCGCTTCCACATTGCCATGGTTAGAGAACTGCCGGGGCAGAAAAACGCCGCCCCCAGCCGCCAGCTCCTCGGTCATGCGAATGCTGCCCAGAAATCCTCCCTGCTCGCGCGAAACAGGGACCACCGTGGCGCCAAAACTTTGCATCAGGCGGGTGCGCTCCACGCTCATCCAGTCGGGCATGAAGATTTTTACCGGATGGCCGAGGGCGTGTCCCAGCGCGGCAAAAGAGATGCCAGTGTTGCCGCTGGTGGCTTCTGCGATGGTGTCGGAGGGCTGAATAGCGCCTTCCAGATAAGCCATCTTAAGAATGTGGAAGGCCATGCGGTCCTTGATGCTACCGGTCAGGTTGCCCTGTTCGCACTTGGCGTAAAGGATGCGCCCGGCGCCGCGGAAGCGAAACTCGATAGCCAGCAGGTGAGTATTGCCGATAAGACGCGCAAGATGGGCTAGCTTCGGTTGAACACGAATCAACCGCTCTTCGCCAGGAGAAGTCCAGTTCATGGTTTTGAAGTCCTGCACCATTCTACGACAGGAGGGTAAAAACTCGAAAAATTGGGTTTTTTATGCCACTGTTTTGCATGGTGGGTGAGTTTGAGGGGCCAGCAGTTTGCTTGCGCAGTGGGATTTCAGGGGGCAAAGGTTGGTTCGCGGAGGTGCGAACAAGTGATTTGTTGACCCAGGAAGCGAACCTGAAAGGGCGGTTAGTCTGCTTTGACGGTACGGAATTGGAGGCGAAAGTTTGCTTATAAATGGCCTAAGTTCAGGCAGAATCAGTTCACAGGGTTGAAAAAAGGGATGAATGGATTCCGGCGTCAGGCCAGCGATGCGGGGCAGACGCGGCCGATGAGTTGCCGGATAGATTGCTTGAGAATTAGATTACAGGCGGCCGTCGATCTGCTGATTCACGTGCTTGCCGTCGAGCTGGAGCGGCTGAGCGTGCAGGGGATTCTGTCGGACGGCAAGCAGGCCATAACCGGGGACGGAGGGAGCTTGCCAACGTATACTGGTTCGCTGTAGACTCCGCTAATTGGTTCCCAAAAAACTCCAAAGACTGAGGTCGAAGGCGAATGAAATGGCGTGAAGCACTCTCTTTACTCGCCGGCGTTGCGATGGTGTCGCTGGCAACGGCGGCAATAGGCGCAACTGGTGCAGGCAGTCCGGCAAATGACAATCCCGATGTCCTTGAGGTTCGCCACTACCTTCTGACATTGGACAAAGCAGAGAAGGCTGCCGCGGCCATGGACAGCATCAACAAGATGACTGCAGCCACGCCCGGCATGAAGGCTAAGATGGATGCCTCAACCGCAGGCAACCTGCCGATCACCCAGCAAGCCAGGAACATCGATACGAACTTTCCCCAGGTTACCGCGATCATTCGCGCCAACGGGCTGACGACACGGGAGTGGATTGTCATAACCGGCGCGATCATCAACGACGTGGGGTTCGTGGGGATGAAGAAGCAGGGCTTCATCAAGACTTACCCTGCAAACGTGATTACCCCGGAAAATGCCACGCTCATAGAACAGAATTGGAGCAAATTCCAGGCAATCGGCGTCAAGATGTCGCCGCCGAGCAGCAGGTAATGGTCCGAAAAACTTTGGAGAAACCTGAAGGTGTGCGTTCCGATTCATGTGATCCGATAGATAGATTGATCTTCAACATGCAGAAACAGCAAATGCCGGAGCAATGCTCCGGCATTTGATGTTGGCTGCGGTTTCCGCGCCTCAGCCCTGGATGTCGAATTGCTCGGGATGCAGGGTAACGTCGCTCTTGATGAGGATGTTCTTGCCGGTCAGCTCTTCGAATTCGTTGAGCCAACTGGCGTTGTTGGATTTTAGCACCTTAACTGTTTCCGGGTTGACGCGCAGGAGAACGTCGGCGTTCTCGAAGTGCTTCTTCATCTTGCGCAGCTCAGTGTAGATCTCATTGCAGACCGTTGTCGGGCTCTTGACCATGCCGGTAGCCTGGCAGGTGGGGCAGGGAACCGAGAGGGTCCGTTCGAGGGATTGCTTGACGCGCTTGCGGGTGATGGCGACCAGGCCAAAGTCATTGAACTGCAGAACCTTGGTTGGGGCGCGGTCGGCCTTGAGAGCTTCTTCCAGGGCGGCCATGACCTTGTAGCGGTTCTTGCGGTCGTCCATGTCGATGAAGTCGATGACGATGATTCCGCCCAGGTCGCGGAGGCGAATCTGGCGGACGATCTCCGGCACGGCGTCGAGGTTGGTCTTGACGATTGTGTCTTCCAGCCGCGCCGACTTGCCGACGTACTTGCCGGTGTTGATGTCGATGGCCACCAGCGCCTCGGTCTGGTTGATGACGATGGAGCCGCCGCTCTTGAGCCAGACTTTGGAGCAGAGCGCCTTGGCGATTTCGTCCTGAATACCGAAGTGCTCGAAGAGCGGCGTCTCCTTGGTGTAGAGCTTGACGCGGCGGACAAGCGCGGGCGAGAAGCGGTTAAGGAGGCGGACGATGCGCTCGTAGTTGTCCTGGGAATCGACCCAGATAGTGGAGAAGTTGCTGCTGACCTGATCGCGCAGGATGCGCTCGATCAACCCCAGATCGTGATAGATCAGGGCCGGAGACTTGGATTCGTCGGAGCGCTTTTTGATATCGGCCCAGAGATTGAGCAGGAAGCGCAGGTCGGTGCGCAGCTCCTCTTCGGACGCGCCCTCGGCGGCGGTGCGCACGATGAATCCGCCGGAGGCCTCGCCGCGCTCGTGGGTGAGGATGCGCTTGAGGCGCTGGCGCTCGGTGTCGGACTCTATTTTGCGGCTCACCCCTATATGACTCACGGTAGGCATAAAGACCAGGAAGCGGCCGGGAAGAGCGATGTGCGAGGTGATGCGCGCGCCCTTCTTGGCGATGGGCTCCTTGGCGATCTGTACCAGAATCTCCTGTCCGGATTTCAATAAATCACTGATGATGGGCAGGTCGGAGGTCTGCATGGAGCGGCGCGACATTCCGCGGCCTCTGCCGCCTTGCGCGCCCGGAGCAGCAGCGGGTCCCCGGCCACGGCGTCCGCGGGCGGAGCGATCAGGGCGTTGCTGAGCTGAGGCTCCGGCAGCGGGCTGGCCTTCGGCGGTTGACTCTTCATCCTCTTCTTCGTCGAAGCCTTCTTCGTCGCCAATCTTTTCGTCGAATTTCAACTGGATGCGATGGTCGAGGTGGGCCTCCTGGAGCATCTCGCCCAGGTCGCCGGTGCGAAGTTGGTTGGGTAGTGTCTCCTCTTCAAAGTCGTCCAGGTCATGTTCTTCGGCTTTAGCGAGGCGATGAGGATGACGGGGAGCGTCGAACTCCTCTTCCTCGATGGTCTCTTCCTCGATGAGGCCGCTGCCGGGGGCGTATGCCGTGACCGAGGCGGGCCTGTCCTCAGGCTTCGCGGCTTTCTCGTCGGGCTTCTTCTTGCCGCCCAGGCCAAAGAGCCTGAATCCGGAAGGAGGCAGTGGGTCGACGTTGTGAGAGGCGGTTGCGTCGGGGTCCGGCTCCGAGTCATCGGACTCGAAAGCAGCCTCACTTGCCTCTTCAAGATCACCTTCTTCAACCTCATCGTCATCGAGGAACTCTTCCTCTACCAGGAAGTCTTCCTCGCTCTCGGAGCCAGGCAGTACCAGCGCTGCGGCAATCTCCGGCAGCTGAGCGGCTTCGGGCTCGGCGATCTCCTCGACGAAGTTCTGCTCTTCAATTGCATCCGGGGCGAAGGTGTCAGCTTTTGGCTCATCGGAAGACAGGCCCAGCGGCTCTGCATTAGCCTGCAAAACGGGCTCAACCTCCTCTTGCAAGGCGGACTCGTTTTGGCGGTTGGCGCGCCTGGCGAGCGACTCGCCGGGCAACAGGCCGCTGCCGTCCCACTGGAGGGGCGACTCAATCAGCGTCGCAGGCTTGAAGGAGCTCGTCGGCCGGGCCGGTAGGGCTGCGGGCCTGGACGCTTCCTCTGGCGGAGCGCCATCTGCCGGAGCGCCGCCGTACCTGGAGAGCGACTCGCCGGGCAGGACAAACGGAGTTGAGACTGGCGCGCGGTCGAAGCGCGGTGCGAGTTCGGCAACTCCCCACTTCTGCGACGAAGACTTGTCGCCGGGGGCACCGGCGCCAGCGTGAATCTGCGGCGCAACCTCCGGCCCAGACTCTGCGATCTCCTCGACGTAGGCCACCGAAGTCTTGCCGTTCTGCGGCTGACTTTCGGGCGAGTCCGTGGAGCCACGGCCACCGCGGCGCCGCCGGCGTCCGCGCCAGCGCTTGGCGCCGGGCGCGCCGGAATCCTCTTCTCCGGCCTCTGCCTGCTCGGAGAAGGACAAGGAGCCGGAAGCAGGCAAGGAAGCGACCTCGGTCTCTGGCACCGCCTCGACCGTCAAACGGCTATCCTTTGCCGGACGTTCCTGCCGCGATTCCTGCTTTTGCTCGGGCCTCTGACTGGAACGTGCGCCGCGCTCTTCCTGGCGCCGCTCCTGGGCAGGTCCCTTGCCGCCGGAGTGCCGAACCTCGCGGGGAGGCTGGTTGGCGCCGCTGGCCGCGGCTCTTTCGATCTCGTCGGTCTCTTCCTGGTCTTCCAGCTCCATGAAGTCGGTTACATAGAGGAAGGCGTCGCGCTCCAGGCCCACGTCCACAAAGGCGGACTGCATGCCAGGCAGGACGCGCGTGACGCGGCCGTTGTAAATCGAGCCGGCGAGGGTGTACTCGTTTTCGCGTTCGTAGTAGATTTCCGCGAGTTGATCCTCTTCAAGGATTGCCAACCGCGTTTCGTGCGGCGTGCTGGAGATACAAATTTCCTTTGCCATCGTACCTTTCCGTCCGGCGGCGTCAGCCTACCGGAACCCACGGCAAGGTGGGAAGGAGACGAGCGGGGCCGGAAGGGGATGGGATGCGCGGAGGGGATGACCCGTGAGTCGCTATTGTTCCGGTTTCCAGGCCAGGGCCGGCCCCGAAGGGTGGCGAACTGTGGCGATAGTCTCGCCGAACAATCTGGACAAACTGAACAAGCTGTACGATACGGTGACCCGATTGCAGAGAGTTTGTGGCCAACCATGCCGGGGTCTCCGGCGGGGCCGTTCCACCGCCGGCGTTTGTACAGGCGCACCGCGCGACGGGACCGGGAGTTGACTTCCCATAGAGTCCCGTGTGTTGCGTGCAACTTATACGCCGCCAACGGTTTTCCCGTCTCTGCGTGCTCATGAACCCAATCCTGCCGGGCGCGCGATCCCTTCGGACCTGGCCGGCGAAAAAACTTAAAAAATCGTGCTCTTGCGGACCGGAATGTTCCCGGGGGACACAAGAGGTGAACCTGCAAGTCCGTTCAGTTGACGAACCGGCGCATGCGGACATTCATCGCGACGCCCAGCGCCAGGAACGTAAACAGCACCGAAGATCCGCCGTAACTCATTAACGGCAAAGGGATTCCGGTGACGGGCATAAACCCGATGACCATGCCCACATTGACCGCAATCTGAAAGGCCAACACAGCCACTACCCCCATGATAATCAGGGAGCCGGACAGGTCTGCGGCTGTTTGAGCGTTTTGAATCAAACGCATCAACATAAAAAAGTATAGCAGCAGGACGAAAATCGCGCCGACGAATCCGTGTTCCTCGCCGAAAGCGGCAAAGATGAAGTCCGCATGGGGAATGGGCAGGAAGTCGCCCTGGGTCTGTGTCCCCTTTGCCATTCCCTTGCCCCACACGCCGCCGGAGCCGACCGCGATCAGCGACTGTTTGAGCTGATAGCCGGCGCCTTTGGGGTCGCTGTCGGGATTGATGAAGCTGGTCAGCCGGGCTTTCTGGTAGGGCTTGAGCACCTTGCCGCTGCTCCAGACGCCGGCGATCAGCACGGTTCCGCAAGCCAGCAGAATCAGCGACTGGCGGAGGTTGATGCCGCCCAGAAACAGGCCAATGGCCAGGATGGGCGTGTAGATGAGCGCGGTTCCCAAGTCAGGCTGGATCAACACCAGGAGCATAGGAACGCCCACCAGGAAGAAGGCTTTGAAGATCTCCGTCCAGGTGAGCCGCCGCCCACCCAGGTTGGCAAAGTAGCGGGCCACAGCCAGGATCAACACCAGCTTGACCCACTCGGAGGGCTGAAAGTGCACGGGACCGAGCTTGATCCAACGGCGCGCGTGCAACACTGTAACTCCCACCAGCCTCACAGCCACCAAGGCCGCCAGGCTGATGCCGTAAGCCCAGGGGACCCAGTCCAGCAGGCGGTGGTAGTCGATCTTGGAGAAGAGGAGCATGGCCGCCAATCCGCCGGCGATCCAAAGCATCTGTTTAGTGTGAGAGCCTGCATACTTGGTGTGCAGCGTGGCCGAGTAGATTTCGAAGACCGAGACCGTGCAGAGCGCGAGCACCATGCTCAGCAGCGTCCAGTCGAAGTCGCGAAAGCTGAGGAAGCGGCGCATCAGGGCTGGCCCTCCTTGAAGCGCAAGAGGTAAGAGAGCAGCCAGGCCGGAAGGGGCAGCTGGGTGCTGGCCACGGCACTGGCTGGGGCGGACGGAGCGGTGGCCAGAGAGAAATGCCCGCCGTGGAGTTGGGCAGTCTGAGAGGTTCCGCTGGCGGCAACGCGGCGCTTCCTGCTGGCGGTTTCAGGTTCGGTCCAGACCGCGCCCATCTCGACCGGCTTGCCGTTCGCGCCCAGTGCCAGAGCGTTATGGTCCTGCATCCGCTTCTTGTTCACGTAGACGGTGGCCACCTGAGCGGCGAGCCTGGCCGCGTTTGCGCCCCAGTCTCCGTGTTCCCAGAGCACCGCGACCACGAACTCCGGGTTTCTGCGGGGAATGACGCCGACAAACCAGCCGTTGGGCAGGAATTCCTTTCCGCCGCCCAGGCGCTTGATGGCCTCGTGGCTGGCGATCTGTGCGCTGCCGGTCTTGCCGGCAAAGTCCACGCCCTCCAGGTGGGAGGCGGCGGCCGTACCGCCCATGGTGGGGTCGGTAGCCCCCGCCATGCCCTCGGTGATGATCATCCAGGTGGCCGTGTCGATGGGAATAGTGGCTTCGCCGGAGCCGGGGAAGCTGTCCTTGAGCGCCTGCCTGAAATCGGCGGGAAGCTGAGCGGGATCAACCACATGGGGCCGCACAAAGTGCCCGTCCGAGGCGATGCCACTGATCATGCGGGCCAACTGGATGGGCGTGACCGTGACCGCGCCCTGGCCGATGCCCACGGAGATGGTTTCGCCGGCAAACCATTTCTCGTGATAGTTTTTCAGCTTCCACTGCTCGCTGGGCATGGTTCCGGTGGCCTCGTTTGGCAGGTCGATGCCGGTGCGCTCGCCCAGCCCCACGCTTTTGCCGTAGCGGGCAATGGTGTCAATGCCCAGCTTGTTGGCCAGGGTGTAAAAAAAGGTGTCGCAGGACCAGGGGATGGCGTGCTCGATGTCCACCGTGCCGTGATGCCGGTCGCAGGCATAGAAGTGGCCGTAGAACGTGGCGCCGCCGTTGCAGAAGACGTGCATGTCCTGAGCCACGCCCTCCTGCAAACCGGCGAGCGACATGAGAATCTTGAAGGTCGATCCGGGAGCCAGTTGCGCCTGGATGGCCTTGTTCATCAGCGGGTGAGCGGGATCGGTGATCAGCCGGTTCCAGTCGGCGCGGTTGATGCGCACGGCGAAGGCGTTGGGATCGTAGCTGGGGTGGGAGACCATAGCCAGAATCTCGCCGTTGCGGGGGTCCATGGCGACCACTGCTCCTCCGCGGTCGCCCAGGGCGAGCTCGGCGGCGCGCTGGATGTCAATGTCGATGGTCAGCTTCAGGTCCTGGCCTGGAATGGCGTGCTGGGTTCTGAGGTAACCCACCTCGCGGCCGTGGCTGTCCACGATCACATCGCGGGAGCCGTCCTGGCCGCGCAGTAACTGGTCGTAGGTTTCCTCGACGCCCGCCTTGCCGACCACGTCGCCGGGGTTGTTGTAGACATAGCGCGGGTTGTTCAAATCCTCTTCGCTCACTTCACCCACGTAGCCGATCAGATGAGCGGCAAAGCCGTCGCGCGGATACAGCCGGCGCTCCTCGTCAATGGTCTCCAGCTCGGGCAGCTCGTTGCGGTGAGCCTCGATGAACGCCTGCTCGTCGGCGCTGATGTCCTTTTTGATGGGGATGGGCTGGTAGCCCGGCGCGGTCCGGTAACGGCGCAAGATGGCGCGCAACTGCTCCACATCTAGGTTCAACCCGCGCGCGATCAGCGGCAGGTCGGCGTCCACGTTGCGGTTCTGCTCGCGGACCAGGAGGCAGGAGACCGAGGGGTAGTTGTCTACGATCAACCGGTTCTCGCGGTCGAAGAGCTTGCCCCGCCCAGCCATCACAGGCTCCTTGCGGATGCGGTTCTGCTCGGCAAGCTGGCGGAAGCTCTCCGCTCCCAGCACCTGCAGACGCCACAGTCCAGCGGCCAGGGCCAGCATCATCAACAGAATGCCGTACTGCACCACCGTCAGCTTGAGAGTGGAGAGCTTTTCGCCGCGCGTTGTGCCGCTGGAATACATTCTGTCTGCGCCTTTGGTGTTCCCTATTTCCTAATCCCTATTCCCTGACCTGCATCCGATCCAGCAGCGGAAACAACAGCATGGCGATCAGTGAGGTTCCCACCGCCTTCATCAATTCCACCAGCCAGTTCCAATCCAGATTGAGTCCCAGCAGGACGCGATAAATGAGGAGGTAAATCCCACTGCACAGGAGCGAAAGCAGAAAGATCAGCATCAGGCGGATGGTGGTATTGTCCACGTCGATGCGCACTCCGACCGACCCGGCAAGAAAACCGGCCACCGTTTTGGCGATGCCGTTGGCGCCGATGGCGTGATGGGTAAGCGCATCCTCGAAGAGGCCCATCCCCGCACCCATCAGCGTTCCCTGGATGGGGTCGCGACGCGCCAGGGCAAAATAGACCGTGACTACCAGCGGCAGATCGAACCAGGTGTAGCCCCCGAGCAGGCGCGGAAGCCAGGCCTGGAGCACCAGCGCCGCCAACGGCGTCAACGCATAGACCAGCAACGGATAACTGCGAATCCCCATGTCGCGGCGATGGTCGAGGCCAAGCACGTTCATGGCTATGGATTCCTCCCTGCATGGGCCGGTTGGGGATTGTCCTTCTGGCCGGACTGCGATTCTCGCTTAGGTTCAGGCTTTGGAACAGGCTTGTTTTCGTGGCCGGCAGGCGCGGCAGTTCCCTCGTTCTGTGACAGCGCAGCCCCGGGCGTAAAGCGGTCAGGGTGCTGCGGGCGGAGCAGTTTGGGAGCCGGCGGCTCGGGAGGCGCAGCCTGATTTTGTCCGGGCAACGCCTTGCCGGGCGCCGGTCCGGAAGCCGAATTTGCCGCGGGAATCACCGCCGGCGCATTGGGATCGGTCAATCCCGGCAGTCGTTCCGCCATTATCTCGGAGGCCTTTTGCTGTTCCTTGATGGCCGCGGCTTCTGCGCCTTTCAGCGTCTCGCTGGTGGCCATGTCCCGCTGCTGCTCTGCCGAGAAGCGCGGCTCGGTGGAGGTAATCACCAGCACCTCGTCGAGCCGGTCGAGATGGGCCGCCGGCCTGATGATCACATCAATGAATGAGTCGCGTTCGGGGTCCGGCAGCACGCGATCCACCACGCCCACCGGCAGCCCGCGCGGGAAGACCAGGTCGCCCCCGGAGGTCAACACCTTTTCTCCCGGTTGAATGCGCTGGTCGGCCAGAATTCCCACAATCTGCGGCCGGCCGACAGCGTTGCCGCGCAGAATGCCGCGAATCCGCGTCGTCTCCAGAATCACCCCCGCGCCACTGGTCTGGTCGTTGATGGCCAGCACCTGCGCGGAATGGGGAAAGACCTCGCGGACCTTGCCCACAATGCCGTCCGGAGTAATCACGGCCATGTCGCGGCCAAGCTTGTAGTCGGCGCCCTTGTCGATATAAAAGACCCGCGAGGAGTCGCTGCCACTGGAACCGATGGCCTGCGCGGCCTGAGTCTTGTAAACATATTTCTGCTGGAAGCCCACCAGCGCCTGCAGCCGTTCGCCCTGTTTGGCGTCTTCCAGCAGAGATGCCTGTTCCAGGCGAAGCCGGTCGATGGTCCTCTGCAAATCCTTATTCTGTTCGCGGACGCCACGCAGGGCGAGGTAGTTCTGCCACAGGCTCTCCGCGCCCAGCTTGGAAGCGTGGAATAGCTGCTCCGGGGGCGTGACCACCGTATCGGCCCACAGCCGGATCAGCCGCACGCCCGCCGCGTCCTGAGGGTCGAGCGAGTTGCGCCCGCTGTCGGTGCGGCGCACCTGCACGGCCAGCCCGATGATCTGCGCCAGCAGGATGGCCAGCAGCACCAGGAGATTCCGATAGCGGGTGAAGAACGATTCCATAGCCGTCAGGGTTCAGGGATCAGGGTTCAGTGTGCAGCGGTCGGGGCAATGGTGGAAGTTAACGGGCAATTTCTGATTACTGATCCCTGAAACCTGAACCCTGTCCTAGTCGATCTTGATCTTTCGCAGCAGCCGGAAGTCGGAGAGCATCTTGCCCGTGCCCAGCACCACCGAGGCGAGCGGATCGTCGGCCACGGAAACCGGCAACCCGGTTTCCTCGCGGATGCGCTTGTCGAGGCTCTTGAGCAGCGCGCCTCCACCGGTCAGCACGATGCCGCGGTCGCTGATGTCGGCCGAGAGCTCGGGCGGCGTGCGCTCCAGAGCCACGCGAATGGCGTTCATGATGACCGCGATGCACTCGCCCAGAGCCTCGCGGATCTCGCTGTCGTCGATGGTGATGCTCTTTGGGACGCCCTCGATCAGGTTGCGTCCCTTGATCTCCATGGTCAGCGGCTTGTCCAGAGGAAAGGCCGAGCCGATCTCAATCTTGATGTGCTCGGCGGTCCGTTCGCCAATCAGCAGGTTGTACTTGCGCTTGAGGTAATTTGTGATTGCCTCGTCCATCTGGTTCCCTGCCATGCGCACCGAACGCGAGTAGACGATGCCGGAGAGCGAGATGACGGCGATGTCCGTGGTCCCGCCGCCGATGTCCACCACCATATTGCCGCCCGGCTCGGTGATCGGGAGTCCCGCGCCGATGGCCGCCACCATGGCCTGCTCGACGAGATATACCTCGCTGGCCTTGGCGCGATAGGCCGAGTCCTCGACGGCGCGCTTTTCCACCTGCGTAATCTCCGAAGGCACGCCGATGACGATGCGCGGATGCACCAGCATCTTGCGGTTGTGCGCCTTCTGGATGAAGTAGTTCAACATCTTTTCGGTGACTTTGAAGTCGGCGATGACGCCGTCCTTCATGGGCTTGATGGCCACGATGTTGCCAGGCGTGCGGCCCAGCATATCCTTGGCCTCCTTGCCGACGGCTTCCACCTCGCCGGTGTTCTTGTTGATGGCCACGATCGAGGGCTCATTGACGACGATGCCCTTGCCGGCGGCAAAGACTAATGTGTTGGCGGTGCCTAGATCGATGGCCAGATCACTGGAAAACATGCTGAACAGCGAACGAATGCCGTGCGACCGCGTGGAGCGCGATGGGTAACCATTCAATGACATGGGAAAACCGGTTCTACCTCAGGGCTTATTGTACGGCCAGAGGGCCAAAGCCGCATCCGGGCACCGCGCCGGGGAGCTAAACAACGTGCCAGCAGGGTAACCGGTGCGGTAAACTGAAATGTTTGCGGAATCGGCCAAGGGAACAATGTTAGCTCTTTTTGGGGGTACTAACATCGGTCCCTATTCCCTGTTTTTACGAGGTTTTCCTGCCCGATTTGTAGTGCCCAGCAAATTTTGTACTAGTGTGAATGCGACAAACTGGCATGGAAGAAGCATGGCATGGCACGAAGCAGGAAGCGGACGCCGGAGCAAATTGTTGGACTGTTGCGGCAGATCGAGAGGGGCACGGCCCTTCGGTCGTCCATTCCGCTGTGAAACGCTATTTTTTACAGATTCTAAAGGGTGATTGGCATGGGAGAAACAGACAAGATTTTCAAAGAGTTAGGATTGCGGGCAGTCCTTTCGGGCGCGAGTTACGGGGACCAGTGGTTTGCGAGCAGCGGTGACTGGATCGAAGTCCACAGCCCGGCTACCGGAGAGTTGCTGGCCAAAGTCGAACAGGCGAGCGAGGCAGACTACAACAGTGTTGTCGCGCAGTCGGTGAAAGCATTCGAGTTCTGGCGCTCCTTGCCTGCCCCCAAAAGAGGCGAAATTGTTCGTCAGCTAGGGGTAGCGTTGCGCCAGAAGAAGGATGCGCTGGGACGGCTCGTTTCGCTGGAAATGGGCAAGATCCTGACCGAAGGCCAGGGGGAAGTGCAGGAGATGATCGACGTCTGCGACTATGCCGTCGGTCTCAGCCGTACGCTTTCCGGCCCGACACTCCAGAGCGAGAGGCCGATGCATCGCATGATGGAGCAGTGGCACCCGCTCGGACCCATCGGCGTCATTACTGCCTTCAACTTCCCGGTTGCCGTATGGTCGTGGAACAGCGCGCTGGCTTTAGTCTGCGGCGATCCGGTGGTGTGGAAGCCATCCAGCAAGACACCGCTCTGCGCCATCGCATGCCAGAACATCATCCGCGAGGTGCTCCAAGCCAACGGTGTTCCGAATGGAGTCTCCTGTGTGGTCGTCGGACGTGGGTCGACCGTCGGCGAGCGGATTCTGGCCGACACCCGGCTCCCCCTGATCAGCGCCACCGGATCAGGCCGGATGGGCAAGCGCATCGCTCAGGTTGTCGGCGCCCGCCTGGGCCGCACAATTCTCGAGCTTGGAGGCAACAATGCTCTGATCATCTCCGACAAGGCCGATATGACCGGAGCGCTGGCATCGTCATTCTTCGGCGCCGTCGGCACAGCGGGGCAGCGCTGCACCTCCACGCGCCGGCTGATTATTCATGAGGGCGTATACGACACATTTGTTCACAAGCTGATTGGTAATTACGAAAAAGTGAGAATTGGCGATCCACTCGATCCTAAAACCCTCATGGGTCCGATGATCGATGAAACGGCTGTATCCGACTACGAGAAGGCGCTGATTGCTGCCCAAAAGCAGGGCGGAAAGGTGCTTTACGGAGGCAAGGCCCTCGATCCACCCCCCTTTGGCCGCCGCACCTTTGTTCTGCCCACCATTATCGAA
This sequence comes from uncultured Acidobacteriaceae bacterium, assembly GCA_963765995.1. Taxonomy (GTDB): domain Bacteria; phylum Acidobacteriota; class Terriglobia; order Terriglobales; family Acidobacteriaceae; genus Telmatobacter. The sequence goes on along the minus strand of CAVXYT010000004.1, from coordinate 40,473 downwards.
ATCCGCAACGACGCCCAAATCGTGCAAACTGAAACCTTCGCTCCCATCCTTTACATGATGAAGTACAAAACCATCGATGAGGCGATTGCACTGCACAATGCAGTTCCCCAGGGCCTATCGTCAGGCATCTTCACGGACAGCATGGCCGAAGCGGAAAAGTTTCTCAGTTTCAAGGGATCCGACTGCGGCCTGGCAAACGTGAATGTGGGCACCTCAGGCGCGGAAATCGGCGGCGCATTCGGCGGCGAAAAGGAGACCGGCGGAGGCCGCGAGTCCGGTTCGGATTCCTGGAAAGCCTACATGCGGCGCCAGACCAGCACCATAAATTGGGGTGGTGAAATTCACTTGGCGCAGGGAGTGGAATTCCACTCGTAATCCCAGCACAACACGAAGAAGGCCGGGAACTAGCCTGGAATGACGGCCTGGGAAGCTCAGGAGCTATCCACTTATTCACCACATGGAAAGAGATGTATGTCGATCACTCCACAAGCTGTAAAGGGCGCAGATCGATAACGCGGAGTAGTCTCTTGGGCGGCGGCCGGTTCGATCTATGGCCGGTTTGAACCTTCGCTGCTGCCAAAATGTTCATCAACTTGCAAGGAAAACAGGCTGAGCTATCGCCTCAGCCGGGCGCGCAGGCCGCCCAGGCCCGCGTGCGTGATTGTGCAGTTTGACGCCCGGTCGCACCGGTAATGGATGCTGACGGGATAGTCCTGCCATCTGGAGTCGGCGCCTTGCCCGTCTTTCTTATCGAAAAAGAAAGTTTTCCCCCCGCGGGATTCGAAGATTCCGCGGGAGGCGTCGAATTCAATAATGGCATCGTCTCCTTCGATGGAGAAAGGCAATAGCATTATCGCGGGTTTAGGAGTTCTCTTCTTGTGGGGGGTAAGCGCCTCAGCAGCCAGCCGCGCCGTATTGGCCTGTGCCTCCGCCTGGCGCTTTCGCAATTCATCCTGCTCGGCAAGGGAAGGAAAGTTGGGCGAGAAACTCCAGGAAATAGTGTTTCTATAGGCTTTTTTTGAGCATGAGATTTCGCCTTGCGCGTAAATGGCCGCAATCTGGCCATCCTTCCCGATTTGATTCTGGAAGATATCCTTGCCTAGCTCCCGCTCAGGCTCCTGAGCTTCCAATTGTGCTTCTTCGATCTCTTGCGCCAACCGGTTGCCGGGGGTTTTGTCTGCATCCTCCACGCCGGCCTTAGAGTCAGGATTGGATGCGGCAAAAGCCGCCGCATTCCGGACATCGTACTTCAGTATGATGTCCTTGGCGCATACCACAAAGCCCTTGGAATCTTGCAGATGGATTTCGATGGAAAGAGGGCGCGGTGAATTGGAGACCGCCAGCGCAAACCCCGCCTGCTGGTCTGGGTTGCTGGGCTCGAGCGTCAGGCGGTATTCAACCTTCTTATCCCATTTGGTAAACAAATGGCCCTTCAGTCCGGCCGCGCTGGAGGTGGCCGATCCTAAATCGTACGGTCCATCATTGCCCGTAAGCCAGAAAACGGCAGCAATTACGACTCCCAGCAGGATTCCGAGGCCTACGCCTCCCGCGGCATAGATCCTGGTTGGATTCTCAGCGAATTTTCGAATCCGTTCAATCCACGACTCAAGGAAAGGCGGCCGTGGAATCGGCGGTTCGCAGGTGGTCTTTTTCTCTTTTTTCTCATTTGCGTCCGCGCTCTCGGCGATGGGAGGCTGCGGTTCCACCTCCACGAACTTCTCGAGGAGACTCTCCGGCTCCGGCTCAATGATCTTGTAGCCGCTGACGGGCAGCTTATTCCCCTCTGTTTTCTCGCCGCTGGGTTCTTGCTTGTCCGTAGCTGCGGACTTATCGGCGGGACTCTCGGGGTCCGGTTTATCGATATCGGGGCCGAGCCGCAGCGGTTCCACTGGTTTCTTGCGATTGGGATATCGCGAATAAACGTCCATTATCAGGCACTTCCTTTTCCGGTTGTCCGCAATCCCTTCTTTGGAGTCAATAGCATTGGACCACACATCGCCTTCTATGAAAACCAAAAACTGTCGCGATGCATATCCTGGATTACTGTCAGGAGCCGGCCACGCTCGACGAGACGATGGCGCGCGGCCGGAGGAGCCATTGGGCGGCGAAGTGAGCGGTGAGTGCAAGCCTTCTCACCGGCCTGCCTCGCCGCTATAAAATAAGGAGTGAGAAAATCCCGGCAACGCGGACGATCTTCTTGCAAGCCAGGGCCTCTTTACCCCCGCCTTAGCCAAGGATAGGACATGAGCATACAAATGAAAGATCTCGGCGCCGCGGTGCTGGCGACCGAATATGCCGTGCGCGGCCCCATCGTCGCCCGGGCGCAGGAGCTGGAGAAGCAGGGCAGGGAGATCATCTACTGCAACATCGGCAATCCGCAGTCGCTGGGACAAAAGCCCCTCACCTGGCTGCGCCAGATTCTGGCCCTCTGCGAGTATCCCGCGCTGATGGAGTTGGCCCCTGGCGTTTTTCCCGCCGATGCCGTCGAAACTGCCAGGGCAATCCTTAAAGGCACCCGGCACGGCTTGGGCGCCTACAGCGAGAGCAAAGGCCTGCGCTTCATCCGCGAGGCGGTGGCCGAATTCATCCGCGAACGGGACGGCATCGGCGTCGATCCCGAGGCCATCTTCCTCACCGACGGCGCCAGCAAGGGCGTGCAGACGATTCTGCAGCTCCTGATCGCCGGTCCCGCAGACGGCATCATGATCCCCATTCCCCAGTACCCGCTGTATAGCGCCACCATCACCCTCTACGAAGGGCGGCAGTTCCCTACTACCTGGACGAGGCCAATGACTGGAAGCTCAACCGCGCCATGCTTGAGGACTCCCTGCGCGAGGCCCACGCCAAGGCGACGAGGGTCAAGGCCATCTGCGTCATCAATCCGGGCAACCCCACGGGGTCCGTGATGGACGGGGACAACATCGCCATGATCATCGATTTCGCGCGCGAGCACGGGCTGGCCATCCTGGCCGACGAGGTCTACCAGGAGAACATCTACCGCCCGGCGACAGGTTCGTCTCCTTCGCCAGGGTTCTCGACGCCAGGGGGAGACGACGTCTCCCTCTTCAGTTTCCACTCCTGCTCGAAAGGTTTCCTGGGCGAGTGCGGCCAGCGCGGCGGCTACATGGAGTTCCGCAACATTCCCGCCGACGTGGTCGCGCAGATCCTCAAGCTCCAGTCGGTGAGCCTCTGCTCGAACCTTCCCGGCCAGGTCGCCACCTACTGCATGGTGCGCCCTCCCAGACAGGAGATCCCTCTTACGAACTCTACAACGCGAGAAGACGGCATCCTCGACGAGCTCAAGCAGCGCGCGATCCTCCTGGCCGAGGGACTCAACAAGATCCCCGGCATCCAGTGCAACGCGGTCGCCGGCGCGATGTACGCCTTCCCGAAGATCACCCTGCCGGCCGGGCGCACCGACGAAGACTACTGCATGGCGCTGCTGGAAGAGACCGGCATCTGCGTCGTCCCGGGATCTGGCTTCGGCCAGGTAGAGGGCACCGCCCACTTCCGCACCACCATCCTGCCGCCCACCGAGAAGATCCAGCAGGTGGTGGAGAAGCTGACGGCGTTTCACGAGGCGTTTGCGCTTGTCAAGCATTGATTCTTGATCCGATAACTGACCACGAATTGGTCCTACCACCTCCGGCACTATAATCGCCGCATGGTGTTCAGTGGCGATCCTCGGCGGCGCAAAGTTGCTTTCTATGCGGGCTTGGTGCTGCTGATCCTCCTCGTCCTGGGTGCGCTACAGGCCTTTAATACCACTTTGCCGGTCAGAATCTGGCATTACACCATCAATGTAAATTTTCTCAATCCTGAGACCTCCGGGGAGACGCTGGTCTTTACCGGCCTGACCGTGCTGGTGTTCCTGCTGCTGCTGCTGCTGCTGATGCTGCTGCTCAGGAACATCCTCAAGCTCTACGCCGGACCAGAGCAGCAGCGCGCCTGGGGGCGCGGTTGCGGACGCGGATGGTGCTGGGCGCGGTGTTGATCGCGCTGACGCCCGCGGTCTTCATGTTTCTGTTCAGCTTTCAGTTGATGAACCGGTCCATTGACCGCTGGTTTTCGCCCAACACCTCGGAGTTGCGCGAGGACTCGACGCGGGTGGTGCTGGAGCTGGCGCAATACGTCACCAGCAATGCGCGCGGGGAGGCGGAGTCGATTGCGGCCTCCGGCGCTCCGGACCTGCGACCTGCCGGCGCTCCAGGATGTGCTGGGCTCCCACCGCATTACGCTGGATGGCGGCTTTGTCGTGGTCTATGGCAAGGATCGGCGCGTGCTGGCCAGCTTTCAGGCGCCGCCGGAGTCAAGCCCGGCCACGCTGCTTCCGTGGCTGGACGAAGGCGAGCAGGGAACGGCGATCTCGCTGCACGGGGCCGCTCTCGGCCAGCCTGCTTTCCGCGGCGCAGCGCAGCGATGAGCCGGTGATCAGAGTGGCGGGCCAGGAGTACGCGCTGGGCATGGCGGCCACCGCCTCGGGCAAGGTGGTGGTGGCGGCGCTGCCCATGCCGCAGGGGCTGAGCCAGACCACGGCGCGCATCCGCTCCGGCGCGGACGACATACTGGCAGCTCTTCCGCTCGCGCAACCGCATCCGCACCACGTTCTTCCTGATGCTGCTGCTGATTACGGTGTTCGTCTTCTTCTCCAGCGTGTGGCTGGCGCTGTTTCTCTCCAAGCAGATCACCCGGCCGGTGGAGGCGCTGGCCGATGCCATGGACGAGATCGCGGCGGGCAAATACGACCATCGCGTGGCGCTGGTCGCCACCGGCGAGATGGGCGACCTGGTGCGCGCCTTCAACCACATGGCGGCCGATCTGGACGCCAGCCGGCAGTTGGCGGAGAGTTCGTCGCGCGCAACTGACCGCGGCCAACCTGGCCATCGAGGAGCGGCGCCGCGAGCTGGAGACGATCGTGGAGACGATTCCATCGGGCGTGGTGACGCTGGACGGCGCGGGCATCGTGCTGCAGTCCAATCGCGCCTTTGCCGCGCTGATGGGGCGGCGCGAGGACGTCGGCCTGGGCGGGGAGAAGATCGAGACGCTCTGTTCCCGCCGAGTGCGCCGAGGATCTGGCCGGCGTGATTCGGCGCGGGCAACGCATGGGCGCGGCCTCCACGGAGATTGAATTTCATGCCCGGCGGCCGCACCATGCATCTGGCCATCACCAGCGCGCGGCTTGAACTGGCCCACGGCCAGCCGGGAACCGTGCTGGTGGTGGAGGACACGACCGAGCTTTTGCGCGCGCAGCGGCAATTGGCGTGGAAGGAAGTGGCGCAGCGGGTGGCCCACGAGATCAAGAATCCGCTTACGCCCATCGCGCTCTCCGCCGAGCGGATCGGCAGGCATCTGGACCGCGGCCAGCCGGACTCGCCCGCCGTCATCCGCAAATGCAGCGAGGTGATTCTGGGCTGCGTGGGGACGCTGCGCACGCTGGTGGACCAGTTCTCGGCGCTGGCGCAGTTTCCCGCGCCGCAGCCGCGGGCCTGCGACATGAACAAGTGGCCGAGGAGGCGCTGGCGCTGTTTGCCGGCCGGCTGGACGGCATCACGGTGCAGCGCGACCTGGAGCCGGGACTGCCCATGGTGCTGGCCGATCCCGAGGCGATCCGCCGCGCGCTGGCCAACCTCATCGACAACGCCGCCGAGGCCATGCAGGGCAGCCTGCTGCGCGTGCTCGGCATTGCGCAGCTCGCTCAGCGAAGACGGCGCGGCGGTCGAGATCGCGGTCTCCGACACCGGCCACGGGCTCACCGACGAGATTCGCGAGCGGCTGTTTCTGCCCTTCTACTCGACCAAGCATCGCGGCACCGGGCTGGGCCTTTCGATCGCGGCCAAGATCGTGCAGGAGCACGGCGGCTGCTGCGCGCCGAGGCCAACAGCCCCAAGGGCGCGCGCTTTCTGCTGCGGCTGCCGCTGATGGAGCCGTTGCCGGAGCCGCGGCAGCAGACTTCGCCGCGCTCGAGCGAACGCAGCCGCTGCGCTGAAGGGATTGCTCTCATGAATCACATTCTGGTGGTGGACGACGAGGCGGAGATTCGCACTTCGCTCGAAGAGATTCTGCGCGAGGAGGGCTACGGCGTGGCCACGGCGGCCACCGCGGCCGAGGCGCTGGTGCTGCTGCAGGACGCGCCCTATGACGTGGTGCTGCTGGACATCTGGCTGCCCGACCGCGACGGCCTCGACGTGCTGGCGCGATATTCACCAGCTAGGCAGCCGAGATGCGCCCGGAGGTGGTCATCATCAGCGGCCACGGCACCATCGAGGCCGCGGTGAAGGCCACCAAGCTGGGCGCTTACGACTTTCTGGAGAAGCCGCTCTCGCTGGATCGCACGCTGATCGTGCTCAAGAACGCGGTCGAGGCGCGCCGGCTGCGCACGGAGAACCATGGAGTTCAAGCGCCAGTTCAGCGTGGGCTCGGTGCTCACCGGCGAAAGCGTTCCGGTGAAGGCGCTGCGCCAGCAGATCCGGCTGATGGCGCCCACCAACGGCCGCGTGCTCATCTACGGCGAATCGGGCACCGGCAAGGAGCTGATCGCCCGCGCCATTCACGCCGAGAGCCTGCGCCGGGATCAGCTCTTCGTCGAGCTGAACTGCGCCGCCATCCCCGAGGCGCACATCGAGGCCGAGCTCTTCGGCTACCGGCACGGCGCGCAGCCCGGCGGCCCGCCCGAGCAGCGCGGCACCCTGGAGCGCGCCGACGGCGGAACGCTGTTCCTGGACGAAGTGGGCGACATGAGCCTGAAGACCCAGGCCAAGGTGCTCAGCGCGCTGGACGACCAGCTGTTTACGCCGGTGGGCGGCACGCAGCCGCTGCGCGTGGACGTGCGCCTGATCGCCTCCACCAACAAGGACCTCGAAGAGGAGATCGCCAAGGGCAACTTCCGCGAGGACCTCTTCTACCGGCTCAACGTGGTTCCGTTCTTTGTGCCGCCGCTGCGCGAGCGCAAGCAGGATATTCCGCTGCTGGCGCGCGAGTTTCTGGCCGAGTTTGGCCGCCAGTACGGACGCCCGCGCATGGAGATCGGCGACGAGGCGCTGGAGACGCTGGCCCAGTACCACTGGCCGGGCAACGTGCGCGAACTGAAGAATGTGATCGAGCGGGTGCTGATCCTCAATCCCCGCGCGCTGCGCATCGAGCGCAAGCACCTGCCGCCGCTGACCCACAAGGCCGGCACGCGCTCGACCGAGGAATTCTCCACCCTGCAGCAGGCGCGCGACGCCTACGAGCGCGAGTACATCCTGAAGAAGATCGAAGAAGCCCGCAACAACGTCAGCCGCGCCGCCGAGTTGCTGGGCCTGGAGCGCAGCCACCTCTACCGCAAGATGAAGGCGCTGGGGATCAGCGTGCGGGAGTAACAATCAGCTGTCAGCTAAATTGCCAGTGCTCAGCCCGGGCGAGTCGCTCGTGGTCTTGGCAGGGCCAGGTACTATCCATGCCGCCAAGCAAGCGAACGCGGTCGTCTTTGACCGCTGATGGCCTGCAAGTCGTTCCGCAATCACATTCCCTCGCAGGCTAAAGTCCGAATTTGTCTGCTGCTTCTACTGCGCGAGTGGCCTCTGCCCAAGTCTCGCATTTCAGCCCCACAACTCCCCGCCGCGCCTGTCCGGAAGCGCACACAGTTCGTGAAAGCGGACAAACATGGACCTGCGCCTGTCCCAAAACTTTCGGCTATCTCCTTGACGGCGCGCAATTTGAGCCGTTTGCGCCAGGCTGCAACTTTGGCAGGGAAATTGCACGTATTTTGGCTCAAGACCAGATGCGGAGGGTTCGATGGCGTATTTCGAGCGGATTCGTGATGTAATTTCCGGGCCGTTCAGCCCGGACGTGATCCAGCAGCGGACAGCGGCAGGATGGCAGATGGTTTCCATCGAATGGAGGCGCGAGCTGCCCGATGCGGAAGCGCCGACAGAAGGAGTATTCCACGAAGACATCCCCTACGGCTGCGCATCTCCGCGACTGCAAGCGGCTGGAGCCCGATCCTGCCGAGCACCAGCCCTGATGCTGATGATGGAGTTGCTGGTGCAGGACTTTTCCTATTCGAGCATCGTCAGCGACCTGAACGAAAGGGCTTTCGCATGAGGGATGGCCGGCCCTGGAGCCGCGTGGCCGTTTTCAATATGATTCCGCGCCTCATCGAGGTTGGCCCGCGTTTCTTCAGTTCAGAGGAGTGGGAGCAGCGGCGGCAAAGCTTCGCGTACGTCAAAGCGCCGGAGGTTGATCAGGAAATGCTCTTCGCGGGTGTTCGCTGACTTGCTGACCTGCTACGTCCCCATCGACCCCGCATTATCAACCGTTTACGGGTCCACACGAACCCTTGGTCTCGCCGGCTGATCCCGGATAAGAACGCAAAACCAGCAGATAATGGAACCCCTGCCGCTCCTGTCGCGTCCAATTCTATGTATTCTTGTAGTTGGAGATGTTTTTGTCACAGGATTGCAGCCAAATTTCCGCTATGGTCGCCGCCGGAAGCCACGCGCTTTCGGGGCGGCCACTTTGCTGTGTTTGGCTTTGCTGGCGATGCTGGCCGTGGTCCAGGTGGCGCACATGCATCCTCTGGACAGCGATGCCGACCATTGCCCGCTATGCATCGCCATGCACTCGGCAGCGCCGGTCGCGGTTATGGCGGCCGCGGTTGTCCTGGTCAGAATCGGAACCACGCGCCGGTCGTTGAGGCGCGCGCGGTCGTCCGCCACTGGCATCCCAAGCTCTTCACGCGCCCCCCTCCCGCCGGCTTTTAGGGCATCCTTCGATCTTCCGTTTCAGCCTGACTCCGGTTGCGCCGTGCCTTTTCGGGCGCGGCTCCGGCGCGCATCCGCAGGCTGATCCTGAAATCGGAACGATGCCCCCTCGCACAGAGGATGCCGCGGCGAGCGCCGCGGCCAGCTTTCCGCATCATTCAGCCATTTTCAGGAGGCTTCCTATGCCGTTCAAACGCGGCACGATTCTTCGCATTCTCCCCATTCTCATTCTGATTTTCGCGGTCGCTCCCCGCATCCGCGGAGGGCAGCGACGCCGGCACAGTGCGCGGCACGGTCACCGACCCCTCGGGAGCCGTGATTCCCAACGCGACGGTTCATCTGACCAACGAGGTCAGCGGACTCGACCGGACTGTCACAACCGACGCGACTGGCCAGTTCGTCTTCGCGAATGTCCCCTTCAACCCCTACCGGATCACCGTTTCGGCCAACGGCTTTGCTCCCTTGAGCCAGAGTTTTGAGATTCGCTCGGTGGTGGGAACCAACCTCAACCTGGTTCTTCAGATCGCCGGCGGCTCGCAGACCGTTACGGTGGAGTCTTCGGGCGACCTGATCGAGACCGACCCCACCTTCCACACCGATGTGGACCGCGAAATGTTCATCAAGGTGCCGCTGGAGAGCCAGTCTTCCTCGCTCAGCTCGCTGGTCACGCTCACCACGCCCGGCGTGGCGGCCGACTCAAACGGCCTCTTTCACGGCCTGGGCGACCACGCATCCAATTCGTTTTCCGTGGACGGCCAGTCGATCACCGACCAGCAGAGCAAGGTCTTCTCCAACCAGATTCCCTCCAACTCGATTCAGTCCATCGAAGTCATCAGCGGCGCGCCGCCGGCCGAATACGGCGGCAAGACCAGCCTGGTGATCGTGGCCACCACGCGCTCCGGACAGGGCGTTACCAAGCCCACCGGCAGCGTCAGCAGCTCCTATGGCACCTTTCGGTTCGGCGACCGGCGGCTTCGACCTGGCCTATGGCGGCAAGAAGTGGGGAAATTTTATCGAGGCCGACGGCCTGAACACCGGCCGCTTTCTCGATCCGCCGGAGTTCTCAGTCTTTCACGACAAGGGCAACGAGCAGAACATCTTCGATCGCGTGGACTATAACTTCACTCCGGTCGATTCCATCCATCTGGACCTGAACTACAGCCGTTCCTGGTTCCAGACGCCTAACTCCTACGATAACCTGAACGTGCAGAATGTGGTGAGCGGCGGCACGAGCGCCAGCCCGGCCTTCGGCAACGTGGGCAACGCCGACCAGCGCTCGAAGATCGGGACCTTCAACATCTCGCCCACTTATACGCGCGTCATCGGCAATAACTCGGTTTTCAACCTGGGCGCCTTTGTCCGCAGGGATATCTATAACTACTATCCCAGCGGCAACCCCCTTGCCGACCTGGGGCCGGCGAACCTGCAAACTTCGTCCATCTCCCAGTACCGCACGCTGACCAATGCCGCGGTCCACTCTGACTTCTCCTACGTCAAAGGAATCCATAACATGAAGGTCGGCGCGCAGTACGGGCAGACCTTCCTGCGCGAAAACGACAACCTGGGCGTGGTCGATCGCACCTATAACTCGCCCTGCGTGGACGTCGAGCGGCAATCCTCTGCCGGGTTACTGCCAACCACGGCCTGCATGTCCCGTACGGCGCGAATCCGAACTACCTTCCGGTTCTTGCGCCCTATGACCTTACCCGCGGCGGCAGTTACTACAACTACTTCGGCCACACCGACGTGAAGGAGCTGGCCCTCTATATCGAAGACCAGATCAAGGCCGGCAACTGGCTCTTCAACCTGGGACTGCGCGAGGATGTTTACAACGGCCTCACCGACGCCAACCAGACGGAGCCGCGCGTGGGCATTGCCTATAACATCAAGCCGACCACCACCGTGCTGCGCATCTCCTATGCGCGCACTCTGGAGACGCCGTTCAACGAAAACCTCGTGCTCTCCAGCAGCGGCTGCTCGAATGCCGTTCTTGTCGCCGCTGCTGGCCTGCACCCCCGGCGTTTCGGGAACGCTCAGCCCCGGCTATCGCAATGAGTTTCATGCCGGCCTGCAGCAGGCCTTCGGCAAGTGGGCGGTGGTCAGCGGCGAGTACATCTGGAAGTACACCCACAACGCCTTCGACTTCAGCGTGCTGGGCAACACGCCGATTACCTTCCCCATCGACTGGCATAACTCGAAGATTCCCGGCTATGCCTTGCATGCGGATGTTCCGGATTCCACGGCTTCAGCGCCTATTTTGTCGCCTCCTCGGTGGCCGCGCGCTTCTTTCCGCCGCAGGCTGCCGGAGCGGGAGCCACCGTCGGCCAGACCGGGCTTGCCCTTCCGCATCGACCACGACGAGAAGTTCAACCAGACCACGCATCTGCAGTACACGCTCTCCGCGGCAAGCTGCTGAACGGCCTGTGGGGCGGCTTCAACTGGCGCTATGACTCGGGTCTGGTGGCCGGCGCGGTGCCTTGTACACACGCACAGACCCCAACAGCGCGTGCGTTGCCACCGATCACGACGCTCGTCGGACAGCCGGCGGTTGCATTGACGCGGCCGGCATTCCCTGACCAACGATGAGCAGTCTCAGGCTGGCCTGACGTGCGACGGCGTGAAGGCCACGCCCGCGAATCCGCTGCCGAGCGTCTGCGGCTTCGAGTACTCGTCGACCTGGTCAGCATTCCGGCGCCCGGCACGGAGACAACGACAAGAACCCGCCGCGCATCGCGCCCCGCAATCTCTTCGACGCCTCTGTCGGCAAGACAATCTCTTCCACGCCGATCGCTACAAGGTGAATCTCGACCTGACGGCCATCAATGTTACTAACAAGTACGCGCTGTATAACTTTCTCTCGACCTTCAGCGGCACGCACTATGTAACTCCGCGCGCGCTTACGGCGAAGATCACGTTGAATTTCTAACAGAAAAACCTTGCGAGCGGGAGGGAAATGGCGCAAAATGGTGCCATGGTGCCTCCCCTCCGCATCGTGCTCCTGAAATTCCTTCCTTTTTTTGGCTGGCCTCCCTTGTGCCGGTATTTCCTACACAATCCTCGCAGGCCAAGGAAGTGCCAGGATTTTATTCAGCGGCAGACGGACTGGGACGAAAATCGACCAGGCGAGAAAAATCCTAGCGGGTTGTCTTTTCAATTTTTCAAAACCGAGGAGACCACCTCTTCCGGGAAGCGCGTTGTGCACTACCGCGCTTATATTTCTGGAACTCCGGAAAACAAAAAATATGCGCTGACGGTGTGGAAGATAGGGTCGGACCCGCATGTACTTTCCAGCGATGTCTATGTGAACGCCAAAGGGCTTTTGATGGTGCATAAGCCCAGTCCGGAGCAGGAGAACAGTGACTTTGTCGGGGACGATGAGCTTCAACTGGCTGTGCAGGCGGCACGAGGCGAGCCTGTCCGGTACGCGCTTGCCTCCACCGACAAGGAACTACTGATTTCCGGCACGGTGGTTCCGTTTCCGCTTGAAGACACGGATAGAGGATGCCGGCTTGAAGTGCGGCTTGCCATGCCCGATGCCAGTGCGGTCCTGATCTATGCCGATGGACTTCCGGCAAACGCAAAAATCCCGTTCCAGATGGTCTCCGCCGGCGAGCCAGAGACAGGAAAATTCAACGTAAACGCCCAGGGCCACGCTGTGACGACAGATCTTCCCTTCGTATACGGCAGGGATAGTGGTTCGCTCAGGGTAACTTTAGTCACGACGGAATGTTCAATAGCCGTCGAAGTCCCCTGGGGGAAGGGAAGTTATCACCCGCTCTGATTTATCTTTGTGGATATTACATTCCCTCAGGGGCTAAAACCGTGCCCTTTCAAAACCAGGATTCCAGTAACGGGGCTTAGTCGCGTGAGCCGGCCAGCACCTCCGCAAATGCATCCCCTCGCGGTCCGACAGTTGGTTGATCTGCTCACGGCAACTGAAGCCGTCGGCGACGATGATCGTCGTTGCGGCGGCGGAGTTGACCGCCGGCAGCAGGCCGAGGTTGGCGATGGCTTTGGAGACTTCGATCTTGTCCGCCTCAAAACCAAATGGCCCGGCCATGCCGCAGCAACTGGACTTGATGAGCTCGACCGTCGCGCCGGCCTTCTGCAGCAGGGCGATCTCGTTTGCCGGGCCGCCGAAGACGGCTTTGTGGTGGCAGTGGCCGTGGAGGAGAATCTGCGCGCCCTGAAGCCTGCCGGTGACCCATTCGGGAGCCTTGGCGGCCAGCCAGTCGGCCAGCAGCCAGACCTGCCGGCTCATGCGTTGCGCGCGCGGGCAAGGGTCCGGAGGGAAATAATTCCAGCACCTCATCCTTGAAGACGCTGGCGCAGCTTGGTTCGAGAAAGATGAACGGAAGGCCGGCATCGATCTCCGGCGCCATGCGGTCGAGAACTTTGGCCAGATAAGCGCGGGCGGCGCCCAGCAAGCCGAAGTCGTAAAGCGCGCGGCCGCAGCAGATGTGGCCTTTGGGGATTTGAACTTTGAAGCCTGCCTGGGTAAGAACCGATTCAGCGGCGGCGAGAGTTTGCGGATGATAGTAGTTGTTCCATGTATCGGGCCACAGTACCACCACCTGCGCCACCTGCCCTTCTGGCCTTGCGGCATCTTGCCCTCGCGAAGGCCGCGGCACATTGGTGGTTTCGTCCGCTGCGGCTCTCGCCTTCTTGTAGCTCTTTGCGGCCAGGCGCGGCATCTTGCGCTCTTGCGCTACGCCCACGATGCGCTTGATGAGCGGGCTGGTCAGGGGGCCGGTGAGCACCGCATTGGTCAGCGCCGGAGTGAGCGAGCCCAGGCGGGCCAGCTTGTCGGCAAAGCCGAAGATGTAGTGGTGCAGCGGGTGCAGGCGGCCCTTGTAGCGCTGGGCCAGAAACTCGGACTTGTACGCGGCCATATCCACCGGCACCGGGCACTCGGTCTTGCAGGCCTTGCAACTGAGGCAAAGATCGAGAGCCTCATGGACGGCCTGGCTCTGGAAGCCTTCCTTGCGCAGCGCGCCGGCCAGCATCTCCCACAGCAGGCGGGCGCGGCCGCGCGTGGAGTGCTGCTCCTCGCCGGTGGCGCGATAGCTGGGGCACATCACGCCACCCTCGGTCTTGCGGCATGCGCCCACGCCCACGCAGCGCTCGGTGGCGCGCTCCAGCGATCCCCCATCGGCGGCAAAGACAAAGTGCGTCTCCAGCTTTGGCATGTGTCTCGCCGGGAGCGGGCGGCGCATGATGCAGATTCTCGACCGGGTCGTAGACGCGCACCGCATCCACCAGCTTGCCGGGATTCATGCGGTTCTCCGGGTCCCAGATCGCCTTGAACTCGCGGAAGGCCTGCATCAGCTCCGGGCCGAACATCTTGGGCAGCAGCGCCGCGCGGGACTGGCCGTCGCCATGCTCGCCGCTGAGCGACCCGCCAAAGCCGAGGACCAGATCGGCGGCTCGCTCGATGAACTCGCGGAATTTGCGCAAGCCCTCTTCGGTGCGGAAGTCGAAGTTGATGCGCATGTGGACGCAGCCCTGGCCGTAGTGGCCGTAGAGCGGGCTGCGATAGCCGTACTCGCCCATCAGCGCGGCGAGCCGCCGCAGATAAGCGCCCAGCCGCGCGGGAGGAACGCCGGCGTCTTCCCAGCCCTCCCAGCCCTCGGGCTCGCCGGGGACGAAGACCGTCGCGCCCAGCGCCGATTCGCGCACATGCCAGACGCGCGCGGCATCGGCGGCGCTGTAGATGCGGGCCGTGGGCGCTTCGGGCCAGCTTTGCGCGGCGTGGCAGGGCTTCGGCCTTGGCCTGCGCCTCGGCCGCATCCCATGCGCCCATCTCGACCAGCAGAAATCCGCCGCCCGGTGGGAGCAGCGCAACATCGTCGACAGCCAGACCCTTGCGGCGCATGAAGTCGAGCAACAGCCCGTCAAAGCCTTCGAGGCCGATGGGGCCGAATTCCAGCACGCGCGGCACTGCATCGGCGGCGGAATGCATCGGCGAAGCTCAGCACCGTCAGCACGCGGAAGGGCGGGCTGGCGGCGAGATTCAGCGTGGCGGAGACGACGGTGGCGCAGGTGCCCTCCGAACCGACCAGCGCGCGGGCCACGTGGAAGCCGCTCTCGTCGAGCAGCTCGTCGAGGTTGTAGCCGGAGACGCGGCGGGGAATGCGCGGAAATTTTTCGCGGATCAGCGCCGTAGCGGTCGCGCAGGCGGGCCAGGTCCGCGTAAATCTGGCCTACGCGGCCGCCGGCGCGGATCAGCGCCTCAAGCTCGGCGGGCGATGTGCGGCCCACGGTCATGCGCGTGCCGTCGTAGAAGATCAAGTCCAGCGATTCGACGTTGTCCACGACCTTGCCGCCCAGCAGGCCATGGACGCCGCAACTGTTGTTGCCGATCATGCCGCCCAGGGTGCAGCGCGAGTGCGTCGCCGGGTCGGGCGCGTAGGTCAGATGATGCCGCTCGGCGGCCTCGCGCAGCCGGTCGAGAACGATGCCCGGCTCGACCGTGGCCAGCTTCGCCGCGGGGTCGATGGAGGTGAGCCCGTTCATGTAGCGCGAGAAGTCGAAGACCACGGCCACGTTGGCGCATTGGCCGGCCAGGCTGGTGCCCGCGCCGCGCGGCAGCACAGCGGCTCCCGTGGCGCGGCAGGCGGCCAGAGCGGCCTCCACATCGGCGGCGTCGCGGGGAGAATCACGCCCACCGGAAGCTGGCGGTAGTTCGAGGAGTCGGCGGCGTAAAGCGCGCGGGAGCCGAGATCGAAGCGGACATCGCCGCGAAGGGTCTTTTTGAGCAGCGCTTCCAGCTCGCGGTGGGCGGCGAAGCGCTCATGGTCCAGCGGAGGCTGGTTAAGAAGGATGGAAAAGGATGAATTGTCCACGCTGAAAGGATAACGCGCAGCGCGGCGACTTGAGAGCGAAACCAGAGTAAACGTGCCCTCGTTTAGTGTGTTCAAGGTGGCTTTTTCTTAAGGAAAAAGCCACTTAGCGGGGTTGGCTCCGCGTACAGCTACTCTGGTTTCGCTATAGGCGCGAAGGATTGAGCAGGCGCCTAAACAGCCTGAACGGCGCCAAACAGAGAGCGGAAAAGTGCTTTACGGCAGGTCAGCGAGTCAGCAAAACAGCCTCGGAGCGGCGCTTTCGTCTGTTTTATAGGTAAAAAACGGATTTTTCCGGCGATTTTCAGAGGCCAAATCTCACGATGCGGGAGAAAATGGGGGTAAAAAGTTTTCCACAGGCATTGATTTCAAACGGGTTAGAAATAATCTGCAAGGTTTCAAGGGGAATTTATACCCCCCTGGGGTAGGGGGGGGGGGTACCCAACAGTGGTCAGTGGTCAGTGGTCAGTTGTCAGTAACGGTCCGCTCACCTGGTCCTTGTGCATTGAATGATTGTGCGCCGAAGGAGGTAATTGTCTGCAACCACCTGCGATGGGGCCAGCCTCCTTCGGCTCGGCTCAGGGCAGGCTGCCGGGCAGAGGCCTTCGGCTGGGTAGCAAGTCAGCGAGTCAGCAAGCCGGCCCGGTTGTTCAGGCGGATTCCACAGCAGCAATGGATTGTTAGAGTTGGCGGGCTGGGGTTTAGAGTGGTGGTGACACCATGAGCAACTTCAAGCTGAAAGCAACGCACGCGCCGGTCAAGGCCTACTACGAGACGCTGGAGCGGTTCGGGCGGGGCAAGTTCGATAACGAAGGGAACGTCCGGCAGGCCTTTGAGGACTTGCTGGCCAAATGCGCGCGGACCTTCGACTGGATGGTTGTGCCCGAGTACCAGATTACGCGGGCGGGCAAGAACCCATGCGCGTGGATGCTGCGGTGCTGGATGCCTTCAACCTGCCGCGCGGGTATTGGGAGGCCAAGGACGAAAAGGACGACCTGAAAGCGGAGATGAACAAGAAGTTCGCCGCTGGATACCCGCGAACGAACATTCTTTTTCAGAAACCGACACGCGCCATTCTGGTGCAAGATGGGCGCATCGCATTCGACGGCGAGATCACGGAGCCGGAAAAGCTGGTCGATGTGCTGCGGCTGTTTTTTGAATGGCGGCAGCCGCACCATGAGGATTGGGACCGGGCGGTTCGGGAGTTTTCAGGAGCGGATTCCGGAGATTGCCAAGGGCGCGATGACGCTGATTGAGGGCGAGCGCAAGAGCAACCGGGCGTTTGTCGAACGGTTCACGGCGTTTGCCGAGCTTTGCCGGGAGTCGATCAATCCGGACCTCAAAGATGAGGCTGTCGAGGAGATGCTGGTACAGCATCTGCTGACGGAGCGGATTTTCCGGAGAATCTTTGACAATCCGGAGTTCACGCGGCGCAACGTGATTGCCGCCGAGATCGAAAAGGTGATCGATTCGCTGACCAAGAAGCATTTCAGCCGCGACGCTTTCTGAGGGATTTGGACCCGTTCTACAAGGCCATCGAAGAAACCGCCTCGATGGCCAGCGACTACTCGGAGAAGCAGGCGTTTCTCAATAGGGTCTATGAGCGGTTCTTCCAGGGCTTCAACAAGAAACAGGCGGACACGCACGGGATTGTCTACACGCCGCAGCCGATTGTGGACTTCATGGTGCGGAGCGTGGAGGAGGTGCTGAAGGCGGAGTTTGGCCGCAGCCTGAGCGACAAGGGCGTGCATATTCTTGACCCGTTTGTGGGGACGGGGAACTTCATTACGCGGGTGATGAAGGAGATTAAGACCAGCAGCCTGCCGCACAAATACAAGGAAGAACTGCACTGCAACGAGATCATGCTGCTGCCTTATTACATCGCCAGCATGAATATCGAGCACGCCTATCTGGACAGGGTAGGCGAGTATGAGCCATTCGAGGGGATTTGCCTGGTGGATACGTTTGAACTGGCGGAGCCGAAGCAGGCGGGTTTCGAGTTCATGACCGAGGGCAACACCGAGCGCATCCGCAAGCAGAAGAAAGCGCCGATTTTTGTGGTGATCGGGAACCCACCCTACAACATGGGGCAGGTGAACGAGAACGATCAGAACAAGAATCGAAAGTACAAGCACATGGATGCGAGGGTACAGGAGACTTATACGAAAGCTTCCAAGGCCACGCTGCGGAATAAGCTAAGCGACCCATATGTGAAGGCATTTCGGCTGGCCAGCGACCGCATTCGCGCCGGCGGCGTGGTTGCATTTGTGAGCAACGACAGCTTTGTGGATCAGATTGCCTTCGATGGGATGCGAAAGTATCTTGCACTGATTTCGACAAGATTTACGTGGTCGATCTCGGCGGCAATGTGCGGAAAAATCCGAAGCTATCAGGAACTACGCATAATGTTTTCGGGATTCAGGTTGGCGTGGCGATCACGATCTTGGTAAAAAAGACAGACCATCAGTCGGGCATAATAGGCCAGGTCTATTACGGGACAGTTGGCGGAGATTGGAAGAAGGAGCAGAAATACGCGCAGCTGAATACTTGGGAGTTGCTGCCAAGAGTCGAATGGACGAAGCTTAAGCCAGATGAAAGAAATACATGGCTTACAGCAGGTCAGCAAGAGGGATGGTCAGCTCACTGCCGCTTGGCGACAAGGCAAACAAAGGACGATTAGAGGTCGAGACAATTTTTAGAAATTTTAGCCTTGGGGTTACCGCACATAGGGATACATTTACATATAACTCGCATGAGAAGACGTTAGCGCTGGTCGTACGCGATTCAATCGGCATTTACCAGGCTACACTTGGCCGGTACAAAAGCCTGAAGCCTCCAAGACCGAAGCCGGACGAGTTTATCGACATTGAAGATTGTCGAATCAAATGGACGCGGCAAGTCAAGGCGTCTTTGGGCAAGTTGGAGGAGACCCACTACAACCCTGCCTTTATCCGCCCTGGGCTTTATCGTCCCTTCTTTGAGCAATATCACTACTTCGATGATTTTTGGAATGAGGAAAGATACCAATCGCCTGAAATTCTTCCGTTATCACAAAGCGAAAATACTATGATTTGCGCGGCCGCGGCCGGGCTATCGTTCTCCTTGGAGTTGCCTGGGAGCAAGTTTGCTTCCTACCTATACAGTTTGTTCCACAACTGATTCTTTCCAATGCTTCCCGTTTTACACCTACGACAAAGACGGCACGAATCGGCGGGAAAATATCACTGATTGGGCGCTTGCGGAATTTCGGAAGCATTATGGCGATAAGAAGATTTCCAAGCGGGATATCTTTCACTACACCTATGGGCTGCTGCATCATCCGGAGTACCGGACGCGGTATGCGGCGAATTTGAAGCGGGAGTTGCCGCGGATACCGATGGCGGCGGAGTTCAAGCGGTTTGCGGAGATTGGTGCGGCGTTGATGAAGCTGCATATTGAATATGAAACGCAAGAAGTATATCCGCTGGATCAGAAAGAGGCGGAAGGGGTCAAGCTCGATTGGCGCGTGGAGAAGATGACGCTCTCCAAAGACAAGACACAATTGAAGTACAACGACTTCCTGACGTTGAGCGGGATTCCTCCCGAGGTGTATGAGTACCGGCTGGGGAACCGGAGCGCGCTGGAGTGGGTGGTGGATCAGTACCGGGTTTCGACCGACGCGCGGTCGGGGATTGTGAACGATCCGAACCGGGAGGATGATCCGGAGTATATTGTGCGGCTGGTGGGGCAGGTGGTGACGGTTTCGGTGGAAACGGTAAGGCTGGTTAAGGAATTGGCGAAGTTGGGGATTGAGCAGGTTTAATCGCGACTTCGTCGCGTGGGATGATTATCAAAAAACAAAACAACGATTTTTGCGGGGGTTAAAACCCCCTTCTTCCACCCCAGCGACAAGGACCCGTCGCTGGGGACCCCGGCCTCCCTCTGGAGACATACCGCAGGGGCTAAAGCCCGCACTTTTATTGCTCGATAGCGGCACGGCTAAAGCCGTGCCCTGACGCTTCTTGCGACTCTGTTGGCATATTACCGCAAGCTGTAAAACCGTGCCTGATACAAGGCAGGCTAGATTTCGAGTGAAATTGACTGGAAATGTCCTTCCGGGGCTAAAGCCCGCGATAATTTTGCTGGCTTTATGCGGGGGTTTAAACCCCCGCCTCCCTCCGTTTTACGGCACGGCTAAAGCCGTGCCCTGACGCTTCTTGCGACTCCATTGGCATATTTCCGCAAGCTGTAAAGTCGTGCCCTGATACATGGCAGGCTAGATTTCGAGTGAAATTGACTGGAAATGTCCTTCCGGGGCTAAAGCCCGCGATAATTTTGCTGGCTTTATGCGGGGGTTTAAACCCTCGCCTCCCTCCGGAGACATACCGCAGGGGCTAAAGCCCGACGAATTTTTGTTGCTTTTACGGCACGGCTGAATCCGTGCCCTGATACAAACCAGAATCAGCAGAGATTTTCTAGCGCGTGGGCCATTCTTCAACGACGATGCCGAGGTCGTTGAGTTGCTGGATGACGGCTTCGACGTTGCGGCGAACTTTTGGGAGGTTTTTGCGGCTGGCCAGGGGCGATTCTGCGACGGCGATGACGCGTCCATAGCGCCATGCGCCGGGAGGCAGCGCGACCAGCGCCCTGGCCAGGTCGGCGGGGCGCAACTGAATCTCCTGGCGGCGGGCGGCCCGGGGCCGGAGCAGGGTTCCGCGGCCCAGTTTGCTGGGGTTGGCGTCGGCCAGGGTGATGCGCAGGTTGAGGGTATCGGCGTCGACCGAGAGAAAGGGATTGGCCCACGCGCCCGGTTCATGCACGTCCACATACATGCTCTTGGTGGGCAGCGGGATCAGGGCCAGGGCGGCACGCTGGCTGTCGCGTGTGGAGGCTGCGGCCTGGGCAGCGGCCTGGGCCTTCTGCTCGGCGTTGACCGCGTTCTGAGCCACGCCGACGACGGCCTGCTCCTCTTTGTGGCAGGCGGTGAGGGCCACGCCCAACAGCAGAGCCATGGCCGCAAATCCTTTGAGTCTTGAGGGAACGATCACAGTTTAAGAATAACAGGAGGATGGGCACGAATCAGAGACCGGGGATTGCCGGTCCGGGGCTGAAGCCCGGGATTATGCTTCAGGCAAAATGCGGGGGTTAAAACCCCCTTCTTCCACCCCAGCGACAAGGACCCGTCGCTGGGGACCCCGGCCTCCCTCCGGATCGCTTGGAATGCAAGGGGGTGAAACTCCTGCGTCGCTCCGGATCGCGCCTGGCGCAGGGGCTTATTCGCCTTTCCAAACGGGCGGGCGCTTGGCGAGGAAGGCTTGCGTGCCTTCGTTCTTGTCGGCGGTGCCGCAGAGGTGGCCGAAGCGGACGGCCTCGCGGAGCAGGGCAAGATCGAGCGGCAGGTCGATGCCCTCATCGACGGCGCGCAGGGTTTCGGCGATGGCGAGCGGGGCGTTGGCGGCAATCTCGTGCGCCAGGGCCTCGGCGCGCGGCATCAGCTCGGCGGCAGGAAGGACTTCATCAACGAGGCCGATGCGGAGGGCCTCGCGCGCGTCGATGATGGCTCCGGTGAGGAGCAGTTTGAGTCCCGCGCCGCGGCCCACGAGGCGCGGCAGGCGCTGCGAGCCGCCGTAGCCGGCCATGATGCCCAGCTTGACCTCCGGCTGGCCCAGGCGGGCATCGTCAGCGGCCAGGCGCAGGGTGCAGGCCATGGCCAGCTCGCAGCCCCCGCCCAGCGCAAAGCCCTGGATGCAGGCGATGACCGGCTTGCCGAGGGTCTCAATGCGGCGAAAGACCTCCTGCCCGCGAAGGGCAAAGACGCGGCCCTCTTCGGCTGTGAGCGCAGCCAGCTCGCGGATGTCGGCGCCGGCCACGAAGGCGCGGCCACCGGAGCCGGTGAGCAGAACGACGCGAATTGCGTGGTCCTCGGCCAACTGATGGAAGGCTTCCGAGAGCTCGGCGAGGGTTTCGGCGTTGAGGGCGTTGAGGACTTTGGGCCGGTCAAGGGTGACGACGGCCAGCGGAGGGCGCTTGTCGAGGTGAAGATTTGTAAATTCCATGCGAGAGAAGGGTAGCAGAAGAGGGCATGAGGCGGATTGTGGAAGAGGGCAGAGCCCTGAACGCGGAGCGGCCGGAGGCGGGTGATTTCTGCCTGGCGTTTGCGAAATGGGAACGGGCAGTAGTAACTTAAAGCGCATGATGCAATCGTTGTTCCCGATTCGATTTAGGCACTGCCGTCCGGCCAGCCCTGGCATAGTTTTCCGGTCCTTGCCGCTCATCGTCTTTGCCGCCTGCGCGTGCCTGAGCCTGAGCCTTTGCGCTTCGGCCAGAGAGGCCAAGAGCTTTGCGGCGGCGACGCTGGTGGAGGCGGCGGATTACATTCCTTGCGACAACGGATGCTCGGCGAATGCCGAGCCGGCCAGCGCCTTTTGCTTCCGGATGGGCAATCAGGTTGTGGTGGGGGACGGCAGAAGCTACCTTCATGAGCAAAAGTTCTCCGTCACGGAAGAGCTTGCCGGGAAGCAGGTTCAGATCCGATTCAGCCGGAGATTCGTCTGGGTGAGGCAACCCGACGGCACAACGGTGAAGTTGGAGCACGGCTCGACGTACGAGAACTTCAGGGACGCGGGATGCATCAGTGAAGTGCGCAGGCCGATTATTGATACCGCTTACGCTCATAAGCGGCCAGCCAGGGTTCCTGCCTACGCCTTTGCGCTGGCCGGTTCGGGCAAGGATGATCTGTATCTATGGTTCCAGTGCGACCTGAGTGCCGATAAATCTGTAATCGCATGCAAGAGGTGGTATCGAAACGGCGATCTCTACGGCAAGGATTGGTACTGCGCGCGCACGGTGGATGGAGCGCCGGTGGCGGCGGACTTTGAAATCGATTCTCTGCTCAGCCAGGAAGGGAAGCTGGTGCTGAAATCAGGAGCCGTGGTGCAGCAGGACCACCGGGGAAGAACCAATGACCAACTCGACCGCCCCAGCGAGGCTTGCCGGTAGAGCTGATTGAATCGCTGTTGCCAAGGTCTTACTGATCCGGCCCCGAAGAAATGCAACACTCCCTCCCACCCATTCCGCAAAAAGCGCGGAATGGATGGGGCACAGCGTTTCAACACTTCTGGGCCGGATCAATAGAATCAAGATATGGGCGCCCAGCCAGGGGACTACGACCGTTTATGCATGAGTTGTTGACAGATTCCCTTGCCGCTCACGATGCCGCGCCTGCCCATCGCCATGAATCAAGTTACAAACTATCCCTGCGGATACTGCCCAACAGCGCGGCAGAATGTATCAGGACTTGCGCCACGGGCTGCCAGCACTTTCAGGCAAGAATCGTTGAACGCCTGATAAATGCTTTGCCAGTTGTATTTTCGGCAAACCAGTTTTCGCCCCGCGGAAGCCATCTTCAAACGCAACCCGGGGTCGGAGTAGAGCATGAGAATCTCCCGGGCTGCTTCGTCCGGGTCATGGTACACCAGTAACTCATTCCCAGGCATCGCACCCACGCCGCCCAGACCCACCACGGAAGTCACGCACGGCAATCCTAAAGCGAGATACTCCAGAACCTTGTTCTGTATGCCAGCGCCGGCGCGCACCGGGCACACGCCGCAAAACGCGCCCTGCACTCCATCCTGAATGCGCTCGATGCGCCCGGTCATTTGTACGCCCGAATACTTGCGGAACCGCCGCTGGACAGCCTCCGGAGCGTTCCCCACAATCCGAAAAACCACGTTCGCCTGCGCTTGTACCCGGGGCAGGATATTCTGAATAAAATAGTGGCACGCATCCTGGTTTTGCAGAGTGACCATGTTTCCAATAAAGACGATTACGTTGGCCTCTGCAACAGGAGGCAAATAGCGCAGTTTATCCAAATCGGCGCCATTGGGAATTACGTCGATGGGCCAGATATGGGACGGGTCAAGAAAGTGCCGGTCTAACTGAGAAGTCAGCAACACTCGATCAAATTTCCGCTTCACGCGCAATTCATACGTTTTCAGCCGATTCCGCTCCAACAAATAAACCAGTTTCTTCCAGTTATAATTCCCGTTTAGCTCCCGCACACGCAGGTAATTCATCGAGATTGCGTCCGTCATCTCCAGAATTCTTAGCCCTGGCTCGTCTTCAAGGTACTGTCCGGTCCGAATCAGATGCGCCAGAGCGAGGTCATGATGGGGAAGCAGGGACTTCACCATCTTCCGGAAGCGGGCAGATTCATAGTAAGCCAACTGCAGCGGGCGGGATCCCGGGATGGCCAGCGCGGTGTTCAGGTAGGATCGCCAGCGCGGAAGATAAATGCGCTCAATGGTTGAGAACAGGCCATCCTGCGGCTGAAAGCACATCTCTTCGCGGGTTTCGCAGAGGCTCAGGAGCGTAAGTTCAAAGTGAGCGCTCAGCGCCCGGCAAATGTGCAATATTCTGATCAGGTCTCCGGCGATTTCCGGATAGGGAAAGCGGGGCGTAAGGACAAGCAAACGCTTCTTTTGATTGGTGCGCTCTTCTTGCCCCGCGCCAGCTTGAACGCGAACTCCCGATTCGCAGCGTATAGGCGCAGCGGAACTGGGCGCATGAAACGCATGCAACGCCGCGATATACGCAATCTGATTGGGCGGAGCAGGCTGGCTTTGTGACTGCGGGAGTTGCGTAAGCCGCTTGCCCAGCCGGATAAGCGGATCCTCAATGGCATGAAATGAAACAATCGACAGCAGCGCCGTGAGAGAAACAAACACCACGACCTTCAACGCCAGCGGCAGCCATGGCAGATAGCGAAGGACAAAGATCAGCGCCGGTACGTGAAGCAAATAAATGCCATAGGAGTACTTTGCGATTTGCTTCGCCGGGACGACGAACAAGCCAGCGCGCAACTCGCCAAAGGCCGGGATAAAAACTGACAGCGCAAGGCAAATGCAGGCATTGACCACAGCGCCAGAAGAAGATTCGAAGGAGTTCCGCCCCACCAGCCAGCCTTGCAGGGCAAAAAGTCCGAGGATGAAAAGAGGCCATGCCCATGACGGGAACAGGGATTGGCGCTGTTCCCCGGGCCACCGGCTTAACAGCTTGTACGCTACCATGCCGCTGATAAACATGGGCGGAAACACGGCTGCATGAAATAGTCGCGGCAACGCGGGCTGAGTGGCCGCCAACGCAATAACTGTCGCGCCCAGCCATAGCAAGATAACGACAAAGAGCCGATCAAAGCGCCGCAGCAAAACAAAGAAGAGAGGGAGAAGCAGATACATCTGCACCTCCCACGGAAGGCTCCACAGCGGCCCAATGACACTAGCGCAACTGCGCAGAAGATTCTGCAACAGCACTACGTTGACCACGATGCCGTACCAACCCAGTGCATGGAGTTTTTCGCCGGACACATCGGAGAGTCCGGTCGAAAGCGCCAGCAGAACTGTAGTCCAGCACAGTGGATAAATGCGGAAGGCGCGGCGGATAAGAAAGCTGCGCCCGCGATGCGCAGTCGGCGCTCGATGCATCGAAAGCATGAGCACCAGACATGTATGCACAAAAAAGAACATGACCCCGGTGAAGCTAAGATTGTGGAATAACTGGTCAATACCGGGGCCGGAAGGGCACAGGTGGAAGGACGCGCTCAGGCTGTATAGGTGCGCCGCGACCACCGACAATACCGCGAACGAACGCAGGAGGTCAAGGTTTGTGTAGTTGGTCTTCACAATGCCCTCCGGTTGGCGGCGCGACCAGACGCGGCTGAGACAACAGGCTTCCTGACGGTGGGCATCCGGCCGTAAAGGACTTCATGCCAGCGCGCTACAACGCGCTGCTCCGAAAACGGCTTCGAGACGCTCCGCGCCGCGGTGCCAAGTTTTTGACGCAATACCGGATTCTCGCCAAGTTTCACGATTGCGTTTGCGAGAGCATCCACTTGTTCGGCCTGCACTAGCACACCATTCACTCCATTCCGTATCACTTCACGCGGCCCATTGGGGCAATCGAAACTGATGCAGGCAGCTCCGCACGTCATCGCCTCGATCAGCACAAAGGGCAAGCCTTCAAACCGCGAACTGAGAACGAAGATTCCACATTCCGAGTACAAGGAAAATGGATCGTCCGAAAACGGCGCAAAGGTTACGCGGGCCTCGATTCCGAAAGTACTCGCCTGCCGCACTAACTCGTCGCGCATCTGCCCATCGCCCACGATGCGCAGCGACCAATCGGGCAGCCGCTGGATGGCAAGGGACCAGGCTTCGAGAAGCAGATCGAATCCCTTCTCGTGAGAGAGCCGGCCCATGGCAAGAACTTCCTTGCGGCGAACAGAACCGTTAAAGCCCGGAGATAAAACTATGTTTGGAATGCGGGTAATTGTTCCGGATGGCGCATAGAGCGTTTTGTATAGATACTTGTCGAACTCTGTCAGAGTTACAATCCGCGACGCTAACACAGACGCAATGATTCTGGCCAGCCTGCCGCGCAGCCTTGTGACGCTATTGGAAACCGGAAAATGCTCCCAAATAGCTACCTTGACGCCGGGCACAAAAACCGCCAGCAGAGCGACGATCAACCGGTTTGCTCCCGTACAAACGATCCAGTCCGGCCGCAGCCGAATGACATGAGCTGCGAAGACGCACGCAAGCCACGGATAGTCCAGGAAAAACGGCAAAGGCTTCCTGAGGCCATAACACACCTTGACGCCGCTTGCCAGCGGAAATCCCGGAGAGTTCCGCAAGCCGTACATCGACCAAATAGAAATCGACTCGCCGCGAGTTGAGAGCGCGTTAGCAAGGCTGGCTTGCGCGCGCTCCGAGCCTGCGCGCGCGGTAACATTATGAATTATGAAACATATCTTCATTGCATCCTCGGGAAATGCTCAATCGCGCAAACGCAGCGCACTCCACAGTCAAGACGAAAACCCCGGCGTCCGCAGCGCCAGCTTTAGATGGAAACGGGCAAGGAAATAACGCGCTTGCCATGGCGATACCAGGGCAGATAGCGCAAGGAGAAGGCACCGCAACGCCCTGCTGCGAGATCGAAGCCCTTTTTGAACGCACCGCATCGCAAGGCGAAAGGCGTCGTTCTCCACTCTGCCTGATTCAACAGCCCGCTCATAACCTTCCCGGCTGAAGCTGTCCCGGCCATGCTTTAGCCGTTCGCGGTATAAGTTGACGATGTAGTAGTGCGCCTTCCTCTGTTCAAGGCGCGAGGATACATTGCCGGGTCGCGTGCGGATCAGCATCAGAGATTCCGGAAGGTTGGTTATGCGAAAGCCAGCGGTAATAGCGCGGAGCAGAAAGTCGTAATCTTCCGCAACCGGCATATCCCGATAACCTGATAGCGTGTCGTATACTTCGCGCCGCGCCAGCCAGATATGACTGCACGGAGGCGCGAGCAGCATCGTGCAGGAAACCGCTTCCTGAGTTACCGGCTTTCGCGAGATGCCCAGGCCGGGAAGGGAGCGACCGGACTGATCGATTGCCGTGGTTGCGCAACCAACAAGCGCAATGCCGGGGTTCTCTTGCAGAAACCGGAGCTGCTTTTCCAGCCTGGCGGGCAGGGCGATATCGTCCCCGTCCATCCTCGCGATGAACGGAGCGCGGCAGAGTCCGAGCCCGAGGTTAAGGGCGTGCGGAATCCCTTGATTCTTAGCCGTCCCCACCACCTTGATTCTTGGATCGGCAGAGGCGACGCTTTCGACAACAGCCCGCGTTCCGTCCGTTGACCCGTCGTCGACAACCACGATCTCGATGTCGGAGATGGTTTGAGACTGAATGCTTGCCAGCGCCTCAGCAACGTAAGCTTCCACGTTGTACACACACATAAGCACGCTGATTCTAGCCATGACAATCCTTTCTAACTTTTGCGGGTTGCGATTTACTTTCGAGCGCGCCAGTTCCATCGCGCTCAGAGCCGCGCAACGCCGCGAGCAGGCCGAGCGCGGCGAAAAAATACGGCATGGAAGTGCTTACCAGAGAAAATCCGTTGATTACCACGGGGAGAATAAGCAGGTAGATCGAGGATGGGCACTTTCTGGAAAGAATCCACACGTAGACGGCAAACAATATCGATCCGCAGATACCCAGCTCGAGAACGAAGGTTGCCACGATGTTATGAGCGAAGATTCCAGCCAGATAGAATAGATTGCCCACGCCGATGCCGAATAATCTTTGCGCAGTATCTGCCCGGCGATAAATTTCCGTCATGAGCGACAGGATGAAAAACTTGGTTGAAAGGCTTCCGTCCACGTCGTGGATTGCCTGCGATCCCTGCGTGGTAAAGTTCATGAACAGCCTGACGACGACGAGCGCCTGCGCCGCGAGCAGCCCAAAGAGGGTCCAGACGCGCCAGCGCCAAAGTTTGTAAACGACAAGCTGACAAATTCCGGCTGCGATGGATGCCCTGGACATAGTTGCAAAGAGCAGAAAGTAAGCCAGCATCCATCTCTTTCGTCCGATTGCTTCCCTAAATGCAAACATGATGGCAAGCAGGCATAGAATCTCGATGCCGACAAAGTTGGAGTCGACAAAAAAGAGGCTGGCTTTGTAGAGATAGAAGCTGTCGGAGACATCCATTTCCGCGCTTGCCGGCATGTAGGGAGAGAAGATAAGCCGCGAGACGCACTCGATGACCAGAAAGACGAGAACCCAGTTGATGATGCGAGGCGCAAAGCGGCTGAGGCTGGCGGGCGGGTACGATCTGGCCAGCAGCATCATGGCCGGCCCGATCAACAGAGAGGTAAGAAAAAGAACAGGAGTCAGATAATATTTTTCAGCGGCTGGGCTGTGCTCGATACCGATCACCTGGGAGATGGCGATTAACAGAATCAGAAAAAGCGCGGCGAATATGTCGGCTTCAAGACGGACAAGATAGCAGCTCAGAGCGATTGCGCAGAGAATGAGCAGGAAGATTTGCGAGAGGTTGATATAGATTGGGACCGGCACGAAAGAGAAGACAAGAATCGCGCAGAAGGCGAAAAGCCTGACGGACGCCGACAAGGAGCCGGAAAACTCGATTGACCGCGGCCGAAGCGCGAAACGGAAAGAATCAGACGCCATTGCGCCGCCGCGGATCAATTCATGTTGTGGAGACAGAGGGTTCATGCCGCTTCGCCTCCGTTCACGTCCAGCGGGCTCATGGCCAGATATCTTCGGCGGGCGCGCGCAAATATGGCCAAGGCGGAAGGCAGGCCGATGCCCGCAGAGGCGGCCAAATAGCCGAAGGTGACGCCGGTAATTCCCCATCGAGGCGCGGTGAAGACGGCCAGCATGAGAGTGAATGAGGCCACCGCCATCGACTGCGCAAGAAACGGCTCTCGCTTGAAGGAGCGCAACAGGATGCCCAGGCTCTGCACCACGCAGTTGGCGCCAGCGGCCAGCACCAGCACCGCGAACAGTTGCGGCGAAACCATGCGCACCGCGAGCCTTGGAGCGATAACGGCCAACAGCGCCGCTCCAGCATTTGCGGCCAGCGCGATCACGGCGAATGCGGTCAGGGCCTGGCCCAGAGTGCGCAAAAACAGTTGGTCAAGCCCCTGGAACTGCCGCTGCGCGATCATTTGGCCAAAGGGCGTAGCCTTGGTCGTGATCCAGGGCAGCGCCAGGCCCGCGATGTAGCCGGCAATGCTGAGCGACATGCCCATCTGCCCGGCTTCGACGGGCCCGCGCAGCGCGAACAAGATGGGAATGAAGACCTGAATCGTAAAGTAAGAGCACATACAAGCGACGGCGATGCGCCATTGGAAGGGCCAGACCTCGGAGGCCCAGTGGATGGCAGCCTCGCGGCCCGGATGCCTGAGCAGCCCCGCCAGAAGACGGCGGCGAGAGGCCAAAAAGAAAAGGCCAGTTGCAGTCTGACCCAGAACCACCAGGGCCGGCGAATAGAGCCCGTGATGTAGGAGCATGGCGGTCCAAGCCAACGCTATGCCGGCCACTGCCTGTTGCAGCCGCAGCGCGGCCACCGCGCGCACCTGCCCGCATCCATCGAGGAAGGAATAGAAAGGCTGGCACCACAGGCCGGCCATCGATGCGGCGACCGCCAGCAGCCAGGGCCACTGCCAGGCCACCTGCGCCGCCCCCGGCGCTGCGTGGCGCGCAAAGAAGAACGCCCCGAGCGGCGCCAGAATCAAGCCCATTGCCGCGGCGGCTATGGTGTACCAGCGCACACTGAGTTGAAGCGCGGAGGCCAGCCGCGCGTGGGCCGCCTGGTCGCCGCTCACGCGGCCGTCCCCGTGCAATTTCAGGTGAACGCACTCGTGCGCGGCCAACTGCTGAACGACGAAGGAAAAGCCCAGCTCGAAGACGATCTGCAGCGCGACCAGGCTGAGCAACGTGTAGTAGTAGCCCTGCTCCACGGGCGACAGGAAGCGAACGATCAGCAGAACCGTCACGGTGCTGCCCGCAACACTCACCACCCTCGCCAGAGAAGTAAAGGCGACTGCGCCATCCAAACCCGGAACCCGTGGAATTTTCATCGCGCTTCCCCGCTCCAGGCCTCTTCGAGGGCGCGGGACCACGAACCCCAGCGGCAGCGAAGCGAGCGCAGAAGATTGACGGCCTCGGTTCCGAGCGCTATCAGCAAGGCCATCGGCAAAGCAAGCAGCAGCCCTGCCAGTAAAATCCAAATTCTGAAGAGCAAAACGGGACGGTCAGGAACGACGGCCGCATCGACAACCTGCGCCTGGGAACCCTGCTGCGCCTCGTCCACCCGCGCCATCTCGCAAAGCCGCATCAACAGGCTCACAACCGTCTCGCGATACTTGACCTCGCGCAGCGCGCGCGCATACTCAAGGCCCGCCTGTGTCACCATGCCCCTGGGCGCCACCAGGTCGCCGCTTCCGCGATCATGAGCCACGTCCATGGCGGACAACTGCGCCTCCAGGCCCGACAACTCCTGCCGCGCGCGCGCAAGGTCCGGATTCCCGTCGGCGGCAAACTGACGCATCGCCTGGATTTCGACCTGCTTGGCCGCAACCTGGGCGCGCAACATGGCCGCCGAGGCGATCATGGCGTGGGCCTGGCCGTCAAGCTCTATCACGCCGGTGCGTTGTTCGGTCTGCTTCATCTCCTCTTCAGCGCGCGCCAGATCCTCACGCGCGCCGGCCACTTGCCGCTCGAAGAAGAGTCTTCGCCGGGCCGCCTCGCCGACCGCCAGTGTCGCCGAGAAGCGCTGGTACTCCTCAACCCAGCCGTTGGCCAGCTCCGCGGCTCTGTGAGGATCCCGGTCAGTGACCGAAAGGCGAATCAATCCGTCCTTCAACCCGTCGTCGATGAATGTCCTTCTCTCCCACCGCTTGCGCGCCGATGACAGGCGCCTCGCGTGGTAAAGCGCCTGCAGATGAAAGCGCGCCGCCATCGCATCCTCCACGGTGCGGCTCTTCAGCAGAGACACCTGCAGATCATTGGGGTTCTTGATGCCCAGGGCGCTCGCGCCCACGCCGGCCATGGCACTCAGGCTGCTCAATTGCGTCATCATGGCCGCTCCCGCCGAACCGCCCTGCTGGGGCGGCAGAATCACCGTGGTGGCGGTATAGCGGCTGGGCAGCAGCAAGGCGACCGCCGAGGCCAGCGACACGGTGGCAAGCGTTGCGATGCCGATCAGCTTCTTGCGCTTGATGGCCACGCGGATCACGGGCGGCAGAGAGCCGGTGGAGGTCTGCGATGCGAGTGCGGCGGGTTCCTGGTTTTGTGTTAGCACGCTGGGTTTCCTTTTTTGCGCCGGGCCGGATTTTTTCAGTTGAGCCGCGCGCTCCCCGCTTGAAATTCCGCGCCGCCGGCTTGCCGAAGCGGAGGCCGGCAGCCATCGCCACTGCACGCCGCCACTGGAAAAAACGGTTGGGAGCGAGTGAATTGCCCGGCCACTGAACCGGAAAACTGCGCTCAGATTACCCGCGAAAGGACGAGCGCGAACGGAGAAGACGAGAAAACTGCCAGCGCGAAATCGATTATGGGAAGACACTCACAAACCTGTTCAATTTCGGGACAGGGCCAGACTGCTAGTGCATTTTTTCTTTCGTATCGCCGGTGGGATGTGTGAACAATGGGGCGTCTATGAGAAACCATTCATCTATCCGCTTGAACCTTCGACGCGTGATGCTTCTGTGCGCCGCCAGCGCCGCGGCTGTCGCCTTCTGCGCTCCTCAATCGCGCGCGCAATGTTCGGCAGAGGACGATTCCGAGTCATACGGCTGCCAACTGCAACAGGTTGCGCCTACGCCTTCCACGACCCAATCGCCGGCTTCGCCTGCCGTGCTGACGATGCAGGAAACTCCGCAGCAGGGAACGCCGCGGGCGGATTTCTCCACGGACGCCTCGGCCGACCAGAGCCTCTCCGGCGGCGCGAATTACACGGAGCAGGCGTTGCGCAATGGGCTCAGCGCAACCAGCCCGCAGAGCGGGCGGCCATTGTCCCCCGAGCCTCCTACTGAGTTCCAGCGCTTTGTGGCCGCCACCACGGGCCGGATGCTGCCGGTCTATGGAGCCAAGCTGTTTGCCGCTCAGCCGGCATCTTTCGGTCCCATCGACCAGGCGCCCGCGCCGCAGGACATGGTGGTCGGCACAGGGGACGAATTGCGCATCCGCATCTGGGGGCAGATCAACTTCAGCGCCAATCTGCGCGTGAGCCGCGAGGGAGAGATCTATCTTCCCAAGGCGGGCGCCGTGCATGTTGCCGGGCTCGCGTTTTCCTCTGTCGCCGGCCACCTGCGCCAGGCGCTCGAGCGGGTTTACCGCAACTTCGAGCTGAGTGTCGATATGGGGGAGATTCATTCCATCCAGGTGTATGTGACCGGACAGGCGCGGAAGCCGGGAGAGTATACGGTGAGCGCGCTCAGCACATTGGTGGATGCGGTCTTTCAGAGCGGCGGCCCATCGCGCTCAGGCTCCATGCGCCATGTCGAGTTGAAGCGCGAGGGCAAGGTGATCACGGACTTCGACCTTTATGCGCTGATGGTGAAGGGCGACAAGACCGGCGACGTTCAATTGCAGGCCGGCGACGTGCTGTTCATTCCCGCCGCCGGTTCTGAAGTCGCGCTCGTGGGCAGCGTGCGCCAGGAAGCAATCTACGAGTTGCGCGGCCAGGAGACGATCGAAGAGTTGCTGGAGGCCTCCGGCGGCAGAACCGCGATTGCCTCCGGCGGGCGCATCTCGGTAGAGCGCATTGAGGATCACGCGCAACGCCGCGCCTTCGAGCTGAAAGCCGATGCGGCCGGCCTGGCGACCTTGCTGGCAGACGGGGACATTGTGCGCATCAATCCGATCGCCTCCAACTATCGCGAGACGGTCACGCTGCGCGGTTCGGTGGCCAACCCAGGGCGTTTCCTATGGCATGCGGGAATGCGCCTGAGCGAGCTGATGCCGGATCGGGATTCGCTGATCTCGCGGGACTACTGGTGGCGGCGCACCCAGCTCGGCCTTCCCGCGCCGGAGTTTGCGCCCACTATGGACGGTTTTGGCCCGCAATCGGAAACGCGCATCTTTCCAGGGCGGCAATACGGCGGCTATTCAGGACAAAATTACGGCGGCTATCCAAAGCAGCAAACGGGGCGCTCTCCAAATGCCGTTCCCGGCGGGCAGTTGCAGCCACAGCCTTCAGAGGACGATCCATCCGCGGCGATGCGAAAGGCCTTGAACGCCAGCCCATCAGGAGCGGCTGGCGCTCTGGGCGGCATCGAAGTCAACAGCCAGATGGGAAGAGAGACGGCGCTTCTTCGCCCCGCTTCGGAAACCGACTGGAACTACGCGGTGATCGAGCGGCTGGACCCGGCCACCATGGCGACATCGCTCATTCCCTTCGATCTCGGCAAGCTGGTGCTCGGCCACGATGCTTCCCAGGACCTTGAACTGCAGCCGGGCGACATGGTCACCGTCTTTTCTCAAGACGACATTCACCAGCCCGTGGACAGGCAGACAAAATATGTGCGGCTGGAAGGAGAGTTCGTTCATGCCGGCGTTTACAGCGTCCTGCCCGGTGAAACTCTGCGTTCGCTGGTGGCGCGCGCCGGAGGCCTGACAGACAAGGCATATCTTTACGGGTCGGAGTTCACTCGCAAGAGCACCCAGGCTATCGAACAGCAGCGCTTGAACGAGTACGCCGATCGTCTGGAGCATCAGTTGGCGCGCAGTTCTATCGCCATGGGCAGCGCGGGGAACGGCAGTTCGCAGGAAGGCGGGCAACAGGGGCAGATCGCCTCCGTCGACCGCGAACTGATCACGCGGCTGCGCCAGTTGCAGCCCACGGGAAGAATCGTGCTCGAATTGAACTCGCGCAGCGCGGGAGAGAACGAATTGCCGGAGACGCCACTGGAGGACGGCGACCAGTTGCTGGTCCCGCCCACTCCCGCCACCGTCCAGGTAACCGGCGCGGTGCTCAATCAGAATGCATTTCTGTATCGCAAAGGCGCACGCGCAGGCGAGTATCTTCATCTGGCCGGCGGCATGAACCGCGACGCGGACCGCGGACAGATATTTGTTCTGCGGGCCGACGGATCGGTGACCGCCCACGTAGCGGGCCAGTCCATTTTTTCTTCCTCCGGCTTTGAAAAGCTGCATCTTTACCCCGGCGACACCATCGTAGTCCCGGAGAAGAACATAGGGCCCGGAGCCTTGCGCGAGTTTTTGTCGTGGACGCAGGTCTTCTCCCAGGTTGCCCTGGGCGCGGCCGCGATCAACGTGATCAAGTAGACGGCTGCACAGAACCGCAACGAGGGTCGCTCCGGTTTCCGGCGGATCGATTCTGCCGCGAGAGGAGCGGCGCTGATCTCAGGCGCGCGCTCCTGTTTGCGCCACATGCTGTCGTATTGTGGTGAAAAACGCCTCATTGAATTTCGTTCATCAGATTTCGATAACGGGACTCTTCCCGATTGCGTCTCCCGGACCCTCCTATTTTTCTCCCTTGACGGCCTATCCACAGCCCATGCAACTGACGATGGATATGTAGTCACACTCGCGGATGAAAAGCCAAACCGTTTGGCGCCAGGCAAAGGTTTTCAGTCATGCTCATTTTCATGCGCGAACGGGTTTTGCCAACTCTCTGGAGATAGATGTTTATCACGCTTTCGAGGCCAGCATCATGCAACTTTCCAGCCGCGCGCCTGAATCGAGCGCAGTTTCCGTTTCGCCCTTCCCCATCGCCGCGCCGCCTCCTGTCTTGCGCCGCCTTCCCGCCTACGAAGCGCGCCTGGAAAGCCCCTCGGCCAGCGCCTGGAGTCTCTCTTACTCCAAGCGGCTGCTCGATCTGTCGGTCGCGCTGCTGGTTCTTGCCGTCTTTGGGCTTCCGATGCTGGTGATCGCATTGTGCGTGCGCCTGTCCTCGAGGGGGCCTGCATTTTTTGTCCAATATCGCGTGGGCCGGGGAGGGCGTCTTTTTTGCATCTACAAGTTTCGCAGCATGACATTGGATGCGGAGAAACGCGGTCCCGGCCATACCAGGGACGGGGATTGCCGCATTACCGGCATGGGGCGCTGGCTGCGCAGGCTGAAACTCGACGAGCTTCCGCAGTTTTATAACATTCTGCGCGGAGAGATGAGCCTTGTAGGGCCGCGGCCCAAGCTGCCCCCGCACGAGGGCATAACCAACATGCCGTATCGTCCCGGCATCACCGGCGCGGCTACGCTCGCCTTCCGCCGCGAGGAGGGAATTCTAGGCCGCGTTCAGCCCGGTTACATGGATGATTTCTATCGACGGCATATCCGGCCGCTCAAGGCGCGCATGGACGTGCGCTACATGTGCCGGGCCACGTTCTGGAGCGACATGCGCCTGATCGGCGCGACATTCCTGGCCTGCCTGGCGCTCAGGCCCACTCCTTCCGTCTTTCGCCATGCCTCTATGCGAATTCTGGCTTTCCCGCCACAACCGGCCCAAAAGAGCAGCACAGTCAAGTCCTTCGAAACGGCAATTTGACGCGCCTTTGTGCAGCGCGGGACTTTTGTTGTTTCATCCAGCGCCTGTCATTACCGTGTGCAGCGCTCATGGCGGCTTTCGATCTTTTTGAGCAGGGAACGAGAGGCGCGAGCTTTAAGGCCGTACTCTTTAAGAATTTAGACGCCTCGGCCCTGCTGCGGAGGCAGCGCGGGGCGGCGCCGGCGGCCTGGAAGCCGGCATCTGAGTCCTGGCGCTCCAGAACCAATTGCTGCCTCCCACCATCAATCTCGAAAACGTCGACCCCGTCTGCCGACTGGACTATGTGCCCAACAAAGCCCAGGCCCACAGCTTCGACATTGCCCTGTCGAACTCGTTTGGCTTCGGCGGCATCAACGCAACGCTCATCCTGCGCCGCTGGAAAGAGTAGGGTAGCTACCAGTTTCAAAGACAAACAGCGCGAATCCCATCCGGATTCGCGCTGTTTGTTTCTGAGAACCTGCCACTGCTCAACCCATGGCCGCCGTCCAGCTCACGCTGAACAGCACGAAGAGCGCCCACCATCCAAAGACTGCAATATAGCCGGAACTGCGCTTGACGCCCGCTACCGCCGCTATGCCAATCCCCAACAGCACAAGCATCCAGATGGTTGTGAAATCCAGCCAACTCGCCAGCTTGTAGAGTGCGGCATTGGTTTCAACTGGAGCCAGAAAGGATCTGACGCTGGTGGGCGCAGGGTTTGCGATATTGAACGAATCCGGAGCTGCGCCCGCATAAAGCACGATTGTGCCCAGCAGTGCCTTGATTATTCCCGGTAAGCCCGCATACATCCAAACGGCGAAAATGGTTCCGAATGTTGCCTTGCCACCAAAAACGAAATTAATTGTGCCCCAGAGCCCGAGCGAAGCAATGGCTCCGATAAGCAGCACAACGGCAGGGTTGGCAATGAAATCATCCTCCATCCAATGCTGAATCTTCATCTTCTGCTGATCGATCTGGTCGGCAGGCAATTTGGAAAAATAATCGTCTAGCTTCGGTGTGAAGCGAATCATGTTATTGACTGCTTTCGACCAGCCAACCTGATACGTTATTCCCGCAAAAAAAACGTAGCTAAAAACTACAACAAGAATCAATGGTAGCCACCAACTTCTGTTGCCACGCTTGATGTCCTCAAAGGTCTTCGACGGTGCTGTAAACGTGCAGGCAACGCGCTGCCACTGGGAAAGTGCAGCCGCCCCGGCCGTCGAGTTGACCTCCTCAGCGGCTGACTCCGCCTTATGCACGGTCTCTTCCGAGAGAATTTCCGGGCTCGGTTTGGTCTGCTCCCAAAGTGGGGCTTCGGCAACCGTATGCTTTTGGTTCAGCCGCGCAATTGTATCGCACAACTGCATGAGATAGCGCTCCAACGGAGGCGTAAGTGCATCCAGCCAATGCGTATTGCTGAGCGCAAACTCCATAGCGTCGGAGGGCATGACGTCTTCAATGCGAAAGGGGACGATGATCTTTCCCTTGCTGACGGCCCGCTCAATCTCCCGCCGAACCTGCGGAGAGTCATTGGCATGGCCGGAGAAGATCAGCAGCACAATCTGGCAGGAAGAAAGCGCATCGACGATGGCTTTCCCGTACTCTTCACCGGCCAGAATGTCCCGTGGCGCAATCCAGCACGGAATGCGCTGCGCTTCAAGTGCGGCACAGGCGGCATCCGCAACCAGCTTATCGTTCGATGAGTGGCAAATGAATACCTTATGAGCCATGCGTCTATGCCTCAATGTTGGTTATCTTCCGGTGAGGAGATAATACACCCGATCTACCTCAATGAAGGCATGAATGCTTGTTGCTCACCTAAGCTTTCTGCGAACGAGGTCGAGGGCTTGCTGGGTAGCCCATTCTCTTACGCGGGTGCGGTCGCCGCGGAAGGTGCGCTCGATGGACTCGGTTTTCTGGGCGTCGCAGAGGGCGATGTGGACCAGGCCTACTGGTTTGGCTTCTGTGCCGCCGGTGGGGCCGGCGATGCCGGTAACGCCGAGTCCCAGGGTCGCGCCGGCGTGGCGGCGGATGCCACTGGCGAGGGCTTCGGCTACCTCCCGGGAGACGGCGCCGTACTCGGCGATCAACTTCGGTGTAACGCCGGCGAAGGCGGTCTTCAATTCATTCGAGTAGACGATGGCGCCGCCGAGGAAGGAGCGAGAGCTGCCGGGGACACTGGTGATGCGCTGGGCGATCATGCCGCCAGTGCAGCTTTCGGCCACGGCGAGTGTTGATTGGCGCAGGCCGAGATAGTACAAGACGATCTGTTCCAGAGACTCGGAAGATTCGTTGTTGGAGGAATAGAGCCAGTCATCGAGAGCTTCTTCGATGCGTCCGGCCAGCTCGTCAACGCGCTGCTGGGCGACGGCGGAGTTGGGTTTGGAGCAGAGCAGGGTGAGCTGGATGTCTCCGGGTTTGGCGAGGATGATGGTTTCGACGTCGGAGTAGGTGGTGTAGATGGGGGCCAGCAGCGCGTCGGCCTGGGACTCGGGAATCATGGCCGCGCGCAAGGTGCGCCTGGCGATGTGGCGGACAGGGAGAACTTCGCGCAGGCGGGGCATGCACTCGGCGTCGAAGAGCGGACGGCACTCGTTGGGCGGGCCGGGAACGAGCATCACGAGCTTGCGATAACCTTGCCAGGTGGTGTCGAGCCATTGGCCGGGGGCGCTGCCGTTGGGGTTGGGCAGGAGTGTGGCGCCTTCGAGCAGGTCGGCCTGCTTGAGGTTGTTGGTGGGCATGGGGGCGCGCCATGTGGCGGCGCGGGCGGCCAGGGCGGCGACTTGCGCGGGGTTGCGGCGCAGGGTGATGGAGAGAGTTTCAGCGACAGCCTCGCGGGTGAGATCGTCCTCGGTGGGGCCGAGGCCGCCCATGATGGCTACGATGTCTACGCGGCTAAGGGCGGCGCCGATGGCGTTGACCAGATCCTTGCGGCGGTCGCCGACGATGGTCTTGAAAGCTACGGTGACGCCCAGCTCGTTGAGCTTTTCCGTGAGATAGAGGGAGTTGGTGTCCTGACGGAAGGGGGTGAGCATCTCGGAGCCTACGGCAATGATTTCGGATTTCATAAAAGCAGCTCGCAGCTTACAACTAACAGCTTACAGTTTGTGTCTTGCAGAGTTGGGCGCCCCGCTCCTGGTTAGTAGTGCATCGCCGGCGTATGCGAATCTCCGGCGCTTCTCAAGACCGCCCTTCACTCCACCGTCAGCACCAGTTTGCCGAAGTGCGAGGCTTGTTCCATGCGGGTCATGATTTCGCGCGCCTGGGACCAGGGGAAGCTCTCGGCGATGGGACGAAGCGCTGCCAGGGCAATGGCCTTGTTCATCTCCTCGAAATCCTTGCGCGAACCCACGTAGATGCCCTGGATGCGGGCCTGTTTGTGGAGGATCAGAGCGAGCGGCAGAGGTTCCGCTGCGCCGGCGAGCACGCCGATCTGGGCGATGACGCCGCCCATGCGAATGGCGCCGAGCGAGCGGGGCAGCGTGCCCACGCCGCCCACCTCGACCACCAGGTCCACGCCCTCTCCGCCGGTCTGGTCCAGAGCCCAGCGATCCCAGGCGGGGGTTTCGCGGTAGTTGAGCGCCGCGTCCAGCCCCAGCGAGCGGGCGCGCTCCAGCTTGGCGGCCGAGCTGCTGATGCCCAGCACCCGCACGCCCATCAGCTGCGCCAGTTGCAGGGCGAAGATCGAAACCCCGCCGGTTCCCAGGATCAAAACCGTTGCACCTGGCTTGAGGTTGCCCGCGGCCAGCGCGTTCCAAGCGGTGACGGCGGCGCAGGGCAGCGTGGCGGCCTCCACAAAGCTGAGGTGCTCGGGCAGGCGCACCAGGCCGGCCTCCTTGAGGACGACGTACTCGGACAACATTCCGTCGATGTCGCCGCCCAGGGCGCCTTTGACCTTGGCCGGGGTGGGCGGGCCGTCGAGCCAGTTTTGCATGAAGATGCCGGCTACGCGGTCGCCGAGTTTCCAACGGGTTACGCCCTCGCCGATGGCCGCAACTTCACCCGCGCCGTCCGAGCAGGGGATGCGCGGCAGCTTCAGTTTGGGGTTGTAGAGCCCCTTCACCATCAGTAAATCGCGATAGTTGATGGAAATCGCATGGACGCGAACCAGCACCTCGCCGGGGCCCGGCTGGGGGGTGGGGCGCTCCGCAAACTCCAAAGAATCAATGCCAAACGACGAAATCTGCCAGGCGTGCATGGGTAATCCTCCAGCGTTTCGAGAGCGAGCCAAGCCACTTTGCGCGACGCAACGCGGCCAAAGCCTCGTAAAATAAAGATATGGCTCGTGGATGGGAAAGTAAATCCGTGGAGGAACAGATGGCAAGAGTCAAGCAAAAACCGGAGGCCGGTCCCGGCGATGGCTTTGTAAGCGAGGATGCGCGGCGCCAGAACGAACAGGCACGCGCCGTCAAGGAGCGCCAGAAACAATCGCTCCATTTACAGCGCCAAAGTATTCTTTCCCAAGAGATATCTCAGCCGGCGCGCCGCGCCGCCCTGGAGGCCGCCCTGGCCCAGGTCGATGAGCAGATCGCGCATTTGGGCTGATTCGAGAGCCGAATGCGGACGCTCCGTCCGGGGAAAATCATTCCCGGCATAAAGTTCTTCGCGAGCTTCTCCGATAAGCCAGAGGATGGCGCAGTCGCGGCCGTCTGCTGAATGAGGAGAATCGAGATGGATTTAGATAATGCGATCAGTGTCCATGTGCAATGGAAGAGCAAGCTCACTGCCTTCATTGCCAGGCCCGATAACAGCTTGAATGCTGACTCGGTGGCGAAAGAAAATCAGTGCGAATTGGGACAATGGCTTTATGGCGAGGGCCGGGCGCATTCCAAATTACCGGAATTCGCAAAAGTAGCGTCGGATCACCAGCGTTTTCATAAAGCAGCCGGGGAGGTTATCCGGAAAGCTCAATCCGGGGTGAACATGACTGAGGAGGTTGCTCTGGGAGCGAAGAGCGAGTATGCCGCTGCCTCGAATGCGGTTGTGGGTTCTTTGCTGAGCATGAAAAAGAAGCTCTGCGCAAGAAACTGACAAAGGCTGCATTTTATACGGCATTCCGGTTAGCGGCGAATTCG
>CAVXYT010000003.1:0-219543 GCA_963765995.1 uncultured Acidobacteriaceae bacterium | reverse complement strand
TGCTGCTCACCGGCACACTCTATCTGGCGCACGCCGAGGACATTTCCCGCAGCATCGTTCTGGTCACGGTGGGGCTGGTCACCATCGCTCTCAGCCTGCGCCGTCTGGTCTATCGCCTGCTGCTCTATCGCAAATTCGAGCGCGGGATCGGCACACGCAACGTGCTCATCGTGGGCACCGGGCCGGAGGCAGTCGCCCTGCGCTATTATCTGGAGAGCATCCGCCATCTGGGATACAGGTTCAAAGGCTACATTGCAGCCCCGGGCTCGGGCGACTCTTCCGGTCCCGCTTCCCGCCCTGCGGCAGCGGCCAGCGACGTGGTTGGCTCGCTCGATTCGCTCTTCCAGTACGCCAGCAAGCAGTTTGTAGACGAGATATTCTTCACCGCGCCCTGTGAGCGCAGCGTCGTCCAGGAAGTCCTCGCGCAGGCTCGCGCCTACAAGGTGGACCTGCGCATGGTCCCCGACATGTACGATGGCCTCACCTTCAACAGCACCATCGAATACATCGGCAACTTTCCCACCATTCCGCTGCACTGCGGCAATGTTCCCGAGGTGCGCCTGCTGCTCAAGCGTACACTCGACATCACGTTCTCCAGCATGGTGTTGATCCTCCTTTTCCCGGCGCTGCTGGCCATCGCCATCGCCGTCAAGCTGGATTCTCGAGGTCCGGTCTTCTATGTCTCCGAGCGGGTCGGCAAGAAGGGCCGGATCTTCCACTGTTTCAAATTTCGCACCATGGTCTGCGACGCGGAACAGAAGCGCGCCGAGCTGATGAACCGGAACGAGCGCGACGGCGTGTTGTTCAAGATCGCCGACGATCCCCGCATCACAAGACTAGGGCGCTTTCTGCGCAAGCACTCTCTGGATGAGTTTCCTCAGTTTTTCAATGTTCTGCGCGGCGATATGAGCGTGGTTGGTCCGCGTCCGCTTCCTGCCGGCGACGTGCGGGACTCGAAACTTGCCTATCTGCGGGTTCTTGCCGTCACCCCTGGCGTCACAGGCCTGTGGCAGGTGATGGGACGCCAGGATCCCTCGTCCGACAGCTATATCTCCCTCAATGTGGCCTATATCGAAAACTGGAGCGTCTGGCTGGATATCCAGATCATCCTGCGCACCTTCGGCGTGGTGCTGGCCGGCACCGGAACGTAGCTCCTTGCCTCTGGGGATTAAACTGGAAGTGTGAAGATCGCACTGGCACAGATCAATCCAACTGTCGGGGATTTCACTGGAAATCTTGAAAAGATAGTTGCTGCAAGCCGCAGTGGCGCTGCGCAAGGCGCGCGGCTCACCGTCTTCTCCGAACTGGCCCTTTGCGGTTACCCTCCCGCGGACTTCCTGGAAAAGCCGAGTTTCCTGGCCCGCTGCCGCGCGGCCGTCGATGAGCTGGCTGAGGCCACACGCGACCTGTCTACCGCCGTGCTGGCGGGCGTGGCCCTGCCGGCCGAGCGGGAAAGCGGCAAGCCGGCCGTCAACGCCGCGGTTCTGCTGGATGGCGGCCAGTTGCTGCTCGAACAGCATAAGCGCCTGCTGCCGTTTTACGACGTCTTCGACGAGCAGCGTTACTTTGCGCCGTCACGGCCTCAGCAGGTGGTCGAACTGGACGGCGTCCGGCTGGCCATTACCATCTGCGAGGATGCATGGAACGACAAGAACTTCTGGCCGCGCCGCCTGTACAACTTCGATCCCATGGAAGAGTTGATGCGCCAGCATCCCGCAGTCCACATCAATCTCTCATCGTCGCCCTTTTGGCACGGAAAGCGCGCGATTCGCCGCCAGATGCTGGCGGCCATTGCCCAGCGGGATGGCGTGCCGGTACTGCTATCGAACCAGGTGGGGGGCAACGACAGTTTGATCTTCGACGGCTCCTCGCTGGCCCTCAATGCGCGCGGAGAGCTGATCGCCCAGGCCGCCTCATTCGACGAGGATCTGGTTTTGGTTGATCCCTTTGACGCTCCAGTAGTGCCCGAACCGGAAGACGATGACACCGAGGCCGCCTACCGCGCCCTGGTCCTGGGCACGCGCGATTATGTGCGCAAATGCGGCTTCAGCAAAGTCCTGGTTGGCCTCAGCGGTGGCATTGATTCGGCGCTGGTTGCCTGTATTGCAAAAGATGCCCTTGGCACTGAGAACGTAATGGGCGTAGGAATGCCCAGCCCCTATTCCTCATCCGGGTCCATTGACGACAGCCGCCATCTGGCGGCCAACCTCGGCATTCGTTTTGAACTTATCGATATCAGCGGCCTCTTTGTGGAGTTCACCCGCGCCCTGGAGCCGCTCTTCGCCGGGACCAAACCGGACACCGCCGAGGAAAACATACAGTCCCGAATTCGCGGCGATCTGCTCATGGCTCTTTCCAATAAGTTTTCCGCGCTGGTGCTGACCACCGGCAACAAGTCGGAGATGGCCGTGGGCTACTGCACCCTCTACGGCGACATGGCCGGCGCGCTGGCGGTGATCGGCGATCTGGTCAAGACCCGCGTCTACGCCGTTTGCCGCTGGATTAACCATGACAGTGAGGTGATTCCGCGGACAATTCTCGAAAAGCCGCCCTCGGCCGAGCTGCGTCCAGACCAGAAAGACACCGACTCGCTGCCGCCTTACGAGGCGCTCGATCCGATTATTGAGGCATATATCGAGCGCTATGAGACCCCCGAGCAGATCGCGCAGGCTCACGGATTTTCACCGGAGCTCGTCCATCATGTGGTGCGCCTGGTGGAGCGCAGCGAGTACAAGCGCCAGCAGGCCGCGCCGGTCCTGAAGGTGACCTCCAAATCGTTCGGCATGGGCCGCAGATTTCCCATTGCCGTCATAGTCCAGGTATAAGCTAGAAGTGGGAGCTTTCCCTCGCCATAAGGAGAATCAACTTGATCCGTTTATCCGCCCGTTTAGCCAGCGCCCTGGCGCTGGTTGCCCTGTCTCTGTCTGTCTTGCAGGCTGCTGCTCAGCAGGATGTGCCTGCCGCGCCCGCGCAGGAGGTGTCCGCGCCAACCCCTGCAAGCGCGCCCGTCTT
The DNA here is from genome assembly GCA_963765995.1 of uncultured Acidobacteriaceae bacterium. Lineage (GTDB taxonomy): Bacteria > Acidobacteriota > Terriglobia > Terriglobales > Acidobacteriaceae > Telmatobacter. The sequence goes on along the minus strand of CAVXYT010000003.1, from coordinate 216,531 downwards.
TCCTAAACCCGATCCAGCCAATTTCACCGCTGCAACGCCCACCAAGGAGACCGTCAACGCCTTTCTGCAAGCCAGCTGGGGCTACGATGAAACCCGCATCTGGCAGGTCCAGGCCATCCTCAAGACTCCCGTGGAAGGCATCAGCAAGGTGGTGATCTTCGTGGGCGACAAGAGCGGCAAGCAGAAGCCCGCGGTGGCGCAGTTTTTTGCGCTTCCCGACGGCAAGCACATCTTTGTCGGCGACGAGATCATCCCCTTTGGCGAGCATCCGTACGCTGAAGCGCGCGCTATGGCGCAGCAGCGCGCCGACGGCCCCTACCGTGGCTCGGCCGTGAAGGATTTGGAGATTGTCGAGTTTGCCGACTTCCAGTGCCCCCATTGCAAGGACGCGCAGGCCAACATGGACAAGCTGGCTGTGGATTTTCCCAAGGCCCGCATCGTCTTCCAGAACTATCCTCTGCCGCAGCATCCCGCGGCAGCCGGGGCGGCTGCCTACGGCCTCTGCGTCGCCAAGCAGGGCGGCAGCGACACATTCTTCACCTTCGCCTCGGCCGTCTTTGAAGGACAGGACGGATTGGCGACCGCAGATGGCGCGACTCTAACCCTGAACAGCGCCGTGAGCAAGGCCGGCCTGGACCCGGCGAAGATCGCCGCCTGCGCTTCTACCCCGGCGACCGTTGCCGCGGTGGAAGCCTCGGTCAAGCTAGCCCAGGATCTGAACATCACGCAGACTCCTACACTCGTGATCAACGGCCGACAGGTTCCCGCAAACGCTCCGTACGACACCATCAAAAAGATCATCCAGTACCAAGCCAAGCTGGATGGCGTGGCGAACTGAAACCGGTAAGTCAGCGAGCCGGAGGAATTGCCGGTGGACAGGCATCAAGCAGGGGCAGACAGAAGTTTCAGACTGTCTGCCCTTGCCGCGTTTGACGGAACTTTGCGATCAGTATGCGTAACCAAGCCCGCTGACCAGCTGTCTCGCTATCGCGCCGGCCCGCTCTCCACGCGCATCATGGGCGAGTGGCCGGCCGCTTGCGTGCCGCGGATCACGTGGGGCGTCATGATAATCAGCAGAGTTGCATAGTTTTTCTGAGTGGTGTTGCCAGTCAGATTGTTCAGGCCGGGAATCTCGCTGATTCCCGGAGTGCCGCTGACGGCGCGGCTCTCCGACTCGTCCAGCTCGCTCACCACCTCCACGGCCTCGCCCTGCTTCAGCGTCACCACCCCGGAATAAGCGCGATTGTTGAGCACTGGATTGCCATTGATGGAGGTTCCCGAGAGGGCGTCGATCTTCATGTCAATGGTGAGAGCAACCTCGTCGTTGCGCATCACTTTGGGAGTTGCCTTCAGGGTTAGTCCCAGGTCCTGGTAATCCACCTGCGGAATATTCGGCACGGTGCCGGCGTAGGAAGCCAACAGCGATGAGAGGCTGCTGGAGCTTCCAGCGCCGGTCAGCCCCGGTATAGTGGGGACGCTGGCCCCCAGGCTTGAATATGAAGAGGTCTGGATCGGATAGCGCGTACCGGTGCGCAGCGTCGCCGCCTCTCCGTCGCCCAGGCGCAACTGCATCTGATCCAGCTCCCGAGAGTCAGAGGAGTTCAGGTTCAGGTTGAGCGTGGCAGGGCCAGTTGTCAGCGCGGATTGCGTCAGCCCTCCGCCAAACAGGGCAAAGCCGTTGGAAAACAGGGAATTCGATATCTGTCCGGAAGCCGCCAGAATGAGAAGAATCGCCAGAGGATCGTTAGGAGAGGCCAGGCCAGAGGAGACGATCTGCTGTACCAGGCTCTGGTTCGCGTTCAGGAGGGATTGTTCCTGGGCATAGACGTTGAAGGCCGTTATGCTCTGCGGCGGTTGGACTCCGGTGTTGCGCGTGCTGGTGTGTGCAATCTGTATCATGCGCACCTCCAGCAACACCTGGTTCCGACCGTCGAGCAACTCGCTCATGGTTGCGTTGAAAGCCTTCAAAGTCTTGCCGGGCGCGCGGATGGTGATAGTCCCCGACGTGGGCTCCGCTGCCGCCTGCTGCGCATTGAAAACGTTTTTGGCCAGGTTGACCACGTCGGTCAGCTCTTCCTTGGTTAAACCCGAGAAATAGACCGTTTCGAGTTCCATACGCGTAAACTGCTGGCGGTTCTCCCTGGTGTCTCGGGCCACCAGTACGCGGTGCGCATCCAGCGGAACGTAGAACGAGGCCGTCACCATACCAACGATTCGAGCCGCTTCCTCAAAGCCGGCGTTATCCACATCCAGCCTCGCCGGAATGGCGCGAACGCTATCGTCCACTGTGGCATCAATTCCGTAGGCCTTGAAGACCATCTGTATGATCTGGCGCTGATCGGCGCGCAGATGAAAGCTGTGGACGCCTGGAGAGGTTGCTAGCTCCACCTCATCGCCGGCTGTTCCAGCGCCTTGCTCGTATATGGGCCTTGACTGCCCGAGCAGGGCATCGTCTCCCAGCTCGTTCAGATGTTGGTTTACCTGAATGTTTCCGGGCTCCAGTTCAAGCGCATGATCCAGGGCCGCGCGCGCTCCTGGAGCATCGCCGCGCAGCCGGTCCCTGGCCGCCGCCTGAATCAGCGCCGTCACCGCGTGGCTGCGCGCCACGCTCGCTGCAAGCGCGTAGTCGCCATTGCCGGGGTCCAGCGCGGCAGCCTGCTCATAGCCGCGCATGGCCTCTTCAAAATGCTCGCCGACGAAGAGCTTGCTGGATGCAAGATAGAGTTTCGCCGCTCTCCTCTGGTCGGAGTAGCTCGCCGGGCTGGCCGGCTTGTCGCCCTGAGTCTGATTTGTTGTGGAAGCTGGGCTTGGTGTCGCGTTCTGTGCATGAGGATCTGCAGCCTGGGCCTGGAGGACGCTGCCGGAGAACACTGCGAGCAGCAGCACGGGCGCCCAAAAATACGCCCATCGCCTGAGCTGCTGTTGGGTCTTGGATACGCGCGCATTGTGGGCCTGTGGGTTGGTCTGCATGTCTTTGAGGAGCGCTGTCAGCCCCGGCCAAAGACCTGGCGAACCGCGCTATAGACAGGACGTTCGCTGCGCGGCGGACGCTTGAGGCCGGCGCGCACTTCGGCCAGGCTCAGTCCCAACTCCGCCATAGTCCGGCTCAGCGTATTGCGATGCATCCCCAACTCCTCAGCCGCCTTGCACTGGTTTCCCCGGTGTGCCACCAGCACTTCGCGCAGGTATTGCTTCTTGAACTCGCGCACGGCGTCCTCATAGCGAACGCCGCTGGACTGCATTTGCGTCACCAGGCTATCCAGTTCTCGTCTCACGTTCACCTCTGCATGTTTTACTAGCTTGCCATATTCCCCTGGCCTGCGTCGTGTAAAAAATCACAATTTACCCTTGCCGGGGTGTAACCACTGGGGCGACTCTTCTTCGAGCGCCTTGAGCCCCAGTCGGACGCGCTGGGCCAGATCAGCCGGGCTCATCTTCGTACTCAAGTGACAGGCCCCGAAAAACAGCCTGGGCAGTTTGGCCTCTGTCAGCCAGCGGGCCCTCGGGAAAAAGGCTACGGTAACCAGAATCACCAGCGTGACGAGCAGCGCGCCTTGAAAAAAGCCGAAAATCGCTCCAGCCAGCTTGTCCAGGCAACCCAACCCCATGTAATGAAAAGCCTTGGACAGAATCTTACCCGCTATGCCAGCCGCTACCATCACTAAAAGCGCAATCAGCAGAAACCCGATCGCATTGGCCACCGCCTGAATGCGCACCAGGGGCAAAACGAGCGCCGCGATCCGGCCGTAGTTCCAGGCCGCCAGCGCCAGGCCCAGAATCAGGCCGCCCAGCGAAAAGACGGAGCGGAAGAATCCCTGGGAAAGCCCTCCCAGCACGGCCAGCACCATCACAGCCACGATAGCCCAGTCCACCAGCGCCATTTTGAGCTCCTTCTACACTCACTGAATCTCTTTACGTCCTGCAACAAGCTCCGCCTGCGCCTGCCTCATCCGGGTTGGGCGTCTTGCCCCGTCCCAGCGGGGTTGCGTCAGGATTCGTGCTCAAGAGGGCGGCCACGGAGAACTCGCCTCGGGGGACTGAGTCTCCGATTTTCAAAGCTAAAGCGCGCTTTGTCAATCTCTCTTCTGCGGCTGTTGAGTAAATAACGCTCTGAGCTCGGGACGTTCAGTCATCCAGCGCACGGTATTCAGGATTGACTCGCAAATATTTGGGAATCTGGCCAGATTTGCACAGCATACCGGCATTTGAAGTTGTTATGCAGGACTGTGATGGCCGTCACGGAACGCCTCATTCACATAGGAGACACTTCAGCTGTCAACATGGTTCGGAGGGCACGTTCGAACGCCCTCTTTGAGCCGGGCGACACGAAGTAGCCGTGGAAAGGGGAAGCCGCAGCTAGCTTCGTTTGTACAGGGATCACCAGTAGCCGCGCGCTACCGACCTCCAGCGCCGGCTACTGGTCCCCGATTATCTTGTGAAACGCAAGCGCCTCCGAAGAGACGTGATCCTTCGGGGGCGGTTTTTTGCCTGCTTTGGTCGATTTCAATCCATTTGGACATAAAAATACTAATCGGGACCTGCAATGTTCCTGGCGAGTGTTTGATGGGAGCATGGAACCTCAGCGACGCGGCAAATGTATAGTCTCTTTGTACTTCAAAATCTCGGAGATACCCCAAGGGGTGGGAGGAATTTCGGATGAAGCGTTGGATTGTGGGCGCGGCGTGGGCGTGTGTATGTTCGCTGGGATGCGCAGTGGGCGTGGCCCAGAGCGCGGATGAGGTGGCAGTAAAGGCCAGGCTCGATCAGGTAGCCAGCTCGTACACGGCGGGGAACGCCTTCATGGGTACAGTGCTGGTGGTGGATGGCGACCGGGTGCTGTTGGACAAGGGCTATGGCATGGCGGACCTGGAATGGGGCAACGCCAATGCGCCGGATGTGAAGTTCCGGCTTGGTTCGCTGACCAAGCAGTTCACCGCGACACTCGTGCTGCTATTGCAGCAGGACGGCAAGCTGAAGATCGAAGACCCGGTGAGCAAGTACCTGCCGGATGCGCCCAAGGCCTGGGAGAAGATCACGCTGGCCAATCTGCTGGGGCACACTTCGGGCATCCCGAGCTTCACGGACCTGAAAGAGTTTGGCGTCTGGCGAATGAGTAAGCACACGACGGAAGAAGAACTGGCCCTGTTTCGCGACAAGCCGCTGGATTTCGAGCCGGGCAGCAAGTTTGCATACAGTAACTCGAACTTTGAGGTGCTGGGCGCGGTGATCGAGAAGGTGAGCGGCAAGAAATACGGCGATCTGCTGCGTGAGCGCATCTTCGATCCGTTGGGGATGAAGGATTCGGGGCTGGATACCGATGAGTTGATCCTGCCCAAGCGGGCGCAGGGCTATATGCCAGGTAAAGGCGGCTTGGTGCTGGCGCGGTCGGAGTCGATGACGGTGCCGTGGGCTGCGGGATCCATCTACTCGACCACGGGAGACCTGCTGAAGTGGGAGCGCGGGCTGTTTGGCGGCAAGGTATTGTCAACAGAATCGCTGAAGGCGATGACCACGCCGGGCAAGGGGAGTTACGGGTTGGGTGTATTTGTCGCGGATAAGAGCGGACTCAAGGTGGTGGAGCACGGCGGAGGCATCGAAGGCTTCAATACCGATCTGGCCTATGTGCCGGAGCGCCGGATTGCGGTTGTGGTGCTGAGCAATGTGAACGGAGTTGCGCCGGGCATGATGGGCGATCAGTTGTTGGACGTGGTGCTCGGTAAGCCCGTGATTCTGGCCAGCGAAAGAAAGGCGGTGCCCATCGCCAAGGAAGAGCTGGCAAAGTTTGTGGGCGTCTACGATCTGGCGCCGACGTTTTCAGTTACCTTTGCGGTCTCCGGCGACGGGTTGACTGCGCAGGGCACCGGCCAGCCCGCTCTTCCACTGCTCTACCAAGGCGCGAAAGACGGCCATCCGCGTTTTTTTGCATCGCAGGCGGGAGCGGAATTCGAGTTTGTGCCAGATGCCGGCGGCGTTTTCACGTCGATGGTGCTGCATCAGGGCGGACAGAATATGCCCGGGAAGCGGCACTGAGAGCGGCCAACCGCGCTATCATGCGTCAGGCAGTGGAATGCTCCAAGCCGCATGTGGGACGGCGGGTGGTGCTGCGCATGGATCGTTGGCTTTCCGGCCGGCTCAGGGGGCAGGCCGGGGTGGCGTTGGGAATGGGGTCTTTTCCGGCTTTCGGGAGAATTATGGCGGCAAGAGGTGCGCATAGAAGTACACCAAAACCGTGGAAGAGGGTTTAAGAACGAGCGAAATCCGTGTAAATTCTTGGGCTCAATTATTGATTTGTATGGAAATGGACGGATAATAGAGTACCAGGGTAAGTAAGCCCGATAGTGGGTTCGAAGCGGTTTCACATCTTAATCGGAACAAGCGAACCTCAAGAGTACTTGATTTTGCAGGGTTTTTGCCGATAATTCGAATGGCGCGTTCCGTAGAGTTCGTGGCCTTTATTGTTGACTAGCGCGACATGCGGCGCGGTCTCTCGGAGGGCTCCACGCGTGTCACTTGTCAGGCCATCGCGACTACAGGTCATCGGCATTGCCGTAATCATTCTCGTCATCCAGCGAATCGGGTTCATGGTGATGGCGGACGGTTCGGCCCGAACGTTGTTTCTCGATACTCTCCTCGTACTGGCAAATTGTCTGGCCATTGGCAGTTGTCTTGTCGCTTCCATGCGGGGCCGGGGTGTGTCGCGCACTTTCTGGCTGCTCTTCGCAAGTGGATTTGCGCTGCAGCTGGTTGCAAATGTGAGCTGGGCCTACTTCGGTTACTTCCAGATTGCGGTTCCTGAGAACGCGCTGTTTCCTTCTTTGTTCTACCGCCTCTATGTCGGACCCATGGCCATCGCCCTCTTCCTGTCGGAAGATGTTCACGCTTCCAGGCTGGAATCCTTCTTCAATGGCAGCATTGTCGTTGGGCTTGTGGGCTTGACCATGTTTCAACTGCAAATGGCGGAACGCAGCGCCCAGGATCCGATGCTCTGGAGGTTGACCAGCATTGGTACTGCGATTAATGCCGTGCTGATTTTGGGTGCAGTGGCCCGCTTTGTTTTCTCGGCGCGCGGCAACATGCGGTGGCTCTTCGCGCGGCAGGCGATTTACCTTTCGATTTATGCAAGCACTGCTCTCGTTACCAGCCTCGGAGAGACCTATTTCCCAAAAATCGAGGCGTCTGTCGACCTGGTCTGGATTGTCAGCTATCTCGCGGGGGCGGCTCTGGCCATTACATGGCATCCGCCTGGCGCCGAGGATGCGCCGCCAGAGCCACGGATTAGCAGGCGCGCGTCCTTGCTAAGTTTTAACCTGACCGTGGCCACGATGGTGCTCGGATGCACCGTTCTTGGACTCCTGGTCGTCGATTCAAATCGCATTGTAGGTCTGCTGGCAATCAGCGTGGTTCTTGTCTCTTATGCCATCCGCGGCGCCATAACGGAGGATAAACAGGAAAAATATCAGACAGCGCTACAGGAAAGCAGAGCTCTACTGCAGCATCTAGCTCTCTACGACGAACTGACGGGATTGCCGAATCGCCGGCTCTTCGCTGAGCGGTTATCCCAGGCGCTCGCCTTGGCCCAGCGCGAGGGGCACATCGCCGGGTTGCTGTACTTCGACCTTGATGACTTCAAATCAGTCAACGATCGTTTAGGGCACACAATTGGAGATATCTTGCTGAAGCGGGCTGCGACTCGAATGCTTTCGCGAGTTCGAAAAGCCGATTCGCTGGCCCGGATGGGTGGAGATGAGTACACGTTACTATTGGTGCACCCTCTCAGCAAGGAGCGCGCGATATTGGTGGCGAGGGAATTGTTGTGCATGCTGGCTGAACCGTTCGATATTGAAGGCCATACGATCGCGATTACTGCCAGCATTGGCATTGGTATCTTTCCCGAGGGTGCAACCGACTCTGCCGGGTTGATCCATCAAGCAGATAGCGCCATGTATGCCGTGAAACGCAATGGCGGAAATGGAGTGAGGTGTTACACTCCCGAGCTGGGGTAGCTGAAAGTAATCAATGCGGCCTTGCAAGTGTCTGCCTTGCAGGGCCGCATCCGTTCGAACTGGGAAGAGAGTTACCGGCTCTTTGCCACTTCTTCCACGGTGACCGGGTCGAGGAACGGCATAGCGGCGCGGAGCTGCTTGCCGACGATCTCGACCGGGTGCCTGGCTTCGGCTTCGCGGAAGGCTAGAAACTCCTTGCGACCGGAGTTCTGGTCGGCCAGGAAGCGCTTGGCGAAGCTGCCGTCCTGAATTTCGGCGAGGATCTGGCGCATCGCCTTGCGGCTTTCGGCGTTGATGACGCGCGGCCCCGAGACGTAGTCGCCCCACTCGGCGGTGTCGGAGATGGAGTAGCGCATGTAGGCCAGGCCGCCGCGGTAGATGAGATCGACGATGAGCTTGAGCTCGTGCAGGCACTCGAAGTAGGCACTTTCGGGCTGATAGCCAGCTTCCACCAAAGTTTCAAAGCCCGCCTTAACAAGCGCGCTGACGCCGCCGCACAGTACCGCCTGCTCGCCGAAGAGATCGGTCTCTGTCTCTTCCTTGAAGGTGGTCTCCAGCACTCCGGCCCGCGTGCCGCCGATGCCTTTGAGGTAGCTGAGGCACAGCGCGTGCGCCTTGCCCGTCGCGTCCTGGTGAACGGCAATAAGGCAGGGCACGCCGCCGCCCTCCATGAAGACCTCGCGCACCCGATGGCCCGGAGCCTTGGGCGCGGCCATGCCTACGTCGATGCCCGTCGCCGGAACGATGGTCTTGTAGTGGATGTTGAAGCCGTGCGCGAACATGAGCATCTTGCCTGCTGCCAGGTTGGGACCGATCTCTTCGGCATACAACTTGGCCGCGGTCTGATCGGGGACCAGGACCATCACCACGTCAGCCCACTTGGTGGCCGCGGCAACGGTGTCCACTTCCAGGCCGGCCTTCTGCGCCTTGGCGATGGACTTGGAATTGGGCGCCAGGCCCACCTTTACCTGGACGCCGGAGTCCTTGAGGTTGAGGGCGTGTGCGTGGCCCTGAGAGCCGTAGCCGATGATGGCCACCTTTTTGGCCTGGATGAGGGAGAGGTCCGCATCGTGATCGTAGTAAGTCTTCGCCATGATTTTTCCTTTTCTTGCGTGGTTAAGGTTAGTTTTGATCGGTTCGGAGCGCGGCCTTCGCGGTATGCCTATTCCGGCTCGCCGGCCGCGCTGTCTTCAGCGGGTTCTTCTGCAGGCTCGTCGGGCCCAGCGCCCATAGCCTTAAGGACGCTCGAAATGTGATGGCCGCGGCGCATGGTCATTTTGCCGCTGCGGCAGATTTCCAGAATCTGTTCCTCGCCCTCGTTGAGCACCTCGATAAGCCCTTCGATCTTGCTTTCGACGCCGGTCATCTCAATCGTCAGCGACTCCGGCGCCAGATCCACGATACGCGCGCGAAAGACCTCGGCCAGCTCGAAGATCTTCGAACGGCTGCGGGACGTGGCGGCCACCTTGATGAGCGCCAGTTCGCGGGTGACCGATGGCGCTTGGGCGATGTCGTCCACATCGACTACATTCTCCAGTTTGTACAGACTGGCGCGGATGCGATGGCCGGCCTCGGCGGAGGCCTCGCAGACCAACGTCAGCCGCGACAGGCCCGCGCGTTCGCTGCGGCCCACGGTGAGCGAGTTGATGTTAATGTTCAGGCGGCGGAAGAGCGAGGCCACGCGCGTGAGCACGCCCGGCAGGTCTTCTACGTAAGCGACGAATGTGTGCATCATAAAGGCCTTTCAGGGATCAGGGATCAGGGGTCAGGGATCAGGGATCAGTTTCGTTAAACTATGTCGCTGCCCTATTCCCCTCCAGAATCCCACAAATCATTTTGATGAAATGTGCAATCAATCTTCTGTTGACGGACCAGTTCTGTTTTTCTGATCCCTGATTCCTGATCTCTGACCCCTGGTTTAGGTTTCCATCAGCGGATCTTTTACCGGGCGGCGAATCATCTCGTGCAGCGCGCTGCCGGCGGGAATCATCGGATAAACCGAGTCTTCCTTTTCGACCATGAAGTTGAGCAAGTATGTGCCCGGCGCGGAGCGGGCGCGCTCGACGGCGGAGGCTACCTCGGCGCGTGTGTGAACGGCGCGGCCGGCGATGCCGTGGGCCTCGGCCAGTTTGACGAAGTCGGGGCTGACCAGCGGCGTGGCTTCGTAGTTGCTCTCGTAGAAGAACTCCTGCCACTGGCGCACCATGCCCAGATAGCCGTTGTTGATGATGGCGATGTTGATCTTGATGCCTTCCTGAACGATGGTTGACAACTCGGCTGCGGTCATCTGGAAGCCCCCGTCGCCGGCGATGACCCAGACCTCCTTCTCTGGGCAGGCAAACTTTGCCCCGATGGCGGCGGGCAGCGCGAACCCCATCGTGCCCAGGCCGCCGGAGGTAACCAGCGAGCGCGGGTGCTCGTGATGGAAGTATTGAGCCTCCCACATCTGATGCTGGCCCACGTCGGTGACTACGATGGCGTTGCCGCCGGTGATGCGCCAGATGTCGTGGATGACGTGCGCCGCGTAGAGGTGGCCGGAATCGGGCAGGTTTTTGATGTCGTGCACGGCCACCGCGCCCTTGCTGGATTCAATGGTCTTGATCCAGGCCGAGCCGTCGCGGCCCCCGTGGCCGCTGCTGATGCGCGGCAGCAACTGCTCCAGCACCTCGCGCAGATCGCCCACCAGAGCGACATCGACTTTGATATTCTTATTCACCTCGGCGGGGTCAACCTCGATGTGAATCTTTTTGGCCTTGGTGGCATACGTCGATGTGGTTCCTGTGACGCGATCATCGAACCTCATGCCGCAGGCAATCAGCAGGTCGGCCTCCTGGATAGCGTGATTGACCCAGGCTTCGCCGTGCATGCCCATCATGCCCAGGTTCAGCGGGTGCGAGGCAGGGAAGCCGCCCAGGCCCAGCAGGGTGAGGGCGACGGGAATCTGCGCGCGCTCGGCCAGCGTGTACACCTGCTCCTCAGCGCCGGATTCGATGACGCCGTGGCCGGCCAGGATCACGGGCCGCTTGGCATTGCGAATCAGTTCAGCGGCCTGCGCGAGCCCGTGCTCCTCCACCTTCAGCATGGGGTGAGGGCGATGAGGACGCGGCCTTGCGGCGGCAAAGTCGAAGACGGCCGTGCCCTGCTGCGCGTCCTTGGTAATATCCACCAGCACCGGGCCGGGACGGCCGGTTTGCGCGATCTGGAAGGCGTAGCGAATCGCCGGGGCAACGTCCTCGGCGCGGTTGACTAGGAAGTTGTGCTTGGTCACCGGCAGCGTGATGCCGGTGATGTCCACTTCCTGAAAAGCGTCGGTGCCCAGAATCTTGCTCGACACATTGCCGGTGATGCAGACGATGGGAATCGAGTCCAGCATGGCGGTGGCGATGCCGGTGACTAAGTTTGTTGCGCCGGGGCCGCTGGTGGCGATGGCGACGCCCACCTTGCCCGAGGCGCGCGCGTAGCCGTCAGCCATGTGCGCCGCGCCCTGCTCGTGGCGCACCAGTGTGTGATGAATGGGAAACTTGCGCAGCGCGTCGTAAACAGGGAGAATCGCCCCGCCGGGATAGCCGAAGACCTGCGTGACGCCCTCGCCCACCAGCGTGGCCCACACAATCTCCGCGCCTGTCAGGCGGGTGGGCGGGTTATTGGATGCTTGCGTGTTGGCGTTGGTTCCCATGTGAGACTCCTTTGATAACTGCCAGTAGCTGTTCTTATGTCGTTGCGCCTTCAGAGGCGGAGGTTACGCGGTCAACATACTTGCGGAAGACGCCACGCGGCCAGCGCAATGCGGGGGGCGTAAAGTTCTTCAAGCGCGCGGCGAGTTCTGCGTCGCTGATTTCAACGTTGAGTTTGCGGTTGGAAATGTCAAAGTGGATGATGTCGAAAATCCTCCTTTGTTAGTCAACATCAGTCCTCATATTCGATAGTCGCGCCCAGGTTGAAGCCATAGAGCTGCTCCTTTACGATCGCTTCGATGGCCTCGACGCTCCAGGCGGGATGATGCTCTATAGCATCCCAGTGAGCTCCGTCAGGTGTCATTCCTCCGCTGACGAAGCTTGACGATGGCCCATCGAACAGCTCCCGGATCAGCTTTTCTCTGCCCGAATCGAGAAACTGGAAACTCCCCTTTCCATCTTTGATCGTGATGATGCACTGCATGCGGCTCTCATCCAATACAGACCCTTGTTGCCAGGACGGAGTTGTGGCCGATCGAGGGCCGGGCTTGATCTCGTAGACTTTGACGCGCATTGCCTCACACTCCGAATCGCCGAGTACTTACGTCGTTGCGCCTTCAGAGGCGGAGGTTACGCGATCAACATACTTGCGGAAGACGCCTCTGGGCCAGCGCAATGCGGGCGGCGTAAAGTTCTTCAGGCGCGCGGCGAGTTCTGCGTCGCTGATTTCAACGTTGAGTTTGCGGTTGGGAATGTCAAAGTGGATGATGTCGCCCTCGCGCACGGCGGCGATGGGTCCGCCGACAAAAGCTTCGGGGGCGACGTGGCCGGCGGTCATACCGCGCGTCGCGCCGCTGAAGCGGCCATCGGTCAACAAAGCCACCGTCGCGCTGAGTTCGGCGTTTGAGCTGATGGCCGCAGTCACTTGCAGCATCTCGCGCATGCCGGGCCCGCCCTTGGGGCCTTCATAGCGAATCACGAGCACGTCGCCCGGCTTGATCTGGCCCGATTGCACGGCGGCGAAGCAGGCCTCTTCCGTGTCGAAGACGCGCGCCGGGCCGCGATGCTCGACGCGGTTGGCCGCGGCCACCTTCATCACGCATCCTTCGGGAGCCAGGTTGCCCTTGAGAATTACCAGGCCGCCATTGGGCTTGATGGGATTCTCGAAGGTGTGGATGACCTGCTGTCCCGGAGTCTCTTGGCGAGCGCAGCCTCTTCGGCCAGCGTCTTGCCGCTGATGGTGAGCGTCGAACCATCGGCGTGGCCGGCGTTGATGAGTCGCTGGGCGAGAAGGCGCGAACCGCCGGCTGCTTGATAGTCCGAAGCAACATATTTTCCCGCCGGAGTGAGCGAGCAGATGTAGGGGGTGCGCTTGCTGATTGCGTCGAAATCGTCGATAGTGAGCGGAATGTTCATCTCTCGCGCGATGGCCAGCAGATGCAGAACCGCATTGGTCGATCCGCCGCTGGCGGCCACGCTGGCGATGGCATTTTCAATTGCTTTACGGGTGATGATCTGCGAGGGACGGCGATTGGCGCGGACGGCGTCCATCAACATGCGGCCGGCTTCGCGGGTGGCGGCGTACTTGTCTTTCGATGTGGCGGGCACGCCGGAGAGTTGAATGGGCGCGATGCCCAGAATCTCTGCCGACATGGCCATGGTGTTGGCGGTAAACTGGCCGCCGCATGCGCCCGCTCCGGGGCAAGCGTTGGCTTCCAGAGCCTCCAGGCCGGCGTCGTCAATGCGTCCGGCGGCGTGTGAGCCGATCCCCTCGAAGACATCCTGAATCGTAATGTCCACACCGTTCAGCTTGCCGGGCGCGATGGAGCCGCCGTAGAGCATGAGGCCGGGAATATCGAGCCGGCAGAGAGCCATAATGATGCCCGGCATGTTCTTGTCGCAGCCGCCGATGCCGACCAGGCCGTCAAAGAGATTGCCGCGGGCCATCAATTCAATCGAGTCGGCGATGACTTCACGCGAGACCAGCGAGGCCTTCATCCCCTGCGTGCCCATGGTAATGCCGTCGGAGATGGTTATGGTGTTGAACTCCATCGGCGTGCCGCCCGCCTCGCGAATGCCTTCCTTGAGAGCCTCGGAGATCTCGCGCAGATGCACGTTGCAGGTGCCGATCTCGGTCCACGTGTTGGCAATCCCAATGATGGGCTGGTGCAGTTCTTCTTTGCTGTAACCGACGCCGCGCAGATACGAGCGTGCCGCGGCTCGGCTGGGCCCTTCGGTCATCGGAATGCTTTGGCGCTTGCCTTCGATGGTCATTAGATTTTCGCTTTCAGCCAACTGGCTTGGTCGTGCTTTGCTTCAAATGAGTCCAGCGCTGCTTGGTGGCGCAGTGTCAGGCCGATGTCGTCGAGTCCCTCCAGAAGACAGAACTTGCGGAATGGATCGATTTCAAAGGTTGCGGAGAAGCCCTGATTGTCGGTGACCGTCTGGGCTTCGAGCGAGACGGTGAGTTGATAGTTTGGAATGGTCTTCGCGTTGTTGAGCAACTGAGCGACCTGCTCTTCGCTGAGACGCGCTAGGACAATGCCGTTCTTGCCGGCGTTGGAGAAGAAGATGTCGGCGAAGGTGGGTGCGATGACCGCGCGGAAGCCGAAGTCGCTGAGCGCCCAGGCGGCGTGTTCGCGGCTGGAGCCGCAGGCGAAGTTCTTGCCCGCGATAAGAATCTGCGCGCCTTTGTAGCGCGGGTCGTTGAGCACAAAGTTGGGGTCCAGTTCGCCGGAGGGCGTGCGCCGCCAGTCGAAGAAAAGAAACTCGCCGTAGCCGGTGCGCTCGATGCGCTTGAGAAACTGCTTGGGAATAATCTGGTCGGTGTCGACGTTGGAGCGGTCCAGAGGCGCGGCCAGTGCGGTCAATGTGCGAAAGGGTTTCATCAGGCCTTTGCCTCCTGTGCTTTGGGCTCACGAACAGTCCAGTTGCGAATGTCGACAAAGTGGCCGGCAATGGCGGCTGCGGCGGCCATCTCCGGGCTGACAAGATGTGTGCGTCCGCCGACGGCCCTGGCGGCCTTCAAAGTTGCGATTGCTTGTCGATGCGCAGCGTTCGCCAGGCGCGATGATGTCGGGATTCATGCCCAGGCACATGGAGCAGCCGGGTTCGCGCCACTCAAAGCCTGCCGCAAGAAAGATGCGGTCGAGGCCTTCTTTCTCTGCCTGTGTCTTCACGGCTTGCGAGCCGGGGACGACCATTGCGCTCACCTTTGCCGAAACCTTATAACCGGCGGCGATGCGGGCAGCGGCGCGGAGATCCTCGATGCGTGAGTTGGTGCAGGAGCCGATGAAGACGCGGTCAATCTGCACCTCTTCCAGCTTCGTTCCAGCCTTCAACCCCATGTATTCGAGCGCGCGTTCCAGGCCTTTGCGCTCCTGGACGTTGGGCGTGTCGGCTGGGTTGGGCACGGTGGCCGTGATGGGCGCGACCATCCCCGGACTGGTGCCCCAACTGACATACGGAACCAGCGTGGCGGCATCAATGACCAATTCGCGGTCGAAGTTTGCGCCGGGTTCGGAGGGCAGCTTGCTCCATTCGGCGACGGCCTTATTCCACTCCGCGCCATGCGGCGAAAAGCAGCGGCCTTTGAGGTATTCAAATGTCTTTTCGTCGGGAGCGATCATGCCCGCGCGCGCGCCGGCCTCGATGCTCATATTGCAGACTGTCATGCGGCCTTCCATCGAGAGCGCTCGAATCGCCGAGCCCGCGTACTCGACAACACAACCTGTCGCGCCATCCGTCCCAATCTGCCCGATGATGGCGAGAATGATGTCCTTGGCCGTAACGCCGCGCGGCAATTCGCCTTCGACCGCGATGCGAAAGGTCTTAGGCTTGGATTGCGGCAGCGTTTGCGTGGCCAGCACGTGCTCCACTTCACTGGTGCCGATGCCGAAAGCCAATGCACCGAAGGCGCCGTGTGTGCTGGTGTGCGAGTCGCCGCAGACAATCGTCATGCCCGGCTTGGTGATGCCCAGTTCCGGTCCAATTACGTGGACGATGCCCTGATGGGGAGAGTCAATGTCGTAGAGTTCGATGCCGAAGTCGGCGCAGTTGGCGCGCAGCGCGGCGATCTGTTTGGCTGCTATCTGATCGACAATGTTGAAGCGCTCGGCGAGCGTAGTGGGCACATTATGATCAACTGTTGCGATGCAGCGGTCGGGGCGGCGCACCTTGCGGCCGGCCAGGCGCAGTCCCTCGAATGCCTGTGGCGAGGTGACCTCGTGCAGTAACTGCAGATCGATGTACAGCAGCGTTGGCTCGCCCTCCGGCTCCACGACGACATGTCGTTGCCAGACTTTTTCAAAAAGCGTTCTTGGTTCAGAACTCATTGATCACCCATATTTCAATTCGTTGTTTCGCGCGAGGAAGCCGGGAATAGGGAACAGAAAGTTCAAGCGCTTACCAGAGCAGCTTTTACAGTTTCCCGCACCTTAGCGCCCATCTTGGTGGTTGATAAAACGGTGAGGCCTTGCGTGTTTCCGCGTGCGAGATCCGGTGTGCGGAAACCCTGCTCGAGCACCTTGCGCACCGCGGCTTCAATCACTGCGGCCTCAGCCTCAAGGCCGCCGGAGTGGCGCAGAATCAGCGCTCCGGTCAGAATCGCGCCCAGCGGATTCGCGAGCCCCTTGCCGGCGATGTCGGGCGCGGAGCCGTGTACCGGTTCGTACAAGTTGACCTTGCCGCCGATGGTGGCCGAGGGCAACATGCCCAGCGAGCCGGTGATGACGCCGGACTCGTCGGAGAGAATGTCGCCAAAAAGATTTTCCGTGAGCACCACGTCGAAGTCACGCGGCCGATTCATCAGGTGCATGGCCATGGCATCGACGTACTGATGCTCGACGGTCACATCGGGGAACTCCGCGGCTACTTCGGTTACCGTGGCACGCCACAATTGCGAGACTTCGAGGACGTTGGCCTTGTCCACGCTGGTGAGCTTCTTGCGGCGCTTCTGCGCCAACTGGAAGGCCACACGCGCCACGCGCACCACTTCCTCGCGTGTGTAGCGCATGGTGTTCCAGGCTTCATGGGTCGAGCGATTCCACTCGCGCGGCTGGCCGAAGTAGAGGCCGCCCAGCAGCTCGCGGACAAATAAAATGTCAGCCCCGTCGATGATCTCCGGCCTCAAGGGACTGTTGGCGGCAAGCTCCTTGAAGGCGAAGGCGGGACGCAGGTTGGCAAAGCCGCCCAGAGCGGCCCGCAGTTGCAGCAGGCCGGCCTCTGGGCGCTTGTAGGGGGGGAGGGAATTGAACTCGTTGCCGCCTACCGCGCCTAGTAAAACTGCATCGGCCGCGAGCGCGGCAGCAAGCGTTTCAGCCGGCAGCGGCGAGCCGTCGTTGACGATGGCCACGCCGCCGATGCGCTTTTCTTCGATTTCGAGCGCGTGGCCGCCGGCCGCAGCTACTTCGCGCAATACCGCAACAGCTTCGCGAGTGACTTCGGGGCCGATGCCGTCGCCGGCAGTGACAAGAATCTTCAGCTTCATGAGTGCTCTTTTCAGTTGTCAGTGATCAGTTGTCAGTTGAGCCTCAAGCAAGTTCTGAAACCGGATCTTGCCGCCGCTCGCGAATCTGATCGGGCAACAGGCCGACTAGGTCGTAGTCGTAGATGTTCTTCTTGCGGTCGGCCAGCGCCACGAAGCGGTAGTAGGCGTGTTGCAGCTCATCGCGGGTGATGGTGAAGCCCATCTGCTCAAGCCGATTCCGCAACGCCGCGCGACCGGAGTGCTTGCCCAGCACCAGATGCGTCTTGGCCACGCCCACCAGCGCGGGGGTCATGATCTCGTAGCAGAGCGGGTTGGCCAGCATGCCGTGCTGGTGAATGCCTGACTCGTGGGCAAAGGCGTTGTCGCCCACGATGGCCTTGTTGGGCGAGGGGCGGAAGGTGATGATCTGGCCCAGAATCTGGCTGGTGGGGTAGAGCTGGTTCAGATTGATGCCCGAGGTGACGTTGTAGCGGTCGCCGCGGACATAGAGCGCGGCGGCGATCTCTTCCAAAGCCGCATTGCCGGCGCGCTCGCCAATGCCGTTGATGGTGCACTCTACCTGGCGTGCGCCGTTGCTGATGGCGGCCAGCGAGTTGGCTACGGCCAGTCCCAGGTCGTCGTGGCAGTGCGCGGAGAGAATGATGCCCTGCTCGTCGATAGCCGGAATGCGCTCGCGCACCTCGGCGAACATGCGTCCGTATTCGTCAGGAGTCGAGTAGCCTACGGTATCGGGCATATTGATGGTGGTGGCGCCGGCCTCGACGGCCACGCGCACCATCTCCACCAGGAAGTCGCGCTCCGTGCGGGTGGCGTCCTCGGGCGAGAACTCAACATCATCCACCAGCGAGCGCGCCAGGCGCACCGACTCGGCGGTCTGATCCAGCGCCTCCTGGCGGCTGATCTTCAGCTTGTACTCCAGATGCAGGTCGCTGGAAGCCAGAAAGACGTGGATGCGGGCGCGGTCGGCGAACTGCAGGGCGCGGGAGGCCATCTCAATGTCTTCGGTCTTGGCGCGGGCCAGCGAGGCGATGCGCGGCTTGCGAATGGCCTGGGTGATGGTGGCGATGGCCGCGAAGTCGCCCTCCGAGGCCATGGCGAAGCCGGCCTCGATGATATCCACGCCCAGATCTTCCAGGGCATGGGCCATGGTCAGTTTTTCCTGCGTCGTCATGCTGCAGCCGGGCGACTGTTCGCCGTCGCGCAGCGTGGTATCGAAGAAGACAATGCGATTGGTCGCCATGAACCAGCCTCCTGGGGGATGATTGTGCCAATACTCATTGTTCAGTATCCCGGTATATAACGCAAAGTTATAATTATTGTAGGATCGATTAGAATTGCTTATACTGTAGTGGACAGTGATCAGTGGACAGTGATCAGTTGGTATGAGGCGAACTACCGGCATTTGGCAAATAGCAGGTTTCTAAAGCAATACCTGAGACAGCCAACTGATTTCTGATTACCGCCCATCGTTCACTGAGCACTGTCCACTGGTCACTGATATGGAACTGAACCAACTCGAATCCTTCCTGGCGGTAGCTGAAGAACGCAGCTTCTCCCGCGCGGCCGTGCGGCTGCACAGAACCCAGCCGGCGGTCAGCCAGGTCATTCGCAAGTTGGAGGCGGCGGTGGGCGAGACGCTCTTCGACCGCGCGGCGCGGGATGGGTCGCTGACCGCGGCCGGGGTGTTGTTGCGCGACTACGCGCTGCGGTTGCTGGCGTTGCGCCGCGAGGCTTCCAGCGCCCTGGATGAGCTGAAGAGCCTGGAGCGCGGCCACCTGCAACTGGCGGCCAACGAATACACCTGCATCTACCTGCTGCAGGCCATCGACCGGTTTCGGCGGGAGTTTCCCCACGTCAACGTCGCGGTGCACCGCATGCTGGCCTCGCATATCCCCGAGGAGCTGAACCTGCGCACCTTCGAGCTGGGGATGATTTCCTTTCGTCCCGACCCGGCGCAGTACCGCAGCATAGCGGTGTACGCTGACAGCCTGGCGTTCATCGTCAGCCCCAGCCATCCGCTGGCCGGGGCCAGGCGCGTCTCCATCACTGACCTGGGCGAGGAGCTGTTCGTCGCGCATAACGTGGCATCGCCGTTGCGGCGCCGGGTGATCGAGGCCTTTCAAAAGTACAGGACGCCCCTCAATATGGGCATCGAGCTGCCCACCATCGAGGCCATCAAGCGCTTCGTGGCCATGGGCAACGGGGTGGCGCTGGTGCCCCACCTGACCGTGGCCAGGGAACTGGAGACCGGGGACCTGGTGCGGGTGCCGGTGGACGAACTGGAGGTCAAGCGCGTGCTGCGGCTGGTCTACCGGCGCCGGGCCACGCTCTCCTATGCTGCAAGGGCCTTTTTACGCACTGTCAGGGTGCTGGCCCAGGAGCAGGGTCCGCCATTCCACTACCACGTGGAGCGGGCGGGATGAACGGGCAGATTATTTTTGACGAGACTCGAAGACCCGTCTGGCCCCGGAAATGCGACTCTTTGCGGCGTTTTGCCAGGTGGAAAACGCCCGTTTTCATCCCCTTGCGTCTAATGCTTCAGGTCGTTCCCGGTCTTACTTCTGTCATGGACCCGCTCCGGCCGTTTACAATGCTGAGAGTGGGGCCCGGCTCGAACCGGAGCACCGGAATCGACAAGCTCGTTGCCAGCCGGACGGTTGAGCAGTCGTGAGGATCAAGACCGAATGAAGAAGATCGCCTTAATTGCATTTCTGCTGATCGTATGCGTGGCAGCAGGTCGCGCCCAGGAAAGCCGCCAGGACATCAGCCTCAGCGGAACGGGTCTTGTCGAGCCGTTCATTGCCTCGCCCACCGACGTTCAGGTGAGCGCGAACCGCGCCTTTGGCGCAATGCTGAGCTATCGTTTCATGCTCACGCCCTCCAGCGCCGTCGAGGCCAACTACGGCATCACTTACCAGAACAAAATCCACTACTTGATCAGCAACACCAACAACTACACTGTGCTCACCCGTACCCAGGAGATGTCGGCGGCCTACGTCCGCAGCTTCAACTTCCGCAAGTACAATCCCTTTGTCGAGGGCGGGCCGGGCGCGTTTATCTTTCTGCCTATCCGCAACTCCGGCACCTCGAACATCGATGTCAAGCAGCAGACCGAGGTTGGCGCCATCTACGGAGCCGGCATCGCGCGCGAGATCAGCCCCAGCTTTGACATTCGGGCCGAGTTCCGCGGCATGGTCACCAAGGTGCCTACTTTCAACTTGGCGCAATTCACCACCAATAAGTGGTACAACATTTACATGCCGACGATCGGCGTGGCGTACCACTTCTGATTCCGCCAGGCATCGCAATTGAAAGAAGGGGATGGGCCTCGGCTCATCCCCTTCTTCTGCTGTAAATCATTCTCTTTCAATGCCGCAGCGGGAGAACCTTCCAGATTTCCGGGTCTTCGTCGCCCAGCACCCAGGAGCAGAAGCCCTCCAACCCATTCTGTTGCGCCAGGTCGTAGCGCTCCTTGAAGGTGCGCTGATCGGTGAAGAATACCCATTCGCGCAACTGGTCGCGGTAAAAGAAGAACCAGGCGGCGTGGTCCTGCTCGTCCCACTGGATGTTAGCCTTCCAGGCCTCGGCGAGTTGCTCGGCGTTCAGCGCGCTGATGGATTCTGCCGTGGGATTAGGTTTCTCTTTATCGGAGGCGGGGTCTTTCGTGGGAGTGCCGGTGTACCAGTGGTAGCCGTAGAGGGGAATGCCCAGTGAGAGCTTCTCTTTTGGAACGGTCTTGAGGGCGTAGTTGAGATTGTCCACAGTCCACTGCCAGCCGGCGACGGGACCGGGCGCTGTCCAGCGGGAGTGCTGATCGTAGGTCATCAGGCAGATAAGATCAACGTATTTGGCCAAAGCCGCGATGTCATAGGCGCCACGCCAGTCCGTGAACATGAATTTGGAATACCCCCCCTGGCCGGGGTAGCCGGGAGCATTAGGCACGGTGGCGATAGTCAGCTGGAATCCGGCCGCGTGCATCGCCTCGGCTGAAGTCTTCACCAGCGCAGTCAGCAGATCGCGATCGGTCCAGTCAATCTCTTCGAAGTCGAACTGGAAGCCGGTGTAGCGGTTGAGCCGGGACTCGCGGATCATCGCCTCGTTCATGTGAGCCTGGGCGGCGGCGCTGGTAAGCAGAGTGTGGAACTCCTTCTTATTCATCAGGGAGACGATGGGCATGACGGGCAGCTTTTCGTCGTGCACCCGCTTGAGCACCGCCGGGTCCGGCGCGCCGGTGACCAGGCCGTTCGCGTCCACCTGGTACCAGGTGGGTACCAGCAGATCGATTTGCGAGGAGTGCGCCAGGAAAGAACGGATGGAATCCGGAGACCGGGTCATGTAAAAAAGCGCCACCGGCGGCGCTGCCTGCAGGCAGGAGGTTGCCGCGAAGGCAATCCAAAGCAAAAGAAGAAATCGTTTCATTGGCTGTCTCCAATTGAACTTTCACAGACAATATAGTCGCTTCTAGAGCAGTTCTCCAATTCATGTGCCCTTTCCAAGTCCGTGCAAGGTGGCTTTTTCTTAAGGAAAAAGCCACTCGGTAGTTGTGGTTTCGGTTTACAGCAATTGGAGAACTGCTGTAGCCGCCTTGGGCGCAACCAATGTATCCTCAGCCCATGCACGAGGACGTTTTCCCCACGCCCCCTGAATCCGAGTCCGGCCACGCCAACCTGCTCAAAGACGCAGCCAGCTCCTACCTGCGCTCGGCGCGCCATCAGCCGGTCCGATGGCACCCCTGGAATGATGCGGCCTTTGCGCGCGCCCAGGCCGAGGACAAGCCGATCCTGCTCGATATTGGCGCCGTCTGGTGCCACTGGTGCCACGTCATGGACCGGGAGTCCTACGAGAACCCGGAGATTGCCGCGATCATCAACGAGCATTATGTCGCCGTGAAGGTGGACCGTGACGAGCGGCCCGACGTGGATGCGCGCTATCAGGCCGCTGTTGCGGCCATTAGCGGCCAGGGCGGCTGGCCGCTGACGGCCTTTCTCACGCCCGACGGGCGGCCCTACTTTGGCGGTTCGTATTTTCCGCCCGACGACCGCTATGGGCGGCCGGGTTTTGGGCGGGTGCTCACTACCATGGCTCAGGTATGGCGCGAGCGCCGTGATGAAGCGCTCGAATCAGCCGCAAGCGTCATGGCCGCCATCGAGCACAATGAGTCTTTCTCCGGGCGCGGTGGGCAACTCTCGCTGGCCCTGGTGGACAAGATCGCCGGCTCGATCCTCGCGCAGTTCGACGCGCGCAACGGCGGCTTCGGAGCCCAACCCAAGTTTCCTCACCCCGGCGCTCTTGACCTGCTGCTGGAGGTGGCCGTGAATCGCGGCAACCAGCAGGCCGCACAGGCTTTCTGTACAACGCTGGAGCGGATGGCGCGGGGCGGCGTCTACGACCAACTGGCTGGCGGCTTTCATCGCTACAGCGTGGATGAGCACTGGCGGGTTCCGCACTTCGAGAAGATGCTCTATGACAACAGCGAGTTGCTGCGCAACTACCTGCACGGCTTCCAGAGCTTTCAGCGCGAGGATTTTCGCCGCACCGTCGAGGAGATCGTAGGCTGGCTGGAGAAGACGATGAGCGACCGCGAGCGCGGCGGCTTCTATGCCTCGCAGGACGCCGACATCAGCCTGGACGACGACGGCGACTACTTTACCTGGACGCTGGCCGAGGCGCGCGATGCACTGCATGCAGCGGGATTTTCCCCGGACGAGACGGAGATTGCGTTGCGCTACTGGGAGATCGGCGAACTTGGGGACATGCATCACAACCCGGCCAAAAACGTCCTCCACCTGAACCAAACCCTAGAGGAGTTGGCTGCGGGGACCGGCCGGAGCGTGGACCAACTGCGTCCGCTGGTGGACTCGGCCCGCCGTGCGCTGCTTGCGGCTCGCGCTCTGCGGCCCACGCCGTTCATCGACCGCACACTCTACACCGGCTGGAATGCGATGGCGGTGACGGCCTGCCTGGAAACGGCGCGGGTGCTGGGCTTGGATGCGGTGCGCGAGTTTGCTTTGCTCACACTCAACAGGCTTCTCGGCGAGGCCTGGGACGGCAATCAGATTTTGGGCCATGTGATCTCCTACGGCGACAGCCCGGCCGAGGGCGCTCAACCGGACAAGATTTCCGGCACGCTCGACGACTACGCCTTTACGGTCCACGCGTGCATTGACGCCTGGTTTGCGAGCGGCGAGATGAGCTTCTATCATGCAGCCGTCAAGCTGGCCGATGCGATGATCGCCCGCTTCCACGACGGGACCGCGGGAGCGTTCTATGACGCCGCCACGCATAAGGCAGACGCGAAGGCGCAGGGCGCGCTGGCGGCGCGGCGCAAGCCTTTGCAAGACACGCCAACACCGGCGGGCAACCCCACCGCCGCATCTGCCCTGCTGCGCCTCGAAACCTTGAGCGGCCGCAGGGAGTATCGCGAGATCGCCGAGGAGACGCTCGCCTCTTTTGCTGGCATCGTCGAGCACTTCGGCCTCTATGCCGGCTCCTACGGACTGGCCCTGGAGCGGCTGCTGCTCGATCCAGTGCAGGTGGTGATCGTCGGTTCCGGTCCGGATGCGGAACGTCTTGTATCGCTGGCTCTGACCAGGTTTGCCGTGAACAAAACCGTGATGCGCATCGCTGTGGAGCGGCTGGTTCCAGGAGGCATTCCTGAAGCCCTGGCCGAAACCCTGCTTGCCGCTCCAAAGCCGGAAGACGCGGAAACATGGGCTCTTATCTGTCAGGGGCACACCTGCCTGCCGCCGATTACCGATGGCGAGGCGCTCGTGGAAGCCCTGGGAACCCGGTTTGAGGACAAGGATTCGGCCGGCCGGCCGCCTGGAGGGGTCTTCCGCGGCATGTGAAGGCCTAAAACTAAAGTTTCGTGCGCTTTGCAGTTTTTTCCCCTAGAACCGCCGATGAGAGCTGCATAGGGCGATTGCCGTTCTCAGTTGTCTTGTATATTGAATGAACGATGGGACGGTTTGCATCAATCCGGGTTCTTACCTGTTGGTTGGCGTTTTCCTCCGTCCTGCATGCGCAGCAGTATGTCTTGCGCGCCTTTCGGCAGACCGAAGGGCTCCAGAACGTTTCGATCGACTCGTTAACGACAGACAGTTCTGGCTTTCTGTGGATGGGCACGGAGAACGGCGTCTACCGCTTTATCGGCTCCGGTTTTGAGCGGTACGGTGCGGAGCAGGGGATTGCCGAGCCCTATGTTCTGGATGTGATCGCGGATTCGAACGGCGCCATCTGGGCGTCTACCGAGGAGAATTTATATCGTTGGAACGGCCAGCGGTTTCTTCCCGCCGGACGAGATCCAATCCGCATCGAGGGCCAGCGGCAGATGGCCGTCGAAGATGAGCGTCGCCTTCTGGTTGTCGAAAAAGGGCATATTTACCGGTTAGAGCACGATTCCGAAGGGCGGATGGTCTCTTTTCTGCCCTTGTTTTCGGACCGTATGCTGGCCTCCATGCCGGATCTGGGCAAGGTGTTCAGCTTGAGCGTGGTGCATGATCCGCATAGCAGCCGCGTCCGCATCTGGGCCGGTTGCGGCAGCGGTCTCTGTTCCTGGCTGGGAGGAGAAGCCGGAGGCGCTGTCCAGCCGCGCGACGGCGGTGTGACCGAATGGGGCAAGGATAAAGGCCTGGCCGCCGATCTCTGGGGTGGTGTTCTCCTGGATCGTTCCGGCACCCTTTGGGCTGGGGGCGCCACTCATGTGGCTGTCCTGCCGCCTCGCTCCGCGCGCTTTGTCGATCGCTCCGTCCCCGGCCCTAACCTGCAGGGCTTCTACAGCCACGCCCCCCTGATTGAGGATCGTGAGGGCCGGATTCTGGCTCCTATCGAAGAGGGAATTGCCCGCTGGGATGGAACCACCTGGCGAATCATCGGCCAGAACAACGGGTTGGAGCGCGCCAGCCACATCATGAGCATGACATTCGACGCGGCCGGCGATCTGTGGTTCGCCAGCCGCGGAGACGGGCTTTACCAGTGGACCGGCTATGGGAATTGGGAAGGCTGGGACTATAAGCAGGGTTTGCCTACCTCATCCATCTGGGTCATCGACCCATCCAATCCAAATCATGTTTTCGCGGGTACAGAGCTTGGGGTGGCATGGATCGACCCGCGCAATGGTGAGGCCGCTGAGATTTCAGCCCTATGGCGGTGGTCCTGGGGGCAGGTGAGAGGAATAGGCGTCGAGCCCGACGGCTTCCTCACAGTCGTGACATTGCCGGGCAGCATTCTTCGCCTGGATCCCAGAACCGGCGAAGCGGTAGAGACGGCAAAGATTCCGGAACCCATCCCCCATGCCGTTGTGGATTCCTTCGGACGCTTGTTCCTTGGAACGGCGCAGGGTCTCTATCTCAGCGAGCCTGACAAGGCTTCGTCGCTGGGGGGGAAAGCGGTGTTCCGGAGGACCGCGCCGCATCGCATTCCCGCCGCGGATGCGCTAATGGGAGGTTCCGGGGGTGTGGTGGCAAGCTGCGAATCCCCTGACGGCTCGGACTGGTTTGGGGTCGGCGGCCGGCTATTGCGCCTCAAGGACGGCCAGTGGAGCGCGCCGGCCATCGATGGAATGCCCAAACAGATCGAACGGATGGATGCCATGTACTGCGCCCGGGATGGCGCGGTGTGGCTGATTGCCGCGCCGGGATTCACATGGCGATTGACGCCGCGCGGCGATCGGTTGCAGGCGTGGCAACTGACGCCCCCTCCTGAGTTCAGCGCCCTTGTTCCCCTGGCGATCCTTGTCGACCGCCGCGGCTGGGTCTGGCAGGGAAGCGATCTGGGCCTGATGGTGTGGAACGGCCAGAGCTGGCGCCATCTCACCCAGGAGAGCGGGTTGATCTGGGACGATGTCAATCAGGGAGTGATGAGCGAAGCCCCCGACGGCTCGCTATGGATTGGAACCAGCGGCGGCGTGGCCCACCTGCTGCATCCTGAGCGGGTCTTCGATGCGATTCCGCTGACAGTCGCGCTGACGCAGATTCAGCGAGGCAAAACAAACTACCTCGGAGCGCGGCAGATCACGATGTCATGGGCCGGTCCGCCGTTACGCATTCAGGTCGCCTCGCCCACGATGCGCAACCTGAGCGAGTTGGCCTTGAAGATACGGATGGTAGGGTATCAGTCGGAGTGGATGGAAACCCATAGCGGCAATGCAACTTTCGCCCGTCTTCCGCCGGGGGAGTATACGTTTATGGCTGAGGCCTGCAATCCGGGCCTGAATGCCTGTTCCGCTCCGGAGAAGGTTGACGTGCGGGTTCTGGCGCCCTGGTGGAGAACCTACTGGTTTTACAGTTTATGCATCCTGGCCTTTCTGATTCTGGTTTTCGCAGTCGACCAGCTTCGAGCCCGGCATTTGCGCGCCAGAAGCCGGCAACTGGAGATGCTGGTGACAAAGCGCACCGGGGAACTGGAGGCCAGCCGCGAGCAGTTGCGCATTCAGGCGACCCACGACGGGCTTACCGGAATGTTAAACCGCACGGCCATCCTGCGTACCCTGTCATTAGAGATGGACCGCGCTCTGCGGGAGAACCAGACCGTGGTCGTCGCGCTGGTCGATCTGGACCACTTCAAGCGCGTCAACGATGACCACGGGCATCTGGCCGGTGATGAGGCGCTGCGCTGGTTCGCCGCCACGGTCGGAGCCGCCATTCGTCCCTATGACCATGCCGGCCGCTACGGCGGCGAGGAGTTCCTGCTCGTTCTGACCCAAATTCCGCGCGAGGCTATTGAACAAAGATTGGTCAGCCTCCAGGCCTCTATCTCCAATCTGCAGGTCTGCGCACACGGGGCGCAGTTCACACTCAACTGTAGTATGGGCGTGGCCGTCTTCGACCCTTCCGAGGAACCCGCAACTGTCGAATCCCTGCTCACGATCGCCGACCAAACCTTGTATGCCGCCAAAGCCATGGGCCGTAACAGGGTCGCCTTCCGCCAACTGGGCCGTCCGGCCTCCCAGCTGGAGGAGCAAGCGCAACCCTTCAGCCCCAGTTGAAGAAGCTCGCGGAAGAAGCCGTGAGAACGACGGATTCGAGGCTGCGCCTGACTGGGCGCAACCCGGCTACGGCTACTCTGGTTTCGCTCTCGCTTGTTGTCCCTGCTCTACACGCCGCGGAATGGATTCCCCTCCAGCGGCTTGCGCAGTGTTGGATCGTGTTCGGGCGCGGCCTCTTCGGCCGGCTGGCCGCGGCCGCTCGCCGCTTGGTCCATGAATGTGTTGGAGACCCGGTATGGGTTGCCGGGCAGCAAATGATGCTCCTCCAGCGCCAGCCGAACGCGGCGGCGAAACTCCCGCACCGGCGCGTATTGTTTCGTCGCCAGCGTCTTGAAGACCACCGGGAAGATCAGCTCCGAACCTTTGATTGCATCCACGCCCAGAATCTGCGGGTTGGCCACAAAAACCTCTCGGAACTCCTCGCTGCCACGAATCTCCATGGCAATCCCCTTCAACAGCTCCAGCACCTTGTCAGGATTGGCGGAAAAATCCACGCTCACATTGACGGTGGCCACCGAGTAGTCCACGCTCAGGTTGGCCACGGTGGTGATCTGCGAGTTGGGAATGATGTACAGCGTGCCATCTGCGTCGCGTACCGAGGTCTTGCGCAAGGTCATCGCCTCCACGGTTCCGGCCAGTCCGGCCACCCTCACAGTGTCCCCCACGTTGAACTGGTCCTCAATCAAAATCAACATGCCGTTGAGCACGTCGCGCACGATATTCTGGGCCGCCAGGCCGATGGCCACCCCGGCAATCCCGGCCGAAGTGAGCAGTGGGGCCATATTGACCCCCACGGCAGCCAGAAACTGCAGGCTGACGATGGCGCCGATGATCGCGAGGCCAGTGGTCCGAATCACACCGGCCAGAGTCTTTACCTGGGAGATGCGGCTGGGGTTGGGCGCGTGCTGCTCGGCGATGTGGATCATCCTGTGCGTCACCAGGCGCAGCAAGCGGCTGAGAACAAAGCCGATAATTGCCACCACGAGCAGATGAGGCAGCTTGGTGTGAATAAACTCCTGGGCATCGACTGCCCACTCGTCCAGCACACGGCCCAGAAACCGTCCTTCCGCAAACCAGCCCGTTCTTGCCACCAACAACAAAACAAATGAGTGCATCCCAAAACTCCTCTCTCTAATCTAATTTGCTGGCAGGGTTAGGGTTGCTACAATCATGGTTGTCGATTCAATTTCCCCGCAATTCAACCAACCCGCGCATCTTAGGAGTGAAGGGAATGGAACTGGCAGTTTCCAGCGCTCGTGAGTCCTTGTCGGCAGGCTCCGGCAGCCTGAACCATCGGCAGTTGGTCGAAGTCTACCGGTTGATGCTTCTTTCCCGCCGTGTGGACGACCGCGAAATCATGCTCAAGAGGCAGCAGAAAATCTTCTTCCAGATCTCCGGAGCCGGACACGAGGCTCTACTGGTAGGCGCGGCTCTGGCCATGCGCCCCGGCTACGACTGGTTCTTCCCCTATTATCGTGATCGCGCGCTGTGCCTGGCGCTTGGATTTACCCCCACTGATATGTTGCTGCAAGCCGTGGGCGCGGCCACCGACCCGGCCAGCGGTGGCAGGCAAATGCCAACTCAATATAGCAGCCGTTCGTTGAACATCGTCAGCCCCTCCGCCTCTACCAGCACCCAACTGCTGCACGCGGTTGGCTGCGCCGAGGCCGGCCGCTACTTCAGTTATCATCCGGAGGCCGCGGCCACTTCAAACAACGACTACCGCGCATTCCACGATGTCACCTTTCACGGCGATGAGGTTGTCTATGCCTCGCTGGGCGAAGGCGCCACCTCCCAGGGCGAGTTCTGGGAGGCGATGAACACCGCATCGAACAAGAAGCTGCCCGTGATCTTCTGCGTGGAAGACAACGGCTACGCCATCAGCACTCCGGTCGAGGTGAATACCTCCGGCGGCAACATCTCCCGCCTGGTGGCCAACTTCCCGCATTTCTATTTCGCCGAGGTGGACGGCACCGACCCGGAGGCCAGTTTCCGCGCTTTTGAAGCCGCTGTGGCGCACTGCCGCGCCGGCCTCGGCCCCGCCTTTGTCCATGGCCACTGCGTGCGCGCCTACTCGCATTCGCTCTCCGACGACGACCGGCTCTATCGCTCCAAGGCCGAGCTGGAGGCCGTCGCCCTGAGCGATCCGATCACCAAGATGCGGTCGCGCCTGCTGCGTGATGGCATCGTGACCGAAGACGAGATCACCGCGCTGGAGCACTCGGTGGAACGCGAAGTCGCCGAAGCAGCCGAGCGCGCCCTGGAAGCGCCGTTGCCTCTGCCAGAAGAAATCACCAGGCAGGTTTACTCTGAGGATCTTGACCCTACTAGCTCAGCCTTTGCTACCGAGCAGCCCGCCGCGCCGGTTTCAACTACCAACAAAGAAAAGCCCCCGCAGGACGCGAAGTCCCGCACCATGGCCGACCTCATCAACGCCTGCCTGCACGACGAGATGCGCCGCGACCCGCGCATTGTGGTCTTTGGCGAGGACGTGGCCGACGCCAGCCGCGCAGAGGTTCTCGCCGAAGTCAAGGGCAAGGGAGGCGTCTTCAAGCTCACCGCCGGCCTGCAAACCGAGTTCGGCTCCGATCGGGTCTTCAACTCCCCGCTGGCTGAGGCCAACATCGTCGGCCGCGCCATCGGCTACGCAGTGCGCGGCATGAAGCCGGTGGTTGAGATCCAATTCTTCGACTACATCTGGCCCGCCTATCACCAGATTCACAATGAGCTGTCTCTGCTGCGCTGGCGCTCCAACGGCCAGTGGTCCTGCCCGGTGGTGCTGCGCGTGCCCATCGGCGGCTACCTGACCGGCGGCTCCATCTATCACTCGCAATCCGGCGAGAGCCTCTTCACGCACATTCCCGGCCTGCGCGTAGTCATGCCGTCGAATGCGCTCGACGCCAATGGCCTGCTGCGCACCGCCATTCGCTGTGACGACCCGGTCCTCTTCCTCGAGCACAAGCGGCTCTATCGCGAAACCCACGACCGCGCCCCCTATCCCGGCCCGGATTTCGCCATTCCCTTCGGCAAGGCACGCATCACGCGCCCCGGCTCTGACCTCACGCTCATCACCTATGGCGCTTTGGTCCCCCGCTCCCTGCAAGCCGCCGAGCGCGCCAAGCGAGAGCACAACATCGATGTTGAAATTCTCGACCTGCGCACCCTCAATCCCTACGACTGGGAATCGATCGCCGCCTCCGTCCGCAAAACCAGCCGCGTCCTCGTCGCTCACGAGGACATGCTTAGTTGGGGCTACGGCGCGGAGATTGCCGCCCGCATCGCCGACCAGCTCTTCGACTCTCTCGACGCCCCTGTCCGCCGCATCGGTGCTCTCGACACCTTCGTCGCCTACAATCCCGTGCTCGAAGACGCCATCCTCCCCCAGCCCGACACCATCCTCAAAGCCATCCTCGATCTGAAGGCGTATTAATTGGCAAATCGATAGTGAGTTTTATATCAGGGCACGGCTTCAGTCGTGCCGCAAAACGCCCAATAAAATCGCGGGCTTCAGCCCCTGAGGGAAGTATTCGGAGGGAGCAGGGGGCTTCAGCCCCCTGAATGTAAGCATATTTGCGGGGCCTTTAGGCCCGGTCAAAGCTAAGCGGTGAATAAAATAGAGCGTTTGCTGATAACGGATGCGCTCACCTTTCATACACTGCGAGGATACTCCTGCCGAGGCCGGTTTGAGCAGAGAGGCGCTTCCATCCCCGGTCCCCAAAAGCGAGGGACCGGGGGCACCCTCAGCGTGGGTTGGAAATCTCACCAGGACCAGGGCCACCCGCCTAACCAGGACGCGCCCCAATGGAAACAGTCGATCAATTCCATTGTGAGGCGCATTGCGTCGGGCCGGCCGCGTGCAAGATGATGAGAGGGACGGATAAAATTATCGGACTTGATCGAGGCGAGGATTCACCTTGGACACCATTTGGCGTTATCTAACGTTTGCAAAATTTATCTCCCTTCTGGAACTCCGTGCACTCTGGATGAGTCGCTTGGGCTGCTTGATTGATCAATTTGAAGCTACTCTTCCCGACAAGACCAGAGAAAACATGATTGCTATGCACTTGAAATGGAAAACGACTTTCGAGGGGCGGCCCGAGTTGCAGGAACAATTAGCAGGTATGACTGATAGAGACGTCCGAGATGGTAGGCGTGTACTGGTGGTAAACTGCTGGTTTCTGGGAGAGGTTGAGTCTCAGCAAATGTGGAAAGAGTACGTAGGATCAACCGAAGGAGTCGCAATTCGCTCCACCTTGACGGGGCTGAATGAGAGCATCTTGGCAAAGCAGGAATCTACGACCATCGGAAAAGTTAATTACGTCGATTTTGCAGAGTACGATATGGGAGTCTACAATGGCAGCCGGGCAGGCGAACGAGCCCTCATGAAGGCGAAAAGGTATTCTTTTGAAAATGAAGTAAGGGTTGTGGCCCTTAATCTCGTTTGCCCTGGGTGCCTAAATCCCGACGGAAGTCCTCCTACAACAACCCAATTAGGTGGTCCTGGCATGTATGATCCCTGTCGGCCGGGCCTATATTTGCAGGTAAACCTTAGAATGCTCATCAAGACAGTAATTACGGCACCGGGCGCAGCGCCATGGTTCAACGATCTGGTTGGCAAATTATGTAAGCGTTATCAACTCGACGCAACTGTTGAGAGGTCAAAACTGAATCAAGGCTAACTAGCGGTTCCACCGGATCGCCCAAAATAGGGGCTCCCGCGGCAGGTCAGTCCTCTAGCCTGTTCTCCTCCTCCTCCTCCTTTTGGAGTAGAAGACAAGCCCTATAACGAACCTCACAAGATTCGCACGGTGGGGATGACCCGGATTTGCAAGAGCATTTCGCATACGTATACGGAAGCAACTCAGAGAGAGCTGCGCAAAGAGCCTTTATTCTAAAACGCTGATTGTTAATTACACCAAATAGTCCCCACCCGACCACACCTCCCGTGATAGCGAAAATGAATAAGAATAAATGACTGAAATACATTCAAGCACCTCCAGTTGACGGCGTTAGAGAACTACTTGCGCGACTGCTTCAAGAGTTCCGCGCCGGATGCCTACGAATAGTACGAAAGAAGGACGGAATGGCGGGTGGCCCTTGTCTCATACTGAATTTTATCAAGTTGAGGGTGCCCCCGGTCCCTCGCCTTTAGGGACCGGGGATGTTGAACGGCCCGCCTGGAGATCGCCGGGATTCCACGAACCCCATGGCGCGCAAGCGCCGTCCGTCTGGGTGGCAAGCCCTTGCAGATTATTTCCCCACTTCGTGCACAATGATCCTCAGAAGTCTTCTCTTCAATCGTCCAGGTACGCCCTCTTCGCGCATCTTTTCAGCCTGAAGAGGCCGAAACGGCCCGTAACTCCTTATCCAGGAGGATTTTGCAGGGAACTTCTTTGTTTTCTATATTTTGCAGCGCAACACTGTCTGTAACCTCAAGAAAACAAGGATTTTGCGTCCAAAGTATGGGTGGGGGTATGACGCCACGAACCAAACCGCACTGTTCCCTGATCCCTGATCCCTGTTCCCTGTCTTTACCGCTCTCCCGGCGGCAGCTTGCAGCAATCCCCGGCCTCGGGTGGTTCATTCGCCCCTGCGTCCAGCGCCACCTTCCAGCTTCCGTCTGCCTGTTTGCGCCAGATAGTGATATAGCGCCCCGTGACTGTAATGGGATTTCTGTTCACGTCTTTGCTGTGTCCCTCGAAGTGGCCCCAGGTGTAACCCATGTCGCCCGATGGCCCCATCATCGCATCGGTCGGCGTCCACGTCAGTTGATAGACCTTGGGATCCCAGTTGGCGGATTTCTGAATCGCCACCTTGCCAATCAGCGGCGCGGCTCCGTTGCCCAGCGCCACGCCGTCCTCGGCAAACCAATCCGCAAATGCTGCTCCGCCGCGCGCCAGCACATCTTTGGCAAAGCGCGCCTCCAGGTCGTAGAGCAGCATCTTCCCAGGGTTCATCGTCGAGTCGGTCAGCGGATTGGGCTTGGTCTGCGCCGCCGGCTCCGGAAACGCCAACTGTGCCCACGCCCCCTGCGTTATCAAACCCAACCCCAACCCCGCCAACACTGCCGTACAAAGAAAAACTTTCCAGGTTCCAGCCACGATTCAATCCTCCAACGACACGCAAAAGTCTATGTGCTCATCGTACAACGCGAGGCAGCGATTAC
Source organism: uncultured Acidobacteriaceae bacterium (assembly GCA_963765995.1). GTDB lineage: Bacteria > Acidobacteriota > Terriglobia > Terriglobales > Acidobacteriaceae > Telmatobacter. The sequence continues at coordinate 183,215 of CAVXYT010000003.1, read as the reverse complement.
CGGCCTATCATCCGCACCATTTGGCCGTCTAACCCTTCAGCGCCCCAATCCGCTGCGTTGGTATACTATCGGTTGGCAAAGTTGGTTGCGATGGCCCCGGCATGAAGGGGCTTTTTGCTTGGCTGCCCGGCCTTTTTTCCGGGGGAAGGAAGACCATGGGAACATTGCTGGAATCGATTCACTCGCCTGCCGATCTGAAGCGCCTGAACTTTGCGCAGATGGACGAGTTGGCCGAGGAGATTCGCGAATTCCTCATTCAGACGCTCTCCAAGACCGGCGGCCACCTGGGCCCCAACCTTGGAGTCGTCGAGCTGACCCTGGCCCTGCACACGGTCTTCAACACTCCCACGGACAAGCTGCTTTTCGACGTCAGCCACCAGGCCTACGTCCACAAGATGCTTACTGGCCGGCTGGACCGTCTGGACACCATTCGCCAGCCGGGAGGGCTGAACGGCTTCATGCTGCGCACCGAGAGCGAGCACGACTGCTACGGCGCGGGGCACGCGGGGACGGCTCTTTCGGCGGCGCTGGGCATGGCCGTGGCCCGCGATCTGGCCGGCGGCAAGGAACACGTAATCGCCGTGGCTGGCGACGGCGCTTTCACCAATGGAATATCCTTCGAGGCCCTCAACAATATCGCCGAACAGACCAGGCGGCTGATTGTCGTACTCAACGATAACGAGTGGTCCATCGACCGCAACGTGGGCGCCATCGCCCGCTACTTCCACAAGATCGTCACCAACGAACACTACAAGAGCCTGCACGACTCGGCCAAGCGCATCGTGGAGAAGATCGGCGGCAAGACGGCGGTCGAGGTGGCGCGCCGCGCCGAAGAGGCCGCCAAGAGCATGTTGTGGCCATCCATTCTCTTCGAGGAGTTCGGCCTGGAATACTTTGGCCCCATCGACGGCCACAACATCCCCCAGTTGGTGGAGACCTTCAAGTTTCTCAAGTCGGAAGACCACCCCGTGCTGCTCCACGTCCTGACGCAAAAGGGGCGCGGCTACCAGCCGGCGCTCGACGGGCAGAAGAAGTTCCACGGCCTCGGCCCCTACGACCCGGAGACCGGCGAGACCAAGCCTGCCGGCCAACTCAGTTACGCAGAGGTCTTCGCCACCACACTGGCGCAACTGGCCAACCAGGACGAGCACATAGTGGCCATCACAGCCGCCATGCCTAGCGGCACCGGACTCGACCTCTTCCGCCCGCATCATCCGAAACGTTATTTCGACGTGGGCATCGCCGAGGAACATGCGGTCATCTTTGCCGCCGGAATGGCCGCGCGCGGCTACCGGCCGGTCTGCGCTATTTATTCAACTTTTCTACAGCGCGCCTTCGACTGCATCGTCCACGACGTGGCCCTGCAAAAGCTGCCCGTGCTCTTCTGCATGGACCGCGCGGGCCTCTCCGGCGACGACGGCCCAACGCATCACGGCCTCTTCGACATCGCCTACCTGCGCGGCGTTCCGGATATGGTTTTAATGGCGCCCAAGGACGAGGATGAGCTGGCCGACATGATGAAGACCGCCCTCCAGCTTCCAGGGCCGAGCGCCATCCGTTACCCGCGCGGCGTGGGTCCGGGCGCGGCCCGCAAGCCCGAACCGCAGGTCATTCCCGTCGGCAAGGCCGAAGTGCTCAAGGACGGGTATGATGTGGCCATCTTCGGCCTTGGCCCCATGACTACCCTGGCGCAGGAGCTGGCCGCGCGCCTGGAGTGCGCCGGCTACTCCGCCGCGGTCATCAATCCACGCTTCGTCAAACCTTTTGACCGCGAGGTGCTCGTCAAGTACGCCAGCCACGTGGCGGCTTTCGTAACGTTTGAAGATCATGTGAAGATGGGCGGCTTCGGCTCGGTGGTCATCGAGGCGCTTGCCGAGTTGGGCAGCCCGGTTCCGGTCGTCCGCATCGGCTGGCCCGACCATTTCATCGAGCACGGCAAGGTCGATGCGTTGCGCGCCAAGTATGGCCTCACCGTCGATGCGGCTCAGGCGCAGGTGCTGCCGTTGCTCACCCGTATCAAGCGATCAGTGCTGGTGGCCAGCTAGAAACTGCGTCGCCTCTACGACGATGCCGATGTAAAATCCAGGTGTATGCTGCGTTTGATCACTACCGCTCTTGCCTTCGTATTACTCGCGCCGCATACGCTTGCGCAGCAGAAAGAGACCTCTATGACTCACCATGCACGCGGCACCTTTACGGTGAATGTTCAGCCGCTCACACCGCCGCCGGCCGAGGGGCTTGGCCGTTTCTCCATCGACAAGCAGATCCACGGCGATCTGGAAGCGACAACCAAGGGCGAAATGTTCTCAGGCGGCGATCCGAAGCAGGGAGCTGCCGGATACGTGGCGATCGAAGTTGTCACGGGGACGCTCGCGGGAAAACACGGCAGCTTCGCGCTGCAGCACACGGCCACGATGGATAGGGGCGGGTTCAAAATGTCCGTGACTGTCGTGCCGGGCTCCGCGACAGGGGAATTGAAAGGCATCGCAGGCACGTTCACCATACACATTGAAAACGGACAACATTCGTACGACTTCGAATACACGCTTCCCGAGTAGCCCGGAAAGCAGCCTGGTCGCGGAAGTAGTCGAATTGAAAACCGCTGTGGCAGGGTGAACCGCTCCGCCCGCGCGAATGTTACAGTGGAGTTTCACATCCCATGTTTGCCACCTCCCAGCACGCGCATTTCATCGGCATCGGCGGCATCGGCATGAGCGGCATTGCAGAAATCCTGCTCAACCTCGATATGAAGGTTTCGGGCTCCGATCTGCGCCGCGGGCCGGTGACCGACCGCCTGGCCCAAATGGGCGCTACGATCTACGAGGGCCACAATGCCGCCAACATTTCCGGGGCCACGGTTGTGGTCACCAGCTCCGCCGTCTCCGCGTCTAATCCCGAAGTGCTGGAGGCACATGCCCGCAAGATTCCCGTCATCCAGCGTGCCGAGATGCTGGCCGAGCTGATGCGCCTCAAGTACGGCATCGCCATCGCCGGCATGCACGGCAAGACGACCACGACTTCGATGGTGGCCGCGGTGCTGGCTGCCGGCGGACTGGACCCGACGGTGGTTGTCGGAGGCCGCGTGGACGCGCTCGGCTCCAACGCCAAGCTGGGCAAGTCGCAGTACATGGTCGTTGAGGCCGACGAGAGCGATCGCTCCTTCCTCAAGCTCTCGCCCATCCTGGCCGTGGTAACTAATCTCGACCGTGAGCACATGGACTGCTACCGCGACATGGCCGATGTCGAGCAGGCCTTTCTGACCTTCATTGACAAGCTGCCGTTTTACGGCGCGGTGACCGCCTGCGTGGACAATCCGCTGCTGGCCGCAATCCTGCCACGTGCTCACCGCCGCGTCTTCACCTATGGAGTTGCAGCCGAGGCCGATTACAGGCTGGAGTTTCTGGATGCGGTGCAGGGAACCTTCGCGCGCTTTCAGGTGACCACGGCTGCCGGGCCGCTCGGACCTTTTGAATTGCATGTGCCCGGTCGCCACAACGTGCTCAACGCCACGGCCGCGGTGGCCATTGCCCACCAGCTTGAGGTTGACGCGGAGAAGATTGCCGAAGGGCTCAGCCACTTTCGCGGTGTGGACCGGCGCTTTCAATTGCGCGGCACGGCGCGCGGCATCACCGTCGTGGACGATTACGGCCATCATCCCACCGAGATTCGCGCCACCCTGGCCGCCGCCCGCGAGTGCGGCTACAAGAAGATCCACGTCGTCTTTCAGCCGCACCGGTTCTCGCGAACCCTCGACCTCATGGATCAGTTCGCTGGCGCGTTTCGAGATGCCGACACTGTCATCGTGCTGCCCATCTACGCCGCCAGCGAGGAACCCATCCCGGGCGTGACGGCCGAGCGGCTGGCCGGCCGGATCGAAGGCCCACAAGTTCAGTTCGCTCCCGATTTTCTTGCGGCCGTCGCCGCCGTTACAGCGCAGGCCAGGGAAGGAGACCTGATCCTCACCCTCGGCGCAGGCAGTGTCAGCCAGTTAGGCCCGCAGATACTCGCAGCGCTGGAAGGGGCTTGAAGTAAAATCATTGTGTTCCAACTCTTGCCGGAGAAAGAAACCGCAAGAATGGGGTGCACGGCACGACACCGAAAGAAGGCAATATGGGTAAGTTTGCATTTTTCTTTTGTTTCTGCGCATTCGCGCTTGGACAGTTAACCTCCGCTGCACAGACCGTTGATCCAAATCAAAAGCGGTCGGTCGAGAATCTTCCGACTGTAATTGTCTATGGTCTGGATGCCTACAGAGACAAAGGTCCGGATGAAGCCGTTCGAGCGTGGATCAAGGGTAGCCCGCTTGAAGGAAGCAAGGATGCACTGAGCCAGTCAAACAATTTACGGCAGGTTCAGGACTATTACGGTGCGTATCGGACATTTGAGGTCATCGGCAGCCGGGACATCTCGCCGAGAACACGAGTTCTTTATCTGGTTCTGGACTACGAGAAGGGGCCGCTCTTTGCCAGGTTTGTCGTCTACCGATCAGACGATGGCTGGATTTTGACGAGCTTCAACTTCAATACTAAACAAGAAGCCATTCTTCCAACAGAGACTCATACGGAATGAGGACGACCCCGGTAAACGTAAGTTCCTGAGTTCACGCTTACTGATCCCCGTTCTTTGACCCCTTTTCTCCCTTGGCTACACCCGTAACATTGCGGGTTCCCCCTGCGCCTGTTGCGGAAATAGCGGATGCCCGCCGGTCTATAGTGAAGGCTGGCGACTCTCACGACCTTGCTCAGGCGTGACGACACTCAGTAGTAACAGAACCCGTTCCCTCGTATGGGAAGATGAAGCGCCCATGGAGCCCCGTCTCCGGCGCATGCAGCAGGGTGTGCCCCTTCCGGGTCGCGCGCCGATTGGTATGCCGCTGGAGATGGAAGACCCAGACGATGGCGACGACTCGCCGCGCCCCGGCGGCTCACGCCGTGATTGGCAGGGCGGAGGCTCGTCGAGAAGGGACTCGTCCGACCGGGATTGGCCGGGCAGACCCTGGTGGCGTCCGGTGAGCAAGGCGGGACGCGTCTTTCTGACTCTGGCCGCTCTGGCCGTGATGGGCGGACTGGCCACCTCTGCTTACCTCCTCAAAACCTACGTGGACCGCGACGGGCGCTTCCGCATCAATGGGACAAGCAACATCGAGGCCACGGGCCTGACCGAGGTCAGCCGCGCCGAGATGCTGCCGGTCTTCGGCGAAGACATCGGACGCAATATCTTCTTCGTTCCCTTGAGCGAGCGGCGCCGCCAACTGGAAGAGATTCCCTGGATAGAAAAAGCCACGGTGATGCGCCTGTTGCCGGACCAGATTCGCATCTCGGTGGTGGAGCGGCAGCCGGTGGCCTTCACGCGCCAGAGGCAACAGATCGGTCTGGTGGATGCCAACGGGATTCTTCTTGCCATGCCGGCTGCCATGATGGCGCACCACCACTACTCGTTCCCGGTGTTGACGGGGATCGACGCCGGCGATCCGCTTGCTTCGCGCAAGGCCCGGATGGCGGTCTACCAGCGGCTGCTGGCCGAGCTTGATGCCAACGGCCAGAAGCTGTCCTCGCAAATCTCGGAGGTCGATCTGACCGATCCCGAGGATGCCCGCGTGAACATGCAGGACGACACCACCCTGCTGCACTTCGGTGATGACCGCTTTCTGGAGCGCTACCAGCGATACAAGGCGCACATTACCGAGTGGCGCCGGCAGTATCCGAAGCTGGCGGCGGTGGATCTGCGCTACGACCAGCAGGTTGTGCTGGAGATGGCTTCCGGCACCAACGTGGCACAAGCCTCAGCCGACGAGCAGGCTGCGGCGGAAGGTAAGCAACCAGTTCTACAAACTGCGGAAAACGGGCAAATTGCAGGTAAATCTCCCAAGATTCATGCCTCAGGGGCTAAAGCCACTATCGGCAAAGCCCCGGCTCGCCAGATTCGGCCTGTCGCCAAAGTGAAACCGGGGAAGGCGGGCGCAAAGCCGAACGGCAAGGGTTCTGCCAGGGAGAAGACCATCGCGGCGAAGGACGGTGCTGCGAAAACCAATCAGGACAAGGCCAGGGCGAAGGAAAAGAAGCGCGCGGAGGCAAAACGCGCCGCGCTGAATCTGAGCAAGCGGAAGACCGCCCCAACCAGTCGCCTGTCCGCGACTGCCGAGACGGGCCAGTAGCGAGATGAGCCAGAATCAGGACAATCTGATCGTGGCGCTGGACATCGGCAGCGCGTGGACCCGCGTGCTGGCGGCCGACGTGAACGAAGGCGCTTTGCTCTATCGCGGGCATGGGGTTGTGGAGTCGGCGGGGATGCGCAAAGGGTTGATCGCCGACCTTGCCCCAGCGGCTAAGGCTGTGAAGGCAGCCAACGAGCAGGCCGAGTTTGTGGCGCGCGCCAACATCAGCGAGTGCGTTGTAGGAGTGGGCGGGCCTCACATTCGCGGGCTCAACACCAATGGCGGAATCGATCTGGGCGGCCGTATGCGCGAGATCGACAAAGAGGATATGCGCAGCGCGGGCGAACGGGCGCGCGCTATCGAACGGCTCCCGGATCGCGAGATTCTCCATGTGCTGCGCCGCCAGTTTATTCTTGATGGCCAGCCGGGCATTATTGACCCGGTGGGCATGGTGGGCAAAAGGCTTGAGGTGGACCTGCACATCGTCACCTGCTCCGGCAGCGCGCTGCAGAGCACGGTGACCTGCGCAAACCAGGCCGGGCTTGAGGTGACCGAGGCGGTGCTGGAGTCGATTGCCGCCGCCGAGGCCACGCTCTCGGCCGACGAGCGGGAGCTGGGCGTCTGTTTGCTCGACATCGGCTGCCACTCCAGCGACCTGATCGTGTTTTACGAGGGTGCGGTAGTGTATACGGCCTCCGTTCGGATTGGCGGGCAGTACTTTACCAACGACCTGGCGATAGGGCTGGAGATGCCCATAGCCCAGGCCGAGCAGTTGAAGCGCCTGTACGGCCACGCCGTGGTGACGGACGTGCCGCAGGACGCCGAGATTGAGATTGCCAACCCCCAGCCGCGGATGTTGCGCCTGCGCAGGATTGCCGAAATTCTGGAGCCGCGCGCCTGCGAGCTGCTTCAATATGTAAAAGAGAGCCTGCGCCAGGGCGGCGTGTTGGATGCCCTGGGCGCCGGTTGCGTGCTCACCGGCGGCGGAGCCATGCTGCCCGGCATGTTGGACATCACCGAAAGCCAATTGCGCGTTCCGGCGCGCACCGGAGTTCCCGTCCGCCTGTCGCAGATGCCCGGCGAGCTGGTTCATCCCGGTTTTTCCGCCGTCATCGGCATGATTCTTTATACTCATCGCACCAGAATGAACCGCGCAGGGGAGAGTGACACATGGCGCTCGAAGTTTCGCGGCTTCTTTGGAGGCAGTTTTTAACCGTTGTGTGTGCAAGCCATGAATCAGGAGGCCGAAGCGCAAATGGGACAGTTGAGGAGTGAAGCGGCGGAGATGCGCATTCAGTATCACGAGGAAGAACTGCGCGGAGCCCGCATCAAGGTCATCGGCGTGGGCGGCGGCGGCGGCAACGCCGTCAATCGCATGATCCAGGCGCGCATGGCGGGCGTGGAGTTCATCGCCGCCAACACGGACGTGCAGGCGCTTAAAGCCTCACAGGCTCCGGTCAAATTGCAACTCGGTGTCCGGCTCACCTCCGGGCTGGGTGCCGGGGCCAATCCCGACCTGGGCCGCCGCGCCGCGCTCGAAGACTCGGAGAAGATCATCGAGGCCCTGGAGGGCGCGGACATGGTCTTCGTCACCGCCGGTTTGGGCGGAGGCACGGGCACCGGCGCCGCGCCGGTCATCGCCTCGCTGGCCAGCGAGATGGGCATTCTGACCGTGGCCGTCGTCACCCTTCCCTTTGCCTTTGAGGGCAAGCGCCGCCAGCAGCAGGCCGAGCGCGGCCTGAAAGAACTCCTGGAGAGCGTGGACACGATGATCGTGATCCCCAACGAGAAGCTGTTGGCCGTGGCCAAAGACGCCGGATTCTTTGAGAGCTTCCGCATCGCCGACGACGTGCTGCGTCAGGGAGTGCAAGGCATCAGCGACATCATCACTATCCCCGGCATCATCAATCGCGACTTTGCCGACGTGAAAACCACCATGGCCGGCATGGGCTATGCCGTGATGGGAACGGCGGTGCGCTCGGGCGCCAATCGCGCCCTGGAAGCGGCCCAGGCGGCCATGGCCTCGCCCTTGCTTGAGGCCGGGGCCATTGATGGCGCACGCGGCATCCTTATCAACATCACCGGCTCCAGCTCGCTCAAGCTCTCTGAGGTCAATGAGGCCTCGTCGCTCATTCAGTCCGCCGCCCATGAGGATGCCAGCATCATCTTCGGCGCCGTGCTGGACGAGAAGATGGGTGAAGAGGTTAAGATTACCGTCATCGCCACCGGCTTCCGCGATCATATGCCGGAGAGGCGCGCGCGCATGTTGATCGTGGAAGAGGCGCCTGTGGTTTCGATTCCCCTGGACTCGGAGCCAGTGACCCGGATCTCCCTGGTTGCGCCTGACAACTGGCTTCGTGAGCCACCGCTCGCGTCCGCGCCGCGCTTTCTCTCGCAGGACGAAGATGAGCGGAAAGACGCGGTCGATTTGGCCAACCTGGATAAGGCGGAAGAATTGGTGGATCCATGCTTTTTCTCCGCCTCGGCGCCCTCTGCCGGAGCCGCCGGTGCAGCGGTTTCGCGTGTGACTGAGGCCACGGCTTTTGAGCACGAGAAGATGGAACAGTCCGCCGCGCCAGCGCCGCCGAGATTTGCCGAGTTGTCTGAGGAGCCGGCGTATACGCTGCTGCCGAGAGACTACGCTTCGGCTTTCACGGGCGGGATGAGCAACCCGGCAGGGCTGGACGGCAGCCGTGCCCAGCCGGCGTTGTCGCTCGACACAGAAGCCAGCGAAGAGGAGCAGCCGGATCTGGAAAAGCCTGCCTTCCTGCGCCGGCTCCAGTTTTAGGGCACGGGTTCCGTTTTGGATTGTACCTTGGAGGATGTATAGTGCAATATAGCTCTGCATTTGCCAGGGTTCCTTTCGTACCGGCCGGATGGTGCGCCTGGATAAGGAATGGCATGGAATGCGCCTCCGCGTGGGAGACGCATGGACGACACTCCGATAGGAGAGAGGATACCGGCAGGATGAATTTTTCCCGCGTTTGGGCATGTGCATTGGTTCTAATCGGCTTCAGCGTTGGCGCCGGATTTGCCGCGGCGCTGGACGCCCAGCATACGCTGCACCACACCAAGGTAACCACCCCCCATCTGTCAGAGCCCCATCGCGGTGCAAGCCATCACGCCGCGACGGGAAGAGCCGCCAGGCCGGCAGCCCGGAGATCCACAACCACTCATGCCGGGACGGCTCACGCCAACGCCGCCTATGCTGCGCCGAAATCTGCGCCCGCTCGGCGGCAAGCCCACATGACCACCAGAGGCAGCTCCAGAGCCGGCGCGCGCCGCACCGCCGTCTCCTCGCGCCGCCATCATCGCTACTATGAGCGCTTCACCGCCAGTTCCTTTGCCAAGGGAGACATCTTCGCGGACGACGTGACAGCCGGCGAGGACCCGGTGGTCCGTCAGGCCGCCCTCGACGCTATGGGCGACATGAACGGCACCGCCGTGGTCATTGACCCCTCCAATGGCCGCATCCTGGCCATGGTCAACCAGAAGCTGGCCCTCTCACCGGGTGCCGAGCCTTGCTCTACCATCAAGCTGACCGTTGCCCTGGCCGCGCTCTCTGAAGGCCTGGTCACGCGCGACACGCCGGTCAAGCTGGACGGTTTCCGCATGAACATGACTCAAGCGCTGGCCAAGAGCAATAACCTCTACTTCGAGGAGCTGGGCCGCGAACTGGGCTTCGAGCGCGTCCGCCACTACGCCAATCAGTTCGGCCTGGGCGAGTTGGCCGGCTACAACATCGAAGGCGAACAACTGGGCGTCTATCCGGATCAGGAGCTGCCTGCCTCCCAGGGCGGCGTGGGCCGCATGTGCAGCTTCGGCCAGGGCGTTTCGCTCACCCCGCTGCAACTGGGCGCTTTTGTGGCAGCCCTTGCCAACGGCGGAACCCTCTACTATCTCCAGCATCCGGCCACTCCGGAAGAGGCCGGCAAGCTCGAACCCAGGGTCAAGCGCACCCTGGATATCGCCCGCTTCGTTCCCGACTTGCAGGATGGCATGGCTGGCGCGGTCGAGTACGGAACCGCCCGGCGCCTGCGCGCCAACTTCCACGAGCTGCCCGTCTTCGGCAAAACGGGAACCTGCTCGGATAATGGAACGCGCTACGGGTGGTTCGCCTCCTGGTCCGACTCGCCGCAAGGCAGCCTCGTTACGGTCTTCTTCCTCGAAGGCGGACGCCCCACCTTCGGCCCCCGCGCCGCCGAGCTGACCGGCGAGTTCTACCAGAATCTCTGGGACAGCAACTGGTTCGCTTCCAAGGGCTTCCAGGACGCAGCTTCGATTCCGGCAACATCATCCACCAAGCAGGCGCAGCCGTAGAGCGGTGTCCTTCCGCGCTTCACGAAACCAAATCAAGAGGCCGCCTTCGGGCGGCCTTTTCGGCATCGCGGACAAGAATCCTCCCGCTTGCAACGAATTGCCGTCTGAATCATCGAATAGAACGAGACCTTCTACGGTTCTTGACTGTGCCAAAAGGACAGCTGGAGCCTGATCGGTCCGATTCCCCGCAAGCAACGACTGGACCCTCCCAATGGCTTTGCCGGAACACATCCTGCTCATCTACGGCTACCTGTTGCTTTTTGCCTGGGTTCTTGTGGAACAACTCGGCATTCCGCTGCCTGCCGCTCCGGTTTTGTTGGCGGCTGGTGCGCTTTCCGCTACGCATCAACTCAGTTTCTCCTACGCATTGCTGGCTGGCCTGGCCGCTGCGCTCATTGCAGACAGTGCGTGGTTTCTAATCGGCCGTCGTTACGGGCACCATGTGCTCCGTATCCTCTGCAAGCTCTCGCTCGAGCCCACCACCTGCGTCCGCCGCACGCAAGACTCCTTCGGCCGCCGCCGCGCCGTCACGCTCATGATTGCCAAATTTGTTCCCGGGCTGTCAATACTGGCGCCGCCGGTTGCAGGCCAATACAAGATGGGATTCTGGTCATTTTTACTCTTCGACGGTATCGGCGCATTGGCCTGGGTTGGCGCTTTGCTGGTCGGAGGCCGCTTTTTCGGCGACCTGCTAAAGCGCAATCCCATCTTTTTGAGCTGGGCGGGCAGGTTCTCCGGCGCCTTGCTGGTTCTAGCCATTTTGGGCTTACTCGTCTGCCGCATCGTCCGCCGCCGCATGGTGATTAAAAAGCTGATCGCCTCGCGCCTGGAGCCCGAGGAACTGAAACAACTGCTCGATGCCGGCGAACCGGTCTACGTCGTGGACCTGCGCCATCCGCGCGAGCTTTCGGATGACCCCTTCACGCTGCCAGGAGCCTTCCATTTTTCTCCGAAGACGCTGGCCGAGCGTCACCATGAGATTCCCCGCGACCGCGACATTGTGCTCTTTTGTTCTTGCCCCAGCGAAGCCACTGCCGCCAAAACCGCAATGACCCTGCACAAGCTGGGCATCGAGCGCGTCCGCCCTCTGCGTGGCGGCTACGATGAGTGGAAGCGGCTGGGCTTCCCGTTGGATGCCGCCACATTTGATTTGCCCTTGCAGACAGCCAATCCTTGAAAATTCGCCAATTGCGCCGGGTGACCCATTAAGCTAGAGGTTTGAGCGCGGCGCCAGCCGCTAGAGGAACCCTATGGCCTACGACGATCTACGCGACTGGATCAAAACTCTCGAAAAAGCCGGCGAACTGAAGCGCATCGGCGAGGAAGTTTCGCCTGAGCTGGAAATTACCGAGATCACCGACCGCGTATCCAAGAGCGGCGGCCCGGCGCTGCTCTTTGAGAACGTCAAAGGCCATCCCGGCCACAAGGTCTTCATCAACCAGTTCGGCAGCGAGCGGCGCATGGCTCTGGCACTTGGCGTCGACCGGCTGGACGAGATTGCCGAGCGCATCAAGGGACTGATGAACGTCAAGCCTCCCGAAGGCTTTCTCGATAAGCTCAAGATGCTGCCGCAGTTGGGCGCGCTCACCAGCGCATTTCCCAAAACCGTCAGCGCCAAAGAAGCACCCTGCAAGGAAATGATTCGCCGCGAAAAATTCAACCTCAACTACTTCCCCATCCTCAAGTGCTGGCCGCACGACGGCGGACGCTTCATTACGCTGCCCTGCGTCGTCACCCGAGACCCACGCTCCGGCAAGCGCAACATCGGCATGTACCGGATGCAGGTTTACGACGGCCAGACCACCGGCATGCACTGGCAGCGCCAAAAGGTCGCCGCCGAGCACTATCGCGAAGCCCTGCGCGCCGCCTCGCTGCTGCAATCCACCGCGGATCCGCGCACCGCAAGCATCGCGGCCATGGCTGAGTCGGCTGGCGGCGCGGTCGCCATCCCCGACGGCCCCATCGGCGGCCTGCCTCAGGTCGCACTCGGCAATCTCAAAGGCTCGCGCCTCGAAGTTGCCGTAGCCATCGGCACCGATCCAGCCACCACCTTTGCCGCCATCGTCCCCGCTCCGCCCGAGGTCGAGGAGTATCTCATCGCCGGATTCCTGCGCGGCAAGCCGGTCGAAATCGTCCAGTGCGAAACCGTCGATCTCCAGGTTCCCGCCCACGCCGAAATCGTGCTCGAAGGCTACGTCGAACTGGGCGAACTGCGCAGCGAAGGCCCCTTCGGCGATCACACGGGCTTCTACACCCTCACCGACGATTACCCGGCCTTCCACCTCACCTGCATCACCCATCGCCGCGACCCCATCTACGCCGCCACCATCGTCGGCAAGCCGCCCATGGAGGACGCATGGATGGGCAAGGCCGTCGAGCGTATCTTCCTGCCCGCCATGCGTATGCAGATTCCCGAACTCGTCGACATTCATCTCCCCGTCGAGGCCGTCTTCCACAACCTGATGCTGGTCTCCATCCGCAAAAGTTACCCCGGCCACGCGCGCAAAGTCATGAACGCCATCTGGTCGCTCGGCCAGGCCATGTTCACCAAAATCATCGTCGTGGTCGACGAGGACTGTGACGTGCAAAACGTCGCCGAAGTCGTCCTGCGCGTAGCGAACAACATCGACCCCGAGCGCGACATCCAGTTCACCCTCGGTCCCGTCGATTCGCTCGATCACTCCGCGCGCCTGCCCAACTACGGCTCCAAGATGGGCATCGACGCCACGCGCAAGTGGAAAGCAGAAGGCTTCAACCGCCCCTGGCCCGCCATGATCGAAATGGACCTCGCCACCAAAGCCAAAGTCGACGCAATCTGGGCGAAGCTAGGGCTGTGAGGGGGACGCAGCGAAGCGTTCTTGGCTGAGCGGCTAATCTGCGATTTGCCGGGATTTGCCGCACAGATCTCTCCTCTTCTCACCCTGTTGACGCCTATGGTTCTAAGAGCTATAATATCGAAATGAAAGCAAGCCCTCCCGGCAAGTTACGGGTCTTTGCGTCCAAGCCTTTTATGCGCTTTGCGCGCCGTTTCGGAATCAGCGACGAAGCGCTATGGGAGACCGTGAACGGGGTCTTCGATGCAGACCTGGGAGGTGGACTTTTCAAGTTTCGCCTTGCCCGTCAGGGAGAAGGTTCCAGCGGCGGAGCCCGTGCTTTGATCGCCATGATGGTCGGCCAACGTGCTGTCCTCATGTTTGGGTTCGAAAAGAAGGATCAGGGAAACATCAGGCCCGATGAACTGCGCGCCTACCGCAAAGCCGCGGGAATCTACCTCGCTTTGAGCGAAGATGAGATTGCGGCGATTGTGAAACAGAAAGCTTTGTCTGAGATTGCTCCAGCAAAGAAGGGATGAAAATGGCAAAAACATACAAGAGCGAAGCGTTCGCGGCACTGCACGAAAGCATGTCTGACCTGCACCAGGCAGGCGCGATTGACACCAAGACCATGCGCGAGTTCGACCGCGCCTGTCTCACCCCAGTCATGGAACTCTCTTCGGCCGCCATTCGCCGCATCCGCGCCAAAGCGGCGGTGAGCCAGGCCGTCTTTGCGGCTCATCTGAATGTGACAACTGGGGTCGTCAGCAAGTGGGAGCGCGGCGAAAAGCATCCACGTGGACCAGCCGCGAAACTGCTCACTCTCGCCGCCAAAAACGGCATCGCAGCCATCGCCTGAGCCGCGCGGCACATACGGCTCCAAGATGGGCATCGACGCCACGCGCAAATGGAAGGCCGAAGGCTTTTGTCGCCCCTGGCCCGCCATGATCGAAATGGACCGCGCCACCAAAGCCAAAATTGATGCACTCTGGGCCAAGCTGGGGCTGTAAATCCATGTCGCACTCACTCTCGCTTGTCATCCTGAGCGTAGCGCAGCGCAGTCGAAGGACCTGCGGTTGACTTTGTTTTGAAAGGGCATGGCTTCAGCCGTGCCGCAAGCCGCAGCATAACGGAGGGAGCCGGGGCCTTCAGGCCCCTTAATAGAGCGGCCATTCGTAGGGCCTTCAGGCTCGGACCATATCCCTCCACCGGCAGGTGGCCCGTTCATCGCAGCCTCAATAGGGCTGCGATGAATGGGGCACAGCCTTCCATCTTGGCTAACGATCGAAGGAATTAGAATCGATGGGCGGGTCACGTACCTCAAGGCAGACTGTTTCTATTTACGGATGAGTTCTAAGATGGCAGAGGTAACGGGGAGCAAGCAGGCAGATTCGATCTACTTCTTTGCACCCTCGACTAACAGGTTCGACAATTTCGTGGATTCTTCGGTCGCACGACTTAAAGAGGTTCTAACTTTCAATTCACAAGCTGTTTTCTCATCATTGTTTGACGCGCCGAAAAATTCAGCTATCGTAAAATCGACGCTCCGCAACTGTATTCCTAGCGCAATCACCGCTGAAATCACGCTCGGGGTTCTTAATGCCAGCGCAATTGCGACATCAGGCCAATTGTCCGGGTAAAGCCGCGGTGGTGGCTTGGCGCCAAAAGTTCCATCAATGATTGATTGCATAAGGAGAGTCAGGTCTGTTTGAACCTTTAAAAAACGGTCGTTTGCGACATGGCGTTTTAAGGTTTTGAGTTCCTCGCGCTCCAGCTTGGCTAAACCCATCTGCTCTACGCTTGTCTTCGCCAGAGTGTGAGTGTCATACGCATAGATGAAGAATACGATGACCGTCACCGAAGTGAGCACCACGACCGCAACCGCTGCGATGGCTTGCACCCAAGCCGGATCGTGAATTCCTGTTGTCCAAAACCAAATAATCGATTGCATATATGCTTCTTCAGTCTCAGCTAGTATCTACATGGGTAGGCGTCCTCAAGCGCAAGCATGACCAAGAGCCTATAGCTCTTGTGCAGTTGATTCGGATGGTCATTCAAATACTTCACCACGACCTTTGCAAGTTCGAAGTTGGTCGCTTCTTCGGGGATACAGGCGGGAACATAAACCCTCGCTTTTTGGGTATTGTTCGTATACTTCCAGAACAAATATGTGTCTGTCACGCCACTCATGTACCCCAAGCAATGCATACCTTTCGCCAACTCGGCAGCATCCTCGGGGGCGTTGGTTCCTCCCTTCGCGGCTATTTGGCACTCATCAAGTAGTTCGGCTCCGGTCCGTTCCCGAGCAGGGGACTGTTGAGCATTAACCGGATGAGTAGACAGTGCAAAGCCAACGACGACCGCAAGCAATGCACGACGTTTCATGTGAGTGGCTCCTGAATGTGAATGCCGAATTGTAGGCCCTACGGCTTCCAAAGCACAAGCGTTCGTGTCCAACTATAGCACCGGACTCTTTGAAGGCTTGGCACCCCAAATCTCGATTTTGAGATGTGGAGGCGCTGAACCTCAACCCACTGCCTTTCCTCCCGGAGGGAGGAGCCGAAAACAGCCAGGTATCCCAGGTCCGGATTTTCGGACCTGGGATACCACGAACCCCAATCCGTCAGCCGAAGGCAGCTGGCCGCACCGCAGAGCCTGCCCTGAGCGAAGTCGAAGGGTGCTTGCAGATAATTTCCCCACCTTAGCGCACAATCATGTCTAGGGTGAAAAGTATGTCGAACCGGAAGTCAATCGCGACGAATTTCTCAGTTCCTGGACTGTACCACCTAAACCGAAAGATACCCCCCCCCACAATTTCCTGTGAAACTGTGAGACTGTGAACTTCGCATAGACGATTGGCGCAGATCTGACCATCTCAAATCCCGCCTTTTTTGCCGCCCAAAAACTTCTCATAAACAATCCAAATAATTTGCAGTTAATTAAGTAGTCAACTCGCGATTAAGCCAAACAGAATGAACATGTTCCACGTGGAACATGTTCAACGAACTCGCTCGCCTCGCCACCCCGGATAACCCGCCTATTCTCGGATTTCCGCCCGACGCATTTCTGCGCGTCTCAACAAAGCAAATGAAGCGACTTCGAGCGCCTCTCCGCGATACCCTAAACTCATGCGGCTCGTCCCTCCCTCGCTCCTTTTTGTTTTGCTCGCGGCCACGCTATCCGTTCCCTTGTCGGCTCAGCAAGCTCCCGACAACTTCCGCTGGATCGACTTCCACTCCGCAAAGGACCAAAGCGTCGTCACGTGGGTCAGGCGCTCCCTCGATCCGGAGCAATGGACGGCGATTCGCGAGATCGGCGTCGAGTACGACGCGGCGCTGGTTGTCACCACCCTGCGCGCCACGCCGCAGTCGCAGCCCTCTGCGGACACCTTCACGGTATGGAGCCTCTCGCTTACCAGCCACGTAGTTGCGCCGCTGCTCAAGGGCGTCAACCTGCGCCTGCTTGACTGGATGCTCCTGGCCGATGGCAGGCCGCGGGAACTGGCCGCGATGTACGACGACTGCACCGAGTGCGATGCGACCACATACTTCACGGCCTTCCACTACGACATGAAGTACCACATGTGGGCCTCGCGCTGGATGCGGGGCAGCCAGGCCGTGCCCATCTGGAGCTCGAATCCCGCTCTTAGCGTCAGCCTGACTCAACTTTACGCCCTCCTGAACGAGCCGGACGGGCGTCAATTCATGGCCACATGGAGCCACATTGACCACGGAGAGGAACAACCGGAGGACAGCATCTTCCGCTACGATCTGGACCCCTGGAGCGGCCTGGAACGCACCGAGTTGGTGAGCGGCAAGGATGCAGAAGCCATGAAACAACGGATTTGCAGCGCGCAAGGCGCATCGCCCGGATTGGCGCGCGGGCAAGACTCGGAACTCTGCCAGCAGTCGCTGAAACCGCACCCAGAGCGCAGGCCCAACACGCGGCCCCCTGCGAACAATAGCGGCCGGTCCGTCCCGCCCGCAGCCCGGCACTGAATTAGGAAAAGAACGATCTACTTGACTTTTTTCGTCACGGACGGGAACTCGGAGTCATCACCCACAGTAAGCACCCGGATAGCCACCAGATTGCGCACACAGCGCGCGAGTACCTTGTCCCCTGTATTAACCAGCTGAAGAGGTCCGCTGTCGGCAATCGGTTTCCCGTCCTGCGTGTCGGCCACAATCACAGTAGCGTTGTGTATCTCGGAAGCCACCTCAGCAAAAGAGTAAACCGCTTCATACCCGTCCGAGCCTACGGCCACCAGATAATGCCTCAACTCCTTGCCCTCCGGCTTGGCGGGCAAACCCAGTTGCTTAAACAGGTCGATCAGAGGCACGCCGGAGTAGGTCAGGTTTGCCTTGGTGTGGTTGCTGATTACGGTGACGGTCTGGTGCGGAAGCGCGGCCAGAGTGGCCGGGGTCCACTCGGCGGATTTGTCCCCGAAGGTGATCTTCAGCGGACCTGCCGGAAGCGCGGGCTTGCTCATGCCGTGATCCATGTTCATGCTGCCCATATGGCCCGCCGGCGTAGGTTGCGGCTGGCTCTGCGCCTGCGACCTTGTGGCAACTGTTCCAGCTGCCAACACCGTTCCAGCCGTTAACCCGAATATTGCCACCCAATTCCTCATGCGCATGGTCTCTCTCCTGCATTCCATCGTATACTGGCCACATGTCGATTGTGGGCAATATCAGGGGCATTTCCAAGGGAATGAGCATCACCTTTGGGGAGATCTTCAAACCCACGCAGGTGGAAAATTACCCCGATGGGAAGGGTCCGCTGCGCGGAGCGGTCCTCGAGCAGCGCTACCGCGGCGCCCATGTCTTGCAGCGCGACGAAAACGGCCTGGAAAAATGCGTGGCCTGCTTCCTGTGCGCGGCTGCCTGCCCTTCGAACTGCATTTATATTGAGGCCGCGGAAAACACCGAGGCAGTTCGCATCTCCTCCTCCGAGCGCTACGCCAAGGTCTACAACATCGACTACAACCGCTGCATCTTCTGCGGCTACTGCGTGGAAGCCTGCCCCACCGACGCCATCACCCACGGCCACGGCTTCGAGCTGGCCACGCTGAACGCCACTAATCTGGTGATGCGCAAGGAAGACATGCTGGTGCCGGTGAGTGCGCTGACGGCGGCAAAATAAGGGTCGCAACTTTTCGTTTATATCCGGTCACGCAGGTATTCTGCGAGTTCTGTGTTCGCGATTTGCCGCACTTGACAAGGGTCATCCAGCCAGTCACAATCATCCTGAAGCTGATGAAAAGGTTCCTCCAAATCGTCGCTGTCGTTGCGGTTGCGTTGCTCGCTGCCCAGCCGGCCCTCGCCGGTCTGCCGTGTGCCACCGTGACTCCCAAGAGTGGACTTCACGCCCATTGTTGTCCTATGGCGATGATATCGATGGGTATGCACTGCCAGATGCCCCATCAGGTCGCCGGCACTGGCTGCGACCAGAATTGCTGCTCTTACGCTTTGTCGCAGGGTGTTGCCGAGTTGACGGCTGGGGTTAAACCAAAGATTGGCAGAGCGGAATTCATTGCTATGGCGCCCCGGATGGTCGCGGATGCGGGTACGGCCTTTGCTGCTGCGCTGCCCGGTAACGCTGTTGCCTCCGCTCCCCCTAGATACATCCTCTTCCAGGTCTTTCGGATCTAAACCGCTCCTTGCGTTCACGCAAATGAAGCAGTCCTAGGGTTCTAGTACCTTGAGGCTCAATTTGTAATCCGCTTTCAAAACGACAAGGAGATTTCCATGAAGCGTATCCTCTCATTTCTATCGTTGCTTCTCGTATTCACCGCTTTAGCTTTTGCTCAGACCTCGCCGACCCCAATGGGCGCGAACTGCCCGATGGCTCATCATGGTATCTGCAATGGAGAAAAGTGCTGCAAGAACGGCTGCGACAAGACGTGTTGTGACGAAAAAACCGCAAAAATGTGCAGCAAAGACGGTGGTGCGAAGGAGTGTTGCCGCAAGGGCAGCGGGAAGAAATGCTGTTCCGGCGGTTCATCGAAGGGTGCAACCCAACCTGAGTCGGGGGCCGCGCCCAAGCACGCGTAGCAGGATTTGATTCCCCGTTAGGAACAGAGGTCCGGGTCGTCAGACGATCCGGACCTCATTTTTTGCGAACCTGAAAGAAGATGTGGGCCGAAGGGAGCAGGAAGGGGAAATACGGAACCATATATGCTAGAAGGTAGGAGCTTTGCCTGTTTCCCCGGCGGCCGGTAAGTAAGGAGCGACTTTGGCGGATTTTCTTTCAGAGCTGAAACGGCGCGTGCTGGTTTACGACGGCGCGATGGGCACCAATGTGCAAAAGCGCAACCTCACGCCGGAGGATTTCCGGGGCAAGGAGGGATGCAACGAACTGCTGGTGCTCTCGCGACCCGACGTAATCCACGCTATTCACGCCTCGTTTCTTGAGGTTGGATGCGATGTCGTCGAGACCGACAGCTTCGGCTCGACCAGCATTGTTCTCGCCGAGTATGGCCTTGAGGACCGCACACGCGAGCTGAATATCGCGGCGGCGCGTCTGGCACGCGAGGTGGCCGACAAGTTCTCGACTCCGGACAAGCCCCGCTTCGTCGCCGGTTCCATCGGCCCCACCACCAAGCTGCCCTCGCTGGGCCACATCGGCTACGACGCCATGGCAGCCGCCTATCGCGAGCAAGCCGAGGCGCTGATCGAGGGCGGCGTGGACGTGCTGCTCATCGAAACCTGCCAGGACCTGCTGCAAGCCAAGATCGCCCTCGCCGCCTGCCAGGACGCGATTCGCGACGCGCGCGAAGGCCGCATCCCGAGCACTGGCCGTAACGTCGCAATCCAGGTCCAGATCACCCTGGAAGCCAGCGGAACCATGCTCCTCGGCTCGGAGATCGGCGCGGCCCTGGCGGTACTCGAAGTTTTCCAGCCCGACGTGATCGGCCTCAACTGCGCCACCGGCCCGGCTGAGATGAACGACGCGGTACGCTTTCTCTGCCAGAACTCTACCGCGCCTATCAGCGTTCTGCCCAACGCAGGCCTGCCGCAGAACGAGGGCGGCCACGCGGTCTACAAACTTACCCCTGCAGAGCTGGCGGCTTGGCTCCGGCGCTTCGTCACGGAATACGGTGTGCAGATCGTAGGCGGTTGCTGCGGCACCACGCCCGAACATCTTCGCGCCGTCGTTGAGGCCGTCAAAGAACTGACGCCCGCCCCACGCGCCGTGGCGCAGCAATCGGTCGCGGCCAGCGCCTTCAGTGCCGTGTTGCTCGAAGCCGACGCGCAGCCCATCATCATCGCCGAGGAGATGAACACCACCACTCGCCTCGAGACCTTTCGCAACATGGTGCGCGCGGGAGACTACGACGGCATTCTCGCCCTCGCCAAGCGGCTGGCCGGCGAAGGCTCGCAGATGCTCGACCTCTGCTGCGCCATCGTGGGTGAGGACGAGCAGGCCTACATGAATGCGGTGCTGGAAAAGATAGCCACCCGCGTGCCTGCGCCCATCCTGGTTGATTCCACCGAGGCCAACGTCATTGAAGAGGCGCTCAAACGCATTCCCGGCAAACCCATCATCAACTCCATCAACCTGGAAGACGGCGAGAAGCGCACCAGCCTGGTGCTGCCCATGGCGCGCCGCTACGGGGCCGCGGTCATCGCGCTCACCATCGACGAGCAGGGCATGGCGCTCACCGCGGACCGCAAGGTGGCCATTGCGCATCGCATCCACGATCTGGCCGTCAACAAATACGGACTGCGCCCCGAGGACCTGATCTTCGACGCGCTCACCCTGCCCATCTCCACCGGCCAGGAAGACTATCGCTCGGCTGCTATTGAAACCCTCGAAGCGGTGCGCCGCATCAAGCTCGAACTGCCGCGCTCGCGCACGGTACTTGGCGTCTCTAATATTTCTTTTGGCTTGAACGCCTATGCCCGCCGCGTGCTTAACAGCGTCTTTCTCAAGGAGGCCGTGGATCGCGGGCTTGACGCGGCCATTGTCAATTACTCCAAGATTTATCCGCTCTACAAGATTCCCGAGAAAGAAGTCGAGCTTGCCCGCAAACTTATCTTCCAGGACCGCGCAGACGGCGACCCATTGCAGATTTATATGGCCTACTTCGCCAGCCTCGGCAAAGGTTCCGTGAAGGAAGAAGAGGTCGCGGTCGAAAGCCTGACTACCGATGAGAAGCTCAAGCAGATGATCATTCGCGGCGAGCGGACGATTGGTTTGCACGAGCATAAACAATCGCTTGAAAAAACTTTAGAAGCGGCGCTCCACACTTACACTCCGCTCGATCTGATTAATACTGTCCTGCTCGACGGCATGAAGACCGTCGGCGATCTCTTCGGCGCGCGCAAGATGCAGTTGCCTTCGGTGCTCGATTCGGCCGCGGTGATGAAGGCAGCGGTCGCCTACCTCGAACCGAAGATGGAAAAATCCGATGGCGGTGGCAAGGGAACCATGGTACTGGCCACAGTCAAGGGAGACGTGCACGACATCGGCAAGAATCTCGTGGACATCATCCTCACGAATAATGGTTATCGCGTCGTCAACCTGGGCATCAAGCAGCCCTCAGACGCGATCATCAATTCCGCGCGCGAGATCGGCGCCGACGCCATCGGCCTCAGCGGGCTGCTGGTCAAGTCCACGCTGGAAATGAAGTATGTGCTGCAGGATTTGGAAACGCTGGGCCTCACCGTACCTGTCATCTGCGGAGGCGCGGCGCTCACGCGCAAGTATGTGGAAGAGGATCTGCGCAAGGAGTACGCGGGCCCGGTCTTTTATGCAGAGGACGCCTTCGCTGGATTGCATGCAATGGCCGATCTGACCTCGGACGATGCCGCAGTGCGCGAGGGCAGGGAAGCGGAAGGCCGGACGGTGAAGGTATTTGGCAAGGGCAGCACAACTGCGCCCGAACTGACCCTCGTCGAGCTCACGCCGGAGGGACGTTCGCCGGTCGTGGAGCGGGTCGCTGCAATCCCCAAGGCGGCCTACTGGGGCGCGCGCGTCTTCAAGAATTACAAACTCGACGAAATCTTTCCATATCTCAACGAGACGGCGCTCTTCAAGAATCAGTGGCAACTCAAGACCGCCGCGCAGGGCGACTACCTGCGACTGGTGGAAGAGAAGTACCGCCCCATTCTGCTCGACCTCGAAGAAGAAGTGAAGGCTGCGGGCTGGTTCGAACCCAAGTCGATCATTGGCTTCTATCCCTGCGCGGGCCACGGAGATGAGTTAGTCGTATTCGATCCCGACGATCCCGAGCGCGAGTTGGAGCGCATTACATTTCCGCGCCAGGCGCAGGGACGCAGGCTTTCCATCGCCG
Organism: uncultured Acidobacteriaceae bacterium; assembly: GCA_963765995.1. GTDB lineage: Bacteria > Acidobacteriota > Terriglobia > Terriglobales > Acidobacteriaceae > Telmatobacter. Next base: position 160,630 of record CAVXYT010000003.1, on the reverse strand, counting down.
ACTTTTTTGAGACGATCAGCGCTGCCCAGCGCGATGTTGTCGGCTTCTCCATCGTCACCGTCGGCGATGAAGCCAGCCGCCAGACGGCCAGGCTCTTCGAGGCCGGCGACTTTACCAAGTACCTTTATCTGCACGGCCTCTCGGTGGAAACCGCTGAGGCGTTGGCCGAACTGGCGCACAAGCAGGCGCGCGAGTTTCTCGGCATCGCCGGCGAAGACTCGCCGCGAATCTCCGATCTCTTTCACCAGAAGTATCGCGGCTCCCGTTACTCCTTCGGCTACCCGGCCTGCCCCAATCTCGAAGATCAGGCGAAGATCTTCCGTCTGCTCAAGCCCGAGGAGAACATCGGTGTGCGGCTCACAGAAGGTTTCCACCTGGAGCCCGAGCAGAGCACTAACTGCATTGTCGTGCACCATCCGCAGGCCAAGTATTTTGTGGCGTGAGGATGCGAGAAATTCCGGTTCGTGTGGTAGGTCATGGCTTCAGCCCTGACATTTGCGGAGATTTATCGGAGAGCTTTTAAGCCCTGAGGTATGCTGTTCACGTAGAGGGATTCGAAATGACAAAGCAAGTGAAAAATCTAACTATGCTATTCAACCCGAAAGCCGAAGCCATGTTGTTAAGAGCACACAAGCAGTGGAACGATGGCGAGCCGCGATCGGCGTTTCGACTTATTATGGCTGCCGCCAAGCTGGGCGATCCATACGGCCAACAGAGTCTGGGATATTTCTATGATGTCGGGATTGGAGTAAAACCGAACCGTGAGTCAGCAATGCTTTGGTACATGCGAGCCTACAGACAAGGCGATGCCTGTTCGGCTAACAACATTGGAACCATTTATCGTGATGAGGGTGACTCCAAGCGGGCTTTGAAGTGGTTCGAGCGAGCCGTGGAACTCGGTGATCCCGACGCAAATCTTGAGATCGCTAAGATTTACATTGGTGAGAAAAATCAAATTGTGAAGGCAATTCCCTATTTGAGGCGCGTAATCAAAGCGAAGGCGAGATTGGATGTGACTGTGGCTTCACAGGAAGAGGCCCAGCGTCTACTCAAGAAGTATTCTGCATAAAGAAAGTTACACGAAAATAATCGCCGCGCTTTTGCGTAGAATTATTCCCGTTTGTGCAACAGTAGAAATAAGGCAATCACAGAGACAGTGTGTGAGTCCTTCTCGAACGGCCGGGGTACGGTTACGGTCATGGCCGCGCTCCCGGCCGTTCGTCTTTTCAGTCTCCTGCTTCCCGGTAGCGTCCTAATTCCTTGACCATCGCGCAATGCGGATTGAGCGCCTCCACGGCCCGCGAACCCTCATCGGCAGAGTGAATCTGGCAATCCACAAAGAAGATGTACTCCCAGGGCTTGCCGTGCACCGGCCGCGACTCGATTTTGGTCATATTGGTGCCCATCGCAGCCAGCTCGGCCAGCGCCGCCACCAGCGATCCCGGACGATTCTCCACGGAAAACGCCAGGCTGATCTTGTTTGCCTGCGGATCGGTTACTGCCTCCGCCACGCGCCGCACCAGAAAGAAGCGGGTAAAGTTTTCCGGATTGTCCTCGATGCCGGCTTCCATAATCTGCGCACCATAATACTGTGCCGCCGCCGCGCTGGCGATGCCTGCCACATGCCGATCGCGCAACTCCATCAACTGCTTGACGCTGCCCGCGGTGTCGTAGAAGGCAACGGACTTCATCCCGGGGTGCGCGGCGAGAAACTTACGGCACTGCGCCAGCGCCACTGGGTGCGAAAAAACGCGCTCGATCTCGCTTGTAGCCACGCCGGTGAGGCCAATCAGGTTGTGCCGGATGCGCAACAGCGTCTCCCGCTCTACCCGTACATCGTGGGTCAGCAGCAGGTCGAAGTGCTCCGTCACCGGGCCGGCCAGGCTGTTTTCGATGGGAATGACCGCGGCCTCCACGGCACCGCCGGCCACTGCCTCAAAGACGTCGGCCGACAGCGAGAACGGAACGATGACCCCGTCGGGGATCAGCTTCATTGCCGCTTCGTGGCTGAACGAGCCGTACTCTCCCTGAATCGCAATCTTCATGCCGGTAGCCATCAAATTCAACCTCGCAACCACAAATCAGCCGCTACAAAGCCGAGGAAAACCATGGCAATCACGCCGTTCATGGTGAAAAATGCCGCATTCAACCGGCGCAAATCAGCGGCGAAACCAGCGAGTGCTCATAAGCCAGCAGCAGCCCGACCGTCTCGATGCCCAGCCAGCCGAGTGTACGAAAATGAAACAGTACGCCGAACCAAAGAAGCAGCCCCAGCATCGCCAGATGCATCGTCCGCGCCGCAAAGAAAGCCGCTGGAATGCCCACCGCCTGGGGCAAGCTGTGCAGCCCGGCTGCCTGGTCGTGCTCGAAGTCCTGGCAGGCGTAGAGTACGTCGAAACCCCCAGCCCACAGCGTCACCGCCGCGGTCAGCACCAGGATACGCGCATCCAGAGAGCCACGCACCGCAATCCACGCCGCCGACGGCGCCAAGCCGAGCGCGAGCCCCAGCCCCAGATGCGACCAGCGTGTGATTCGCTTCATGTAGCTGTAGCCCCAAAGCACCGCCAGCACCAGCGGAGCAAGATACAGAGTGAGCCGGTTCAGCTCGGCACAGGCCACTACGAACACCGCTGCCGCCAGCAGCGTAAAGCCCAGCACAAACTCCCGCGACAGCAGCCCAGCCGGAATGGCGCGCGCCTTCGTGCGCGGATTGGCCGCGTCCAGCTCCGCGTCAGCCCAGCGATTAAATGCCATCGCCGAGGAGCGCGCCGCCACCATTGCCACCAGAATCCACACCAGCGTCCGCCAGCCCGGCAACCCATTCGCGGCCAGCAGCACCGCAGTCAGCGCAAACGGCAGCGCGAAGATCGAGTGCTCCCACTTGATCATCTCCAGCGTCGTCCGCGTCCTGGCCCACAAGCTCGGTATCATTGGCTCCATGGTCCAGTGTACTTGAGGGGAAGCCCAAGAAGATGGATACAACAGTGCGTTATGTAAGGTATATTGGCTCGTATCGGGATAGCACAACGGTAGCACCGGACCAAAGGAGGAATAATGAAGATCAGCAGGATTGCAAGTGTGATTGGAATTCTCTTCTGCCTGGCTTCCCTCAGCCTGATAGCTCAAAGCGTACGAGTGGGAGGATCGTCGTTGCGTGCCAATGGCGAGGTTGCGCAAGGCTTTCAATACACGGGATCATGCCCTGTTGACCTGAAGTTTGGCTGGGGCTTAATCAGCACCGGGCCAACAGTTGTAACTTACCGCTTTGTCCGGAACGATGGCGGCCATTCTACCAACTCACAGAGTGTCAATCTGCCGCAGGGCAACCGCTCCGTACCGGTCTACGACGAGTGGCATCTCGGCGCGAATAAGCCGCAATTTGCTAAATACATCGGCTGGGTGAACCTGATCATAGAATCTCCAAATCCTGTCCAGCAGAAGATCGGATTCACCATTCATTGCCAGTAGGCAAGATGAGGTACGCGTGTTGGCCGGTTTCCAAGGTCTCGCATTTGGGATATGGGAATCGATAGAACCGCGACGAACCAATCCAAAATCAACAACTTCCGCATACGCATCTCGCAGAATCACCTAATCGTGATTCTGTGGATAAGATCATCCTGTAAGACAATAGCCTCATGGATTCCATCCGCATCGACAAATGGCTCTGGGCGTCGCGCTTCTTCAAGACGCGTGCGCTGGCCTCGAATGCCTGCGATCTGGGCCGCATTTTGTCCAACGGGCATGAGGCCAAGCCAGCCCGCGAGGTTCATGTCGGAGACAAGCTCGAAGTGAAGAACGAAGGCGGCGAGTTTCAAATCGAAGTTCTCGCTCTGAGCCAGATGCGCGGCCCGGCGGCGGTGGCGCAGACGCTCTATCGCGAGAGCGAGTCCAGCATTGCCGCGCGTGCCAAAATGGCCGCCGAGCGCAAGGCCATGCAGCAGTACGCGCCCTTGCCCGAACGGCGCCCTACCAAGCGCGACCGCCGTCGCATCATCCAGTTCCGCGGCAGAGCGTAACCCTAAACCCTGATCTCTGTCCTTTTACGCTTCGTGTGCAGGTAGGCGCGCAGTTTCATCGAGTACTGCTCGAGAATACCTGTTGTCCGCCCACAAAGCTCTCCCGCACAACCGTGTGCAGGAGATCGGGCGCATCCACGGTATAGAGGTCGCGGTCCACCAGGATGAAGTCTGCATAGTAGCCGGGCGTGAGCTTGCCCTTGCGCATCTCGGCGAACTCTGCAAAGGCCGAGCCCTGGGTGTAGGCGTAGAGTGACTGGCCGCGAGTGAGTTTGTTCTCCGGGAAGTACTCCTTTGTACCGGCCTCATTCCTGCGAGTAACGGCAGCGTACAGCCCGCGGAACGGCGTGATCGGTTCCACCGGATAGTCAGTGCCGAAGGCCAGCGCAACCCCGGCGTCGAGAAAAGCCTTCCAGGCGTATGAATAGGCCGCGCGCTTCGGCCCCAGCCGATCTTCAGCCCAGTTCATGTCGGTGATCAAGTGGCTGGGCTGCATGGAGGCGATGATGCCCAGCTTGGCGAAGCGCGGAATGTCTGCCGGATCGACCACTTGGGCGTGCTCGATTCGGTCGCGCGCGCCGCTGGCGACTCTCAGGTGACAGTTTGGGGTCCGGTTGAGCGGCTCGTGTTGCACATTGTCCGGGCAGGGGCCGACAGGTTGTTCGAAGGCTTCGAGCGCCATCGCTGCTGCCTTGTCGCCGATTGCATGAAAGCCTATCTGGAAGTCTGCTCGCGCACCTTTGACCGCCATCCTATTAAGATCCGCCTGGGTATATTGAGGGAGGCCAGTATTAGACGGATCGTCGGAGTATGGTTCTTTCATCGCCGCCGTCCGTGAGCCGAGCGAGCCATCCATGAAGCCTTTCAACATGCCGGTGTGGAGCATGGGGTCGTTGGGGTCGTGGTAGGCGCGCATCGCCTTGACCTTCTCGAGTGGCGCGGCAAAGGGCAGCCATTCGCTGATGCGCAGGTGCAGCTTGCCCTCATTTTCCATCTCCTCGAAAACCAGAAAATCCTGCCAGTCGCTGAAATCCTGCACGCTGGTGACGCCATGCGCCAGGGCGTCGTTGATGGCCAACTCATCGCCTTTGCGACGCTCCTCGTGGCTCGGAGGCGGAATCACTTTGTAAACCAATTCCTGCGCAGACTCGCGCAAAATGCCGGTGGGTTCGCCATTGGCGTCCAAATCAATCGCTCCGCCCTGCGGCGGCTGAGTCTTGCCGGTAATGCCCGCCGCTGCCAGCGCGGCCGAGTTGGCGATGCCGATGTGGCCGTCGATGCGGTCGAGGAATGCAGGATGACCGCCGGTGACCTTGTCGAGTTCCTGGCGTGTAGGCAGCACCTTCCGCGCCCACAGCGTATGGTCCCAATTGCCGCCTGTCAGCCAACTGCCGGCAGACGCATGCTCGGCAAACGAACTCACTTTGGCCAGCATCTCGACCAGCGATTGCACACCGGTCAAATCGACGTTCAGCTTTTTATGGCCTGCCTCGCCCAGATGAGTGTGCGCATCATTGAAGCCGGGAAAGATGAAAACACCACTTTGCGCTGTGTTTAGGTCGCGCATGACAGTATGGGGTCCGGCCAGCAGTTTAATCGTTTGATTGCTGCCCACGGCCAGTACTTTGCCATCGCGGATGGCCATCGCCTCAACAACTTCCGGCTTGTCCTCGGCAAAGCCGGCACCCGTGTAGATGATTCCGTTGATGAGAATCAAATCTGGCGGAGCTTGCGTTGTCACCGGCGTTGGCGCAGTTGTGGTTGAACTTTGCGCATTGCATAAAGAAGCAACGGCGAAGACAGATGTGAGCAGGATAGGGAACGCGCGCATGGTCGAAGTCTATCAAAGTTGCGCATGCCACTACAGTTCCGCAGCCCATTCGGTCATCGCCAGAGTGAGCAGCAGCACCCGCTTCAGGCCCGTTTCGCGGTCCCTGGCTGAGTACCACTCGGATAGCGTGTGCGCGCCGCCGCCTTCGCCGCCAGCGCCCATCGACAGTGCCGGAACCTCCAGCGAGAGAGGAATGTTAGCGTCCGTCGAGCCCAGGCGCAACTCGGTGCGCAGGCCCAGATGGCGGTCCACGGCGCGCAGAGCTTCCAGCAGCGGTGAATCGGCGGGCAGTTGCGCGGCAGGCCGGTCGCCAATCTTTTCGAGGTCAAAGGCCAGCAGGCCCCGGCCATGCGCACCAGCCGATTTTGCCTGCGCATTCGAGTACTCCACAGCGTCTTCCACGGCGCGATGCAACGCGACCTCCAGCCGCAGAAGCTGATCCGAGCTGGTAGAGCGGAAATCGATTGTTGCCTGCGCGCTCTCCGGGATGGAGTTCACGCTGGTGCCGCCGTGGATCGTTCCAAGGTTGAGCGTGGTGCGCGGCTCCTCCGGCAGTTGCGTCTCGGCCAGTACAGCCAGCGCCGAGACCAGCGCCGTAATCGGGTTGGGCGTGCCCGCATCGGTAAAGCTGTGCCCACCGGGGCCAGTCACGGCGACCCGGTAGCGGCGGCTGCCCAGGGCCTGGGTAACGGCCGAGTCCGCGCCCGCGCCGTCCAGCACAATGTGCGCACTTACGCGGTCGGCTAACGCAGTCTGCTGATAAAGGAAGCGCACGCCGCGCAGGTCGCCTTCGCCCTCTTCGCCCACATTGCCCAGGAAAATCAGCGGCGCGGCCAACGCAACCTTTGCTTTGACCAGCGCCTGGGCGATGGCCAACATTCCCGCCACTCCGGCGCCGTTGTCGCAGGCTCCGGGAGCCGTGAGCCGGTCGCCTTCGACCACAGGCTTCAGCAGCGTCCCGGCCGGGAAGACGGTGTCCAGGTGCGCGGAAAGCACAACCACCGGGCCGGTGCTCTCGGGCGGCAGCGATGCTGCGGGCAGCCAGCCGAAGACGTTGCCGAGCTTGTCGGTTTCCACTTTGCTGAGTCCGGCCTCGATAAAGCGGGCGGCCAACCATTCGGAGCGCGCTTGCTCGCCGAAGGGCGGCGCGGAAATGGCCACCATCTCCGCCTGCCAATCCATGATCGTCCTGGGGTTGCCGTGCAGCCAGGCAAGGGCGGCGTGAACCGGCCGCTGCGAGGCCAGCGCCATTACCCGCGAAAACGCCGAATTGCCGGAAAAAGGTGCCATGCGTTGGCTTCAGGGTAGCAGGGAAGGTTCGCAAGGGGGGCGGCGTGCGGATTCTGCCAGCCGCGATTCAGACGTTGATAAGCAGATCATCCACCCGCTCGTCATACTCTACCGAATGAAGAAACAGCCCCCTCGCCGGAGCGGTGGGTCCGGCTGCTGCGCGGCTGCGGGTGGCAAGAATTCCTACGATAGCGTCGGCGTTGAGCCGCCCGCGGCCCACGACCAGCATCGTTCCCACCAGATTGCGAACCATGTGATGCAGAAAGCCGCTGCCTCGTACACGATAGACCAGCAATTCGCCGTCTGGACTCGGGCGCACTTCCCAGGCCGAGGAGAAGATGGTCCGAATCGTTGCCGCCGTCGTCGGTTCGGTCTGAAAGCCCGGCCTGGGGATGAGTCGCTGGTCCTGCTCTGCGTCCGCATCGAGGCCACGGCTGGCCAGATCGGGATCGGTGGCGGCAAAGCTGAGAAAATCGTGCTCGCCTTCAAAGAGCCTCGCCGACCTTTGCAGTGCAGCCACGTTCATCGGCCAGGAGCAGGCATAGACATAGCGGGCAAGCGTCGGCGGGCAAATCGCCTCACGGAAGACCCGGTACTCATAGGTCTTTGCCACCGCAGAGTGCCGCGCGTGAAATGCAATTGGCGCTGTCCTCGCCTCGATAATTCGAATGGCTGGAGGGAGCGTCCGGTTGAGGGCGCGTTGCAGGTTTTCCGCCGGAATCGGGGCCGCAAGCGCAAAACTGGCCACTTGGCCGAGCGCATGAACGCCCGCATCGGTGCGTCCCGAGCCCTGGGGCAGGGGCGATTCCCCGCAAATCCGCCCCAGCGCCGCCTGCAGTTCGCCCTGGACGGTTCGTTCACCCGACTGCACCTGCCAGCCGCGGAAATCCGTGCCGTCGTATGCCAGGGTCAACTTCCAGGTCTGAAGCGTGCGCGCGGGTTGGGCGGATTCGATCACAGGAATAATTGCTGACAATAGGTTAGACGACCGGGCGGCATGGTTGCGGAAAACGCGCCAGACACTCGATCCCTGACCCTTGTTGATATACTCAGCTTTCCGCATCAAATAGTGGCTGTGTTGCCGGGAACAGCCGGGGAACCGGAGAAAAGGAACCCGTGACTGGAACGAACCGTGAGCTGTGCGCGTATAGACCGGTAAGCGGAAGACCGCGCGCCGGGCTTCAAGATAGAATTGTTATGGGAAGTCACAAATCTGCGTCCGGTGAGGCACTCCGGGCGTCTCTGAGAATGGCGCCCCACATGCCTCAGCAATTCCAAAGTGTAGCCATGTCGTGGAGAGGAACCATGCATTTGATTGGTATATGTATGTTTGAGCAGCGTGTTAAGACCGCAGTCAACTGTCGTAGACAAGCAGGGCGCGGACAGTCAGGGAGCCGGTTGCGCGCGGTAGCGGCTGTCCTGCTCATGTTGACAGCGGGTAACCCTGCCGGGATGGCCCAGCAAGTGGCGGGAGCGGGAGCAACGGCTCCGGACAAGGCGGCCTCCGAGCTGCCCTCTGCTCCTTCGGTAACGCTGACAGAGCCGTTGGATCTGCGCTCGTCCGCACGCGATTTTTCAAAGCCCGCGGGCAGGCTTCTGGGCAACCCGATCAATATGTACCGGCCGACGACTATCGGCAAGGCCAGCTTTTCAAACTCGGTGAGGCTCACTGAACTTGTGAAGGACGGCAAGATCTACCTCAGCCTTTCCGACGCCATCGCGCTGGCTCTTGAAAACAACTTCGACATCGCCATTGCCCGCTACGACCTGGACATCGCGGACACGGATCTTCTGCGGACGCGCACCGGACAGGCGCCGCTGGGCGTCCCCACTGGACTGGTCACCGGCACCCAGGGTGGCTCGACCTCGATTTTGACCACCGGCGGCGGTCCAGGCGGTACCGCGGGCGGCTCTGCTGGAGCTGGTTCCGGCTCTGCCGGGTTGGTGCTGACCACAGCGGGCGCCGGCCCGACGCCGGAAGCTCTGGAACCCTCCGTCACCGGCACGATTCAGTTGGAGCGGGCTAAGACTCCGAAGACCAGCGCCTTCAGCCCCAGTTTCTCTGAAAACACCAACCAATACAATTTCACCTACAACCAGGGTTTCGTCACCGGCACGGCGTTGGCCTTGGCCTTCAACAACTCGCGGCTTACATCCTCCAATCCGTACAGCGTATATAGCCCCGAGTTCGATTCCGTCTTCAAAGCCACGGTGACCCAGCACCTGTTGCAGGGCGCCGGCATCTGGGTGAACAAGCGCTTCATCTATCAGGCGAGGAACAATCGCCGCATCACCGATTCGTCGTTCCGCCAGCAGATTCTCTACACGGTCAACCAGGTGGAAACCATCTATTGGGGTCTGGTGCAAGCTTACGAGGATGTGCAGGCCAAGCAGCATGCCCTCGAGCAGAGCACCAAACTGGCCAGCGACGACCGCAAGCAGTTGGAGATCGGAACGGTTGCCCCGCTGCAAGTAGTGCAGGACGAATCGAGCGTAGCCAGCGACAAGCAAGCCCTCATCAGCGCGCAAAGTTCGCTGAATTATCAGCAGCAGATCATCAAGCAGGCCATCGCCCGCAACCTGAACGATCCGGCGCTTTCGACCGCGCCGGTGGTTCCCACCGACCGCGTGACCATCGAGGAGATTCCCGAGGAGAAGCAGCCGGTCGAGGCGCTGGTGCAGGAGGCATTTCAACAGAGGCCTGAGTTGGAGCAGGCCGTACTCACGCTGCGCAATGATGAGATTACGCTGAAAGGCGCGCGTAATGCCCTACTACCCGTCCTGGACGCCTACGGCTTCTATGGCGGCACTGGCATCGGCGGCATGCAAAGCCCCTATTGCATAAATCCATTCGCCACCAGCGGCAGTACCGCCTGTCCGCCCAACACGGTTCCCACCGTAGGCTACGGGTCCACCTTCAGCAATATGCTCAATAGCACTGCTCCTGACAAGGGTGTGGGCTTCAGCCTGACCATCCCCATCGGCAACAAGTACGCGCAGTCGGTGCAGGCGCGTTCGCTGATGGAGTACCGCCAGGCCGAGCTGCGGCTGGAGCAACTCTACACGCAGATTCGCATGCAGGTGGTGAACGCGCAGTTCGCGCTGATCAATGACCGTGCTCAGGTGCAGTCTTCCATCGCCTCCAGGGACTTCCAGCAGCAGAGCGTCGATGCCGAGATCAAGAAACTGCACCTGGGCGCTTCGACCACGGCCAATGTCCTGCTCCAGGAGCGCGGCCTGGCTACAGCAGAGGACAACCTGATCGCGGCACATGCCGCCTACGCCAAGGACCGCGCCGGCCTCTACCAGACACTGGCTTCGACCTTGCAGCACTACGGCATCAACCTGGAGGAGGCAGCCTCGGGCGAAGTGAAATCGGCGCCTGTCGTCCCCGGAGTCTCGCCTGTCAAGGAAACCGCTCAGCCCGCGACTAACCCGCCAGTATTGCCGCAAAACTGATTTTTTACCCGCGCGAACAGGTTCGGCCAGCTCCCTGAGAAGCTGGCCGAGCCTTTTTATTCTGAGCGATCAGACTCGCTTTCTACCGCTCCGCCACCAGATCCAGCAAATTGAAGAACTCCGGAAAGCTGATGGCGGTGGATTCTGCCCCTTGAATCAGCGTCTCCCCTTCGGCGCGCAGCGCGGCCACGCTAAAAGCCATGGCGATACGGTGATCGCCGCCGGAGTCAATTGTCGTCCCATGCAGCGTCTGACCGCCGGGCACGTCCAGGCCATCCTCGAACTCGGCAACCTCAGCGCCCATGGCGCGCAGATTCTTCACCATGAGCGCAATCCGGTCCGATTCCTTCACGCGCAACTCCTTTGCGTCGCGAATGCGGATACCGCCGCTGGTGTAAGGTCCAATCGCAGCCAGAATCGGCAGCTCGTCGATCAGTTGCGCGGCCAGCGCGCCCGAAATCTCTGCTGTCCCCAGCCCTTCGGCCGGCGCTGTGACCTGCACCGTTCCCACCAGCTCGGCGTTCTTCTCCTCCAAATTCAGAACAGATACGCGCGCCCCGAGAGCGGTCAGCACGTCCAGCAGCGCGGCGCGGGTAGGGTTCAGGCCGAGCGCGTCCAGCACCAGCGAGGAGCCGGGAAACAAGGCCGCCGCGCAGAGAAAGAACGCTGCGGAGGAGATGTCGCCCGGCACAGCGGAGTCGATGGCACGGAGCGTCTGCGGCCCTGTAATGGATACCGAATCTATCGTGCGCGCCAGCTTAGCGCCGAAAGCTCGCAACGCCAGCTCGCTGTGATCGCGGGTGCGAACCGCCTCGCGCACAGTGGTCACGCCAGCCGTCTGCAATCCGGCCAGCAGTATGCAGGTCTTCACCTGCGCGCTGGGAACCGGCGTGGTGTAGTCGATGGCCTTCAGCGCGCTGCCTTCAATTCTCACTGGCGCGTGGCCCTCGGTGAGAGTGAGCCGTGCCCCCATCGCCTCCAGAGGCTTGCGAATCCGCTCCATTGGCCTGCGTGAAAGCGATTCATCGCCCACCAGCGTAAAGCTCCCCTGCTGTGGCACAAGCAGGCCGGAGATCATACGCATCGTCGAGCCGGAGTTGCCGCAATCCAGTGGAGTCTCTGTCGGCGTCACGCGCCCGGCTACGCCCGTCACTTCCACGGATCCGTCTTCGAGTTTGCGCACCTTCGCTCCCAGCGCTTCCATGCAAGAGAGCGTCGAGGCGCAATCGGCGCCGGTAGAAAAATTGGTAAAACGCGAAGTGCCTTCCGCAAACGCGGCCAACATTCCGTATCGATGGCTGATGGATTTGTCACCGGGCAGGCGCAGGCTGCCATAGACATTTTTAGCCGGGCGGATAATGCGTTCTTCGGCGGCGGTCTGCAAGGGAGCTCCGGGATTGCCTTTCTTCTACAGTCTATCGAACGATCCCGGAGGAGCCGGGCGGCTGGCGGCGTCTCCGGGAGTGGTTTGTTCCCGTAAACCGGCTTTTCGGCAATAATATGTGGGCTGAAGCTCTTGAGCCTTCCCAGGTCTCAGAGTCAAACGCGAGACCAGGAAACCTGGCACCTGGCAAACCCTTTGATTCTAGCGACGATAAATGCTAACATCCCTTTATCTTCTGCCCCCGTCACAATCCGTAGGAGTGTTTATGTCGAGTGGAAATGGTTTTGTTGGAAGACTCCACGTAGAGACAGCCAGTCCGAAAAAACCCGGAATCTGTTCAGGGGTTCTGAATCAGGGGCTTCCCGAGCGTCTTCCTGGCCTTCAACTCGAAGACCTTCAGAAGCGGCTTAAAGACATACCATCCTTCAAGACCTTCGAGCGTCGTCTACTTCAAATGCAGATCGACAATCTGCAGAACAGGATTCGTGCAAACCAAGACGTAGAGCCGCTGGTACCGAAGACGGAACTAGAACTTCCGCCTCAAGTATTGCAGGAGTTAAAGAATGCCAAAGCATCCGACAGAGGAAGAAAAGCGAATGATGGAGTATCTGGGATTCCAACACCTCCACGAGTTGGAGGAATTCCTCAACCTTCCAAGCTGGGGGTGTCTGAACATGCAAGAGCCGAGCGTGGAGGGCCAACGGCAGGAGGCGCAATGGCAGGAGCGGAATGTGCGCCTTTAGCGTTGGCTCAGCTCACCGTTCATTTCGGAACTGTGTCTGTAACCGATGCGACTAAGCGCGGCCTTGACCAGATCAGGGAAGGGTTTGCAAGAGCCAGGGATGTGCTTTCAAGAAGTGGACAGGACAATTTGGCCGGAGAAGTCGATTGGTTCGAGACAAGGTACACACAGGCTTACCTTGAGCGGGAAGCTCTACCCCACGTACTGACTATTACTAAGCGCGCGCTCGATGCAGGCTATCAAGTAATCATTGCTGTCGATCATCGCGGAGAGTTGCGTCACCGAATCCGGCCGCTCGAATACGTCACGTTGGGTGATATTGATGCTGCCTCTAACTGTCAGCTAACGCGGATCCTGCCTGAGTTGCGAGATGGTTTTGCGGCACTTCAAGCGCAGTTTGGCAGAGTAGCCGACTATTGCGGAGATTCGGTTGATTACGAGCAAAGGCGTGAGCTTCGGAGGGAATTCCTCGCCGGGAGATTTCGAGTCCTTTACACCACCTATGGCCCGGGAACGGGCCCACTCCCTCTTTGCGACGCGGACTATCCTGAGCTTGGCATCACTGGAGGGACCCGACCGCGGGTCTCAATTTTCCTTTCTCCTCCCCCCTCGGCTCACCTATTAGTGGATGCAGCACTGTTGACATGGCGCGCCCAAGCAAAATCAGATGTTCACGCCGTTTTTCTATCGACTGATTCTTCCTGCGATGCAGAATTGTTGCAACAAAAGGTTGGACCTTTCTTGAGAGCGATGGGGGGGAACATATTAGGCGAACGGATCTCCGTCAGAGAGCAGATTTCCGCGATCACAGAGGGGGCAAGAGAGGCTGCCCTTGAAGCTGCCCTTGCTTTTGCCGAAGGGAAGGTGGAGAACGTTAACGCGGCGAAATACTATGTTCGTTCGAAAAACCAGAAAGAGAAAGTGAGCATTAACGACTGGAGCCAGATTGATTTCCCGCCTGCGGACAGCGCGAAACGGAAACAATGCAGCACCGCCAAGGAACTCCGTGAAAGCGAAGTGCGCGATCAATACCTTGCCGCATTCTGCATTGATCCGCGTCTGGACAGGACATCGAACACGGGTAGCGTTTTACAGGAATTGTCGGGTGCTGATTTTGAGAAGCTGATTGCGACTCTGCTTACTCGAATGGGATTTCAGACGGAAATGACAAAGACGAGCGGAGATGGCGGAATCGATATAGTCGCGGTGCTCGATAAACCAGTCATCGGGGGCCGGTTCTTGGTTCAATGCAAGCGATATGCCCCCGACAACCTTGTGGGTGCGTCAATCGTGAGAGACTTTTATGGGGCGGTCACAGCGGACCGCGGGACGAAAGGAATAATAATTACAACTTCGGATTTCACGGCCCAGGCGCGGGGATTCGCGCAGAGGGTTGGTGTGGAATTAATCCCCCTGGAACAGCTCAAAAGGTTGCTTTTGGAAAATGGTTTACACGATTCTTGTAGCGGAATTCCGATTACCATGTCCTAATTGTAATAGGAGAATTCCAAATGGATATGCTTGCGAAATGTACAGCTGAAAAGTGCAAGTTCAAGGGCGTCGAGAAATCAGTTCCCATTGGTCAAATCTTGGGTTACGGAACTGCGAACGAACGCGTGAAGTGTCCAGGATGCGGTAACTTAATGACTGTCACAAAAACAGTCGTCGTGCGAGCGCGCGCTATGCGTCGGAGAAAGTCTCCACGAGAATTGAAACAGGTGAGATCGTCGGGGCGCGGCTAGGCAGAGTTGACTGGCGGCATGTGACGCTGGTCCGATCTTTCCAAAACGACTAGGTGCCCAAGAGAGGGACGGCACAGGTCCGGATTCTCGGGCCTGGGAGGGCACGGACCTCAAAGGTGCGGGCGTTAGTCCTCCAAAACGCCCTTGGGTTGACCAATTCCACAGCTCACCGCACCTTCAGCACAATAATCGTCTCATCGTCAAAGCGCTCTTGCTCGCCCTGGAAGCGGCTGACGTCGGCCAGAATCGCGTCGGCGATCTCCAGCGCGGACTGGTCGCGGCGGCTGCATAAGAGGCCAGAGATCCGCTCCTGACCGTACATCTCGCCTTGCGCATTCTCCGCGTCCAGAATCCCGTCCGACACAAAGACAATGGCGTCGCCCGGCTCGGTGTCCACATTCAGTTCATCGTAAGTCACGTCGGGAAACAGCCCCAGCGGAAAACCCTCGGCGCGCACCGTCGCCGACTGCCCTAAGCGGCAGAAGACCGGCTGTACCGCGCCCGAGTTGGCCACCTGCAGGGTCCGGCTCTCGTCGTTCCACAAAGCAAAGAGCATGGTCACGTACTGCGATTCCAGTTTCCGTTCCTGCAACGCGTCGTTCAGAAGGGCCAGCATCTGTGCCGGCTCCGGCAATTGTTGCGCCGCCGAGCGCATGATGCCGCTCACCAGCGCCGCAAAGAGGGCCGCTGGCGAAGCCTTGCCGCTCACATCGCCCAGAACGATGGCGGTGCGGCCGGGGCCGTAGTCCACAAAGTCGTAAAGGTCCCCGCCGATGGTGCGCGCGGGCAAAAAACGCACCGCCATCTCGGCATTCGCCATCTCCGGCGCTGTTGGCGGCAGCAGCCGCAGTTGCACCTCGCGCGCCATGGCGATGTCGAGTTCCAGTTGCCGCTCCTGCGTGCGCACCGCCTGGTAGAGCCGCGCATTCTCGATGGCGATGGCCACCTGCGCGGCCAGCGTGGTCAGCACACGCTCGTGCTCTTCGTTGAAGAAGCCCGTGCGCGTGTGTTCCAGATCCAACACGCCGATGATGCGCCCCTTGTGGAACAAGGGCACAATCAGTTCCGAGCGAGACTCGGGGTTGGTGGGCAGGTAGCGCGGGTCTTTGAGCACGTCGGGCACGTTCACCAGCCGCCATTCGCGCACCGCCGCGCCCACCAGGCCGCTGGCGATGGGAAGGCGGCGCTGGGGCGTGTGCGCGTGGCCGAAGCGCCAGGCGTAGCGCGTAATCAGCGTCTCGCCCTTCTCGTCCAGCAGCAGGATGGAAAACATCTGGTAGTCGATCAGCCGGCGCAGCAGTTGCCCAACCCGCTCCATCAGCGGGTCCAGGTCCAGAATCGAAGTCAGTTCCGCGGCGATCTCATTGAGCACCGTCAGCGTCTGCGCCTGGCGGGAGACGCGCGCGTAGAGCCGCGCGTTTTCAATCGCCTGGGCGATGCGCGAGGCGGTCAGCGTCAGCAGACGCAGGTGCTCGGGGCGGAAGTAGCCGGCCTGCTCGCTCTCAATGTCCAGCACCCCGATCAGCCGGTTTTTGGCGATCAGCGGCACCGCCAGTTCAGAGCGGACGTCGGGATTCACCTCGAAGTAGATCTCCGAACCGGAAACGTCGTTCAGCAGCATCGGCTCGCGGGTGAGCGCCACCTGGCCCACTAAACCCCTGCCCATGGGAATGTGCAGCCGTTCCACCTGCATGGTGTGACCAATCTGGAACCTTACCCGCAGTTCGCGGGTGCGGTCGTTCACCAGCAGAATGGCGAAGATGCGGTAGGGGATGACGGCCTGCACCAGTTCCGCGGTGCGCTTCAGCAGGGTCTCCAGGTCCAGGGTGGTGTTCAGCGCATCGGCTAGCTGCATCAGATAGGCCACATCCGCCGGTTCCACGCGAATGTTCGCCGGGTCGAGATGCGCCCCAGGATGTGCCGGATCGGCTGGGCGATAGTCACCCTCAAGCTCGGGTTCGTTACGCGGAGATGGAGGAGTATCAGGCATCGGAGTAGAAGAAAATCATAGCAATCAGCTTCTAGCTTCTAGCGTCGGCTGGGATAACGAAGGCGGCAAATTCTTCCTGTCGTTGGTCCATTCGGTGCGCAAAACAATACGCCCCGAAGTGCTCAAGATCTGATCAAAAGCAGGAGGCTACGAACTTGCAGCTAGAAGCTAGGAGCTGCTTTATTCCGCTCCCAGCTCCCGCACAATGGCTACCGAGGCGGAAGCGCCTATGCGGTTGGCGCCGGCTTCCAGCAGAGCCTTCACGTTGGCCAGGGTGCGGATGCCGCCCGCCGCCTTCACGCCGCATCGGCTGCCGGCCACGCCGCGCATCAGCGCCACATCGGCTGGGGTTGCGCCGCTGGAGGCAAAGCCCGTCGAGGTCTTGATAAAGTCCGCTCCGGCCTGGATGGCCAGCTCCGCCCCGCGCAGCTTCTCTTCCATGCTCAACAGCGCAGTCTCCAGAATCACCTTGAGCAGCACTCCGTGATGGTGGGCAACGGTGGCCACCGCGTGGATGGTGTGCTGCACGGCCTGGTGGTTGCCGCTCTTGAGCAGGCCGATGGGGATCACCATATCCAGTTCGCGCGCGCCCAGCTTGCTCAGCGCCGCCGCCTCCTGGCGCAGCGTGGAGACCAGCGACGCGCCCAGAGGAAAGCCAATTACCACGCCCACGGGAACGCCGGTGCCGGACAGAACGCTGACGGCCGTGGAAGCCCACACCGGGTTCACCATGGCGCAGGCGAAGTGGTAGCGAATCGCCTCGTCGCACAGGCTCTCCACCTGGTCGCGGGTGGCGTCGGGCTTCAGCAGCGTATGGTCAATCACGGCGGCCAGCGCCTGCCAGTTCGCCAAAGTTGCCGCAGCGAACGAGGCGGAATCGAAGCTCCCGTTGTCGAAATCCAGATCCGCGTCCTGAATGGGGGTGGTTACAGTCATCAATTCAAGCTCCTGGGCGGCGAAATGCCGCTCTCAGCAGGCGGCTCAAAGCGCACCCTGCCGTAGATAAGTATAGTGTCTGCCGGCCGCTTCCGGTTTGTTCCCCGCCCCACCCTCTGAGGGGAGACAATCAAGGTAAGAACGCGCAGGGTGGAGAACGGCAAAGCCGATTCCGAGCCCAGTCTGGTGATTTGCATCACGGTATACTGTCCCTTTGCACCAGTAGGGTGAAAATTGAATGTATTTGCTTTGGCTCCAAGTTGCGACGATCCTTTATGCGGCGGCCGCTGTGGCTGTTTTTCCGGCTGTTCTTTATGGACGGACACACTGGCGGCAAAGCTGTATCCATCTGGCCGGCCTGGCCTTCTTCTTCCACTTCGTCTCGGTAGTTGAAATGCTTGTTCAGGCCCATCGCTTGGTGCCGGTGAACGTGCGCGAGGTTGAGTCGCTGCTGGGCTTCGCCGTGGCCGGCCTGTTTTTTCTGGTTTGGTGGCTTTACGACGCGATCTCCCTTGGAATCTTCGCCTTACCCATCACTTTTTTTATCGTTTTAGTGCCCGCGCTGGGCACCGAGCGCTATACCTTCCCCTCCGAAGGAGTGCGGATCAGTTGGCTGGTGGCGCACATCGCCGCGCTGATGGCGGCCTATGTCGCCCTGGGCTTCAGCCTGCTGGCTTCGGTGCTTTACCTGGTCCAGGAGCGACGCCTGAAGAGCAAGCACAAGCTCGGCGAGGACTCCTGGTGGCTTCCCTTGGACTGGTTGCCGCCCCTCGACACGCTGGAGCGCATCGCCCACGCGACTCTTGAATTTGGCTTTCCCTGTATGACCGTCGGTCTGGTGATTGGCTCGGTCCTGGCGCAGGAGACGCCGCTTGGCGCGGCCTACTTCCTTGACCCCAAAGTCATCGCCTCATTCATCCTCTGGGCCGTCTATGTGACCCTGCTGTTTGTACGCCGCACCGCCGGCCTGCGCGGACGCCGGGCGGCTTATCTCTCCGGCGCGGTCTTCCTCATTATGTTGGCCGTGATAGCAGCTAATGTCATCAGCCGGATTCACAGGTATGGTCCGTGATGACTCTGGCCCTCATCGGCGTCAATCACAAGACTGCGCCCATCGAGCTGCGCGAGCGCATCGCCATCTCCCGCGAGGATCTGCCTGAGACCACCCGCGCCCTGGCCGCAGTGCCTGGCGTTGCCGAGTGCATGATCGTCTCCACCTGCAACCGCGTGGAGATTCTGGCCGCCGTCGACTCGCCGTCGGCTGACCTGACCAGCTTCCTGCATCGGCACTTTGGCCTTGACCCGGCGCTGCTGGCTCCGCACCTCTACGAACATCGCGACCAGGAGGCCGTGCGGCACTTGTTCCGCGTGGCCGCCAGCCTGGACTCGATGGTGGTGGGCGAGCCGCAGATTCTGGGCCAGGTCAAAGAAGCCTTCGCAGTGGCCCGCGCCTCGGGCACCGTGGGCGGGCAGCTTGAGCACCTGTTGCAGAGCACCTTCGCCGCCGCCAAGAGGGTTCGCACGGAGACGGAGATCGGCTCGAACTCGGTCTCCATTGCCTCGGTGGCCGTGGAACTGGCGCAGAAAATCTTCGGATCACTCCAGGGCCGCACGGTTTTCCTGGTCGGCGCCGGCAAGATGAGCGAACTGGCCGCGCGGCATCTCGTTCAGCAGGGAGCGGGCGCGATTCTGGTGACCAACCGCACCCTGGAACGCGCGCGGCGGATGGCCGAGACGTTTCAGGGCCAGGTCATTCCATTTGAAGAGCTTTACGAGGCCGCCAGCCAGGCCGATATCGTCATCAGCTCGACCGGCGCGCCTCACCCCATCTTCCACCGCGAGCACGGACAGGCCTTCCTCCATCGCCGCCGCAACCGGCCGATGTTTTTCATCGACATTGCCGTGCCTCGTGACGTGGACCCGGAGATGGGCAAGTTGGAGGGCATCTTTGTCTACGACATCGACGACCTGCAGCAGGTGGCTGCTGCGCACCTCTCCGAGCGCAGCCGCGAGGCCAAGGACGCCGAGGCGCTGATTGCCGGCGAGGTCGAGCGATTCCACCAGCGGCTGCTCACCGTCAATGTGGCTCCGGCGATTGTAGCCCTGCAGCGCCAGGCCGAGGAGATTCGCCAGGCGGAGTTCAAGCGCGCGCAGGCCCGGCTCGGTCCGCTGAACGCGGAGCAGATAGCGGCGGTCGAGGCGCTGACCCGCGGGCTGGTGAACAAGTTTCTCCATCCGCCCATGCAGGCACTCAAACAGGCTGCCCGTGAGAATGATGCTGTGCGTCTGGAAGCGCTCTGCGAGACCTGGTCTCTGCCTGCGGGCGCAACTGAGCAGGACGCTGCTGCGGCCAGGAATCGAGCAAGCGCCGGGAATCCTGACACTGAGGAAGCGCAAGTGAGCGAGACCAGCGAGGCGGGCCGCAAATGAACCTGCGCATCGGAAGCCGCGGCTCGCAACTGGCCTTGTGGCAGGCAAACCACATTGCAGGGCTGCTTCGCGGCCAGGGCCACTCTGTCGAAATTCAGATCATCAAGACCACCGGCGACCGGCTCCAGGAAGTGACGTTTGCGCAGGTCGGCTCCAAAGGAATGTTTACCAAAGAGATTGAGGAAGCGCTGGCTGACGGAAGCGTGGACCTGGCCGTTCACTCGCTCAAAGACTTGCCCACCGAGTTGCCCGCGCCCTTCACGCTGGCGGCGACGCCTCCGCGAGTGGACCCGCGCGACGTCTTCGTTTCGGTGAACTTTGAGAATCTCGCCGCATTGCCGCTGGGTGCGCGCGTGGGCACCAGCAGCCAGCGCCGGAGGGCGCAGTTGAAGGCGCTCCGGCCGGACATTGTCGCCGTGGAATTTCGCGGCAACGTGGATACGCGCCTGCGCAAACTGGCCGAGAGGCAGGTGGATGCGATTCTGCTGGCTGCAGCGGGGCTTGACCGCCTGGAAAAAACCGAGTGGGTTCGCGAGCGGCTGGAGCCGAAGGATTTTTGCCCGGCGGCAGGCCAAGGCGCGCTGGGCATCGAGACCCGCAAGAACGACGCGGCGACGATTTTGGCGGTTCAGTTTCTCGACGATGCGGCGACGCGCTTTGCCGTGACGGTCGAGCGGGCCGCGTTGGCTGCTCTCGGCGGAGGCTGCCAGGTTCCTATCGGGATTCACTGCCGCGCCGCTTCATCCGAAAGCGCCGAACTCTGGGACGAGATCTTTGCCGTCGTTGCCGCTCCGGAGAGCGGCAAAGCCGTGCGCGTTTATCATCGCGCACCTCATGCGGACGCGGACCCAGCAGCGCTGGGTCGCCTGACAGCGCAAAAACTGATCGATGCGGGAGCGGGGCCGCTGCTTGCGGCTGCCGCGGCCGGAGGTTTGCGGTGAAGTCGCTGCCGTTGGCGGGGCGCCGGGTTCTGGTGACTCGCGCTCTTCATCAGGCCGGCAAGCTCAGCGAAGGGCTGCGCGCGCTGGGCGCCGAGCCGGTCGAGGTTCCGGTGCTGGAGATTCGTCCGCCGGCTGATCTGAGGCCGCTGGATGCGGCTCTCCGTCAACTCAGCAGCTACGATTGGCTCATCCTGACCAGCGCCAATGCAGTGCGGGCGCTCGCCGAGCGGGCAACGGCTTTGGAGATTGCGCTGGCGCAGCCTGCCTGGCTGAAGGTGGCCGCGGTGGGCGAAGCGACGGCTGCCGAGGCGCGCAAGGCCGGGTTGCGGGTTGCCTTTGTCCCGGAAGCCTATGTGGCGGAAAGTTTGGTCGAGAGGTTATTGCAATCGCTTCAGAATCGGAGTTCCAGCCAACGAATCCTGCTGGCGCGGGCCGCCGTTGCGCGAGATGTGATTCCCGACGGCTTGCGAGCAGCAGGCGCGAAGGTCGATGTGGTGGAGGCTTACCGCAACGTTATGCCCGAAGCCGCGCCGGAGCAACTGCGCCGTGCGGTTGCCGCCAGACTCGACGCGGCTACCTTCACCAGCTCCTCCAGCGCAACCCATCTGGCCGAAGCGGCCCGCGTGGCCCGGGTCGCGTGGCCCATTGCAGGCGTTCCGGCTGTTTCGATTGGCCCAATCACCAGCCAGACCTTGCGCGAACTCGGTTGGCCGCCCGCTGCCGAGGCCGAGCCCTCCGACATTCCGGGGCTGATCGCCGCCGTGGAGAGTGTTTTTCGCCACTGACTTGCTGATTGATTGTGTCCCCATCCATCGCGCTCTTTGCGATGGGTGGGAAACCACCAACCCCAACCTGCCTCCGCTAACTCCGCCAAGTCTTGTCCTTGGCGTTGCAAAGCTGCTCCAGGTTGCACCGATCGCACTTGGGTTTGCGCGCCTCGCAAACCTTGCGGCCGTGGTGGATGATCTGGTGGGAGAAATCGATCCAGCGGCTTTGCGGGAGAATCTGCATCAACTCCTGCTCGACTTTTTGCGGCGTGTCGCCTTTAGCCAGGCCGAGGCGGCGACTGATGCGGAAGACGTGCGTGTCCACCACGACTCCCTCGGCTTTCCCGTACGCCACTCCGAGAACCACATTGGCTGTCTTGCGCGCCGCGCCGGGGAGGGTGATAAGTTCGGCGAGCGTCTGTGGGACCTGGCCGTTGAAGTCGGCGACGATCTTGCGGGCCGCGCCCTGAATCGACTTGGCTTTGTTGTGATAAAAGCCGGTGGTGCGAATCAGAGCTTCGAGTTGAGGCAGGGTTGCCTTGGCCATCTTCTGCGGGGTAGGGAAGCGGCGAAACAACTCCGGCGTGACCATGTTCACGCGCACGTCGGTGCATTGCGCGGAGAGGATTGTGGCTACCAGCAGCTCCCATGGTGAACGGTGCGTGAGCGCGCACTCGGCGCGGGGATAGGCTTCGTCGAGAGCTTTGAGGATGGCGGCGACGTGGTCGGGGGCGATCGGGCCGCGTGGCGCGCGGGGATGTTTTTTCGCGGAGGGATCGCGGGATGGCTTTGTCTCTGGCATAGTTTGTGTTTCAAATTCTTCCGCGCCAGTAACCAGGACGGCGTTTGGTGTGGGCCACGGCAATAATCTGAATCTTGCGGGGTAATTCACGGAAGACGACAAAGTAGGGAAAGCGGTGAAACATCACCCGGCGCGTCTCCCGCAGATAGGGCGCGCACATTCCGGGTGATCGTCGCAGAAAGCTGAATGCCTCTCTCAATTCGGCGTCGAAGCCCAATGCGGCAGACTCGCTCCGTAACCAGTACCATTCAAACGCTCCGTCAGCCTCCGCCTCAGCTTCGGGGTGGACGTGTACCGGCTTCATCCGCGCTGCCTGGCGAGTATCCTCGCGTCCATCCGGGCGAGAACATCCTCCAGCGGAAGCATCGTAACGGCCCCGGAATCTATCTCGACGATACGCCGCTCGACCTCGGCCTTCCAGGCTGCATCGATCTCCGCGGCGCTCGAGCTGTCACCGGCCTGGAGCAGTTCCCCGAGCAGCCAATCGATTTCGCCGGGAGGGAGTCGGCGCACATCTTCGAGAACTTCGGCGGCGGTGCGATTCATGGATAGATTGTAGCGCGGATTCGGTTGCAAAACCAGTGCCAGAAGCAGTCGAAGTTACAGCTTACCTTCCAGCCATTCCGCAAGTTTCACAATCGGCAATCGGACACCAATATAAAACTGCCCAAACAACGCATACACCGCGCTGACTTCGTCGAAGCGCATCTCGTAGATGAGTTTCTTGAAGACCACGGGGTCGTCGGCGAAGAGGTCTACGCCCCACTCCCAATCGTCCATTCCTATCGACCCGGAGATGATCTGCTTGACCACGTCGCCATAGCGGCGGCCGATGAGTCCGTGCTCGTGCATCATGCGCTGGCGGTCGGCGAAGGGGACGGTGTACCAGTTCGCCTGCTCGCCGCGCTTGCGGTCCATGGGATAGAAGCAGAGGTACTTCGCTTCGGGAACGGCGGGGAAGAGGCGCGGGGCCATCGCGGCAGAGGAGCGGGCTAGCGTGGCATTGACTTCGGCGGTCCACTCGGGAGAGAACTGCTCGAAGCCTTTGACGGAGGCGGCTTCATAGGTCTTGCGCGTGGACTCGTAGAGGCCCAGCTCGACGACCGAGACGTAGGAATGGCGCAGATCGAGGAAGTCGTACAGCGTGGTTTGCGCGAGATCGAGTTCGACCTGGTTGAGGGCTTCGAGCGAGTCGCGGAAGTGAACCAGAATCAGGTCGCCTTTGTGGCCGAGTTGGGAGAAGAGTGCCGTCTGAACGGGAGCGGCCAAATTTGCTTCTTTAGGCGCGGCGCGTTCCAAACGCTGAAGCGCGGAAACGGCTTGTGCGGCAATCTTTTTGCGTTCGCCGTCCGCGCAGGACCGCCAGACCTTCCAATCGAAGCGGAAGAACTGGTGGAGCAGGAATGAACCTTCAAGGGTCAGCGGAACCGGCGGGAAGACAGGGGAAAAATCGGACAAGGCAACCTCCTCAAACTCAAATCTAGCTTGCAATCACTCCCCTCATCCTAGCAAAATGTGGATGCAGACGTGTGCATTTCTCTTTTCCGTCCGTATCGCGCCCCAGATGGGCAAACAGTTCTCTTGGGCTTATATACTGAGTACGCTCATGAATGAAAAGATTATTGCCTTTCTGGTGCAATTCGTAACCCATGTCATCGACGCCGGCGGCTACGCCGGCATAGTTGCGCTGATGGGAATCGAATCGGCGTGCATTCCGCTGCCCTCCGAGATCATCATGCCGTTTGCTGGTTATCTGGTCTATTTGGGCCACTTCAGCCTGTTCTGGGCTGCGACGGCAGGGGCGGTGGGCTGCAACCTGGGCTCGGTGGTGGCCTACTGGATTGGCGCCAAGGGCGGGCGGCCGCTGGTGGAGCGCTACGGCCGGTGGGTGCTGATGAGCCACCGCGATCTGGACTGGATGACGGAGTTTTTCCTGAAGTACGGCGGCATCACGGTGTTGCTGGCGCGGCTGCTGCCGGTGGTGCGCACGTTCATTGCGTTTCCGGCAGGGATTGCAAAGATGCCGCAGCTCCGTTTTCACATTTATACTTTTGCCGGCTCGTGGCCGTGGTGTTTTGCGCTGGCATACGCGGGCAAGAAGCTGGGCGAGGCGTGGCACACGGACCCGCGATTTTACGCGGCATTCCATAAATTTCACGTGGCTGTGGAAGTTGCGCTGCTGGCGGGGTTCATTTGGTTTGTGTGGTCGCACGTGAAGCGCGGCAGGCAGGCAGAGGCTGCGTAAAGAGGGTTTGAACCGCCGGGAATTCCGGCAATCAAAAATTGATCAGGAGAAACAATGGGAACTGAAGAGCAAGGGAGCCAGAAGACGGGAAGCAAGGTTGCGCCCGCAACGGGCAAATTGGGCGTGATGGTGGTGGGCATGGGCGCCGTCTCTACCACGATGATCGCCGGTGTCGAGGCTGTTCGCCGCGGACTGGCCAAGCCGATCGGATCGCTGACGCAGATGGGCACCATCCGCTTGGGCAAGCGCACTGACAACAACGCGCCGCGCATCAAGGATTTTGTGCCGCTGGCCGATTTGAACGACTTGGTTTTTACCGGCTGGGATATCTTCGAGGACAACGTTTACGAGGCCGCATCGCACGCCGCGGTGCTGGACGAGAAGACGCTCGAGCAACTGAAGCCCTACCTGGAGAAGATCAAGCCTCTGCCGGCGGTCTTCGACCAGTACTACGTGAAACGGCTCAACGGCACGCACGTGAAAAAAGGCAAGAACAAGCGCGACCTGGCCGATCAGGTAAGGGCCGACATCCGCGCCTTCAAGAAGACCGTTGATCGCGTGGTGATGATCTGGGCTGCTTCGACCGAGATCTTCATCAAGCCGACTGCGGTGCATGAGAGCATTGAGGCCTTCGAAAAGGGCCTCGAATCCAACGACATCGCCATTGCGCCCTCGCAGATTTATGCTTACGCGGCGCTGAGCGAGGGCGTGCCCTTCGCCAACGGCGCGCCGGGCCTGACGGTAGATACGCCAGCCATGGTCGAACTGTCGAAGCGCAACGCGGCGCCTATCTGCGGCAAGGACTTCAAAACCGGCCAGACGCTGATGAAGACGGTGCTTGCGCCGGCATTCAAGGCGCGCATGCTGGGCGTCTCCGGCTGGTTCTCGACCAACATTCTGGGCAACCGCGACGGCGAAGTTCTGGATGATCCCGAGTCGTTCAAGAGCAAAGAAGAGTCCAAGCTGGGCTCGCTTGATTACATCTTTCAGCCGGAGCTTTACCCCGATCTCTACAAAGACCTTTACCACAAGATTCGCATCAACTACTACCCGCCGCGCGGCGATGAAAAAGAGGCCTGGGACAACATCGACATCTTCGGCTGGCTGGGCTACCCGATGCAGATCAAGGTGAACTTCCTGTGCCGCGATTCGATTCTGGCCGCGCCCATCGCGCTCGACCTGGTGCTGTTTCTTGACCTGGCCAAGCGCACTCCTTCGCTACGCTCCATCGGCATTCAGGAGTGGCTGAGCTTTTATCTGAAGTCGCCGCAATCGGCCCCAGGGCTTTATCCGGAGCACGATCTCTTCATCCAGTC
Source organism: uncultured Acidobacteriaceae bacterium (assembly GCA_963765995.1). Classification (GTDB taxonomy): domain Bacteria; phylum Acidobacteriota; class Terriglobia; order Terriglobales; family Acidobacteriaceae; genus Telmatobacter. Next base: position 134,736 of record CAVXYT010000003.1, on the reverse strand, counting down.
GATGAAGCTGAAGAACACGCTGCGCCACATCATGGGCGCGGAGCTGATCACTCACCTCGGCCTGGAATACTACGACTGAGCCACCTGCGGTGGGGCCAAATGCCTCCCGTTGGTCGCAAAAGCATGAAAGCCCCATCCGCAAGGGTGGGGTTTTTTGCATTGGCGGGTGACTTACCGGCCGGTCTTATAGCTTGAACTGGAGGGCCAATTCGCTGAGAAGTTTGGCGGAAGCGAGAATGACTTTTCCGGTCTTTGCGGCTTCCGCTGAGGCGTTCAGAGAAGCGGTTGCAAGTTCGGCCACCTGGGCTGCGTTGCTGGCAATCTCCTGGCTGGTGATGGATTGCTCTCCGGCGGCGGTGGCCGTGCTCTCCGCCAGAGTTCCTGTCTGGCTCGCCCGCTGAATGATCTGCGTAAGCATGCGGTGTGCCTCTTCAGTCCGTTTTTGTCCTTCCTCGATGCTGTCGCGGCTGGATTCGACGGCGACGGTGGTTCCTGCGCTCTCCTGCTGAATGCTTTCAACCATTTGAGCAATCTCTTCGGTGGCGGCGCGGGTGTGCTCGGCGAGTCGGCGCACCTCTCCGGCGACCACCGCAAAGCCGCGGCCCTGTTCGCCGGCGCGGGCGGCTTCAATGGAGGCATTGAGGGCAAGCAGGTTAGTGTTTTCTGAGATTTCGCGAATGGTTGTGACGACTTTGCTAATGTCCTGAGAACGTCCATCGAGGCGGCACATCAGCTCACGAATCGTCGTGGAAGAGGCAGCGACCCCGCTCATGGTTTCAGACGCACTAGCCATGACCCGGCTGCCGCACTCGGCGGTCTCGGTCGATTCGCGGCTGGCTTCGGCTGCTTCGCGCGAGTTGCGGGCAATCTGGCTGCCTTTTTCGGCCAGCAGACGAGTCGAGCTAAGCACTTGTTGCGCCAGCCCTACCTGACGGGTGCAGTTTTCCGAGGTGAAGGAGGTCTGGTCACCTAATTCCCCGGATACCTTTTCGAGAGCATCGGCGGATTCCTTCAGGCCTTTCAACACATCGTGCAAGAGCAGGATCGTCCGGTTGAGCGCCGCGTTCATCTGCCCCACTTCATCCGTCGAATCAACGACCGCCATTACCGTGAGGTCGCGATTTGAGAGCCGCTCCAGAACTTTGGAGGCGTTGATGATCGGATCACTGATGATATGCGTCAGCCGCCAGGCCATGATGAAATTCAGGAACATGATAAAACCGAGCAGACCCAGAATCACCGACTGAAGCTGGACAGCGATCCTTTCGGTGGCCTTTTCCAATTCAGCAGCCCGGCCTGGGGTTGCCGAAGTCTCGGTGATGCCGGCTGACTGAACTGTCGCTGTTTGTTGATCTGCCGCCTCTCTGATCTGATGAACTCCTCCCAGAGAGACGATTCCCAGCGCCACCGTGAAGAGGCACATCCAGCCGAAGGAGATATAAAGTTTGGCTTTCAGAGGGAGATTGCCAAACCAGGTTAAACAGGCGTTCCAAATCCAAACCATGATGCGATCCTATGGGCCATTAGAGATATCCACGACTCCCGTCGCATTTATCGGCTGAACCGGCGAGGAGTTTACGGCAGATTCTCGTGAGACAGGAACCGGGTTCACAAAGCCGGTCATCAAATTACGCGCACAACTCCCCAAGTGACCAGGGTTAGCGAAGCTCACACACGTCATGCTTCAAATTCTGCGAGAATAGAATTGTGCCGGAGGTGAGGCTGTGAAGACTGTTCGCAGAGCTAACCATACTGCGATGATAGCGGGATTGGCGCTAGCCGCGATGGCCTGTGCACAGTCCGCTCCTTCGGGCAACTCCCCGCCGATCACTCCTCCATCAAACAGCCCCGCAGCCCAGCCTGCTCCGGGAACGACGCCCGTCGGAGGGGACACTCCCGCCACGGCGCCTTCAAAGCAGCCGGCTCCCGGAAAAACTTCCGCAAGGGGCAACACCCCGGCGGCTACCGTCAATCCGGACAAGGTGATCGAGCCGGGCAGCCAGAAGATCAACGTGAAGCCTGGCTCTATTGACGACGTGAACGCCGTGGGCAATCGCGATATCGGCGGCCGCGGGTTCAGGAACTTCTACTCGACTGACACCGAGATCAAGATGGGCAGGATGTACGCCCTGCAGATCGAGAAGAGCACCAGGTTCATCACCGACCCGGTGGTTACCGAGTACGTGAACCGCATCGGCCAGAACATTGTCAGGAACTCCGATTGCAAGGTGCCGTTCACCATCAAAGTGATCGATTCGGACGAGATCAACGCATTTGCGCTGCCGGGCGGCTATTTCTTTGTCTACTCCGGCCTGATTCTGAACGCCGACGAGGAGGCAGAACTGGCCGGGGTCATGGCGCATGAGACTGCTCACGTCTGCGCCCATCACGCGGTTCGCGAAATGACGCGCCTGAACTATGCCCAGTTGGGAGCCATTCCGCTGATCTTCATCGGCGGCTGGACCGGCTACGGAGTCTATGAAGCCGCCTCTATCGGCGTACCCGTCACGTTCATGAAGTTTTCCCGCGAGTTTGAAGCGCAGGCCGATTATCTGGGCGTGCAATATATGTATCGCGCGGGCTACGACCCACAGGCCCTTATTACATTCTTTGAGAAGGTTCAGGCTCTGGAGAAGCGCAAGCCCGGCGCGGTCGCCAAGGCCTTCTCCGACCATCCGCAGACCCCCGACCGCATCCTGCGCACCCAGGAGGAGATTGCACGCATTCTTCCCCCTCGGGACGGGTACATGGTGACCACCTCGGAGTTTGACGACGTGAAGGCGCGCCTGGCGCGCATTGAGAACAAGCGCCGCCTCACCGACTCAACGAACGTCAACAAGCCGTCGCTGCACAAGGCCGGGAAGGGTTCAGGCAACTCGTCCAACCCCTCCAGCGGCGACGACAAACCCACGCTTCACCGTCGAGACGAGCAGAACTAGCGGCAAATCCTCATTTGCGAAAGGCGTTCGCAAAGGGACGGCCCTTGACGATGCCCTGGCCTTCGCGGATGGTGACCAATTGGCCGGCGGCCAGACCTGGATACTTCTCCACTGCGCCCAGCGGCCAATGGATTTCGATATCCGCGGTGGTTGCGGAGCCCAGGCCGAAGTGCAGCCGCGGATCGCTCGCCGAAATGAAGCTGGACCCGCTCACCACCTCCTGAACCTGAACCTTGCCGCCATAGCGCGCAAGAACCCGTGAGCCGATGGCGCTGCGGTTGCTCTTTGTGCCTTCGAGGCGAATCTTGATCCAGTGGTTGCCGGCCGGTGCGTCGTTGCGCAGCAGGCTCGGCGGCTCATTCACATTCATGATGAGCACGTCCATGTCGCCGTCGTTGTCGAAGTCGCCGAATGCGGCGCCGCGGCCAATATGGCGCGCGCTGATTCCGGGACCGGCCTCCGCGCCCATTTCGACGAATGTGCCGTTGCCTTGATTGCGAAAGAGAATGCTAGGGCTGCGCGCAGGAAAGTTGGGGACCAGGCCGTCAAGTTCGGGGAAGAGGGAACCGGTCGAAATGAAGATGTCTGGGTAGCCGTCGTTGTCAAAGTCCACGATTCCAGCGCCAAAGCTGACGTAGTGGGTCACCTTGTAGAGGCCAGCTTCGATTGTCACGTCTTCGAAGTTGGCTTTGCCGTCGTTACGGTAGAGTCCGGTGGGCTGATTGTAGAAGTGGGTCTTGACCAGGTCGGTGTGGCCGTCGAGGTTGTAGTCGCCCGCGCCCACACCCATTCCGCCCAGTTTCCGGCCATCGCCGCTGAGAGCGATGCCTCGGAAGAGAGCCTCCTCGCGGAAGGTACCGTCGTGGTTGTTCAACAGCAGCAGCGATGGCGTGGAATCGCAAGCCACGAAGATATCGGGCCAGCCGTCCTCATCGGCATCGATGCTGATAGCCGTGAGTCCGTACGATCCGGTAAACCCGGCAATGCCTGACTCCTTGGATACATCGGTAAAGGTGCCGTCGCCATTGTTGCGGTACAGGTAGTTCTGGGCCTTGGGGAGGCCCTCCGGGCCGCAGTAAACCGGAACGCCTTCGTAATTGCAGTTGGGCACTTCCAACGAAGGTCTGGGCGCATTCGCCAGATCAATCTCCAGATAGTTGGAGACAAACAGATCAAGCAGGCCGCCGCGGTTGTAGTCCACAAAGGTGCAGCCGGTGCTGTAGCGGGTTTTGGGATGAAGCAGGCCGGCTTTAGCAGTTACATCGGTGAACGTTCCGTCGCCGTTGTTGAGATAAAGCTTATTCTGCCCATAGTAGGTGATGAAGATATCTTCAAAGCCGTCATTGTTGTAATCGCCCACGCAGACGCCTTGCGCCCAGCCGCTGCCCAGTAGGCCGGCCTTGGCGGTTACGTCGGTGAATGTGCCGTCGCGATTGTTTTTGTAAAGACGGTTACTGGCGTTGGCAGGAGTGTTCTCCAACCGCCGTCCGCCGGGGATGAAGATGTCCATCCAACCGTCGTTGTCGTAGTCGATGAAGGCGCAGCCGCTGCCCATGGACTCGACGATGTAGGTAAATCTGCCTGGATCACCGTAGACCATGGTTTCGGTCAGGCCGGCGGCCTGAGCCACATCCACAAAGCGGGAGAACGGCGCAAGGGGCTTGCCAGCCGGGAGCGCCGCGCGGAGCCCGCCGGGAATAAGAGCGGGCGCCAGAGCCGCGGGGATGGTGCTTAACAGGCGGCGGCGCGTCCATGCGGTTTTGTTCTTGCCCGTCACTGCAGCATCCTCCTGGACGCGTGAGTTTTCCTGCGTTAATGTTTTTCTGGCGCGGAAGCCAACTGGCGGCTCAGTCCCAATGCGCCGGCATTGTCCGGCTCCAGCTTCAAAGCGTTGGCCACAGCCTGCCGCGCTTCTTCGAATCTGGATTCCGTGGCCAGCGCGGCTGCCAGGGAGACCCATGCCTGCGCATTATCCGGTGCATCCGCAACAACTAACCGGAATTGTTCTTCAGCCGCGGAACTGTTGCGGAACTGGAACTCCAGGTAGCCCAGCGCATAGTGCGCAAGAACAAAATGAGGATCGGCTTTGATGGCCTGTTCCAGCGCAGCGCGCTCGCCCGCGTTATCGCCCAGGTCGCCCAATACAAGAGCCAGCCGATAAGAAAGCACGGCCTTGTCTGGCTGCGCGGCGCAGGCTTCGCGATAGAGATTGGCGGCTTTCTGGTTGTCGCCGGCCTTGGCGGCCTCCTCGGCCTGAGTCGCTTTCAGCACCGCCAGCGATTGATCCGATTCTTCCTTGAGCTTTTGCTGGAAGATATTGAGTTGCTGTTTCGATTCCTCGGTGTCTCCCAGCGTGCGCAAAACCTTGGAGAGTTCAAAGTGGACTTGGGGTTCGTCTACACCAAGCTCGACGGCCTTTTCCAACTGGATTTTAGCTCCGGCGGCGTCCTTGAGCTGAGCCAGAACCAGACCTAGATTCATACGGGAGTTGTAGTCGTTGGGGGCCAGAGCCACCGCTTCTTCCAGATGTTTTTGCGCCGCCGGGTAGTCGCCTGCCTTACGCTCCAGGAAGCCGTTCAGATTGAGCAAATCGGCGTCTTTCGGGGCCAGGGCCAGCAGTTTGCGGCCCAATGGCGTCGCGTTGTCATAGTCTCCGATGATCACCAGAGTCCGCAGGTAGATGCGCTGCGCCTCGATGTCGCCGGGCTTTCGTTGCGCGATGCCTTCCGCCAGCGCCTGGGCTGCCGAGTAATGAGATAGGTGGGCTTCGAGCGAGACTAGAGCCGCGGTCAACCCATCGGAGTTCGGATAGATCTTCAGCTCTTCAGTCAGCACCTTTGCAGCGTCATCGAACAACTCTGCCTTCCTGTAGGCGGCGGCCAGGTCGAGAGCCAGGGCCTCGTCAAGCGAAGCGGCGCGAAGGCGGCGGATCACCGCTTCGTAATTTCCGGTCGCGATTTGAGCTTTGGCCAACCCATCGAGCGCGGTCTTCGATGCGGGATCGATCTTGAGCGCGGACTGAAAAGCTTCAATGGCGCAATCCGCCTGGTGATTTTCATTGAACCAGGCGCCCAGCGCTGCATAGGCGCTGGCATAGGGATGGGCCTGCACCCGCGCCTCCAGGGCAGCCGGGCCGGTACACGCCGCCGCGCCTGCAAATAAGGACGCGCCCAGAAAGGCCGCTGGAACGATCCCTCTCCGGGCGAGCATCGAAAGGGTGAACATATGGTTAACAGAACTCTCTGAACCAGTAAAACACAGACGGTGTTCGTTGAACTGTAGACTGCCAGACGCCGCATCCTTGAGACTTTCTGAGAGATGGGTAGCGGATTGACGACCTCTCAAGAGCTACAAGAGGAGCGGGCGGTTCCATTTTGGTTCTAGCCGATAAACCGCACCATCTGCAACAATAAGACAACCCATAGTGGATATGACTGACAAAGACCCAATATAGTGCGTTTCTTGCTTGAGAGCCCGCTCTGGTTCAGTTCACAACCACGGAACCGAGACGGTTAATTTCATGTAACTGCCTGAAAATCCTTGAAATGCCGGGTGAAACCGCGTTATATACAAGACTACCGGGAACAGTGCCGGAATCTCTCCGGGAAAGTTCTGCTTTCAGGGGGCAATCATGCGCAGCGCCAGTGTACGCACCAACCTGCTGGTCTCTGAGGTGCGAGAGGTCATGGATATTCGCCAGGCCTCTGAGTATCTCGGCATCTCCCCCGACACGCTATACAAGTACGCTTCCGAGGGCTTCGTGCCCGCCTTCAAGCTGGGCAACCGCTGGCGCTTCAAGCGCTCCCGCCTGGACGAGTGGATGGACCGACAGGCAGACCTCCACGCCGCCGACGCTGAACTCGATCCGCACGAGAAGAAGCCGGTTCGGGCGGCGATGTAAAGGCAGAGAACAAGAATCCCTGATCCCTGCCCCCTGTTATCCTCAACAAGTGGACCACTTTCGCCGCATAGGGCTATTGCGCCGCCGTTTGACCAAAGCAGGGCTTCATGGCCTGCTGGTCACCCATCTTCCCGACCTCCGCTACCTCTCTGGATTCACTGGCTCGAGCGCCGCGCTGGCCGTCACCCGACGGAGTGCGCGCTTGTTTACCGATGGGCGCTACAAGACTCAGGCGGCAGAAGAGGTAAAGGTCGCCCAGATTGAGATTGTCGCCAGCTCTCCGGCTGTGGCTGCTGTCCAATGGCTTGCCGCGCAGCCGGGCGTTGAGTTTGCCGGATTCGATCCGGCTCAGACTACGGTGGCCAATCTGGCCCGTTACAGGGCCGCTTTGCCTGCCCGGCTTCACCGCGGCTTTCTCTCCGCTCTGGCCGCGCCGCTGGTTGTCCCGCTGCGCCAGTTAAAGGATGAGGACGAGTTGGCACTAATGATTGAAGCCGCGCTCACGGGCTGCAAGCTCTTCGAGCAGATTCTGGGCTTCATCCGGCCCGGCCTGGCGGAGTTTGAGGTGGCGGCGGAGATCGAATATCAAGCCCGCCTGCTGGGGGCCGAGGGGATGTCGTTTGAGACTATCGTTGCCTCCGGAGTCCGTTCAGCCCTGCCGCACGGACGCGCCTCCGCCGCCCGGTTGCCGCGCAAGGGCTTCGTAACCCTCGACTTTGGTGTTATCCTCAATGGATATTGCTCGGATATGACCCGAACCGTCCACCTGGGCATGCCGAAGGCCACCGAGCGTGCCGCTTATGAGGCGGTGCTGGAGGCTCAGGAGGCCGCGGTAGCCGCAGTGGCGGCGGGCGTAAGCTGTGCGGAGGTAGACGAGGCAGCCCGCAGTGTGTTGCGCAGGGCAGGATTGGCAGAGGCATTTTCCCACTCCACCGGCCATGGTCTCGGCCTGGAGATTCACGAGCCGCCGCGCATCGGCGCCGGAGAGACGGCCAGACTACTTGCCGGCATGGTCATCACCATCGAGCCGGGAGTCTATCTGGCTGACCGCTTCGGCATTCGCATCGAGGATATGGTGGCTGTAACCCGAACCGGAGGCCAGGTGCTCACCCCAGCGCCCAAGGCCCTGATCGAACTTTGACCGAACTTTGATTCAGCCCGTCCCGCTTGCGTGGGGGAGAGTTAAGGAACGAATGAAACCACAAGACATTGCAGATCTGAAACAACTGATTGAATTTCTGAAGGAATACCAGGTTGCCGAGTTCGATCTGGACCGCGGCGACCTGAAGATCCGGCTCAAGTTCAACCAGCCGGCGGCATCCTCGGCGGAATTGAGCGACCTGGCGCGCCTGCTCGGCTCGGCTCCGCGCCCGGTGGCGCAGGCTGCGGGCGCGGCAAGCCAGCCACCGCCCACGGCGACTGCGGAGGCTGACCCGGATGCCGGCCTGCACATCGTCAAGTCCCCCATCGTTGGCACTTTCTACGGCTCGCCTTCGCCCGGCGCCGCGGCGTTCGTCTCCCCCGGAGATCACGTGGCCAAGGGGCAGGTGATTGGCATCGTCGAGGCCATGAAGCTGATGAACGAGATCGAGTCCGACGCTGCGGGCGAGATCGTCAAGTGCCTGGTTTCCAACGGCCAGCCCATCGAGTTCGGGCAGCCCCTCTTTTCCATCCGGCTGGGGTAAGGAAGACAGCAGGGTTGGCTGAGTTAGCAAGGCCTACTGGCTCTGCTACTCCGCGGACTCCGCTCAAAGGGTCATGAATGCTTCGTAAGGTACTGGTTGCCAATCGCGGAGAAATTGCGCTGCGCGTTCTGAACGCCTGCCGGGAGCTCGGCATCCGCACGGTCGCCGTCTACAGCGAGGCCGACCGCAACGCGCTGCACGTGCGCTTTGCCGATGAGGCCATCTGCATTGGCCCGCCGCGGCTGGCGGAGAGCTATCTCAATGTGCCGGCGGTCATCTCCGCGGCAGAGATTGCCGACGTGGACGCGATTCATCCCGGCTACGGCCTGCTCAGCGAGAACGCCAACTTCGCAGAGGTCTGCCGCGCCTCGAATATCAAGTTCATCGGGCCGCCGCCCGAGGTCACCCGGCTGATGGGCGAGAAAGATAAAGCGCGCCAGGCGATGAAGCGGGCCAAGGTGCCCATTCTTCCCGGCTCCGACGGCGTGGTTGCCACCGCCGAGGAGGCGCTGAGCTGGGCGAAGAAGGTGGGCTACCCGGTCATCCTCAAGGCCAAAGCAGGCGGCGGCGGCCGCGGCATGAGAATCGTACGCGCCCCGGAGGAGCTGCCCAACCTCTTCTACGCGGCGTACACCGAGGCTGCCAACGCCTTCGGCAACGGCGAGCTGTACATGGAGAAGTTCCTCGAGAACCCCCGCCACATCGAGTTCCAGGTGCTGGCCGACGAGCACGGCAACGTGGCCTCGCTCTTCGAGCGCGAGTGCTCCATCCAGCGGCGCCATCAAAAACTCATAGAAGAGGCGCCGAGCCTGAAGGTGACGCCGAAGATGCGCGAGGAGATCGGCCGCACTCTGTGCCACTGCCTGAAGGAGATTGGCTACCAGAACGCCGGCACGGTGGAATTCCTGATGGACGAGGACGGGCAGCTTCACTTCATCGAGATGAACACCCGCATCCAGGTGGAGCACCCCGTCACCGAGGCCATCACAGGCGTGGACATTGTGAAGGCGCAGTTGCTGATCGCCGGGGGGGAGCGGCTGGACGCGATACTGCCCGCCAGGCTGGAGATCCGCGGCCACGCCATCGAGTGCCGCATCAACGCCGAGCACCCTCAGAAGTTCACCCCTTCGGCGGGCACAATCACGGCCTTTAACGTGCCCGGCGGCAACGGCGTGCGGGTGGACACGGCGCAGTACGCCGAGGGCGTGGTCCCGCCCTACTACGATTCGCTGATTGCCAAGCTGATCGTCCATGGCCGCGGCCGGACAGAGGCGATTGCGATGATGGAGCGCGCCCTCAGCCAGTTCGTGGTGCGGGGCATCGAAACCTCAATTCCGCTGCATCAGGCGATCTTTGCCGACCCCGGCTTCCGCGACGGCCAGTTCGACACCGGGTTCATGGAGCAGTTTTTGGCCAGGTAGACGCGGCCTCACTCGACCCATCGAAAGGCAGGATTCTCCTTCGAGAATTCTGCCTTTTCTTTCCGAAAAAATCTCTCTTTACTGTCCTGCGATTCGCATGTAATGTTGCTGGCAAGCACTTGGGAGGACGAGAACCATGAGTAGCGATGTATTGCACGTAATGCCGTTACCGCAGATCATCACCGCCATCGGCGGGCTGGGGACTGCAGCCTTCGGTCTTCTGGAGGCAACCAAGCCAGTGATTCCCTGGATCAATCACATAGGGTTCGGCAGAATTCGCGTCACCGTCACCGGCCTGACTCCCGGTGAGCAGGACGCAAAGCAGCCGGTCAATGCGTTGCCCCAGAAAAAGATTCTTCAATCCCTGCTTGCCAACTGGGTGAACGGGACCGATCTTGCCAGCCAGAAAGCTATTGCCAAATCGCTCATCAAGCTGCATCTGAGCGCCGGTAATGCACGGGCCATTGCGGCCGAGACGAATGTCGATCCGGATTTGCTGACTCAGGTGGCCACCAGCATGGTCTCCGGGGTGGCGCTCACCACGCAACAGAGCGACGCGAATGCACGCTTCGACCTGATTGTGACCGCCATGCTTGATGAATCCTACCAGCACGCAGACCAGGTCTATCGCAACTGGACTCGTGGGCTGGCCGCCCTGATTGCGGTGCTGCTGGCCGTGGTCGGCGGAAGGACTCTGGTAGACACTGGATTCTGGTTCTCGAAGGATATGCTGCTGGCGCTCCTGGTCGGTCTGCTGGCCACGCCGCTGGCGCCTATTGCCAAAGACCTTTCCAGCGCACTGGCAACGGCTGTGAATACGATGCAACTGGTAAAGAAGTAGGCTGCCATGACACAATTTCTCGATCTTCGCCTTTCGGCGGTAGGAGGAGGACTGGCAACCTCCGTGAGCATCAACCAGAGTATGCCCGGCGGCGGCTACCAGAGCCTGAGATTGAGCGACCTGCAGGCATCCATCCGGGGTTGTCACGTGTTGATCGCAACCCATGGCTTCAACGTGAATCGCGCCGACGGCGTTGACTGCCTTTCGAACTGGGAGGGCCTGCTGCAACTGCCGCAGTCTTCCGCTTTTGTAGGCTTGCTGTGGCCAGGCGACTCGGTCTGGGCTCATGGGCTCGATTATCCTGAGGAGCCGAAGATTGCCGATGAAGCTGGCAGCCTGATCGCTGAATTTATCGACGCCAACTTTCAGGATGCGGCCAGCATTTCTTTTGCGTCCCACAGCCTGGGGGCGCGCGTGGTGCTGGCCGCCATTTCCCACCTGAGCCTGCCGGTTCGCCGCGTCACGCTCATGGCCCCGGCCATCGACGATAACTGCCTGACGACGGAGTTCAAGGCGGCAGCGGCGGGCATCGGAGCCATCTCCGTTCTCGCCTCGAAGAAAGATAGTGTGCTGTCGATGGACTTTCCGCTGGGCAATTTCTTTGCCGGCATCATCGCCGAAGGGCATCCGTGGTGGCGCGCTGCCCTGGGCCATTGCGGCCCAGCAAAACCCTGGCCTGCAAACTTCCAGCCGCCCTTCGAGATTCCGGATGACTGGAAGTTCGAGCACGGAAACTACCTGCAAATCGATCAGCCGGAGCCTGAGCCTCTGCCACTTCCCATTAATGTGCCGCCCCAGGGCACAGCGCCGCCCACAGACAAAGGCTGGCAGGAGGCCTTCTCGTCGGCCTTCGTTTCCACGCGCTCCCGGTAGCGCAGAGGCGCTTTTTGGGCGCAAAATTTATCGCTTTTTATTCGCCTTTTGCTTCCGAATCGGTTATGCTGACCTCGCAACTCAGGAGGTTGCCGGATGGACTTTCAAAAAGAGCTGATTGCCGAATACGACCGCGAGACCGCCAAGACGCGCAAGATGCTGGAGGCGATCCCGGCTGACGTGGACTTCAACTACAAACCCCACCCCAAATCCATGACCTTGGGCAAGTTGGCCGGACATATTACCGATATGACGGGGGATTGGGCGCTTCATACGCTAACCAAGGACAAACTGGAGTTTGCCGCGGACCACAAGTGGGAGCAGTATGTGCCGGAGAGCAAAGCGGCGCTGCTGGAAAAGTTTGACCGGGAGCTGATCGGGGTGCGCTCGGCGATCGCCGCACTCGCGCCGCAGAAGTGGGATGAGCACTGGCAGTTTATCTTCGGCGGGCAGAAGTGGATTGACCAGCCGCGGTACCAGGTCTATCGCGACATGGTGATGAACCACCTGGTGCATCACCGCGCCCAGTTGGGCGTCTACCTGCGCCTGCTCGACAAGCCGATTCCGGGAACCTATGGGCCGTCGGCGGACGAGATGTAGGAGGAACAGGGAATATGGAATAGGGATTAGGCTTCCCGGCCGCAGAATAGTAATAAGCGCTTTCTATTCCCTAATACCTATTCCCTCATGGGCTATCCTGTCTCCATGTCCTACTCTTTTTTACCTATTCCCTCATGGGCTATCCTGTCTCCATGTCCTACTCTTTTCCCAAGTTTTACCCCATCCTTGATGCCTCGTTCATTCCGGCCACGGGCCGCTCTGAATTCCTGCGCAGGTTGGGCAGCGAGCTGGCTGAGGCTGGGGTGACACTGCTTGAGTACCGCAACAAGTCCGGTGCGGAGGCTGAACTGCTGGCTGACGCGGAGATTCTGCGCGGTGCGATGCCAATCGGGCAGATAAAGTTGATTCTCGATGATAGGGCTGATCTGGTTGAGAAGATTGGTTTTGACGGCGTGCATGTGGATGCTGGAGACCTCAAGCCAGTTGAGGCCCGCAAGCTACTGGGCCAAGAGCGCATAGTGGGTACCCTGGGCGGCAGCGCGACGCTTTTGCCGGGCGTTTTGGCTGAGCCGGCGGATTATTTTTCCATCGGCCCGGTTTTTCCGACGCGGACCAAAAAGACTTCTACACCTCCCATTGGAATGGAGGGCGTGCGGAGGCTGCGCGCGGGAGCTGGCACTGGTCCGGTGTTGGTCGCTATCGGCGGCATCACGCTGGCCACTGCGGCTGAGGCGCTCAAAGCCGGAGCTACTGTCGTTGCTATTGCCGGTGCGCTCTTTCGCCAGGCGGACCCGGCGGCGGAGTTTCGCAAGTGGCTGGCAGAGTTAGGATGAGCGAAAGTGTCCTGAATCCATACAAAGTGTACTGAATTCAGACATTTTCAGAAAAAGAAAGACAATCGCGCTGAAATCCGATAAAACTTTGTTTAAGTGACGACCCCAGAACCCAATCCCATTCCTGAATCCGAAGCTCCATCCAACGCTCCCCGGCTGGTACAGAGCCTTGGCCTCTTCAGCTCGACCGCTCTGGTGGTCGGATCGATGATCGGCTCCGGCATCTACATCGTTGGGGCGGACATTGCCCGCGGCACCAGTTCTCCGGCACTTTTTCTAGGCGCGTGGGTGGTGACGGCCATCCTGACCATGACCGCCGCGCTGAGCTACGGCGAGCTGGCGGCCATGATGCCCAAAGCCGGCGGCCAGTACGTCTACCTGAGGGAGTCGCTTGGGCCGCTGTGGGGATTCCTCTATGGCTGGACGCTCTTTCTGGTCATTCAGACAGGGACCATCGCCGCCGTCGCGGTGGCCTTCGGCAAGTTTCTCGGCGTGTTTTTCCCGGCCGTTTCGACGACCCATTGGTTGTGGCACATCGCTCACGTGCCCGCGCTGCGGGTGGGGCCGATGGTGCTGGGCAACATGGAGATCGGCGTCAACACCGCCAACCTGACCGGCATTGTGGTCGTCGTTTTTCTGGCCATCGTGAACATCTTCGGAGTGAAGCTGGGCGCTCTGATTCAGAACATCTTCACCACAGCCAAGGCGCTGTCGCTGGCGGCGCTGATTCTGCTTGCCATTACGGTGGGACGCAACGCTGCGGCCTGGGAGGCTAACTTCGGAGCGGGGTGGAGTGAATTTTGGAAAAATGCCGGCTGGGGCTCGCTGCACCGGTGCAGATGGGCGTGGGCGGGCCGATGGTGCTGGTGAATGTGCTGGTGATTCTGGCGGTGGTGCAGGTGGGGTCGCTGTTTTCCTCTGACGCCTGGAACAACATCACTTTCACTGCCGGCGAGGTGAAGAATCCCAAAAGGAACATTCCGTTGTCGCTGGTTCTGGGCACGGGATTTGTGCTAACGATCTATTTTCTGGTGTCGTTGTCTTACCTGCTGGTTTTGCCCATGCACGGCGACCCGAACGGTGCGACGGTGATGGCGCGGGGGATTCAATACGCAACCGAGGACCGCGTGGCGACAGCGGCGCTGGAGCAGATATTTCACTCCGGCGGCGCGTACCTGATGGCCGCAGCGATTTTGATTTCCACCTTCGGCTGCGCCAATGGACTGTCGCTGGCCGGGGCGCGCGTCTACTACGCCATGAGCCAGGACGGCCTTTTCTTCAAGTCGGTCGGCAAGCTGCAACCGCGCTACAAGACGCCAGCCGCGGGGTTGCTGGTGCAGGCCGCGTGGACCACTGTGCTGTGCGTCTCGGGCTCGTACAGCCAGTTGCTGGACTACATCATCTTCGCGGTGCTGGTGTTTTACATTCTCACCATCGTGGGCCTTTTCGTGCTGCGCTTTAAAAAACCAAATGCGCCCCGGCCTTACAAGGCGCTGGGCTACCCTGTTCTGCCGGCGCTTTACATTGCGATGGCAGGGTGGATCTGTGTCGTATTATTGCGATACAAGCCACAATACACATGGCCGGGCCTGGTTCTGGTTTTGCTGGGCATTCCTGTGTATCTCTTCTGGTCGCGGCAAACCGCGAAGACGATGAATATAGAACCGGATATGAATCCTTGAGACGGAGAATCCTCATTCACGTCCAGGCAGTTTCAAATCAGTTCAAACACGGCGTCGTCGCCGGGAGAACGTTGAGTACACGATCGAATCAGGGAGGAATTGCATGGGCAGCAAGTTGTTAGCGACGAAGCCACTCAGCACCATCATGGCGGAGGCCGCCGAGACGAGCGAACATTCGCTCAAGCGTGCCCTCGGCCCGGTGAATCTGATCACCTTGGGCATTGGCGCGATTATCGGAGCGGGGATCTTCGTTCTGACAGGCACCGCGGCGGCCCAGTTCGCCGGACCGGCGATTGTACTTTCCTTTGTCATTGCAGGCGTCGGCTGCATCTTCGCCGGCCTGTGCTACGCGGAGTTTGCCTCCATGATTCCCATCGCGGGCAGCGCCTACACCTATGGCTATGCGACCATGGGCGAAATCGTGGCCTGGATCATCGGTTGGGCGCTGGTGCTCGAATATGCCTTCGGCGCGGCGACCGTAGCGGTCGGCTGGAGCGGCTATGTCGGCAGCCTGGTCGGTTTTTTCGGCGCCAGACTTCCTTTCAACCCGACGCCGTCGTTGATGCTCTCGCTTTTCGGACACACGCTTGTCGCCAGAGTTGACCTCTTCGCTCTGATGGCTATTGTGGTGATCACCATTGTCCTTGTTGTCGGCGTACGCGAGTCGGCAAATCTCAACAGCGCGGCGGTGATGATTAAAGTTTCTGTCGTATTGATCTTTATTGGCCTGGCTACGGCGTTCGCCTTTGCTCACTGGTCGCAAATGGTTGCCAACTGGCATCCCTTCATTCCCAAGAATCTCGGCCATTTCGGTCAGTTCGGATGGTCTGGCATCATGCGCGGCGCGGGAGTGGTTTTCTTCGCCTATATCGGATTCGACGCCGTCTCCACTGCGGCGCAGGAGGCGAAGAACCCGCAGAAGGACATGCCCTTTGGAATTCTGGGATCGTTGGTAATCTGCACGGTTCTTTACATAATCGTGGCTGGGTTGTTGACCGGCCTGAAGTCCTACACCACGCTGAATGTTGCGGCTCCGGTTGCCGAAGGGGCGGCGGAGATCGGTGTGCGCTGGGGAATTCTACTGATCGATCTTGGCGCCATTGCAGGACTGGCATCTGTAATGCTGGTGATGCTGCTGGGACAATCGCGCGTGCTTTACACCATGTCCCACGACGGATTGTTCTGGAAATGGGCGTGCAAGATTCATCCGCGTTTCCGCACGCCTTACATCACTTCGATTGTGGTGGGAACTTTTGTTGCTTTTCTGGCAGCTTTTTTCCCCATCGCATTTCTCGGGGAACTTGTCAGCCTCGGCACGTTGCTGGCCTTTACCATTGTCTGCCTCGGCGTCTGGATTATGCGCGTAAAGCAACCCAATATGCCACGGCCGTTCCGCACTCCCTTGGTTCCCCTGGTGCCGATTTTAGGCATGATTGTGTCTTTGGCCTTGATGCTATCGCTCGATGCGCCAGCCTGGAAAGCCTTCGGGAGCTGGCTGATCGCGGGGTTGATCATCTATTTCACGTATAGCCGGAAGCATAGCGCCGTGCAACGGGCACTCGCCTCCAAAGAATTGGATGCGACGATTCGCCGCTGAACAAATGCGGCGGTCACAGACTCGCACGCGTAAAGCATTAACAAATCAGAACGGCCTCCCACGCGGGAGGCCGTTCTCGCGTTGACGGGATAGATTGTCTGCCTGCACGCAATGCCAGGCTGAGTTTATTCCGGCGATTTCTCCCATAGTGTAGCCTTTTACTGATGCTCATGGAAGCGAACAAACCGCTTGCGCCCTTCACCACCTTTGGCATTGGCGGACCCGCGCGCTGGTTTGTGGAAGCTGCAAGCGAAGAGGAGATTGCCGAGGCCGCCGCCTGGGCGGGAGAGCGTGGAGTGGCGCTGTTTGTGCTGGGCGGGGGCAGCAACCTGCTGATCGCCGACGCCGGATTCGATGGCCTGGTGGTGCGGGTGGGGTTGCGCGGCATTATAGCGACGGTCGCGCCGGGCGATTCCGGCCACACGATTTATCAGGCTGCGGCGGGCGAAGACTGGGACCACTTCGTGGAGCGGACGGTGCAAGATTGTTGCGCTGGAGTCGAGTGTCTGGCCGGCATTCCCGGCACGGTGGGCGGGACTCCGGTGCAGAATGTCGGAGCTTATGGGCAGGAGGTAGCTTCGGTACTCTCTCTGGTGCGGGCCTTCGATCTTAGGGAGCATGGGTTCGTCGAGTTTGCTGCCGGCGAGTGCGGGTTTGCCTATCGCCGCAGCCGCTTCAACTCGGTGGATAGCGGGCGGTACGTCGTGACTCGTGTGGACTACCGGCTGACGCCCGGCGGCGCGCCTACGCTGCGCTACGCGGAGCTGCAACGGGCCTTTCCGGATGGCATGCAGCCGAGCCTGGCCGAGGTGGCGGCTCAGGTGCGCCGCGTCCGCCAGGCCAAGGGAATGTTGATGGTCGAGGGCGACACGGATTGCCGCAGCGCGGGCAGCTTCTTCAAGAATCCCGTGGTCGATGAGGACCAGCTCCGGCAGATTGCAGCCGCGAGCGAGAAGGCGCCGCCGCGATTTCCGGCCGGGCCGGGCGCTGAGAATCCGGGTCAGGTCAAGGTTCCGGCAGCCTGGCTGATCGAGCAGGCCGGCTTCGCCAAAGGGTACACGCGGGGCGCTGCCGCCGTCTCCACGCGACACACGCTGGCGCTGGTCAATCTTGGCGGCGCGAAGGCAGCGGAGGTTCTGGCTCTCGCCGGAGAAATCACCGCGGCTGTCGAGGGGCGCTTTGGCATTCGGCTGGAGATGGAGCCGGTGATGATGGGGTTCTGATTTGCATTGACCCTTTTTTCACAATTTTCGTTGCAACTTTTGTTCGCAATCCGTGTCAGAATGTGCAAAAGAGTTTACCGTCCCCTCTCGGCAGCTTCCCGGGCGGAACTCTTCATTTCGGCAAGCCCGACGCCCAAATCGCATCGCAGAGGACATGCAGTTGATTTTCCGGAAGCGGGGCAAACTGAAAGGTAGTTGAAGATCCTGACTAAGGAGGACCGATGCTCTGGATGCGAAGACCGCGCACAACTGCATTTTGCCTCATGGTCTTAGTGGTTTTGGTTCTCTCTCCTGCACCGAGCCGGGCGCAGGCGGCCCTGCTGATGGAGGAGCCGTATGGCTTTTTTGGTTCCGTAAACCCGACGGGGCATAATGCCATTTATTTTGAACGCATCTGCGCCGAAACACCCGTCAAGCTGCGCCGCTGCCAGGCTGGCGAACTGGGCGCAGTCCTCTCCCGCTACCAGGGCATTAACGGGTACGACTGGGTGGCGATCCCGCTGGTTCCCTACCTCTATTCTGTCGAGGACGCCTCCCTGGTACCCGCGCGAGTTGACCGAGAGAACGTCCGCCGGCTGCGTAGCAACTATCGCGAAACTCATCTGCTCAGCCTGGGAAAAGACCTGATTCCCGGCAATTTTGTGCATGGCGGCTGGACCCAACTGGCGGGCCTGTCCTATGAGCGGCGCATCTACGCCTTCCGCTTTGAGACCAGCGAAGAGCAGGACGACGCCTTCATCGCGCTGATGAACATAAGCGCTAATCGCACGCACTTCAACCTGCTGTTCAATAATTGCTCGGATTTTGCGCGCCGCACGCTCAATTTCTACTTTCCCGGCACCTTCAAGCGCAGCATCTTTCCGGACGCGGGCATGACCACTCCCAAGCAGATTGCCTACAAGCTGGAGCGCTATGCCCGCAAGCATCCTGAGACGCAACTCGCGATCTTCGAGATTCCGCAGATTCCCGGCTATCGCCGGCAGAGCCGAGGAAACAAGAGCATCGCCGAGTCGCTGAGCACCACCGGCTATGCCGTCCCTATCGCGCTGGTAAATCCGTACCTCGCTGGAGGGTTATTCGTGGATTATCTGGTGCGCGGCCGCTATCATCTCATCCCCAAGAACCCGCAGTTGCTGGGTCCAGACAATCTTCTGGCATTGACAGCTTCGGCCCGCGCCGCCGAGAATCCGATAAGTGCAGGTGCGCAGGTCCCCAGCGCTGCAGCCGGTGGTTTGACGGAAACAAAGGCAACCACGGTAGCCGACTCCGGCCTGACAGAAATCAGGGTCGAGCATGAGCAAATCCTCTCCGCAGAATCTCAAGAACCACGGAAGAATTGATCCACCATTTCACTTTGTACTGTTTTCCGTTCTGATTGCCAACCTGGTCTTCGCCGTCTTCCACCTGGTGCACCATTGGGCGGATTCCTACATCGCCTCCTCATGGTTCCTGTTGCTTTCGCTGGCGGTGTTCATCCCCGTCTTCAAGCTGCGCTTGTACCCGCTCAAGGTGCAGGACCGCGTTATCCGGCTGGAAGAGCGGCTGCGCTTGCAGGCGCTGGCCCCCTCGGAATGGCACACGCAGATCTATCGCCTCACCGAGGATCAGTTGATCGGCCTGCGCTTCGCCGCCGATGACGAAGTGGTGGCGCTGGCCAAACAGGCGCTGGAAGAGAATCTGAACCGCAAGCAGATCAAAGAGCGCATCAAGAATTGGCGCGCCGATTACTTTCGGGTGTGAAGCGCGGCTTACCCTTCCTCCGCCTCGCGCAGTTTGGCGATGACGGTGAAGTCTTCGAGGGTCGTGGTGTCGCCCTGGATCTCGCCGTGAGCGGCCAGTTCCCTCAGTAGGCGGCGCATGATCTTGCCGCTGCGGGTTTTGGGCAGGGACTCGGTGAAGCGGATATCGTCGGGGCGGGCGAGGGAACCGATCTCCTTCGAGACCCACCGGCGCAACTCATCCTTTAATTCGTTGCTGGGCTGGTTACCGCTTTCCAGGGTGACGAAGGCGGAGATCGCCTGGCCTTTTAGCTCGTCCGGGCGGCCGACGACGGCGGCCTCGGCCACCTTGGAATGTGCAACCAAGGCCGACTCTACCTCCATGGTGCCGAGGCGATGGCCGCTGACGTTGATGACGTCGTCGACCCGTCCCATCAGCCAGAAGTAGCCGTCGGCGTCCTGGCGGGCGCCATCGCCGGTGAAGTAGCAGCCCTCGATGTCGCTCCAGTAGGTCTTCAGGTAGCGCTCGGGATCGCCGTAGATGGTGCGGGCCATCGCGGGCCAGGGCTTGCGAATGATAAGCAGGCCGCCATGGCCGGCGGGCACCGGTTCGCCCTCCTTGTTGACCACCTCGGGCTGAATGCCGAAGAAGGGCCGCGTGGCCGATCCGGGCTTGGTGGGCACCGCACCGGGAATGGGGGTGATGAGGATGGCGCCGGTCTCGGTCTGCCACCAGGTATCGACGATGGGGCAGCGGCTGTGGCCAATCTTCTCGCGATACCACATCCAGGCCTCGGGGTTGATGGGTTCTCCGACGGTGCCCAGCAAGCGCAATGAGGCCAGAGAGTGCTTTTCGACGTGCTGGTCGCCCCACTTGATGAAGGCGCGAATCGCCGTCGGCGCGGTATAGAAGACCGTCACCTTGTGGTCGTCCACAATCTTCCAGAAGCGGGAGAAATCAGGCCAGTTGGGCGCGCCTTCGTACATCATCACGGTGGCGCCGTTCTGCAACGGGCCGTAAACCACATAGGAGTGGCCGGTGACCCAGCCGATGTCGGCTGTGCACCAGAAAATGTCCTCGTCGCGCAGATCGAAGACGTACTTGGCGGAGAGGTAGGTCTGTACGGCGTAGCCGCCGGTGGTGTGGACCAGTCCCTTGGGTTTGCCGGTGGTGCCAGAGGTGTAGAGGATGTACAACGGGTCTTCGGAGTCCAGCTCTTCGGCGGGGCAATCGGCGCCGGCGGCGGCCATCAGGTCGTGCCACCAGTAATCGCGGCCGGCAACCATTTGAACAGGCGAGCCGGTGCGGCGGAAGACGACGACGTGCTTGACCGTGTGACAGGCGTTCATGGCCTCATCGACGGTGCGCTTGAGCTGAATTTCGTTGCCGCGGCGGTAGCTCGTGTCCTGGGTGAGGATAGCGACGCAGGCTGAGTCGTTGACGCGATCGGCGATGGCGTTGGCGGCAAACCCGCCAAAAATCACGGAGTGCACGGCGCCGATGCGGGCGCAGGCCAGCAGCGCGATGGCCAGCTCCGGGGTCATGCCCATGTAAACAGCGATGCGGTCGCCCTTTCGGATGCCCAGCGCTTTGAGTACGTTGGCGAACTTCTGCACCTCGGCGTGCAGTTCGGCGTAGGTCAGCCGGCGCACCTCGCCCGGCTCACCCTCCCAAATCAGCGCGGTTTTATCGCGACGAGTCCCCAGCGTGTGCCGATCCACGCAGTTGTAGCAGAGGTTTAACTTGCCGCCCACAAACCACTGAGCCGACGGGAGATTCCACTCCAAAACTTTGTCCCATGGCTTGAACCAATGCAGCTCCTGTGCGGCGCCGGCCCAGAAGGCCTCGGGATCGTCGATGGACTGCTTGTAAAGGGCCTCATACTGCTCGAGGCTTCGGATATAGGCCTTGGCGCTGAACTCCGGCGGGGGCGGAAAGACGCGGTCTTCGCGCAGAGTGGAGTCGATATCCCGGCTGGCAATTGCAGAAGCAGGGTTGGCTGCGGCGGAAACGGGCAAGGAAGGCATGCAAAATCCTTTTGGGCAAAGAAGAATCGAAAACTCTCACGGCAGGCCGGGGGCACATTCCCGCTGAGACTGCGCTTGGGAGACACTCTATCGAGGCGAGCCTACAAACGGCAAGCCCCCTGCGTATGTCGATCCACGCAGTTGTAGCAGAGGTTTAACTTGCCGCCCACAAACCACTGAGCCGACGGGAGATTCCACTCCAGAACCTTATCCCATGGCTTGAACCAATGCAGCTCCTCTGCGGCGCTGGCCCAGAAGGTTTCGGGATCGTCGATGGACTGCTTGTAAAGGGCCTCATACTGTTCCAGGCTCTGGATGTAGGCCTTGGCGCTGAACTCCGGCGGGGGCGGAAAGACGCGGTCTTCGCGCAGAGTGGAGTCGATGTCCCGGCTGGCAATTGCAGAAGCGGGGCTGGCTACGGCAGAAACGGGCAAGGAAGGCATGCAAAATCCTTTGGGAAAGAAGAATAGAAACCTCTCACGACAGGACGGGGGCACATTCCCGCTGAGACTGCGCTTGGGAGACACTTTATAGAGGCGAGCCTACAAACGGCAAGTGGGAGGGGAAGACGGCCCCTCGGGTGCGGATGCGCAGAAATCCGGCGGCGTGCCACGCCTTTTTCTGCGCGGACACATACTCGCGCAGCGCCGCCACTTACCGAGCCTGAATGAGAAAATCTTCCAGCGCCCTGGAAACCACGGTATTCAGCTTTTGATTGTGCTCTTCGGCAAAAAGGGCCGCCTGCTTGTGCAGATCCGGTCCAACCCGAATGTTGAAGCTGCCCTTGAAGGGCTTATCCGGTGTTTTTTTCTCGGCCGCGCAGAAGGCAAGGTACTCCTCCACGGCAGCATGGAAGTTGGATTCCAAACTATCCACATCCTACCCTTCATAGACGATGTCGTCGCGTATTCCCAGCAGCCGTCCATGTAAGACACGATCCTCCGCGCTGTATTCGACCGAGCCGTCATAGCCTTTGTACTGGAGCGTTTGGCTCATGGAATCTTCCTTTCCTCACGAAGAAACTGTATGACTGCCCTAATCTGATACGCCTTGAGAATCTTCCACGGGTGAGGTTCTTGTAAAAAGAACAATACCTTACTTGCGGATCTAAAAACTTCCTGCCAGAACCGCCCTATCGAAGCTCATAACCCAGCTATCATCAGCGTCAACAATTCATCCCATGTGTATCCACTCGTTCCGCAAAGCCTCTCAATTGCCTTTTGCTGTTTTCACCACACTCCCCACTATCTCTCAACTCCAACTTGTAGCTACGCCAAGCTCATTCATCTATGTAAGTTTGCACATGCGAGTCGTTCAGAATAACGTGTATCCGCATGGTTCCACAGCCGCCGTAGCGCCGCCCGCCCTGCTTGACGGGGCGAAAGGTCCAGTCTTTCAAGGATTCCAGCACTGATTGCTGCATCATCGCTGGACCGGAGAGAACGCTCACTTGGATAACCTTGCCCACCCGCGAAAAGCAAAAACAGGCTGCTATGGTGCCTTCGATTTTCATGTGAGGCTCGTTCAGCCCGGGCGGGGCGACCGGCTTGCGTGTAGCGATATGGGAAGCCATTTCACTGCCGGGGAGGCAAACGGCGTGGCCTTGCGGCAAAATCCCGGCTTCCGATTTTGCGCAGTCTGAGCACGGCGGGTTCTGCGCGTGAAGCAGTCCGCTCAGGAACATACAAGGAAGCAGAGCAAACGCGAAACGCATACAGGCCTCCAGGCTCAACAAGAGCGTGCAGCGCGATTCTTTCATGCAGGCCTGTGGCGCCACAAGCGCTGCCAATTGCCCGTATGCAGCAACTACTGCGCGTAGCGCTTCCGGTGCCAGATCCAGGCGGTGCGGATGATTTCGTCGAGCTGGGTGTAGCGGGGCTTCCAGCCGAGTTCGCGGATGGCTTTCTCAGAGCTGGCGACGAGGACGGCGGGGTCGCCGGAGCGGCGAGGGTGGATTTCGGCGGGAATGGGGTGGCCGGTAACGCGGCGGGCCGATTCGATGACCTCCCGGACGCTGAAGCCCCGGCCGTTGCCCAGGTTGAAGATCAGGCGGCTCTCGGCGGCAGGCGGTGTTTCCAGGGCGTTGAGGGCCAGCAGGTGGGCATCGGCCAGGTCGGAGACGTGGATGTAGTCGCGGATGCAGGTGCCGTCCGGGGTGGGGTAGTCGTCGCCGTAGATGCGGATGGAGGGGCGGCGGCCGAGGGCAACGTCGAGGACTAGGGGAATGAGGTGGGACTCGGGCTCGTGGGCCTCGCCGCGGGTGATGCCGCCGGGGCCTTCGGGGGCGCCGGCCACGTTGAAGTAGCGCAGGGATGCGGAGCGCAAGCCGTGAATGCGGTAAAACCAGTCGAGCATCTGCTCGACCAGCAGTTTGGACTCGCCGTAGGCATTGGTGGGCAGCAGACGCGCATCTTCTTTGATTGGAACCACTTCCGGCTCGCCGTAGACGGCGGCGGTGGAGGAGAAGACCAGCCGGCGGGGGCCGTGGGCGAGGATCGCTTCGAGCAGGGCCAGGGTGGAGGCGGTGTTGTTGCGGAAGAACTGCTCAGGATGGAGCATGGACTCGCCAGCCTCGATGAGGGCGGCAAAGTGAAGGACGCTGTCGAAGGGTTTTCCCTGGTGTTTGGCCAGGGCGAAAAGGCTTTCAAGAGCGGGCCGGTCTGCCAGCTCTCCCTCGATAAATTCCACGCCGGGAGGCAAAAGGTCGCGCCGGCCATGGCTCAGATTGTCATAAACGACGGCCTGATGCCCATTTTCGGCCAGCAACCCGGCGACGGTACCACCTATATACCCCGCGCCGCCTATAACCAATATCTTCACAAAAAAGCTGTCCCTTTCCAAAAACTTTGGTTTAGCCTAAACTCTAGCTGTACCTTCCCAAAAACTTTGGTTTAGCCTAAAGTTTATTATAGAGGGCACAGTGGAGGGGCGGAGTAGCGCCACTCTCTCAGACCATCGGACAGACGGCTCTCCGAATCTGGTTTTTCCGTGCTGCCGGTCCGATGCGAACATGGCCATAGCTGGCGCCATGCCTGCGGGTCTGGGTAGCAGACAACCTTTCGCCCCCCGTGGGGGGATTGCATTTTTGTTGGATGCCTTGGAAATGAATTGGAGTATGGGAATGTCCAGGGTCCAAGCGTCCGGCAGTCCGCATTGCGCGGAGCCCCGTAAGCCAGGGTCAGGTCGCGGTTTCGCCAATTTTCCCGGGCGGCTCGCGATAACTATGAACCGAGATTGTTCTCTTCCTCCCATCCGATATACGCATGGGCAATTTGAATCAGGTATGGCATCCGGATGAGGTGCTGCCGTATCTTCTCAAGCACGATCCTGACGGGCCGCGGAAGTTAGGGCGCTCGGCATCTATAGCCGTGAGCGAGGATTGAGATTATGCCGGTGAACGCTAATTCAGAGGGGGGCACTTTTGGACTGCTTCCCAATCCCGAGCGCAGGCGCGGCTCGTTTATCACCAGCATGGTGATCAACGGGCTGATGCTGGGCTTGTTTCTGTACATTGGAGCAACGGCGAAGCAAGGCAATCGATCCGCACAGGTATGAGGAGACGCTGCTGATCCTGCCGACCAAACCACCGCCTCCAACGCCAAAGGCTAAGACCCCCCCTCCGCCTCCTGTGAAGGATCCTCCGAAGGTTCGGGAGGTGAAGTTTGATGCGCCGAAGATCAAAATGCCAAAGCCGGAGCCTAAGCCGGACCCGAAGCCGATCCTGCTCGAAGCCAAGCTGCCGACTCCGGCCCTCAAGGCGGCCAAGCCGGCAGTGATTCTGGCGCCGCAACCCAAGTCCGCGCTGGCTGCTGCTGCCATGCCTGCGCAAGATAACCACGTCAAGCCCTCGACAGCGCCGGTGCATTTTGGTCAGACGTTTGGAGTCACGCCCAATCCGAACGCCACGCGGCCGGCCACCGTGGCGGCTATCGGTAACCCCTATGGCGGGATGAGTGGGCCGGCCGTGGCGCCCCACGGAGTCGTAGGCTCGACAGGTTTCGGCAATGGAAGAAAATTTGGATCGAACTCCGGAGTCGTGGGCAAAGTGGCCTCGGCCGGAGTTCCGGGCACCATGAAGACGGCTCCATCGGGGAATGTGGGCAAAGTGGCCTCGGTCGGCATTCCCAACGCGCCCACGGCCGTGGCGTCATCTCCAAGGCCGGGCGCCGTTCCGGTTCCCACCAATCTGGAGGTTCTCTCCAAACCAGTACCGCAGTACACCAGTGAAGCCCGAGAGCTCAAGGTGCAGGGCGACGTTATCTTGCGGGTTACATTTACAGCCAACGGCCGGGTTGTGGTGCAGGGCATTGTGCATAGCCTGGGCCATGGCCTGGATGAAGAGGCGCGGCGGGTGGCGCAGCAGATTAGTTTCCGTCCCGCCACGCGCAACGGTCAGGCGGTGGACATGACAACCAACATCACGATAACGTTTCAGTTGGCGTAAAATCAAAATTGCACGCAAGAACAATGGCTGCGCTCTGCCGCGGATTCCGGAACGGCGCAACAGCCATAAGAAGACGGAAAGAACCTAGTTTAGGAGCCTGACATGACGCCTCGGAAAATTTTCCTCACCCTCCTGTTCATCACTTTGAGTGTCTCTTGCGCGTTAGCAAAGAAGGAACCGAAATACTCACAGGTCCACCAGCTCACGCCGGAACAGGCGGCGCTGGTGGAAAGAGCTATCGGTCAGGAGAAGGTGCTGATCAAGAACATTCAGCAGCGCACGCCCCTGGTGGAAACATACATCCAGAACACGAAGCCGGACATGAAGCTTTCCCAGGTTCCGGTCTCGGACGAGTACATGCTGAGCCGCGTCGACTTCGGCAAGGGCTTTTTCGACTCTGCCTACAATCCGCGCTCCAAAGGCAAACACGGCTTCTTCAAGAGTTCACTTGCCTCCATCGCCGGCCTGAGCAAGGCGCTGAAGCTGGACACGCAGATTACCTATAACCCGCTGGGGTTCACGGAGATGATGTTCCTGGATCCGAACAGCTTCGACACCCAGCACTATGTCTTCAGTTATGTGCGGCGGGAGTTTCTCGGCTCGGTGCGCACCTGGGTCTATGACGTGCACCCCAAGATTTCCGGCATGGGGCGGTTTTATGGACGCATGTGGATCGAGGACCAGGATGGCAATATCGTCCGCTTCAACGGCACGTTTACCTCGGCCCGGTCCGAGGACGACTCGCACTTGTACTTTCACTTCGACAGCTGGCGGATGAATGTGCAGCCGGGAATCTGGCTGCCGGTGGCCGTTTACGTGGAAGAAACCCATCGCAGCGAAAGCGACAAGTCGGAGGGGCTGAAGGCCCAGACGCACTTTTGGGGCTACTCTCTCAGGCTGCCCACGCGGGAGAGCGAGAACGTGAGCGTGAAGGTGGAGGACGCGGTGGACAAGAGCGACGACTCGCAGGATGTGGGTCCGCTGCAGGCCTCGCGCTCCTGGGTGACGCAGGCTGAAAACAACGTGGTCGACCGGCTGGTGGAAGCTGGGCTGGTGGCTCCGCTGACCCCGGGCGGCTATGAGAACACGGTGCTGGACCAGATTGTCATCAACCTGCAAGTGCCTAATAATCTAGCCTTCACTGAGCCGGTGCATACCCGCATTCTGCTTACGACCACGGTGGAGGCCACCACCGTCGGCAACACCATTCTGATCAGCAAGGGGCTTATCGATACACTACCCAGCGAGGAGGCGATCGCCTCGGTAGTGGCCATGGAACTGGCTCACGTCGTGATGGGCCACCACATCGACACCCGCTACGCCTTCAACGACCGGCTGATGTTCCCCGATGAGGCGACCTTCAGGAAGATCGATATGTACCATACGGAGCACGACAACGAGGAGGCCGCCAAGCGCGCCATGGAGTATCTGGGAAACTCCATGTACAAAGACAAGCTGCCCTCGGCGGGCCTTTACTACGCGCAGTTGGTCTATTCGGATAATGCGCTGAAGGCCCTGAACAATCCCCTGCTCGGCGACTCGCTGCTCAGGCCCGACGGAACCCCCTGGATGGCTGATTTGCAGAAGATGGCGCCCAAGCTGAACTGGGACGACCTCACCCAGCGTCCTGCCTTGCCCCTGTGTAGTTGGCTCAAGACCGATCCCTGGGATGACAGGGTGCATCAGCTTAACGCAAAGATCTACGCCTACATGAACCCCCGCGACAAGATGCCGTTGGAGGTGACGCCGATCTTCTACAAGTTGCAACGCTACGATGCCTCTCGGCTGCTGCCACCCCCGGCTGCTGTCGTGCCTAAGACAACACCCCCGGATACCGCCGCGCCTGCGCCTCCGCCCGTGGCGCAGCCCGCACCTTCGTCTCCAACCCCGGATACCGCCACGCCTGCGCCTCCGCCTGTGACGCAGCCCGCCCCCGGCGACGCTACCCAGTAACCCACGGGCACATCGCATCCGATGGCAGTAGTATCTATCGGGAGTTCCTGGGCTGGAATGCGCCGCGCGTTGCATCCCGGTTCAGGAATTCCAAAACATTTTCCATTGAACTCTCTCCCCGGCAGTACAAATTCACACGGACTGAAAGCACTTTCTTCATATGAAAAGATTAGGTGCGCTTTTGTTCTCGATTCTGCTTGCGGCCGGCGCCATTGCCATCCGTGCGCAAGTGCTTCCCTCGGCCACCGGCCGCGAGGTTTCGATCACCGCCGGCGGGATGGCCTCGATCTTTCAACCTGACTTCGCGAACCAGTGTTGCAGTTCATCCGGCAACGTCATCGCAAGTGCCAGCAACCAGCCGTTGTTCGGCGCGGGCGCCTATGTCGACTTGAGGTTGAGACGCTGGGTGCAGATCGAGGCCGAAGGCCGCTGGCAGCGCTGGAACCAATTCGAGGGTATTCACCAGGATAACTATCTGATCGGCCCGAGACTTCCCGTGTACCACTTCTGGAAGGCAACCGTCTACGGCAAGGCGCTGGGCGGCTTCTCGAAGATGGACTTCGGATATTACAACGGCTACGGCCATGCCAACTTCACCGATTTTGCCTTCGGCGGCGGCATGGACGTGAAGCTGACCAGGCGGCTCAGCCTCCGCGCTGCGGATGTCGAGTACCAGTACTGGCCCTGGTGGGGCAATTCCAGCATTTCGCCTTACGGCGCAAGCGTGGGAGTCGGCTACAAGATTTTCTGAGAACCTGCCAAATAGAGAGGGCCACTCGCAATGAGTGGCCCTCTTTTTTGCGTGAGCTGCGTTGATGTTATGCCGGTGAAGGCGAGCCTCATTCGCCATTGCACGCGAGCCCTCAGTGAAGCCCGGTCCGCGGCTCTCTGGCTTGAGCACTTGCTGCACGTCGTCGCCGCCGGTGTCGCTGGGCGTGGCCAGATTCGAGCGCAAGGGGGGAAGCTCCAGGCCCTCGATGAGCATCTTGACCTCTTCGGCATCGATTGTTTCGCGCTCCAGCAGGGCAGAGGCGATGCGGTGCATAGCGTCGGCGTTCGTCTCCACAATTCCATGAGCCGACTGGTAGGCCTCGTCGATCAGGCGGCGCACTTCAAGGTCGATCTGGCGGGCCGTCTCCTCGCTGAAGTCGCGGTGCTGCGCAATCTCGCGGCCAAGGAATATCTGCTCCTCTTTCTTGCCGAAGGTGAGCGGGCCAAGGCGGCTCATACCATACTCGCAGACCATGCGCCGGGCCAGGTCGGTGGCGCTCTCAATGTCGCTGCCCGCGCCGGTGGACATCTGGTTGAGGAATATCTCCTCGGCTACCCGACCGCCATAGGCGATGGCCAGATTGGCTTCCAGATATTCCTTGGTGTAATTGTGCCGGTCGCCGGGCAAAAAGATGGTGACGCCCAGAGCCATGCCGCGGGGAATGATGGTGACCTTGTGAATAGGGTCGGAGTGCTCGCGTTTGAACGACACCAGCGCGTGGCCCGCTTCGTGATAGGCAGTAACCCGCTTCTCCTCCTCGGTGAGCAGCATGGACTTGCGCTCTGCGCCCATGAGCACCTTGTCCTTGGCTACCTCGAAGTCGTACATGGTGACCTGCTTGCGGTTCATGCGCGCAGCGCTGAGCGCGGCCTCGTTGACCATATTGGCCAGGTCAGCGCCGCTGAAGCCGGGGGTTCCGCGCGCCAGCACGTTCAGGTTGGTGTCGTCGGAAACCGGGACTTTCTTCACGTGCACGCCGAGAATCTCCTCGCGGCCGCGCACATCGGGCAGGCCCACCACTACGCGGCGGTCAAAACGGCCGGGACGAAGCAGCGCCGGATCGAGCACGTCAGGGCGGTTAGTGGCTGCCACCAGGATGACACCGTCATTGGATTCAAAGCCATCCATCTCGACCAGCAGCTGATTGAGGGTCTGCTCGCGCTCGTCGTGTCCGCCGCCCAGCCCCGCGCCGCGATGCCGGCCCACGGCGTCGATTTCGTCGATGAAGATGATGCACGGCGCGTTCTTCTTGCCCTGTTCAAACAAGTCGCGCACCCGGCTTGCGCCGACGCCCACGAACATCTCCACGAAGTCGGAGCCGGAGATGGAGAAAAAAGGCACGTTGGCCTCGCCGGCCACGGCCCTGGCCAGCAGCGTCTTGCCGGTTCCCGGAGGGCCCACCAAGAGCACGCCCTTGGGAATGCGCCCGCCCAGCTTCTGGAATTTGGCCGGCTCGCGCAGGTATTCGATAATCTCCTTCAGTTCTTCCTTGGCCTCGTCCACGCCGGCCACTTCCTTGAAGGTGATCTTCTTCTGCTGCATGGAGAGCAGGCGCGCGCGGCTCTTGCCGAACGAGAGCGCCTTGTTGCCTCCCGACTGCATCTGGCGCATGAAGAAGAACCAGATGCCGATGAGCAGAACGAACGGCCCCAGATTGATGAGCAACTGCAAGGGGAAGTTGCTCTGCTGTTCCTTCTTTGGGAAGTACACGCCGGCCGCCAGCATGGCCTTTTCCAGATCCTCGTAGTGATCGCCGACGTAGGTGTGGAACTGCTCTTTGGGCGTGGCCTTTAGGTGGCCATGCAGCTCGTTGCCCTGGATCTCGGCATCCTTCACCAGCCCCTGCTGCACCTTGCTGTACAGATCGGAGTAGGCAATCTCCGCGTCCTTGGGCCCCATGCTTCCGCTCTTCGACACCACGCCCCAAAGCAGCATGAGGCAGATGAGGATAAAGACCCAGAACATGATCGATTTGGCGGTCGAATTCACCAGTATTCCTCTCTTTCGGTGTTGGAGAAGCCGGCGAGCGGGTCTTCAGCACCGTCTGCATCCCCCTTTAGACGCCGGTATGTTCCTCAAAGTTACAGGAAATACACAAAGTCTTGATGGCAGACACACTTACCCTGCCGCCCGGAAGAGCAGTAACTCCGATTGTACTCTCAAGGCCGGAAAACTTATAGCAATTTGGGGGCCGGTTCTACGGCAGCATCCGGAAAGTCAACCGTCCGTTGAGGTTCCTATGGGGGAAGGCCATGCGTCGGCCACCTCCATGCCGGTTGACTCGATGCGGATTCCCGGCACCGGCTCCAGTTCTATTCCTCGCATCCAGGCGATGCGGCCTTCGAGTTCGAGGACCGGCCAGAGAGCGCGGCTGGAGCCGGTAACTTTAAGGCGCTCTAACACTTCCTTCACCTTGCGCGGAGCGGAGGAGTAGCGCAGCCGGACGCGGTCGCCCGGCCTCCAATTGCGCAGCATGGCGGTCCGGGCCACCATCGGCCCAGCCGGAGTGGTAATTTCGATTCGTAGCCGCAGGCCGAAGGCTGGAGCGGCTACCTCGCCGGGAATTGCCACGCTGTACTCGGGAGCAGCCTCTGCGGCCATCATGGCGGCTGATGCGACCGGCAGAACAGCCAGCCGCAGTTCCCTAGCGGTTCGCTCGGCGCGGAGCCCCTGGGCCAACTGGAGCCTCTGGCCGGCACGGCCTGCGAGAGCCAGCGCACGCAGCGCTTCGGTGGAGGGAAAATCGACTGCCGCGCCCAACTGCGCCGCTGCGTAGCGCAAGAGCCGGCGCTTGAGGGCCGGGGGGAGCTGGGCCAACCGGCTGACATCGAGAGCCAGGCCATCGCCGGCGGAGCGGCCACCACCACGGATCGGGCGACCGTGCAGCAGCAACTGTGGCGCCAGGCGGGCCAGTTCGGTTTGCCACCAGGCCTCCTCGTCGAGGGCCAACTGAGCCATCTGTGCCAAGTGTTCGCGCAGTTGTGGGTTCCAGCTCTCCAACAGCGGCAGCAGCTCGTGGCGGATGCGGTTGCGGGTGAAGGTAAGGTGACGGTTGGAGGAGTCCTCGCGCCAGCCCTGGCCCAGCGCGCTAAGATAAGCCTCGACCTCAGCCCGTGAAGTGGAGAGCATCGGGCGCAGGATGCGGCCCTCGGGGAACTCGACCACCGGGTGAATGCCGCTCAAGCCCTCGGTCCAGGCTCCGCGCAGAAATTTGGCAAGGACGGTCTCGGCCTGGTCGTCACTGGTGTGCGCCGTGGCCATCGCTTCCACCTCGCCCGAGGCCATCAGCTGCCTGAACCAGCCGTATCGCAGGCGTCGCGCGGCCTCCTCAAGGGTCTCTCCGTTTTCCTTGGCTTCGGCTTCGGCATCCACCCGCTCCTCGTGGAAGGGAAGTCCCAGTTTGGCCGAGAGCGTACGGGCAAAGGCCAGATCGCCGTCGGCCTCCTCGCCACGCAGGCCGTGATGCAGATGGGCTGCGTGCAGCACCAGGCCCAGTTTCCCGCTCCGCTCCGCCAGAGTGCGCAGCAAGGCCACGGAGTCGGCGCCGCCAGAGAGGCCGACGGCCAGGCGCAGGCCGGGTTTCAGGAATCTCACGTCGATGGGCAGCGTTGTGCGCACCCCAAGATCATAACGGGGCAATGCGGCATTTCGCCGGTAAGCGTGTTCATTTGTACAGGCTGAGGTGAATTCGAAAATCAGTATAATGACCGCGGGAGGGTATGCCATGAAAGCGATGACAAGCATTTTCTGTGCGTTGACCATAGTGCTCGGGTTATCCATTCCGGCCCATGCGAGGCTAGTGGATATGCGCGACGGGACGGTCTATGACACCGACACACAGTTGAGTTGGCTGAAAGATGCCGGCGTCGCCGGAGAGAAGACTTGGGACGAGGCGGTTGCATGGGCTGCAAGCCTCAATGAAAAGGGAGGTTTTGCCGGCTTGACCGGCTGGCGGCTTCCAGCAGCCGATCCTGCTTGCGGCGACTATGACAATTGCGCCACGGGCGAGATGGGGCATCTCTACTATGCCGAATTAGGAAATGCCTCTCACGGCAACTCCGATAATAACGACGAGCCCGTGAAAACAGGTCCGTTCACAAACCTGGAGACAAGCCCATACAAGCAATACTGGCTAAACGCCGAGGCCGAGAGTAGCTGCTCGGGTTGTGCGTGGTCCTATAATTTTTACTTTCCCACCACGCACGCTGGATACAAAAGCAACCACAACTTCGCCTGGGCAGTGCGTTCCGGGGCGCGGTCATTTCATTAAAGCATGGCAAAATGAATAGCCAGCTTGTATACTCCAACCGTCATGCAAGTCTTTGCGATTCTACCTGCGGCGGGGCTGGGAACCCGGATGGCCGGGCCGCAGCCCAAGCAGTTTCTCATCCTCGATGGGGTTCCCATCCTGATTCATTCGCTGCGCGCCTTTGCTGCAGTCGAGCGGGTGACAGCGATTTACGTGGCCGTGCGCAAGCCGGAGATGGAGCGCGTACAGGCTCAAATCGCCGAGTACGGCTTTGCGGGCCGGGCCCGCGTGGTGGAGGGCGGCGACAACCGCCAGGAGTCTGTCTCCCACGCGCTGGCCGCTTTGCCTGCCGAGCCCGACGATGTTGTTCTGGTGCATGACGCCGTCAGGCCATTGATCGACGCGGCCACCATCGAGCGGACTATCGACGCGGTCATCGAACATGGCGCGGCCATTGTGGGGATGCCGGCCGTGGACACCATCAAGCAGGTGGAGCGGACCGCGCACGGCGCGCTGATTACCTCGACCATTCCGCGCGAGTTTGTGGTTCTGGCGCAGACGCCGCAGGGCTTCCGCTACGGCCTCTTGAAGAGCGCCTTCGCCGAGGCCACCGCGGACGGATTTGTGGGCACGGACGAGGCTTCGGTCGTGGAGCGCGCAGGCCATCCGGTCGCCGTCGTCCATGGCTCTCAGGTTAATCTGAAGATTACCCAGCCGGGCGACCTGGAGCTGGCCGAGTTCTACTTACGCCAGCGCGCCTGCTGAGGGCGGATTATTAGCAAGGACAGGCACGGGAACCATGGAAACACGAATCGGATTTGGCTATGACTCGCACGTCTTCAAGCCGGGCGTGCCGCTGCGCATCGGCGGACTCGCGCTTGACCATCCGGAGGGCCTGGAGGGCCACTCCGACGGCGATGTGCTGCTGCACGCGGTTACAGATGCCCTGCTGGGCGCCATCGCCGCCGGCGACATCGGCAGCTTTTTCCCGCCCGGCGACCCGCGCTGGAAGGACGCCGACTCGGCCATCTTCCTCCATCTGGCGCTGGAGACGCTGCAACGCGCCGGCTACCGCATCGTGAACGTGGATACCACTCTGATTTTGGCCGCGCCCAGGATCGCCCCCGTCTCCGGCGAAATGCGCGCCCGCGTCGCCGACCTGCTCGGCCTGGGCATTGACCAGGTGAGCATCAAAGCCAAGACCCCGGAAGGACTGAACCTCGATCATGTTGCCCAGTGCCACGCCGTCGCCATGGTCGAGCGCGTGATTGAACCTGAAGACCTGAAGAGCATGAGCGCCGTGATCGAAAGCCAGCGCCAACTGGAAGATGTCGTCGAAGACCTGCTCAGCTCCGTCCACGGCATCCCCAAAAAACGCGGTGGGCTGGTCTACGATTCTGA
This sequence comes from uncultured Acidobacteriaceae bacterium, assembly GCA_963765995.1. GTDB lineage: Bacteria > Acidobacteriota > Terriglobia > Terriglobales > Acidobacteriaceae > Telmatobacter. The sequence goes on along the minus strand of CAVXYT010000003.1, from coordinate 100,615 downwards.
GGACATTACATCAGACAGGGATTAGGTACCAGGGAATAGAAATGCTCAACCGGGAGTGGCTCCGGAGACACGCATGGGTAAGTACGCAGCGGGTCGGCAGGTAATTGTGCAGAATTCATCGCACTCTTTGTTTTTCCATTGCAGATTTCGCCGTTTGGGGTTACTGTTGCAGCGAGTTCCCATCTCAATTCCGGAGTCTCCTGTATGCAATATGTGGCGTTTTTGCTGCAAAATCAGCCTGATCCGGCGGTGATCGAGCATGCGGCCATGGCCATGCTTGCGATCATCCCGATCATCATTGTTGTGGCGCTGGCCATTGTCCTGCCTCCCTACTGGATGATCTTCAAGAAGGCCGGCTTTTCGCCCTGGCTCTCACTGCTGATTTTTTTACCTCTGATCAATATCATCACGCTCTGGGTGATAGCTTTATCCACCTGGAAGGTTGTGCCCGCGCCGCAGCCTGGATGGCCGCCGCAGCCGCCGTATCCGCCGCCGCCTCAGTATCCGCCCCAAGCCTGAGCCGGTCAGCATCAGCCGAAGAGGGAGCGCTGCCGGAGTCGCGATTGTTAACATACAATCACGATGCCTGATATTGCTCCCTCTGTAGCCAAGACTCCCCGCGTTCGTTTTGCACCCTCGCCCACCGGCTACCTGCACGTGGGCGGGGCGCGCACCTTCATCTTCAACTGGCTCTATGCCCGCCACAACGGCGGCACCATGGTGCTGCGCCTGGACGACACCGATGTCGAGCGCAACACCGAGGCCAGCGTGCAATCTATTTTTGAAGGCCTGCGCTGGCTGGGCCTCCCCTGGGACGAGGAGTACAAGCAATCGGAACGCCTTGCCCTTCACCGCCAGCAGGCCGAAGCCATCTTCGCCAAGGGCCTTGCCTATCGCGACTTCACCCCCGCCCACTCGGGCGATGACAATCAGTCTTCGGCGCAAGGCGCTTGGCTCTTCAACCCCGGCATGAGGGAAATGTCACAAGAAGAGTCTGACCGCCGCGCCGCCGCCGGTGAGCCCTTCGCCCTCCGCTATCGCGTCCCGCGCGGCCAAGGCCGCATCCTGCAATTCACCGACCTCGTCTACGGCGCGCAATCAAAGGCAGCCGACGAGGTCGAAGACTTCGCCCTGCTGCGCTCAGATGGGATGCCGACGTATCACCTCGCCTCCTGCGCCGACGACGCCGATCTCCGCATCAGCCACATCATCCGCGGCCAGGACCACCTCACCAACACCTTCAAGCACCTGCAGATCTTCGAAGCCCTCGGTGTCCCGCCGCCGCAGTTTGCGCACTTGCCCCTGCTCGTCGCCCCCGATGGCGCCAAACTCTCCAAGCGCAAGCACGGCCCCGTCGTCAGCGTGACCACTTATCGGGACGCCGGCTTCCTGCCCCAGGCCTTCGTCAACTTCCTCTGCCTCCTCGGCTGGTCGCCCAAAGACGACCGCGAGTTCCTCACCATCGACGAACTCGCCGCCTCATTCACTTTCGAGGCCGTCAACCGCTCCAACGCTGTCATCAACTTTTCCGACGAAGACCCGTTTGATGCCAAGGCCGTCTGGCTCAATGCCGAGCATATCCGCGCCCTGCCCGTCGAGAAACTCTCTTCCTTACTCGCGCCCTTCTTCGCGCAGGCTGGCCTCGACGCACCGCCGGAAAAGTTTCTCGCCGTCACCCCGCTCATCCGAGAGCGCATCAAGCTACTTCGCGACGCCGTCTCCGCCGCCGACTTCTTCTTTGTGAAAGAGCTTGCACCCTACGACCCAGCCGAGCTGATCCCGCAAAAAGGCGATGTTGCTCTCGCCCGTCGCGTCCTCCAGCACGCGCTCGTAACCCTCCCCAACGTCCCCTTCGACCACGATTCGCTCGACCAGGCCTTGCGAGCCGCAGCCACGCATCTGGGTTTGAAGGCCGGGCAGACCTTTCAGCCCATCCGGGTCGCCGTCTGCGGCCGTAAAAACGCGCCGCCGCTCTTTGAAACCATGGCCGTCCTCGGCCGGGACCTCTGCCTCGCCCGCATCCGTAAGGCCGAAGCCAGCCTGCAATCGCACTGTTAGGCGCAGCCTAAGCTGACCCCTGATTTTCACTTGACACCCTGTAATCGTTCAATTACACTTCAGCCATGTTTTCCGTCAAGCCGCTTCCCGAATTCACAACATGGCTTGATGGATTGAAAGACTGCAGGGTACGCGGCGCGGTGGTGGAAAGAATCAAGCGCCTCACCTTCGGCTTGCTGGGTGACTTCAAGGCGATTGGCGATGGCGTGATTGAGCTGCGCATAGACTTCGGCGCGGGCTGGCGTCTCTATTACACGCAGAGCGGCGCACAGGTCATATTGCTGCTCGCGGGCGGTTCCAAACGCACGCAGAAGAAAGATATCCAACGGGCTAAGGCTTTGGCCGCATTGCTGAAAAGCCAAAGGGACTTGAGATGAGCAAAACCATTCATGTGGACGATCTGCCTGAATTCGACCCCGCGCAGTACCTTGACAACGAAGAGAGCATCGCCGTCTATCTGACCGGAATTCTCGAAGCGAATAACGCAGCCTTGTTGGCCTCGGCGCTGGGTGACATTGCCCGCGCGCGCGGCATGACGGAGATCGCCAAGGCCGCCGGAATTACCCGCGAAGCTCTCTACAAGGCCCTTCGCCCAGATAGCGCGCCGCGCTTTGATACCATCAGCCGCGTCTGCGCGGCGCTCGGCGTGCGTTTGGTGGCCCAGCCCATGCCCGCCCGCAAAGCAGCAGCTTGAAAGCCATCCCCTGGCAGCGTCGCCTGCGGACGCAAAAACGCGCCGCCGCTCTTTGAAACCATGACCGTCCTCGGACGCGACGTCTGCCTCGCCCGCATCCGCCAAGCCGAAGCCAGCCTCGAATCGCTCGATCAAGCACCGCATCTATCGTGACACAAGAGCAAGATGATCAATGAAGCAGAGTAGATGGGCACAACACCTCTTTTCTTCGCCGATGTCCTATGATTAGGCCATGAAGAGTCCCAAGGCGAAAATGTGGCTCCGAGTTGTCATAACTTTTGTTCTTATAGGGTTCGTGCTATTCCTTACGGCAGGGACTTTCAATTATTGGCAGGCATGGATTTTTCTCGGAACATTCGCCGTATCAAGCGGCCTTATCACTCTCTACATGACAAGAAACCCGACGCTTCTTGAAAACAGGAGCAGGTTCGGGCCGACGGAAGAGAAACGAACCATCCAAAAGATCATCGTGATATGCGCGGGGATTCCCGCCATCGCCATGTACATTGTTCCCGCGCTTGACCGCCGTTTCGGCTGGTCAAACGTGCCCGCTTGGCTTTCCGTAGCGGGTGACCTTTTAATACTGGCCGGTATGTGGATGGTATCCCGCGTGTTCAAAGCGAACTCGTTTGGCTCCGCAACTGTCGAGATCGCCAATGATCAAATAGTGATTTCTACCGGTCCATACGCCATCGTACGGAACCCGATGTATGCGAGTGCGGCAGTGTACATTACTGGAACATCTCTGGCGCTCGGTTCCTATTGGGGGCTAATTGCCGCCGCTCTAACAATCCTTGGCCTCGTTTGGCGGCTCTTCGACGAAGAAAAATTCCTCGCCCAAAATCTGTCCGGCTATACTGAATATTGTGACAAAGTGCATTGGCACCTGATCCCGGGTATTTTTTAACGTTTGGATTTTGTTCGGATACTTAATCGAACAAATACCCTCACGTTTAAGAATCTGTTTGATTATCTCTATAATTTGCGAACACAAAACCGCGGCGAAGCCGCAGCAGTAAAGTAAGGAATCTCAGCCATGACCAACACAAATCCGGAAAGCCCAGCCGTCGCTCCCTCCAACTTCCTCTACGAGATGATCGCCGAGGATGTGTGCACCAAAAAGTTCGGCGACGCCGTCATCCAGACACGCTTTCCTCCCGAGCCCAACGGCTACCTCCACATCGGCCACGCCAAGGCCATCTGCATCGACTTCGGCCTTGCCGACGAGTTCGGCGGCAAGACCAATCTGCGCTTCGACGACACCAACCCCGAAAAAGAGGAGCAGGAGTACGTTGATTCCATCATGGCCGACGTCCGTTGGCTCGGCTTCGACTGGGAGCGCCTCTGCTATGCTTCGGACTATTTTGGCCAGCTCTACGAGTGGGCTTTGCAACTCGTCAAGGCCGGCAAGGCCTACGTCGATGACCTCACCGCGGACGAGATCCGCCAGCACCGCGGCACCTTAACCGAGCCTGGCAAAGACTCGCCTTATCGCAACCGCACCATCGAAGAAAATCTCGACCTCTTCACCCGCATGAAGCAGGGCGAGTTCCCCGACGGCAGCCGAGTGCTGCGCGCCAAGATCGACATGGCGTCGCCGAATTTGAATATGCGCGACCCGGTCATGTACCGCATCCTCCACGCTACGCACCACCGCACCGGCGATGAGTGGTGCATTTATCCGATGTACGACTACGCCCACGGCCAGTCCGATTCCATCGAGCACGTCACCCACTCCATGTGCACCCTTGAGTTCGCCGACCACCAGCCCCTCTACCGCTGGTACATCGATCAGCTAGGCATCTTCCCCTCGCAGCAGACCGAATTCGACCGCCTCAACATCACTTACACCATGCTCAGCAAGCGCAAGCTCCTCCAGCTCGTGCAGGAAAAGCGCGTCAATGGATGGGACGATCCACGCATGCCCACCCTCTGCGGCATCCGCCGCCGCGGCTTTACTCCCGAAGCCATCCGCGCATTTGTCACCGCCAGCGGCGTTTCGCGCACCAACGGCAGCACTGATATTGAGATGCTCGAGCACTTCCAGCGCGACGACCTCAACCGCCGCGCCCGCCGCGCCATGGCCGTATTGCGCCCATTGAAGCTGGTCATCGATAACTACCCTGCGGGTCAGATCGAAAATGTCGAAGTCCAGAACAATCCGGAGGACCCCTCCGCCGGCACGCGCCAGGTTCCTTTTAGCCGCGAATTGTTTATAGAGCAGGACGACTTCCGCGAAGTTCCTCCGCCCAAGTACTATCGCCTCTCGCCCGGCAAAGAGGTTCGCCTGCGCAACGCCTACTTCATCACCGCCCAGAGCGTTGTCAAAGACGAGGCCGGCAACATCGTCGAGGTCCACTGCACCTACGATCCAGCCAGCCGCGGCGGCAACTCGCCCGACGGACGCAAGGTCAAGTCCACCATGCACTGGGTCTCCGCCGCCCACGCCATCTCCGCCGAAATCCGTCTCTACGGCAATCTCTTCGCCAAGCCCGATCCCTACGATCTCGCCGAGGGTCAGGACGTCCTCGACAATCTCAACCCCAACTCCCTTGAGATCCTGACCGGCGCCAAGTTAGAGCCCTCTCTCGCCAACGCCAAACTCGAAGACCGCTTCCAGTTCGAGCGAGTCGGCTACTTCTGCCTCGATTCAGATTCTGCGCCGGGCAAACTGGTGTTTAACCGGACGCTGCCGCTGAAGGATTCGTGGGCGAAGATTGAGAAGAAGGCAGGGGCGTAGGCACCTGCAGGGCGCAGCGAGTAGCAGGTAAGCTAGTCAGCGGGAATCCGTATCTCAAGGCGCGATTGGCAAATTACCCACCGAACGCCATGACCAGATGGTTCACTGCAAAGGCCGCGCCCCAGGCCAGCGCCAGCATATAGAGAAACTGTACGGCGGGCCACTTCCAACTGTTGGTCTCGCGCTTGACCACAGCCATCGTCGAAGTGCATTGCATGGCGAAAGCGAAGAAGATCATCAGCGCCAGCGCGCCGCCCAAGGTCATGTCGTGGTGGAGGGCGGTTTGCAGGCTGAGGGCGTGGGTGTCGGCCTGTGCGCCATACAAAGTTCCCATGGTGCTAACCATGACCTCGCGCGCCAGCACGCTGGAGAGCAATCCGATGCCGATCTTCCAGTTGAAGCCCAGCGGCGCAATCGCCGGCTCGATGAAGTGGCCCAGGCGGCCGATGAGGCTGTCAGCCAGCTCCGGCGCGGAGATTTGGCCGCCAGGGGCCTGAATCACCGGCAGGTGAGCCAGCACCCAAAGCGCCATCGTGACGCAGAGGATGATGGTGCCGGCCTGGCGCAGGAAGACCTTCGCGCGGTCCATGAGGCGCAGGGCAAGCGAGCGCAACGTGGGCATGCGGTACTGCGGCAGTTCGAGGATGAAGGGCGTCTCGCTGGACTTTAGGATGGAACTTTTCAGCAGCCATGCGGTGGTCATGGCGCCGACAAAGCCGGCCAGATAAAGTCCCAGCATAGTCAGCGTGCGCAGGCCGAGAAAGCCGTGCAGGTAGGTGATGTTGGGAATGAAGGCGGCAATCAATAGCATGTAGACCGGCAGACGGGCCGAGCAGGTCATGAAGGGCGCAACCAGAATGGTCGCCATCCGGTCGCGCTTGTTCTCGATGGTGCGTGTGGCCATGATGGCCGGAACGGCGCATGCGTAGGCCGAGAGCAGGGGAATGAAGGCTTTGCCGTTGAGCCCTGTGGTGCGCATCACGCGGTCGGCGATCAGCGCGGCGCGGGAGAGGTAGCCGGAGTCTTCCAGAATGCCGATGAAGAGAAAGAGCAGTAGGATTTGCGGCAGGAAGACGAGCACGGACGAGATACCCTTCCATGCGCCGTCGAGGATCAGCGACTGGATCCATCCGGCGGGCAACAGGGGCCGGATGAGGTTGCCCGCACCGGCCAGGATGGCGCCAAAACCATCAGAGAGCGGCTGGCCGATGGAGAAGACCACCTCAAAGACACCGACGACGACGACCAGAAACAAGAGCGGTCCCCAGATGCGGTGCAGCAGGATGTCGTCGATCTTGCGCGTGCCTTCGACCGAGAGCGGAGCGCGATAGCCGGTGCGGTGGCTCAGTTGCGCTGCCCAGGAGTGAGCGCTGGCGGCGTTGCCCACGACGGGCAGGGTGAGTGGCCGGGCGGCGGCGCGGTCGGTTTGCTGATGAAGGAAGAGCGGCACGGCGTCCAGGCCGGTACCGTTGACGGCGCTGATCTGGGCTACGGGAGCGCCCAGTTCGCGGGCCAGCTCCAGGGCGTCGATGTGGCCGCCACGGGATTCCATCAGGTCGCTCATGTTGAGCAACACCAGGGTGGGCAGGCCAAGCGCCAACACCGGCGCGGCCAGCATCAGTTGGCGGGTCAGGTGCAGGGAATCGAGCACCAGCAGCACCGCGTCCGGTTTGGGCGTACCGACCATTTTGCCGCGCAGCACGTCGATGGAGACGCGGGCGTCCTCGCTGTAGGGGTCGAGCGAGTAGATGCCGGGCAGGTCGATGAGCGTCAGATCGGCGCGGCCCACCCCGGCCATCAGCCCCATGCGCTGCTCGACGGTGACACCGGGGAAGTTGGCCACCTTTTGGCGCAGACCGGTCAGCCGGTTGAAAAGAGTAGATTTGCCGGAGTTGGGCGGGCCGATCAGCACCACGGTCCTGAGCTGACCGGCGTGGGGCAGAGTCTTGGGCGGTACAAAGGCAGGAGTCTCGCAGCAGGCGCTCATTGGGCGGCCTCGGCTTGCTGGGCTCCAGCTTCGGGGGCTCGCATACAGATGGCTGCGGCTGTCTCGCGCCGGAGGGCGATCTCCATGCCGTCCACGCTGTAAACGGTGGGGTCGCCGGCCGGAGCGCGTAGCAGGACCGTGACCAGCGCATCGGGAACAAAGCCCATATGCATCAGGTGGTTCTGCACGGATTCAGGCAGGTCGAGGCCCGCCAGAACCCCGCTCTCGCCCACATTCAGTTCGCTCAACACTCTCAACCGTCGGACTCCGATGGGCCGCATAAAAAGCGCAACCCTGAAACTACGACTAGAATAGTCGGATTTAAGTATACGACCAATCCGGCTCGTGCCGCAAACGCGGGAAAAAAGGAGGCGTACGGCGTTACTCGGGCAGTGTTCCTGCTTTCAGAAGCACACGCAGCCGAACTTCGCCTGCAGGTTTGCCTTCTGCCTCCGTTCGGATGAGCACTTCTTGCAGGACAGCCTTCTGCAATGCATCTCCAGACAAGGTTGGGGTTTCGATGCGCACCGGGAGCGAAGTGGACTCTTCGGCGGGTAGTAAAAATTCTCCCGCGCCATGGACTATCTTCCAGCCTTCGGGCGCCAGCACCGTCAAGCTCACAGGTAAGGACCGTGAGGGGTCGTGGAAAATGACGAGGGGAATCACCAGCGGCGAGCCGGTCCCGATGGCAATCTCCGGAACCTTGGCGGCGGGCAGAGTGGCGAGCGAATGTGCGCGATAGAACTCCGCGTAGAACTTCCACGATCCGCCCAACTCCAGGCGCGGGAGCGGCAAGGCATCAACCGCGGCGGGAAGGGAAATGGCGCGGGAAGCCGCTTGCTTCGAGGGCTTTTCATCGATGTGCGCGAAGACGTCGTCGGTGGGTTCGCCGCCCACCACCGACTTTCCGAAGATCAGCGTCAAGGGTTCGGGCCACCAGGCCGAACCTGGGCCGTTCGTCCGCCGGTCCAACTGCTCGTCGCTCAACTTGGAAACTTGCGCGATCTCCTCGGCAAACTGTGTGCGGTGGGCCATGGCCGACTCCATCGCCAGGCGCCAGTAGGTCTTGTGGCGCGAGGGCGAGAGGTCACGAATGGAATACGCCGGTCCCGCGCCGGCAAACTGCTTCTGGTTGTCGGCGTCGCTGACGAAATATAGCTTCCTGGGCTGCCAGGTGAGCAGATTTGACTGATAAGGCTCGTTGAGGTTCGTGTCCCCGGCCAGTTGCGCAGGAAAGGCGATCGGATCGGCGGCCAGATCGAAGGCCTCGGTGGCGAGAACGCCCACGGCCTGATGGTCGCCATGGTTTTCTCCGATGAAGACCGCGGGCAACTGCGTGAATATTACCTCCGGCCGCGTCAGGCGGATCAAAGCCACAAGTTGATCGAGATTTGCGCCATGTCCCCAGTTGGTCAGCGAATCCATCAGATTTTGCGAGGCCGTGTCCTTGCCGTCCAAAAACCAGACATGAGCGATGCCCAGCCTGGCGCAGGCCTCGCGCGCCTCCATCTCCCGTACGTTGGCCAGCGCCGGTCCATGCTCCCGCGCAACGCCGTTGCCTCCACGCCCGCCGCGCGTTCCGTAGACCACCGCGACCCGCTTGTGCTGGTCGTCGATGGCGCGCGCAAGATAAGGCGAAAAAAGCACCTCGTCATCGGGATGCGCCACCACCACCAGAATGTCGGCTTTGAAGCGCTCATCCGCGCCGTTCACGGTCTGCGCAGTCTGCGCCCGGAGCGTTACAGGGACGGCTAAAAGAGCCAGCATGGCCATGGCTTTGAAGAAAAACTTCATGGGGTTCTCCTGTCCGGAATTTTACTCGTCCCAGGAAGAAAACGCGCCGCCATTAGCCGGAACAGCGCAACAGAGCATTCCTCAACGGCCTGCTCCATAAAGTTGAAGCGGATTGATGCATGCGCCGGAGTAAAATTCAGTTTGGGAGGCCGGAGAGTCGGGGGCAACGATGCAATATCGCAGTTTTGGAAGGCTGGATTGGAAGGCTTCGGCGCTGGGTTTTGGCTGCATGCGTCTTCCCACCCCGGATGGAAACCGGCTGAGCGCGAACATCGACGAGGCCGAGGCGCTGCGCATGGTTCGGCACGCCATCGACAACGGAGTCAATTACATCGACACCGCGTACCCCTACCATGGAGGGCAAAGCGAAGTGGTGGTGGGCAAGGCGCTGAAGGACGGCTATCGGGAAAAGGTCAGGCTGGCCACCAAGCTGCCGGTCTGGATGGTGGAGAGCGCGGCGGACTTTGACCGCTTGCTCAACGAGCAACTACATAAGCTGCAAACGGACCATATCGACTTTTATCTGCTGCACGCGCTGAATCTGAGCCGTTGGCGGGATATTGTTTTGAAGCACGATCTTCTCACGCGCGCCGAGGCCGCGCTGAATGATGGCCGCATCCGGCATCTCGGCTTCTCCTTTCACGACGGGTATGAGAGCTTCGAGGAGATTGTCAACGGCAGCAATCTGTGGAGCTTTTGCCAGATTCAATACAACTACATGGATATAGAGAACCAGGCCGGCACGCGCGGCCTGAAGCTGGCGGCAGAGAAGGGCCTGGCCGTGGTGGTCATGGAGCCGTTGATGGGCGGCAGGCTGGCCGATCCGCCCCAGGATGTGCTGGAAGCGATGGAGAGCTTTCCGATGCGGCGGTCGCCGGTTGAGTGGGCGTTGCAGTGGCTCTGGGATCAGCCCGAGGTTTCGGTGGTTCTGAGTGGCATGAGCACCATGGCCCAGGTGGAAGAGAATCTGAGTTTTGCCGATCGCTCGGCCATTGGGAGCTGCGGCGCGGAGGAGCAGGCGTTGATTGTTGAGGTGAGGGAAAAGTACAGCGCGCGCATCGCGATTCCGTGCAGCAAATGCAACTACTGCATGCCCTGTCCGAATGGCTTGAACATTCCGGCCAACTTTGAGTTCTTCAACTACGCGCACTTGTACGACAACGTGGCTGACGCTCAATTCCGGTACAAGATTTTTCTTACCGAGGCACAGCGGGCGAGCGCCTGCATCGCCTGCGGCCTCTGCGACGAATTGTGCCCGCAGGGGATCGCGATCAGCGAGCAGATGGCCAAGGTTGCCGCGCTGCTGGGATGAACGAGATCGCCTGGATAAATCTTCCCTGCGGCGACAGATAAAGAGGGAAAAACAGTAAATTCCGGCATTTTCCGGCGTTTTTCAGAGGCCAAATCTCACGATGCGGGAGAATTTGGGGTGGAAAAGTTTTCAACAGGCATTGATTTCAAACGGGTTAGAAATAATCTGCAAGGTTTTTAGTGAAATTTATACCCCAGTGGGGTATAGGGGGGGGTAGGGGTACCCCTCCAGTTGTCAGTGATCAGTTGTCTGTGGTCAGCTACCCCAGTCAGGAACGGCCCGAGCGTCTGGACATTGTTCATGGGATGATTGTGCGCCGGGGATGGGAAATTATCTGCAAGTACACGAACTGATTGAGGGTGAAAATATACTTATCTGAAAAGGGAAGAAACGGTGAATCTATGCTATTCTCAGTGCGATTCCGAGAGGCGCTATGGAAAGACACCGGAAGAAACTCACAAAACCGCTTATCGTCGCATTTGCCCTGATCGCGACCATCGCGCTTGCCCTGCTCCCTCAACAACTCCAGGCCCAAACTCAAGCTCAACCCAAAGGCATTGATCCGGCGCTGCTGGCGAAGGCAAAAGCCGGCGATCAAGTATCTCAAAGGCTTACCGGACTCGCATATCTGCAAGGAAAAGATGTCCGACAAGATTACGAACAGGCAGCAAGTTGGCTTCGCAAGGCAGCCGAACAAGGAGATGCCGATGCTCAAGTCTACCTCGGGGGCTTCTATTTTTTGGGCGTAGGCGTTCCGCAGGACTACACACAAGCAGCAGCTTGGTTCCGCAAGGCAGCCGACCAAGGCAATGCTATAGCGCAACTCAGCATATGCGGTTTTTATCACGATGGACAAGGCGTTCCTCAGGACTACGCACAGGCTGTGGCTTGGTGTCGCAAGGCGGCCGAACAGGGGTTAGCTCAGGCACAAGACAGCTTAGGTTCCATGTATTACGCTGGCCAGGGTGTTCCACAGGACTACACACAGGCTCTTGTCTGGTACCGCAAAGCTGCAAATCAGGGCATTGCCGACGCACAATCACACCTCGGGTATGCGTACGAAAACGGCTACGGAGTTCCGCAGGACTACGCTCAAGCTGCGGTGTGGCATCGCAAGGCGGCTGAGAAGGGCGCCGCTGTCGCACAGATGAAACTTGGGATAGCATACTATAAGGGCCAGGGTGTGCCCCAAGACTACGGAGAAGCCTATTTCTGGCTTGATCTGGCGGCTGCTGGCAAGCTGGACGACTCAGTCGCAGAAGCCACTACGAGAATCCGGGACAAAGTCGCCTCTTTCATGGCACCAGCCGATCTATCCCGCGAACAGGAACGGGCGCGGAAGTGGTTCGAGGCGCATCAGGCGAAGCCCTAGCAAAACATACACCTAAAATCCGATTTTGGGACGTTCAGTCGTCGGTTGAAGATTTTGAAAATAGAACACGATGCCATCTATCTTCCGCTGGGCTAATTTTTCATCGCAGTACCGCTTGTCTGACATTTGCTTGCGGGCGGGGAAGCGTCCTGCGTCTACCCAACTTGTACTCCCAGATTCGTCCTCGTATTGTTTCAATGCAGCTTCTGGAATACGGAACGAGGACAAATCTTTCTCAAACGCCTCTCCGAGCGCTGAGACAACTTCGTTGAATTGCGAAACGGCGCTTTCATCCCACGAAGAAGGCGGGCTGCTCCGAAAAGCTTGAAATCGTGCTAATGCAAGGCTCTGTTTGCTGGCAATGTCCATTGGAAATATGCTACACCCAGTTGACATGCCTCAGGGGCTAAAGCATTTTCATAGTTTCTGTAAGGCAGATTTTTTGGTTTCCCACCCATTTCACACAGAACGTGAAATGGATGGGGCACGGAGCTTCCTTTCACTATCGGTGAAAATGCTCTAAAGTACGCGTTCATTTTGCTGCCTTTACGGCACGACTAAAGTCGTGCCCTGACACAAAACTACACGGTTCCGCAAAGGGCGATTTGAGGAGGAGTTTCAAAGGCAATTTCATCGCACAATATGGGATTTCACTCCCATTATGTGCTTTGCATCACAGCCGCTTTGACCCCCAGAGATGAGACTCAGAATAGCGGTTGATTTTCCCCTGCCGCACAATGAGGCAATGCGAATGAGTGAAAAGACCATGGTCAGCCAAACGGTAATTTTGGATGGGAACGAGGCGGCCGCCTCGGTTGCCTATCGTCTCACCGAAGTAGTCGCTATCTACCCCATCACCCCCTCGTCGCCGATGGCCGAGTGGGCCGATCAGTGGCGCTCGGAGGGGAAGAAGAATATTTGGGGCGCATTGCCCATCGTGGAAGAGCTGCAGAGCGAAGGCGGAGCGTCGGGCGCGCTGCACGGCGCGTTGCAGGCGGGAGCTTTCGGAACCACGTTCACGGCCTCGCAGGGCTTGCTGCTGATGATTCCCAATATGTTCAAGATTGCCGGCGAGCTGACCCCGGCGACGATGCACGTGACGGCCCGCACGCTGGCCACCCACGCGCTTTCGATCTTTGGCGACCACAGCGACGTGATGGCCTGCCGCTCGACGGGCTGGGCGATGCTGGCATCCAATTCCGTACAGGAAGTTGCCGATATGGCGCTTGGTGGCGCAGATTGCCACGCTGGAATCGCGCATTCCGTTCATGCATTTCTTCGACGGCTTCCGCACCTCGCATGAGGTGGGCAAGATTCTGCCCATCAGCGACGAGACGATCCGCGCGCTGGTGGACGACAAATACATCATCCAGTACCGGCAGAACGCGCTTAATCCGGAGCGACCGATCATTCGCGGCTCGGCGCAGAATCCGGATGTCTTCTTCCAGGCGCGCGAGGCCTGCACGCCGTTCCATGCCGCCGTTCCGGGGATCGTGCAGTTGGTGATGGACCGCTTTGCCGTCGAGACCGGCCGCGCTTACCATTTGTTCGATTATTACGGCGCGGCTGACGCGGAACGGGTCATCGTCATCATGGGTTCCGGGGCTGAGGCTGCCGAGGAGGCCGTGGATGCGCTCAACAAGCAAGGCGAGAAGCTGGGACTGCTGAAGGTTCGCCTCTACCGTCCGTTTGACGCGAGCGCTTTTCTGGCCGCGTTGCCTTCGACAGTGAAGTCGATTGCCGTTCTGGACCGCTGCAAGGAGCCGGGCGCCAGCGGCGAGCCGTTGTACATGGATGTTTTGACGGTGTTGGCAGAGAACTCCGCCAAGCTGCCGTTTGCAATCAGGCCGACGGTCATTGGCGGGCGCTATGGACTCGGCTCGAAGGAATTTACGCCGGCCATGGTCAAGGGCATCTTCGACGAGTTGAGTAAGGCCGCGCCGAAGAACCATTTCACTATCGGCATCGACGACGATGTGAGCCACACCAGTCTGACGTACGATCCAGCCTTCTCGACAGAAGACCCGAAAACGGTGCGCGCTCTGTTTTATGGGCTGGGTTCCGACGGCACCGTGGGCGCCAATAAAAACTCGATCAAGATTATCGGCGAGCAAACGCCGAACTTTGCGCAGGGCTACTTTGTCTACGACTCGAAGAAGTCCGGGTCAATGACCACCTCGCACCTGAGGTTCGGCCCCAACCCCATCCGGTCGACCTATCTGATTACGCGCGCCAGCTTTGTGGCCTGCCATAACTTCAGCTTCCTGGAGAAGATGGATGTGCTGGAGGCGGCCGTTCCGGGCGCGGTCTTCCTGCTTAACTCGCCCTACTCGGCGGCCGAGGTCTGGGACAAGCTGCCCAGGACCACGCAGGAAGAGATGTTGCGCAAGAAGATCGAGTTTTATGTGATCGACGGCTACAAAGTGGCGCGCGAGGCGGGTATGGGCACGCGCATCAACACCATCATGCAGACCTGCTTCTTCGCGATCAGCGGCGTGCTGCCGCGCGAGGAGGCGATCGCAGCAGATCAAGAAAGCCATTTACAAAACATACGGCAAGCGCGGCGAGGCGGTGGTGGCCAAAAACTATGCCGCCGTGGACGCGGCGCTGGCGCATTTGGAAAAGGTTGAACTGCCGGCGGCAGCTTCCTCCGATTTTGATTTGATTCCCTCCATCTCCGGCAAGGCGCCGAAATTTGTGCGCGACGTGCTGGGCCGGATTGCGGCCGGTCACGGCGACCTGCTTCCGGTGAGCGCGATTCCGGCCGGTGGCGCATTCCCCACGGGGACAGCTCAGTGGGAGAAGCGCAACATCGCGCAGTTCATTCCCGCGTGGGACAAGGACCTGTGCATCCAGTGCGGCAAATGCGTGATGGTTTGCCCTCACGCCGTGATTCGCGCCAAGGTCTACGCGCCGGAGCTTGGAGACAAGGCTCCGGCAACCTTGCAGTGGGCCAAACCGAAGTGGAAGGGGATGGAGCAGGACCACTACACGCTGCAGGTTGCGCCCGAGGATTGCACCGGCTGCGGGGTCTGCGTCGAGGTCTGCCCGGTGAAGAGCAAGAGCGACGCCAGCCACAAGGCTATCAACATGACGCCGCAACCTCCTCTGCGCGAGACCGAGCGCGAGAACTGGGAGTTCTTCCTCGGGCTTCCAGAGGCGGATCGCTCCAGGCTGTCGCACGGCCAGGTGAAAGACCTGCAACTGTTGCAGCCGCTGTTCGAGTTTTCCGGCGCCTGCGCGGGCTGCGGAGAGACGGCGTACATCAAGCTGCTGACGCAGCTCTTCGGCGACCGGCTGTATATTGCCAACGCCACCGGCTGCTCGTCGATCTACGGCGGCAACCTGCCCACCACGCCTTATGCCTCCAACGCGCAGGGCCGCGGACCGGCCTGGGCCAACTCGCTGTTTGAAGACAACGCCGAGTTTGGCTTCGGCATGAGGATCGCGCTCGACCAGCAGAAAGAGTATGCGGAATTGCTGGTTACTCGGCAGGCCGGGGTCATCGGCGACGAACTCGTGAAGGCTCTGCTGGGGGCTGCGCAGAATACCGAGACAGAGGTGAACCAGCAGCGGGAGCGAGTGCGGGCGCTGCGCGAGCGGCTGGCCGGCAACGAGAGCTCCGACGCGCGCAATCTGCTGGCCATTGCCGACACGCTGGTTCGCAGGAGCGTATGGATACTGGGCGGCGACGGATGGGCGTTCGACATCGGCTTTGGCGGCCTGGATCACGTGCTCGGCTCAGGCAAGAACGTCAACGTGCTGGTGCTGGACACCGAGGTCTACTCGAACACCGGCGGGCAGATGTCCAAGGCCACGCCGCGCGGAGCGGTGGCCAAGTTTGCCGCCGCAGGCAAGCCGAACAGCAGGAAAGACCTGGCGATGGAAGCGGTGAGCTACGGTTCGGTGTACGTGGCGCAGGTGGCGCTGGGCGGCAACGACAGCCACGTGGTGAAGGCCTTCCAGGAGGCCGAGGCGCACGATGGGCCTTCGATCATCATCGCGTACTCCAGTTGCATCGCACACGGCTACGACCTGGTGCATGGGCTGGAGCAGCAGAAGCTGGCTGTGCAGTCGGGTTACTGGCCGCTGATGCGCTACAACCCGGGGTTGCGCGAGGGGGGCAAGAATCCCTTCCAGCTTGATTCCAAGGCGCCGTCGATCCGCCTCAAAGAGTACGCCTATCGCGAGGCGCGCTACACAATGCTGGCGCGTAGCAATCCGGAGCTGGCCGCGAATCTGCTCGCTGAAGCGCAGGACGATGTCGAGCGCCAGTGGCGCGTTTATTCCGCGCGGGCCGCGATGCCGGGCCGTGGCGAAACGCCGAATATCGCTCCCGCGGAGAAGCCGGAAGACAAGCCCGAAGAGAAGCTGGCGGCCCAGGCCGCCGGAGGTGCGGAATGATCGATTTTTCCACGCAGTATCTTGGCTTGAAACTGAACGGCCCGATAGTGGTCTCCTCCACGCCACTCTCGGAGAACCTTGATAACGTTCGCCGCATGGAAGATTCCGGCGCCGCGGCGATCGTGCTTCACTCGCTCTTTGAGGAGCAACTGGCACTGGAGTCGGGGACGCTGGATGACGACCTGTCGAGGGGCACGGAGTCATTTGCCGAGTCGCTCGGCTACCTGCCCGATTTCAGCGAATACCGCATGACACAGGATGTTTATCTGGAGCATCTGAGGCGTTGCAAGGAGGCGGTGAAGATCCCAATCCTGGGCAGCCTGAATGGCGCCACTACCGGCGGCTGGGTGCGGTTTGCCAGGGAGATGGAGCAGGCCGGCGCCGACGCCATCGAGTTGAACACCTATGCGCTGGTTACGGACAAGAGCAAGACCTCGGAGGATATGGAGCGCCAACTGCTGGACCTGGTGGCGGCGGTCACTGCCTCGGTCAAGGCGCCGGTCGCGGTGAAGATGTCTCAGTGGTTTACCAGCCTGCCGCACCTGATTGGCCAACTGGAGGATGCGGGAGCGCGCGGCGTGGTGCTGTTCAACCGCTTTTATCAGCCCGACTTTGACATCGAGACCCTGGAAGTCCGGCCCACTCTCCACTTTTCCAAGCCCTCGGAGTTGCTGCCGCGGCTGCACTGGGCGGCGATCCTCTATGGCCGCGTAAACCTCGACCTGGCCATCACGGGCGGCGTTCACTCCGCAGAAGACGTGCTGAAATGCATCATGGCAGGGGCCGGCATCGCGATGATGACGTCAGCCTTGCACATTCACGGCATTGAGCACATCAAGAGAGTGCTGGACGATATGCGCTGCTGGCTGGAGAGGCGCGAGTACACCTCGCTATGGGAGACTCGCGGCTGCCTCAGCCGCCGCTCGGTGCCGGACACGTCGCCGTTCGATCGCGGCAACTACATCAAGACGCTCAGTTCCTACAGCCTGCGCCAGACGGTAGGCGCGTTCTAAGAGAAATTTCAACTCATTTGCAAGTCAACGGCGGATGCACTTCGGTGCGGCCGCCGTTGGTGTTTCAGGATGGGCTATCGTGCAGGGTTGGCAGCTTCGCGCACGCTGATTATGATTCGGTGTAAGCAATTTGATCTTAGGGTTGGCGCGGTGGTTGATTCAGGTTGCAAGAAGAGGAGGAAATGATGCTCAGGCAGTGGCTTATCGGACAGATAGCAGGAGCACTTGTGGGGACGTGCAGCACGTGCGTGTCGCAGGCGCCGGTAAAGTATGAGCCGACGATCGCGTCGCTCGACCGCCATGAGGTTCCCTTCTGGTATACCCACGCCAAGCTGGGCATCTTCATCCACTGGGGGCTGTATTCGGTGCCGGGCTGGGCCCCGGTGTCGCATCCCGGCCACGACTTCTCATCGGCCGATTACATCCGAAACAATCCATACGCTGAGTGGTATTACAACACCATGCGCATCGACGGCTCGCCCACCCAAGCCTACCACCGAGAACACTACGGTGCGGATTTCAACTATTACGACTTTGCGCCGGTTTTCAATCGCGAGATTCAGAAGTGGAAGCCGGACGAGTGGGCCAAAATCTTCAAGGAGTCCGGCGCGAGATATGTCGTGCTGACCTCCAAACACCATGAGGGCTTTACGCTGTGGCCCAGCTCGATCCCCAATCCCACGCTTCCGGCAGACCGGCAGCACGCCGCGCGCGACATCGTGGGCGAACTGTCGGATGCAGTGAGGAAGCAGGGCCTGAAGATGGGGCTCTACTACTCCGGCGGGTACGACTGGACCTTTGTGCCGGGTCCGATACGGACGGCGGCCGACTATGAGACCGTGAAGCCGCAGAGCGAAGAGTACGGCAAGTACGCCAACGAGCAGATTCACGAGCTGATTGAGCGGTACCATCCCTCGATTTTGTGGAACGACATTGACTGGCCGAAGACCGGCAAGGCGCTTCAAGTTGAGGCCGACTACTACAACGCGGTTCCGGACGGAGCCATCGACGACCGTTTCGGCATTGCACACGCGGACTTCAGTTCGCCGGAGTACGAAAAGCCGGACCAGATCAGCAAGAAGAAGTGGGAGGAGTGTCGCGGGCTGGGCCGTTCCTTTGGCTACAATCGCGCTGAGGGCGAGGCGGAGACGATCTCTGCGAGCGATTTGATTGCGCTGCTAGTGGACATTGTGAGCAAGAACGGAAACCTGCTGCTGGATGTGGGTCCGGAGGCCGATGGAACGATTCCGCCGGTGCAGATGGAGCGGCTAACGGAGCTGGGCGCGTGGCTCAGGCAAAATGGAGCGGCGATTTACGATACGGTTCCGTGGGAGCGCGCGGAAGGCAAGACGGCTGAAGGCGACGATCTGCGCTTCACCTGGCAAGGCCACATCAATGCGATCGTGTTGGGAACGCCCAAGGCGCGGACGATGACCTTCGAGGATATCAGTTGGACTCCCAACATCAAGGTCTATCTCATTGGCGCGAGGGGGCGGCAGAAGCGGCTGAAAGCCAATGCTGCAGGCGACAAGTTGCAGGTCCAGTTACCTGAACATCTTCCCGGCAAGTATGCCTACGTATTCGAGATTCACCGTACAAGCTCGACGGAAGCGGCCTGGTAAGTTACTGGCCGCCGAGCAGGCGCAGAACAGTATCTTCGATCAGGCGGCAGGCATTGGGAAGAGCAGTGGTCACTGCGGCGCTGAAGACTTCGCCTAACTCGGTTGAGCCGGAGCCGACGGTGAGCATGAGAGCTTCGTGGGGGAGGGAATTGAAGAGGTCGCGGCCGAGAGAAAGCAGTTCGGCTGCGCCGAGGTGGTGGGTGTTGTGTTCCGGGCTGCCGGAGACTGGCTTGACGGGAGCAAGATGGAGCGAGCCTGGTTCGGAGTTGATGGAGCAATCGATGAAGAGGACGGAGTGGGCGCGGGCGACATCTTCCGCAAGTTCCGGAGTCCACTGATGGCCGGCGATGACGCGCACGCCGGCTTGCGAAGAGAAGCGTTGCTTCGCCCACTCGGCCAGCCAAAGCCCGACGCCGTCATCTCCACGCAGCGTATTGCCGCAGGCGAGGATGAGGCACGAGGGAGTGGGGAGGGTCATGGAAATCCCTATAAAAGCAACCGCAGGTCCTTCGACTCGCTGCGCTCGCTCAGGATGACAGGCTATAGTGGGGAACCGACTTACTAGTATCCCACCCTAGCCGCAAAAACAAGAACGCGGCGAGAGTGGGGCACCCAGTTTCGTGGTATCCCACCCATTTCGCAAATAACGCGAAATGGATGGGGCACGGAGTCATTATGCTTTCTGACCAAAGTCAGGCTGAACAATTCAGTTAGCGGATGAGCTGATCTACGACTTCGCCGTCGGCGGAGAGCAGCGTGAGAGCCAAGGGCATTTGCCCGAAGGCGTGAGTGGAGCAGCTGAGGCAGGGATCGAAGGCGCGGATCACGGCCTCGACGCGGTTGAGAGCACCCTCGGTGAACTTGCCGTTCTTCACGTAGGCTTTGGCCGACTGAAGAACGCCCTTGTTCATGGCGTTGTTGTTGTGGCCAGTGGCGACCACCAGGTTGGCCCAGGTAATCTTGCCGTTCTCGTCCACCTTGTAGTGGTGGTTGAGCGTGCCGCGCGGAGCTTCGATCTGGCCCGCGCCCTCGAGGCGATTGACGCCCGCAGTGGCGCGCACGTGCTTGTCGAGAATGAGCGGGTCGGTGAGGATCTGTTTGATCTTCTCGATGCCGTAGAGGGCCTCGACCAACCGCGCATGATGATAGTGGAAGGAACTCTCAACCGGCCCAGCGGAGATCTGCTTGAAGAGAGCCAGCTCCTTGTCCGCCTGCGGCGTTCCCATGGATTTGACGATGTTGAGCCGTGGCAGCGGGCCAACGCGATAGCTGCCCTGGGGATAGCCGAGCGGCTTATAGTAGACGAACTTGGTGTAGCTGTAGTTTTCGACGGCCTCGCCGATCACCTCGGTGAAGCGGCTGGCGGTGATGCCGTCTTCGATGATCGTTCCCTTGGGGTCGATCAGGCGCAGTGCGCCGTCGATGAACTCGATGGACTCGTCTTCGTTGATAAGGCCCAGGTAGTTAGAGGGGAAGTTGGCGAAGACCTTGATCTCTGGCTTGAAGATGGCGGCGATCTGTTTGTAGGCGGTCAGCGCCAGGCCGAGGTTGGCGTAGGCCTCGGGGATCATGGCCAGAATTTCGTCGCGATGGGCTGAAGAGAGCGGCTCGGTGACGCCGCCGGGAACGACCCATCCAGTATGGATGCGTTTGCTGCCGAGCAACTCGATGATGTGCTGGCCGAAGCGGCGCAGGCCGATGCCCGCGAGGCCCAGGTCGGGCCGGGCTGCGGCCACGCCGAAGATGTTGCGCGCGGCGGGGTCGGATTCCATGCCCAGCAACAAATCAGGAGACGAGAGATGGAAGAAGCTCAGGGCGTGCGACTGAACCAACTGGGCCATATTCAATATCCGCCTGAGTTGCGCGGCTGTATGTGGAATGCGGACCGACATGATGGCTTCGCAGGCCTTGGCGGAGGCCAGCATATGCGAAACCGGGCAGATGCCGCAGATGCGAGCCGTGAGGCTGGGCATCTCATAAAACGGCCGGCCTTCAGAGAACTTCTCAAAGCCGCGCACCTGCGTGACGTGAAAGTGCGCGTCTTCCACCTCGCCCTGACTGTTGAGTTGGATGGTGATCTTGCCGTGGCCTTCGAGGCGCGTAACGGGATCGATGGTGATCGTCTGGCTCATGATCGGGCTCCTGGGGACTCAGGCTCCAAAACGGGTGAGGGCTGAAATATCCAGCGGCGCACCGGTTATCAGCGCGGTCAGCGCTGAGTGAAAGGTATCGGCCGAGGGCGGGCAGCCGGGCAGGAAGACGTCCACAGTCACAAACTCATGGATGGGCCGCACAATCTTGAGCAACTTGGGCACCACGACGCAGGGAATCTGCGGCTGAGCGCTGGCGTTCTCGATGTACGCACGGTTCAGAATCGCTTCCGGTCCGATGGGGTTGCGCATGGAAGGCACGTTGCCGGCTACGGCGCAGTCGCCCATGGCGATCAGCATTTTGGAGTGGGCGCGAACCTTTTTGATTTTCTTTTCGTCGTCTACCGAAGCTACGGCTCCCTCGACCAGAGCGATGTCCACCTCGTCGGGAAACTCCTTGGCGTCCACGAGAGGACTGTAGACCACGTCGATCAAGCCGGCCAGCTCGAGGAGCCGTTCGTCCATGTCGAGGAACGACATATGACAGCCGGAACATCCGTCCAGCCACACGGTAGCCGCTTTCAATTTGCTCATCGCGCCTCCCTCATGAGGTTCAGGTAAGGCAAGAAATCAGGATACTTGGGGTGATCGGAGCCGATCTTGCTCTTGTCGAAGAGGGCCCCGGTAGGACATACCTGCACGCATTTGCCGCAGCGCGTGCAACTGGAATCTCCCCAGTTGTCGTGCAGATCCGTGATGACGATGGAGTCGATGCCGCGGCCCATCACATCCCAGACGTGCGCGCCCTCAATCTCCGCGCAGACCCGCACGCATCGGGTGCAGAGGATGCAGCGGTTGTGGTCCACGGTGAAGCGTTCGTGCGAGGCATCCACGGCGAGCGCGGGGTTGCGATAGGGCAGGCTGATATGGGTCAGGCCCTGGTTTTGCGCCAGCTCCTGTAACTCGCAGTGGCCGTTGGAGACGCACACCGAGCAGATGTGATTGCGCTCGGCGAAGAGCAGTTCCAGAATGACGCGGCGGTGCTTGCGGAGCCGCTCCGTGTCGGTCGAGACCTCCATTCCTTCATGGATGTTGGCCACGCAGGCGGGCAGCAGCTTGTTGCTGCCCTTGATCTCCACCAGGCACAGGCGGCAGGAGCCAACTGAGCCCAGGCCCTCCAGTTGGCAGAGGGTGGGAATATTGATGTCGTTCTCCCGCGCCACATCCAGTATGGTCTGGCCGGAGCGTGCGCTCACTTCCTGGCCGTCGATGATCAGAGTTTTGACGCCCATGCTCTCGCTCATGCCAACACCTCCCGCGAAACCTCGGGCACGGGCGCATCCCCAGACGAATCCATGTTGCAGACGCCAGCCGGGCAGCGCTTATGCATAATGTGTTCTAGGTACTCGTTCCTGAAGTACCTGAGCGTGCTGAGCACGGGATTGGGCGCCGTCATGCCCAGCCCGCAAAGGCTGGTTTCCTTGACGGTCTCGCACAGGCTGACCAACAGGTCCAGGTCTTCCATGGTTCCCGAGCCGGAGCAGATGCGGCTCAGCAGGGTGAACATCTGTGCCGTGCCCGCGCGGCAGGGAATGCACTTGCCACAGGATTCGGTCATGCAGAACTCGACAAAGAAGCGCGCTACGTTCACCATGCAGGAGGTGTCGTCCATGACGATCATTCCGCCCGAGCCCATGATGGAGCCGACCGCCATGAGCGCGTCGTAGCTGACGCCGAGGTCCAGCATTTCAGCCGGAATGCAGCCGCCGGAAGGACCGCCAGTCTGCACCGCCTTGAAGGTGTGCCCGCCGGGCACGCCGCCGCCGATGACCTCGATGATTTCGCGCAGCTTGATGCCCATGGGGACTTCCACCAGGCCGGTGTTGGTTATCTTGCCGGTCAGGGCGAAGACTTTGGTGCCTTTGCTTCTCTCCGAGCCCATGTTGGCAAACCACTTGCCGCCGTTGCGGACGATGGGCGCGATGTTAGCGAAGGTTTCGACGTTGTTGATGAGCGTGGGCTTGCCCCACAGGCCGCTGACCGCCGGGTACGGCGGCCTCGGTTTGGGCGCGCCGCGCCGGCCTTCGATGGAGGCCAGCAACGCTGTTTCCTCGCCGCAGACAAAGGCTCCTGCTCCCAGGCGGATTTCAACATCGAAGTTGAAGGGCGTGTTGCAGATGCCGTTGCCCAGCAGGCCGCGTCGCCGCGCGTCGCGCAGCGCGGTTGTCAGCCGGGAGACGGCCACCGGATACTCGGCCCGGACATAGATGTAGCCCTTGCTGGCGCCCACCGCGTAGGCGGCAATGGCCATGCCCTCGATGACGCGATGCGGGTCGCCTTCCATCACGCTGCGATCCATGAATGCGCCGGGATCGCCTTCGTCGCCGTTGCAGACCACGTACTTCAGCTCGCCTCCGGCCTTGGCCACCGTTCCCCACTTCAGTCCAGTGGGATAGCCGCCGCCGCCGCGTCCCCGGAGGCCGCTTTCGGTGATGCGGTGAATCACGCCGTAGGGCGTCATCTCAGTGAGTGCGGTAAGGAGCGCCTTGTAGCCATCGCGGGCAATGTAGTCGTCGATCTTTTCCGGATCGATGTGGCCGGCATTCTCCAGCACCACCCGCACCTGCCTGTCGAAGTGATCGTTCAAATCGCACTGCAGCTCGGGCACCGGGTTGCCCCCCAGGCTTTTCGCAATTGCCTCGGCGTGGCCGGCATTCACATGGTGATAAAGGGTCTCCTCAGGGTCCACGCGAACCAGCGGCCCGCTGGAGCACGGGCCCATGCATCCAGTGCGGCGGACGAGCACATTCTTGCCCGATTCCCCGGCGGCCTTCACCAGCGCTTCCCGTAAACGGTCGGAGCCCTGGCTCATGCAGGCCAGGTCCATGCAGACGTTCACTTCAAAATCGTATTTCTCGTTTTCCTGGCAGGCGCTTTTGGCTATCTGTTCGAGCTCTTCGATCGTCATTCCACTGCCCACCTTTCCAGTTGCTCGAGCATCTGATCAGCGGTTGCCTCGCCCACCACTTCGCCGTCGCACAGGAGTACCGGCGCGCGGCTGCAGGCGCCTACGCAGCGGGCGGTCATCAAGCTGATCTGGCCATCCCTGGTTGTCTGCCCACGGCCAATGCCGAGGCGCTTTTCTGCCGCGGACACCAGCTTGTCGGAGCCCTTGATGTAGCAGGCCGTGCCGGCGCAGATGGTCGCCGTGTGCTTGCCCGGCGGCTTGAGGCTGAAGTAGTGGTAAAAGGTCACCACTCCGTAGGCCTGGCTCAGCGGCACGCGCAGGGAGCGCGCCACAAAACGAATCGAATCGTCGTCCAGGTAGCCGAACGCGGACTGCACAGTGTGGAGCGTTTCAATGAGCGCGTGACGGGCAAAGCCATTCTTACGCATGGTGCCGTTCACGATCTTCCATCGATTGTCGTCGCTGGGCAGCGGCGGAGGTGTGAATGCAGGCACAAACCCTCCCGTACACGGAACTTAGCGCAAAGCGATTGCGCCGCCCCGCCCGGCTCCGTGTCTGGCCTTTTTATACAAGTCCGGGCCTGTTTCTGGCCGTGACCACGGTCACGTGGAGTGGTCACCGATTCCATTCCGCGGCACGGGCGGAAAATGCCCCACATTGAGAAGGAAAACTGCTGATTACCCCAGCGGCGGCAGGTGGCCTGAAATCCCAAAGAGGAAGATGGCGCCGATGATAAAACTGTAGGCTGCGCCGGTCCAGGCGATGGTGTGGTAGAGGCGGGGATGGTGGTGGCCGCTGGCGTTGAAAGCGCCACCCATGGTTGCCGTCATCAGCGCATTCATGGCCACCAGGCCGATAGCGAAGGCCGTCAGGCCCATCATGCCGCGGGAGGTTCCGCCCAAGTTGGCGGTGAGAAAAAACAGCGCTAACTGGCTGGGCGTCTCGGCCCCGACACCATGCAGGATGCCGATGACGAAGACCGACTTACCGTTGTACATCCACTGAAAACGCTGGGGTTGCGGGGCCAGAGGGTTCCAACAGCGGCGAACCTGCCAGGCCAGCCACAGCACCCCGTTGATAGCGATGGCCAGACGGCTCTCAATGCGGCTATGCGAATGGCCGTGCGCATCCTTGCGCAGAATCCCCGCCACCACACCGATGCCCAGCACGATCAGGGTCAGCCCGATGAGACGCTCCGTCCAGTGATCCAGCCCCTCGGGAAGGCCCATGTGCAGCTCCAGAACAGCAATGCCCAGCGCGGCAACCGTGAAGGCGTGGCCGAGGGCGTAGGTCATCCCCAGCCGCAGTCCGCTGCGCCAGTTGCGCTGCACGGCAGTAATGTCGGAGATGGCGGCCAGATGGTCGTAGTCGAAGCCGTGGCGCAGCCCCAGCACCAGGCAGGAGCCAAGCGCGGCATCGAGTTTCCAGTCGCCGAATATAGGAGTCACAGAGCCCAGTATATCGGAGAACCGGCTGAATTAGTGACGGTGTGCAGCCGGTTTCCCTTACTTTGCCGGCCGAAGTTGAATCTGGTAGTCCCGATAGTCGATGGTGACGGTCGTCCGGCCAAGCAGAAAGCTATCCGACACCGCCCGTGCATGGGTGGCCATGCCATAGCCGTTCACATTGGCGTATTGGCGCATCACGTGAGCGGGGCCTGTGAAAACAGAGGGGCTTTGCGATGTGGTTCCTTCGATGCGGACAATCGAACCGTCCAATGTGCCCACCCACAATGTTCCCTCGATCATATTGGTAGCCTTGCGCCTTGGAGTGATGGCCAAGGCAACGCAATCCCTTCCATCCAGCCGTTCGATTGCGCCAGTCTTCAGCTTCATCTCATAGTTAGCGGAGGTGATCCATGAGTGTTCCCGGATGCCGGGCAAATTGATGGTCTTTTCATTGTCAAGAAGCGTGCGCAGAACGTGGGTTCTAATGAACCCGGAACCGGATTCCGAAAGGATGGTGTAACTCTTGCCGGTCGCCCTCCGATAGACGGTCTTCACCGTCATTTCAGCAACGGGACGAACCTCATCCTTTCCCCGGTACACAGCGTAATGCTCAGTGACGGTATAGCCCTCTACGTGATCGACTCTGGCTTTGACCGCGGCATCGACTTGTCCAATGACAGTTGCAGAGTCTAGCTGTTGGGCTGCGGAAGAGATGGCGCCCAGGCATGCAAGGAGAATTGCCGCAATCGTTTGTTTCAGACCAACTCTCTGAAAAATCATCTCGCGGGGGCCTCCCTGATTCGCCATTTGTTTTAGATTACGCCCTCTGCGTTCGACGATTCTTGTGGCCATTCGTCTGGACAGGTGCGCTATGCTGGTCTCCGGTGAGAGGCTTTCTTGACTGACGAGATCGATCAGGGACGAGAACGGCGCGAAGTGCGGCGCGCGGCGCTCGTGGTGTGCGGCGTGGTGCAGGGGGTTGGGTTCCGTCCGTTTGTCTACCGGCTGGCGCAGGAGGAGGGACTGGCCGGGTTTGTTGGCAACGATACCGACGGGGTGACCATCGAGATCGAGGGACCAGAGGAGCACGTGGAGGCGTTTCGTACCCGGCTACTCTCCGAGGCGCCGCCTCTGGCTCGCATCGACTCCGTCACGGTGCGCGAACTGCCACTGGCGCGGGATACCGGTTTTCGGATTGTGGCCAGTGAGGTGTTAGGCCGGGTGAGTACAGGTATTCCTGCCGATGCGGCGACCTGCACGGATTGCCTGCGGGAGTTGCTCGACCCCGCCGACCGCCGCTACCGTTATCCATTTCTGAACTGCACCAACTGCGGGCCGCGCTTCACCATCACACGGCGAATTCCATACGACCGACCACAAACCTCGATGGCGAAGTTTCCTATGTGCCCGGAGTGCCAGCAGGAGTACGACGATCCGCTCAACCGACGCTTCCATGCGCAGCCGAATGCGTGCTGGGTGTGCGGGCCGCGGGTTTGGCTGGTGGGGGCAGACGGGGCCGAGATTAAAGCGGATGATGCTGTGGCCGCCTGCATCGACCGGCTGATTGCGGGCGAGATCATGGCCATCAAGGGAATAGGTGGCTTTCATCTGAGCGTGGATGCAACCAACCCGGCGGCGGTGATGCGCCTGCGGGAGCGCAAGCGGCGTTATGGTAAGCCGATGGCCGTGATGGTGCGTGATCTGGATGCGGCGCGGCAAGTTTGTGTGCTGACAGACGAGGAAGAGGCGCTGCTCTTGACGCCTGCGCGACTGATTGTGCTCGCCGCGCGGCGCGAGGGATGCGGCATTGCGGACAATGTTGCGCCGGGGATTCCCTGGCTGGGCGTCTTTCTCCCTTACGCACCGCTGCAACATCTGCTCTTTGCCGATGGGCGCGTGCGGGCGCTGGTGATGACATCGGCCAATCTTAGCGAAGAGCCGATCGCGATTGATAATGATGAAGCGCGGAAACGGCTGGGCAAGATTGCGGATGCATTTTTGATGCACGACCGCGAGATTTTGCAGCGTTGCGACGATTCGGTTGCCGCTGTGGTGGATGGAGCTCCGCAATTGGTGCGCCGGGCGAGAGGCTTTGTGCCGATGGGCGTGGCGTTGCCTGGCAACTTTGGAGAAGAGGGGGCGCCGCCACTGCTGGCCGTCGGCGGGCACTTGAAAAATGTCTTTGCGCTGGCGCGGGGACGGTTTGTTTACCAGAGCCAGCACCTGGGGGATCTGGAAAATGTGACAGGACTGGAGTTCTTCGAGGAGTCGCTGGACCACCTGATGCGCACCTTCGAGATTGATCCGCAAGCCGTTGTGCATGATCTGCATCCTGGGTACCTTTCTACTCAGTGGGCGAAAGAGTGGGCGCAAGAGCGCGGATTACCGCTGATTGCCGTGCAGCATCACCATGCGCACGTGGCCGGCTGCATGGCCGAGCATGGCCTCACGAGCGAGGTGATCGGGCTGGCGCTCGACGGCACCGGCTACGGGACCGATGGACGCGTCTGGGGCGGGGAAGTGCTGATAGCGCGCCTCGCTGGCTTTGATCGGTTCGCGCATCTCGACTATGTGCCTATGCCGGGCGGGGAGGCGGCGATCCGAGAGCCGTGGCGCATGGCACTGGGGGCATTGCATGCGGCAGACTATGACGTGGAATCGGAACAGATTGTCAAATTGCTTAGCGCGCAGACTAGCGAGGTGCGGGTGTTGCGGCGCATGGTGGCGCGCGGAATCAATTCGCCGATGACTTCGAGCCTGGGGCGGCTGTTTGATGCGGTGGCTGCGGTGGTGCTGAATCGACGCGTGGTGGACTATGAGGCGCAGGCGGCGATTGAGTTGGAAGGCATTGCAGTGGATGAGCCGGACCGGTTTGAGCAGGGAGATTATGTCCCGGAGCTGCACGAGGCGGAGGAGGGATCAGGCAGCGTAGCTGTGATTCGGACTGGAAAGATGTGGAAAGCGGTGCTCGATGACCTTTGGCGCGGTGTGCCGGCGAGACGCATTGCGGCGCGGTTTCATGCGGGCATTGCTGAGGGGTTCATCAATGCGGCGGCGAACGCTCGGATTGAGACGGATATCAATACGGTTGTGCTGAGTGGTGGCTGCATGGCGAACCGGCGGCTGACGCGGTTGCTGCGGACGGGGCTCGAAGAAGAGGGCTTCGAGGTCTTTCAGCACGCCCAAGTCAGTCCTGGAGATGGCGGGCTGAGTTATGGGCAGGTCGCGGTGGCAGCAGCGCAGCTGAATCAATCGAAGTCAGCTTGAAATGCGGACTAACTGCTCCGCTTCCTCGCGTGGGCCGAGGATGGACATTCTTGGGATGCGGCCGCGGACCATGGCGACTTCGTCGCAGCGGGAGAGGCGCGGGCAACTCTGACAGTCCTTGAAGATTTTGTCGGGAAGTTCCGTCTTGTCTTCGACGGTACGGAATCCATATTTGAAGAAGAAGTCGGGGATGCGCGTAAACAGGCAGACGGATTGGATGCCGTGTTGTTCGGCCTCCTCGATGAGCGCCGTGAGGATGCGGCCACCTGCGCCCTGGCTCTTGGCTGCTGGCTTGACCACAATGGAGCGCACCTCGCACAGATGAGGCCCGTAAAAGTGCAATGCGCCGCAGCCAATAAAGACGCCGCCATCAGATTCGGCGACGGTAAAGTCGCGGATATTTTCGCAGACCTCGGCGAAGGAGCGCTTGAGCAGCGTGCCGTCGGCCGATAGCGAGTTGACCAGGTCGCAGACTTTGGCAGCGTCCGTGAGCAGGGCCTTACGAACCAGCATGAGCGGCCTCCTGCGCCCTGGTGTGCGCGATGAGCGCGGCGATGCGTTCAGACGCAGAAGTCAGTGCCTCGCGCACACGCTCGCGCGCGGTTCCCCCCGTCACGTTGTGGCAGTCGAGCGTGGCCGTGAGCGTGACAGCGGCAAAGTAGTCTTCTTCGAACTCCTCGCCAAACTGGCGCAGTTCGCCGAGGGTGAGAGCGCTGAGTTCGACGCCTTTCTCGAGGGCGAAGCGCACGGCATTGCCGATTTTTTCGTGCGCGGTGCGGAAGGGAACGCCCTTGTGAACGAGATAAGTGGCTGCGGCCATCGCATTCAGGCAGCCGGACTGCGCCGCTTCGTTCATGCGCTCTCGATTGAATTGAAGAGCGGCGGTAAAGCGCGCAACGAGCGCGAGCATCTGTGGCACGAACGCCACTGAAAATGCCGGTTCCTGCGTCTCCTGCAAGTCTTTGTTGTAGGCCAGAGGCAGGCCTTTGAGTTGCAGCGTCACCGCCTCAGCCGCGCCGTGAATGCGGCCAACTTTGCCGCGGATAAGTTCTGTGAGGTCGGGGTTTTTCTTTTGCGGCATGGCGCTGGAGCCGGTCGAAAAGGCCTCGGGAAGCGTGACAAATCCGTACTCGGCAGTAGCAAAGAGGGTAATCTCCTCGGCAAAACGGCTTAGATGCAGACCGACGAGGGTGAGCGCTTGCAGATACTCCAGAATAAAATCGCGATCGCTGGTGGCGTCGATGGAATTGGCGGTGGGCGCGGTGAAACCCAACTCGCGCGCGGCAATGTCGCGGTCCAGGGAGAGCGTTGCGCCGGCTACCGCTCCTGAGCCCAGCGGGCAGAAGTTGAGCCGCGCAGAGCAATCGCCAAGGCGTGCCGCATCACGCAGCGCCATCTCCACATATGCCAGCAGCCAATGCGCAACCAGTACCGGCTCGGCGCGCTGCATGTGGGTGTAGCTGGGCATCACCGACTCGCCGGCGGCGCGGGCCTGCTGGAACAGCGCACCAGCCCATGCGGCCAACGCTTCAACGACAAGGTAAATCTGAGCGCGGACATAGAGGCGGAGATCGGTGGCAATCTGCTCGTTGCGGCTGCGGCCGGTGTGCAGCTTGAGGCCGAGGGCGCCAATGCGTTCGACCAGCTTGAGTTCGACAAAATGATGAATGTCTTCTGCAGTCGCGTGATCGCGCACCAGTTCCTTGCCCGCATCCGATGAGTGCTCTGTGGCAATCGCATCCAGGGCCGCGCGCAACTCCGCTGTTTCATCCTTGGTGAGGATGTTAGCAGCGAAGAGAGCGGATGCGTGCGCCTTGCTGGCGGCTATCTCCTCGTTGAGAAGCCGCCAATCGAAAACAATAGACCGCTGCCAGCTCTCGAACTCCGCGTCCAGCGGCTCGCGAAAGCGGCCGGACCACATCTTCCCGGATTGTTGTTCGTTCATCATTACTTTAAGCGTACCTCATGCTATTGTTTCTCCTTGGCGCTGTTGAGCTGAGGCATTTCGCTGCCTTTGCTGAGCGTGAGGAGGCCGGCGGCGGCGTAAGTCAGGAGCTTGTCGCGTGTATCGGTGATGTCGAGATTGCGCATGGTGAGTTGTCCAATGCGGTCACGCGGGGAGAAGGCAGATTCAGTTTTCTCCATACTGAGACGCTCGGGATGGAAGGTGAGGTTGGGCGACTCGGTGTTGAGAATCGAGTAGTCGTTGCCTCGGCGCAGCTCGAGTGTGACTTCGCCGGTGATGGGTTTGGCGACCCAGCGCTGGGCGGATTCGCGGAGCATGATTGCCTGGGAGTCAAACCAGCGGCCCTGATAGAGCAGGCGGCCGAGCTTGCGGCCATTGTCGCGATACTGCTCGATGGTGTCCTCGTTGTGGATGCCGGTGATGAGGCGCTCGTAAGCGATGTAGAGCAAGGCAAGACCGGGCGCCTCATAGATGCCGCGCGATTTGGCCTCGATGATGCGGTTTTCAATTTGGTCGCTCATGCCGAGCCCGTGGCGGCCGCCGATGCGGTTGGCTTCGAGCAGAAGCTCGACGTGATCGTCGAATTGGCGGCCGTTGAGCGCGACCGGGAAGCCTTCTTCGAAGCGAATGATAACCTCTTCGCGCTGAATCTCGACATCGTCGCGCCAGAATGCCGTGCCCATGATGGGGACGACGATTTTGATTGAGGAAGAAAGATGCTCCAGGTCTTTTGCCTCATGGGTTGCGCCAAGCAGGTTGGAGTCGGTGGAGTAGGCTTTTTCCGCTGACATTTTATAGGCGAAGCCGGAGCGCTGCATGAAGGCAGACATCTCGGCGCGGCCGCCTAATTCGTCGATGAAAGCCGAGTCAAGCCAGGGCTTGTAGACCTGGAGGCTGGGATTGACGAGCAGGCCGTAGCGGTAGAAGCGCTCGATGTCGTTGCCTTTGAAAGTGGAGCCGTCGCCCCAGATGTTGACATCGTCCTCCTTCATGGCGGCCACCAGCATGGTGCCGGTGACGGCGCGACCGATGGGGGTGGTGTTGAAGTAGGCGACGCCGGCGGTGCTGATGTGGAAGGCCCCGGACTGCAGCGCTGCGATGCCTTCGCGAACGAGAGGGCCGCGGCAGTCGATGAGGCGGGCCTTTTCGGCGCCATATTCGAGAGCCGCGCGCGGGATGGCGTCGTAGTCGGTTTCGTCGGGCTGGCCGAGGTTGGCCGTGTAGGCATAGGGGATGGCGCCCTTCTGCTTCATCCAGTGCAGGGCGGCGGAGGTGTCAAGCCCGCCGGAGAAGGCGATGCCGACTTTCTGGCCGATGGGAAGAGATTCGAGAATTACGGACATGATTGCCTCTTAGGTTTCAGGGGTCAGGGATCAGGGATCAGGAACTGGTAATCCTATCTACCCCAAATTTTTCTCTTGAGATCTTCATATGTCATTGGCACAAGTTGCTGCTGTACGTTTTCAGGAGGCCTCATTGATCTCAGATAGTCTCGCTTATGACAGCAGTGAATAAGCGATTCGTCTGGTGTCCAAATAATGAACTGGGTTGGCTCTAATCCTCCAAGTTCACTATCTCCTTTGAGATAGAAAGCGCCCGCGTCATTGATGAAGAACCGCCCGCCTTCAGGCTCTCTCGCAAGCATGTTGCCAGCAATATCAGCTAGCAATGAATAGTCTCGCGTCTCGATGTATTTCCGTTTGCTTTTCGGCGTTAGACCGCGGCAGACATACGGCCAAATCTCTTCATTTTCATTCGTACTAAAGATGGCCCACCAATCAAACCTATCCTTAATTTGAAGAGTCAAAAACTGCTTATACTCTTTCAAACTGATCGGTAGGCGTTTCATCTCCATCACAATCTTCCTCCTGCATTGCGGTCTGGTAAATGATCCCTGATCCCTTATTGAAAACTCGCTGTGTTTGCCAATCCGCCGAGCAACAGCAGCAGCAATGCCTTCTGCGCATGCAACCGGTTTTCGGCTTGGTCGAAGACGATGGACTGCGGGCTGTCGATCACCGCGTCGGTGACCTCTTCATTGCGGCGCGCAGGCAGGCAGTGCATGAAGACCGCGTGGGGCGCGGCTTTCTGCATCAGCGCTTCGTTCACCTGGAAGGGCCGGAAGATGGGCGCTCGCTTGGCTGACTCGTGCTCGAAGCCCATGCTGACGCACACATCGGTGTAGATTGCATCCGCGCCTTCCGCGGCGGCCTGCGGGTCCTGCAGCAGCCGCAGTTCGCAGCCGTTGGCCTGGGCAATCTCGCGCGCGATGGTGACGATTTCGATGTCGGGCGAGTAGCCGCGGGGCGTGGCCACGGTGACGTTGACGCCCAGATGCGCGCCGGTGAGCATGAGCGAGTGGCAGACGTTGTTGCCGTCGCCCACATAGGTAAAGTTAAGTCCGGCCGCGGAGCCGAAGTGCTCATCGAGAGTCATAAAGTCGGCCAGCGTCTGGCAGGGATGCTCGAAGTCAGAGAGCGCGTTGATGACCGGCACGCGGGAGTTGGCCGCCATCTCGGTGATGGTGTCATGCGCGTAGGTGCGCAGCACGATCACATCGACCCAGCGCTCGACGTTGTGCGCCACGTCGGCAATGGATTCGCGCTCGCCCAACGGGGAGCTGGTCTGATCAAAGAAGATGGCGCTGCCGCCCATGGTGTTGATGCCGGCCTCGAAGCTGAGGCGCGTGCGCAGCGAGGCCTTCTCAAACATCAGGACCATTTGTTTCGCATCGAGCGCATGGCGGTATTTGCGGGGATTGCGCTTGACGTCGCGACCCAGCTTGATAATGGCGCGCACCTCGGCGCTGGACAGATCGGCGATGGAGCATAGATCCTCGCCGGCAAGCCGCGTGGCCGCTGCAAGAATGTCCGGGTCTTTTTCAACGGGAACGTCGGGTTCCCGGAGTTCGATGGTTGATTTGCTAGCCACGGTTTTGGCCTCCTATGGAGTGGGCTACGGATGTGGTTGCCGCGCGGGCGGCATCCTGTTCAGTGAAGATTTCATCGAGCGCCTGGATGGCGGTGTCGACGTGGGTGCGCTGCAAAATATAGGGCGGCAGGAAACGGAGAACCGTGTCGCTGGTGCAGTTGATGACGATGCGCCGCTTGAGCATCTCGGCCACGACGAGCTTGGCCAGGTCGGCGGAGTCGAGTTCGGCTGCAATCATCAAGCCCCTGCCGCGGACATCGACGATGGAACTGTGGCGCAGGGCCAGGGCACGAAGTTGCGCGAGGAAGTAGTTGCCGACCTCGGTTGCGTGAGCCAGAAGATTGTCCTTCTCGATGGTGTCGATGACGGCGATAGCCACGGCGCAGGCCAAGGGGCCGCCGCCGAAGGTGGTGCCGTGCATGCCGGCGTGGATGGCGCGCGAGGCCTCTTCCGAGCAGACGATTGCGCCCAGAGGAATGCCGCCGGCCAGCGGCTTGGCCAATGTGGTGACGTCGGGCTGCCACCCCACGAACGAAGACCTGTCCGTGGGGGCCCCGGGTTGAATGCCGTAGTGCTGATACGCGCACCACTTGCCGGTGCGGCCCATGCCGGATTGAATCTCATCGGCAATCAACAAAGCTCCAGTCGACAAGGTGAGCGCTCGCGCCTCGGCGAAGAACTCCTGCGTGAGCGGACGGATGCCGCCTTCGCCCTGAATGGTTTCGACGAGGATGGCGCAGATATCGTCGGAGAATTTGGCTCTCAGGTCGGCGATGTCGTTCAGACGAACAAACTCGAAGCCGGGAACGACAGGGCCGAAGGGCTCGCGATACTTGGCTTTATGCGTGGCGGAAACAGCGCCAAAGGTGCGGCCATGAAAGCTATGCTCGAGGGCGAGAAACTTCGTTCCAATCTGCTTGCCTTCGCTGCGCAGGAGGCCGGCGTGCGCGCGGGCCAACTTGAGCGCGCCCTCGATGGCCTCGGTGCCAGTGTTCGAAAAGAAGACGCGATCCAGGCCGGTGCGCTCGGTGAGGCGCTGTGCAAGCTCTGCCTGGCCCTCGTGAAAGAACAGATTCGAGGTGTGGATCAGCGCGCGGCTCTGTTTGGCGATGGCCTCTTCGATTGCGGGATGGGCATAGCCGAGCGCGTTGACGCCGATGCCGCTCAACAGGTCGAGATAGCGCTCGCCCTGCTCGTCGATGAGGCAGACGTCCTCGCCGCGCACAAAAAGGATTGGGTTGCGGTCATAAGTGGAAAGCAACAGCCGTGCTTCGGCAGCTTGAATTTGTTCGAGCTTCGTCATCTTTTGTATTAACCTCCTGAACCCTGAATCCCGCAGGGGCTAAAGCCCCGAATCGTTGAATGCCACTGTTCGGCACGACTGAAGTCCCACCCCATTGACGAAGACCTGTCGATGGGGACCCCGGTGAAGTCGTGCCCTGACACTAGCCACGTCCCTCCGGGACTGGGTTCCTCGTTTTGCATCCTACCCCACGCTGAAGCGCGGGGCTAACAACCTCTGCGCCTTCGGCGCGGGAGAGTTTCATCTAGGCCACCATCACTTCGGTGCCGTGGGTTACGCGGGAGCTGCACAGGTCGGGCAGCGACGCGGCAGCTTCAGCGGGCAGAATTCTTACACGCTTGACGCCATTTAAAAGAGCCTCGCGGCAGGCGCTGAGCTTGGGCAACATGCCGCCGTAGATGACCTCGCTTTTGGCCATCTCGGCGATCTGGTCGATGGAGAGCCAGCGCAGCACCGCGCCGTTCGCGCCCTTGACGCCGGGCACATCGGTGAGGAAGACCAGCGCATCGGCGCCGCAGGCGATGGCGCAGGCCGCGGCCATCTCGTCGGCGTTGACGTTGTAGTATTCGCCGTCAAAACCGAGAGCCAGGGACGAAAGCACCGGCACGCCGTTCAATTGCCAGATGGCATCGAGCCAGCGCGGATCGCTGGCGGCGATCTCGCCGACATATCCAAGGTCGGGCGTGGCGCGCTTTTTGCGGGCGCGGAAAATCAGTCCGTCGCCGCCTGACAGGCCCATGGCCGGCACTCCCAGTGCGCCCAGACCAGCCACGAGCTGCTTATTCACCATACCGGCCAGGACCATTAGCGCCACGTCGCGGGTTTCGGCATCGGTGACGCGCAGGCCGCCGATGAACTCGCTCTGCTTGCCCAGAGCCTTGAGCGTGCGCGTCAGTTGCCGGCCGCCGCCGTGGACCACGGCAACCTGATGGCCGTCGCGCGCCAGCTCGGCAATGGCGCGCATACAACCTTCCAGAAGCGACGGAACTTCCAGGCCAGCTCCACCCAATTTGACTACGTACTTCATTCAAAGCCCTCCGCGACACATTTCATTCGTGACCTTCCGCGGCGATTATCATTCCAGGCCTTCGGCCTCAGGCCAGCCGAGCATGACGTTCAGATTTTGCACGGCCTGACCGGATGCTCCCTTCAGCAAGTTATCCAGGCAACTGACGACAATCGCGCGGCGGCCATCGGCGGCGAGCTGGAAGCCGATGTCCGCATAGCAGGTGCGGACCGAGTATTGAATCTGCGGCAGCGCTTTGCCGTAAAGCCGGACCATTGGACTGCCGGCAAAGAATTTCTCATAAATCCGCGCGACGCCGGCCCTGGTCTGCGGTTCGCGGAAATGCACGTAGATGGTGGAGAGAATTCCGCGCGGAATGGGCAGCAAGTGCGGCGAAAAGATGATTTCGTTCGCGTCAACACCGATCTGCT
The DNA here is from genome assembly GCA_963765995.1 of uncultured Acidobacteriaceae bacterium. Taxonomy (GTDB): domain Bacteria; phylum Acidobacteriota; class Terriglobia; order Terriglobales; family Acidobacteriaceae; genus Telmatobacter. Next base: position 64,209 of record CAVXYT010000003.1, on the reverse strand, counting down.
CCAGCAATTCGCCGGTATGGCGATGGGTGAAGGCGCCATAAGCGGAGAAATTATCGGCCGCGTGCATGAAATGCGTTCTGGCGGTGGGCGCCTTGCCCGCGCCGCTCACGCCGCTTTTGGCGTCGGCGACAATGCCGCGCGAAAGGTCAACCACTCCGGCGGCTACCAGCGGACGCAGGGCGAGGATGATGGAGGTCGCATAGCAGCCTGGATTGGCAATGAGCCGAGCGCCTGCAATCTTCTTGCGATGGAGCTCGGGCATGCCGTAGACGGCCTGCGCCTGGGTTGCCGCGGCCAGTTTGGCGTCGTTGTCCTGGAAGGCATAGACGGCGCGGTTGGCCGCTTCATTCAGTCTCCAGGCCCCGCTCAGGTCGATGACGCGCAAACCGTTTTTGAGCGCCTTCGGCGCCCATTCCCGCGATTGCTCGTGGGGCGTGGCGAGAAACAGAACCTCAACGCCGCGGTTGGCCAGCAGCTCCCAGGAGAAGGGCTCCAGCTTCAGGCTGCCCGTGCCGCTGCTATCGGCCAGTTGCGGATGAATCTCGGCCAGAGGCACACCGCCGCGCACCGCATCTTTTTCGTCCACGCGCCCCGCGAAGACCGGGGGCTTGCCCTTGAGGCGGGGATGCCGCACCAGCAGCCGGGCCAATTCAGCGCCCGCGTATCCGGTAACTCCCACAACTGCAGTTTGCACCGTATTGGTCATGATTCCAGCATCGCCTTCAACCGTGATTCAACATCTGCTGCGCGGCGATGGTCGGAGCAGATGATCAGCACCGTATCGTCGCCGGCCAGGGTGCCCACAATGTCGGCCCAACCCGCATGGTCCAGGGCCGCGGCCAACGGCTGAGCTCCGCCCGCCACGGCGGTCAACACCACCTGATTCATCGCCCGCCGAGCGCGCAGCCCAAAGCCTTCCATCATCTCAGCCAGCGAGGGAGGGCTATTGTCCTCGCTTGCCAGGCCGGCGCCATCGGACAAGGTGTAGCCGCCGGGTCCTTTGGAGAGTCGCAACTCGTGAATGTCGCGCGAGAGCGTGGCCTGGGTTACCGCGAAGCCGCGGCGGCGCAGCTTGCGACGCAACTCGTCCTGGCTGGCCACCAGGGATTGGGCCACCAGTTCGCGAATTGCATTGTGCCGCAGAATCTTCATCAACCGCTCCCGGACAAACGAGACAGCGCGGACCGCATTAAAGTTCTCGTATGAATAAATATACACCGAAGATGCATAAGTATGCAATACCGGGTCACATCCGGCGGGAATCAGAAAGGCAAGAAAGATTTTTTTAGGACTGCGACACGTCCGCGCTGATACACTCTCGGATATTCGCGTCCGAGGTATCCCAGCGTGGCTCATACGACTCAGATGAAACAAAATCCTTCACTTTCCACTATCAATGACCTGTTTTGCCGCGTAGCCGCGGCCGCCAACCCCCGCGCCGTGCTTTGGCATGACGAGTTTGGCCTGTGGCAACCCATCTCCTCCGACCAGATCTATCAGCGGGTTCGAGCGCTGGCCCAGGCATTGCTCGGCTGGGGCGCGCAAAAGGGCGACCGCATCGCCCTGATCGCCGAGAACCGCTGGGAGTGGGCCGTCACCGACTTCGCCACGCTGGCCATTGGCGCGGTGAATGTGCCCATCTACCCCACGCTCACCGGCGAGCAGATCGCCGCGCTGGTGGCTGACGCCGACTGCCGCATTGCCATCGTCTCCACCCGGCAGCAGTTCGACAAGCTGAACGCTGTCCTTGACCTGACCAAGATCAAACAGATTCTGATGATGGACTCAGCTGTGCCGCCCGATGGGACGGTTACCTTCAACGAGGTGTTGGCCGGGGCCGATGACCGCGGCTCCGAACGCGACCCGATCTTCGATGCGCTGGTTCGCTCCGTCGAGCCCAGGGATCTGGCCACGCTGATATACACCTCAGGGACAACCGGCGAGCCCAAGGGCGTAGCGCTTACCCACGGCAACATCGCCTCCAACCAGAGCGTCGCCGCACTGGAGTTCGATTTCAGCCCCGCGGACGCATTGATCTCTTTCCTGCCTCTCTCTCATGTCACGGCGCGGGCATTGGATTACGTGATGTATTCTCATGGGGCGCAGTTGGCCTATTGCTCGCACTTCGACAAGTTGCCGCAAGCCATGCGCGAGATTCGCCCCACGGTTTTTGTTGGCGTGCCGCGTGTCTTCGAGAAGATTCGCCAGGAGGTGGAACGCCGCGCCGGGCTATCGCCGGTAAAAAAACGGATCCTTGCCTGGGCGCTGAAGGTTGGCGCCAGACACAGCGACGCGGTTTACGACGGCCGCCAGCCCTCCTCGGCTCTGTGGAAGCTGGCCAGCAAGCTGGCTTACTCCAAGGTGCGCGAGGCCTTCGGCGGCAGGGTGAGGATATTTGTCTCCGGCGGCGCGCCCCTGGGCATCGATACTGCCCAATGGTTCGCTTCGGTGGGGATTGCTCTCTGGGAGGGCTATGGGCTGACTGAGACCTCGCCTGTAATCTCTCTGAACACGCCCCTCAGCCACCGCATGGGCGCCGCAGGCATGCCCCTGCACAATGTCGAACTGAAACTGGCCTCGGACGGGGAGCTGCTGGTCCGCGGACCGTCGGTCTTTGGCGGCTACTGGCACAAGCCGGAGGCAAACGCTGAGTCCTTCGACCCGGAGGGCTGGTTCCGCACCGGCGACATCGCTCATATCGACACCGATGGCTTCCTCTACATCACCGACCGCAAAAAGGAACTGCTGAAGACCTCGGGCGGCAAGCTGGTGGCGCCTCAGCCGATTGAAAACAAACTCAAGAACAGCCTGTTGGTGGCGCAGGCGGCGCTTGTGGGCGACAAGCACAAGTTCATTTCGGCACTCGTCTCGCCCAACTTTGCGGCGCTGGAGGAGTGGGCCCGCCACCACGGCATCGAGACAAAAGATCGTGCCGAATTAGTGGCCGACAGCCGCGTTGTTGCTCTCTATGCCGAGATCGTGCGGGAGGTCAACGGCAGCCTGGCCAGCTTTGAGAGCGTGAAACGCTTCCGCGTGGTGGCCGATGAGTGGACGCAGGACACAGGCGAACTGACGCCCTCCATGAAATTGAAGCGGCGTGTCATTACGGAACGATACGCGGCCCTGATCGATGCACTTTACGCGGACGAAGCAACCTCGCGCGGCGAATAGGGAAGGTCAGGCCGCGGCCCAACTCCTTGCCGAAGTGAGCGCGCTTATCCCATAAGTGCCCCAGGCCGCGAAAAAAGGGAGCTCCCCCAGCGCCAACGGCCAGCAGGCTGCCGAACAGAATCACAGCGTCGATCGACAGCCGCCCGGTGCGCGACCAGTAGGCGTCTGGCTCCAGGTCCAGCCAGATGGCAAACTCATCCAGGGTCAGCGCCGCACCCACCCCATAGCCGATCGACATCAGCCTGCTGAGGAAGATGGAAAGCGGGGAGTGGGAGCGTCCCAGGTCCATCAGCCAGCCGTAGCCGACCAGCAACAGGATCATGATTCCCCAGACGAGGTGATGAATGTGGCGCCCGCGCACGACCACCCACTGGAACGGCCCCTCGTGATAAACGATCGTCCACACCAGGATGCGGATCCCCACAAAGGTGAACAGGAAGGAGACTGAGGCGAGGAACATGCGCCGTCGCGGGCGGTCGGGGATGGTGGCGCGCACCAGGTAGCCCAGCCGGGTCAAATGCAGCAGGACCAGCAAAACGACGACGACCAGGCTGGCGAAGACCAGCAGAAACAGCGCTCCAGTTCCGGGCATACCCTATTGAACCATTCCCGGAGCTTCCCAACAAGGGAAAGCGATCTGAACGAGCGTGAGCGAGGTCACGATTTTTCTTTACAACGGCGGAGTAAACTAGATAAAGCGTCGAGTCCGGGCGTTTTTTCGTTCTGAACACATGGTGCAATGCCATATTCCCGGCACGGCCTGAAAAACCGCGCCAATGATGAGGAGATTTTGCGATGCGAGTAGCTTTGTTGACCGGCGGAGGCGACTGCCCCGGACTGAATGCGGTGATCTATGCCGCCGTGCGCAAGGGCATCAACCACTATGGCGATGAGTTCATCGGCTTTCTCAGCGGCTGGCGCGGCGTGCTGGACAACAAGTTCATTCCGCTCACGCTGGAGAATATTGACGGCATCCAGTTGAAGGGCGGAACCATCCTGCACTCCTCGCGCACCAACGTGAAGAAGGTTCCCGGCGGCATCGAAAAGGTGCAGGAGGTTCTGAAGGCCAACAAGATCGATGCGCTGATCGCCCTGGGCGGCGACGACACGCAGTCGGTGAACCTCTACCTGAGCGAGCACGGCGTGCCCAGCGTAGGCGTGCCCAAGACCATCGACAACGACATCAACGGCACCGACCAGACATTCGGTTTCGACACCGCCGTTATGATCGCCACCGAGGCCATCGACCGCATCCATACCACTGCCGACTCGCACAACCGCGTGGTGGTGGTCGAGGTGATGGGCCGCGATGCCGGCTGGATCGCCTATGCTGCAGGCGTGGCCGGCGGCGCTCACGTGGTTCTGGTCCCTGAGAAGGAAGTAGACATCGACCACGTATGCGCGCTGCTCAAATACAACTACGACCACGGAAAGCATTATGGCGTGGTCGTGGTGGCTGAGGGTTGCCACTTGCCCGAAGTGGGTCAGGTGATCGACGAAGCGGCCAATCTGGACGCCTTCGGCCATGCGCGCCTGGCTGGCGTCGGCGAGGAGCTGGCCAACCTGATCGAGAAGAAGACCGGCTACGAGACACGTTCGGTCTGCCTGGGCCATACACAGCGCGGCGGCGTTCCTACGGCCTACGACCGACTGCTTGGGCAGCGCTACGGCCTGCACGCCATCGACATGGTCCACGAGAAGAAATGGGGCCGCATCGCCGTGCTCAGGGGCCTTGATATCTGCGACATCACCATCAAGGAAGCCATCGCCACCAACCGCCGCCTCGATCAGCGCTTCTTCGACGTGATCGAGGATCTGGAAGCCAAGGTTTAGCCTCAGTTTCTCTACTATGAGCAAAAAGCCATCCTCATTGCGAGGGTGGCTTTTTGCGTTGCGCCTGCCGTAAAGTTGGACTGTGCTGTATCGCCCCTATACGCCGCAAGACTTTAACCAACTTTACGCGCTCGAAGAGGTATGCTTTGAGCCGCCCTTTCGCTTTAGCCGAATGTATATGCGGCAGCTTGTCAGCCGCTCGAGTGCGGCTACCTGGATCGTGGAGGAGGCCGAACAAATAGTCGGCTTTGCCATCGTCGAGTGGGCCGATGGGAGAAGCGGGGTCAGAGCTTATATTCAGACCATCGAAGTTGCCCAGGAGGCGCGTGGACGGGGCGTTGGCCGCGAGCTGCTCAGCCGCATCGAGGGCTCAGCGCGCGCTGCAGGCGCTCGCTTGATCTGGCTGCACGTGGACACAGAGAACGCGGCTGCCGTTCTGCTATACGAGGCGCAGGGCTACCGCTGCGAGGGCCGCCAGGAGAACTACTATCCGTTGGGCCGCGCGGCGCTCATCTACGCGAAACGGCTGGATTCCGAGGCCGCAAGGTAGGGCCTGTTAACGCTACTCAATCGGATGGCGTTGCGCGCGAAAACCCGGCCAGACGAAGCCGAGCCCGAAGGCTGTGGCGGGTCCACCGTCGAGGGCGAGAATAAAGTATGGCCGGATTTTCGCCTCAACCCAAAGGGACGGGGCCAATTTCCCCCATTTCTTCGTCAATCGTCGCTAGGATACACCCGGTATCCGTCGCTCCTCATTCCTCGAACTGGGGAAAATTGGTTCCCGTCGCCACCACCTGAGTAGTGTTAACAGGCCCTTGCGGCTTTCTCACTGTTGCGCGTCCAGATGCTAAACCCTCGGCCCAATCAATACCGCCAACTGGTAAGGTCGGCCCCCTGGGGCGCAGTCTTCTGGATGCGGTCGAGAATTTTGGGCAGGTACATGGTGTTGTAGTGCAGCCGCGAGTAGGCGTTGGGCTGCGTGGGATCGCCGTTCCAGCAGTGTTCGGCGCGCGGGCCGTATGCCACTTCGCCGCCGTAGGGCGGGTTCTTGGTCGATTTCAGAAAATCTTCCATGAGATAGACGGCATCGTTCAGAAAGTACGTGTCGTCGGAGCCGACATAGATGTGGATCTTGCCCGCCAACTCAGGGCCCAGCGTTGCCCAGTTGCGCTCCAGAATCGCTTCCAGGTCATAGTACTCGCGCCAATATTCGGCGACCTTGTGATCGATTTCGCCGGTCACCTTATCGTAGATAGGCGCAGGGTATCCGTCCGCGCCCACCGGCCCAAAGACCGCCTGCCATATATCGTACTGCTCGCCGGAGCGGCCATGATCGCCGAGGGCAAGTTCGTAAGCGTTGTTGTCCTCGGTCGTGATCAGCGTGTGGCCCAGATAGTCACGCATCGCCGGCTGAGGAACACGCATGTGCGCGCCTTCGAGATAATAGAAGTTCTTGCCGTTGTAAATGTCGATGTCGGTGTAGGCGTGGAAGTCGATGGGGTCGGGGCAGGCGGCAAAGGCGCCGTTGTAGTGCTCGGGATAGAAGACCTGCACGGCCAGCGCCTCCCAGCCGCCAGTCGAGCCACCATACGTAAACCGCGCCCAGCCCTGGCCAATGGCGCGAAACTGCTTTTCAATGGCCGGAATCAACTCGTTCTCAATCGCGTCGCCGTAAGGGCCCACGTTGGCTGAGTTCACCGCGTAGTAGTCGTCGTAGAAAGGATTGGCATGCTGAATCTTGACGATGAGCACGCGCGGGAAGCCGGGTGAGATCCACTGCTGATAAAACTTGTAGGCCTCCTCCTGCTGGATGCGGTTGTAACCGGCCAGGTGGAAGCGTTCGCTGTAGTCGGGTTTCAGGTTCGGGTCCGGCGGCGTGGTACGGAAATCTTCGAAATCGTCCACAAAATGGTCGTGAAAGATGATCAGAGGGAAACTGGCGTTGGGATGCTCGTCGAAGCCCTCGGGCACCAGCACGATGGCGCTCACAAACATCGGCCGCCCCCAGAATTTGGTGAGCGCCGCGCTCTGAATACGGATGTGGCGAACATACCTGGTGTCAGTCGGCGCGGGGATGGGAGGAATCACATTGGTCAGCAAGATGGAGATCGCGCCGCCGGGCTTGACAGTGACCTTCATCGGCTTCGAGATCAGGTTGCCGGGCGAGATGTTCCAGTGCTGGCCCTCGCCCTGGTCCGGGTGCAGTTTGACTATCTTGCCATCGGCGCGGTGGAAGGTCTCGTATTTGTTGAGCACGGCCTGGACCGTGTATTCGCCAGCCGGTACATCTTTCAGGCTGCGAATCGGATAGCCCCACGCAGTGGCATCCACTACCGCGGCCTGGCCGGGCTGCCATCCGTCTACAGTGAGGCCGAAGACAAGCTGCGTGCGTGGTGTGTCGTCGATCTGGTTGCGCGGCTCGTCACTCGGGTCTGTCGAGAGGCACAGCAGCAAACGCCCATCAAGAGGCATGGCGCTGACTTCTTTTGGAAAAGTGACGGAAAACGATTGTGCGGCGAGGGCAATAGGGAACAACAGGACGAGGGGGAGGGCCATGTACTTCATATTAGAAACTATACAAGGCGGCGCGAAGGTAGGTCGAGGTTCGCGGTCTCCCAGGTCTCAAATGTTTGAGACCTGGGAGCTGATTAGATCTAGTTTTGCTTACTTGTTGTCCGCCAGCGTGCTCTTGATAAACGCCGCCACGCGGTCGTGCAACTGTTTGAGGCTAGCGTCGTTGACGTAGACCATGTGTCCGGACTCGTACCAGTCGTACTCGATGTTTTTGGCCAGCGATTGAGGAATGGGCAGGTGCTTATCCTCGTACTGGGCAGCAAAGAAGGGCGTGGCCAGGTCGTAGTAGCCGCCGTTGACCATGATCTTCAGCCGGGGGTTGGTCTTGAGCGCATCAGCCAGATCGTTGGCCACATTCAGCCCCATGGGTGCGCCATGGCGCATAATGTCCCATTGGGCGGGTCCCATAAGCGCTTCAGGCAGGTAGGTCTGGCCTTCACCGTACTTCAGATCGCGGCGCACATAGTCGTTGAACAGCGAGACGTAAGCCGAGGAGATGGCGGAGCTTTGGGGGTCATATCCTGCGTCTTCGCTCAGCGGGTCCATGGTGGGTCCGGAGAAGCGCGTGTCGAGCCGGCCGGTGGTCAGGTTCTGGTCGTCCTGAAGGGTCTTCTCGAACTCGCCGCCGTTTACCCGCAGGTTGGCCTTGAGCAGGTAGGCCACGGGCAAGCCAGTGTACTCGTGCAGCTTTTCGGCCACCTGCTGCTTTTCTTCGGCGCCCAGATCGGTGCCCAGGGCTAGTGCGTGGGAGTAAGGGCCCATGGTGAACGCTTCCACATCTTTGAGGAACGGTTCGAGAGCTGCAGGCTGCTGGGGAAGTTTCTTGTGATACCAGGCAGTGGCCGCATACGTTGGCAGCGCCATCACGTAGGCCAGGTCCACGCCAGGGTTGAAGCTGGGCAGATCAATGTCCGTTGTGAAGTTGAAGATTTGCGAAAGCAGAATCACTCCGTTCAGGTCGATATTCGTGTGACTCTCCAGAATATTGGCCAGCACAGCGGAGCGCGTGGTACCGTAGCTCTCGCCAAAGATGTACTTAGGTGAGTTCCAGCGGTTGTATTTGGTAATGAACCGGGCGATAAAGCGGGCGAAAGCGTTGGCGTCTTCATCCACGCCCCAGAATGCCTTGCCCGCATCCTTGCCGGTGAGCCGCCCGAAGCCGGTGCCGGGCATGTCAATGAATACCAGGTCGCTGGTGTCGAGCAGCGAGTAGGCGTTGTCGATCAGCTTGTAGGGCGCAGCCGGCAGGTGTTGGTCGCCGCTGGTGACCACGTGCTTGGGTCCGAGCGAGCCCATGTGCAGCCAGACAGTCGAACTGCCCGGTCCACCGTTATAAAAGAAGGTGATGGGACGATTCTCATCCTTCGCGTCCTTCTTAAAGTAAGCAACGTAAAAGATACGCGCCAAAGGGGTTGCATCCATCAGATCCTTCGGCTCGGAGAGCGCAAGCTGGCTGCCGGGCTGCGGCTTGCCGTCCAGGCCGAGTTGTGCGTCCTGTGCGTCGGTCGAGCCCACTGTCAGCGTGCCGGCGATGGCCGTGTAGGCGATGTGCTGGCCGCCCACATCGACTGTGCCCTGGGTTGTAACTTCGGCGGGCGGAGCTTTCTCAGCGGTCTTGTCCGGGGCCTTGTCTGCGGCTGCGGGCTTGGCGGCGGGCTTGTCCTCGTCGGCTCTCAGAATAACGGGCGAGAAGAAGAGAGAAACTGCAAGCAGAGTGGCGGGGAAGTGGTGGATACGGAACATGGGAGTCTCCAGAAAGTGAATTTGGGCGAGGCCGGAATCAAGCTATATAGCCAGTATAAGTCTCGCGTCTGAGCAATGTGGTTGTGAATTTAGAGTGCGAGGACAATTCTCGCTCTACTTCTGCACCTTGTCGAACGGCTGCTTCTCGGTGATGCGGGGCCGCTCCTCGGCTTGCAGCTCCCTTGCTACCCGCTCAACCTCGCGGAAGACGCGGAGAAGGTTGCCGCCCAGAATCTTCCGGCAGTCCTCGGCCGAGTAGCCGCGCGCCATCAGCGCCTCGGTAATCTTGGGCAGGTCGGCGGCCGAGTCAATCCCCTCGGGCAGTTGGCCGTTGATGCCGTCGAAGTCTGAGCCTAGGCCCACGTGGTCAACCCCGGCGACCTTGGCGATGTGGTCGATGTGGTCGATGAGCACTGAGAACGGCGGGCGGGGGATGCGGTCGGCGAACTGGCGCTGGAGTTTATCGATCTCGGCGTAGGGAACCGGTTTTCCTTCTGCCTGGGCCTGGTCCTTGAGCGCCTGCACAGCCTTGTTCATTTCCGGTTCCATGGCAATCTGCGCGTCGCGATAGGACTGTGACAGGAATCCGGAGTAGAAGTTGACCTGGATGACGCCGCCCTTCGAGTTGGGGCCGCCGTAGTTGGCTACGGCGCGGAGCATGTCGTCGGTCATGTTGCGGGGCGCGTCACAGAGCGCACGCGCCGATGAGTGTGAGGCGATAACCGGAGCGCGGCTGATGTTCAGCGTGCGGTAAAAGGTGCGGTCGGAGACGTGCGAGATGTCCACTATCATGCCCAGACGGTTCATCTCGTAGACCACGTCCTTGCCGAACTCGGTGAGGCCCTCTTTGGTGTGCGGAACGGACGTGTCGTCGATGTCGCCGGAGCTGTCGGCCCAGCCGTTCGAGTTAGTCCAGGTGAGAGTCATATAGCGCACGCCGAGGGCGTAGTACTGGCGCAGCAGCGGGATGGAATCTTCAATGGAGTGTCCACCCTCGATACCCATCAACGCGGCCAGCTTGTGTTCGCGGTGGGCCAGCTCGATGCCGTCGGGAGTGGCGACGAAGATCATCTCTTTGGGATGTTTGGCCACCTGCTGCTTGACGGAATCAATCAACTCCAGTGTCCGGCGGGCGTACTGTCCCTTGTATTGCGCAGGGTCGACCCAGATAGAGAAGAACTCGGCGCCCAGGTTGCCTTTCCGCGCGGAGCTAAGGTTGAGTTGGCCGCCTTGCAGGGGGTCGCCCATGTCAAAGTGTTCATCCACAAAGCGTTGCGGGGTGTCGGCGTGGGTGTCGATGACGATGGCGGAGCGATGCACAGCTGCGGGGTTTTGCGTTTTGGCAGGCATTTTGTGAGCCGGATTGGCTGGAGTTTGGGCGCAAACAAGCGCCGGGACGGCGATGAGCAGCAGAGTGAGCGAGAGAGGGATACGCATAGGCTTGGGATGAGTGTATACCCGGGAAGCAGGGAATTGGGAATAGGGAATGAGGAATGGAAAAACCGCAGGCGGCCGAAAGGTATTCGCTATTCCGCAGCCGGCCTCCTGCTGTGCTACCATGCGTGTCGGAGGAAGAGAGATGAGAAAGACTCTTCGTTTTTTTGTGGTTTGCGCACTGGTCATCTTACCGGCAGTTTCGTTTGCTGTTGAGCGTTTCGACGGCAATTGGCAAACGACTTACACCTGTCCTGCAAAAGGGAATACAGAGGGCTTCACCTGGAAGTTTCCCAGCGTGGTCACCGCCGGCAGCCTCCGCGGTGAGCACGGCGCAGCGGGAGAACCCGGCTACCTGCTGATCGAAGGCTTAATCAAAGAAGACGGAAGCGCCAAGCTCTCCGCCACGGGAATAGTCGCTTCCAGAAAATATGCCCGCGGAGCCTTTGCCCATGGAGGCGCGGACTATAGCTTCAATGCCAAGGCGCAATTCAAAGACACCGAGGGTTCGGGCCAGCGTGATGAAGGTCTCGGCGTCTATGGCCGCCCCTGCACCTTTGAGTTCGTGAAGCAGTAAGCCATTCAGCAGCTTCGTCCAGCCGGCGTCAACGAAGGAACCAGCCGACAGCCATCGCAATGATGATGAGCTTGACCAGCCAGCCGATCGCGTAGGACGCGACAAAGACCCGGTGCAGCTTCATAAAAGCGGCATTGGTGAGGATCAGCGGCAACGGGCCGATCGCCCACACCGCGACAGCCAGCCTGACCGCGCTCGATACAGAATGAAGACCCAACCGGGCGGCGACAAACGCAAAGACGAAGCAGGTCAGAAATGGCAGAGGGCTGGTCAGGGCAATCGCTCTCCCTTCGGCCCCCTTGCGCCAGATTTCGGGATAGGTGTATCGCCGATGGATCCAATCGCCGGCGAAGAACCAGTCAGTCAGCGACGAGACAATCCCGGCGCCAACAACGATCGCAATAAACTGCGGCCAGTTCATATTTGCCTTCCTCCGGATTACTGGTAGGTTACTCGCACGAACCGTCTTGCATAAAATCTCCAGCTTGCTTTACGGGATGCTACCCCTGCAAATGCTCCCCGATCAGCCGATCAACAAGCGCGAAGAGTTGCTCGCCGGTGCGCGGTAGCGTGAACGCCGAGGCCGTCTCATCCCAGTCCAGTTTGAAACTGGTTGAGAGAGCCGAAATCCAGATCTGGCGCACTGGCGCGTTCGGCGTAATCACGAACTTGCTCGGCGGTTCCTCGAACTCGACGTTGAGCACGCCGCCCTGCTGCTCGACCTGAAAACCGGCCTCTGCCTCTTCCTCGCGCATAATCAAATGCCGCATCAGCGAGTCGAGAGCGGCTTCTGCCAGGCGGCGGAACTCCGTTTCATCCAACATGCTCCCAGTCTAACAACTCCGGTTGCAGCAAGCCGGGTCTGGCAGGCCCTCGCATCTGCGGTGGTCGTAGATGGATTCTGGGCAAACTGTCAAGAAATCAAACACAGGTTATACCAAAAGTAACCGAATCCGCGCCACCAGCCGGTCAATTTTTTGTTGAAAGATATGGTCTTGAGCAAAGAGCGCAGGGAGTGTCCTGAATTCGCACACAAATCGCCGGATGGATTCATGTTTTCGCATTGCCTGCCGATATGCGCCGTCAGGGGGAGTTCCTGAACTAGGAGCAGACGTCATATGGAAATCGGTCCGGTCTCCACAATTCGCATCGCACCGATGGTCAGGCCCAGGGAAGCCGATCTCGGGCTGACGGATGTCTATGAGGTCGAGCGCTCAACCCGGACCGGCGACGAGACCTACATTCCCAGCGGCACAAAAGCCGCCAGCGGCTTCGAAGACGACGAAGACAAGTACGAGGAGCTGGAAGACGACCTCGATGCGGAACCCAAGGCGCGGCCCGCCGGGAGCGGAAAAATCAGCCGCTTCGCGTAAGCAATCCGCCGGGGCAACGCAAGCGCCGCCCCGGCAAATCGGCGAGTTGTTATACCCGCGTTCTTTCAGCCTTAGCTGTTGTCGGGTCCGAGCGCATCTTCATAGGCATGCTCGCCATGCAGCGCACTATCGAGGCCCAACACTTCGCTGGCCTCGGTGACCTTCACGGGCGTGATCCAGTCGATGACCTTCAACATGCCAAGAGTAAAGACAAACGCCCACACTGACGAGAAGACGGTGGCGGCTAGTTCCTTCAGGAAGAATGAGCTGTTGCCGTACAACAGGCCGTTCTGTCCCGCGGGGTTGAATGCCTTGTCGGCGAATATGCCCAGCAGAACAATGCCCAGGAAGCCGCCAACGCCGTGCACGCCCCAGACATCGAGAGCGTCGTCCCAATGCAGCTTGTTTTTCAGCGTAACGGCATAGAAGCAGACCACGCCGGAGATGGTACCAATGATTGCAGCGGTGCTGAGCGAAACGTATCCCGCCGCCGGCGTGATCGTGGCCAGTCCTGCCACCGCACCCGTCAGTAGGCCAAGGAAGCTGGGTCTCTTTTCTGTAATCCAGGAGACGATAAGCCAGGCGACGGCGGCAAAGGATGCGGCCACGTCAGTGTTCAAAAAGGCGGTTGCAGTGACCGCATCCACGCGGAACTCGCTGCCGGCGTTGAAGCCGTACCAGCCGAACCACAACAGGCCGGTGCCCAGGGCAACCAGCGGAATGCTATGCGGTCCGCGATCAAGCACTTTGCGCTTGCCTACGTAGAGGACGCTGGCCAAAGCCGCGAGACCAGCTATATTGTGCACCACAATGCCGCCCGCGAAGTCCAGCACGCCCCACTGCGCCAGCAATCCGCCGCCCCAGATCATGTGGACGAACGGGAAATATACGAAGGTGAGCCAGGCTGTGAGGAACAGCATGTAGGCCTTGAAGGTCACTCGGTTTGCAAAGGCTCCGGTAATCAGCGCCGGCGTGATGATGGCAAACATCATCTGGTAGGCAATGTGAACAATCAGCGGAATGCCGTCATTGCCGGGGGTGGGCGTGGACAGCGTGACGTTGCGAAGGAAGGCATAGTGGAAATCGCCGATGATGCCATGCCAGTCTCCGCTGAAGCAGAGCGAGTAGCCGTAGGCGAACCAGATCACCGTGGTCCAGCCCATCGAGACGAAGCTCTGGATCATAATGGCGAGCACGTTTTTGCGGCCGACCAGGCCTCCATAAAAAAAGGCCAAACCGGGAGTCATGAGCATCACCAGGCTGGAGCACAACAGCATGAACCCGGTGTTGCCGGTGTCAAGATGAAGCATGAGAAGTCCTTTCGCTAGCGAGAAAATCTGGAATTTGCGCAGACGGAGCGTAATGCTGAATTCGGAAGAAAAAAATTCATTCTCCCAAATCACCTTCGTTTGACCGCTCGGAAACTATCCCTTTTCAAGAACACGGTAGTCTGTGCGCTGCCTCACACATAGGAGGAACATACCGGAGCACATACAGGCAGCATCTTCCTGCACTGCCGCAAGAATTTCACGCAGGATTTACCAGGCAGGATAGCAAAAATTCTGTGGATGTGTTAATTTACTAACCAGTTAGTCAAATATGGCCGCTCCCACCCCATCCCGCACTCAGACGGACCGCGCCGACCAGACCCGCGCCCGCATCCTCGACGCCGCCGTTCGGCAGTTCAGCGAAAACGGACTGGCTGGGGCGCGCACTGAGCAGATTGCCGAGGAAGCAGGAGTCAACAAGGCGCTGCTCTACTACTACTTCAGCAGTAAACAGGCTCTCTATGACGCCGCTTTGGAAGAGGTGGCGAATAACGTCGTGGCCAGCAGCTTGGCTGCAATGAAAACGGGGTGTACGGCTGGAGAGCGCCTGGCGCAGTTCACGCTCAATCACTTTGACCGTATCCATTTCCAGCGTGCCTTCCAGAGCCTGATGCAACAGGAGATGATCCGCTTGCACCGGGGAGAAAAGAACGCGCTTGCGCCCTTGTTGGACAAGGTCTTTCGGCCCATGATGGTTCGAGTTCGCCAGGCCATCGCAGAGGGTTGCAGCTCCGGGGAACTGATTCCCGTCGACGAGTTGCAAATCATGTATGCGGCGCTGGGGGCCAATGCCTTTTACTTTCTCTCCGCGCCGGTGATGGGGATGCTGATGGGGGCAAACCCCTTTGAGCGAAGCGCACTCGAATATCGCCGCAAGGTGGCAATCGAGTATTTGGGGCAGACCGTCTTTACCGACAGGGCACATGGGGCGCGTGTTGCCGCGCGGGTGCTGGCGTCTACGCCAATGCCGCTGCTGACCAAGACCGATCCCCACATGATTCAAACCGGCAAAATCATGACCCACGACATCGCCACTGTCGTACACAAAACAGACCAAGTGAGGCACAAGTGAACGCACGCAATCGAGTATTTCTGCTTCTGGGCTTGCTGACCGTGGGGTCGCTGATCTGGTACCTGGTCACGGTGCGCCCCACTACCGATCTGCAACTGATCGGAACAGTGGACGCCAACGAGGTGGTGGTGAGCGCCAAGATTCCGGGACGCATTCAGACCTTGACCGTTGACGAAGGCCAGGATGTGAAGGCCGGCCAGCTCATTGCGGTCATCGAAAGTGCAGACCTTGATGCGGCGCGCAAGGCCGCCGAGGCCAACGCCGCCAGCCAGAAGGGCAAGCTCGGCGGGAGTGTAGAGACCGAGCGCCAAGACCGCGGAGAAACCAGCAGCGCCACCATCAACGCCGAGGCACAGCTACGCTCCGCAAGGGCTGCCCTGGCCCAGGCCCAGGCCAACTACGACCATCAGCAGGCCGACACCAGCCGTACCGTGGCGCTGGCCCAGCAGGGCATCATGAGCGAGCAAGCCAGGGACGACGCGGCTACCAGTCTTCTGGCCACCAAAGCCGCCGTTGATGCGGCTCGCGAAAACGTCTCTGCAGCCGAAGCTTCGCTGCGCCAGGCTCGCGCCCACGAGATGCTCACCGCCGTTGCCGCCCGCACCGTGGACTCCACCCGCAACGATGTCGAAAACGCCCGTGCTCTTGCTGACCAGGCCAATGTCGAGTTGGGTTACGCGCGGGTCTATGCCCCGGTCAGCGGCAAGGTCCACGTGCTCGCCGCTCGTCAGGGCGAGGTCGTCGCCGCCGGCGCCGCCATCGTCACCATCATGGATTTGACCCAGACATGGATCTACGCCCCGCTGCCCGAAACCCAGGCCGACGCCGTCCAGCTCGGCGACTCGCTCCGCGTTGTCATGCCCTCGGGCGCTACCCTCCAGGGGAAAATTATCGTCAAATCCGCGGAAGCGGACTTCGCCACGCAGCGCGACGTCAGCGCCCGCAAGCGCGACATCAAAACCGTCCAACTCAAACTGCTCATCGACAATCCAGACGAGCGCTTCGTCCCCGGCATGACCGCCGAAGTGTACATCCCCAAGAGCAAGCTGGTGAAGCAATGAGTGCTCCGGCTATCGCCGTTGAACATATCGTCAAGCGCTACGGCGACTTTGAAGCTGTAAAGGACGTCAGCTTTTCGGTTGCCGATGGCGAAATCTTCGGCCTCCTCGGCCCCAACGGCGCCGGCAAGAGCACGCTCATCCGCATGATGACCACGCTCATCCCGCTCACTGCCGGCAAGGCCATCGTCGCCGGCCACGATGTGGCCAAAGACGCCGATGCGGTGCGCCGCTTGATCGGCGTTATCCCTCAGGCACTCACCAGCGACCCCGATCTCACCGTCGAAGAAAACCTGAGCATCTACGCCAAGCTCTATTCGGTCCCCAGGGCCGAGCGGGAGAAAAACATCGCCGAAGTCCTTGAAGCCGTCGATCTCGTCAAGTGGCGTGGAGCGCAGGTCAAGACGCTCTCCGGTGGGATGCGCCGCAGGGTTGAAATCGCCCGCGGCCTGGTCCACAATCCCAGCATCTTCTTTCTCGACGAGCCCACCACCGGCCTCGATCCGGTCTCCCGCATCGCCGTTTGGGAGATGCTCGACAACCTGCGCAGCAGCCGCAACCTCACCATCCTCATCACCACTCACTATATGGAAGAGGCCGACAAGCTCTGCGACCGCATCGCCATCGTCGATTACGGCAAACTGGTCGCTCTGGGCACGCCCATCGAGCTCAAGCACAGCGTTCCCGGCGCCAATGTCGTCGAAGTCCATTTCGATCGTGAAACCGACGAGTGGCAGGACCGCCTGGAAAAGCTGGACGGCGTCACCAGCGTGCAGGCCGAGAGCGCCGGCTTCTATCGCGTACTCACTTCCTCAGGTTCCAAGACCACCATGCAGCTAGTCGAGTTAGCCGCCCAACTCGGCGAAACTCTCACCTCTCTCAGCGTCCAGAACACCACCCTCGACGATGTATTCGTTCACTACACCGGCCGCCAACTCCGCGATGAGCAGGTCAAGCCGCCTGTCTTCACCATGCCGCCCCGGCCGGGAGCGCAGCCATGAACAGAATGTTCGCCATTGTCGAGCGCGAGATGCGCAAGTTCTTCCGCTCGCCCACTCTCATGATCATGTCGCTGATGATGCCGATTCTGCAGTTGGTCATCATGGGCAACGCCTTCGGCGGCAAGATCGTCGGCGCCGCGTCGCGGTTGTCGACTACGACCACGGCCCGCAAGCCGTCAAGCTCCGCGAAGCCTTCGACTCCATCGCCGTCAACATCAAGACCTTCACCACCGTCGAGTACACCGACGAGGTGCAGGCCCGCGAAGACGTGCGCACCGGCAAAATCGATGCCGCCGTCATCATCCCCGCTCAATACTCCCGCCGCGTCTACTCGCAGGACGCGCCCGTCATCGGCCTGGTCGTCGATAACTCCGACCAGTTCAGCTCCGGCAGCATCGAGGCCGAGATGCAGTCGCTCGTCGACGCGCTCACCACCCCCGTCATCCAGCCCCGCCTCGCCAGCCAGATCGCTCTCGAGATCGTCGAGCTTTATCCCTATGTCAACTACATGAAGTTTCTGCTCTCCGGCCACCATCGCCCTGGCCATGTATATCTCGGTCATGATCGGCGGCGGCATGTTATACATCGACGACAAGGCCCGCGGCGTCCACGAGGGCTATCTTGTAACTCCCATCACCAAGCTGGAACTGGTCTTCGGCCTCAACATCGCCGGCGCCATCAAGGCCGTGCTCGCCGGCATCTCGCTCACCGTCATCGGCTCGCTGATGGCCGGCCTGGGCGTCATCTTCCATCCCAGGTCGCTGCTTGAACTTCTTCTGCCTCATCCTGGCACCTCCATCGCCTTCAACGGCATGATGTTTCTGCTCATGGTGCGCGTCGACGATCCGCTCGTTCCCCGCGCCATGTTCGGCGTTCTCAACACGCTGCTCTTTTACCCCTCCGGCGCCATGTATCCCATCGCCGCCTTTCCCGCCTGGCTTCGCGCCATCGCCGTCGTCGATCCTTTCACCTATGCCATCCACGGATTCAAAGCCATCCTCCTCAAAGACGGCGGCTTTGTGGCGATTCAGTTCGACCTGCTCTTCCTCTTTGTCTTCGGCATCGGCACGCTGCTCATCGCCACGCCGCTCTTCAAGCGCACTCTCTGATGCCGTGATTACGAACCTTCAAAAAATCTCCAGCGAGCGAATAGCGAGCAGTTGGCCCCACTGGGCGCAGGTGGTTGTACACTGAGTCTGTGATGCGTCGATTGCTTGCTTCCTCTCTGCTCGCTCTTCTCGTGCTGGCCGGCTGCCACTCCGGCCAGAAGCCGCCCTCGCAGCCAACCTCCAGCCAGAATTCCGATCGGTGACTTAACAAAAGGTCTACCATCTGCGCGGCAAGGTAGTCTCAACCGATGCCGCCACGGGCGAGGTGACGGTGAACCATGAGGCCATTCCCGGCTTCATGGAGGCTATGACCATGCCCTACAAGCTGAAGGACGCGAGCATCCTGGGCGAACTGCATCCGGGCGATGTGATCACCGCCGACGTGCTGGTCTCGCAGGATCCCGATGGGGATGTGCTGCTGGACCACATCGTTGTGGTGGCGCAGGCCAAGCCCGATTACCGGCCCGCGGTCTCCTATCATGTGCCGGCGCCGGGCGATGCGGTGCCGGACTTCAAGCTGCGCAACCAGGATGGCCGGCCGATTCATCTCGGACAGTTTCGCGGCAAGTCGCTGGTGATCACGTTTATCTACACGCGCTGCCCCTCGCCCGAGTTCTGCCCGAGGGTGACGCGCAACTTTGCTTCTCTGGATAAGCTGTTAGCGGCTAACCCCGCGCTTTATGCCAAGACGCATCTGCTCTCGGTCAGCTTTGACCCCGAGCACGACACGCCGGAGCGGCTTCGGGCCTATGGCGCGACTTATATCGGCAGCGACGCGAAGAACTGCTTTTGCGCATTGGGATTTTGCCGTGCCCCAGAAGCCGGTACTGGCCGAGATGGCGAAATTCTTCGATCTGGGAATGACTAACAATGCGGATTCGACGATCACCCACACGCTCTCGACGACGCTGATCGGCCCGGACGGCAAAGTCGTGCGTTTTTATCCCGGCAACGAGTGGACGCCGGAGCAGGTGCTGGCCGATGTGAAACAGCTGACCGCAAAGGCGGGATGACGCGGTCGAAAGCTGAATGGCTTCAGAAGAATTCACAGAGCTTCGCGAAGGAATCGAGTTCAATCAACTGCTGGCCTTCAGGCGCGGGGTCGAGCGCGGCGTGTTCCAGCACCCAGGTGTCTTTGTGGAAGAGGAAGACGGCGTTGAGGCCGGCGGCGAGAGCGGGGTTGATGTCGCTTTTGGGGCTGTTGCCGATCATCCAACTAGTGTGCGGCGCGAGTTCATGGCGATGGAGGACTTCGCGATAAGTGGCGGGGTCTTTTTCAGAGGGAATCTCAACCGCCGAAAAATAACAGGCAAGTCCGGAACGAGTCAGCTTGTCGGCCTGCTCGGCGTGGTTTCCCTTGGTCATGAGGATGAGCCGGTGGCGCGTGGCCAGCTCAGCCAGTGTTTCGGCTACGCCGGGGAGCAGCTCGATCTCCTGCTCGGCGATGGAGCGGGCGAAGCCCCGAATGCGCTGGTCGCTTTTCGCCGGTCATCGGCGCGGGGCTGAGCCGCTCAAAGCAGGTGACCAGCGAGCGGGAAAAACTCGAAAGGCCGTAGCCGTGTGTGAGGATCGTCTCGCGTTCGACAACGTTCAGAGTCTGCCGCACCTCGGCGGGCGTGTACTCGTGGTGATTCAGATAGCTGATGAAGGCGGCGATGGCGCGCTCGAAGTAGACGTTGTTCTCCCACAACGTATCGTCGGCGTCAAAGAGCAGGGTCTGGCCTGGCGCAAATTTCGGCATGATTCTTATAGTAGCGGACAAATCTGATTGCTAGTGGACGTGAATCACTGGATTCCGATCGGGATGGGCGGGGTCTTTGATGATGCGGCCGCCCTGCATGACGAAGGCAACATGCTCCATGACCGTGATGTCGGCCAATGGGTCGCCTTCAACCGCGATGATGTCAGCGTAGCGGCCAGGTTCGAGAGAGCCCACATCCTTGTCTTTGCCGAGCATGGCAGCAGCGTTGATGGTGGCAGCCTGCAATGCGCCCAGGGGCGGCAGGCCGCCGCGGACCAAGGCGCCAAATTCCTTGGAAACAGCCGCATCCACATCATCATCATCAGTTCCATAGACGATGGGGATGTGATGGGCCAGCGCCAGTTTAAAGGCCGGGCCCTGCGCGGCCATAATCTCGACGCCTTTGGCATAGGAGCCCGGATCGCGGCCCTTGCTCAAGCCGGTTATCATGTCGTGCTGAAAGCAATAGAGGGTAGGAACGAGCCAGGTGTGATGCTCCTCCATGAGGCGCGCACCCTCCTCATCGAGTATGGTGCCATGCTCGTTGGAGTCCACCCCGGCGCGGACAGCGGCTTTAATGCCCTCGGCACCCTCGGCATGGGCCATCACTTTCTTGCCGGCGCGGTGGGCAACGGCGACAGCCTCGGCCATCTGCGCTTCGCTCAGCTCCTGCACGTGAAAATCGGAGATGGGGTCCATCACACCGCCGGTGGCCATCAGCTTGATCCAGTCGGCGCCATACTTGATGTCGCGACGAACTACATGGTCAATGTCGTCCACAGTATCAGCGATGTTCTGGCCGCGAGGCAGAGCGACATCCGGCGAAAAGGGAGTGCCGTCACCGTGGCCGCCGGTAAGTGAGATGCAACTGCCTGCCGCTGTGATGCGTGGCCCCAGGATGATGCCCTTCTTGACGGAATCGCGCAGAGCGAATTGCGGGTAGTCGGCGGGTCCTTCGCAGGCGTCGCGCAACGAGGTAAAGCCATGGTCGAGCCATATACGCAGGTTATAAACGCCCCATACCGTGGCCTGTGGAATCGAAGAGCGCACGTGCGAGACAAAGTTCTGCGTAGTGGGGTCGGAGAGGACATGAGCGTGTGCGTCGATCAGACCGGGAAGCACCATGTAGGCCGACAGATCGATTACCGGGACGCCTGCAGGCGCGGCATCGGCGATGGATTGGATGCGGTCGCCGGCGATGAGGATGTAGGCGTGTGCGCGAATCTGCCCGGTGCGCACGTCAAGAAGCCTGCCTGCCAGAACAGCCTGGGTGACGGCAGGTTCCGCAGGCTTTTGGGCGTAAGCGGTTGAAGCGGCAAGAACGGCGGCGAATAGGGCGGGGAGACTGAATACGTGGCGAGTCATCTTGAAATTGAAGTTAACACATAATTTGGGCGGATTAGAAGTTTAGCGAATTCATCCGCCCTTTTATCGAGGAATTTAGCAGCCCGGGAATTACGGCTTGGGTTGTGCGGCCAGCCACTGCTTCAGCTTCGGTTCCTGGAGGGCGCGCAATTCGACGCAACCGTCGATGCTCTCGAGAGCGTGCTTGAGGGCCATATCTGAGGCGGCCACTTTGTGCGTGGAGAAGAAGCTCTTCACCTCGTTGCGGGCCTCGGCGGAGCAGAAGCTGCCCGTGGATCCCACCAGGATGGCGCCCATCTCGGTGGTGAATTGTGCCTGCACCTTGTCCCAGTTGTTCTGAATGTACTTCCACGCCTGTTCTCTGTTTTCGTCGATCTGGAGGGCGATGGCAAACTGGATGACCGCGTCCTGGTTGCGGACCTTGCCTGAGACGGCGTAGTCGAGCGAGCGCTGGACCAGCGCGGGGTCCTCAAACGTGGCCAGCAAGCGCAGCGCGCCTTCCTGGAAATCAGGATTGACCGAGGTCTGAGAGATCTGCTGCAAGCGGTCAAAGAGGGCAGCGTCGCCGTTGCCGGCGGCGATGGCGAGGGCGGTCTGGCCGAGGGTGGCATCGACGGAGCTGGGATCGCCCAGATACTTAGCCGCAATTTCCCGTGCCTGTGCGAGGACGGCAGGATCCTTGCCGCGGTGGCCAAGGAGGCCGAAGAGTTCGGCGCGCAACTCGCGCGTGTTGGCCGAGTCGGATTCGGCGGGCGGGCCGAGCCTAGCGTACTCCGGAGCATAGGTCGAGCGAATCCAGGCAGAGAGCGCGGCGCGCTCATCCGCAGTGGCCGCAACCCGCGTGTAGGCCGTGACGATTCCGGCCATGGCCTCGTCCACCACCTCCGCGCTGGGATCGGCTTTGACGGCCGCCGCCAGATCAATGAAGTCGCCGATGGGAGCCTTGTTGGCGCGCACCTGCGCCCACTCGTCGCCGATCAGGCTGATGCGCTCGGCGGGTGTGAGAGTGGATTCCACATGCGTCACCAGCGCCGCATAGAGGACAGGCGGATAGGCGCTGCGGTAGTAGCCTTTACCGCCGGCATTGGCGAAGAACAGCGAGCCTGCGGGCGCTTTCAATGAAGAGTCAGCGGGAGTGAGAAGCTCGCACTGCTGGCCGGCCTCAGTCTTCCGCCCCGTCGACGAAGACCTGTCGCCGGGTAACTCAGTCTTGAAGCAGACCGGGAGCGTCCATTTCTGCGCGGGGTCCGCCTGAATGCTGGGGCTGAGGTAGAAACGCTTCTGTTTGACCGCAACCTTGCCGTTGGCTGGCTTGCCGAGGGTGAGGATAGGCTCGCCCGGTTGTGCAACCAGACTCTCCATGATCTTGTCCACTGGCTTGTGGCTGGTCGCGGTTTGCGCGCCCCAAAAATCTTCGGCGGTCGCGTTCGCGTAGCGATGAGCGGCCAGGTAGTTGTGCACGCCCTGGCGGAAGGTCTCCTCGCCCAGGTAGTTCTCTACGCTGAGAAGCACGGCGGCGGCCTTGCCGTAGGAGATGCCGTCGAACATCTGGTTGATCTGGTCGGGGGTATCGGCCTTGGCGCGGATGGCGTGGGTGGTGGGCTGCGCGTCGATGTTGAGAACGCCGTCTATGCCCGAGACCACGAATTGGTCAATATTCCACTCCGGATTCATGGCGGCCACGGGCTTGTTTTCCATCCAGGTGGCAAAGCCCTCGTTGAGCCAGATGTTGTCCCACCACTGCATGGTCACCAGGTCGCCGAACCATTGGTGGGCCATCTCGTGGGCGATAGTCAGGGCAACTTCCTTCTTGGCGCCGACGGAGGCGGTTTTGGGTTCGATCAGCAGATCGGTCTCGCGAAAGGTGATGGCGCCGAAGTTTTCCATCGCGCCGGCCTCGAAGTCTGGCAGGGCGATCAGGTCGAGCTTCTTGAGCGGGTAGGGAATGCCGAAGTAGTTGTTGTAGTAATGCAGCACGTACTTGGCGACATCAACGCTGTAAGGCGTGAGCGCGACCTTGTCGGGCGTGGAGCAGGAGCGGATGGCCACGCCGTCCGATTCACCCGTGGTGCATTGAAAGTCTCCGACCAGAAAGGCCACAAGGTAGGTAGACATTTTGGGCGTGGTGGCAAACTTGAGCGTGTGCTTGCCCGCAATGGGACCGGGCGTGTCGGCAATGATCTCTCCATTCGAGATGGCCGTGTCGCCGCTATCGACCACCAGAGAAACGTCGAAGGTGGCTTTGAAGGCCGGCTCGTCGAACGAAGGAAAGGCGCGGCGCGCGTCGGTGGACTCAAACTGGGTGACGGCGTAGTTGCGCTTGGCCGTCTTGGAGAGATAAAAGCCTCGCAGCTCGTTGTTGAGGATGCCGGTATAGTGGATGGCCAGCGTTGCTTTGCCCGCGGGCAGTTTTTCCGCGAAGGTGAATGTGGCTTGCTGCTTATTCTTGTCGAGCGAGACGGAGGCCTTCCGCTCTTTGTCGCCGGCGTTCACGGTCACGCTGTCAAAGGCGATCTCGGCGGCATTCAGCGTGATCGAGTCCGTCGGCTCGGCCAGGTTCACGATAATCGACTCGACGCCGGAGAAGGTCGCGGCCTTGAGGTCGGGCGTAAGGGTAAGCGTATAGCTCTCCGGGCGGACGGTCTGGGTGAGCCGCTGGGCGTTTATGGGAGACAGAAACAAGCAGAAAAATGCGGCCGATGCCGCAACAATAACGCGCATGGGGGGAGCGAAAACTGGAGACTTCATGGAATCCTCTTGATCGTGAAGTTGAGAAGTTATTGCACTGCGCCTTTTTTAGGCAGCAGCGAGTCGAGCAGAAGCAGGCAGGCGCCGATCACGACAGCCGAGTCGGCGATGTTGAAGTCGGGCCAATGGTAGGTGAAGATGTGGACCTCGATAAAGTCCACCACCGAGCCATAGGCGATGCGGTCGTGGACGTTGCCCAGCGCTCCGGCAAAAATCAGCGCCAGGGCAACGGTGGTCATGGTGAAGCGGTCGCCGAGGCGGACCATGAGGAAGAGGACCATGATCGCCGCCAGTGATGTGAAGCAGATCAGGCCCCAGCGCACCGCGTTGGGCGAGGCGCTGTTGGCGAAAAGTGAAAAAGCCGCGCCCTCATTGGTCCAATGAGTGATGCGCAGAACGCGCGGGATGACCGGAATGGCGCCGCCAAACGGGATGCGCAGAGTGACCCAGGTCTTGGTCAGCCGGTCAAGAAAGATGATTGCGGCGGAGAGAAGCAACAGCCAGTGCAAGCGGCGGGGCGCTGTAAATTTCATTGGGCGTCCTCCGTGGGTGGAGCGATCTTCATTTCCATCAGCGCATTCTGGCAGCGGGTGCAGACATTCTGCCAGATGCCATAATTCGAGGTGTCGTCTGTATAGCGCCAGCAACGGTTGCACTTAGTGCCCGTTGCAGCAAAAGCAACAGCCCTCGTCCTATCAGGCCGTCCTGTGTCGAGGTCTACTCCATGTGGGCGGCGAATACGGACTGCGGAAACATTTAAGAACTCCTGGAGCGCATCTTCCGAAAACGAGGTAAGAAGCGCCAGGTCTTCCGGACTAGCGCTGATATCCACTCTTGCGCCGAGACCTTTTCCTATGTTGCCCTGCTTTCGTTCAACCTCAATCGCGCTGAAGACTTCATCTCGAACTGCAAACAATTTCTTCCACTGATCGATGAGCGGCGCCGGCTCTTCGGAGAATATCTCCGCCGGGGCAGGGAACTGGGCGAGGTGAACCGAAGCCTCGCGGCCTTCGACCTTAGGTAGATACTCCCAGACCTCGTCAGCTGTAAAACTCAAAATGGGTGCGACCAAACGGACGAGTGTTTCCGAAATCTGCCACAGCACGGTCTGCGCGGAGCGGCGCTCGCGGCTCGTCGGCGCGAAGGTGTACATGCGGTCCTTGAGTACATCGAGATAGAACGAGCTCAGGTCCACGATGGCAAACTCGTTGACCGCGTGGTAGACGCGATGGAACTCGAAGCGCTCGTACCAGCCGAGGATGTTCTCGGTCAGCTCACGTGTGCGGGCCAGCATGTAACGGTCCAGCGGCAGCAAATCGGACTCGGCGACGCGGTCGCGCACGGTGTCAAAGCCGTTCAGGTTGCCCAACAGGAAGCGGAAGGTGTTGCGCAGCTTTTTGTAGATCTCCGCGCAGCGCTGCATCAGGTTCTCGCTGGCCGCCATATCTTCGCGGAAGTCGATGGAGGCTACCCAGAGGCGTACGATTTCGCCGCCCATGCGGTTGGCAATATCCACCGGGTCGACGCCATTGCCCAGCGATTTGCTCATCGCGCGGCCCTGCTCGTCCAGGGTCCAGCCGGCGGTAGCAACGTGCGAGTATGGCGCGCGTCCGCGCAGGGCCACCGAGGTCAGCAGCGAAGAGTGGAACCAGCCGCGGTGCTGGTCGCCGCCTTCCAAATAGAGGACTTTCGTGCCGTTCTCTTTCTGGAAAGAGGTATAAGCGGGCTTCAACTCCGGATCGGATTCGCAGACGGCAAACCAGCTTGTGCCGGAGTCGAACCAGACATCGAGAATGTCGGTTTCCTTGCGGAACGCCTTGCCTCCGCAGTGGGCGCAGACGGTGTTAGCAGGTAGCAGCGCTGAGATTTCCGCTGTGTGCCAGGCCTCCGCGCCATACTCCTCGAACAGCTTCACAATCTTGCGGTTGAGCGCCGCATCCATGATGGGCTTCTGGCAGCCTTCGCATAGGAATACTGCGATGGGCACGCCCCAGATGCGCTGGCGGCTGATGCACCAGTCGGGGCGCGTGGCGATCATGTTGGTGATACGCTCTTTGCCCCAGGCCGGATCCCAGACCACCTTGTCGATCTCCTCGATGGCCTGCTGGCGGAAGGTGGTCTCAGAGCCGTCCGCGCGCTTGACCGGAGTTTCCATGCTGATGAACCACTGCTCGGTGGCGCGAAAGATGACCGGATGGTGGCAGCGCCAGCAGTGCGGGTAGGAGTGTTCCAGATCGGCTACGGCCAGCAGCGCGCCGGATTCTTCCATCATGGCGACGATAACGGGATTGGCGGCCCAGACTTTCATGCCCTCGAAGGCTGGCGGGGTGCCGCGGTTCCAGGCACTGGGGTCCACGTGGATGCGGCCGGAGGCGTCGACTCGGCAGCTCTGGTCGAGGCCGTAGCGCAGGCCGGTGTAGAAGTCTTCCGCGCCGTGGGAGGGCGCGGTGTGGACCGCGCCGGTGCCTGTGTCGGCGGTGACGTAAGTGGCCAGTACGCCCAGAACGCTGCGGTCGAGGAAAGGATGTTGGAAGGTGGCGCGCTCCAATACGCTGCCCTTGAAGCGGGCCAGTTCCGCGGTTGTGCCCAGTTTGCAGGCGGCGGCGACGGAGGAGGCCAGCTCGGCCGCGACGATGTAGACCGGGCTCTCCGAGCCTTCTCCTGTAGCCAGCGCCACATACTCAAAATCAGGATGGAAGGCCACGGCCATAGATGCGGGCAGTGTCCAGGGAGTGGTGGTCCAGATGATCGTCGAAACCTGCTTGCCCGCCAGCGCAGGATCAATCGTCGCCGCGTCCGATGTGAGCCGGCAGCGCACATAGACCGAGGGGCTGGTGTGCTGGGCGTACTCGACCTCGGCCTCGGCCAGTGCCGTGCGGTCGTGGATGCACCAATAGACCGGCTTCAGGCCGCGATAGACGAAGCCTTTCTCCAGAAAGCCGTAGAAGGCCTCCAGGGTCCGGGCCTCGTAGTCGCGGGACATGGTTTTGTAGGGCGTTTCCCAGCGGCCAATGCAGCCAATTCGCTCAAACTGCGAGGTTTGCAGGTTGATATACTTCTGCGCGTAGGCGCGGCAGGCCTCCAGGACGGCGGGTGCGGGCATCTCCAGCTTCTTGTGGCCCAGGTGTTCGTCCACCTTGATCTCGATGGGCAGTCCGTGGCAGTCGTAGCCGGGAACGAAGGGCGCATCGAAGCCGGCCATGGTCTTCGACTTAACTACAAAATCCTTGAGGCCCTTGTTGAGCGCATGGCCCAGATGAATGGGGCCGTTGGCGTAGGGAGGGCCGTCGTGCAGCAGGTAGACGGGGCGGCCCTGGCCGGCCTTGCGCAGCTCGGCATACAGCCCAAGCTCGGCCCAGCGGGCCAGCCGAAGCGGTTCATTTTGTGGCAGATTCGCCTTCATCGGGAAGGCGGTTTGCGGCAAAGTAAGGGTCGCCTTCAACTCCGGTGCTGGGGACATTGTCACTTCCTGGAATGCTCCAAATTAATTCATCTCCTAGTATAAACGGCAGAACGAGGTCATTTCAGTAACAACCGCGGGTGCAATCCGTCTATTATTTATGGGAAATCTGACCGCGCCGGAATATGAGAGTCTGGATGGCAAGACGCTTTCGGACAAGACACAAGCGGGCGGCGTCAAGCATAATGGAACGGTGAGCCTGGAGACGTGGAGCCTCCCGTTCGGAAGGCAAGCCAGGCGCCCCGAGGCAACAGAAGCAGACGCAATGATGGCCAACGACCTGCTCATCCAGCCAGAGACTGAATCCGAAGCTGCCGCGGCCATCATGGCAGGCTGCGAACTTGACCTCTCTTTCGGCGTTCCTGTTGAGTCGAAGTCCATCTGGGTTGATCTATTCGAGAGCATCCGCGATGTATTTTTCCCGCCCAAGCTGCCTCCGCTGGAGCTGACCTCGACGCCGATTCCTGTGCCTGACCGGATGGCGGTCAAGCGCAATCCCTGGGCCTTCGGCATCTCCACCACGGTCAACGTGGGGTTTGCGGCGCTCTGCATCGCCCTCGGAGTCAAACACTACATCGAGCAAGGCAAGCCGCAGTTGCTGGTGACGCCGATCGATATCTCAGAATACAAAGCCCCCAAGGCCGACATCTCAGCGGGCGGCGGCGGCGGAAGCCCCGACAAGATGGAAGCGATCAAAGGCAGGATTCCTCCCCGGGCTTCGACTCCGGTAATAGCGCCCGTGATACAGCCGCCGGTTCCCTCAATTGATGTACAAAATGACATTACCATCCCCACGGATACGAAGCTGCCGAACTTCGGCGTTTCGAACTCTGCGAACGTAAAGCTGGCTTCGGGCGGAAACGGCTCTGGTATGGGCCTGGGCTCGGGACATGGAGATGGCTATGGACCGGGCTACGGTGGGAACATCGGCGGTGGACTCGAACGTGTAGGCGGCCGTGTCTCCGCGCCAGTCCCACTCAACAGCGTGGAAGCGGAGTTTTCCGACGAGGCGCGGCGGGCAAAGTATCAAGGCGTTGTGCTGGTTTCACTGATCGTCGATGTGCAGGGCAATCCGCAGAATCCGCGGGTGATACGCGCGCTGGGTATGGGGCTGGATGAAAAGGCTCTAGAAGCGGTCCGCAAGTACAAGTTCAAGCCGGCCATGAAGGACGGCAAGACGCCTGTCGCGGTGATGGTCAATGTCGAGGTTAATTTCCACCTGTACTGAAGGCTTGCAGCGGTTTGATCAAGCAGAGCGAAGCGCATGGGCGCTTCGCTCTTTTCATGAAGAGGGAATGTTGTTTCAATAGCAAACTGTCTTTGCCGCTACAGATGAGAGCCCAGGACGACGGCAGATCGAGGAAGTAATGGTGCGCCCGGAGAGAGTCGAACTCCCGACCTACTGGTTCGTAGCCAGTCGCTCTATCCAGCTGAGCTACGGGCGCACACGACGGTTTCGAGCGAAACCATAGACAGAATAACAGGGATTTTCCAGCGGCGCAATCGCGGTTTTCAGACTGCGGGCGCCTGTGCCTGAGCTGGTTGCGCGGGAATCAAGGGCAATTCGGCAACGATCTCCAGGCCTGCCTGGCGCACCAGACTGGTCACGGCGGCGGCGTTGAGCCGGGTGGCGTCATACTCCACGCCCAGCGTGCGAGCGGCGCGGTCAAAGCTGAGCCGGCGAATACCGTAGACCTCGCGGGTGTTGGCCAGCGCAAAGGTCACCGCTTCCGTCGGCGGCGCGGCATAGTGAAAGAGAATTTCCACCGTGGTCATAAAGGAATGATAGCAAGAATCTACAGGCTTTTCAGGTAGGCGCGGATTTCCGGACTGGTCCAGTCCTGGGGGCCAATGAACTTGCGCCGGATGACGCCCTGGCGGTCGATCACGTAGGTCTCCGGCCACATCTCGGTGCGGTAGAGCTGGGCGGCCTTCTGACCGGGGTCGCGAACCGTGGTCAGGTCGATGTGGTGTCGGGCGAGAAAACGGCTGTAAGCCTCCGCGTCCTCGTCGATGCTGACTGCCAGGACGGCAACGCTGGGCTGGTCGTGGTGCAGCGCGAGCAGCGAGGGCATCTCCTCGATGCAGGGCGGGCACCATGTGGCCCAGAAGTTGAGCAGCACCACCTGGCCCCGGTAGCTGGCCAGATGGATGGTAGTCGAGCCGTCGGAGATGGTGAAATCCGGCGCCTTCTGTCCGGTCTGGGCCGGATGCGTGCCGCGGTCGCACCCCGGCGCAAGAGCCAACGGCACAACCACTGCTAGAGAGAGAATCTGAGAAAGCCGCACATCTCTATAATACTTAGCGAAAGGCCTCAACGGAAAGGTTAAGGGCGGATGAAAAGAAAACCGGAAAACGGAGCGGCCGGGAAGGCCGCATTCAAGCCTGTGCTCGGGCTTTCCGATGAGCCGGCGGCGCAGCCGGTGCGCTGGGAAGCGGCGCCAGGAGCCATTTTTGATCAGCCTGAGCCGGAGCCGGACCAGTTGCTGGAGCTGACGGTTATTGTTCCTGCGCGTAATGAAGAAGATTGCCTTGCCGCGTGTCTTCAGTCGTTGATCAGTCAATCTGAGGAGCTCTTCAAGCTGGGCCGGGAGTGGGAGTTGATCGTGGTGGACGACCACTCTACCGACCGGACGGCCGAGATTGCCAGCGGCTTTGCCGAAGTGACCGTGATTGGGGCGGACAAGCTCGAAGCCGGTTGGACCGGCAAAACCAATGCTGTGTGGACTGCGGCAAAACGAGCGCGCGGGCGGTGGCTGCTCTTCACCGACGCCGACACTATCCACGAGTCGGGAAATCTGCGCCGGGCGATGCACGAGGCCGCTCATCACGAGGCCGGCATGTTGAGCTACTCGCCGCGGCAGATCGTCAGCGGATTGGCGCAGCGGTCGCTGATGCCGCTGGTCTTTTGCGAGTTGGCGCTGGCCTATCCGCCGGTAAAGGTCTCCGACCCGAATTCTCGCATTGCCGCGGCCAACGGACAGTTTCTGCTGGTCGAGCGCGATGCCTATCGGCGGCTGGGCGGCCACGCGAGTGTGGCCGAAAAGGTGCTGGAAGATGTGGAGTTGGCCTTCATGGCCAAGCGGCGCAATGTGGGGCTGCGCTTCCGTTATGCCGACGATGCGGTTTCTACGCGGATGTACCGCTCGACGGCGGCGATGATCGACGGCTGGACCAAGAACCTGGCGCTGTTATTTGATAATTCACTGGCGCTGGCCTTTTGGCGGGTGATCGATATCGGGCTGTTGGCAGGGTTGCCTGTGCTGGCGGTCTGGTTGTGGAACGCGCGCTTTGCAGCACATTCGTTGCAGTGGCTGGCCGCCGGGTGGGTGCTGGCTTTGTTGTGGGTGCGCAACCTCTTCCGCTTCTACGGCCGGGTCGCCAAATCCAACTTCCCGCTTCTCGATTGCGCACTGGCGCCGCTGGGGCTGCCGCTGTTTATCGCGCTGCTTTATCGCAGTTGGTTCCAGCACCGCATTCTGAAGCGAGTAAGCTGGAAGGGCAGAAGCTACGCAGTGTAGTGCAGTTAGCAGCTATTGATCCGGCCCAGAAGTTTTGAAACGCTGTGCCCCATCCATTCCGCGCTTTTTGCGGAATGGGTGGGAGGGAGTGTTGCATTTCTTTAGGGCCGGATCAGTAATAGCTCAATGTATGAAGCCTTGGCTGGTGCTCAATCATCTATTCCAATGAGGGGCCGGAATGATCTATCTGACGCGGCGAGCCACATTTTCCGCCTCGCACTACTACTGGAACCCGGCCTGGACTGCGGAGAAGAACGCACAGGTCTTTGGCCGCTGCGCCAATCGCAACGGGCACGGGCACAACTACACGCTGGAGGTTACGGTAGCTGGCGAGCCAGACCCGGTCACCGGCTTTGTCGTCGATCTCAAATGGTTGAAAGCCGTAATCGAGCGCGAGGTGCTGAACGCCTGGGATCATCGCCACCTGAATCTCGATGTTCCCGAATTTGCAGCAACGGAATCTGCCGCAACAATTCCGACTACAGAGAACCTTGCCATTGCCGCGTGGAATCGGCTGGAGCCGTCTGTCATTGAAGCGGGCGGAGCGCGATTGAGCCGTGTCCGCGTATACGAGACGCCGGAGATTTTTGCCGAGTACAGAGGTGAGCTATGAAAGCGTATTTCGGCAGTCGCTATTTGATCTCCGCCAGTCATCGCCTGCACTCTGATGCACTTTCGGCGGAAGAAAATCGCGCCACTTACGGCAAGTGCAACAATCTCCACGGCCACGGCCACAATTATGTCGTGGAAGTGCTGGTAGGCGGAGCGGTGAATTCTGAAACCGGCATGGTGATTGATCTGGTTGCACTCGATGATGTGGTGCGAACAAAAGTGATCGACCGTTTTGACCACGCCAATCTCAATCTCGACCCGCTGTTTGTGAATCGCGTCCCGACGACGGAGAATCTAAGTAGAGAGGTCTTCGCATTGTTGAAGGATGCGCTGCCGGCCGGCGAGCTGGAGCGAGTGCGCGTGGAAGAAACGGAAAACAACTTTTTTGAATGTGTCGAATGACACACAAATAAGCAAGGGTACATTACGCCCTATTCCCCACGGCGGAAGGATGAGGATCATGGCACAGCCGATAGCAGTGAGCAAGCCCGTTCGCCGGGCAGTTGAGGCGGATGAAGGCCTGAGCGCGTTCAGTACTCCCGAGATCTACCGCGAGATTCTGAGCCGGTTGGGCGAGGACCCCAGCCGCGAGGGACTGCTGGCCACACCGGGTCGCGTGGAGAAGTCGTTGGCCTTCCTGACCAAGGGCTACGATGAAGACCCGACAGAAATCCTGCGCGGCGCGCTCTTCGACGAAGACTACGACGAGATGGTCATCGTCAAGGACATCGAGATCTTCTCGCTCTGCGAGCATCACATGCTGCCTTTCTTCGGCAAGGTGCATGTAGCCTACATTCCCAAGGGAAAAGTCATCGGGCTGAGCAAGATTCCGCGCCTGGTCGAGGTCTTCGCGCGACGCCTGCAGGTACAGGAGCGGCTTACGCGCCAGATTGCCGACGCCATTCAGCACGCCATCGAACCGCAGGGCGTGGGGGTAGTCATCGAGGCGCGTCACCTGTGCATGATGATGCGCGGCATCGAGAAACAGCACTCCTCGACAGTGACCTCGGCCATGGTGGGCTGCTTCCGCCAGAAGGAAACGCGCCTGGAATTCCTCTCGCTGGTGCGGCGGCCCGACTCATGCGGAGTGTGAGCTACCAGCCCCGTCAGCTAAAGTGAAGAAGTGAACGGGCTTCTCGTTATCGACAAACCAGCCGGCATGACCAGCCACGATGTGGTGGGAATACTGCGCAGAATTACCGGGGAGCACTCCATTGGCCACCTGGGTACGCTGGACCCCATGGCCACAGGCGTTTTGCCCCTGCTGCTGGGCAAGTTTACTCGTCTGGCGCAGTATTTTTCCTCGGCTGAAAAGAGCTATACAGGGACGATCCGCTTCGGCTTTGCCACAGACACCTACGACGCCGAGGGCCAGCCTGCTGGGCCGGACTCCTCTCCTGCGCTGACGCTGAAGCAGGTACGAGCTGCGGCCAGCCGTTTCCACGGCGAGATGCAACAGATGCCGCCAGCTTACTCCGCAAAAAAGATTGCCGGCACGCCGGCCTACAAGCTGGCCCGCGAAGGCAAGCCTGTTGAACTGAAGTCCGCCAAGGTCATCATCGATCGCTTCGAGATTAGTTGCGCTCGACGGCGCCGAGGCCAGCTTCACGATGAGCATCAGCGCCGGGGGCTATGTGCGCTCGGTAGCGCATGAACTGGGCCAGGACCTGGGCTGCGGGGCGCATCTGAGCAGTTTGCGCCGCACGCAAGCCGGCGTCTTCACGCTCGCCGAGGCGCACTCGCTGGAGGAGCTGCAACCGTTGGCTGGGAACGTGGAGGCGCTGGAGGAGTTGTGCGTGCATCCGCGCAGCCTGTTGCCGGAGATGCCCTCCGTCACGGGCGATGCTGTCGCTCTCGGACGGCTGCGCAACGGCGCGCAGGCCAACCTGCCGGAGTTTTCCCGCGCGCCGCTGGTGAAGGTCTTTGCCGGCCAGCGCGAGCTGGTGGGAATTGCCCGGCGAGTGGCCGGAACGCTCTTTCAGCCGGTGGTGGTGATACAGTGGTCAGTGAACAGTGGACAGTGATCAGTTTGTTTCACGAGGGTTCTGACTGTTGCGGCGGCAATGAGAGTGGCGCATGTTTCTCACTGACCACTGATCACTGTCCACTGTTCACTAGCCTTTGCGCAGCAAAGGCACCAACGCCGGCAGCAGCGTTCGCGCGATGATCTCGGAGCCTTTGGCGGTGGGGTGGATGCCGTCATCCTGAATGGTTCCGGGAGCGTGCACCAGGTCTTTGTAGATCATGGGAACGAAGGCGGTGTGGTGCTTTGTGGCCAGATCGCGGAAGAGTTGCTCGAATTGTTGGATGTACTCCCTGCCGTAGTTCGGCGGGAGGGTAATGCCGGCCAGCAATATTTTGATGTGAGCGTTTTCGAGGGCAGTCAGCACGGCGTCGAGGTTGCGGCGAGTCTCGACCAGAGGCAAGCCGCGCAGGCCGTCGTTGCCGCCGAACTCGACGATGACGACTTCGGGGTGCAGCAGCAGGATGGTGCGCAAACCGGCGACGGCGTCCTTGGTGGTGGCGCCGCTTGTTCCCTGGTTTGTGACTTTGTAGTGGTAGCCGCGGCGGTCCAGGTCGCGTTGCAGCGCGTCGGGAAACGATTGGCCGGTTTGCAATCCATAGCCGGCGGTGATGCTGTCGCCGTAACAGACCAGGACGGGCCGGTCAGCAGCCAGCAGCGGGGCGGCCACAAGAATCAGCCAAAACGAAACGATAAACCTGCGGCGAACGTCCACATAAACAGTGTAGCGAAGAGCAGGGAAGCGGGAATAGGGATTGGGGCGAAGACGTTCAGGAGGCGGGCAGAGTGATCGAGGTTCGGGACGCGAAGAAATGGATTCAGAACGGCGCGCGGCGCGTGGAGATTCTCAAAGGGATTTCCCTCGTCATTCCCGCCGGCCAGTTTGTTGCCATCGTAGGCGCCAGCGGCAGCGGCAAGAGCACGCTGCTGGGTTTGCTGGCGGGTCTCGACACGCCCAGTTCCGGCGAGATCTGGCTGGACGGCGTGCCCATCCACAACCTCGCCGAGACAGAGCTCGCCGCGGTGCGCGGAGAGAAGATTGGCTTTGTCTTCCAGTCGTATCAGTTGATCGAGACGCTCACGGCTCTCGAAAATGTTCTGCTGCCCTATGAGTTGAACGTGGAGGGCAGCGGCCTGGAGCAGGCGCGGCGGTTGCTGGACGAGGTTGGACTTAAGGAGCGGATGGACCACTATCCAGTGCAGCTCTCCGGTGGCGAGCAGCAGCGGGTGGCGCTGGCCAGAGCTTTTGTCGTTGAGCCGCCGATTGTGATGGCCGATGAACCGACCGGAAATCTGGACTCCGCCAACGGACTGCTGGTGCTGAACCTGTTGTTGGAACGCAACCGTAAGGCAGGCACAACGCTGGTGCTGGTGACGCACGATCCCGAAGTGGCCAGCCGCGCCGACCGCAAGATCGTGCTGCGCGACGGGCTGATTGTGGAAGATAGCTTGCCGTACACGGCGCAGACAGTGGAGCAGGAGCACAATGGCTAAGCGCGCGTTGAGCTGGAAGCGGGCCGGGGCCATCGGCTGGCGGGATTTGACGTTCCGCGCCTGCCAAGTTCGGCTTTGTGGTGCTCTCGGTGGCTGTGGGCGTGGCGGCGCTGGTGGGGGTGCGCGGCTTCAGCGATAGCTTCCGGCGGACATTGAGCACAGAGGCGCGGTCGCTGATGGCCGGCGATATGAGCGCGCGGCTTTTTCATCAGCCCACCACCACAGAAACTGACAAAATCAATGCAATCGCTAAGCCCGCAGGAATTCGCACCACATGGGTTACAGAGACCGTATCCATGGCTTCTGTGCCGCCGGCCCCGGTGCCTTTGCTGGTTTCACTCAAGGCCGTGGACCCCAGCGAGTATCCCTACTACGGCACGGCCGACCTGCAGCCGGCGATGAGTCTGGAGCAGGCACTCAACGGCGATTCGGCAGTGGTCGCCGATGAGTTTCTCATTCGGCTGAATGCGCAGGTGGGCCAGACGCTGAGGCTGGGCGGCAGAAGTTTCCGCATTGCCGCCGTGCTGAAGCAAGAGCCGGACCGCCTCAGCGCCGGAGCGGGACTAGGGCCTCGGGTAATGATCTCGCAAGATGCGCTCGAGCGCACTGGCCTTGTTGCTCCTGGCAGCAGGGCCAGCGAGCGGCTGCTGATGAAGCTGCCGCCTCAGGCCGATGACAGCTCCCATCTGGAAGCGGTGCGCAAGCAGGTGGAGGCGGCGCTGCCCGACGCGCAGGTGATGGACTTCCGCGAGGGCAATCCGGGCCTGAACCGGGGCCTGGACAACGCGATTGCGATTCTGAGCCTGATCTGCCTGGTGGCCATGGTGCTTGGAGCGATCGGCGTCGCGATGGCCATGCACGCGCATCTCGAGCAGCGCATGGACATGCTGGCCATTTTGAAGGCTGTCGGCGCGAGTTCCGGCGATTTGCTGCGGATTTTTCTTCTACAAACGTTAGGCCTTGGTCTGGCCGGCGGCCTGCTGGGCGTG
This sequence comes from uncultured Acidobacteriaceae bacterium, assembly GCA_963765995.1. Classification (GTDB taxonomy): domain Bacteria; phylum Acidobacteriota; class Terriglobia; order Terriglobales; family Acidobacteriaceae; genus Telmatobacter. The sequence goes on along the minus strand of CAVXYT010000003.1, from coordinate 27,983 downwards.
GCCGCGGGCGTGGGCGTGATGGCCGCGCTGCCGGCTGTCTTCGGTAAGCTGCTGCCGGTCCATGCAACGCTGGAATTTCCCTGGCGGTCGGTCGCCGCCGGGCTGGGAACGGGATTGTTGACCACGCTGTTGTTCTGTCTTCCGCCGCTGCTGGACGTGCGAAATGTCAGGCCAGTGCTGGTGTTGCGCAGGCTGGTCGAGCAGGGACCGCAGGGTGTTGGCGGCTGGTTTGCCCGCTGGTGGGCGCGCCGGCTGCAACTGGGAATTTCAGTGGTTGTAATCGCCGCGCTGGGCGGAATCGCCTGGGTGCTGTCGGATTCGATCAAAGTGGGCGGCTGGTTCGCTCTGATCTTCACGATTGCGCTGATTGTCCTGCTGCTGCTTGCATTCGTAGCATTGCGAGTCCTGCGCTTCCTTCTTAACCGTGTGCGTCTGCACCTGCCTTCGTTCCTGCGTCACGGGCTCGCCAATCTTTACCGGCCAGGGAACCAGTCGGCGGCGGTGCTGGCCGCTCTGGGCACAGGCGTGATGCTGATTCTGGCGGTTTACCTGATGCAGGCGTCGCTGGTGCGCGACATTCGCGAGACGGCCTCGCCCAGGCTGCCGAATATCTTCCTGATCGACGTGACGACCGATGAGCTTGCGGGCGTGAAGGAGTTCTTCGCCCACCAGCCGGGAGTGAGCCAGACGATTGGCCAGGCTTTGGATCTGATGCCGGTGGTGACCGGGCGCTTTGTCTCGCTCAACGGCAAGCCGGTGGAACAACTGAAGGAGCAGCATTTTCCGCGTCGGCTGCTGGAGAACGCGGAGCTGAGTTGGGCCGATGCGCCTCCGGCGGGCGACAAGGTGACGCAAGGCAAATGGTGGACTGATTCTGGCGCGGCGGAACTTGCCATCAGCGAGGGCGTGGCTGAGCGGCTGCACCTGGGCTTAGGCTCGACGGTTGAGCTGGAAGTGGGAGGCGCGGTGCGCACGCTGAAGGTTACCGCGATCTATCGCGCAGACGGGCAGCACCTCGGAGCGCGCGTTCCGTTCATGTTGCCTTCGGGCCAACTCAAGGACCAGCCCGCCACCTGGTACGGCGGGGCGCACGTTGATCCGAAGCAAGTGGCGGCGCTGGAGCGGGCGCTCTTCCAAACCTATCCGACAATCACGGTGATCAATCTGGCCGATGTGCTGGAGCGGATTGAGAGCGTGGTCGATCAGATTACGTTCGTGGTGCGGTTCCTTGCCGGGTTCTCGATCTTCGCTGGGCTGATGATTCTGGCTTCGAGCATTGCCAGCACGCGCTTCCGCCGCATGCGCGAGGCGGTGGTGCTGAAGACGCTGGGCGCCACGCGGATGCGCATTGTCCGCACCTTCAGCGTGGAGTTCAGCGTGCTGGGTCTGCTGGCCGGCTCGGTGGGCGTGGTCTTTGCGAATCTGCTGACGCGGGTGCTGCTGCGCAAGCTCGAAGTGAGCTTTCACATCGAGTGGACGGCCACGCTGGTTGCGCTCGTGGGGACAGCGCTGCTGGCCACGGCGACGGGATGGATCGCGAGCTACCGGATTCTTGGGCTTCGGCCGCTGGAAGTGTTGCGCGAGGAGTAGGAACCGCGAAGGCAGGTTCCGGCTAATCGCAAAAAATACCGCCAAACGGGTTTCGCGCGTGTTTGACCCGGAAGGGGAATCCCCTTATGATGAACCAGTTGGCTCTTGGCCGCCGGCGCCCTGCCGCTGTCCCTGCCAGCACGGCTGCAAGAGAAGCCTGTGCGTTCTTGTTGCCCCTTCGTTCAATGGTAGGACAGCCGCCTCTGGAGCGGCATATCGGGGTTCGAATCCCTGAGGGGCAGCCAAACTGGATCAACAACCTGCGCTGTAACTTCTTCAGTATTCAACGCTACTGGTTGCGCGAGAGTTGCTACGCTGCCAACAATCGACCCATAATATATCGACTCCAGGCGCCCGGTGGCCGCATCTATCAACTGGGGCCTTGAAGCAGCGCCCCATTTACTCCTTCACATGCGCCTGCGATGCCCCATCCTGAATCAACAGTTTCTTGGCTGGTAAAGGTGCGCGGGACGAATTCAACAGCAGCTCCGGATTTTCGACGCAGGTCAGATGAAAGAATGAGGTACGGAGGCTTTACATGGCGAAAGTGACATTGGTTTTTGCGGTTCTTTTGATTGCTCTGGGCCTGGTTGGTTTTCTGGGCACCGGCAGCGCGCACCCCACCGCGCTGATTCCCACCTGGTTCGGCCTTGCCCTGGGCATTGGCGGACTGCTGGCCATCAGCCCCAGCGAGAGCCGGCGCAAGCTGTTCATGCACATCAACGTGACCATCGGCCTCCTGGGCTTTCTGGGCGCGGCCATTGAAGCCGTGCGCGGCTACATTCATGCCGCGTCGGCCGGCCTTGCGCCGGACCTGATCGCGCTGGCGTCAAAGATGACAATGTCCGGGTTGATGCTGATCTACGTGCTCCTCTGTGTGCGCTCCTTCATCACGGCTCGGCGCTCAGGAAAGGTATAGCGCATGGGCGGCCTTCACGGACCTGGCGGTGGAATGGGCATGGGCGGGCGCGCAGAGCGCTCACCGCGAGGCGGTGACGCGCGCGCTGGCCAGGTAGACGCGCCCAAACGCAAGCCCAACCTGAAGAAGCTGTGGCCGCAGATCAAAGCGCTGGTAGCCCCGCGCCTTGGGTTGCTCCTGGCCGGCATGGGGCTGATGGTCATCAACCGCGTCGCAGGGCTGGTTTTGCCTTACACCTCCAAGCCGCTGCTGGATACGGTGCTCTCACCCTCGCACCCGCGCCCCGACCTGCTGCCTCCCTTTATCGCCCTGGTCTTCTCGGCCATGGTGGTGCAGGCCATCACTTCGTTCTCGCTTACGCAACTCCTTTCCAAGGCCGGCCAGCGGCTCATCGCCGAGATGCGTAGGCAAGTCCAGCGCCACGTGGGCCTGCTCAGCGTCTCCTACTACGACGAGAACCGCACCGGTACGCTGGTTGCGCGCATCATGACCGACGTGGAAGGCGTGCGCAACCTCGTCGGCACGGGCCTGGTCGAGTTTGTGGGCGGCCTGCTGACCGCCGTGCTGGCGTTTCTCTATCTGCTGCATCGTAGCGTCGAGGTCACGCTGACAGTCTTCGCCGTGCTGGGCGTCTTCGTTTTTGTCTTGCAGTATGCCTTCAAGGTCATCCGCCCCATCTTTCGCGAGCGCGCCAAAATCAATGCGGAAGTCACCGGCCGGCTGACCGAGTCGCTGGGCGGAGTGCGGGTCATCAAGGGCTATCACGCCGAGGAGCGCGAGGCCGGGGTCTTCTCGGTCGGCGTGGATCGGCTGCTGTCCAACGTGATGAAGTCGCTCACCATGACCAGTTCGCTCTCTGCCGCATCGACCACCGTGCTCGGCCTGGTCTCGGCAATTGTCATGTGGCTCGGTGGACATCGCGTGCTGGCCAACACCTGGACCGTCGGCGACTACTTCAGCTACAACATGTTCCTCGCCTTCATGATCGCCCCGGTCTTCCAGATCGTGAACATCGGCACGCAACTGACTGAGGCCTTCGCCGGTCTGGACCGCACCGGCGAGATCATGGCCGAATTGGAAGAGAACCAGAGTTCCGTCCGCACCGTAGCAATGCCGCCCATCCAGGGCACGGTACGTTTTGAGGATGTGGAGTTTGCCTATGATCCGGAGAAACCCGTGCTGCACGGCGTCAGCTTTGTGGCCGAACCGGGAACTGTGACCGCGCTGGTAGGCTCCTCGGGCTCGGGCAAGTCAACCATCATCAGCCTGCTCTGCGCCTTCCACACGCCGTCCAAAGGCCGCGTCGTCGTAGACGATGTGGACCTGGCTCATGTGGACCTGAACACCTTCCGCTCGCAGTTGGGCGTGGTGCTGCAGGATTCGTTCCTCTTCGACGGCACCATCCGCGAGAACATCCTGTTTTCCCGGCCCGATGCCACCGAGGAACAGTTTCTCTTTGCCTGCCGCACGGCACGCGTTGACGAATTCGCAGAACGCTTTCCTGACGCTTACGACACCATCGTCGGCGAGCGCGGCGTGAAGCTCTCCGGCGGACAGCGCCAGCGGCTTTCGATTGCTCGTGCTCTCCTGGCCGAGCCGCGCATTTTGATTCTTGATGAAGCCACCAGTTCGCTCGACTCCGAGTCTGAAGCCATGATTCAGGCCGGGCTTGGCCAGCTGATGCAAGGGCGCACGACCTTCGTCATCGCCCACCGTTTGTCGACTATCCGCCGCGCCGATCAAATTCTCGTAGTTGAGCAGGGGTTGGTCGTCGAGCGCGGCAACCACGCTGCTCTCTTTGCCCTCGGCGGCCGCTACTTCGACCTCTACACCCGCCAGCACGGCCTCGAAGAGAACCTCTTCCTCGCGCCGGGCGAGGGGGATGTAGTGGAAGAAATCCAGTGAGAATCCGGATCACTCTACCGCAATTTTTTCACTTTACCGGGAATACGAATAATGGCTTAGAGCAATTTAGCCTTTGCTGTAAACTTCCGTGCCCCATCCATTCCGCGTTTTACTGCGGAATGGGGGGATACCGGCAAAATTCCGGTCTACACAATTTCAGAAAAAGCTCTTAGTCATCTGCGTCTGATCCTGCGGCAAACACTGCCTGACCGATGGACGGCACTAAATCCGGCGCCCACGCACGCGGCTCAAGCTCCGGCATGGGTTTGGCCCGGAATAACTTCTTGCACTGCCGCGCAGTCCATCTGGCCCAGGCTTTCGACTTCTTTCGCCGCGCGCTATCGGTTGAGATTCCCGTGCCTGCATACATCTGCCGGTAGAGTTTTGACAGAAACATGAAGGCAATTCTGGAAGTTATATTTGGGCAGCAGGCGGACCTCTTCCAGATATCGCCCCAGTTATAGAACTTGTCCCACACCTTTTGTGTGCGCTCTCGAATCTCATCCGAGCTCATCGTAGGATGCGGCGTGAACATCTTGGGCCTCACTGCGGTCGGAATCAGCCAGTAGCGGGTAATCGGCACATCGCCAACCATGGTTGGATTCTCTGCCTGTTCCTTTTCCCATCGCCCAAAATCCACCGTGCCCGGGAACGGCGTCATCATCACGAACTGGGCAAAGGTGATGCCCGCCCTCTGCGCCATCGCCACAGTGGCGTCGAAAGTAGCCGGCTTGTCTGTTGGCAGCCCGAAGATAAACGAACCGAGCACATGAACTCCGTGCGCTTTGAACGTCTGCAACTGCCTGGCCATGGCGTCGCCAGAGAGGTTCCAGTCCTTGTAAACCGCTTTAAGCCCCTCCGGCGTCACCGCCTCTATCCCCACCAGGGCGCCCTTGATGTTAGCTTTCTTCATCGCATCCAGAAACACGACGTCCTCGCCGGCCTCCATCGTCATCTGGGTATAGAACACCATGTCCTTCGGCAGCCTGGCCAGCTCTTCCATCAGATGAAAGCGCTCGGCGCGAATCGCCGTCAACTCTTCCACTCTTGCAGTATTGCCCTGTTCGCGGGCCAGCCGCAGATCGGTAAACGTCACCGGATAGAAGTTATCGTCGGCCAGGGCAATAAAGCGAAACCCGAGCCGCCGCAGAGCTACGATCTCGTCAATCACGCTTTGAAACTTCCGTTGCCGCGGCTTTTGCCCATCCGTCCGCCACACGCTGCAAAAGGAGCAGTGCTTGGGGCATCCGCGAATGGTTTGCACCGAGGCCCACATATATTTTTCGGGGTTCATCAAATCCCAGCGCGCGGCCAGGAACTCGTTGCCCCCAATTCGCCCGCCTTCGTATATCCTTCCCAGTTTGCCCGCAAGGCAATCGGTCACCACTTTGCCCCAGGCTACATCGCCGTCTCCGGTCACTACCGCATGTCCCTCGCCGCGTTCCAGAGCCTCTTCAGGAAAGAGCGTCGCGTGGATGCCGCCATAGACCACCCACGCGCCCCGGCTGCGCGCCATCCGGCCAACCTCGTATCCACGCAAGGCATTGCCCGTGTGGACGCTGATGCCCACAATGTCTCCCGCATGAATCGTATCCGGCACAATCTGCTCCAGCGACTCATCGACGAGAATGGGATCGCCCGCTGCCCTTGGCGTCGCCGCCGCCAGCACAAACAGCCAGCGCGGCGTAATCACCGCGGTGCCGAAAGAATTGTCGCTTGGATTGACAAGATGAACGCTCAACGAGTCCAACCTTTCCTCGTGCGAGTATGGTGGCCTCAGAGAGCGCCGTCGTGATGTGACGAGAGCGTTGCTGCAACGCGCTCCCGCAGATTACCGCTGGCGAGTCTTCCCGCCTGACAGTCTTGACTATCATACAGGCTTCATGCTATCAAGTGTTCAATATTGACCACTATCTGCCGAACCGGAAGACTAGTTCGATGCATGTTTGACGAATACATACTGGCGCTGGAAAACGAGTGACGAGGCTGACACTCGACAGGCCGTCTGTGCTTTCCGGTCCGGATGTACTGGGGAAATGCAAGATCAACGCGAATTCAAACCTGGCAGAACTATGCGTTTCTTGCGGAAGAGGAACGCGCTGATGCGAACAACCTCTGCATCCAGCAGGCTGCCGGCATCTCTTTGAATCTGCTTCAATACGACATCCAGCTTGATCCCCGGCCGATAGGGCCGATGGGCGGTCATCGCCTCCACAATGTCAGCCACTGCCAAAACCTTGGCTTCGGGCAGGATCGCATCTCCCTTGAGGCCCTGAGGATAACCCGAGCCATCCAGCTTTTCATGATGCTGGCGCACGATCTCTGCAATGGGCCATGCAAATGGAATGTCTTTCAGAATCTTGTAACTGGTCTCCGGGTGCTCGCGAATCAAGGCCCATTCTCCTGAGGTGAGCCGGGTTGGCTTGGTCAGAATCTCGGCAGGTATTGAAATCTTCCCGACATCGTGGACCAGTGCCGCCACGCGCAATCCTTGCAATCGATCCTCAGACCAGCCCATCTCCTTGCCAATGGCGACAGCAATCTCGGCGACTCTGCTCTCGTGGCCAGCGGTGTAAGGGTCTCGCATTTCCATCGCGGCTACCATCGGCGCCACCATCGCGGACAATGCCTCGGTCAACTGCCTTTGTGTATTTGCAAGGGCGATCTTCCCGGCATTGAGAGCCTTCTCAAGATCGAGTGCGTGGAGACAATGAACAATCTCCCGGGAAAGATGCTCGAAAACGTCGATCGACGCCGCTTCGAATGCGTTGGGCTGTGTGGAGTAAACCATCAACGCACAGCGCCTGTTCCCTTCGATGGAAAACGGGATAGCCGCCATCGATCGGATTCCGGCTTCCCTGGCTCGTTCGCGCCAAGGCGCAAAGGACTCCGACACCTCGGTGTCCTCTATAATCTTCACCTTGCCGGTGCGGATGCAGATGCCCGTCGGACCTCCTCCCATCGGATCATCCTCCGACCATCTCACCTGCAATCCATCCAGATAACCCAACGCGCTTCCCGCTGTCGCGGCTACCCGGACATTCTTATCCGGACCGTCTTCAGCGAAGCCGATCCACGCGAGAGCATAGATGGGTTCCTTCGTAACCGCCTCGCAAACGGACTGTAGCAAGCCCTCCCTGGATACAGCGCGCCCAAGCGCAAACGCTGCTCTCGAAAAGGCCGATAGCGCCCAGTCCTTGACCGAATATTGATGTTCCTTTTCCACCAGTTCGATGATGTCGCGGTAAACAAAAATCGCCACTGTTCGGCCGTCCAGCACCAACGAACTCGAGGAGTGAATCATCACTGGGACGCTTCGGCCGTCTTTACGCTGTAAGTAAAAACCGGCTGGCAATTGCGATGGCTGCTTTAAGACTCTCTTGATTTCAGATTTGAACCGCGACCGCTCGGCCTCAGGGTGCAGGTCGGTTAATAACATACCGATCAGCTCATCGCGCGAATAGCCGCTGAGCGCTACTGCAGCCGGGTTGGCGTTGGTAAGTTTTATGGTATCGCAATCAAAGGCAAACATGCTGCCCGGCGCATAGGCCCAGGCTAACTCTCCCAGACTCTGCGGCTCGTCGGCATGGGGGACATGACTCATAGCCTTCTCCTATTCTGTCTGGTTGCAAGAGCCCACTGAAACCCGGTTCGATAGAAACCATTTCCTATTGAAACTACTAGTGATTACTAGCACAAATCATGCTTATATGTACTGAAATATATAGAGTTGAAGAGGTTATCAACTAGATTCCAAATTTATAGCGTGTTAGCCGAATATGTAAATAGTGCTTTCGCAAGAACTTGCCCATGACTAAGTGCGGTTCCGGGAGGTTGTCATGGCTATGCCGATTGGGATGCAGCCATCGACGCTCGTCACCTGACTTATCCCATCCGGCTGCACTCCTCCACCGGAATAGACACCTGCTCGACAATCTCCAGCCCGAATCCCTCCAGCGCGGGAATGTGCATCGGCGTATTCGACAGCAGCCGGATGCGCTGGATGCCCAGGTCCGACAGAATCTGGCCGCCGAGGCCGATGGCGCGCAAAATACGCCCGGTGCGGGCCTGCGTGCCTTCGCGCGCGCGCAGTTCCTGATGCAGGACGAGCCGGCCGGCGTCCGAGCCGGGAACAGGATGTACTGCCGCAGCTCCGCCTGGCTCAAACGCGCTCGCTGACGCCGGCGCGTGGTCAATCTCAAAGCCCCTGGAGGTGTTGTGCAGGTAGAGCACCACGCCGCAACCCTCCTCTGCGATCATGCGCAATGATTGATCCAAAATCTCACGGCAGTGGCAGTCCGCGGCAAAGACGTCGCCTGCCGTGCAGCGGGTGTGAACGCGAACCAGAACGGGGCGCTCGCACGGCGGCCGCGCTTCTGCTTCGCCGGACTCCGCAACGGCCGAGCCGGTCGAGACGGCAGGGCAGCCTTCGCATAGATCGCCACGCACCAGAGCGATGTGGCTTTCGCCGCCGTTTACCTGGCTCTCGTAGGCGATCATGCGGAATTCGCCGTAGCGGGTCTGGATGCGGCTCTCGCCGGCGCGCACAATGTACCGCTCATGCCGCAACCGGTAGCGGATCAGTTCCGCCACAGTAAGAATCCGCAGCCCGTGCTCCTTGCAGAAGGGAATCAGGTCAGGAACGCGGGCCATCGTGCCGTCGTCTTTCATGATCTCGCAGAGTACGCCGGATGGATTCAGCCCGGCCATCCGCGCCAGATCGACCGAGGCCTCGGTCTGCCCTGCGCGCACCAGCACTCCACCCTGGCGGGCGCGCAGCGGAAAGATGTGGCCGGGGCGGGCCAGGTCAGCCGCGGTCGAGTGCGACGCAATCGCCGTCCGAATGGTATGGGCCCGGTCATAAGCCGAGATGCCGGTGGTCACGCCCTCCCGCGATTCGATCGACTCGGTAAACGCCGTGCCAAACCGCGAGGTGTTCTGCTGTGTCATGGGAAAGAGCCGCAGATAATCCGCGCGCTCCTCGGTCAGCGTCAGGCAGATCAGGCCGCGCCCGAATTTGGCCATGAAGTTGATGGCCTCCGGCGTCACAAACTCGGCGGCCAGGGTCAGGTCGCCCTCGTTTTCCCGGTCCTCATCATCGACCACAACGATCATGCGGCCGGCGCGCACCTCGGTTAGGGCGCCGGGAACGTCGGTAAAGGGAGGCTCGAAGGTGCGCGCGGTTTCTGGCATGGCGACTTTTCTATTCTCGCCGATGGCAGGGGCAAACAGCAAAAGTGCCGGGCCAGACGGCAGCCGACATCGACGTTTTTCGGTACGAATCTGTGGTTCTATTGGTCCGTTTCTGGTTTGCCCGTCATTCTGCAAATCATAAGATACCCGGATAGTTCTATAAGTGGCCTTTGAATTTGCTATTCCCGCGTTTTGGGGAGTAATCTCCAAGCGTGGGTTCAACAGGGAGCGCCGTCAGTCAGGGCGGAAGATGTGGGAGTCCAAACAAAAACAAGAGCCGGAGTGAATCAAGGGTTGATCTTCAACATCCAACGATTCTCCCTACAGGATGGTCCAGGGCTGAGGAGCACCGTATTCATGAAAGGCTGCCCACTCTCATGCCTATGGTGCCACAATCCAGAAAGCCGGATGCCCCATGCCGAGTTCGTTCGCATGGAAAACCGCTGCATGGCCTGCGGTCTTTGCAGTGAAGAGGAGTTGGCGGGGCGCGGAACCCGTGTTCTGAACGACACAGATGTGGAATCGTGCCCCACCGGCGCTCTGCAGAAGGCCGGCTATGAGATGGAACCGGCCGCCCTGGTCAAGCACCTGCTAAGAGACCGGATCTTCTTCGACGAGTCCGGCGGGGGGGTGACCTTTTCCGGGGGCGAGCCGCTGCTGCAAATGCCATTCCTGACCGAAACCCTGGATCGCCTGCGCGCCGAAAGGGTGCATACGGCGCTGGATACGTGCGGGTACGCTCCATGGAATGATCTCAAGGAGGCGGCGCAACGTTCATCGCTGGTTCTCTACGACCTCAAGCTCATGGACGAGGATCGCCACCGGGCGGCCACCGGCCAATCCAACCGGATTATCCTGGACAACCTCCGAGCCCTTTCCGGGATCCACTCGGAAATTCGGGTTCGGGTGCCGGTCATCCCCGGCATCAATGACGACGACCGCAACCTGGAGGCCACGGCCCGGTTCCTGTCTTCCCTGGCGGGGGTCCGCCAGGTGGACCTGCTGCCCTACCACCCCACCGGCGAGGCCAAGTTCGCCCGCCTGGGCATGACCTATACCTTGGCCGGGCCCAAACTCCCACCCAGCAACGGCTCGAGGCCCTGGCCGCGATCTTCCGCGCCCGGGGGCTCGTCACCACCATCGGAGGCCACCCATGAGTGAACGCACCGAACGACTCCGCCAGGAAAGCCTGGCGGCGTCCCCATCCATCACCGGTGAGCGGGCGGAGATCGTCACCGCCTTCTACCGGGAGAACTACGGCAAGCACAGCATGCCGGTGCTGCGGGGCCTGAACTTCCGGGCCATCGTCGAGCACAAGGAGCTGTGGCTGGGCGAGGGCGAGCTGATCGTCGGCGAGCGCGGCCCCGGGCCCAAGGCGGTGCCCACCTTCCCCGAGCTGACCTGCCACAGCGTGGAGGACCTGCGGATCCTGGATTCCCGGCCGCTGACCCAGTACAAGGTGGACCCGACGGTGATCGAGCTCTACCAGCGGGAGATCATCCCGTACTGGCAGGGCCGCTCCATGCGCGACCGGATGTTCGCGGAGCTGCCCCAGGAGTGGATCGACGCCTACGAGGCCGGCTGCTTCACCGAGTTCATGGAGCAGCGCGCCCCGGGCCACACGGTGGTCGACGGCAAGATCTACCGCAAGGGCATGCTGGACTTCAAGGCCGACATCGCCGAGGCCATCGCGGCCCTGGATTTCGAACCGATCCCGAGGCCCTGGACAAGCGCGAGGAGCTGCGCGGCATGGACCTGTCCTGCGACGCGGTCATCCGCTGGGCCGAGCGCCACGCCGAGCTGGCCGAGGCTGAAGCCAGGACCGCCGGCCTGACCCGCCGGCAGGAGCTGCTGAAGATCGCCGAGGTCTGCCGCCACGTGCCGGCCCACGCGCCCCGGAACTTCCACGAGGCGCTGCAGTACTACTGGTTCTGCCACCTGGCGGTCATCACCGAGCTGAACGGCTGGGACTCCTTCAGCCCCGGCCACCTGGACCAGCACCTCTGGCCCTTCTACCAGCAGGGCCTGGCCGACGGCAGCCTCACCCGGGAACAGGCCCGGGAGCTGCTGGAGTGCTTCTTCATCAAGTTCAACAACCACCCCGCGCCGCCCAAGGTGGGCGTGACCGCGGCCGAGAGCGGCACCTACACCGACTTCGCCAACATCAACCTGGCCGGCCTGCTGCCGGACGGCTCGGACGGCTCCAACGAGCTCACCCACCTGCTGCTGGAGATCATCGACGAGATGCACCTGCTGCAGCCCAGCAGCAACATGCAGCTCTCGCGCAAGACCCCGGACGCTGTTCTCAAGCACGCCCTGCGGGTCATCCGCAAGGGCTACGGCTTCCCCTCCCTCTTCAACGCCGACGCGGTGGTGGAAGAGCAGCTGCGCCAGGGCAAGACCCTGGAAGACGCCCGGGAGGGCGGCTGCAGCGGCTGCGTGGAGGTGGGCGCCTTCGGCAAGGAGGCCTACATCCTCACCGGCTACTTCAACCTGGTGAAGGTGCTGGAACTGGCCCTGCACGACGGGCTCGACCCGCGCACCGGCAAACAGATCGGCGCCAGCACCCCAGATCCCGCGGCCTTCAAGACCTTCGACGACCTGTTCGCCGCCTTCGAGACCCAGTTCCGGCACGTCCTCGACATCAAGATCCGCGGCAACCAGCTCATCGAGCGGATGTACGCCACCCGCATGCCCCACACCTTCCTCTCGGTCATCACCGACGACTGCATCGCCAGCGGCAAGGACTACAACGCCGGCGGCGCGCGCTACAACAACACCTTCATCCAGGTCGTGGGCATCGGCAGCATCACCGACAGCCTGTCGGCCCTCAAGGAAGTGGTCTTCGACAGGAACGAGTTGACCCTGCCCAGCTTCATCCAGGTCCTGGACGGCGACTTCGCGGGCATGGAGGCCCTGCGCCAGCGGCTGGTGAACAAGACCCACAAGTACGGCAACGACGACGACTACGCCGACGACCTGATGGCCCGCACCTTCAGGATGCTGTTCGAGGCCATCGACGGCCGCCCCAACACCAAGGGCGGCGCCTACCGCGTGGAGATGCTCCCCACCACCTGCCACGTCTACTTCGGCGAGGTCTGCCTCGCATCCCCCGACGGCCGCCGCAAGGGCCTGCCCCTTTCCGAAGGCATCAGCCCGGTGCAGGGCGCCGACCGCCAGGGCCCCACGGCCGTGCTCAAGTCCGCCGCCAAGATGGACCACGTCAAGACCGGCGGCACCCTGCTGAACATGAAGTTCTCCCCGAGCCTGCTGGAGGGCGAAGCCGGCATCGACAACCTGCACAGCTTGGTGCGCACCTACTTCAAGCTGGACGGCCACCACATGCAGTTCAACGTGGTGAGCGCCGCCAAGCTGCGCGAGGCCCAGGCCCAGCCCGAGCAGTACCGCGACCTGATCGTGCGGGTGGCCGGCTACAGCGACTACTTCTGCGACCTCTCCACGGCCCTGCAGGACGAGATCATCGAGCGCACCGAGCACGCCACTTTTTGACCGCGGTGGTGGCACGCGATTCTCTCCCGCCAGGCAAGGCCGGTGCTCGGCCTGCCTGCCAAGATCTAATGTGCCAGTTTGCGGCTATGCAGGGGGGCTGACTTCAACCTCAACTCCCGCGTCTGGTCTCCAGCGCAGGGAAGCCGAACCCCTGCCGTCGATTTGCACGGTACCCCACCGCAGGTCATCGCCTGGATGGCCAGTCCTTGCAGAAAATTATCCTCCGCTGTCGCACAATAGAAGCAACCGGCAGAGCGGTGCTTTTACTGATCCTCATCTCTGACCCCTGATCTCTGAAAGACCTACCCCACCCCCCTCCCCTGTGGAGGCCGCTTTTCGACCACTTTAATGCTTGTAACTTACACGGAATCAACAGCTTGTAATTTTTCCCTGTTGACGAATCAGTAACAGCAAACCCCCGATTTTGCCCCTTTTTGGGGCTAATTTTGCGCCAAAAGGGCAGGAAATCGGCTGATTTTCGGAATTTCTGACACAAACCGAAACTCCACAACCAGACCCAAACAGCAAAAGCGCCACCCGAAGGCGGCGCTTTGCTGGAAACGAGCAGACTGGGATGGGGGCTTACAAAGCTGATTCAATCTCAAAACCCCAGGCTTCGAGAAGAGCCTCGGGGATGTACTTGGAATTTTTGTTGCGGCGCGCCCACTCCCGAAGACGGGTGGACCGAATGTACTGGTCCGGGCTGAGCTTGAACTCCTTCACGATTTGCTCGAAGGAGGTCACAGTGGGCACAACCGGGCCAATGGGCTCCGGCTTGCCCCAATTCGGATTTCCACGACGCTTTGCCATCGAATTGATGTCCTTAGAAGGGTGTTTTGCTTTTACGTTCGCGGCCGCTGGCGAAGGAGTATCGGCCGGGCTCACACTACATTCTTATTTTACGGATTTTCTCTTCAAAAATCAATAGCAGATTTGCACAGTTTCAAGAATAATTCGTGTCCTCAATCTACCGACTCAGAACACCTATGTTGCTCTTACATAATGATTTAGTGGTTCCAGAAAGGTGCGCGACCGTGGCGCGAGCAGCCACTTTTGCACACAGAATGTGGCCTATGCGCACCACGCGTTGAAGGCTCCAGCCCTCACGGCAGCGGCCATCGCCTCGATGTCGTGCGCCAGAACCCGGTCCTCGTCCAGCCGCGGCACAATCGTCCTTACAGCCTCGTGAGCGCGTTCCACCTTCCGGCTGGCCCTGAGCGGACGGCGGAACTCCAACCCCTGCGCCGCGCACATCAGCTCGATGCCCACAATCCGTTCGGCGTGCTCCACAATCTGGCGCAGCTTGAGCGCCCCGGTCATTCCCATCGAGACATGATCCTCCTTGCCTCCATCGGTGGGAATACTGCCCGACGACGAAGGATGGGCGAGCACCTGGCACTCGTTGATCAGCGCCGCCGCCACGATCTGCGCGATCATGAAACCCGACGAAAGCCCCGGATATGGCGACAAAAACGCCGGCAGCCCCTCGTTGATGTCCATATTCAGCAGCCGGTCGATGCGCCGCTCGGTGATGCCGGCCAGGTCGGTGAGCACAATGGCCGCATAGTCGAAGGCATAGGCCAGCGGCGCCCCATGGAAATTCCCGCCTGAGATAACCGCTCCGGTATCAGATCCTCCAACCGAGTTCTTTGGAAAGACGAGCGGATTATCCGTAGCCGAACCCGATTCAATCTCCAGCACTTGCCGCACGTGCTCCAGCGCGTCGCGCACCGCCCCATGCACCTGCGCATGCAGCGCAGGCAATAGGCGTCCTGCACGCGCTTATCGTGCTCCCGGTGGGACTCGCGAATCTGAGAGTCGGCAAGCAGTTCGACCAGGTGCTCCGCCGCCCGAATCTGCCCGGCGTGCGGCCGGGCCTGGTGGATGCGCGGATCGAAGGCGGCAGGAGTGCCCATCAGCGCCTCCGGCTCATCGCGCCCGCCAGATCGGCCAACTGCGCAACACGCCTTGCGCGCGCCACGGCCAAAGCGCCACAGCAGTCATCGCCTGCGTCCCGTTCAGCAGCGCGAGGCCCTCCTTGGCAGCCAGAACGATGGGCTGCAAGCCAGCCCGGCGCAACGCCTCGCCCCCGGCCATCCGCTCGCCCTTGTAAAACGCCTCGCCCTCGCCGATGACGACCAGCGCCAGGTGAGCCAGCGGCGCCAGATCTCCGCTCGCGCCCACGGAGCCCTTCTCGGGAATCACCGGATACACCCCGGCGTTCACCAGCGCCACCAACAGCTCCACCAACTCCTGGCGGCAGCCACTGAACCCCTTGGCCAGCACGTTGGCCCTGAGCAGCAGCATGGCTCGCGACTCGGCCTCGCTCAGCGGTTGGCCCACCCCGCCGGCATGACTGCGCACCAGGTTGGTCTGCAACTGAGTCAATTTTCCGGCCGGAATCCGCACCTCGGACAGCTTGCCGAAGCCGGTGTTGACCCCATAGACCGTTTGCCCGGCCGCCAGAATCTCCTCAATCAAGGCTCGACTTTGGGCCACTCGGGCCAGCGCGGCGGGCGCAATGGCCACCGGGCAGCGGTTAAGCGCTACAGCTTCAATTTCAGCCAGCGTCAGCGGCTGGCCGTCGAGAATCAAGGCATCCATGACTCGATGGTAAGCGGCTGGAGTGCTCTGGTCCAGCCCGAGAACGAGGGAGAATCTGCGGAAAACCGGTTATTTCGCCATCTTGTCGAGATCAAGGTTAAGTTCAAGGACATTGACTCTGACTTCGCCAAGCAGGCCCAACTGGCGGCTGGCGATGTGCTGCTCGATGAGCTTGCGGACGCTCTCTTCGCTCAGGTTGCGGGCCTTGGCGACGCGAGGGGCCTGGTAGTAGGCGGAGTCCGGGGTGATGTCGGGATCGAGGCCGGAGCCGGAGGTAGTCACCATATCAATAGGCACAGGCTTACCGGGATTCTGAGCAGCCAGTTTGTCGATGTCAGTCTGGATGCGCGTGACGAGAGTCTTGTTGGACTGGGCCAGGTTGGAGCCGCCCGACGCGGTGGCATCGTAGCCGTTGCCCGCCGCTGAGGGACGGGGATGGAAGTAACGGTCGGAGGTAAAGCTCTGGGCCAGCAGCTCGGAGCCTATGACCTGACCGTCTTTAAGGATCAGGCTGCCGTCGGCCTGGTGCGGAAAGAACACGCCGGCGATGCCGGTGACCAGCAGCGGATAGCCCATGCCCAGCAGAACCGTGGTAACGAGAGTGAAACGGATTGATGTCTTCCAGACGGAATGCACTATAAATCTCCTTGCGGGGCAGCGCCCCTCGTTACTACGCCAGATGCACGGCTACGAGAAACATGTCGATGGCCTTGATGCCGATGAAGGGGATGATGATGCCGCCCACGCCATAGACAATCAGGTTGTGGCGCAGCAGGACATCGGCGGGCTTGGGCTCGTACTTCACTCCCTTGAGTGCAAGCGGAATCAGCGCGACGATAATGAGCGCGTTGAAGATGACCGCCGAGAGGATGGCGGAGTGCGCCGTGGCCAGGTGCATGATATTGAGCACGCCGAGCACTGGGAAGACGCCCGCGAACATAGCCGGGATGATGGCGAAGTACTTGGCCACGTCGTTGGAGATGCTGAAGGTGGTAAGCGCGCCGCGTGTCATGAGTAGCTGTTTGCCGATCTCGACAATTTCGATGAGTTTGGTGGGGTTGGAGTCGAGATCGACCATGTTCCCGGCTTCTTTCGCGGCTTGCGTGCCGGAGTTCATGGCGACGCCCACGTCGGCCTGGGCCAGGGCGGGAGCGTCGTTGGTGCCGTCGCCGGTCATGGCGACCAGCTTGCCCTTGCCCTGCTCCCGCTTGATGAGGTCCATTTTATCCTTGGGCTTGGCCTCGGCGAGAAAGTCGTCCACTCCAGCTTCGCGGGCGATGACGGCGGCGGTGAGCGGATTGTCGCCGGTGATCATGATGGTGCGGATGCCCATGGAGCGGAGCCGGGCGAGGCGATCCTTGAGTCCGCCCTTGACGATGTCCTTGAGGTGAATGACGCCCAGCGCAGTCGTGTTCTCGGCCACCACCAGCGGTGTTCCGCCCATACGGGCGATCTCTTCCACCTGCTCGGCGACCTTCTTGGGCAGCGAGGAGCCTTGCTCTTCTAGAAAACGGGCGATGGCGTCCGCGGAGCCCTTGCGGATGCGCGCGCCGGGCAGGTTGACGCCGCTCATGCGGGTCTGGGCGGTGAAGGGCACGAACTCGGCGTGGATTCCACCCAGATCGCGTCCTCGCAGGTTGTACTTTTCCTTCGCCAATACAACAATCGAGCGACCCTCAGGGGTTTCGTCCGAGAGCGAAGAAAGCTGCGCGGCGCCGGCCAGCCGCTCGTGGCTCACGTCTGGAGCGGGAATAAACTCGGTTGCCTGGCGGTTGCCCAGGGTGATGGTTCCGGTCTTGTCGAGCAGCAAGGTGTTCACGTCGCCGGCTGCCTCCACGGCGCGTCCGCTCATGGCCAGCACGTTGTACTGAACCAGGCGGTCCATGCCGGCGATGCCGATGGCCGAGAGCAGCCCGCCGATGGTTGTGGGGATCAGGCAGACCAGCAGCGAGACCAGCACGAAAACCGTCTGCGGAGCTTTGGAGTACATGGCGAAGGGCTGCAATGTGACCACAGCGAGCAGGAAGACAATGGTGAGGCCGCTGAGAAGAATGCTCAGCGCGATCTCGTTGGGCGTCTTCTGGCGTGTTGCGCCTTCGACCAGGGCGATCATGCGGTCAAGAAAGGTTTCGCCGGGGTTGGAGGTGATGCGGACCTTGATCCAGTCCGACAAAACTTTAGTCCCGCCAGTGACGGCTGAACGGTCGCCGCCGGCCTCACGAATTACCGGCGCCGATTCGCCGGTGATAGCCGATTCGTCTACCGAGGCCACGCCCTCGATGACTTCGCCGTCGCCGGCGATATAGTGGCCGGCTTCGACATAGATCACATCGCCCAGGCGGAGCAAGCCGCTGGCGATCTCTTCAAAGCCGCCGTCTGCGGTGTACCGTTTGGCGATGGTCTCGCCCTTGGCCTTGCGCAGAGTGTCGGCTTGTGCCTTGCCGCGGCCCTCGGCCATGGCCTCGGCAAAGTTGGCGAACAGCACCGTGAACCACAACCAGAGCGTGATTTGGAGGTTGAAGCCGAAACCGACGCGGTGGTGCATGGTGTTGTCAATGAGCAGCGCCGTGGTCAGCACGCTGCCCACTTCGACCACGAACATCACCGGGTTTTTGACCATCCAGCGGGGATCGAGCTTGCGCATAGAGTCGACAAGCGCCTGGGCCATGATATCCGTATTCCAAAGACTGGTTTTTTCACGAGCGCCAGTTCGACTCAACCTCTTCTTGGGACGAAAGACTTGCGCCGCAATGACCAATGCAATGAGAAGAAATAAGATGTGATATCGAAGGTGGTATAGCGAAAAACTCATAACATCGCTCCTGAAAAAATCGCCCAGATGCCTTGCGGGTTAGTAAAGCTGGCCCGCGTGAAGCTGTAAATGTTCCAAAATAGGTCCCAGGCTCAATGCCGGGAAAAAGGTGAGAGCGCTCAGAATCAGAATCACGCTGACCAGCAGCGCGGTGAAAAGCGCCGTGTTCACCGGGAATGTTCCCGGCGAGGGGGGCACGCTCTTTTTTTGCGCCAGATTGCCGGCCAGGGCGAGCACAGGAATCATCATGAGAAGCCGTCCGATGAGCATGTCCCATCCCATAGCCACGTTGAGCTGCCAGTTGGGATTTAGGCCCGCGAAGGCCGAGCCGTTGTTGCCCGCGCCCGAGGTGAAGGCGTAGAGAATTTCGGTAAGCCCGTGCGGGCCGGTGTTGGCGAGCGCGGAAAGCCCGAATGTTGGCGATAGCACGAAGATGGCAGTGAGCGAGAGAATGATAAGGGGGAAGATGAGGACGTAGAGCATGGACATCTTCACGTCGTAGGACTCGATTTTTTTGCCCAGGTACTCGGGAGTGCGGCCCACCATGAGTCCGGCGACGAAGACCGAGATTACGACCATAATCAGGATGCCGTACAAACCTGAACCGACGCCGCCGAAGACCACCTCGCCGAGCATGATGTTGGTAAGCACGATCATGCCGCCCAGCGCGGTGTAGCTGTCATGAACACCGTTGACGGCGCCGCAACTTGCGTCGGTGGTGATGGTGGCGAACAGGGCGCTCTCGGCAATGCCGTTGCGAACCTCCTTGCCCTCCATGTTGCCTCCGGGCGCGGTCAGGGTGCTGGTTTGCTGGGCGCCGTGGATCAGCGGATGAGGCTGCGACTCGGCCCAGTAGACGGTGGTAAATCCCGCCGCGAAGAGAACGAACATGGCGGCCAGCACAGCCCAGCCGTGCCCCGGCGAGCCGGTCATGCGGCCAAGAGTGTAAGTGAGTCCGGCGGGAATAATGAAAATGGAGAGAATCTGGAGAAAGTTCGAGAAGGGCGTGGGATTCTCGAAGGGATGGGCGCTGTTGGCGTTGAAGAAACCCCCGCCGTTGGTGCCCAGCATCTTGATGGCTTCCTGCGAGGCCACCGGCCCTTGGCCGATGGTCTGCGTCTGCCCTTCGAGCGTGTGAGCTACGGTGTAAGCGTGAAGGTTTTGCGGAACGCCCTGGCCAATCAATAGAAGCGCATATATAAAAGACCCGGGCAGCAGCACGTAGAGCAGGGTGCGCGTCATGTCCACCCAGAAGTTGCCGATGGTGGCTGAGGTGGTCCGTTTGATGCCGCGGATGAGAGCCACGGCGACCACGATGCCCGCCGCCGCCGACCAGAAGTTATGCGTCGCGAGGCCGGCCATCTCGGTCAGATAGCTCATGGTGGCTTCGGGCGTATAGAACTGCCAGTTCGTATTGGTGGTGAAGCTGGCGGCCGTGTTCCATGCCAGATCAGGGCTGACGGCGGCCAGATACTGCGGGTTCAGCAAGTAATGGCCATGTATGCTCAGGCCCTGAAGCCGCTCAATCGCGTATGTCAGGAGCAAGCCTACGGCCGAGAAACCGAGCATGGCAAAGGCATACTCACGCCAGTTCATCTCCTGGCCGGCGTTGACGCCGGAGAGCTTGTAGATGATCCGTTCGACGGGACGAAGCACAGGATCCAGCCAGGTGCGCTCTCCCTCCAGCACGCGAGCCAGATAGATGCCTACCGGACGAACGCTTGCCAGCAGAATCGCGGAGTAAAGGCCAAATTGCAACCAGCCATTGACGGACATTTAGAATTTCTCCGGGAAAAGCAGGGTGAGGACCAGATAGCCTAGCAGCAGAACGGACAGGACAAGGACAACGACGGTGGTGATATCGATCTGCATGGGTTACCTCAGCTTCTGGCAAGCCTTGACGTAAAGAAACGCCAGGGCGAAGAAAACTACGGTGAACAGCAGCATTACTAAATCTTGCATTGCGGGTCTCCCAAATTGCAGGTCCGAACTCCATGAGCATGGTGTGGGTGAGGCCTGGGGCGGAAGCGCGGCCGTTATTCTGTCCGGTCCGGCGCAACTACCGCGAGCCAGCCTCCATGCACAAGAATCATTTTGGCTTATGCCAGCTTTTAGTATCGAAAAAGTTTCCTAAATAAAGCGTAAGGGCGGGAAAGAGATGAATAGAATATTTTCGAACTCCCTACAGCTTTTTTCGAAGGTAATGAAAAACTCCATGCCCAATCAGCGCGGCAATCATGGCGATCGAGAAATTCGTAAGCGTAAGAATATCGCGCAGTGCGAAGGCCAGGGTTTTCCCTGGTCCGTTAGCCCGCGTGAATTCGCCCATCAACAAATTGGAATAAAAGAGGAAGACGATAAACGCAACCTCGATCAGGGCGCGCCTGATCCGGGCGAGTAGCCGGCGATCTTGTTGGTCCAGATGATGCATGAATGGATGATACCAGCAGTCGCAATCGGGGTTCCCGGGCCGGGCGGAGTTCATTCCTCGTTGCCGGTCCATCCCTCGGGGACAAAGCGGTAGCCCACCCAGGGTTCGGTCTGGATGTACTGTTTGCCGGTCTCGGTTTCGAGCTTCTTGCGTAACTGGCCGATGAAAACGCGCAGATACTCCGGTTGATAGGCCGACTGAGAACCCCACACGGCGGTCAAAAGCACGCGATGGGTCATCACCTTGCCGGCGTGGCGGGCCAGGTGCAGCAGCAGGTCGAACTCCTTGGGGGTCAGGTGAATCGGCTTGCCCAGGACGGTGATCGAGTGGGCCTCGGAATCCACCACAAAATCGCCGGCCTTCAATGCAGCGGTCGTCCGCTCTGGGGCGCGGCGCAAGTGCGCGCGGACACGGGCCAGCAGCTCCTGAATCCCGAAGGGTTTCGTCACGTAGTCGTCGGCGCCTGCGTCCAGGGCTTCAACCTTGGAGCGCTCGTGGTCGCGCACGGAGAGAACCAGCACCGGAATCGCGGATTGGGAGCGGATGGCGCGGCAGACCTCGACGCCGCTCAGGCCGGGCATCATCAGGTCGGTCACAACCAGGTCCGGCGCCCAATCGCGGAACAGCAGCAGGCCCTCCTCGGGATCGTTGGCGGTGCGCACGTCAAAGCCCTGCGCAGAGAGCGCGGCGCGCAGCACGCGGGTAATCTGCGGTTCGTCGTCGATCACCAGAATTCTGCCCGGCATATCATTCTTCTTCCATCGGAAGATTACATCATCCCGCCGGGCGGGTATGATTCCCGTGGGGGAAGAATGCAACTGCCCGCCTATGCGCGCGATATTGTTCGCTGGCTCGCTGCCACGTTGGTCGCTTTGGCTGCCACGAGTTTGCTGGCCTGGCTGGGCGCCAACTCGACCACGGCGGGGATGGTTTTCCTGGTGCTTGTGGTGTGGTTTTCCGCTCAGGCGGGAATCTGGCTCTCGCGGTATGTCGCCCTGCTCTGCGCGGTATTCTTTGACTACTATTTTCTGCCGCCCGTCGGGACATTCCAGCTTGCCGGCGTTCAGGCGTGGGTGGCGATGATCTCCTTCCTGCTTAGTTGCCTGGTAGTGGGGCGCGTTGCCGAGCGGGCGCGCGGCCAGGCGCAGCAAGCCGAGCAGCGCCGCGAGGATGTCGAGAGGCTCTACGAACTCTCGCAGGAGATGATGCTGCAGGAGGATGCGGCCGGGCTGATTCGCGACCTGCCCCGGCTGATTGAACGCATCTTTGCGCTGGATGGGGTGGTGCTTTACGTCCGCGACCAGGACCAGTTCTATACCTCGACCTCCGAGCTGCCGATGAGCATCCAGGCGAGCCTGCGGGCCATGACCCTGGAGCACAATCCGGCGCTGACCATACCGGGCGGCTTTACGGCGATGACGCTGATGCTGGGGCTGCGGCCAGTGGGGGCGCTGGGCTTGCGGCCAGCCGTGCTTACCCGCGAGGTGGCCACTGCGGTCAGCGCGCAGGTGGCCATCGCGCTTACTCGCGCCACAGCTATAGACGCCACAGCCCGTTTGGAGGCGGCGCGTGAGGGGGAACGGCTGCGCACCGCGTTGATCGACTCGCTTACACACGAGTTGCGCACTCCTTTGACCGCCATTCGCGCCGCCGCCACCACGCTCGTTGAGGGCAAGGGACTGGACGAAGCAGGGCGGTTGGATCTGGCGGCCCTCGTCGATGAGGAGAGCTCACGGCTGGATCGGATGATTGGCGAGGCCGTCGAGATGGCCGAGATCGACGCCAACGTGGTCGAGGTCCGCCGCGTTCAACACCATCCTCGCGCACTCCTCGATCAGGCAATCGAAGAGTCGCGGGCAGTGCTGGCCGCGCACCGGGTAGTGATCGCCGTCGACGATCCGGGCGATGCGGGCCGGCCGGGCAGCCTGGACGACCTGAACAAGCCCGCCTGGTTCGATCCGCACCTGCTGGGCCGGGTACTGCGCCACCTGCTGGAGAATGCAGCGCGGCACACGCCGGCGGGCGGCCGCATCCTGCTCGGCTGCCGGCGCAGCGGCGACCGTCTGGAGTTTCGCGTGGAGGACGATGGCGAGGGAGTCGATGCTGTAGATCTGCCCTTCATCTTCGACAAATTTTACCGCGGTAAGAACGCCGGCAAAGGGAAGGGAACCGGGATGGGCCTGGCCATTACCCGCGCCATACTGGCCGCGCACGGCGGAGGAATCGAGGTCGAGAGCGCTCCGGGACACGGGGCTTGCTTCCGCTTCTGGGTGCCGCTGGTAGAAAAGGAGCCGGGGAGAGCGCGGGTTGAAAAGAGCCACTTGAACTAGCTCGCTCTGATCCATAATCCTCGCCGGCCCCTACTTCGGTTCCTCGCTCCAGTCGCATGGAATTTCGCGGCGCTGCTCCGAGCTTTCCGCGGCCCACTCCAGTAGCCGAGCGGCGCGCCAGGCGGCCAGAGCCGGCACGGGAACCGGAGCTTTGCCCAGCAGGGCATCGCGGACGCCCGCGTAGTAGAGCCGGTAGTCGCCGGGGATCGACTCAACGGGGCGCGTGACCAGTCCGCCATCCGCTTCCACCGTCAGAGTACCCCAATTGGCAGCTGGCTCCTGGCCCCATCTCTCGCTGTCGATTCTGGTGATTTTGTTGAGTTCGGCCTCCTGAATATCTGGCGCCCACTTCCAGAAATTTCCCTTGGTGCCCCGCAGATGGAAGATGGGACGCGCCAGCGCGGACAGATTGTTGGCGCTCAGGACGGCCGAAAGGCCAGGGTAGCGCAGGCGAAGGGTAAAGGAATCGTTTGCGCCTTCCCCGTCGCGCTCGCGCCGGACCTCGGCATCGATAGCCTCTGGTTTGCCGAAGAGCGTCAGCGCCTGATCGGCCAGATGGGAGCCTAAATCCAGCAGAAGCCCGCCGCCGAGGGAAGCCACATCTTTCCACGGCACCCGTGTCGTTGTCGGCCGCCACCGGTCCATGGTGGACTCAAAGTGCACGATGCGGCCCAGAGAACCCTCATGCATTAGTTTCTGTACTGTCGGAAACTCGCTGTCCCACCGTCGGTTATGAAACGCGGCAAGAAGCGCTCCGTGCGCCGCCGCCAGCTCCATCAACTGCGCGATCTCAGCCGAGGTAACCGCCATCGGCTTGTCCACCACCACATTCTTCCCAGCTTCCAGAATCTGCCGGGCGATCTCAAAGTGAGTCCCGCTCGGCGTGGCGACGACGAACAGTCCCAGCGTGGCGTCTTTGAGCATCTCTTCAAGGGATCTGCAAGTGCGGATGGCGGGATAGCGTTGAGCAGCCTGGTCCGAGTGGCGCTCGACCACGGCGGCCAGCTCCAGCCCTTCGACAGACGAGATCAGCGGAGCGTGAAAGACGCGCCCCGCCATTCCAAAGCCCACCAAACCCACTCGAATCATGTGGCCTCCCGAAACGCAGCGTTTGGCCGCTGGCCCTACCCTTCGAGCTTATACCGGGTCTCGGCTAGACGGTACAGGCGGCGCCAGACCAGCCGGTTCATGGTGACGACGATAGTAGCCATCAATATCGTAGCCAGCAAAAGAGTGGAAAAATTTCCGCTATCGCTGGCCGCGCTGATCTGCGCTCCCAGGCCAAGAGTCTGGAGGGTTCTGTCGCCGATGTGGAAATATTCGGAGACAATCGACGCGTTCCAGGCTCCGCCCGAGGCGGTAATCATGCCGGTGATGAGATAGGGAAAGATGCCGGGCAGAATCAGTCGAGTCCAGCGCTGCCAGCGGGTAAAGCGATAGATCGTGGCGGCCTCTTTCATATCAGATGGAATGGCCATGGCGCCGGCGATGACGTTGAAGAGGATATACCACTGCGTTCCCATCAACATCAGGGCGATGGCACCGATGCCTAAACCTCCGCCCATGCGGATCAGAGCCAGCATCAGGACAGGAAAGAGCGCAGTGGCCGGCACCGAGGCTACAACCTGGGTGATGGGTTGAAGTATGCGGGCCAGATTCGGATTGGACCCGATGGTGACGCCGACGGGGATGGTCCACAGAGCGGCGATGGCAATGGATGCGTTGACGCGCAGATAGGTGGCTCCGGCGCCCAGCAGGAGCAGCCGGATTTCTGCCCAGGTTGTGCCGCGAAGCAATTGGTAAGCCTGGGAAAGACCCCACAGGACGGCCAGAGCAGCGGAGACAGCCAGCAGAAACGGAAATAGTTTTCCGCCCTTGCCGGCCGTATCGTCGATGGGCTGCACGGTGCGGCAGGCGCGGGTTTTGGAGAGCCGATGGTAGATGCGCTCTTCGATGCTGCCCCAGACGCGAACGGGCAGACGGATAAGAGCGGTTGGCCGCTGCAGCAGGGAGAGGATAGGCGAGGTGACGCGGGTGGCGGATTCGACCTGCTCAAATTTGAATTTGTCGCTCCAGGCAATGAGCGGCCGCCAGATCAATTGATCGGTAGCGACAATGATGAGCACCAGCACGACGAGTCCCCAGAGCAGGGCGTGCATATCGACGGGATTTGCCGAGGCTGCGGTTTGCAGATAGCTGCCCAGGCCGGGGAGACGGAAGTTGGTTCCCCGGAAGGCGAACATCTCGCAGACGATGAGGAAGAACCATCCTCCGGCAACCGAAACGATGGAATTCCAGATCAAGCCGATGGCGGCAAAGGGCATTTCGAGCTGCCAGAAGCGCTGCCAGGCAGAGTAGCGGTAGATGCGGGAGGCTTCCACCATCTCGCGCGGGATGCTCTTCAGCGAAGAGTAGAAGCTGAAGGCCATGTTCCATACCTGGCCGGTGAAGATGAGCAGGATGGAGCCCATCTCGATGCCCAACTGGTGGCCGGGAATCAGGGCCATCATAGCCAGCATGACGCCGGGAAGAAAGCTGAGAACGGGGATGGACTGGAGAATGTCGAGGACTGCGATCATCCAGGCTTCGACGCGGGGATTATAGGCGGCGATGTATCCGTAGGAGACAGCAAAGATGAGGCTGAACAGGTAGGCGATGGTGATGCGCGCGACGGAGTAAAAGGCGTAGAGAGGCAGTGCGCGGACGGAGTGGGAGATGACGACTGTCGGCATGGGCCGCGCCATCCAGTAGGTTCCCAACTGGATCATGCCGAAGAAAAAGGCAAGGCCGCAGAGGATGACGGCTACGTCGATGAGGAACGGCCAGGTGCGCGCGGGGACCAGTGTTTGCGCCAGGGGGTGCGGGATCTTCACTCGGCATCCTCGCTGGCGGCGGCCTCTTCGTCCTGCGCGTCGGGCAGCACGAAGCGGCGGTGTCCTGCGTCATAGTCGAACAGCTCCGCATAGCGGCCCCAGGTGACGGCGGTTTCTATCTGCCGCTCACACTCCTCTTCGCTGAACTGCTCGTTGAGCATGTCGATAAAGAACTCATCGGGAACGGAGTGGTCGCTCTTGGTTTCCAGAGCGCGGCGAATCTGACGGAGCAGCAGGACGTTCGCTAAGGCGGCGTCGCGGAAGAGTTCCTTCTGGCGGAGAATCTCGGAGTTGGCAAATTCCGTGCCGCTGGCGGTAATGGCAGCGTCGCCCTCCTCGACATTCAGGAAGCCGAGCAACTGCGCGGCATCGACGATGGGCAGCAGGTCATCGATCTCGAAGCTCAGGTCGTCGGCCAGGCGGTAGATGTCGTCGCGCCCGCCCTTGTCGAGCAAGAGCTCCAACAAGCCGGCGATACCGCCTGGACGCGAATGGGGCAGCATCTGATAGTGCATCTGGCGCTGATCGCGCACGCGAATCTGCTGATCTGGAGCCTCGGCGGGAGCTACGTCGGGCTTGGTGAGCACTTTGTAAATGTAGTCAACCAGCTCGGTAAAGGGCGTGGACTTGCGGTCGCGGGGCTGATCGAGCTGCACGCGGAAGTCAGTGCGGATGTGGCCGGGATTGCGGCCCAGCACGATGATGCGGTCGGCCAGCAACACCGCCTCTTCGATGTTGTGAGTGACCAGGAAGACGGCCTTGGTGGGCATGGTCTTATTAGCCCACAACTCCAGCAGCTCGCTGCGCAGATTTTCCGCGGTCAGCACGTCGAGAGCGCTGAAGGGCTCGTCCATGAAAAGGACTTCAGGTTCGACGACGAGCGCGCGGGCAAACCCCACTCGTTGCTTCATGCCGCCGGATAATTCTTTAGGATAGGCGGCTTCAAAGCCGTCCAACCCGACCGTGTCCAGCATTTTCATGCTGCGGTCGCGGCGCACGTCCGAAGCAACGCCGCGCGCTTGCAGAGGAGCTTCGACGTTTTCCAGCACCGTGAGCCAGGGAAAGAGGGCAAAGCTTTGGAAAACAATGGAGACATTGATCTCCGCGCCTGCGATCGGTTTCTCGTGCCAGTAGACCTGGCCTGCCGTGGGCGTGGAGAGGCCGCTGAGCATGCGCAGCATCGTCGATTTGCCGGAGCCCGAGGGGCCGAGCAGGGCAACGATCTCTCCGGGGACGATGGAGAGGTCGGTGGCGGAGATGACCTGGATGCGGTTCTGGCTGGGCTGCGCGTAGTACTTCTCGATCTTCTCGGCGCGAATGATCGCTTCGACAGTCGCGGCCGCGACCGGAACCGTTGTTTGGCCTTCGCTGGGGATGCCCGCTTCCTGCATAATAGATTCTCCGGTTGGGGTCCGCGTGGCAATTGTCGCGACCGGCGGTTGTCTTCAGTGTAAGGCAACCCCGTTTCAAGCTGATGAATCGGCCTTGGCGCCTCACACTTCATTCGCTTGAGGCATTTGCCTTTGATTAGAAAAAGCTAGAGCTCCCGCCGTCCCTCCAGCGCCCGCGCCATCGTTACCTCGTCGGCATATTCGATGTCGCTTCCAGCAGGTACGCCGGTGGCGATGCGCGTGATGCGGACCGGAAAGCCGCGCAACGCGCCGGCCAGCCAATGGGCAGTCGCCTCGCCTTCGAGAGTGGGGCTGGTGGCCAGGATGACCTCGTCCACCTCGCCGCGCTCGACGCGGCCCACCAGCGTGCCTGTGCGCAACTGATCCGGACCGACGCCGTGCAGGGGCGAGAGCATACCGTGCAA
>CAVXYT010000002.1:0-51934 GCA_963765995.1 uncultured Acidobacteriaceae bacterium | reverse complement strand
AATCAGTTAGATAGGATTCAGTGGGCGTCAGGGGACACGGCTTGAGCTGGGGCCGCCGGTTGAATCTGAAGCTTGAAAGCGCGCTGCATTTCGGCGAAGTGGTCCATTTTATACATCTTTACAACGGCACGGTAGAACAGTCTATCTTAGAGGCGGTATACCGTTTCGAGCGCAGCCGCGCCGGTTATCGATGCGCGGAAACCAGTTGCCGGAACCGAGTGCGGCGATGTCTGCTCGCCGGCCGCCCTTCTTTCCCTGGAGGTGGCAGATGAACGCCCTGTTGATCTACCCGGAATT
Source organism: uncultured Acidobacteriaceae bacterium (assembly GCA_963765995.1). Classification (GTDB taxonomy): domain Bacteria; phylum Acidobacteriota; class Terriglobia; order Terriglobales; family Acidobacteriaceae; genus Telmatobacter. The sequence continues at coordinate 51,637 of CAVXYT010000002.1, read as the reverse complement.
CCCCGATACCTATTGGAGCTTCAAACATGCGCTCAAGTTCCTGGGCAAGCGAGCGGCGCAGCCTCCGTTGGGGCTGATGACGGTGGCCGCGCTGTTGCCGAAGGCCTGGAAAAAGCGGCTGGTGGACACCAATGTGGAGCGGTTGCGCGACCGCGACCTGGCCTGGGCGGATGTGGCGCTGGTAAGCGCGATGCACATTCAGCGCGAGTCCCTGGCGGCTATCGTCGAGCGGTGCCGCGCGCGCGGGCTGCGGACGGTGGTGGGCGGGCCCATCACCAGCAGCCTCTCGGCGGCCGAACTGAAAGCGGACCACGTGGTGATCGGCGAAGCCGAGAGCCTGATCGCCGGTCTGGCGCGGGACCTGGAGCAAGGAACCGCCGAGCCCGTCTACCAGGCCGCCGAAAGGCCGGAGATGAGCGCCAGCCCGCTGCCCGACCTGAGCCTCATCAAGATGAATCGCTACTCGACCATGGCCGTGCAATACTCGCGCGGCTGCCCCTTCAACTGCGAGTTCTGCGACATCATCGAGATCTATGGACGGCGGCCTCGCACCAAGACCGTGGCTCAGGTGCTGGCCGAACTGGACCAGTTGCGCGCGGCCGGATGGCGCGAAGCGGTGTTTATCGTCGACGATAACTTCATCGGCAACAAGGCGCGCGCCAAGGAGTTATGCGGGGCGCTCGCCCAATGGCGCGGCCAATACAAAACCAGCTTCGACTTCAATACCGAGGCTTCGCTGAACCTGTCCGACGATCCGGAGCTGATGCAACTGATGAAGGATGCCGGCTTTGTTTCGGTCTTCCTGGGCATCGAGACACCCGATGAACCGGGACTCATCGCCTGTAACAAGCTGCAAAACACGCGGCGCAGCCTGCTGGACAGCGTGGCTATGATTCAGAGTTATGGCATGCAGGTGATGGGAGGCTTCATCCTGGGCTTCGACACCGATCGCGAAGATATCTTTGACCGCATGGTGGAGTTTATACAGAAGAGCGGCATTCCCATCGCCATGGTCGGGCTGCTGCAAGCCATGCCTGGAACCCAGTTATTCCGGCGATTATGGAGGGAGGGCCGGATTCTGGACGCGGGCGGCGGCGACAACACGGATGACAAGCTGAACTTTCTTCCCCGCATGGACGCCACAAGGCTGGTGGAGGGCTATCGCTCGGTGCTCAAGCGCATCTACTCCTGCGAGGCTTACTATGAGCGCGTCAAGCTCTACCTGAGCCGCACTCACCCTAAACCCGGCAAGCAAGTATCCGGCGAGCGACAATCCCGGCAGCAATGGCTTACCAGGGGCAATGCGCGCGCCTTTGTTACCTCGATCGTCCGCCAGGGAGTCTTCGGCCGGCAGCGCTGGAGTTACTGGAAGTTTCTGCTCACCGTGGCCACGCGTTATCGCCATTGCGTCGGCGCGGCCATGACTCTGGCAGTTATGGGTTACCACTTCCAGGTGATGACCCAAAGGCTCTCCCGTAACGCGAACTCGCCTGTTGCATCATCCGCGATGGCGCCCGCCGGAACAGGCAGACTTAACTGGCTCGTGTGATAAATTCCTCGTGTGGAGTTAGTGGAGCGTCCGTGCGAGCGTTATCGGCGATTGCGTTGTTCGTTGCGTTGGGCGCAAGCTTTTCCTATGGGCAGCAGGCCAGTCCTTCCGCGCCGCCTCCAGTGCCGGATGCGCAACCGGACCGCGTGAAGGTCTTCGCCGTCGGTCCGGGAGTGACGGCCCCGGAGCTTGTTCCGCTCAACATGGCTCCAATTCCTGCCGGCAATTGCAAGAAAATTGCGACCTCAAAGTCACGCTCTCTTTCCTTGTGGATACCACGGGCCGTCCTCGTAATAATATGTTCCTTAACCCCCTAGTGTTCCGCTCTGGACAGGCTTGCGCTCCAGATTGCCGCCGCGGTCGCTTCAAACCCGGAACCTCCGATGGCGCGCCCGCCGTAATCGGGCAGTCGGTGGAAGTGAGTATGCAAGCCTGCGTTGCGCAGATTAATGACAATGCAGGAAAGAAGAACTATATCTTGAGGCTAAGATCCCAGCCAGTGCAGAATTTTGGACCGCTTCCAAATCCGCCAGAGGAAGCCGTTCTTGCATCGAGCGAGTCCACATGGAAAGATTCTGACAGTGCCGATATTCCCGTCTATCGGGTAGGAGCCGGAGTCACTGCCCCTGTCGTTCTACATGATTCACCTGCGCAGTACAGCGATGAGGCGCGACGCGCAAAACACGAAGGGGAATGCCTCCTCTCTACGATTGTCGATGCACACGGGATGCCACAGTATGTGCGTGTGGTGCGAACGCTGGGTATGGGTTTGGACGAGAAAGCAGTTGAGGCGGTGAATCAGTACAGATTCAAGCCCGCCATGAAAGATGGAATGCCCGTTCCGGTCATGGTCAACGTCGAGTGAACTTCAGGCTCTACTAGCGGCGTTCCTAGCCAACGATCCGCAGCGGAAAACTGCAACCAAAGAATGCGCGTTACACCTCACCGCGCCTCGCCCCGAAAAGCCCGCCACGATAAACTGCCAATGAGGAAGCAGTTTTGAGTGATACGGACCCAGTAGGGCGCGTGGACGCGGCCGAGGCCGCCGCCGAGGTGGAGTTGGGCGTGACCTCCGGCGTCTCTCATGCCTGGAGGGCGCTGCGCCATCGCAATTTCCGGTTGTTTTTTGGCGGCCAGACGATCTCGCTGATCGGCACCTGGATGACGCGCGTGGCCACCGGCTGGCTGGTCTACCGGCTGACCGGCTCGGCTCTGCTGCTGGGCACGGTCAGCTTTGCCGGGCAGATTCCCACCTTTCTTCTTGCGCCCTTTGCCGGCGTCTGGGTCGACCGGCTCGACCGCCGGCAGGTGCTGGTGTGGACGCAGACTTTATCCATGGTCCAGTCGCTGGCGCTGGCCGCGTTGACGCTCTCCGGCCACATCACCATTCCCCTGTTGCTCACGTTGAGCGTGATGCAAGGCTGCATCAATGCCTTCGACATGCCCGGCCGCCAGTCCTTCATGGTCAAGATGGTCGACGACAAACGCGACCTGCAGAACGCCATCGCCATCAACTCGTCGATGGTCAACGTGGCGCGGCTGATCGGCCCGTCGCTCGCCGGAATGTTGATCGCGGTCTCCAGCGAGGGCTGGTGCTTTCTCGTCGACGGCGTCAGTTACATCGCCGTCATTGCCTCGCTGCTCATGATGCGTCTACATGCGCCCGTGGTGAAGCGAGTGGCCATGTCGATGCTGACCGAGTTGAGGGCCGGCTGGACTTACGTCTCGGAGTTTTTGCCCATCCGCACCATTCTGATGCTCTTTTCTGTGGTCAGCCTGATGGGTATGCCGTTCGTGGTGCTGATGCCCGTCTTCGCCAAGACCGTGCTGCAAGGCGGGCCGCATACGCTGGGATTTTTGATGGGCGCTATGGGGCTGGGCGCGCTGGTTTCGGCGCTCTCGCTGGCGGCGCGCAGAAACGTGCGAGGGCTGGTGAGGATGATTCCCGTCGCCGCGGCGGTCTTTGGCCTGGGACTGATTGGCTTCGGTCTCTCGCGCGTCTTCTGGCTCTCGATGCTCATGGTCTTCATCGCCGGCATGGGCATGATGCAGGGCATGGCCGCCAGCAACACCGTCATTCAGACCATCGTCACCGACGACAAGCGCGGCCGCGTGATGAGCTACTATACGATGGCCTTCATGGGCATGGCGCCCTTTGGCAGCCTGCTCGCCGGGACCATGGCGAACAGATTTGGCGCGCCCTGGACGGTGGCGATGAACGGCTCCGTGGTTCTGGTGGGCGCGGCCTGGTTCGCGACGCGGTTGCCGGCGCTGCGGCGCCAGATTCGCCCCATCTACCGCGAGATGGGCATTCTGCCGGCGGAGGAGGGAATCCAACAATGAGCGACGAAAAAACTGTTCTCAAATTCGATGCGCGGCGCACAGCCATTGTGGTCATCGATCTGCAAAAGGGAATCGTGCGCATGCCCGGAGCGCCCTATCAGCGGCAAGACGTGGTGACCAAATGCGCGCGCCTGCTGGCCGCGGCCCGTGCGGCGGGAGCGCAGCCCGTGCTGGTGCATGTGGGCGGCTCGCCGGATGGCGCCGACCGGCTGCACTCCACCGCCGACCAGGCGTGGAAGTCAAGCGGCCCGCTGCCGCCGGACTGGAGCGAGTTGATTCCCGAGCTCGACCGCCAACCTGCGGACATTGTGATCTTGAAGCGCCAGTGGGGAGCCTTTTACGGCACCGACCTCGACCTGCAACTGCGCCGCCGCGGACTGACGATGATTGTGATCTGCGGCATCGCCACCGAGTTCGGCGTGGAGAGCACGGCGCGCGACGCCTATGAGCTCGGCTACGAACTTATCTTTGCCGAGGATGCGATGACCGGCAGCAGCGAAGAAAGCCACGCCAACAGCGTGGAGCGCATCTTTCCAAGACTGGGCCGCGTGCGCTCGACTGAGGAGATCGTCGCGGCGCTCAGCTAACTTGCTAACTCGCTATCACCGCGAAGCGGTGGCTAACTAGCTGTTTTTGTCAAAGAAAACTATAACCGCTCTGTGCCCCATCCATTCGCGGCTTTTCAAAGAAAAGATGCAAATGGGTGGGATACACAAACTTACCCCACAATCGCATCGATGCGCCCAAGCTCCTCAGCGCTGAAGCTGAGATTCGCCAGCGCGGCCACGTTCTGTTCAATCTGCTCCACGCGGCTGGCTCCAATCAGCGCCGAAGTCATGCGCCCATCGCGCAGCACCCAGGCCAGCGCCATCTGCGCCAGCGACTGCCCGCGCTGGGCAGCCAACTCGTTGAGCGCGCGAATCTGCACCAGACGGCCCGTGGTGATGTCGTTCTTCTTCAGAAACACGGCCTTGGAGGCGCGCGAGTCCGCCGGAATGCCGTGCAGATAGCGGTCAGTCAGCAGTCCCTGCGCCAGCGGAGTAAACGCAATCGCCCCTACGCCCTCCTTGCCCAAAACATCCAGTAGTCCGCTCTCCGGCGTGCGCACAAACATGGAGTATTTGGGTTGATGAATCAGGCAGGGTGTGCCCAGCTCACGCAGGATTTTGATCGCCGCCGCAGCCTGTGTCGCGTTGTAGTTCGAGATCCCGGCGTAAAGCGCCTTGCCGCTGCGCACTGCATGATTGAGCGCGCCCATGGTCTCTTCAACGGGCGTCTCGGGATCGGGGCGATGAGAGTAAAAAATATCTACATATTCCAGCCCCATGCGTTTCAAGCTTTGGTCCAGGCTGGCCAGCAGATACTTGCGCGATCCCCAGTTGCCGTAAGGGCCGGGCCACATATCGTAGCCGGCCTTGGAACTGATGATCAACTCGTCGCGATGCGCGGCGAAGTCGAGGCGCAGAATCTGGCCGAAGTTGCTCTCCGCGCTGCCGTAGGGTGGGCCGTAGTTGTTGGCCAGGTCGAAGTGGGTGATGCCCAGATCGAAGGCCCGGCGCACCATCGCGCGGCCATTCTCAAAGTGGTCCACGCCGCCGAAGTTGTGCCACAGGCCCAGGGAGATGGCCGGCAGCCGCACGCCGCTCCGGCCCGAGCGACGGTATTGCATGGTGTCATAGCGATGTTCGTTTGCGAGGTACAAAGGCAATCTCCATATTAAAAAATGCTGTGCTGGACAGGGTTAGTCAATGTCCGAAGGACCTGACGAGCATACCGAACAACAGGAACAACCCAATAAAAGGAAAGATAAAGCCCGGAATGCTGATGGCGATCACAATCCCTCTTGCGCGACTAAAATCAGACTCGTTTGTCTGAATGCTCCCGAATTTTACCCACCAGCGAACCACCATAAACGGGACTGCAAAGAGAAGGAAAATCAAGCCCCAATAGCCAAGAAACCCTACGATAGGAGCAAAGCTGAGGGCAAAAGCAACCAGTACCGCGATAGCCATGACCTTCAAATAGCTGGCGTCGCTGCAGGCCTGATTCACCTTGGCCATCGCCTCCGCCGCCACTTCAGCATCCTGCGGGTCGATGGAAGCGGAGCAGAAGCGGCATTTCAGCGCCGAGGTGTCGATGGTCTCTTTGCAGACCGGACACTGAAAAACCCTTGCTTGCCCGGTGATGCCCATACTTTCAAACATTCGGTTCCCCCCGGAATTCGTCTTGCGGACCCCCGCCAGGACAAACTGCTTCCATTCTCCGATAAAGAATACAACCTTGCCCTTCGCCACCCTAGGGCCTGTTAACACTACCCGGACGGCGGCGCCGGGAGCCAGTTTTTCTCAGTTCCAGGAGCGAGGATCGACGCATACCGGGTGTCTGCTAGCGACGAGCGACGACGAAATGGGGAAAACTGGCCTCGGCCCTTCGGCTTCCACCCCATCACGCAAAGTTCGCGTGCCGGGGGCCCCGGGTTGCGGCACAAATCGGGCCATACGTCGTTCTCGCCCTCGACCTTGGAGCCACCAAAGCCTTCGGGCTCGGCCTAGTCTGGCCCGATTTTCACTCGCAACGCCATCCGCCCTGGTAGTGTTAACAGACCCTAGCAAAACGTCATTTTGCGCAGAATTGCCGTCTAACTGATTTATTTTCACATAGCTATTGCATCCTGGCCGGAACCGCATTAAGATGCGTCAGACGATAACATGCCTGATTTCGGCTCCAGTTCGCCTTCTTCCATGCCCGCGCCTGCCATCCCGCGGCTGCGCCTGGGTGATATGGGTAAGCTGTGCGTGGCTATTCAGGCCGGCTCCACGGCGGAATTGATCGAACGGGCCGGAGCCGCGCTGGCTGACTCTAAGTTTCTTGAGTTCCGGCTGGATATGCTGCCCAAACCGGCCGCCGCGCTGCCCAGCGTGAAGGAGTTCCTTGCCGCCCACCGCGATGCAACGGTCATCGCCACCTGCCGGCGCAAGCAGTTTGGCGGCCATTTTGCGGGGCCGTTGAAAGAGGAGTTGGAGGTGCTTTTGAAGGCCTCCGAGGCCGGCTGCCAGATCGTCGATCTTGAGGTCGAGTCAGCCGAAAAGGTTGCGCACAGGCAATTGGACGAGCTGCGCGCCAAATTGCGGGCGGCGGGCACGGCGCTCCTGGTGAGCTTTCACGACTTCGAGCGCACCAGGAACCTGGAACAGGCGGCGCAGCGCATCGAGGCCTTCCGGCCGGATTTCGTCAAGGTGGTTACGACGGCCCGCTCTCTGACAGACAACCTGGCCGTCCTCAAGCTGATCGAGGACCGCTCACTTTCCTCCCATATCGTCGGCATCGCCATGGGCGAGGAGGGTCTGCTGAGCCGCGTGCTGGGCCCACGCGCCGGCGCGGCCTTCACCTTCGCCTCGTTATCCAACGGCGAGGAAACCGCTCCCGGCCAGGTCACTGCCCGCACCCTGCGCGACCTCTACCGCATCGAGCAGCTTGACCAGGCAACGCGAATCTTCGGCGTGGCCGGCGACCCCATCGCCCACTCGCTTTCGCCGCTCATGCACAACGCCGCCTTCCGCCGCGAAAACGTGAACGCCGTGCTGGTGCCGTTGAAAGTGCACAAGGTGGCTGGCCTGCTCACCCTCGCGCGCGAGCTGCCGCTGGCCGGCGCCGCTGTGACCATGCCGCTGAAACAGGAAATCCTGCCCCACCTGGCCAACCCCCCCCGCGCGAATTTAGACCCGCTCACCCATCGCATCGGCGCATGCAACACGCTGCGCACCGGCGCTGACGGCAAGCTCTACGGCTTCAACACCGACGTGGACGGCGTGGTTCGCCCACTGGAGAAGCGGCTGAAGTTGCAGGGCGCGCGCATCGCCGTCCTCGGCGCGGGAGGCGCGGCGCGGGCCGCCGTCTTCGGCCTCATAGCCCAGGGCGCGGAGGTCTTTGTCGTCAACCGCACCCACGAGAACGCCGTGAAACTCGCCAGGCAAGCCAAGGCCCACGCGATTCGTCACGAGCAATTCGCCAAAAGCCGCTTCGACGTGCTCATCAACGCGACCCCCTGCGGCATGGAAGGCTCAAAGCAGCCGCTGCCTATCGAAGAGAATGAGCTGAACGCCGGCCTGGTCTTCGACATGGTCTACAACCCATTCGAAACGCCGCTCCTCAAGCTGGCCAAAGAGCATGGCATCCCGGTCGTCACCGGCATGGAGATGTTTGTCCAGCAGGGCGCGCGCCAGTTCGAAATCTGGACCGGCAAACCCGCCCCCGAGGCCGAGATGATGCGCGTGGTGGAATTGGAGTTGCGCAGGCGGGGGTGAGGGTGGGCGGGCTTTCCCAAATCTCAACAGCAAGACAGAGAAGCCCGCCTTGCTGCTTTCCCCAAGCAACATTATCTGATATCGAAATGTTGCGCTTGGAGATTGAGCGCGGCGAGCAATGATTCTCTTGCAGAGGTTGTGGGGCGGGTTTCCCCGCCCCGTGTTGTGTTACTGCTGGTCAGGATCATCGACAGGCTGAGCATCGATGTCCACGGTAAGCGGCAAGGTCGTATCCGGGAAGGCCGGATCAGCTAGCACATAGCCGACTCCGGGAATGTACTCGATGTACACTCCTAAGCCCATGCCCCATGCATCGGGCCAGAAGATGCCGGGACCGAAGCCAAATTCCACACCGCCCCACCAGAAGGGCGAAAAGAAGGGTCTGCCAACCCAGAGTCCGGGCCCGCCAAACGCGATGGGATGGGCTGCCCCGAAGTGTGCACCGTAGAACCGGTCGTTGAACCGGCCATTCCGGTAGGCCGAGCGGGCGGCCCGGTAGTCGTGGCGGCGCTGGTTGTTGCGTTTGTGAATCGCCTTGTTCGCGTTCTTGTGGGCATTGGAGCGGGCTCGATCCGCGTTCCTGTTGGCATTACGCTGGTTGCGCTGTGCGTTGCGGTCGTTGCGCTGTGTGTTATTGCGCTGCGCATTGTGGTTGTTGTGCGACGTGTTGCTGCGCTGCGTGTTGTTGCGCGGCGTATTATTACGCGGCGCGTGATACGCAGGCGTGCGAGCCGGGGCGTGATACGTGGGCGTGCGCGCCGGAGCGTGATATGTGGGCGTGCGCGCCGGCGGGTGATACGCCGGAGCTGGGTGATACGCCGGCGGGTGATACGCCGGAGCTGGGTGATATTGGGCTACGCCAGTGGCTACGAATGCAAACAAGACGGCCATTAACAGCAACAGCTTTTTCATTATTTCTCCCCCAAGATATATTCACACATATATTTCAATTTGCAACAGTAAATGGTAACCGCATATGGTAACCACGCACACCGGGTTTGCTATAGTTGGTCTTTGCGGCCTCGGAAGCCGCGAACCCAGGCAGCAACCGGAGACTTCCCGCGCCGCCGCTTTTGCACGCTCGTCAGCGGCCTCGCAAGGGGCAATCTTTTGACTCCGTTGCACTTCGCTCAGGATGGGGCGCCTTGTTTGGGTCGGCCACGCTTTGCCTAGCGAGCTTTCTTCTTCCCCGCCTTGGCGGATTTCGGCTGGGATTCCGGCAGGTGACTAACGGGGATCGGGCCGAGATCGTTTCCGGTGCGCCTGACGCGCGTGTCTTCCATCAAATATGTAATGGTCCGTGGCGTGGCCGGACGGGTGATGCCGGTCTCTGGATCAGTGGTCAGGTTGGGTCCGTTGGCGATCTGGAAACTGAAGACGGGTGCGCCGCCGGCGGTGGCTGGCTTCACCCGCACCGGAAGATAGCCCTCGATGGGATGCAGCCGGAAGGCCGTCTCATAGCGGTGATGCCGGACACTCCAGGTGAAGACGCGCACCTGGTCGAAGTCGAACGGCAGGCCGGCCTTGGGCGGTGAAAGCACGGTCACATACTGCGGAACCTCGTGATCCGGCGTCGCGGCCTCAGGGTCGTGAACCTTGTTGAGCACATAAGCGCCCACGTACCTCTGGCCCTCGCCATAAGCGGCAATCTCGTCGGGCACATCCACATCCACGCGGCCCGCCAGCAGCCAACCGGTGTGGCCATGGCCGTCGCGCACCAGCCACCAATCCTCCAGCACCGGAGGCTCGACCGCAAGCAGGCCTGGGATGTGCGTTGCGCTGGCCGCCGCCTTAGTGGCAGGCTTTGCCGCCGCCTTGGGAGTCCGCTCCGATCCGGAAGCAGCCTTGGCGACCGAGGCGCGCGCCAGAAGCTGAACCTTCGCGTTCGCCCCCAGCAGATAAAACCGCTCCGTCTCCCGGCCGGGCGTCAGATGCAGATAAATGTCGTCGCGCAGAACGCCGCTGGCCACCACCGGGTCTCCCTTGTGCTGAGCGGCTAGCTGGTCAAAGGCCTGGAAGGTTTTCGCGTCGATTACCGCCCGCTCTTCAATCCAGCCAATCTCGTTCTTCCCGGTCTTCACCTTGAGGAAGCGGCGGCCGTGTTCGAGCACTTCCAGCGGCTGGCCATTGACCACCTCTGCCACGCGGTTGGAGACGGCGGCCACGCGATCATGCAGGTACATCTGCCGAGCGGAGACGTACACCGTCTCGTGCTGTTCGTGGCGGAAGCGGCTGCATGCGGAGGAAAACGCAAGCAAACACACAAGAAGCAGCGAAACAACCGGAGCCTTCGAGCGCCGCGCGAATGAGACGAATGGGATGGAAGGTTGCGTGAGCACAGCTTGTGGCGATCTTCTTGAGGATAGCACTGTGGAATAGGGACCAGTAAATCGAGAGTAGGGATTAAAACTGCGGCCATTTGCGACTTGCAAATGGAAGCGGGCCTCTGCTCCCAATTCCCTATTCCCTGGTAGTTCAGACCCTGCCTTTACCCCACTTCCAGCATGCGGTCGAGGGCGACTTTGGCCCAGTGCTTGACGCTCGGCTTTACCTGGATGCGGTTGACGACGCGTCCTTCGACGAGATTTTCCAGGACCCAGGCCAGGTGCTGCGGGCTGATGCGGTACATGGTGGTGCAGAGGCAACCGGTGTCGTCGAGAGTGATGACCTTCTTGCCCTGCTCGGCGAAGCGGCGGGCCATGCGGTTGACGAGATGAATTTCAGTGCCGACGGCGAAGATGGACCCCTTCGGGGCGTTCTCGACCAGTGCGATCAGGCGTTCCGTAGAGCCGAGGGCGTCGGCCTTCTGGCAGACCTCGAAACGGCACTCGGGGTGGACGATGACCTGAATCCCGGGATATTTGGCGCGGACCGCATCGACGTGGCTGGGCAGGAAGCGCTGATGGACGGCACAGTGGCCCTTCCACAAAATAACGCGGCTGGCGGCGAGCTTTTCCTTTGTCTGCCCGCCGTGGCCTTGACCAATCTGAATGGCCCAGGGATCCCAGACGACCATCTGGTCGAGCGGAATGCCCATCGCGAAGCCGGTGTTGCGGCCGAGGTGCTGGTCGGGAAGGAACAAAACACGCTTGGCGCGGGTAAAGGCCCACTCGAAGGCGGCGCGTGCATTGGACGAGGTGCAGACCAGGCCGCCGTGTTCGCCGCAGAAGGCTTTGATGGCGGCAGTGGAGTTCATGTAGGTGAGGGGGATGATTTCGCCGGCCAGGCCAAGTCGCTCAAGCTCTTCCCAGCAGGCTTCGACCTGGGAGATTTCCGCCATATCGGCCATCGAGCAGCCGGCATTGAGGTCGGGCAAAATCACTTGTTGCCCCTCGTGGCCCAACACGTCGGCGCTCTCTGCCATGAAGTGTACGCCGCAGAAAACAATGTATTTGGCGTCGGTTTCGGCGGCGATGCGGGAGAGCTTATAGCTGTCGCCGGTGGCGTCGGCAAAGCGAATCACCTCGTCGCGCTGGTAGTGGTGTCCGAGCAGGAGGGTTGTCGAGCCAAGTTTGGCGCGCGCATCGGCTATGCGCTCGTCCATCGTATGGTCGGAGAGCGCGAGGTAGTTTTCGAGGCTACAGGCGCTGCCAGCCTCCGGCGAGGCTGCCGTCAGATCGTCGAGAACCAGGTTCACCGTATTCCGCCTTCAGTCCAGCTCGCCCTTTTGGGGGCAGCGGACGGGGATGTTGAAAGCAATTCCAGCTTGCAGTAGATGCACTGGCTTTGTTGAAGACCTGTCGGCACTTGCGGCCAACCGCTTCAGAAAGCCCCCACCCACGGGGTTGTTGCAAGCCTTACTTCTAGTTGGACGCGGTCCGATGCCATTGGATTCGAGAATCCGGCCCGGCAAAAACCGCTTCCACTGGGAATGATTGTAACAAAGGGTTAACGGAGAACTCAAATGGCCGCCGAGCTATCGCTGGAGCTCAGGCAGCGTCCTTGTCCATTTGTGAGCCCCGCACGCGGGCAGGTATCATGAACCTTTATGGTGATGCCGCCGACAATTGAAGTTGCCAGCCTGGGGATGTGGGATTCACTGATCCTGTTGGTGATGGCGCTGGTGGTCTTCGGACCGCGGCGGTTGCCGGAGATCGGGCGCAAGATCGGCAAGGTGATGTACGAGGTCCGCAAGGCCTCCAACGACTTCAAGTTCCAGATGGAAGAGGAGTTGCGGAACGTCGAGGAGGCCGACCGGCGGAAGAAGGATGAGGAACGGCTGAGCGCGCTGGCGCCAGTCTCCCAGGTCCCAGAAGCGGGATCTGGGGCACCCAGTTCGGAGGCGCCCGGCTCTGGAGCGTCCCAGGAGAGTCTATACCCGGATGAGGCCGTATACCCTGCCGTGATTGCAGCAGCTCCCGAAGCACCGGCGGCAGTGACGTATCCGCGGATTCAGCCGCCCTCGACGGGCGAGCCGGTGGCGGCGACGCGGCCGGGCAGCCTGGCGGGACAGGTCAAGGAGCCGGGGAGCAACCATGCTTGATCCCGCGGAAGCCATCGGCAAGGCACGCGAGGCAGTGACCGCGCGCGCGGAGCTGCCCGGCATGAGCCTGATGGAGCACCTGGACGAGCTGCGCAAGCGCATCATCCGTTCTTTTATCTTTCTGGTGCTGGGCTTCGGCGCGGCCTGGGGGTTTCATGACCGGTTCGTCGGTTTCATCCAGGCGCCGCTCAACCACATCGGCAAATCGCTGGTCTTCACCCACCCCATGGACCCATTGAACCTGGACTTGCAGGTTTCGCTGATCGCCGGGGCGATTCTGGCCTCGCCCTTCATTCTCTTCCAGGTGTGGCTGTTCATTGCGCCGGGGCTCTACCAGAAGGAGCGGCGGTTTGTGATTCCCTTCATGGCGGCCACGGTGGGACTGTTTCTGGCCGGCGCGGCCTTCGGCTACTTCTATGTGCTGCCGGGAGCGCTGCAGATTCTGATTGTGAACTTCGGGCATAACTTTACCTCCATGGTCACCATCGAGCAGTACTCCAGCTTCTTTCTGTCGATCATCCTCGGCCTGGGCATCAGCTTCGAGATGCCGGTGCTCATCTTTTTCCTGGCGCTGTTCGGCATTGTCAGCCCGCGCTTTTTGTGGAGGAACATCCGCTACGCGATTCTCGCCGTCTTCCTGGTAGCCGCCATCATCTGCCCCAGCCCCGATCCCTGGACGATGTGCATTTACGCTGTACCGATGCTGGCGCTTTACGTGTTGGGCATCGGCGTGGCGTGGTGGGTGCATCCGTCGCGCCGCAAGGCAAAGGAGGCCGCAAAGTGATCTCCTTCTCGTTTTTAAAGAGAGTCGCAGCGAATAAGCTCCGTGCCCCATCCTTTCGCGCATTTTGCGAAAGGGTGGGAAACCATGAACCCTGGGTGGCCCAGGTCTCGATTTTGAGACCTGGGAAACCTCAAACCCGGATGAGACTCGTTCTCGGCCTGCTTCTGCTCTTCCCACTCGCCGCGTCCGCCCAACCCCACTTCAACGGCGCCAAAGCTCATGCCGCTCCCGCCCAAACCAACTTCAACGGGGCCAAAGCACTCGACTACGCCCGCCAGTTTGTGTCGATAGGGCCGCGCTGGCCCACCAGCCCAGGGCACGTGAAGGCCGAGGAGTTTCTGCGCAACCACTTCCGCCACGACCAGCTCGAAGAGGATGCCTTCACCGCCTCGACGCCCATCGGCCCGGTGGATATGCGCAACTTCATCGTGCGCTTTGCCGGCAAGAAAGATGGCGTGATCGTGCTGGCCACACACTACGAGACCAACTACTGGCTGAAGAACATCAACTACGTGGGCGCCAACGACGGCGGCTCGACGACCGGCCTGCTGATGGCGATTGCCGACCAGTTGCGCACGGAGACAGCGCGCGGCAAGAAGCTGGACGGCTACTCGGTCTGGCTTCTCTTCGACGATGGCGAAGAGTCGATTCAACCTGCATGGACGGACTCCGATTCGCTCTACGGCACACGCCACCTGGCCGCCAAGTGGGCGCGCGACGGAACGTTGGGAAAGATCAAAGCCTTCATTCTGGCCGACATGATCGGCGACAAGAACCTCGACATTCAGCGCGAGAGCCGCGACGCAGACTGGCTGGTTGCCCTGGTGCGGCAAGCGGCAAAAAAGTTCAGCTACGAGAAATACTTCTTCAAACAAGAGGAGGAGATCTCGGACGATCATCTGCCCTTCGTCCAGCGCGGCGTGCCGTCGATCGACATCATCGATTTGAACTACGGCCCCAACAACAGCTACCACCACACCGACAAAGACACCATGGACAAGATCAGCGCGAAGAGCCTCATCATTGACGGCGATGTCTTTTTGGAAACGATTCGGCTGATCGACCAGCGATGAGCTGCTTTTGGCAGCATTCAACATGGAGGGATTTTCCCCAATGACAGCCAATCAGGCAGGCGTTACTGCCCTTTTCCTTGAATCTTCGCGCCACGCACTCATGGAACAATACTGGCCCCGACTGCGGGAGTGCGTCGAGCCGCTCACGGATAAACAAGTCTGGTGGCGGCCAAACGAGGCTTGCAATAGCATTGGCAATCTGCTGCTGCATCTGAACGGAAATGTGCGGCAGTGGCTGGTGGCGTCGTTTAACAGGCAGGAGGACAACCGAAACCGGCCTGTGGAATTCGGCGAGCGGGAGCTGATTCCGGCTTCCGTGCTCCTTAAGCGGCTGGGCACAACCCTGCAACAGGCGTCGGAAGTTCTCATCCGGCTTACCCGCGATGATCTGGTCGCGTCCTACGAAATCCAGGGTTACAAAGGCACCGGCCTCTGGGCTATTTACCATGTTGTGGAGCACTTTGGAATGCACTACGGACAGATTCTCTATATCGTCAAGACGATTAGCGGTGCGGATTTGGGTTTTTACAGCGAACTAAACAAGACCGGCCAGCGTCCCTGAAGGTTGGCCATTGATGATTGTGGGCGTTTCGTGGGTCTGGTGGGTGTGGTTTCATACGGTGGTAGCGGCGCTGCTGCTGGCCGATTGGCTGCTCGCTGGTCATCAGCGCGAAGCGCGGCGCACGCAGCGTGTCGCCTGGCTCTGGACGGCTTTGCTGATTGCCGCTTCATCCGGCTTTGCCGCCTGGATTGCCATCGCTAAAGGCCGCCAACCGGCGCTCGAATTCGTGGCCGGCTATGCCATCGAAGCCTCGCTCAGCGTGGACAATCTCTTTGTCTTCCTGGTTCTCTTTCAGGGCTTTAGCATTTCGCCGCGACGGCAACACACCGCGCTGCTCTGGGGTGTGGCCGGGGCGGTAGTGCTGAGGGCACTGTTTATCGCGACGGGCATCACGCTGCTGCGGCGCTTCGAGTGGATCACCTGGATCTTCGGCTTGATTCTGCTCTATGCGGCGTGGCGGCTCATTCGCGGCGCGGCAAAGGCAGCCATCCCAGAGTGGATTCGCAGGCTGCAACCGGCGCAGCGCCCGCGGCCTGGAATTAGCCCGCTGCTGCCGGTGATCCTGGCCGTTGAATTCACAGATGTGCTCTTTGCATTCGATTCGATTCCCGCCGTGCTGGCCGTCTCCCACAATCCCTTCGTGGTTTACACCTCGAATATCGCGGCCATCCTGGGGCTGCGCTCGCTCTACTTGGCACTGGCCTCGCTGTTGGACCGCTTCCGCTATTTGCACTATGGGCTGGGGGTGATGCTGGCCTTTGTCGCGTTGAAGATGCTCACCACCCGCTGGGTCGACGTGCCGATTACGATTTCGCTGGCGGTGATGGGAGCGATTCTGGCGGTTAGCGCGGTAGTGTCGTGGGTGACAGGGACTAGGGACTGAGGGACTAGGGACTACCGCGGATTGGGGTTCGTGGTTTCCCACCCTTTTCTCAAAGAGCGCGAAAAGGATGGGGCACGGAGCATGATCGCACCCAGCATGATCGCCGGTCCGGTTCCCTATTCCTTGTTCCCTCGCGTTACCACTTCTCGAACGCAACCCGCCCATCGCGCCCGAAGATGGAGTGCTTCTGGAAGTTCTGGTCGTCGCGTTTCGGAAAGTCGTTGCGGAAGTGGGCGCCGCGGCTCTCGGTGCGGGCCAGAGCTGAGGTAAGGATGGCGTGGGCCATGCGGCTCATGGCATGGGCCTCGGCAAGGCGGCGGCTTCCCTTACCTTGCGCGGCGAGCTCGGCCAATGCGGCGGCGCAAAGCTCTTGCGCGGCAAGGCCCTGGCGCAGCGTGGACTCCTCGCGCAGCAGCCCGGCATAGGCCCACATGGAGGCTTGCAGGCCGGCAATGATCTCATGCAGTCGGGCTTGCTGGCCGGCGTCGAGTGCCGCGGGGACGGTTTGCGGCGCGCCGGCCGGCGCCTTCGGCAGGCCATCGCCGAGCATCGACTGCGCGGCGCGTGCGCCGAAGACGAGGCCTTCGAGCAGCGAGTTCGAGGCCAGGCGGTTGGCGCCGTGGACGCCGGTGCAGGCGGCCTCTCCGGCGGCGTAGAGGCCGGGCAAATTGGTACGGCCGGCCAGGTCGGTGCGGATGCCGCCCATCAGGTAATGCGCCGCCGGGCGGACAGGGATCAGGTCGCGGGCGAGGTCGAGGTCATATTGGGCCAGGAAGGCGCTGATGCCGGGAAAACGGTGGTGCAGGTCGATGCCTTTCACGGAGCGCATGTCCAGATGGACGACGCGAGAATCGCCCGGCGTTGCGCCTATCCCCTCGCAGGCAATGGCGCGCGCCACTACGTCGCGGGGAGCCAGTTCGAGCAGCGGGTGATAGCGCTCCATGAAGCGTTCGCCGCGGTCGTTGAGGAGGATTGCGCCCTCGCCCCTCAACGCCTCTGACAGCAGGAAACGCGGCGCGCCGCGGAGCGAAAAGGCCGTGGGATGGAACTGGTAGAACTCCATGTCGGCCAGCGCTGCGCCGGCCTGGGCGGCCAGGGCGATGCCGTCGCCGGTAGCTACGGCGGGGTTGGTGGTGTCGCTGTAGACCTGGCCCGCGCCTCCGGCGGCCACCAGCACGGCGCGCGCGCTGACACGCTCCAGAACCCGCTCCGGACGGCGGTCGCAGCCCAGCAGGTCAGCCCCGATGACGCGGCTACCGGCGACCACCAGGCCTGTGACCGTGGTCCACTCGGCAAAGCGGATGCGCTTGTGGGCGCTGGCAAAGGCCGCCAGCGAACGGCTGATCTCAGCGCCGGTGGCGTCGCCATTGGCATGCAGGATGCGGGCGTGGGAGTGGGCGCCCTCGCGGGTGCGGAGCAGTTGGCCGGCTTCGGTGTCGAATGCGGCGCCCCACTCGATCAGCTCGGCCACGCGCACCGGCCCCTCGGCCACCAGCGCCTGGGCTGCGGGACGATAAACCAGCCCATCTCCGGCGTTGACCGTGTCTTCGAGGTGCAGCGCAACGTCCTGGTCACCCTCCATGGCCACGGCGATTCCACCCTGCGCATAGTGGGTGTTGGACTCGGCGACCGACTCCTTGGTGACGACAAGAACCTCGCCATGGCGCGCCAGTTCGACTGCCGCGCGCAGCCCGGCCACACCCGCCCCCATCACCAGAAAATCCACCTGAGACGATGAAGTCATCTGGGTTCAGGCTATCACTGAGAGGCAGGTGGCAGGGATTCGCGGTTTTTTCGCAACTCTTTCCCCAATCCCGTGTATTACCTCTCAGGAGCGGGGGCCGGACGGCAGCGATTGTAGCAAATGTTTCTTATTGCTCAGAATCGGGCCATGCTGCTAGAGTCAAATCCACAAATATGGGGTTGACAACACCCCTGACATGCGAGGGAGATTCAGAAACGAATTCAACATCCTTACGGAAGCTGCTGTTGCCGGAGTATCCTTAACGGCAGCAAAGCACCGCACTCATCACAGGCAACCGCAGACACCTTAGGAGGGGTCATATATGCGCGGACTCAAAACTCTACTCGGATCGGCAGCATTGCTTGCGGGCCTCGCCCTGGCGCCAGCGGCGAAAGCTCAGATTGCCGTCGAAATCGGCGTTCCACCCGTCTGTCAGTGGGGCTATTACGAAGCTCCACCCTACGCTTGCGCGCCCTATGGCTTTTACGGGCCGGGGTACTTCTACAACGGCATCTTCCTCGGAATAGGCCCCTGGGCCGGCTGGGGCTATGCCCACGGCTGGGGTGAGCATCGCTTCCATGGTGAGGGCGGAGGCCGTTACCACGGCCGCGGCGGCTATGAAGCCGAACATGGCCATTATGCCCACGGCTACGACGATCGTGGCCATGGTGGACCGCACGGTGGCGGAGCGCACGGCGGACCGCACGGTGGCGGAGCGCACGGTGGTGGGCATCCCGGCGGCGGACATCCCGGCGGCGGACATCCCGGCGGCGGTGGACATGCGGGCGGCGGTGGACATGCGGGCGGCGGTGGACATGCCGGCGGCGGCGGACATGCTGGCGGTGGTGGACATGCCGGTGGCGGAGCATCGCATGGCGGCGGCGGTGGTGGTGGACATCACAAGTAATCTGTAGCCGCAGCATTAGGCGGCAAATAGCAGTAATAGCGGCGGAGCCTGATGGCTCCGCCGCTTTACTTTGCGAGATCGTTTGGCGAGGTCATTTTGGAGGCCGGTCGCGCCTGCAGGCGTGGATTCTCGGGGTCGACGCACGGGAACCGGCAAGGCGGCTCCCATGTCTCAAAAAATCGCCGGGCGCACAGCCGTGACACAGTGTAAGCTGTCTAGCAGATTGCTCTCGGAGGCTCGACTCGAATGGATATCTACCAGCGGCTACCGCCGGAGGCCGTGCAAATTGTTCTGGTCCTCTTCCTGTCGTTCCTGATAGGACTGCAGCGGGAAGAGCGCAAGGTGGCAGGAGGGTCTTACACTTTCGGAGGAGTACGCACCTTCCCGCTGATTGGCCTGGTTGGCTATTCCGCAGCTCTCATTTCAGGCCCGCAAATGCTGCCGCTGGCCATCGGCTTTCTGGTCGTCGCCGGATTTCTGCTGGTCTCTTACTGGCACAAGATTTCTACCTCCGAGACCGCCGGAGTTACCACCGAGATGTCCGGCCTGGCGACGTTTCTGGTGGGCGCGCTGGTCTGTTACGGGCATTTATGGATTGCCACCGCGCTGGGCGTCGCCAGCCTGTTGCTGCTCGATCTGAAGGTTGCCCTTGAGAAGCTGGCCGCGCGCATCGCGCCCAATGAGATTCTCACCTTCGCCAAGTTTCTGTTTTTGAGCGCAGTGATTCTGCCTATCCTGCCCAATCAGGAATACAGCCAGTTCCACATTAATCCATTCAAGACGTGGTTAGTTGTGGTGGCGATCAGCACCATCTCCTATCTCAGTTATGTTTTGCAGAAAGTGACCAAAGGACAGGGCGGGGTGGTGCTGGCGGCGTTGCTGGGCGGCGCATATTCCTCCACCGTAACCACCGTCGTGATGGCGCGCCGGGCCAAGCGCGAGCAACGTCCGCATCTGTTCGCCGGCGGCATCCTGATCGCCTGCGGAGTCATGTACCTGCGCCTCGTCATTCTTCTGGCGCTCTTCAACCGGCAACTGATGCTCCAGCTTTATATACCCTTTCTTGTACTGGCCAGTCTGGCCGTCGGCCTGGGCTGGCTCTGGTCGCGCCGGGCGGATAAAAACTCTCAGGACGTGCAGCGGGAGACCGAACCCAGGAACCCGCTGGAACTGGTGGCGGCGTTTCTCTTTGCCGGACTGTTTCTGGCTATGCTGGTGGCTACCCAGTTAGCCGTTACTTATCTGGGAAGAACGGGTGTGAATACTCTGGCCGCAATCATGGGAGTCAGCGACGTGGACCCGTTCATCATGGGGATGACCCAGGCGGCGGGCACTCTGACGCCTCTGAAGGTCGCGGCAGCCGCGGTTGCCATTGCCGCCTCCAGCAACAATATTGCGAAAGGGATTTACGCATATAGCCTGGCCGGCCGCGAGACCGGCTTGCAGGCTCTGGTGATGCTGCTGGGCCTAGCGGTGCTGGGGCTTGTCCCCTTGTTTTGGCTGGGGTGAGGAACGCTTTTAAGGCAAAACAAGATTTTTTGTCTGTATGTACAAAATGTGCATATAATGGAGATAGCATGGGCTTCGAGTGGGACGTTAGAAAGGCGGAGTCCAATTTCGAGAAGCATGGCGTCCGTTTTTCAGAGACAGGGCCGGTCTTCGAGGATGATTTCGCGATTACGATTGCGGACGACGTGACGGACCCGAACGAGCAGCGGTTTGTATCGATGGGGATGGGTGTGAAGGGACGGATTCTGGTGGTGGTTTACTGCTATCGCGGCAGAAATATCCGCATCATCTCCGCGCGGCTGGCGGAGGCGCACGAGCGCAGTCAATACGAGGAATCGAGATGAAACAGAGATACGATTTCAGCCGGGGAACGCGGGGACGGATTGTCGCCGCGGAGCCGGAGCCGCGCGGCAAGACGCGCATCACGATTCGCCTTGACGAAGATCTGGTGGATTACTTCCTCAAAGAGGCCGAAGCGTCGGGCGGAGCGATAGGCTACCAGACGCTCATCAACGAAGCCCTACATCAGCACGTGGAAGGCAAGGCGCCCAAGCTGGAAGAGACGCTGCGGCGCGTCTTGCGGGAAGAGTTTCGAAAGGCAAGCTGAAACGGCAGAATCTTGAATCTCAATTTTGAAATCCAGGGTTTGTGTCTTCAGTCGATCAGCAATGCATTTAGGATTAAAGTACCGTGCAGACGATACGAGTAGAGACACCTTCGGCAAAATACGACGTGGTAGCGGGCAGCGGGCTGGTTGGTTCGCTGGGCCGGCGCATCGAGCGGGTTGTGGGCCGGTTGCCGCGACGGGTCTTTGTGTTGACTTCGGCGCCGGTCTGGGGACTGTGGGGCGAAGCCTTCCAGGCTTCGTTTGCCGAATCTCCGATTATGCTGTTTCTCCCCCCCGGCGAAGAAAACAAGACCATCAAAAACGTAGAAAGCCTGCTGCGGGAGATGGCGCGGGCAGGTGGGGATCGCGGAAGCCTGCTGATTGCCTTTGGCGGCGGGATTGTGGGCGATGTGGGCGGGTTTCTGGCCTCGATCTTCATGCGCGGAATCCCTTATATTCAGGTTCCCACCACATTTCTGGCGCAGGTGGATTCGTCGGTGGGCGGCAAGACGGGCGTGAATCTGCCAGAGGGCAAGAATCTGGTGGGCAGCTTCTATCATCCGCTGGCGGTCTTTGCCGATATGGACGTGCTGAAGACGCTGCCAGAGCGCGAGCTGCGAGCCGGGCTGATGGAGAGCGTGAAGGCTGGCGTCATCCGCGACCGGGCGCTGGTGCGCTACATGGAAGAGCACGCGGACGAGGTGTTGGGACGCAACCCGAAGGCGCTGGAAAAAGTGATTGCCGTGTCGATTCGCATGAAGGCCGAGGTGGTGAACCGCGACGAGCGCGAGAGCGGGCTGCGCATGATTCTGAACTTTGGCCACACGGTGGGCCACGCTCTGGAGCAGGCTACCGGCTACAAACTATTGCTGCACGGCGAGGCAGTGGGCTGGGGGATGGTGGCCGCGCTCTGCGTGGCGCGCGCGCGGGGGACGATCTCGCGGGCGCGGTTCGAGCGGCTGGAGAACCTGATTCATCTCTATGGTCCGCTGCCGGCGTTGAAGCTGCGCGCGGCTCGTGTTGTGGCGGCTGCGGGCGGCGACAAGAAAAACGTGGGCGGAGTCAGGCGCTTTGTATTGCCGGTAGGCATCGGCGACGCGGGCGTGGTGGAGGATGTGACGCCGGCTGAACTGGAGGCTGCGGTGGGATACATGCTGGCGCGGGCCGCGGAGCGGCATTCCTGATGACAACCACAGGAGCCAAGCCGCAGGGTGCGCAGGACGAAGCCAGCGCAGCGCTTGCTGTGCGGGAGATGTTCGATGCGATTGCGCCGCGCTATGATCTGCTGAATCATGTTCTGTCGATGAATGTGGACCGGTTGTGGTGGTGGCGGGCGGCGCGGCGGTTTCGGGCAGTGCTGGCTGATCCCGATGCGGCAGTGCTGGACATCTGCTGCGGCACGGGCGACATGACGATGGCGCTTCTAAAGCGCCGTCCACGGGGCGCACGGCCGACGCTGGCGGCGGATTTTGCGCGGGCTATGTTGAGCCGCGGGGCAAAGAAGTTCGGCGGGCCGGGGGTGGGCGCGCGGGCGGAGGGCGAGCCATACGCCGTACCCATCGAAGCCGACGCGCTGCATCTGCCGCTGCGCACGGGGTCGCTGGACCTGATTGTCTCGGCCTTCGGCTTTCGCAATCTGGCCAACTACGAGGCGGGCTTGCGGGAGTTCCATCGCGTGCTGAAGCCGGGCGGTCAGTTGGGGATTCTGGATTTCAGCGAGCCGGGGGGGCTGGTGGGCAAGGCCTACGCGGTCTACTTCCGGCGGGTGTTGCCGGCGATTGGACAGGCGATTTGCGGCAAAGCGGGCGCGTACAGCTACCTTCCCACTTCGGTGGGTAATTTTCCCGCGCCGGCGGAGATGCTTGCTCTGATGAGGTCAACCGGCTATGAGCAGTGCACATGGCAGCCGTATACCTTTGGGATTGCGGGGTTGTACATGGCGGTACGGTGATGGATGGGATTCATTCTCTTTGAAATATTCCGATTGAGTTTTTTGGTTTCCCACCCATTTCGCACAGAACGCGAAATGGATGGGGCACAGAGCATTTGAGGCAGCAGCCGAATTTCTGAAAATGCTGTAGCCTAAGAGCGCGATGATTTCCGAAGCCTCCAGAATTGCCGGGTTTTCCGCCGAGAAGCGGCGGGTGGCGCTGCACTCGATGCTGGCGGCGGCGGCGATGACGCTGCTGAAGCTGGGGGCGGGCCTGCTCTCCGGCTCGTTGGGCGTACTATCAGACGCGGCCCACTCCGGGCTGGACATGGTGGGCTCGGCGCTCACCTTCTTTTCCGTGCAGGTAAGCGACAAGCCGGCCGACGAGGACCACACTTACGGCCACGGCAAGTTCGAGAATATCTCCTCGTTCGGCGAAGTCATTCTGATGGCCGCATCCAGCGCGTGGATCATCTGGGAGGCCGTTCGCCGGATCGTTCATCCCACAAAAGAATTGCATGATCTGGGCTGGCCGGTCGCGGTGGTGCTGTGCTCGATTGCTGTGGACTTCTGGCGGTCGCGGCGGCTGCGGGCAGTGGCCGAGCGGACCGCGTCGTCGGCGCTGGCGACCGACGCTTTTCACTTTGCCTCGGACATCTGGTCGTCGCTGGCGGTGTTGTGCGGGCTGGGCGCAAGCTGGGTGGGAATGCATTTCGGCGTGGTTGCGCTGCGTTACGCAGACCCGCTGGCGGCGGTGGTGGTTTCGCTGCTGATTTTGCGCATGACGCTACGGCTGGGCCGCGAGGCGGTGAGCGTGCTGTCGGATGAGATTCCTGCCGAAACGCGGCGTCGCATCCTGAGCGAGGTGGCGCAGGTGCCCGGGGTGCTCAGCGTGGAGCAGGCGCGAGTGCGGCGGGCCGGAGCGAACTATTTTGCCGACCTGACGCTGGCGCTGCCCCGCCGCTTCACCTTCGAGCACACTGGGGATCTGGTGCGCTCGGCTACGGAGGCCGTGCATCGCACGCTGCCGGAGGCCGACGTAGTGATCCACACGGTTCCGCGGAAGGCCAAAGCAGAGAGCATCTTCGACCGGGTGCGGGCGGTGGCCGCGCGCCACAACGTGAGCGTGCACGAGCTGAGCGTGCAGTCGCACCAGGGACGGCTGCGCGTGGAGCAGCACCTGGAGTTGGATGAGGCGCTCACCCTGCTCAAGGCGCACGATTTTGTCTGCGCGCTAGAGGCGGAGATTCTGCGCGAGGTTCCTGAGATTGACGGCGTGCTGACGCACATCGAAAGCGAACCGGCGACCATCGAGCCGCCGGGAGAGCGGGTGGAGGCGGATCGCCGCATCGAGCAGGCGATGCAGGCGGCAGCAGCGCAGATTCCCGAGATTGTGGATGTGCATGAGATTCTGGTGAGTCGCTCGGCCGAGCACATCCAGGTTTCCTGCCACTGCACGCTGCCCGACGATCTGACCATGGAGCGGGTCCACGCGGCCATCACCGCGCTCGAAGACCACTTTAAGCTGGAGTGTTCGGAGGTCTACCGGGTGACGATTCATCCTGAGCCGGTGACGGATAACCTGCGGTGAGAGCGAAGAGGATTCGCCCTGGAATGATCGCGGAGTTACGGAGTAACGGAGAGCCTAAGCCATGAGAACCCGTCCGGTTCTGAATTTTTTTCAAGTGGCTTCGCTGGTGATGCTGCTGGTGGCCGTGGCGCTGCTGGCGGCGATCACCACGATGCACTTCGCCATTCACGGGGCGGAGGTGCGGGTGCCCTCGCTCAAGGGAATGACCGTGGCGGAGGCGCGCAGCCAGACTTCGGGGCTGGGGCTGAATCTCGACGTGGACAACCGCTACTACTCGGGAGACGTGGCCGCGGGGCACATTCTTTCGCAGTCTCCCGCGCCGGGAACGGTGGTGCGGCGAGAGTGGCGAGTGCGCGTGGCGGAGAGCCTGGGGCCGCAAAAGGTGGAAGTGCCGGAGACGGTGGGGCTGGATGAGCGGGTGGCGGCGCTGCAACTGCGGCGCGTGGGCCTGGAGGCGGGCATGACGGCGCGACTGCCCTGGGGCAAGGCTGCCGAGGGAACGGTGCTGGCACAGGACCCGCCGGCGCACGCCCAGGGAATTGCGCGGCCCAGCATCGACCTGCTGGTGGCAGCGCCTGAGGACGATGCGCCCGACGGCTTCGTGATGCCGGACCTGACTGGTCTGCCGGTGGTCACGGCGCAGGCGGAGCTGGCGAGTGTGGGCATCAAGACCGCTGCGCCCAGTTTTGTGGATGTGCCGGTAGCCCCCATCGGCAGCGGAGACGCGGCCCCCAGGCTGCCGGTGAGGCCGGGCGCGGTGACAGCGCAACAACCCGCAGCCGGCGCGCGCGTGGATCAGAGCACAATGGTGAAGCTGACGGTGGCGAAATAACAGGGATCAGGGGTCAGGCTGGCGTGCTGTGACTTAGACTGGGGGCCCCATCCTTGCGACGTTTTTGTTTTTTGTCGCAAGGGTGGGATAGCATGAAGCCGGCTTCACAACAATCTGAGAATGCTTTAATCAATCCGCTCGATCAAACAAATGAAAAATCCATCCGTGTGGAATGTGCCGGGGAGCAGGCGGAGGAAACCTTCGTCGGTGAGGCAGGCGCGCAGGCGCTGGGCGCCGGTGGGGGTGAGAATGTCTTCCGCCAGCAGGGCTTCGATGCGTGCTTCAAGCGAAATCAAGCGGGCGTTCGGGGTTGCGGCCAGCACAGCGGCGACAACCTGCTCATTTTCTTCCGGCTCCAGCGAACAGGTGGAGTAGACGACGCGGCCGCCGGGACGGACGGCGTGCAACGCGGCAGTGAGAATCGCGCGCTGGCGTTCGGCCTGACGGGTCAGGTCTTCGGGGCGCAGGCGGTGGCGAATCTCCGGGTTGCGGCCCAGCGTTCCAGTTCCGCTGCAGGGCACATCGGCCAGTGCAAGGTCGAAGACAGAGTCTTCCGAGAGCGCGGTTGCGTCGGCCAGGCGGCACTCAACCCGCTCGCCGAGGTAGGCCAGCCGCTTCTGCAACTGCTCAAGTCTGGGCGCGCTGGATTCCATGGCGACGATGCGGGCTTGCGGGTCGCGTTCGGCCAGGATGAGCGTCTTGCCGCCGGGAGCGGCGCAGGCGTCTAGGACGCTTTCAATTTTTTGGTTGGAATTCTCGCTGGCAATTTCCGCGACCAGTTGCGAGCCTTCGTCCTGAAGGCGCGCGCGTCCCTCGCGGAAGGCTTCGGTCGCGGTGACGTCACCGGAGAGGACTATGCGGGCGGCGGTTAGCAGTTCGCCGGCTTCGAGAGCGATGCCGGCTGAGGCGAGTTCGGCTTCGACGGCAGGACCGGCGAGGCGCAGGGCGAGCACAGGCTGTCTCTGGCCGTGGCGGCAAATGGCTCGGGCCGCATCGAGGCCGTAGAAGTTGATCCAGCGCTCGACCATCCAGGCGGGGTGAGCCTGGGCCAGCGCCAGTTCCGCTGCGCTCTCTTCTAAAAGGTGAACCGGCGGAGCCGCGCCGAGCTTGCGCAGGACGGCGTTGACCATGCCGGAGGCGAAGCGGTGGCCGGCCTGCTGGGCCAGCTCAACGCTTTCGTCGATTGCGGCGCGGGCGGGGATGCGGTCCAGGTGCAACAACTGAAATGCGCCCAGGCGCAGAGCGATACGAATCTCGGGATCGATCCTGGCGTTGGGGCGGGTCAGCAGAGCGCGGAGTTGGTGGTCGAGCTGAATCTGCCAGCGCAGCACGCCCAGGACGAGCGCAGTTGCCAGGTTGCGGTCGGGAGCCGAAAGCGCGTTGACGACTTTGCCGCGCAGCAGATCGTCAGAGTGGGAATGGCCGCGCTCGACGGCCATCAGAACCTGGAAGGCGGCCTTGCGCGCTGGGGAGATTTGGGCCATGGGCCTCAGCCGAACCACGCGTTGGCGGGGAGCGCGATTCCGCGAAGAAACTCGGCTGCCGCGAGTCGCTTTTTGCCTTCGAGCTGAACTTCGACGAGTTCCAGCCAGGTGTTTCCGGCGCAGGCGACCAGCAGGCGATGATCTTCGATGCGAATCTTGCCGGGAAGGATGGTGGCCTCTTCGAGGCCGGGCGCAGCGGCGACCTCCAAGCGGTGAACGATCAGTTTCTTGCCTTCGAGCGCGGTGAATGTGCCGGGCCAGGGCTGAAATCCGCGCCAGCGATTCTTGAGTTCCGTGGCCGTGCGCACGGCAAATTCCATGCGGCCATCTTCGCGGTCAAGCAGCGGGGCGAAGGTGGCTCCGGCGTGATTTTGCGGCCTGGGCTTAATGGTTCCATTGGCCAGGCCTGCCAGGGTTTCGACCACCAGCGGCGCTCCCCCTTTGGCAAGCTCCTCGAACATTTCCACGGAGGTCTGGCGCGGGGCGATGACCAGCGCCCGTTGCATCAGAATGGGACCGGTGTCCAGGCCTTCTTCCAGCAGCATGGTGGTGTTGCCGGTGACCGTCTCGCCCATGGCCACCGCCCACTGGATAGGCGCGGCGCCGCGGTATTTCGGAAGCAAGGAAGCGTGCAGGTTGATGCAGCCCAGCCTCGGCAGCGCGAGCATCCAGGGGGGAATGAGGCGCCCGTAGGCGACGACAACGATGGCGTCGGGGGAGATGGCCTCAATTTGAGAGCGAAATTCGGGGTTGTTGCGAATCGTTTCCGGCTGCGCTACCGTGAGGCCTGCAGCCTGAGCGGCCAGCTTGACGGGCGGAGCGGTGAGTTCACGGGCGCGGCCCGCGGGGCGGTCGGGCTGGGAGACGACCAATGCGATTTTATGGTCCGCGGCAAGCAATGCCATCAGAGTGGGCACGGCAAACTGCGGAGTCCCGCAGAAAACGAGTTTCATTGGACACCTGTGAACGGATGCCGGTTGAGGTTCGCGGTTTTCCACCCTAGTTCACCCCAACGACTAAGACCTGTCGTCGGGGACCCCGAAGCCGCAAAAAAAAAGACGCGACGAGAATGGGGCGTCCAGCATTTGTGCGATTTCCGTCCGGAGCCGTAATGAGTTTACCACTTGCCTTCGCGCTGCATCTTGCGAATCTTGCGCAGGGCCAGGTCGCGCTTGAGGGCGCTCATGCGGAAGATGAACAACATTCCGTCAACGTGGTCGATCTCATGCTGAAAGCAGCGCGAGAGTATCTCTTCGCCATCCATCTCGAACCACTTGCCCTTCTCGTCCTGGGCGCGGATGCGTACTTTGGCCGCGCGCGCCACCTTCTCGCGGATCTCGGGAAAGCTCAGGCAACCTTCTTCTTCGTATTGCTTGCCCTCGCTGAAGATTATCTCGGGATTGATGAGCACCAGCTTGTCTTTGGGGTTCTTGCCCAGGCTCAGGTCGATCACCGTCAAGCGCTTTGACACGTTCACCTGCGGCGCGGCCAGGCCGATGCCGTGCTCGGCGTAGGTAGTCTCGAACATATCGGCAATCAGCTTGCGCAGCTCTGCGTTGAACTCGGTGACGGGCTCGCCGGGCCGCGAGAGCACGGGGTCGGGATACTTGACAATCTTTAGAATCATTCGTCTGCTAATAGCTCCGTATCTGTTGGATGTATCCGTCAAAATTTCGTCGCAATTCCAGGGCCGAGTCGCCGCCGAATTTTTCCTGAGCCAGGCGGGCGAGTGTGAGCGCCACCATGGCCTCGGCCACCACGCCCGCCGCTGGCACAACGCAAATGTCGCTGCGCTCATAGCTTGCGCTGGTGGTCTCGCGGGTGTCAAAGCGCACCGACTCCAGCGGCTTGCGCAAGGTCGAGATGGGCTTCAGGTAGCCGCGCACCACAATATCCTCGCCGTTGGAGACGCCGCCCTCGATGCCGCCGGCGTTGTTTTGAGGGCGGGTGAAGCGGGTGGGCTTGCCGGTGTCTTCAGCGGCGTAGCGGATGGGGTCGTGGACCGCGGAGCCGAAGCTCTCGGCGGCCACCATGCCACGGCCAATCTCGACGGCCTTGACCGCCTGCACGCTCATCACCGACCACGCAAGCTGGCCGTCGAGGCGCTCGTCCCAGTTAGCGTAAGTGCCCAGGCCTGCGGGGACGACGCGCGCCACCACTTCGAAGACGCCGCCCACGGTGTCGCCGGTACGGGCAGCCTCCTCAACCTCTTCCTTCATGCGGGCCTCGGTCGGCTCATCGACGCAACCGAGGACGACCTCGTCTTTGGTCGCAAGGGCGGCAATTTCGTCCCAGGTAGCGGCGCGGTCGAGCGCAACGCGGCCCACGCGCAGGACGTGGCTGGCGACTTCAATTCCAAGTGCTCGCAGCATCAGCTTGGCAAAGGCTCCGGCGGCCACGCGGGCGGTGGACTCGCGAGCCGAGGCGCGCTCCAGCACGTAGCGGGCGTCGGGAAAGTTGTACTTGAGGGCGCCGGCCAAGTCTGCGTGGCCGGGGCGGGGTGAAGCGACCGCCTGGTGCAGCGCGGGGTTGCCGACCTCGACGGGGAGTTTGTCTTCCCAGTTCTTCCAGTCGCGGTTGACGATCTCGATCGCAATTGGAGTCCCGATGGTCTTGCCGTGGCGCACGCCGCTGAGCACGTGGGCTTTATCGGTCTCGATCTTCATGCGGCCGCCGCGGCCATAGCCCTGTTGGCGCCGCCACAACTCGCGGTTGATGAAATCGAGATCGACAGTGAGACCGGCGGGCAAGCCAGAGACCAGCGCAATCAGCGCCTCCCCGTGCGACTCCCCGGCAGTTGAGAAACGGATCATCCTGGTTTGATTGTAACGGGGAGAAGCATGAACCAGGAAGCAGGGATTGATCGCCTTTGACCAGGAAGATTTTCGCCCACGATGACAGCGGAGGATGCGCTTTGATCGCGGCACGTGAATTTAACGGGCGGAGTTGCCCCCAGGGCGCAGCTACTTTGGATTCTCTATAACTTCGGCTCCATCGCATGCGTTACTGGCAGATTTTGTGGACCCTACACAGGCAGCGGGGATGCGATGGAACGTCAGGTTGCGCACAAAAGTCTCCAATTTCAGCCGGGTGGCCAACATTGAGTCCCCGCTGAGTCACCAAAAGAAGGCTTCCTCACAGACGAATTCCCTAAGCTATTGATTCTAAATGGCGTCCCCGACGGGATTTGAACCCGTGTTATCGCCGTGAAAGGGCGGTGTCCTAGGCCGGGCTAGACGACGGGGACGCTGACAGGGCATACCATCGGCACGAATTGGCCACATGCGCCCTTATGAAGGCTACCAACTCAGCGGAGCCGTGTCAAAAAAATGGAGCCGTGCCGGGAAACCAGGGAGTCCTGGCATGAACCATGGGAACTGTGGCGAGAAAAGCGACTGCGGCGATAAGGAGCGCCCTGGACGGCCTCCACGGCTTCAATTCCGTCGCCTGTAAGAGTAAGAACGCCCAGCGATCCTGCGATCAACCTGGGCAGGCTTGCCGGAGAGCTATATTTTGCGACGATGCCCCGGCTCCAGGCGTCACATTACAATAGGGAAGAATACCTGGACTGAACTTCGGGCTGAAGATTTCCGTAGAAAAGATAAAGTGAGGAAGATCGCTTTGAAGCGCATTTTGGAAATAGGTTGTTTTGTTCTTCTTGGGTTAGCGGTTACGGGCTGCCAGAAAAAGCCGGTGGTTCAGGCCGCTGACGGGATGCAGGCCATGCCAGTGCAGACGGTGGCAGTCACCCTTGCGCCGGTGCCCCAGTCGAGCGAGTACGTAGCCACCATCAAGTCTCGCCGCTCTGCTACGCTGCTTCCGCAGGTGAGCGGCATGTTGACGAAGATTGTAGTCCGCTCGGGCGATCACGTGAAGGCGGGGCAGTTGTTGATGGAGATCGATCCGCGCCTCCAAATGGCCACCGTTGCATCGGCGCGCGCCACAGAGCAACAGAAGAAAGCAATTTACGATTACAACGCAGTGGAGGTCGAGCGGCAGCGCAAGCTCTTCGAAGCCGGCGTGACCAGTCGTGACGCTTACGATCAGGCGCTGCAATCGTTCGGCAACACCAAGGCGGATTACCAGTCGGCCGTGGAACTGCGCAAGACGCAAGAGGAGCAACTGGCCTACTACACTATCCGCTCGCCTTTTGATGGCATAGTGGGTGATATTCCAGTGCATGTGGGTGATTTTGCTTCGCCGCTCAACTCTCCGGCTACTGTGCTGACCACGGTGGACGAGTACAAGGACCTGGAAGCCTACATCTATGTTCCTACAGAGCGCGCCGGGCAGGTGCGTCAGGGGCTTGCTGTCGACTTGATGGACAACACCGGCAAGCTGCTGGAGAAAACGAAGATCGATTTTCTCTCGCCGCAGGTGGATAGCACGTTGCAGGGCATTTTGGTGAAGGCCCCGGTCCACGCCACGTCCGAGGTGCTGCGCAACGCGCAGATGATCAAGGCGCGCGTCATCTGGAGCACCACTCCGATGGCCGTGGTGCCGGTGCTGGCGGTCACGCGCCAGGGCGGGCAGAGCTTCGTCTTTGTGGCTCAGGCGCAGAACGGTCATTTTGTTGCCCACCAGGTTGCGGTCACGCTGGGCGATACGGTGGGCAACAGCTATTCAGTCTCCTCGGGCCTGAACGCAGGCGACCGGGTCATCGTCTCCAGCACTCAGTTCCTGATCAACAACATGCCGGTCATGCCGTTGCCGGGAGCCTAGAGTACAGCTAGCCGGCGTCCCTGGGCATCGGCCCGGAGGCGGGCACAAGGCGACAGTCAAACCGTGTTCTTTGCGGGTAAAAGGGAAGGCTTACTTTGTTTGTAGATTTCTTTATTCATCGGCCTGTTTTTGCCACGGTCTGCGCGCTGCTGATTATTCTCGCCGGCGCGGTGTGCATTCCCAATCTACCGGTGGCCATGTATCCCACGCTGGCGCCTCCGGTGATCTCGGTGGACTGCAACTATGTGGGCGCCAATGCCGATACCGTCGAGAAGGCAGTAACTATTCCGCTGGAAGAGGCCATCAATGGCGTCGAGGGAATGCGCTACATCAGTTCTTCCAGCACCAACAGCGGCAGCAGCTCCATCACCACTACCTTCCAGACCGGCTATGACCTCGATATAGCCGCCGTGGATGTGCAGAATCGCGTGGCCAGCGTGCAAGGACGGCTTCCTGCTGCGGTAAACGCGACGGGCATCACCATCAGCAAATCCAGTTACAACTGGGTATTCGGAGCCGGCTTCTTCACGCGCGACAGACGCTACTCGCCCGAGTTCATCTCCAACTACCTCGACGTTTACGTCAAGGACGCCCTCAAGCGGGTGCCCGGCGTAGGCGACGTAATGATCTTCGCCGAGCGCAAGTACGCCATGCGCGTCTGGCTTGATCCGGTGCGGCTGGCTGCGCGCTCGCTCACAGCCACCGACGTGGTCAATGCGCTGGTTGAGCAGAACGTCGAGATTCCCGCCGGCCAGCTTGGCCAGCCCCCCTCGGACTCGAAGCAGGCCTTCCAGATTCCAGTGCGCGTCGTGGGCCGGCTCACCAACCCCGCCGAGTTCGACAACATCATCGTAAAGAACTCCGCCAACGGCCTGGTGCTGCTCAGGGACGTAGGCCACTCGGAGGTAGGCGCGGAGGACTACAGCACAGCACTCAAGTACATGCGGGCACGATGCTATCGGCATCGGCGTCATGCAGCTCTCCAACGCCAACGCCTTGGATGTGGACCGCAGGGCCAAGGCCGCGCTCGCGGAGCTCTCCAAGAGCTTTCCGCCGGGCCTGGAATACGCCATCGCCTTCGACTCCACCACCGTGGTCGGCGACTCCATCCGCGAAGTGCTCTGGACTCTTGGCCTGGCCATCTTCATCGTTATCACCGTCATCTTCCTCTTCCTGCTGGACTGGCGCGCCACCATCATTCCCGCCGTCACCATTCCCGTCTCGCTGATTGGAACCTTCGCCTTCATCAAGTTATTCGGCTTCTCCGTCAACTCGCTCACCCTCTTCGGCATCACACTAGCCACGGGACTCGTGGTCGATGACGCCATCGTGGTCATCGAGAATGTGCAGCGCCACATCGCCATGGAGCACTCCGATCCCCACGAGGCAACCTCACGCGCCATGGGAGAGGTGACGAGCGCGGTCATCGCGACATCACTGGTTTTGATCGCGGTCTTTGTGCCGGTTTCGTTCTTCCCCGGCACCACCGGCATTCTCTACCGCCAATTCTCGCTGACCATCGCGTTTGCTATCGCCATCTCGGCCTTCAACGCGCTCACGCTCTCGCCGGCTCTGTCGGCCATGTTCCTGCGCGGCGAAGAGGACCGTCCCCACCAGCTTGACTTCCTGCATATTCGCCTGGTTTCACGCCTCTTTGCCAAATTCATTCACTCCGCGGACAAACAGATCAGTTGGCTGGCAAGCAGCTACGCCAAATCAATCCACGTTGCGCTGCGGCTGCGCTACGTGCTGCTGGTCGTCTTCTTCGCCGGCCTGGGCGCGACAGTGTGGACATATCAGCATGTTCCCACCGGCTTCATTCCCCAGGAGGACCAGGGCTACCTGATGGTCATCGTGCAGGCGCCGCCCGGCTCTTCGCTGGCTTACACCACCGCTCTGGCCGATCGCGCCGAGGCCATCATCGGCCAGAATCCCGACATCGGCGGAGCGTTCTCCGTGGTGGGTTTCAGCTTTTCCGGTGCGGCCTCCAATTCGGGCTTGATGTTTGTCGACACCAAGCCATCCGACCAGCGGCGCGGCAAAGGCCACTCCGCCGCCGATATTGTGGCCGATCTCTCGCCAAAATTGCAAAGCCTCATGTTCGCTCCCAATGGCGGCCTGGTGGCCATGTTTGAACCTCCCGCAGTATCGGGCGTCGGCAGCTTTGGCGGCTTCCAGTTCATGCTACAGGACCAGGGAAACAACACGCTCAGTGATCTGGACCGCGTCGCTCATCAAATGGTGGGCGCAAGCCGCCAAAGCAAGGAGCTGACCGGCCTGATCACCACATTTTCGGCCAACGACCCCCAGGTGCTGGTCACCATCGATCGCGAAAAAGCCAAGGCGATGAGCGTTCCGCTCTCGCAGATCACCACCACGCTCGGCGTCTTCATGGGCTCGGAATACATCAACGACTTCGACTACAACAACCGCACCTATCGCGTCTTCGTGCAGGCCGACCAGCCCTTCCGCATGTCGGCCCGCGACCTGCACAGCTACTACGTGCGCTCCGACTCCGGACAGATGGTGCCGCTCGATAACCTGGCCAAGGTTACCGAGAGCTCTGGCCCGCCCGTCATCACCCACTACAACCTCTTCCGCGCGGTCGAAATCGATGGCTCGCCCGCGCGTGGCTACAGCTCCGGACAGGGACTCGCAGCCATGGAAGACGTGGCCGCCAAAACGATGATGCCCGGCATGAAATTCGAGTGGACCGGATTGACTCTCGATGAGATCGAATCCAGCGGCAAGGCGCTCATCATCTTCGGCCTCGGCATCCTGGTCGTCTATCTCACTCTCTCGGCGCAATACGAGAGCTTCGCGCTGCCCTTCATCATTCTTCTGGCCGTGCCCATGGCGGTACTCGGAGCTTTGGGCCTGGTTTCGCTGCGCGGCCTCTCCAACGACGTTTACTGCCAGATTGGCCTGGTCATGCTTATCGGCCTCTCGGCTAAAAACTCAATTCTGATAGTCGAGTTTGCCGAGCAGTTGCGGCGCAAGGGCCGCTCCATCGCCGATGCGGCCGCTGAGGCCGGCGAGTTGCGACTGCGGCCCATTCTGATGACCTCGTTCGCCTTCATTCTCGGTGTTCTGCCGCTGGTCTTCGCCACCGGCGCGGGCGCGCTGGGCCGCCGCTCCGTGGGCACCACCATCGTCGGCGGCATGTTGCTCTCCACCGTTCTCAACCTCTTCTTTATCCCCGTGCTCTATGTGATTCTGAGCAGGCTACTCAAGCGAGGCGACACTCCCGCTTCGCAACCAGCAGAGCAATGATGCCTGACTAGATGAACCGTGCCCCATCCATTCGCGCACTTGGCGAATGGGTGGGAGACCACAATGTTCGACGAGTCACCATTACTGCGCTTCCCGGTGCGCAATCACATAATCTTTAATCCGGTCGTAAACCTGGCTGGTTACCACTCCGCGCTCCACAAGGTCCGCCTTGGTGTGATAAGGCCGGAAACGAACAATGCGTCCGGCCCAACTCGGCGTCATGCCGGGAACTTTCAGCAACTCCTCTACGCCGGCGTGATTGATGTCGATGCGCTTCTCGGGAGGCGGCGCTGTCTCCGAAGTTTTGGGCACACCACGGGTGTCCCGATCCTGGTATTGCGCTGTCCCAGCCAGGCAAACGCCCAGCACCACAACCGCTGCCGCCGTATATCGCATTCTCGCTCGCACGGCTCCATTCTCCGCCCTGCGCTCGACACCTCGCAACCATGAAATCTGTGTATACTCGTACCAAGCCCCAAAACGGTCGGGAGGAAACGACATGATGAAACTTGAATATCTGGCCAGCGGTGTACTCTTTGCAGCAACCATGCTTTTCAACCTTGCCGCATACGCGCAACCAGTCAATCTGACCTGTAAGTCCGAATCCGGTTCCCTGGAAGGCAGGGTCACCTTCGACGAGAGTGCGCAAACGGCAGGTTTTATAGCCATCGATGCTGATAATGTCCCCGCTTCGAGCGCAACGTTTACAAACACAGTGATAAGGTGGGCGTATCAGTACCCTGCGAATTCAGGAAAAACATATTTCAGTCTGAGTCGAACGACTGGCACGCTCGAGGAAACCGGCAATTTGCGTTGGCATTGCACTGTCGACGAGAAGAAGTTCTAACGGGATTCAAGGATCATTCTCAAGCACTTGACGCCGCGCCCCGTTTTCCTTTATTGTTTACGCAGATGCAGAGCCACCGCCATCACGGTCACCACCATCATCATGGAACCTCCATGCCGGCGGACTTGCATGGCCTGACGTAAACGGCCAGAAAAGATCAAAGACCCCAAGCCCGCCGGCGACTCAGCCAGCGGGTTTTTTGCGTTCCCAGTAAAAATTCAACCGAGACCAAGGAAATCAATGAGCAATACGAACTCCACAATCAATTTCGACAAGATGGACGGCCTCGCGCCCGGCATTGTGCAGGATGCGCGCACCGGCGAGGTGCTGATGCTGGGCTTTCTCAACCCCATCAGTTACTCCAAAACCCTTGAAACCGGCTTCGTCACCTTCTGGAGCCGCACCCGCCAGAAGCTGTGGATGAAAGGCGAAACCAGCGGCAACCGCCTGCGCGTCGTCTCTGCCGCAACCGACTGCGACAACGACACGCTGCTCTTTCGCGTCGTCGTCGAGGGCGACGGACTCGTATGCCACGAGGGCACGGTCAGTTGCTTTACCAAACCCCTGCCCGTGGTCACCGCCAACCAGAAATCCGGCGAAAAGAAAGAGGTAACCCGTGGCGAATAAGCTTAGACTCGGCATTCCCAAAGGCAGCCTTCAGGATGCCACTATCGCTCTCTTCAAGCGCGCCGGCTGGAACATCTACGCCGACGGCCGCTCTTACTTTCCCTCCATCGACGATCCGGAGATTGAGTGCATGTTGATCCGCGCACAGGAGATGGCCCGCTACGTCGATCACGGCGTCCTCGACGCCGGCCTCACCGGCATCGACTGGGTCGTCGAGAGCGGACTCGATGTCGCCACAGTCACAACTCTCACCTACGCCAAGCAGAGCCGCCGCAAGGTGCGTTGGGTGCTGGCGGTTCCTGAAGGCAGCGGTTTCGAGAAGGCCGAAGATTTGGAAGGCAAGATCGTGGCGACTGAGTTAGTGGAAGTCAGCAAGCGCTACTTCGCCGCCAAGGGCGTTAACGTGAAGGTCGAGTTCAGTTGGGGCGCAACGGAAGTCAAGCCGCCCATGCTGGCCGACGCCATCGTCGAAGTCACCGAGACCGGCAGCTCGCTCAAGGCCAACCACCTCAAGATCATCGACACGATTATGGAGAGCGAGACACATCTGATTGCCGGCCAAAATACTCTTTCAGACCCGTGGAAGCGCGAAAAGCTCTCTCAAATCGCGCTCATGCTGCGCGGCGCTATCGATGCGCAATCGCAGGTCGGCCTCATGCTCAATGTGCGGCGCGCCAATCTTGACGCGGTCCTCGCCGTGCTGCCCGCGCTCAACTCGCCCACCATCTCCCAGCTCAGCAATGCCGACTGGGTCGCGGTCAACACCATCGTCGAGGAGCGCATCGCTCGCGATGTTATCCCGAAACTCAAAGCAGCCAAAGCAACCGGCATCGTCGAGTACCCGCTCAACAAGGTCGTGCTTTAAGCATTTTTCGCAGCACCTGAAATCTGGGTGCCCCACCCTCGCGACGCTCTTGTTTTTGTCGCTAGGGTGGGAGACCACAAAAGCAAGATCGTCGGAGAACGTGAATGAAAATCCTCCGCACCAAAGGCCGTGGCGCACAGCAAACCGCAGAAACGCTCGCCGCTCTCGAACAGCGTGGCGGCGCGGCGCTCGATGCCGTGCTGCCCGCCGTTAAGCGCATTGTTACAGATGTACGCAAACAGGGCGATCGCGCGTTGCTGCGCTACGCCGCTCAATTCGACGACCTCGCCGGCGCCGCCGCTCTGCGCGTTACATCCGGCGAGATGGCCGCTGCGTGGGATGCAATCGAGCCTGCGATGCAAGAAGCGCTGACCACGGCAGCACAACAGATTCGTTCCTTTGCCGTCGCGCAACTTCCCGCTTCCTTTAGCGACGAACCCGTCCCCGGTCTCACCACCGGCCAGCTTGTTCGTCCCCTTGGCTCGGTGGGTTGCTATGTTCCCAGCGGCCGTCACCCACTGCCTTCCACGCTGCTGATGACCGCTATACCCGCGCAGGTGGCGGGCGTCGAGCGCATCGTGGTTGTCTCGCCGAGGCCCGCGCCGGAAATTCTCGCCGCCGCGCACCTGCTCGGCATCACGGAGTTCTATCGCCTCGGCGGCGCGCATGCCGTGGCCGCGCTGGCATACGGCACAGCTTCGATGCCGTGCGTCGACAAGATTGTTGGCCCCGGCAATCTTTACGTCACAGCGGCCAAGCGCCTCGTCGCCTTCGACTGCGCCATCGACATGCTCGCCGGTCCCACGGAGATTGTCGTCACCAGCGAGCGCGGCCACGCGACCTGCATCGCCTCCGACCTTGTCGCGCAGGCCGAGCACGATCCCGAAGCTCTGGCCATCTTCGTCACCACGCGCATCGACCTCGCCAAAGCAGTCATCGCCGAGGCTAAACTGCGTAGCCGCTTGAACCCCATTGCGCGCCAAGCCCTTGATCGCAACGGCCTGGTTATCATCGCATCGACCGTAACCGAGGCTCGTGCGATCACGAATCGTCTGGCGCCGGAGCACCTCACTGTGGATGCCGCAAGCGATCTCGATTGGGTTCAAAACGCAGGCTCGGTCTTCGTGGGCCGCTGGTCCGTGCAGGCCATGGGCGACTACATCTCAGGCCCCAATCACACGCTGCCCACAGGCGGGATGGCGCGAGTGCGGGGCGGCCTCAGCGTTAACGACTTCGTCAAGCTCATCACCGTACAACAGTATTCGGCGCAAGCTCTGCGCACACTCGGCCCGCCCGCTGTCCTGCTCGCCGAAGCCGAGGGCCTTACCGGCCACGCCGAAGCAATTCGTACACGTTTGCAGAAGAGGAGTTCCAGTGACTGAAGCCGCAAAAATATTGATTCCGGCGCCGCGCGCCCGTATACAAGCCATGAAGGAGTATCACCCTCCGCTCGGCAACCGCGACGCGCTGCGCCTGGACTTCAACGAGAACACTGTGGCCTGCTCGCCCAAGGTGCGCGAGGTGCTTGGCCGTATCTCCGCCGGGTGCCTCACGCGCTATCCCGAGCGCGAGCCGGTCGAGACCATCGTCGCCGCGCATCTCGGCCTCGCGCCCACGCAGGTTACGCTCACCAATGGCGTGGACGAAGCCATTCACGTGCTCTTCGAGGCCTTTCTCGAAGACGGCGACGAACTTTTGCTGCCCGTGCCCACCTATACGATGTACGAGGTTTACGCATCGGCCACTGACGCGCGCCTAGTCGCCGTGCTTGCCGGCGAAGATTTACAATTCCCCTTCAAGCGCTTGCTCGCGGCTATCACGCCGCGCACCAAGATTATCGCCATCGCCAATCCCAACAGCCCTTCCGGCTCTGCTGCCACACGCGCACAGTTGCTTGAGATTGCCGCGCGCGCCCCCCACGCCGTCCTGCTGGTCGATGAGGCTTACTTCCATTTCCACAGCGAGACGGTCATCGATCTGGCCGGCGTTGTCCCGAATCTCATCGTCGCGCGCACCTTCTCCAAGGCCTATGGACTTGCCGGACTGCGCCTCGGCCTGCTTGCCGGTCCCGTGGAGCTGATGCGCTGGGTCAGGCGCGTGCTCTCGCCTTACAGTGTGAACTCGCTGGCTCTGGCATGCCTTCCGCCCGCGCTCGAAGATGTGGCCTATCTCGACTGGTATGTTGCTGAGGTGCTGGCCGCGCGCACGGAGTTTGAAGCCGCGCTCGACGCGGCAAGAGTCCGCCGCTGGCCCAGTCGCGCCAACTTCGTCCTCATCGAAATCGGAGCGCAGCACAAGGAGTTTACGCGCATGATGAGCGCCGCGGGCGTGCTCGTTCGCGACCGTTCGAGCGACCCCGGCTGCGATGGACGCGTGCGCATCACAATCGGAACGCGAGAGCAGATGCGGCAAGCCGCCATCGCGCTCAACGAAGTGTTGGCCACGCTGCGGGCCGGAAAAGAGGCGCAATGACAACGAAAAAAACAACCGCGTCTAATCGGAAGGCGCGCACCGCCATCGTCGAGCGCAACACCACCGAAACACGCATCAGCATCAAGCTGGCCATCGAGGGCAGCGGCCAATACAAAATCTCCACCGGCATTCGCTTCTTCGATCACATGCTGGAACTGTTCACCCGCCACGGCGCATTTGACCTCGAACTCAAATGCAACGGCGACCTCGACGTAGACCAGCACCACACGGTTGAGGACGTGGGCATAGCGCTGGGCGAAGCCTTCGACCGCGCACTCGGCGACAAGCGCGGCATCCTGCGCGCCGGTTACTTCCTCATGCCTATGGACGAAACCCTGGCCATCGCGGCAATTGATCTCAGTGGACGCGCCGCCTTCGCGGTAGAAACCATGGTGCGCACGCGACT
Source organism: uncultured Acidobacteriaceae bacterium (assembly GCA_963765995.1). Classification (GTDB taxonomy): domain Bacteria; phylum Acidobacteriota; class Terriglobia; order Terriglobales; family Acidobacteriaceae; genus Telmatobacter. The sequence goes on along the minus strand of CAVXYT010000002.1, from coordinate 11,840 downwards.
GGTCGGCGATCTGCAAACCGAGCTGGTTACGGACTTCTTCGAGGGCTTTGCGCGCGGCGCACGTGCCAACGTTCACGTGAAGACAATGTACGGCCGCTCGAATCATCACAAGATCGAGGCCATCTTCAAAGCCTTCGCACGCGCCCTGCGCGTAGCCTGTTCGAAGGACAAACAACTGGGGAAGATGCTCCCCTCCACCAAAGGATTGCTCTGATGCGTGTAACCGTGATCGACTACAAGGCCGGCAATCTGACCTCTGTCCTCAAGGCTCTGCATCACCTTGGCGCTGAGACGGTAGTAACGGATGGCGACCTCGCGCCTGTACAAACGGCGGAGCGCATCGTGCTTCCAGGTGTAGGTCACTTTGCAGCCACTGAGCGGCTCGACACGACCGGCCTCGCGCCCGCGATTCGAGTGGCGATTGCGCGCGGCGTTCCCTTTCTCGGCATCTGCGTGGGAATGCAGTGGCTCTACGCCGGATCGAGCGAGGCACCCGCGCAGCCCGGCCTCGGACATTTTTCCGAATCGTGTGTGCGCTTCCCAGTGAGTACTGAAAAGGTTCCGCACGTCGGCTGGAATTCACTCGAAGTGCGGAAGGGTTCGCGATTACTTGCAGGTGTCGAACTAGGCGGGTACGTCTACTTCACGCACTCCTACAAGGCTCCCGTCACAGCCGACACCGCGGCCGTCACGCACTATATCGAGCCTTTCGCGGCAGCAGTCGAGCGCGGCAACATCATGGGCGTGCAATTTCACCCAGAGAAGTCCAGCGCAGCCGGCCTGAAGATTCTCAGCAACTTTCTCAAGTGGGAAGGGAACTGAATGATCACCAAGCGTATCATCGCGTGCCTCGACGTCCATGACGGTCGCGTCGTGAAGGGCGTACAGTTTGTCGATCTGATCGATGCCGGCGATCCGGCCACGCAGGCCGCGCGCCATGCCCGCGAAGGCGCGGACGAGATCGTGCTGCTCGACATTACCGCGACGCATGAGGGCCGCGCCACGCTGCTCGATACCGTTCGCAGAACAGCGCGTGAGTTGTTCGTGCCCTTTTGTGTCGGCGGCGGCATTCGCACCGCGCACGATGCGGCGCAGGTCTTCGAGGCTGGTGCGGACAAGGTGAGCGTGAACTCCGCAGCGCTCGCCGACCCAACGCTCATCGACGCTATCGGCCGCAGCTTTGGCGCACAGGCCGTCGTCGTTGCCATCGACGCGCGCCGCGATCCGCAAGCCGCAGATCCTGTGCGCGATGCGCAGGCCTTTGTCCAGGGCGGGCGCAGGCTGGCTGGCCGCCGCGTAGTCGAGTGGGCGCGCGAGGCCGAAGATCGCGGCGCTGGCGAAATTCTGCTCACATCGATGGATTCTGACGGCACGCGCGCAGGCTTCGATTGCGAGCTCACCGCCGCGGTCAGCGAGGCAGTCAACATTCCCGTCATCGCCTCCGGCGGCGCGGGAACCGTCGAGCATTTTGCCGATGTCTTCGGTCGCGGCAAGGCTGATGCCGCGCTGGCAGCCAGCATCTTTCACTTTGGCATTTCCAGCGCGCGTTCGCTCAAAGAAGAGCTGGCCAAGGCCGGCGTCTCGGTGAGGCTTCCATGCTGATTCCTTCCATCGATCTGCTGGGCGGACGCATTGTTCAGCTTGTGCAGGGAGAAAAGCTGCGCCTGGCCTTTGATGATTTCGAATACTGGATTGAAAAATTCGCGCGCTTTCCGCTCGTGCAACTCATCGATCTCGACGCAGCAATGCGCCAAGGCGACAACTCAAAGCTGGTCGCCCAGATTGCGAAGCGGCTGCCAGTCCAGGCCGGTGGCGGCATCCACTCCATCAAGCGCGCGCGACAAGTGCTTGATGCAGGCGCGGAGCGCGTCATCATTGGCTCAGCGCTCTTCTCGGAAACTGGCGCAGTCAACACCAAGTTTGCCACCGCGCTTGCCACCGCGATTGGGGCGGACCGCGTTGTTGCCGGCATCGACACGAAGAATGGCCGCATCGCCGTGAAGGGATGGAAGGCGCAGGTTGCGCTCACTCCTGACGATGCGATTCCGCAACTCGAATCCTATGTCGCCGCATTCCTCTACACGCATGTCGACGGCGAAGGATTGATGCAAGGCTTTCCCATCGAAATAGCCGCGCGGTTGCGCAAGCTGACGCAGCGTCAACTCATCGTCGCTGGAGGCATTCGCAGCCAGCAGGAGGTAGATGCGCTGGACGAGTTGGGCGCCGATGCCGTGGTCGGCATGGCGGTCTACACGGAATTGCTCACAATCTGATTGTTCCGTACTTTTGTGAAAGATAAACGAGTCAAAACGCCGCGCGGAACATCACATCTCATGTAATATGTTGCACAGAATCCCGTTTCCCCCGGGAGACATTTAATATGCTGCGAGTCGGTTACCCAGCCTCCTTGGCCGCGGAGTTATTGTGCGATTTCCCTTCGGAAGTCGAACTCATTCCCCTGCCCGACGGTCTTGACCACGATATCGAAATCGACGTCTGGATACCCGACCCCTATCCGACGCGGGCTATGCGCATCTGGCCGCGGCTGCGCGGTGTGCGGCTGATCTTGTCGCTGATGACCGGAACGGAGTGGATTCCCGGCGTGGCCGGCCCGAGTGTCACCATCTGCAACGCCCAGGGCGCGCACAGCATCTCTACCGCCGAGTGGACCCTCAGCGCCATTCTGGCCACGCTGAAGTATTTTCCGCTTTATTTCGACGTGCAGCACTCCAGAGTGTGGAAGCGCCGCTTCGAGGCCAGCGCGCACTACGCCCGCATCACCGGCGATGCGCGGCCGATGTATCCGCCCGTCATGTTAGAAGAACTTACCGGCAAGAATGTATTGCTGGTGGGCTGCGGCACCATCGGCAAGGAGATCGAGCGCATGCTTGCGCCCTTTTATGTCGAACTCGTGCGCGTGGCCCGCACCGCGCGTACCAAGCCGCCGGTTCATGCCGTCAGCGAACTCGACAGCCTCTTGCCGCTAGCGGAGGTCGTGATTCTGATCCTGCCGTCGACAGCGGAATCGCATCATCTGATCGGCAACCGCCAACTCTCTCTAATGCGGCAGGGCGCGTTGCTGGTCAACGCCGCGCGCGGACCCATTGTGGACACAGACGCATTGGTTGACGCTCTTCAAGCCGGCCACATTCGCGCCGCTCTCGACGTCACCGATCCCGAGCCGATACCCGACAGCCACCCGTTGTGGAGTTGTCCCAACCTGCTGCTCACGCCCCACGTGGCCGGATCGAGCCCGCAGTTCGCGCCCCGCTCCCTGCGCATCGCCGCTGATGAGTTGCACCGCTACATTGTCGGTGAGCCGTTGCACAACGTGGTTCAGGCCGCAATCTGAGTTGCCGCAGCCCTCCGCCAATCTCGCAATCCAAGTACGGCTAGGCACGCCAACGCCGCATAAAGCGCCGCGGTCGGCCTTAAACCTTTGTAGAGATATTCGCCAATGTACATAAGGTCCACCACAATCCATAGCCACCAATTGGCCGTATGTTTTCGAGCTTGCCACCAGGTTGCCACCATGCCGTAACTCATCAAAGTAGCATCCAGGTGAGGCAACGACGCACCAATCCGTTCCATCAAAAACCCCATCAGCACGCTTCCTACCGCTCCGGCCGCCAATCCCGCCAGCATGCTGGACATTGGAAGCCGAACCAGGCGCACCACGCCCTCTTCGCGCATGCCGCGCCGCCAATACCACCAGCCATACATTGTGAAACCCATGAAGAAGATCTGTAACAGGGAACCGGAATATAATTGCACGCGAAAAAGGACGATCATGTAGAACACTTCGGCAATTAACACCGTTGGCCAGCAAAGGATGTTACGACGCGTAATGAGCCAGATGCCAACAATCGATGTAATGGCGCCTGTATCTTCCATCCAGTTCGCGGCAAGATAGTTTGCAATCGCCGTCCAGTTCATTGTTGTGTAACTCCCTGCGCTCGGCGCTCGCGCTTCCCGGCCCATCTACGTATTGCATCCAGCAACTTCTGCCCGCCCGCGCCGCGAAACCAGCGCGCATGACCCACCAGGTAATCGATCGAGGCCAGCCGCGCCTTCTCTTCCGAGTGCAGAACGCCGCGAAAATAATCCGCCTCGGTCAGCGCAAACTCCGCGTGGCAAAGCGCGGTCATCGGCGCAAGGGCCGCGGCCTCCGCATCGCTGAGCGGCCGCACCGATTCATAACCATCGAGCAGCACCTCCAGTTGATCGATGTGAATGCGCAAGCCTTCTTCCCGTGCTGAGTCTCCGATCAGATCAAGCCACTCCACAATATTGCGTTCTAAGGCCTGCGCCAGGTCGTACACGGCGTTGCTGCGGTCGGCAAGCCCGAAGTCGATTACAGCTACAGCCCGAGCCTCGTCGGACGCATCGCTCCACAAGAAATTGGAGGCGTGCGGATCGTTGTGCGTCCACAACGGTTTCAGCGCGGGAAGAAGCGGCCGCAGTTGAGCATGAAACGGCGCCAGCAATTCGAGCGCCTCGCCGCAGCCTTCTCGCGCAATCGCATCCTCGGCCAGTGCGGGGCGCGCTGCCAGGTAGCGCTCCATCGCGGCGCTTGGGTCATCAGCCGCAAAGATCGTGAAACCCGACACCAGAGGTTGCGTCTTGCGCAGTGGCGCGTCGAATCCTTGCGAGGCCTGGTGCAGATGTCCTAGCGCCTCTCCCGCCGAGCGCGCGTGCCCCACCGAGCGAAACGGCGTCCACGAGAGCGCGTCCTCATATATGTCTACGCCCGTGGGCGTTTCGTGAACTTCGTAGGTCCAATCGCCGCTTTCCAACGCTGTCTCGCCTGATGAGGCAGCAAACACGCGCGGCACAAGCGCTCCATGCGCGCGCAGATGATTCATGAAGCGATGCTCTTCGAGCAATCCCTCGCGGTCGCGCACTAACCGGTGATGGCGCTTGATAAAAACTCGTCCACTTACCGTCGCCACCACGCTTGCCGCCGAAAACGGCCGTGGACTCACCGAAAGAATCTCGATAGGCTCGCCGCAGCCGGGAAATGCTGCAAGCAGCGCGCGCACCTCGCCTAGCGTGAGCGGTGGCCAGTCGGGTTCCACCAGTCTGCCATCCAATCCATGCGTCTTTGCCGTCGTGTTCATCGTTTGTGAATCCTCTGTCCTCATCCGCAAGTTAGAAAGTGTAGTGCACCGAGAACCGCACCGTCGTGGGAGCGCCCAGGTGGATGAAGGTGTCGCCATAATTCGCGCCGGTGTCCTTCCAGTAGCGCTTGTCGGTGATGTTATCGGCATAAAGGCGAAAAGTTATGCGGCCTTGCTCGCCGCCGGGCGTGTAGCGCACACTCAGATTGAAGATGTTGTATCCGGAAACGCTCACCAGGTCGTCGCGCGTAGCCTCCTTGCGTCCCGTATAACTCCATCCGGGCATCAGGTGCAACCCGCGCGATTTCAGTACGAGCACGTCCGCAAACAGAGCCGTGCGCAGATGGGGCACATTGAGTACCTGCTTGTTATCGAAGGCCGGCGTGCCGGTATCGCTGGAGATTGCACGGATAGCCGCTGCCGAGGCCGTCAGTCGCAGCCAGTTCGTCACCTTGCCCTCCGCGTTCAACTCGATGCCGTCGTGGGTCTCGCGGCCCGCCATCTCAAAGCATTGATCTCCTGCGCTTCCGCTGGGGCAAAAGCTGTCGGAGCCGAGAAGCGTCTTGGGATAGAAGAACGGCGCACGCATGTGAAAGAGCGCGGTGGTAAGAAGTAAGTGTTGGCCCGGCTCATACTTCGCGCCAATCTCCACCTGCCGGGTCAAGTATGGATTAAGAAACTGACTTCCGTTATCAGTCCAAAAGGGAGCTTGCGGACCGAGAGAGAGCAGCACTCCATAGTTGCCGTAAAGTGTCAGGTTAACCTTCGGATTATAAGTGACCGCGTATTGCGGCAGCCAGATGAGCTTGTCCGTAATGGTGGGCGGGGTGCCGGGGCTGGTTGCGCTGAGAGAGTAGTTATTGTCGCGCAACGAGTCTTCCCGGCCGCTGGCGAGCAATTGAATGTGAGCAGGCAGATGAATCCGGTCTTGCACCACTGCGGACGATTGATGACTGTCATCCCAGAGCCGACGGGGGCCGGCGGACTGGCGCGGCGACTCTACGGCAGCTATATCAACCGGCGTAATAGGTTGGAAAATGTTTTCAGAACCAATATCGTAGTACACAGCGCCATCGGCGACGGCGGGTGTAGATGGAGTCTGGATTGTAAAGAATCCTGGCTGCTGTACGCTGCGCAGAAACAGTTCGCCCCCGGCCGCCAGGTCGTGCGTGATAACTCCGGTTTTCACATGGCCGGTTACAATCGCCTCGGCCTGCGCGTCGATGCGCAGTTCTCCGGGGTCGCGATAATCGTAGATGTCATAAGTTCCGTCGGGAGCAAAGAACCAGGGTGGCGTTGAGCTACCGGGTACACATTCAGTCTCGTTGTAACACCCATACGCATACACAACGTTGTCGTCTATCAGCGAGTGGCTGTAACTCGCTGCGGCAAAGGCCCGCCAGCCGTGGGGCAAGTCGTAGTCCAGACGCGCTCCCGCGTTGAATGTGTCGAAGGTATTCGGCTTGGCCCAGGACTGCTCGCCCAGCATCGTCGAAGGATAGACTTTGTCGAGATCGGGCACGGTCGTTCCGCCCAGCAGTTGGTAGCCGCAGACCGAGCGCTCCACCTTGTGCTGGTACTCAAAGTCACCCTTCAAAATTGCCCTGGGGCTGAACTTCCAGTCAGCCGAACCAGAACCCATGGCGCGCCATCCATCGGCGTCGTTCACATAGCTCTCAATCCTTTCACCGGCGAGATTCACGCGCGCGCCCACCTGCTTGCGACTGCCGAAAAGCCGGCCCAGATCGACCGCGCCGTAGGCGCTTCCGCGATGGTCGGTAGCCAGATCGACGGCCTTGACAATCGCCGGCCTTTTGGTCACGTAGTCGATCAGCCCGCCACCCGAGGCCACGCCGCTCTCCACGCCGGCAATGCCTTTGAGAAACTCGACGCTCTGCTTGTTTTCCAGAGGCACATCCTGCTCGCCGGCGATGGTCATGCCGTTGATCTCCAGGCCCGTGGCCAGATCGATTGGAAAACCGCGAATCTCGAAATCGCCGTAGTAGCCCACCGGCGCGTAATCCTCTCCAATGGAAGCGTCATTCTTCACCACGTCGGAAAGCAAGCGCGCGCCTTGATCGGTGAGCAGCTCGCGAGTGACAACTGTCGCCGACAACGGCGCCTGCTCAAGCGGCACTCCGTCCAGATTGCCCACCGTAACTGTCTCGGGAAGATACTCGTCCACTGTCTCGCCATGCACCACTACCGTGGTGGTCACGCGCGGAATTTTCTGTGTGGGCGTGGCAGAGTTCTGCGCTGCGGGAGGCGGAGTTGCGGCAGCAGTGGAGGGCGCGGGACTTTGCGCGCTGGCGCTCAGTGGCGTGGCCAGGCAGCAAAGCAGCAATCCTGTCGCCCAAAGCATGTGGCGCGCGCAGGCTCGACGGCAAGCAGCCGCCTGGCCGGAAAGCAGGCCCGGAATCTTAAGCGCCTGCGACCAGGATGCAATGCGGACCGGAATGGCTGCGGCGGAACTGTACATGGACTCCCCTTGTTTCCAAATCACTGAAACAAGAGTGCTCACGATGCGATTCGAGGAAGGGGGCCGTTCGGCTACGAAAGCTTCCCACGCCGGTATTATCCGGATCGGGTTCTAGGGTATTTCTCAGCCCCACCTCGTGGAGCACCCCTGTTTCAATAATCAGATTGGAACACTCCCGGCTCGCATTTGCAAGCGCCCGGCCTCGCAGGCCTTCCGTAAACGCGAATCAAAGTGCAGAGCAAACAAATTTCTTCCACGACCTTGATTGGCGAATGCGCGGGTATAGTATCGTTTCGTGTCGTGTGGCGGCAGTTGTTTTGTGCGCTGACTTTGCGCTGTGACTGCCGTCACATACGGGATTATGGACCGTGCTAGTCTAAAAAGTGGCCTTGGGGGTCTCAAGGGGCACTATGCAATCATTTCCTGCTGTTGATCCGATTCCCTTGCCCGCGCCGATATGGCTGTTGAAACTGCTGCATATCGTCACGCTGGCGCTGCACTTTGTTGCCGTGGAAACACTGCTGGGCGGACTGTTGCTGGCGGTTCTGCTCAGTCTCTTCCGCGGCTCGCCGCTCTCTGTGGTCACCGCGCGCGCGCTGGCTCGCCGGCTCACGGTGGTGATGACATTTGTCATCAACCTGGCCGTGCCGCCGCTCCTCTTTTCCCAGGTGCTCTATGGCCGCGCGCTTTACACCAGCAGCGTTCTGATCGGCCTCTACTGGATATCGGTCATCGGCCTCCTCACGCTGACCTACTGGCTGCTCTATCGCTTCACCGCGCGGCTTGAGGCCGGCAAATCGGCCTGGTGGGTCGGTTTGAGCGCGTGGGTGCTGGCCGGCGCCATCGCCCGTCTGCTCTCCACCAATATGACGCTGATGCTGAGGCCCGAGGTCTGGCGGGAGATGTACTCCGCCTCGGCAATGGGCGCTTATCTGCCCACCGGCGACCCTACCCTCACGCCGCGCTGGCTGATGATGATGGCCGGCGGCCTGTTCATCGGCGGATTGTGGCTGTTGTATCTGGCGGGCCGCTCGACCTTCACGACTGAAGAGAAGCGGTTCCTGGCGGGCCTCGGCGGCAAGGTGGCCGCGGTCTTCGGCATCGTCTATCTGGCGGCCGGTCTGTGGGCCGCCAGTGTGCAGCCTGCTGTAGTGAAGTCGATGCTGGTGACGCCACCGGCTGGCTATGAGTTCTACAAATACTTCGGCTTTGCCGGTTACGGCTGGCTGGCCCTGGTTGGGTTGGCCATGCTGGCCGCCGCCGTCGCCGGATTCGGCAAACTCTCCACCGGCCGGATCGGATTGTTCAGCTGGGTCGGAGTCCTGCTTGCGGTGCTCATCGAGATCATGTTCACCGTCTATCGCGACGGTGTCCGCGACCTCACCCTGCTCGCCAAGGGCTACAACGTCTGGGATCGCGTGGTAGTGACCAACTGGTGGGTCGTGGGCCTTTTCCTGGTTCTTTTTGTCGCCGGGTTGGGCGTGATCGGCTGGCTTGTCTCTGTGGTGGCGCGAGCCAGAAAAGTTATGGAAGGCGCGGCATAATCCCCGCGAAAAGACTGCTATGAACGAACAGACGAACCTTGCCGCAAATATCATCGAGGAGCCCGGCGAAAAGAATACCCGCCGCGCCTTTCTGGCTGCGGCCGGAGCAGCCGGCCTGGCGTACACCGCCGCCCTGGCCTATCCCGTCTACCGCTACCTGGCCTCGCCGGAGGAGATGGCGATGAACGCCACGGCGGTCACCGAGGTTACCCTCAAGGATGCGCAGAAGCTGCCCCTGGGCTCGGTGCTGATGTTCAAATTCGGCCGCTCTCCGGCCCTGCTGATTCACCATGAGGACGGCCGCTGGATCTCCATGACCGCAGTCTGCACGCATCTGGGCTGCACGGTTCAGTATGAGCCTCAGGCCGACCGCATCCACTGCGCCTGCCACGGCGGCGTTTACAACCCTTACACCGGCGCCAACGTCAGCGGCCCGCCGCCCAAGCCGCTCAAGCTCTTCAAAGTGGCCGTCAATGCACACCGGCGTGGATGTCTCGCGCGCGTAACGCAAGAGGATATAGGCATGACTTCAAAGCCCCTTTATAACTGGATCGATGAGCGCCTGGGCCTCTCCGAACTGGCCGCCTTTGCGCGCCACAAAACCGTCCCTGTCCACTCCCAATCCTTCTGGTACTACTGGGGCGGCATCTCGCTATTCCTCTTCCTCTTGCAGTGCTTCACCGGCGTGCTGCTGCTGGTCTACTACCAGCCCGGCGCCGATGCCTTCGAGTCGGTCCGCCAGATCACCTTCGTCATGCACTTCGGCTGGCTCATCCGCTCGGCACACGCCTGGGCCGCCAGCCTGATGATCTTCTCGATTCTTGTGCACATGTTCTCGGTCTTCTTCATGAAGGCTTACCGCAAGCCGCGCGAGTTCGGCTGGCTCAGCGGCATGGCGCTGCTGGGCATCGCCTCGGTCTTCGGCTTTTCCGGCTACCTGCTGCCCATGGACGAGTTGAGCTACTTCGCCACCAAGGTCGGCCTGCAGATTCCCACGGCGATTCCCTTCGTCGGCCCGGCCATCGCCAACATGCTGCGCGGAGGCCCGGATGTGAGCGATTTCACCGTGCAGCGATTCTTTGCTCTGCACGTGGTGGTGCTGCCGGCCCTCTTCCTGCCGCTGCTCGGCTTTCACCTCTGGCTCGTCCAGCGCCACGGCAACGCCTCGCCTCCATCCGTCGAAGCCCTTCCGCCCGCCGAGCGCAAGACCATGCCCTTCATGCCCAACTTCCTGCGCAAGGACCTGGCCATGTGGCTTATCTCGCTGAACATTCTGGCGCTGCTGGCCTCGGTCTTTCCCTGGTCGCTGGGCAAACCATTCGACCCGCTGGCGCCCGCGCCGATGGGCATTCATCCCGAGTGGTACTTCATGAGCCCCTTCGAGATGCTCAAGCTGCTGGGCAGCGTCCTGCCCGGAGAAGCCGGAGAGATTGCGGGCATTTTGCTGTTCACCCTCGGCATCGTGCTCTGGCTTCTGATTCCCTTCTACGACAAGAGCAAGGAATCCGGACAGCGCGCGCGCGCCGCGCACTACTTCGGCCTGCTGGCGGTCTTCGCGCTGCTGGCCACCACCGTCATCGGCTATTGGACCATCCGATAAGGAAGAAAAGATGAACTATCCATTCTGGGACATTCCCGTTCTCGGCTCGGGCTGGGTGATCGGCATCATCGCCATCTTCCACGTCATGATCTCGCAGTTTGCCGTCGGCGGCGGGCTTTATCTGCCGATGGCCGAGCGCAAGGCCATGCGCATGCCGGAAGGCCAGCTCCGCACCGACTGGCTTAATCAACTGGACCGTTACTCCAAATTCTTCCTCGTCCTCACCGCCGTCTTCGGCACCGTCAGCGGCGTGGGCATCTGGTTCGCCATCGGCCTCACTCATCCCGAAGCCACCAGCACTCTCATTCATAACTTCGTCTTCGGCTGGGCCATGGAGTGGGTCTTCTTCCTCGTCGAACTGACCACCATTGCGGTCTACTACTCCACCTGGGGCAAGATCGACCCCAGGCTGCACCTCACAGTCGGCTGGGTCTATGCCGGCGCTTCTGCCTTGACGCTCATCATCATCAACGGCATTCTTACCTTCATGCTCACCCCCGGCGCTGCCTGGCTGGCAGTCGCCGGCACCGGCCAGGAGGCCAGCAAGTTCTGGTACGCCTTCTTCAATCCCACTTATTGGCCGAGCCTCTTCCTGCGCGCCTGCGTTTGCTGCGCGCTGGCCGGCATCTGGGCGCTCATCACCGCCAGCCGCATCGACGGCGACAAGCAGCCGGAGCTCAAAACCAGTCTGGTCCAGTGGAGCGTCAAGTGGCTGGTGCCTTCTTTCGTGGCCACGCCCTTCCTCCTCATCTGGTACCTCTGGATGGTTCCCGCATCCCAGCAGGCTTTGCTCACCCTGGGCATCGACACCATCGGCTCCGGAACCTTCTCGATCATCACGCGCATCGCCCTGCTCATCATCGTCACCTCGGCCACCATCGTCGGCGTCGCCTACTTCCTCGCCTATCGTAATCCGCTGGAGTTCAACCTCTCGCACGCCATCGCCCTGCTGCTATTGGCGCTCATCGCCACCGGGTCGGGCGAGTACGCGCGCGAGATGCTGCGCAAGCCCTACGTCATCGGCCGTTGGATGTACTCGAACGGCGTCCGCGTTCCCTACGTCAGCCGCATCAATCAGGAAGGCTATCTGGCTCACA
>CAVXYT010000001.1:0-147091 GCA_963765995.1 uncultured Acidobacteriaceae bacterium | reverse complement strand
CGTCTAGGCCCAGATAGCGGGGATGGGAAACAGCTTTCAGCCTTTGGCTCCTGGCTTCCAGCTTAATCGCTGAGGCACTCGACGAGCGGGGCAAAACACCGCCCGGCGCATCACAGTTTCACAGTTTCACAAGAAATTGGGGGGTGGGGGCACCCTCACTTCTGTGGCTGGGAACCTGCGCCACCCGCCTTCGGGCGGTTAAGCGCCTGCAGTCCTATTTCAGATTGCAGGCGCTACAAGTTGCACGCGACGAAGCTCCCGTAGCGATCGTAGTTTCTCTATGTTTATCATGGGCTATGCAGAAAACTTTCTCAGCCACGCGGCAAATGGTCGACCTGGAGACCTGGGAACGAACGGCTGTCTTCAACTTCTTCAAAAATTTCACGGAACCTTACCATGGCGTATGCGTGCACGTTGAGTGTACAGCTACGCATCGCTATGCGAAAGATTACGGGATCTCAGTCTTTCTATCGCTTGTACACCGAGCGCTTGCCGCGGCACATCAGGTGGAGAACTTCCATACCCGAATCGTCAATGGTGAAGTCTGGCGCTATGAGCAGATTCATGGCGGTAGCGCCGTGGGTCGCCCAAACGGAACCATCGGGTTTGCACACTATGGTTTCTACGAGCGTATCGACGATTTTGTAAGAGTTGCCACACCCGAGGTAGAACGTGTGCGGCAGCGCACAGATATTGCGCGCTACCCGGAGCCTAACTTAATTCGTTTTTCGACGCTTCCCTGGCTCGACTTCAGTTCAATCTCGCATGCACGCAACCTGGCCGAAGAGGACTCTGCGCCGCGAATAACATTTGGAAAGATCACAGAAGCGGATGGACGCCGAACCATGCCGGTCTCGATTCATGCGCATCATGCCTTGGCCGATGGACTACACGTGGCGCAATTCGTCGAGCACTTTCAAAATCTATTGAATACTCCAGATGCTTGTATAGGGCCTGTTAACACTACTGGGGCGGCTGGCGTTGCGAGCGAAAATCGGGCCAGACTAGGCGGAGTTTGAAGGCTGTGGCGGGACCACAGCCGAAAACGACAACAACGTATGGCCCGATTTGCGCCGCAACCCTTCGGGCCGGGGCCAGTTTTCCTCATTTCTTCGTCAATCGTCGCTAGCAGACACCCGGTATGCGTCGCTCCTCACTCCTCGAACTGAGAAAAACTGGCTCTCGGCGCCAGCCACCTCAGTAGTGTTAACAGGCCCTAGCTAAAAGCTAGGGAACCTCTGAAGAACTTCCCGTTCCTCTTGCCCGTTGGTTAAAGTTACAGACAGGGCGGGAGGGGCGCGATGCGGCGGATGCCGACATCAAGGCCGAGATAGCGGGGATGAGAAACAGCTTCGAGCTTCCAGCCTCTAGCCTACGGCTTGAATCGTCCTGATAGCGCCGCAGCTAAAACGGTCGCCTGGGCCCAGCCAGAGAGAATGAGCAGCCAGCGGAACCACATGAGAAACCAATAGTTTGTGAACCAGTTGGTCCCGTTGTACCGATGGTCGGGTGCCCACTTTTCGTCCTGGCCCAGCTTGGCCAGCGGCACAGCGTTTTCCAGGGTGTAGACGAAGGAATTCAGCTTCGGATAGGTCCCGGGCAAGGGCTGCTGGGGGTTGGATGTAAACGCCTTGTATGCTTCGGCCTCGGTGGGCGCGAGCGCGCGATGAGAGCCCGCGTAGCCAAAGACGAGCCAACCAAGCAGCAAGACAACGGCAATCGAGCGCCAAATACGCCCCGGCGCTTCCTCCAACCATGCAAAAGCGATGGCCCACCAGCGCCATGTAAGCCAGATTCCCTTCCACCGGTCGCGTGCCTGCATGCATTTCTGTTCATAGAGCACGTGCTTTGCCGCCCTGTGCTGTCCGCGCGTATCAAGATATTGCGATAGCTGCATCCACGGCTGGGGCTTGATGCATTGATCGTCCGGTTGGCGCATCAGCCATTGGATGCGTTTCCTGGTACCCTCCCCGGCGTCGAGTTTGAGCTGCTGGGGAAGGGTTCCGTGGGTGATCTCGTCCGCAGTTGGCCGGCTGTGGAGGGTTAGCTCTCCATAGTTCAAGCCATTCAGGTAGAGGTGACCCTTCTGCGGCCAGCTGTCTTCATCCTCGCGCAGGTTCTTCACAGTGGCGCCGCGCAGATCGAGTGACGCGGCGTTCGATTGCCCGATCCCCATCCAGTACAGGTCTCCGGCGCTGTTCAAGTTCGTACAATCGACCTGCGCCAGGATTGCGTCAAAGAACTCGATCTGTCCGCCGATCCGCCCGCCGCGCAAGCTGATCTTTCCCGAGGACTGGAAGCTCTTCCCAAAGGTCGCGTTCCCCCCGATCTCGATGCCATTCGCAAGCAGCGCATTTTCGGTTTTCCCGATCAGTTTGGCGCCCAAACACGAGATATCGCCCGTGATCTTCGCGCCCACCAGGCGAATCGTGCCGTGGCATTCGAACCCCTCGCGAAGAAAGACGTCGCCCCCGATCTCAGCGCCATCGGCGAAAAGAGCGACCTCCTCCTTCCCTTCGAGCTTTACGCCAGTGCAATCCAGATCGCTCTCGATCTTCGCGCCCCCCAAGCTGATCTTGCCGTGAAAGACGCTGTTCTTGAGGTGGAGCATGCCATGAACATGGCTTGTGTCGCCGCGAAAGCTGCCCAATCCTTCCAGCGCGGAATCCCAGAAGAGGATCTCCTGGGTCTCGGCTTGTTCAAGGTTGATTTCGTCCTTCGCGGTGCAACAGCGGAAGTCGAGGCGAACAGAGATGTGGCTTCCTTCCAAATCGAGCTGGCCGGGGATGGTCGCGGCATAGACGCGCAGGCCCTTGGGGTCGATGTGCGGCGCAGCCTCCGGGTCGGTGGCCAACCAGCGGAGGAAGGCCGCGCGCACCACTGGACGCGGGGCTTTATCATCCGGTTCGGGCAGGTCTTCGGACGTGGCCGAGTCGTGCAGCACCTTGAGTTCGGCCTCGGTGAGTTTGTCCTCGGTCGAGTCGGAGGCGAAGTGCGTTTTTGCCAGTTCGATGAGCTTATGTTCGCGGATTTGGTCGAGCTTGATCATTGTGGCATCCGCCTTTCAAAGGGGGCTTTGCCGATACTGTACACCCTGCGGAGCAGCTTACCCGCAGCTAACGGCTCAGGTACCAAAGAGTAGAAATGCCCTGCCACGCGCCGGATGCCCGGTACAATCAAAGGGAGGGGTCCCGAGGGGATTTTCCACCTCTCTTGCCGGAAATGAAGGGTTGACAACAGGAAATGGCGCGCCGCAGAGGAACGAGCAGACGGAAAAAGGGTTCTGGCGCGGCGGGAGTGCTGTTGGCGGGTTTTTTCGTCTTACTTTTAGCGGCAGTCGGGGCGGCGGCCTGGCTGGTTTTTACCCCCTTCGGGCCGGAGAGCGAGACTTTTGTTGAGCTTACGCCGGGCTCCTCGACGATACAAATGGGCCGGCAACTGGAAGCGGCGGGGGTGGTGCGCAGCCAGTATGCCTTCGACCTGATGCGCTGGCTGAGACGGAGAACGCTCAAGGCCGGCGAGTACCGGTTCGACCATCCGGCCCCGGTCACCGAGGTCTATGCGCGCATCAGCCGCGGCGATGTTTATACCCTGACGGTATTCATTCCGGAGGGCGCGAACATCTTCGAGATCGCCGCGAGGCTGGAGCAGGCGGGATTTGGCTCCCAGCAGGATTTTCTGGATGCGGCGGCAAAACTGGCGGGGCAGGCGGGCATGGTGGCCGACCTGGACCCCGGAGCGTTGAGCCTGGAGGGCTACCTGTTTCCGGATACTTATCATTTTGCCCGCAAGGCGACTCCGGCCCAGATTTGCGCGGCGATGGTGCGGCGCTTCCGCGCGAAGGCCGCGCAAATTGGATTGAAGGGGAATGTGCATCGAGTAGTGACCATGGCTTCGCTGGTGGAACGGGAGACGGCGGTGGACGCGGAGCGTCCGCTGGTGGCCAGCGTCTTTGAAAACCGGCTGGCCAAAAAGATGCCTCTGATGACCGACCCGTCGGTAATCTATGGGCTCGAACTCGATGGACGCTGGAGGGGCGCGATCTTCGAGAGCGACCTGAAACTCGACACACCCTACAACACCTACCTGCACACCGGCCTGCCGCCGGGGCCGGTGGCCAATCCCGGCCTGCGGTCGCTGCGCGCGGCCATGGGGCCGGCGAAGACGGACTATCTTTACTTTGTGGCCGCCGGGGCCAATCCCCAGGGAGGGTCGCTGTTTTCCAGCACCATCGAGGAGCACGCACGCAACGTGGCCGGCTACAGGCACGCGGTGAAGAAGGCAGGCGGCCGGTGAACAAACGCTATCGGCGCACGCTCGCCGCAACTCTCGTCTTTCCGCTCCTACTGCTTTCAGGGTGCCTGTGGACCACGCGCAAGCTGCCCATTCCCAGGCCGCCTTCGATCACCCAGACGGCCACGCCGGATGAGTTGGTGGCGCAGCTCAACCAGAGCTGGGCCGCAATCGATAGCCTCAACGTCACCGTCGAGATCCAGGCCAGCGTACTCAAGAGCAAGGAAGGCGTGGCCAGGGACTACACCACTTTTCGCGGGCACATCCTGATGCGCAAGCCAGAGATGCTGCGGGTTCTTGGGCAGGTTCCCGTGCTGGGCTCTCGCATGTTCGACATGGCCAGCGACGGAAAGAGTTTCACATTGTTCATTCCGTCGAAGAACCTGGCGGTGAAGGGTTCTAACGCGGTGCATAAGAAGTCGGCCAACCAGTTGGAGAACCTGCGGCCGGGATTTTTCCTGGACGCGATGGTGGTGAGCGGGCTGGAGCCGGGCGACCTGTACTCGGTCGTGTCGGACTCGGAAACCATAGTGGATGCGGCTCGCAAACACCTGTACGACGTCCCGGAATACATTCTCAGCATCAGCCGCCGCAAACCGGGCACCAACGAACTGACGCCGGTGCGCGTGGTGACCTTCCGCCGTGACGATCTGATGCCTTATCAACAGGACCTGTACGACAGCGCCGGCAACCTGGAAACCCTGGTCGACTATTCGAACTACCGGAATTTCGATTCCGTCAGGTACCCTTCCACGATCACCATCAAGCGCCCGCTTGAGGAGTACCAGCTCGTTCTGACGGTAGAGAATGTGAAGCAGAATATGCGCCTCACCGACGACCAGTTCCAGATCAAAATCCCCGAGGGAACCAAGATTCAGAACCTGGAGTAACGCGCTGATTGTGTTAGTATCCCGGCAAATGCAAACACTGCATTTCAGGGGAGCCTAACATGGAAAGCAACCTCCGCCCACTCACTCTCGGTGAGATTCTGGACCGCACCGCACAGCTCTACCGCACGAATTTTCTGCTTTTTGCCGGGATCTTCGCCGTATACGCCGGCGTGGCGCTGGTGCTGAACCTCGCGCAGATCGGATTGAGCGCGTTGATGAAGGCTGAGCATTTGGAAAGGTATGCGGTATTGATGACCGCGATCACAACCGGCATTAACATACTGATCTTGTTCCTCCTGTTTGGGGCGGCCACAGCCGCCATCAGCCGCGCCGTGGCCTGGGTCCACCTGGGCGAACCGGCCACCATTCGCGGCGCCTACCAGAGCATTCTTCCCCGCCTGGGCCGCTACCTGTGGCTGATGACCATCACTTTCTTCAGGGTCTGGACGCCGCTTGTGCTACTCTACGCAGGCCTTCTCGGAACCCTCGTTTTCTATGGCGGATTCAGGGGCGCAGGAACCCACACCGGCGCTGCCACACAGCAGGCAGCCGCGGCCAACCCGCAGGCAGTGACGGCCATCCTTGTGGCTGTGGTGGCCTTTTTCCTGCTGCTGATCCCCGCCGGTATCTACACCATTCTGATGAGCCTGCGCTACTCGCTGGCGATTCCGGCCAGCGTTGTGGAAAACATGAAGGCCCGCACGGCCATCCGCCGCAGCATCGAGCTGGCCAAAGGGTCGTGGGGACGCATCTTCCTGCTGGCGCTGCTGGTTGGCGTCATCAAGCTGGTTCTGGTCGGCGTCACCCAGGCCTTCGTATTTGTGCTGGCCTTCAAACACCTCGGCCAGCCGGAACCGCTGGGGCCTGTCGTGCTGGCGGCTTCGCAGGTGATTGCCTTCTTCACCAACAGCTTCCTGGGGCCGATCTGGGCAGCCGGCATCACGCTCTTCTACTACGACCAGCGGGTGCGCAAGGAAGGCTACGACATCGAGTGGATGATGCAGGCCGCGGGACTGACGCCGCCGGAGCCGGCATCCAAACTGGCAGGCACCGCCGAGCCCTGGCTGGCTCCCGACGCACACTTTGAGCCGCCTCCGCCCACAACGCAAGACCAGGGGAGCACGCATGAATGAGCCGTTGCGCCCTTCTACCCTGGGCGAGATTCTGGACCGCACCGCGCAGCTCTACCGCTCGCGCTTTCTGCTGTTTCTGGGGATCTCGGTCATTCCCACCGGCGTGGTGGTGGCGCTGGCCTGCGTCGTTGCTTTGGTTGTCGCGTGGTGGAGCGTGGCGGGGGCAGGCACGGTCTCCGAGACGGCAGGATATGTTTTGGTGGCGGTCTTCGCCATCGCTGCAACGCTCGTGGCGCTGCCGGTCCTGCTGGCGGCAACCTCGCTGGCCATGGCGGCTATGAACCATGCCGTATCCCTCGTCTACCTTGGAGAAACAACCACCATCCGCGACGCCTACAAGAGCGTGTGGCGTCGCGGCTGGCGTTACATCGGGCTCTATCTTCTTCAGGCTCTGATCATCGGAGTCGCTCCCATTGCCGTATGGATTGGGCTGGTGCTCCTCGCGGCGGCGACGGCAGCGCTGGCGCAGAAGGCCGGCATGGGCGACATCGCCGGCGGCGCGCTCTTTGGCCTGGTCGCGGTTCTGGCCGTCGTCGCTCTGATTGGCTACGTCATCTGGATGCTGCTGCGGCTCTCGCTGGCCTTCCCCGCCTGCGTCGTCGAGCAGATTGGAGCATGGCCCGCGGTCAAGCGCTCCTCCCTTTTGAGCAAAGGAACCAAGGGCCGCATCTTTGTGCTCTACCTGCTGGGAGCAGTGCTTAGTTGGCTGCTTTCGATGGGGGTGACGCTGCCGCTGACGATCGTACTGGCGCTGCTTCCCGGAATGGGTGATGCACAGCACGCGCAAACCGCCGGCCTGGTGATGCTCTGCATCATCTACGGCGCGGCTTTTGCCGTCCAGGCGCTCGTCCGGCCGGTCTACGGCATCGCGCTCGTGCTCTTCTACTACGATCAGCGCATTCGTTTGGAGGGCTTCGACATCGAGTGGATGATGCTGAAGGCGGGGATGGTTGCGCCAGCACCGGTGACTGAAACCGCGCCCTGGCTGCCGTCTGCGCCGCTGAAGGAAGAGACTCTCCCGCATCCATTCGCCACCGAAGCTGATGCGATTCCGGAACCGCAAACGGAGGCGATGAATCAGCCGGAGAAACTGATTGACCGCAGCGCAACCCCACAAGGAGAATGAACCATGAACGCACCCCTCCAGCCCGCGATGCCCTACCCCATGACCTTCGGCCAGATTCTCGACCGCATCTTCCGGCTCATGCGCTCGCAACTCAAGCTCTTTATCGCCGTCTCCACCGTGCCCGCGGTTGCCATGGTTCTGATGATGGCTCTGTTCTTCGCGATTGCCTTCATCCCCATCTTTTCGCAACTGCCCAGGCAGCCCGATCCAGCGCAGATGATTCGCTTGATGATCCCGTCGATGCTCCTCATCATGCCGCTGAGTTTGGTGGTCTTTGCCCTCTATCTGGCTGCCTCCATCCACGCCGCGATGCAGGCCAATATGGGCATTCCGATCTCCTTCCGCGAGGCTTATGGAACGGCCTGGAAGCGAGGCTGGCGCTACCTTTGGCTTCTGTTTCTCTCTTACATCATTGCCTTTCTTCCAATGCTGGTGACCGAGTTGGTGATGTTTGCGGGGATGGGACTGCTCACCGCCGACCACACCGAGCTCTCGCCCGGGTACTTTTTCCTGATACCGCTGGAAATGCTCTTGTTCATTGCCGCTCTGGTCTACGGCGTCATCATGGCGATACGCCTTTCGCTGGCCTTTCCCGCATCGTTGGCCGAGGAGCTGACCGCATGGGCCGCCATCAAGCGCAGCAGCCGGCTTACCCAGGGAGCAAAGGGGCGCATCTTCCTTGTTCTGCTGGTGATTTATGCTCTCGGCTACGCTGCGGAGATGGTGGGCATCATGGTGCTGGGAGCGGTCATCGGAATCGGCGCTCTGGCAATGGCGGCCTGCGGCGTCCATATGCCCTCCGTGGCGGGCATCGCCGGAATCGTGCTGGCGTCGCTGTGCTTCGCCGCCTTCCTCTATCTGTGGACGGCGCTACTCTGGTCCGCCTTCTCTACCGCCTTCGCCGTCCTCTACCACGATCAGCGCCTGCGCAAGGATGGCCTGCTGCCCGCGCCAATCCGGCCGGAGAACCGGCATGACGGCAGATATGCGGCCCATGAACCTGGGCGAGATTCTTGACCGCACGTTCCAGATTTACCGCGCGAAGTTTCCGCTATTTATCGGAATCGCGGCGATTCCGGCGCTGGTGATACTGAGCATTCACGTTGCCGATATCTCATGGCTGAATATCCGTCCGCCCTTTTCTCTCAAGGACCGTGGTTCGGTCGCGATATGGAGTTTTCTTTACTGGTTAGGGTACTACCATCTCTCAGTTTTTTTGAGCCTTCTGATTTACCCTGCATTATCTAAATTGGCATCCAACCTAACTCTCGGTGAAATAGGCACTGCCATGTCTTCGATGCGGTTTACCTTGGCGCGCTGGCGAAGCTATTTATGGGTCGCGATTCTCAAGCTATCTGCGGAGTTGTTGATTCCGGAGATCGTAATCGTGTCACTGTACATTGGGTTGTTCTATCTTTCCTACGCGACAGGTCAATTCAAGAGCCTGGGAGTGACTCTTCTCTTGTTACTGGTCGCGATTCCAGTCCTTACAGGTGGTGCACTTTTTCTATGGTTTGGAGCCACACTATCACTTACCGTTCCGGCTGCGCCCTTGAACAAATCACTGGGACTAGAGCACTTCGCCGCAGCTGGGCGTTGACCAAAGATAGCCGCCTTCGCATTTGGCCGCTTGGATGATGATCGTGATAACCTCCATTTCCATGGCGGTAGGCCTTCAGTGCTTTTACGGCTGGTCGTCTGGATTTCCTTGGGCATCAAATTGAGGCGACTACTCACTTTACTTGACTATTACGTTTTCAGCAATCTCACACTACGCCCTATTATCCCATCCATCACTCTCTTCTACTATGATCAGCGCATACGCAGAAGGTACGACATCGACAGAATGATGGAAGCCGCTGGATTGAGCGCGTCTGTTACTACGCCGCGAGGTCAGGCTTGAAGTTGCTCGTTCTCAACTCGCCAGCGCAATGCTGGCTGCAGCTCTTGCCGCACTTCTCGGTGCGCCGCCGGTTCGCGCCGATGCTCCCGTCGCTCAGCCCACGGGCAACGGACGCGAGGCCTCGCTCGCCGAGTACCGCCAGCACCTGGTTGAGTTGAGCGCCATTGTGGATGCCTGCGCCAAGGCGCGGGACACGAAGACCTGCGACCAGACGCTGGTGGGGCAGGATGACCGTGTGCCGCTCACGAGTGCGCCCAATGCGGAGCGGCGGCTGGTGCGTTACGACTGGCTGCGCGCGCTGCTCGCCAAAGCCCAAACCAAAGACGAAACCCCAGAGAGGGCGCAAGGCAAGACCGCAAACAAATCTCAAAACAAACCGGAAGACAGTCCTGAAGACAAGGCCAAGATCAAGCCCGCCATCGGCACAGAACCATCCCCGCCCGAGGAGCCCACGCGTCCGCCCAAGTTGAGCACGAGCGAGTTGTTGCAGATGGCCGAGGCGCGCCTTACCCAGGACCTGGCCCAGGCGGACAGCGCGGTCGGAGGCTCAACAACAGCCACCGCCGACCATGCCAACGAACGCATAACGATGAAGCAGGTGCTCTCCGGCCGCGACTTTCGCGGCCTGGAGGCGCCCACGGCTCGCGATTCGATTCTGGAAAAGCTCGGCGATTGGCTTAACCGGCTCTTCGCAAACTTCGCAAAACTCCAGGCCCACGCGGCCTGGGTGGGGCGCGCGATCGTGTGGGGCTTCATTCTGGCCGTGTGCGTGGGTTTGGCCTGGGGGCTGCTGCAACTGGAACGCCGCTGGCGTATCCGGCTGGTGCCGGAGAGCATAGGACCTGCCGCCGGAGCCGCCTCGGCCCGCGACTGGCAACTTTATCTACAAGATGCGCGCCACGCCGCCGCCGCCGGCCAGTGGCGCGAGGCGATTCACTTCGTCTACTGGGCGGCAATTTCCAGGCTCGAATCGAAGCGGCTATGGCCGGCTGACCGGGCGCGCACTCCGCGTGAGTACCTGGCGCTGGTGGCCGCGGAAGACCCGCGCCGCGCTGGACTGGCCACGCTGACTGGCAGCTTTGAGTGGACCTGGTACGGCGGGAGGGCCGCAGACAAGAGCGACTATCGCAAGGCGGAAGAGCTGGCCGACGGGCTGATCACAGGGAGAGGAGCGGCGGGCGATGGAGCCACCAAAGGCGGTGCGCGATGAAATTTTTCTCTTCGCTCGACGCCAAGGACCGCAAATTGCTGCTGTGGTGCGTGGGGATTGCGCTCGCGCTGGCGGTGGCGACCGGCTTCCTTCTGCCCAACGGAAACGACAACGACAATCCTCTGCCCTCGACCTGGCTGGCCGGCCAGCATGGGGCGCGCGCAGCTTATGAAACGCTGCTGCGCTCCGGCTATCCGATCGAACGATGGGAACGGCCTTTGAACGAACTGGCAGCCACGGCTGGCCCGGAGACAGTGGTGATCTTTGCCCAGCCGTTTTCCCGCGAGCCGAACGACATCAAGGCGGTGCGCAAGATTGTGGAGCGCGGTGGCCGCGTGCTCTCGACCGGCTACTGGGGCGGGTTTATCCTGCCCGGCGAGGCCAGCGACACTCCCAAGGGGTTCAACTTTGCCGCCTGTAAGCTGGAGCCGGAGGGGCTGGACGCGCTTGCAGGCTCAGGCGAGACGTGGATGGTTCCGCAGGCCACCTGGCAAGTGGGCAATCCAGCTGAGCGAGTCGAGTACAGTTGCGCCGGAAATCCTGCGGTGGTCGAATACGACTGGGGCAAGGGGCACATCGTCTGGTGGGCCAGCTCGACGCCTCTGGAAAACGGCTCGCTCAGCCGCGCCCATAATCTCGACCTGCTGCTGAACTCGCTGGGGCCGCGCGCGGGCCACCGCTTTTATTGGGACGAGTCGCTGCATGGGGATATTCGCTCGGTTTGGAGTTATGCTGGCGGGGCGGCGTGGAATTCGCTGTGGATTGGTCTGGCGGGGTTGGCGGTGCTGGTCGTGTTCAGCTTCAGCCGGCGCAGCGGGCCGGTGCGCGACCTGCCCCCGCCGGCGCGAGCCGCGCCCATCGAGTTTCTTGAGGCGCTCGGCTCTCTCTACCGCAACGCAGGAGCCGCATCGACGGCTGTCTCGATTGCCTGGGAGCGCTTCAGGCGACACAGCTTGCGGCTTTACGGGCAACGGGCGAGCAAGATGGGAGCAGCCGAACTGGCGGCTGTGATTCGCCGTCGCTTTCCCCAGGCCGACGCCAGCCTGGAGGCTGATCTCGCCGCCTGCGAAGAGGCCGCGTGGGCCGAAGCGGCCAATCCCCGCCAGGCGCTCAAGCTGATTCAAACGCTGCATGGGCATTACGAAAAGCTGAAAGAAGCGGCCAGGCCGGACAGAAAAAGGGACAGCCAGGCCGCGCAATCTGAGAAGATTCAATCCAAACCGCAGGAAAGGGCCTCATGAGCATGGAAAACAATCTCGACCCAGTGCAAGAACCAAACCAAAACGCCAAAGGCCCGGAGGGCTTGCGCGCCACCAGCCAGCTTATCGCCCACTCCCGCGCGGAGATGGGCCGGGTAATCTCCGGACAGGGAGAGGTGATCGAGGAGGTGCTGATCGCCGTTCTCTGCCAGGGCCATGCGCTGCTGGAAGGCGTTCCGGGCATTGCAAAGACGCTGATCGTGAAGGCTTTGGGGCGGCTGCTCGGCCTGGGCTTCCAGCGCGTGCAGGCCACGCCTGACCTGATGCCGGCTGACATTCTGGGCACGACGATTTTGCGGCCTGGCCCAAATTCCGAGAACTTTGCCTTCCACGCCGGGCCCGGTCTTCACCGACCTGCTTCTGGTGGACGAGATCAACCGCATGCCGCCGCGCACCCAAGCCGCGCTGCTGGAGTGTATGGAAGAGCGCCAGGTGACCACCGACGGCGTGCGCCGCACGCTGCCCGCATGGTTCACTGTCTTTGCCACGCAGAATCCGGTGGACTTTGAAGGCACATACCCTCTACCCGAGGCGCAGTTGGACCGGTTTCTGCTGAAGATTCGTGTGGCTTACCCCAGCGAGCAGGAGGAGCAACAGATTCTGGAGCGGCACCGCGGCGGCTCCGGCGCGGGGCTGCTGGAAGACGCATCCATTGCGCCCATTCCGGCAGGGTTGCTCGCCCGCGCCTGCGCCGAGGTGCGGGCCATTCGCATCGAGCCGGAGCTTTACACCTACATCCTGGCGCTGGCTCGGCGCACACGCGAGTGGCCCACGCTGCTGCTGGGCGCCAGTCCCCGCGCTGCGCTGAGCGTAATGCGCGTGGCCCAGGCGACTGCCGCCTTTGATGGCCGCGATTACCTGCTGCCCGACGACGTGAAGCGCGCCGTCAAGCCGGTGCTGCGGCATCGCGTGATGCTCAAGCCCGAGGCTGAGCTGGAGGGTTTTGACGCCGACCGCGTGCTGGCTGACGTGATCGCCGCTGTGCCGGTGCCGCGGCAATGATCTGCTCCATCGCTTCATCCCGCCCCGGTGAGCGCCGTCTGTGAGCGGCGGCGGCGCTGGGGCTTCGGATTGACGCCACGGAGCATCGGCCTGTTGCTGGCGGGCTTTGTCTGGCTGGTTCCGGGCTTCTGGGATGGGCGGCTGGCCTACGCGATGCCGGCCTGGGACGCACTCGTGCTGCTCTTCGCGCTGCTCGATGGCCTGCGCCTGCCCGCCGCCGCCGAGTTGACCGCCAGCAGGAGCTGGTCGAATGCTGCTGCCCTCGGCAGCGAAACCGAGATCGAGTTGAGCATTGAAAACCGGGGCCGGACGATAGTCGATTGCCGCCTGGTGGACGATCTGCCGCCGGCTTTGGTGGAAGAACCGGAAACGCTCCGGCTGACTGCGTTTCCCTGCGTGCCGGCTAAGCTGCGCTACCTTGTAAAACCCAAAGAGCGCGGCGACTGGCAAACCGGCTGGCTCTATGTGCGCTACCGGTCGCCGCTGGGGCTCGCCGAACGCTGGGCAAGGGCGCCGCTTACGCAGACGATCCGCGTATATCCGGCTCTGCGCGCCGGCGAAGAGCAGCAAATCTTCCTGGCCCGCAGCCGGCAACTCGACCTGCAACTGCGCCGGGCCCGACAGCGGGGCTTGGGCCGCGACTTCGAGAGCCTGCGCGACTACCGCGAGGGCGACGACCTGCGCGACATCTGCTGGACGGCCACGGCGCGGCACGGCAGACCCATCACCCGCCAGTACCAGAGCGAGCGCAGCCAGCCAGTTTGGATTGTGCTCGACTGCGGGCGGCTGATGCGGGCGCGCGTGGCTACCAGCACGAAACTCCAAAACTCCGGGTCTGCGCCCAGCAGCAAGCTCGACCACGCCTGCACCACGGCTGTTGCGCTGGCCCATCTGGCACTCTACTCCGGCGACCGGGTGGGCCTGCTGGCCTACGGACAGAACATTCAGCAGCGCCTGTTGCCCGGCCGCGGCGCGGCCCACCTGCGGCAGCTCATCGAGTCGCTGGCGCTGGTACCTGCCGAATCCGGCGAGGCAGACCATCTGCGCGCCACGGCCGTGCTCAGCCGCCTGCAACCGCGGCGATCTTTAATTTTGTGGGTGACGGATTTAGCCGAGACCGCCATGCGCCCCGAAGTGATTGACGGCGCGCTGCAACTGTTGCGCCGCCACGTGCTGCTGTTTGTGGCCATGGCTCAGCCGGAGGTCGAGTCCATCGCCCAGGCCCGGCCCAGGAACGTGGAGCAGATGTTCCGCGCCGCCGCCGCTCAGGAGATGGCCGGCCGCCGCGAACTGTTGCTGGCACGACTGCAAGAGCAGGGCGCGCTCACCCTTGACCTCAACCCCGAAGCCCTTACCTCGTCGGTTTTGAATCAGTACCTGACGGTGAAGGAAAGGGCTATGGTGTAGGTGTAGGATTTTCCTAACGGAACCCCGTCCATGCGGACAAGATTCTCCGCGAATGCGTCAGAGCTGTACAGGCGAGTAAAGCGGCCAGGCGGCTGCTGAAAGGACTGGCGAGAGCAATGAGAAATCGACCCATCAGGCACGTAGCGTGCATCTGCGCGGCGGCGCTCCTCGCAGGCCTGACCGCGTGTTCCATGCAAGATGCGCGGAATATGCTGGCCAAGCTAACTCCGCAAACTGAGCAGCCCACAGAACCTGCTCCGCCCGCGCAGCCCACAAAGCCGGCAATAGCCGTAAAACCGGCACGCCACGCAAAAGCGGTAGATCCGTTAGAGGAAGCCACCCAGCAGGATCTCGTCGATTACCTGCACGGCAAGCTGCTTGCGCTCAGTCCCAGCGACGGAATCAACGACAATCTCGAGGTCAAATTCGATCCGTCCACCAGCACTTTGACCGTTCTGCAACCCGGCAGCCGTTGCAATCAATTCCTGAATTCGCTCGACATCAACAACATGTCCTGGGATATCTTCGATCCCAGTGATGCCATCAATTCGCGCGAAGCGCTTTTGCGGCTTACCGTAACTTCGGTGAGCGGCAAAACGGCAAGAGCCTGCTTCGGCGAGAAGGGCAAGCCGGAAGAAGGGGTTTCCACCAATCGGGTTCGACTGCTCTTTTCCCTTGCAAAATCGGAACAGATTCCCGGCTTCCAGAACAAGATGACGAAGGTCGTAAAGAAGCTGATTGTCCTGTCCGGCGGCGCTCAGGAGAAGGACATTTTTCAACAGTCCGGCAGTAGTCCCAGCTCTGCGAACAAGTAGCTCGCCCCCCGGCAAACCGAAGGGCGGCGTGAGCGTGGTCGAGAATAGTTACTCGGCCGCAGCCGCTTCGGCGGCGGGCACGGCGGCCGGGGCTTCTTCCGCGGCTTCGGCAAGAACCTTGACCTTCACGTGGGCGGTGACTTCGCGGTAGAGCCTGATGGCCACGATGAACTCGCCCAGGCTCTTGAGGGGCTCTTCCAGGTGGATCTTGCGGCGATCAACCTCGAAGCCCTTGGCGTCGAGTGCGGCGGCGATGTCGGCCGAGGTGACGGAGCCAAAGAGATGGCCGGCCTCGCTTGACTTGCGGGTGAATTCGAGCACGACGGGCTCGAGCCTGGCGGCCAGCTCCTCAGCCAGCGCCTTCTCCGTGGCGAAGCGGCGAGCAGCGGCATTCTTCATCTGCTCGACGACAGCCTTGTTGGCCAGCGTAGCCTGCATCGCCAGCTTCCGCGGCAGCAGAAAGTTGCGGCCGTAGCCGTCGGCCACTTTGACCACGTCTCCGCGGTGGCCCAGATTGATTACATCTTCCTTCAGAATGACTTCCATGGGAAACTCTCCAGTGTTGCGGGCGGCCGCTGCCAACGGGCGTCTTTGCCGAATGGACAAAGCCGCCCAAGGCGCGCCGCGCAGAATTTTAGATCGGCATCCGGAGCCGAAGGTTAGTGCCGCGTGGCAAACGGCAGCAGAGCGATGTTCCGGGCCTGCTTGATGGCGCGGGTAAGGCGGCGCTGGTGCTTGGTGCAGACGCCGGTGAGCCGGCGAGGCACGATCTTGCCGCGCTCGGCCACAAAGCCCTGCAGAAGCCGCACATCGCGGTAAGGGATCGCGTCGATCTTCTCGGTGCAGAACTTGCAGACCTTCTTGCGGCGGAAGAACTTGCCGCGGCCGCCGGGGCCACTGGAGGGCCGTCCGCCGGGTCGTCCGCCGGAGCGGGCCGGAGCTGAACCCGAAACCGGAACGGACGCTGCTTGGGGAGCTTCAGGTGCGCTCGTCTCGGGCGCCTTTGCTTGAGTCTCTTCAGACATGCTGTTTCCTCTTCATTCTTTAGTGATCAGTGGTCAGTGATCAGTGGTCAGTCAAAGCTATCAGCAGGAACGGGCACACTGACAACTGATCACTGACAACTGACAACTGGTTAGACCGTTGCCGGCTCGGCGGTTTCCGCGGCTACGGGGGCAGCGACGGGCGCTGCGGCGGGCGCTGCCGGGGCCGTGCGTTCAACATTTGGGCTCGCGCTCCGGCGGACGCCGCGCAGGGCCTTGACCTTGGCCAGGCGCTTCTCTTCCTCGTCGATGCGCACGGTGATGAACTTGATCACCGGCTCGGTAACGCGCAACCGGCGCTCCAGCTCCAACACCACCGCGCCGTTGGCCTCGATGGTGAGCAGAACGTAGTTGCCGTCGTTGAACTTGCGCACCATGTAGGCAAGCTTGCGCCGGCCCATCTTCTCGACTGTCTTGACCACTCCGCCACCTTTGGTGACGTTGTCGGAGAAGCCGGCGATCAGCTTGTCGACATCCTCTTCGGCCGCATCGGGCCGAACAATGAACATAACCTCATACACACGCAACATCCGGTTTCCTTTTCCGCTGGAGTAACTTAGCCTCCAGCCTTCAACACTCAATTCGCAGTTCAAAAGATCTCAGTTTGCAGCAGTTTCTAGTTCTGATCCCTGATCCCTGTTCCCTTATCCCTGTCTTCCTTGCGGTTGAACTCGTTCATCGCGGCTGCCGGCCCCACTTCGAGGATGCGCCGCGTAGCAATTGCCACCCGGTCCAGCACCTCGTCCAGCACCGTCAAATCCGCCTTGCGCATGGGCGAGAGCAGGTAATCCCTGCCGGGACGCCTGCCGCCGCCAGCCTCAATGGCCTCCGGTGGCAAATCCAATCCCACGCCAATGCGCAAGCGCAACCATTCCTGAGAGCCCAGGGCGCCGGTCACGCTGCGGGCTCCGTTGTGCCCGGCCGGCGATCCGCGCTCCCTGATCTTGAAGCTGCCCAGCACGAGGTCCAGCTCGTCGTGAATGACGAGCAGATCCCGGGCCGGGTCGGCCTCAAACTCCCGAACCAGCGCGGCCACTGCCAGCCCGCTCAGGTTCATAAAGGTTTCCGGCTTGGCCAGGACCACCTCGCGCCCCGCCATGCGGCAGGTTGCGGTAGCGGCCTTGCAGCGCCGGTTCTGGACCACAACTCCCTCTTGCCGGGCGATGCGGTCGATGGCCATGAATCCCGCGTTGTGCGGGGTCCACAGATACTCGAGGCCGGGATTGCCCAGCCCCACCACAAGAAAGGGGCTGGAGCGCGCTCCGAACTCGCTTGCCTCGGCCAAGGGTTACTTCTTTGCCTCAGGCTTCTTCGCCCCGGCTCCAGTGTCGGCCTTCTTTGCCGCTGCCGCTTCGGGCTTCTTGGCCGCATCTTCCGGCTTGCCGCCCTTCCTGGCAACCTCTGGCTCGGCTGTTGCAACCTCTGCCGCTGCCGCCTCTGCCGCCGCGGCTGCCTCGACTTCGGCAGCGGTCGGCGCTTCTTCACGGATGGAGACGACGTGGGCCACGGTCGCATCCTCGGCAGTGAGGTACTTGATGGTATCGAAGTGGGGCAGGCCGCTGACGCGCAGCACGCCGTGCATCTCCAGGTGGCTGATGTCCACATCGATGTGGCTGGGAATGTTTGCCGGCAGACACTCGATTTCGACCTCGCGCAATACCTGGTCCAAAATGCCGCCGGCGGTCTTGACGCCCACCGGAATCCCCAGCAGCTTGACGCGCACGCCGACGCGCAGGGCCTTGTCCATGGCGATGCGCTTCATGTCGATGTGGATCAACTGGTCGTTGAGCGGCTCTCGCTGCCAGTCGACGATCATGGCCTTGGCCGCCGTCTGGCCGGTGACTTCGACATCAAAGATCGTGTTGTGGCCGGTCTCGGAGAAAAGAATCCGGGAAATCTGCTTGGGGTCCACCTCGATGGCCACCGGATCGTGCCCCGGACCATACAGCACGGCAGGAATCTTGCCCGCGACGCGCACCCGGCGCGCGGCATTCTTGTTGAACTTGCCCTCTCGGGGCTTGGCTGCGACTACTTCTGACATTCGGTCTCTCGTTTCCTGGTTTCGGGCACGAACCCGTTGAGGTCCGCTCCCTTTGTGAAGCCAGTGGTCAGGGATCAGGGGTCAGGGGTCAGTAAAAATGCTTACCTTACCTGCCGGCAATCCGGCGACATCTAGCTGTTGGTTACTGATAACGGTCACTGATCCCTGAAACCTGATCCCTGACCCCTGTTACGAAAACAGCGTACTCACGCTGGTTTCCATGTGAATGCTCTCAATGGCCGCGCCCAGCAGGCCGGCGATGGAGAGCACCTTGATCTTGGGCAACTTCTGGGCCGCCTCGCGCAG
The DNA here is from genome assembly GCA_963765995.1 of uncultured Acidobacteriaceae bacterium. Taxonomy (GTDB): domain Bacteria; phylum Acidobacteriota; class Terriglobia; order Terriglobales; family Acidobacteriaceae; genus Telmatobacter. The sequence goes on along the minus strand of CAVXYT010000001.1, from coordinate 128,663 downwards.
GGGAATGGTGTTGGTGACCACCACCTGTTCCAGGCGCGAGTTGGCGATGCGGTCGATGGCCGGGCCGGAGAGCACGGCGTGGCTGGCGCCGGCATAGACGGCTGCCGCGCCGGCGTCGTAGAGAGCGTCCACCGTTTTGACCAGCGTGCCGGCGGTATCGATGATGTCGTCGATGATGAGGCAGGTCTGGCCGTTCACGTCGCCAACGACGTTCATCACTTCGGCGACATTCAAGTCAGTGCGGCGCTTGTCCACGATGGCCATTGGCGCGCCCATCTTCTGCGCGAAGAAGCGGGCCCGCTCCACGCCGCCGGCGTCGGGCGAAACCACCGTCAGGTTGGGAAGATTCAACTCGCGGAAGTAGCTCACCAACACCGGGCTGGCGAAGAGGTGGTCGACGGGAATGTTGAAGAAACCCTGAATTTGGGCGGCGTGCAAGTCAACGAAGAGGGCGCGGTTGGCGCCTGCTGTGGTGAGTAAATCGGCAATGAGCTTGGCGCTGATGGCCACGCGGGGACGGTCCTTGCGATCCTGGCGGGCGTAGCCGTAGTAGGGCACCACCACAGTGATCCTGGCCGCCGAGGCCCGCTTGAGCGCGTCGATCATCACCAGCAACTCCACCAGGTGCTGGTCCACCGGGTAGCAGGTGGGCTGGACAACAAAAACATCGACGCCGCGCACGTTCTCCAGCAACTGGAAGTAGACTTCGCCGTCGGCAAAACGCTGAATCTTGGCTTCGCCCACGGGCAAGCCGATGTGGCGGCCTATCTCCTCGGCCAGAGGCCGGTTCGCCGTGCCGCTGAAGAGCTTGAACCGTTTGTCCTCGCTCAGGTTACGGCTCCGCTTGCGCTCGGCGGCCGGTTTGGCCTCCTTGGCGCGGGCGGCCGCATCCGGGGGCGCAGATAGAGCGAATCCCAGGGGCGTGGACTCTTTGCCCGTATCGCCGCCCGGCGTCTTCGGCCCGTTCTCCTGTTGTGTATCTACGGTCGTCGCTGTCACTGTTTCCGCTTCCATCTCCGAATTCCCTCCAAGCTGGTTGGCTTTGGCTGTTTCCGGTTTCCACGTGAAAAAACTTGGCTGGGCGACCAGGATTCGAACCTGGACAAGTGCCTCCAAAGGGCACTGTCCTACCATTAGACGATCGCCCAACTTGCCAGCCGTTGCCGAGTCTCTCTCGCTCAACGGATGACTGTCAACCTGTTTACGGCAGAAGCATTTCGCGCCAGTACTTTGAGCGTGGCAGAGTGCGGGTCAGCAGACTCGCCACTCCCGCCGGCCGCAAACGTTCGCGCGCCGCTGCCGCATCTCCGCGGGTCTTGTACAACCCGTAGAGCGCCGAACCGGAGCCAGACAGCGAGGCCACCAAGGACGAGGCATGGCAGACTGCCTCCGGAGTGCCCGGGCCCAAAAGAATGCGCTTGATTTCTGCAAGGGAAGGATGCTGGGGAAAGACGACGCGTTCAAAGTCGTTCTCAATCCAGCTCGTAATCCCGGTGCGGACAAGCGCGGACTCTACGGGTCCGGCCAGGTTCCCTTCATCGAAAGGAACACCGGAGGAGCCTGCTCCCTGCTGTCCTTCCGGAATCGAACTTGATGTCGATTCAGCAAAGGCGCTGGCATAGGCGCGGCTCAACTTGTTTAGTTTATCTTGACTGGCCGCGTCGGTCAAACCTTCGGCAAGGCAGAGGGCATCCCAGTCGCGAAAGGCCTGAGGGGTCGAGACGCCAACCTCCGGCGTGGCCACCACGCACCACACCGGTTCAAAGTCCGGCAGAGGATCGACCTGCTGGCCGCGATCCCGGCCGAGAACCGCTCCGCCAATCATAAACAGCGGAACATCGGAGCCGACCTGGGCGGCGAGTTCAAGGCGCTTTGCTTCCCACCCTTTTCTCAAAGAACGAGAAAAGGATGGGGCACCCAGCTGATTTGCTGACTCGGTGACCCGGTGTTTCGCGATTCCCAGCTCCGCCTCCAGCCCTACCAGCGCGGCCACGGCATTGGCCGACCCCGCGCCAAGGCCACCCTGCACCGGCAGACGTTTCTCGATATGAATCTCGACCTCGGCGGTGAGGCCCAGCGCCTCCAGCGCCAGCTCGACCATTTTCCAGGCGGTGTTGCGCGCGTCGGTGGGGACGCGGTTGTCATTGGAGGTCAGCCGCAGGGCCGTCGCGGACGCTGGGCGTGCGGTAACCGTAACCACATCATAGAGTTCCAGCGTCTGGTAAACCGTGGCCAGGGCATGAAAGCCGTCGGGACGCGGCGCGCCGATGTACAAGCCGAGATTGATCTTTGCGTGCGAACGAACGGCTGTGGGCATACCGCTTCATTGTAGAGCGGGACGGGACGAGCAGCGGCAGCGCCGGGCAACTCGCTTGAAGAAGATGTTGGTGGATTTGATCTCGCCCATACCGGATTGGCGGTGGTCATTGATTCTAGATAAACAAAAATTTTGGTGCCGAAGAAGGGACTCGAACCCCCACACCCTTGCGAGTACGTGGACCTGAACCACGCGCGTCTGCCAATTCCGCCACTTCGGCACAGTACACAGGTCCAGCGTTCTCCACTGAACCGGCAGCATCTCTGAGTCTCGCAAATGCGGAACACGGTGTCAAATTTTGACGAGGGCTCGGCCAATTCAGCGGGCTGGCGGAGGCGGTGGAGGAGGGGGCAATCCATCACTAGGCCGGTCGGCCCAGGGTTCGAGCCGAGTGATTTCAGTTAGCTCTCCGCTAAACAGTCCCATATGGCCGTGCCCACTCGCTCGAAACCGTCCGGTACAGATGGCATATGTGTTATTGACGCTTTTCATCTGATCTTGCGTCATATCACGCGGAACATCGATCCAAAGCGCATCCTTGGTTAAATGGTAATCAAAGTCCTCGCGATGAAGATAAAGTGCGTCTCCTTCAAATTCCAAGCGCAGAAATCCTATAATTCGCACTCTCTTGCCATCGTATGCCTGCGGATTTGCTATTAGCTGGATCAGACTCACATCCTCCACTCCCATGTCGGGACCACCTTTTGGGTAGTAGCCAGCATTCTGCGAAACGGAAGTTTGACTCGGAAGGATAAAAAGTACAGTCAATGCAAGCAAAATGAAACGTTTCATTGCTGAACCCCTTCACTTTCTTTGAAAGATGAGACGAAAGCGGCGCCAGAATGGCACAAGCATGATGGAATATGCCGGAGGGGCTAGTCAAGTGTATAGCCGGGGCATTTATGACCCCGGCTCCGTTAGATTGTCTTACACCAGCTTGGCGTCGAGCAGGATTTCAGTGTTGTTGGCGAAGAGCTTGGAGATGGGGCATCCTGCCTTGGCGTCGGCCGCGGCCTTGGCGAAGACCTCTGGAGTGGCGCCGGGAACGCTGGCCGTGGTGGTCAGCGCGATGCGGGTGACTGCAAAGCCCGCGTCCGTTTTGGCCAGGGTAACCGCCGCGTGAGTTTCGATCTTCTGCGGCGTGAGCCCCGCGCCGCCCAACTGCGCGCCCAGCGCCATTGAGAAGCAACCGGCGTGGGCCGCGGCAATCAGTTCCTCGGGAGTGGTGCCCGAGGCTGCGCCTTCAAAGCGCGTGGCGAATGAGTAGTTCGCATTGCTCAGCACGCCCGTCGCCGTGGAGATCGTGCCCTTGCCTTCTTTCAGTGAACCTGTCCAAACCGCACTTGCCTTGCTTGCCATTGTTCCTCCTTGGAGTTGTATGAATGTTGACGAGTTGTGTTGCCGGATGCACGCGGCCAGGGGAAGGCCCGACTGCTGCGGCAAAATGCCTGACGTGTATTCGATGCGCCGGAGGCTTGTCAGGATGCGCGGCCTCCCACACTATCCATAAGAAAACTACGAAATGGGTGGGGCGGCGAGCGGCGCGTCAGGCAGCAGATGCAAGCGGACGAGCACCTTGCGGGCTAGTCCGGTGAGCGCCATGGCCGTCGTATCATTCAGCGGAACCCAGCGCCGCTGGCCGCCTGCCACGGTCAGCGCGTCGATGTCGCCTTCAGGAACCGTGCGGATGCGCACGTAGTAGTTCACCTGCATGATGGCGTGGCGCACCGTCAGGCGCAGATCCTTCTCAGGGACGGCAGATTCAGTGAGCGCGGGCAGCTCCCACAGCCCCGGCATCACGGTGAGCGAAGCCGGACGCTGTTCCAGCAGAACCTCAAGGTTGGACTGGCCAGCCTTCTTCCTGCTGCGCACCGAGAGCGCATAAGCCGCTTCCCGGCAGATCATCGGCGGCCGTGGCACGGTCTTGTGTTCGCCCTGCGTCTTGCAATCGGCAGCCACCGGGCACACCAGACACTGCGGATTGCGCGGCAGGCAGAGGGTCGCGCCCAGCTCCATCAGCGCCTGGTTCGAGTCTCCCGGCCGCTCGGGACAAACCAGCTCGGCGGCCAGGACCTCGATCTTGCGCCGGAGTTGAGAGCCGCCGCCCGCGCGGCTGCCGGCCTTCCAACCTTCCAGCCGGCACAGCACGCGCTCCACGTTGCCGTCCACCACAGCCACCCGCTCGCCGTGGGCGATGCTGGCGACGGCCGCAGCCGTGTAAGCGCCGATGCCCGGCAGCAGGCGCAGCTCCGCCGCCGTGACGGGCAGGTTGCCCTGGTAATGCGCAGCCACAAACTGCGCCGCCTTGTGCAACATTCGGGCGCGGCGATAGTAGCCGAGGCCGCTCCACAAAGCCAACACCTCTTCTTCGGCAGCGAGCGCCAGCGAAAACAGCGTAGGAAACCGCGCCATGAAGGCCTGGTAGCGCTCCACCACCACCGCCACGCGGGTCTGTTGCAGCATGATCTCGGAAACCCAGATGGCGTAGGGGTCGCGAGTTCGCCGCCAGGGAAGGTCGCGCCGCGAGCGCTCGTACCACTCCAGCAACCGCCCCCGCACCCGGACGATCTTTTCCGCGTCTATTTCCGCGCTCTGGCCCCGCCTGCCCATGCGCCCAGCTTAACAGGCGCGGAATATACGCCTGAAATGAGAAGCGCGCCTTGCCTGCTCAGACGCCGCAATTGACCCGGCGGGGCTGCCTTCCTACAATCAAGCTGCGCCCTTCATCCGGCCCTCATGCCCCTCTCCGCGCTCATCATCGACGACGAACAACTGGCTCGCGAGGAGCTTTCCTACTTGCTTGCCCAGGTGGGCGGCGTGGACGTGGTAGCGCAGGGCGCGAACGGCATCGAGGCCGTGGAGCTGATCGAGGAGCACCATCCCGACCTGGTCTTTCTCGATGTGCAGATGCCGGGGCTGGATGGCTTTGCGGCGATTCAGCGGCTGATAGAGCGCCGGGCGAAAGCGGGCACGGAGGCCGAGCCGCTGCCCCAGATTGTCTTTGCCACGGCCTATGACCAGTACGCGGTGCGCGCCTTCGACGTGAACGCGGTGGATTACCTGCTGAAGCCCTTTGACCGCGCGCGCGTGGAGCAGGCCGTGGAGCGGGTGCGGGGGCGCCTCGCTTCCGCCTTGTCCGGCAGCACGCCGGGGTCGCTGCCGGAGTCTCAGCTTGATGCGTTGCTGCGTCTGCTCAACCGCCCGCAGGGAGCCAGCCGCACACCCCAGCCAGCCAAATTGATTGTCCAGGCGCAGAGCCGCCTGCTGCTGATCGACCAGGCGGATATCTGCTACGCGGCCATCGACGACGGCGTGATTCGTGTGGTGACGCAAAGCTTCGAGGGCCAGTCGAAGTGCCGCACCCTCGAAGAGCTTCTGGACCTGCTCGACCCGGCCGTCTTCTGGCGCGCCCATCGCGGCTTTGTGGTGAACATCAACCACATCCGCGAGGTGGTTCCTTGGTTCAAATCCAGCTACCAGTTGCGCATGAACGACAAAAAGCAGACCGAGATTCCAGTAAGCCGCGCACAGACCCGGCGGCTCAGAGAGCTATTCAATCTGTAATGGTTTGCGCTGCCATTCAAGCTTTGCCCTGCAAGTCTCACCCGTGGGATTCCACCTACTCCTCCAAGGACGGTTAGTGAAGGCCGAGCTCCGCTTGCCGTGAGAAACCCCGGCTGTGGCTCTATTCAACTTAAATCTATATATGACTAAATCGTCATGAGATCAGCCGATTACACAGCGTAACTGCAAACGTCCATTGACTGCCGGAGATCAGTGGTCCGAAGTCAGGACCGCGCTTGAGTCATTCCTCCCCTGTCGTCTTGATGATGTACTTCCCTGGAGATCGGATGGATTTATATGATTTTGCTGCGACAATTTCGAAATGCCTTGGCATGGAGCGCGCCGGAAAACCGGACAGCGCAGCACGGAGTTCCTCGTGCAAGCGTTATTTTTTCCGCCGGGAGGATCAAGGAAAATGGACTCGGCCCAGCCTGCTGGTCATGATCGCCTTTGCCGCCCTGGCGCCCCTCAGCCTGGCAGCTCAGCAGACGTCTGCGGTGGCGATTAACAATGGACTGCCTGACGCGCCCGGCATGGAGGCGTCATCCGGCGAGTCGAGTCAGCATTCACTCGAGCAAAAGGGCTCCGCCACCATCTTCGGAACCGTTCTGGACACAAACGGGTCAGAGATTCAGGACGCCCCGGTGGTGTTGAGCACCCTGTCGGGAGTGAGCAAGCGTACAGTGCAATCGGGCGCCAACGGAGAGTTCACTTTCACCGGATTGCCTTCCGGCGTCTTCAGACTGACGGTAACCGGACCGGGTTGGGGAACCTTCGTTTCGCCCAATATCCATCTACACGCAAACGACTTTTATATTCTTCAGCAGGTCGTGCTGCCGGTGGCGGCAACTGCCACGGTCAAGGTAGAGGCAAACCGGGAGGAGATAGCTCAGGAACAGGTGAGGATCGCCGAGCAACAGCGTGTCCTGGGTGTGTTTCCCAACTTCTATAGCAGTTACGACTGGAACGCGCCTCCTATGGGCCCGCGACAGAAGTTTCATTTGGCCCTTCGTTCCGTCTCCGATCCCGTAACTTTCATCGGAGCAGGCACCGTGGCCGGGATCGAACAGGCTGACAACCTCTTTCCCGGGTACGGACAGGGAATGCAGGGCTACTCCAAGCGCTTTGGCGCAGCATACGCTGATGACTTTTTGGGAAGAATGCTGGGCGGCGCCGTCTTCCCATCGCTATTCCATCAGGATCCCCGCTACTTCTACAAGGGAAATGGGAGCATCCACTCCAGGGTGTTCTACGCAATGACCTCGGCCGTCATCGCCAGAGGTGACGATGGCCGCCGGGAACCCAACTATTCCTATATTCTGGGGAGCTTCACGGCGGGAGGACTTTCGAACCTGTATTACCCTTCCGCGAATCGCGGAGCGTCGCTCACCGTAATCAATGGGCTCATCGATATCGCCGACCATGCCGGAACCAATCTGCTCCGGGAGTTCGTTTTCAAGAAGTACACTTCACGGGCGTCCAAAGACGCCGACGGACCGTCGTAGACGGGTGTAATAAAACACACTCTGGTTGCCACGGGAATCGTTCATGCACGGCTTTTCGTGGAAAAGTGCGCATCTCCCTGCCGGCAAATCAGTCGTATCTCTCGAAGACAATCTGCTTCTTATGCCAGCCGAAGGCGGTCAGCCGCTCGCGGACGCCGGAGACCATCTCGTTAAGGCCGCAGATGTAAGTGTAGATGTCGAAGTTCAGCTCCGACGGCAGTAACGCGGGATCGACCGGAGGTGCGGGCAGCGGTTGGCCGAGCCGCGCGGCGCGCTCCTCGATGATGCGGGCCATAGGTTCCTGAACGTGGCCGCGCAGGCCAGTCCAGCTCTCATCGGCGCGGCTCAGAGTGGGTAGGTAGTGGAAGTTGGGCTTGCGCGCGGCGAGCGCCTCGAACTCGGCGCGGTAATAAATGTCGCTCTCATGGCGGGTGCCGTAGACCAGCCATATCTGCTTGCCGCTGCTGCGGTCAGTTCCGTCGGCCGGGAAGAGCCATTGCAGGTAGCTGCGCATGGGCGCAACGCCGGTGCCCGTAGCCACCAGGATGGAGTCGGTGATGGGTTGCTGGAGTATAAAGTGGCCGTGCGGACCATGAATCTGGATGGCGCCGCCGATGGGCAGATCGGGCAGGTCGGCCAAGTGGTTGCTGAAGAAGCCCTCCTCGACCCGGTTCACGCACAGCTCGAATATATTTTTGTTGGCCGCCGAGGCCATCGAGTAGGCGCGGGTCTGCATCTTGCCGTTCTCGTCCGGCGCCACGCCGGAGACGAACTGGCCGGAGACGTAAGGAAAGCTCTCCAGTTCGTCGATTACAAACTCGAAGTGGTAGCACTGGGCGACTTCGCTGATGCACTCTTTGCGTGCCAGACGTGCGGTGAGCAGTTCACGTGCCATGTCGTTCTCGCTCGGGGAAGAGATGCCCGCACCGGCGGGCTCATTTCTTTGATGCGGCCGGCAGGAAAAAGGAAGCAAGCCGGGCCAGGCGGCATCCACCTATAATCTACAAGGAGCCGAATGTGAGTCGCAAGGCCTTTTCGGCTGCGAACGCCTGCCTTTTTGAGGATTTTATGGCCGCACTGCTGGAAGCGATTACCGTCAAGCGCAAGATGTACTTCGAGTTTGAGAACACTCCGTACTACTGCATGGAGGCCGAGGTCTCCACGCCCACGGCGCGCGGCGGCCAGACGCTCGTCCGCCTCAAGATGCGCAACCTGCTGACACGCGCAGTTTTTGATAAGACCTTCAAGGCCGGTGAGCGCTTCAAAGAGCCGGACCTGGAGTTGGTCGAGGCTTCTTATCTCTACTCGGACGGCGAAGGCTCGCACTTCATGGACCAGGAGAGCTTTGAGACGCACACGCTCAACAGCGATATGATGGGCAATGCGCTGGAGCTTCTAGTGGAAGGCGTGATCATCCAACTGCACAAATTCAACGGCAACCCCATCGGCTTGCAGTTGCCGGAAAAGGTCGAGCTGGAAGTGGTATACACCGAGGGCGGCGCGCGTGGCGACACCAGCGGAAACGTGACCAAATTGGCGCGGCTCCAGACCGGCCTCGAAATCAAGGCGCCTCTCTATATTGAAGTAGGCGAAAAGGTGAAGGTCTATACCGAGACGCGGGAGTTCGCGGGAAGAGCGTAAAGGCAGGGATTAGGGAATAGGGAATAGGGAACAGCCGGTTCCTACCTACCCGTCAGGCTGATTAGGATTCACGGCTTCACACCCTTCGCTAGAAAAAAGCGAAGGATAGGGTACCCAAGCGCCGTGTTCTATTATTCTAAAAAACGCGATCATTGCGCAGCCGTTATAAACTTTCCTAACTTTTTCTCCACCTGCTCAACCGTCAAATCTTCTGTAAAGGTGAAGTAAACCAGCCTCACTCCATTCTCTTTGCAGAGCTTCCGTTTGCGTGCGTCTCGTAGTTGAGTTTCGCGAAATGCAGCCTTGCCGCCAAACCGTTCAACCGGCTTGAAGTGCTGTGCTCCCTGGTACTCAATAGCGATTGAGAGCGCGGGAATGAAGAAGTCGAGTCTTTGGTTGCTGAGCCAGGCCGGACGTGCCTCCCTGATAACCTCATAATCTGAGAAGAACATTTGGAGAAGTCTAAAGAGCTGTGTTTCACTGATCCATCCTTCTCCAATGCGAGGGATACGAAGTATGTCACGAACCTTATTTTCTGCATCGCGAGAGGAAAGACCCTCGGCAATCGCGAATTTCTCAATGTAAGCACCATAGCGAACCTTTACAGTGCTACCGTACATCGGCGAGCAGTAGAACAAAGTTGATGGTTTGCCTGTACATAGGTGACATATTCCAGGCCGGTATTGTGCTGAATATTCGTTATCAATGAATTTATTCAATTCTTCCAAATCGGACTTATCTGCATGGCAATCAAGCTGTTGCTTTTCAGATTCCGCAGCCATTTGAATAGCGGTGCGAAAGCACTCACAGAAAAAGATCCTGCCGCAAATTACGCAACCAAATGCTTGTCGCCACTCCCACGCTCCTGCCGGAATCGGCATAAGGTGCTCTGCGCTGCACGGGCACTCCTTCGGGAAATGTTGCAGAACTGAATCAAGAAGCATGGTGGGAATCTGAGGATGGAGAATCTGAATCTCGTACCGTTCACGAGTCTTCATGGTGATGCGTTTGAACTTGAAGGTCTTCTGTACACTGCTGCCGTAGTCGATTGGTAGCCATTGGATTCCAGATGGACAACAGACATCGCGCTCGGAAATCTCCGTGCCGGGTAGGAAGTCAATCTGTATATCCATGTACCAGAAGTCGAACCCATTATGCTCAACTGCCTCTTTCAATGACACAATGCGCGACTGGCCACCATTCTTGAATAAATAACGCAAGCAGATACCAGTAGCCACGAGTTGGTTCAGGCGATGCGAGATGCCATCCTTGATCGCTATAGTCACTGCATGGTGCAGACTCACGCCGCCGCGAACGAGTATCTCGATAAGCTGTTGCGTGAATTCACTCTCATCGATGTCCAAACAAAGCGCGGCCATTCTTTCGCCATCCTGACCATTTGCTCAGCACTCTCAACCCTACTCGGAGGGTGGCGCAGGCATTACGTCTTCGTTCCCACCTTACCCGATTTCTTCAACTCCTCCCAGTCCTTCTCCGTCTGGTTGGCGTATGCTGCACCAAACTTCGCCAGAGCCTCGGCGAAGCCGTCGCCGGAGCCGATATAGCCGGCCAAAATCAGCGGATCGCCGCTGCGGGCGTGGCCGCGGGCCAGCAGCTCTCCGCAGACCTCGGCGTAAGCCTCAAGGCCGCCTCCGGCCAGGTTCTCTATATCAATGGAGCCTTTGTGGTCGTTGAGCTGCCGCACCAGGTAGTCGCGCCCGGCAAGGTGCGTCCAGCCGAGGAACGGGTCGGATTGCGCCTGCATCGCCTTCTGCCCTTCGGCGGCGCGCTGGCCGTTGTGGTGGGGTGGTTCGGCGTCGGGCAGATAGGGCGCGTAGCCGGAGGCCGGCTCTTCTTTGATCTGCAAAAATAACGGATCGGCCGGTCCGTTGCCCTCGAAGTAGACGCAGTAGTCGCGCAGGCCCACCGAGCCTGTGCCGACGACCTTGAAGGCCACGTCTACCGGGCGATAAAGCGACAAAAGGTGCCGGCGCTGCGGCTCGAGCATCTGGCGGTAAGGGCCGAGTGCGGCCAGAACGGCCGCGGCCTGGCGGCCGGTGACGCGGGTCAGCGTGGGCTTCAACTCTTTGAAGCGCCGGGGCGCGCCGGGCGCGGCTGACGCGGGTTCGGTGAGCTGGTCGAGGGTGTGCTTTGGCGTGGCGCGCTCGGCCTTCAGCAGCGCCTGTTGCACCGGCTCAATCTGGCTCAGGCGGTGAACCTGAAAACGGCCCACTTCGAGCGAGGGCATACGGGCAAACGCGCGCATCTGGGCGGCGTAGCGGGCGACACATTTTTCGACGGCCTGGCGCGCCGAGGCCTCCTTGTGGCCCGACTCGCGGCCGGCCAGAACCAGCGAGGCGGCCATGCGCTTGAGGTCCCACTCGAAGGGGCCGCGGATGCTCTCGTCAAAGTCGTTGATGTCGAAGACCAGCCGGCCGTCGGGCGCGGCAAAGGCGCCCAGGTTGCGCACGTGGGCGTCGCCGCAGAGCTGACAAACAATGCCGGTCGAGGGCAGCACAGCCAGATCGGCGGCCATCACCGGGGCCGCGCCGCGAAAGTAGCCGAAGGGCGACTCGGCCATCAGCTTGTATTTGAGCTGGATGAGCGCGGGGACGCGGCCGTGCATCGACCGGGCGACAAGCTCGTGTGCGGAAGCCTGCCTCGCCTTGGGTTTCAGTTCGTTGTGTTGCTGGCGGCCGACCTGCTTGCGACGCGTCTGGCCCAGAGTGCGGCGTTCTTGCGGAGTAGCCCATTGCATGAGACGGAAGATACACCCTTGACCTGCGGCGCTGCAATCATGGAGATGGTATCTATGAAATTTACTTTGCTTCGGACTTAATCCCCTTCTCCGCAGCCACGCCACTGGGGCGAAGCGTGACCCAGTCGGTCTGCACGCGGTCCCATCCCTGAATCAGGAAGCCGTAGGATTCGAAGAGATGGCGTATCTTCGGCCGCTGCCAACCGGCAATTTCCTCGAGGATCGGCACCAGTGTTGGCAGGGCATTGTCGCTGAGCACAGTCCGCTTGGCGATCTGCGCCACCAGCGCCGACTCCGAGACGGCGATGGTGAAACCGTCGCGCCGGTTCACTTGCAGCATCACATGAATATCGGAGCTTCCGTCGCCTACGTACACCACATGGTCGGCGGGAACGCCAAGTTCTTCGATGAGCTGCTCAAGCCGCGTGACTTTTCCATAACCGGCCGTGGCGCGCACCAGGCTTTCAATCTCACCTGAGGCCTTGTACTTGAACTCTGTGCCAAAGATGTGGTCCTGGGGCACAATCCCCTCGAGTGCCGACTGGATCACTTCCACCGGCGCCGCGGAGAGCACGTAAAAATCGAAGTGATAGCCGTCGATCCGCCGGTCGAGGATTTCGTAGACCTGCTTGATGTTTTCCTTGAGACGGATGCGCTTGCCCACTTCAAACAAGTGCTCGCGCCGCACCTGCGAATGGAAGGCCGGATCGTGCAAGAGAAGATAAGACAGCTCGGCGCCTTGCTGGACCAGGTTCAGATTCGCCATGCCCCTGGCTTTGCGCTCGAACTCCGCCACGGAGATGCCGAGCATCTCGCTCAGCACGTAGCCCGTGTCGTTGAACGTCAACGTCTTGTCGAAATCGCTGGCAAAAAGAAAATGCTTTCGATGTTCGTTAGCCATGTTTTATTTTAGAGCATTTGGAGAAATAGTGTTGCCCTTGCAAATGCCTGACGCGCCTGGGCGTGCAGAGGCCGGCATCGCCGATGATTGTTACAGTGATGTTACGTCTAGCTACTTTTTCTGATTACGCGTGGCCGCATCAACCCAGAATTGCCAAAATTTCATGACGTCATCCACTCCGCGCGCATAATCGGAGTCTGACTCTATCAGCACCGGAACCGTAAACATGCGAAGCTGATCCTGCATATAAACTCCTTGAATAGAACCTACTGTAACAGCAAGCGCAAGTACGTTCGTATCTTTGGATGAAGCAGATGCGACAATCTCTATAATGGTGCTGCCTTTGAGTTGAGGAAAGTTTTTTTGATCGGTGAAGATATCCCTATTTGTGACAATGCAAACGTCCGCAGACAGGCGCTGTGCGAGTAGATCCCTGAATTTAGTATCAGCGGCCACCAAGCGCTTCGACAAGTCAACCATCTGCGGAGAAGTTTTAGGATCGTTCGTGATTGGCTTGTTCTGAATCAGTAAACCAATCCTTGTTGCGCTTGGATTCGCGCATGCATCACTCTGCGCTAACGCGAGATTTGCCGAAATAGCGATCCCGATGAAAACGACGGCGCTTACAAGTTGATTCATGACTTTCCCATCTCCAGGATTACTTTCATCTTATATTCTCATGAAATGCTGCATTTGATGCACTGAAGTACACCGGCAATCTGGAACTTTGGCATCTGCGATGCAAGATGGATATGTCCTTACAGCCGTGTTGGTGCGACGGAGTTGTGCTCCAGGCGGCGGTCCTGTGACTCGAAAACCAGACATACAGTACATTCGTGTGGGCGCGGTGGTTTACACTGCGGTTGGACGCCACTGCACCCCTATGAGCCGCGGCTTCGACGATCTGCCGTGCTCCACTCCCGGAGGAATTTATCTTGACTCGCACATCTGCTCTCCTGCTCTGCGGCATGGTTGCCGTTCCCTTTGCTGCTCTCCCGTTGGTTACTCATGCACAGACAAAGCCTCTGACTGTCGAGGCAATCTACGCGCATGGACCGCTGATCGGGCATCCGCCCGAGGGACTCACCTGGTCGCCGGACGGCAAGCACCTGACTTACATGGAGGACGGCGGCCTGGATGACGTGGATTCCGCGACGGGCAAGGCGGAAATGCTGGTAAGCCGGGATAAACTGGCTTCGTTCTCCGGGGCGAAGGGCTCAGAGACGGACCGCGACCATCGCGAGCGCTACAAGATGGCCAGCTATCTGTGGTCGCCGGACTCGGCGCACCTGCTCTTCGATGCGAACGGGCGGCTGTGGCTTTATGACCTGCAGAAAGGCGCGGGCGTCGCGGTTGGCTCAGCGGGCGAGGCATCGGGCGACGATCCGAAGTTTTCACCCGACGGCGAATCGATCTCGTTCATCCGCGAGCACGGGCTGGCGGTGGTACGGCTGAAGGAGCCCGGCACGCCGATGACAGTGGTGGCTCCCTCGCCCAACAAAACGACACTCAACGGCGAGGTGGATTGGGTCTACGAGGAAGAGCTGGACGTGCGCAGCAACTATTTCTGGTCGCCGGACTCGAAGCAGCTTGCCTATCTGGAGATGAACGAGGCCGAGGTGCCGGAGTATCCGATTACCGACTGGATTCCAACGCACGCAACGGTGGATGAGCAGCGCTATCCGCAACCGGGCGACCCCAACCCCGCGGTGCGCGTGGGCGTGGTGAGTGCGCAAGGCGGCAAAACAGTGTGGGTGAGTCTGCCGATCCGCGCCGGGCAGGACTACATTCCGCGCTTCGGCTGGGTGAATGCGAAGACCGTGTGGATCGAGACGCTGACGCGCGACCAGAAGCATCGCAATCTTTACTTTGCCGACGCCTCGACGGGCCAGGCGCACGCGGTGCTGCGACTCACGGACGATAAATTTTTCAACGACAAGTACGACGTTTGGGTGGGCGGCGGAAGCATCGTGCTGACCGATTGGGCGGACGGGCACAGTCATCTTTATCTCTATAGCTATGACGCGGCCGACCCGATTCACGCGACGGCCAGACTGGCGCGGCAACTGACGCAGGGAGACTTTGAGGTAAACGATGTTTTCCGCGTTGACACCACGGGCAAGTTGGTTGATTACGCATCGAATGAGGGCGGTCAGCTCGATCAGCAATTGTGGCAAGTCAGCTTCAACGGCGAACGGAAGCAGTTGAGCACGAGCGCTGGCACGCACACCGGCAACTTTGCGCCAACGGGCACAGCATTTGTAGAAAAGCAATCGGCACGCATGGAGCCGCCGACACTCAGGCTGTGCGCGGAGGCGGGCAAGTGCAACGTGATCTGGTCGACGAACCACCCCAGCGACAAGGACCCGTCGCTGGGGACCCCGGCGAGCGCGCTGGAGCCTTACCGGCTGCGCGCGCCGGAGCAGTTGACGGTGAAGGCTCACGACGGGACGACGCTCTACGCCACGCTGCTGTTGCCGGAGGGCAAGAATCCGGCGAGCGTGCCGCTGATTGTGAATCCCTACGGCGGGCCGGGCGCGGCAACGGTGGCCAACCGCTGGGGCGACAGCCTGCTCTTTGACGAGCTGCTGGCCGAGCACGGCTTTGCGGTGCTTCATGCCGACAATCGCGGAATGGGCGGCCGGGGACGCGCCTTTGCCCAGGCCGCTTATCATAACTTCGGCCCGGTGCAGTTAGAGGATCAACTGACCGTGGTGGATGCGGCGCTGGCGCAGTATCCGCAACTGGATCCCAAACGGCTGGGCTGGTGGGGCTGGAGCTGGGGCGGAACCTTTACGCTGTACGCAATGACGCACTCTGATCGCTTCCGCGCGGGGGTTGCGGTGGCGCCGGTAACCGACTGGCGCAACTACGACTCGGTTTACACCGAGCGCTACATGAGCGAACCGGCGGAGTTTGCCGCGGGTTACAAGGAGTACTCCGTGGTCAACTCCGCGGCGAATTTGAAGGGGCGGCTGCTGCTGGCGCATGGGACGGGCGACGATAATGTCCACATGGAGAACTCGGTGCAGTTTGTGCAGAAGCTGATTGAGGCGGGCATTCCCTACGATTTGCAGATCTATCCGCGCAAGACGCACTCGATTGCCGGGCCGGATGTGCGGCAGCACTTGTACAACCGCATTCTGGCGCAGTTTGAGCAGTATCTGAAGCCGCCGGTTGCGGCGGGAGGCACGCAGTGAGCGAGGCTATGAAGCATCCGGCGGAGCGCGCGGACACGCATGAGCTGATTCGCGGGCGGGCGACGCTGGGAGAATTCGAGATTACCGTTCTCACCGACGGCTACTTCCTGCTGGACGGTGGAGGCATGTTCGGCGTGGTGCCCAGGCCTCTGTGGATGAAGCGAGTCACGCCCGACGCGGAAAACCGCATTCTGATGGGGTCCAATACGCTGGTGGTTCGCGACGGCAAGCGAACCGTGGTGATCGAGACCGGGCTGGGCAACAAGCTGGACGCCAGGATGCGGGCTATCTACGGCGCGCAGCAGATGCTGGCTTCGGCCTTTGCGGCGGCGGGCATCGGCATGGACGAGGTGGACGTGGTGATCAACTCCCACCTGCACTTTGACCACTGCGGCTGGAACACAATTGTTGGCGAGGATGGAACGCTCAAGCCCGCGTTTCCCAACGCTCGCTACTACGCGCCGCGCGGCGAGGTGGAGCACGGGCGGCTGCAACTGGAGCGCGACCGGTCAGTTTATCTGGCGGCCAACTATGAGCCGCTGATTGCCAGCGGCCAGATGACGCTGCTCGATGGAACGGAGACGATTGTGCCGGGCATTTCGGTGGAGCTTTATCCGGGGCATACGGCGCACATGATGGGCGTTTGCTTCGACTCCGGAGGACGGCGGGGCTGCTTCATCTCCGACCTGATTCCCACCACCGCTCACCTTGATTTGAGTTGGGGAATGGCATTCGACCTTGACCCGCTGATGGTGATTGAGCAGCGCAAGCGGTTTTATGCGCGCGCCATTCCGGAGGATTGGCTGGTCTTCTTCCCCCACGACCACCACACGCCCTTCTGCCGCGTCGAGCTGGACGAGCGGGGCAGGCCGGCGATGCGAAGGGAAAACGCCGAGACGGGCGTATAAGGACAGAGCACGATGAGGGACCGCGGGGTGCGTGAAGTTGCGGCGCAGCCGGGGATGCCGAGACTTTAGAGTTCGTGGTGGCGGAAGATATCGTCCTTATCGCGGCTGGGGCAGTCCGAACACTCCAGGCAGCAGACGAGGAGCAGGGCAACGCCCACCGTGACCAGAACGGCAACGGCGTTTTCGTAGGCCGTGAACCAGTGAATCAGGCTATTCATCGTCAGTCACCAGACACAACGGACTTCAGAGTATTAGACGCTGTATGGACTCTGCGGCGTACCTGTCCGGGAGCCATTTTTCGTGCCGGAATCCAGGCGCGCCAAGGACTTCACAGATATTTTTTCTCCGTTTCCTCTTGTTTTCAAGAGAAGAAAAGGCGAAAATAGTTTCACTATGGCGACCGCTCCCTATCCTGAGCCGGACCTCGCTGCCGCAGAGTGGCCGGCGGAGCTCCTGACCCTGAAGCCAGAGGCCGCGCGCGCCCCCGAAGAGCCGGAAAACCGCCCCGAGGATGGTCCGCGGCTCAATTGGCTGTTCGTCGATATGAACTCCTATTTTGCCTCGGTGGAGCAGGACACACGGCCTGAGCTGCGCGGCCGCCCGGTGGCGATTGTGCCCATGATAGCCAACACAACCTGTTGTCTTGCCGCTAGTTACGAGGCCAAGGCATTTGGAGTCAAGACCGGAATGATGGTTGCCGACGCCAAGCGGATGTGCCCCGGCCTGGAGCTGGTGGAGGCGCGGCATGAGATTTATGTCGAGTACCATCACCGCATCGTCGAAGCCGTGGAGAGCTGCCTGCCGGTGACCGCGGTGCTGTCGGTTGACGAGATGGCCTGCCGGCTGATGGGCCGGGAGCGTCCGCTGCTGGCGGCGATGGCGCTGGGCCGGAAGGTGAAGCGGAGCATCCTGGAGCGCGTCGGCCCTATGATGCGCAGTTCGGTGGGGTTGGCTACGAATCGGTACCTCGCCAAAGTGGCCAGCGACATGGAAAAGCCAGACGGGCTGGTGGCGCTCACCCTCGACATTCTTCCCTATGCTCTGAGGCAACTCAAGCTGCGCGACCTGCCGGGAATCGGCGCGCAGATGGAGAAGCGGCTGAACGAGCAGGGCATTCAAACGATGGACCAGCTGCTGGCGCTCGACTGCGACGGGGCCGGCCAGGTTTGGGGTTCGGTATTGGGCGAGCGGTTGGGCCACTGGCTCAGGGGCGAAGACTTCGATATGGAGGAGACCGAGCACCTGAAGTCGATGAGCCACCAGCATGTACTCGCGCCAGAAATGCGCACGCCGGAGAAGGCCTGGGCGGTGGCGCACAAACTGCTGCACAAGGCGGCGATGCGGTTGCGCGCGGGCGGATTGTGGGCCAGCAGCATTGGGTTGGTCATCGGCTTTGCGGTGCCGCGCAGCGAGAAAAAGCCTTTAAGCCGTTTTGGCATGCCTACGCGAGGATGGAAGGGCGAGATCAGGCTGACCGAGTGCCAGGACAACCTGACGCTCATCGCGGCGCTATGTCGTCTATGGGAATCCCGCCCGTCCGGCCAGGACTTCGAGCGGCCCTATTTTGTGGGCGTTCATCTGAATGGCCTGGTGCCCGACCGGCTGCACACGCTGAATCTCTTCGACGGGTCAGAGGACGAGCAAAACCGCGCGCGCCTGCTGGAAGCCATGGACGCGCTGAACAACAAGTACGGCCTGAGCACGCTGGCGCCGGCCACCATGCTGACCGCCTTCAGGGCCGCGCCCACGCGCATCGCCTTCCACACCATTCCGGAGATGTTCTAAGAACCTCCCTATTTCCCCGCCGCACCCTTCCCAAACGAACTTTTTTAGCCAGATCGCGTACTCTCTGCATCCGCATACTGCAATTCCTGCGGATAAGAGAGTAGAAGCGAAACCCATGGCCCACGACTGGCAGCCGGACTTTGAACAACTCGTGGACGAGCACCAGTCGATGGTCTTCTCGCTCGCCTTGCGCATGACCGGCGACCGTGGGCTGGCCGAAGAGATTGCCCAAGATGTCTTTATGGAGTTGGACAGGCATTTGGGCAAAATTGAATCCGCTGCACACGCCTGCTTCTGGCTGCGCCGCGTTGCAATGAGCCGCTCGGCGGATGCGCTGCGGCGGCGGCGGGTGCGCGGTCTGGACCTGTGGGTGGAGATGGAAGAGCATCACGGCATCCGGGTGGAGGAGCGCACATCTCCGCTGGGGGCGCGACTGGAACAACTGCTGGCGACGCTTCCCGAGCAGCAGCGCGCGGCGCTGGTTCTCCGCTACCAGGAGGACCTGACGCCGGAGGAGATTGCGGCCACGCTGGAGACGCCCGTGGCCACAGTGAAGAGTCATTTGCAGCGAGGCTTGAAGCTGCTCAGGGCCAAGGCTGCAAACCATTTGAAGGAGTACGTCCGCGAAAAGGAGTACGCGCGTGGAGTTTGAGCCGATGGAAGAGTTTGAACAGGAGTTGCGGCAGGCATTCGAGCGGCGGCCTGCGCCGCCCAGCCTGAAACGCCTGCTGATGGAGAGGCGGCACGAGAAAGAGCCGCGAAGCCATGCCTTCCAATGGCAACGGATTGCCGCTGCCGTAGTTCTTATCGCGGTGCTGGGCGGAGGAGCCGCCTGGCATCAGCAGGAAGAGCAACGCAAGGGTGAGGCGGCCCGCCAGCAGGTGCTGACCGCGTTGCGCATCACCAATCACGCACTCAACCAGATGAATACGCAACTCGCGGCCCACGGGCGCGCGCAAAAGTAAGGAGAGTCGCCAATGAAAAACAGGATCATAACAATCGTATTGGGAGCAGCCGCGCTGGCCGCGACAGCTATTGCGCAGACGACGCCGTTGCCCTTGCCGCCGGCTGTTGAAAAGGAGCTGGCCGCGCGCGCGTCTGACGTCACCGAGGTCACGCTGGGCAAAAACATGCTGGCCTTCGCCGCCAAGTTCATGAACGGCAAGGACAAGGATGACGCCGCCACGCGGCAGCTGATCGAGGGGCTGGACGGCATCTACGTCCGCAGTTACGAGTTCGACAAGGAGGGGCAGTACTCGATGGAGGATATCGAGCAACTGCGCAAATACTTTGAGACCAGCGAGTGGACGCCGATGGTGCGCGAGCGCGAGCGCAAGACCGGCGAGACCACCGACGTGATGGTGAAGCTGGTCAACGGCGAGGCCCACGGCCTGTTCATCCTCACGGTCGAGCCAAAGGAGTTGACCATCGTGCTGATCCTCGGGCCGGTGCGCATGGAAGACCTGGGCAAGCTGAAAGGCATTGGCGGCCTGAGCGTGCTGGGCGACGTGGATAAGGACGTGAAGGCCAAAGAGAAGATGGAGAAGGACAAGAAAGGCAGCCAACCATGAAGCGCTTTTGGATTCTTCCAATAGTATTGGTAGCCCTGCTGATTCCGGTGGTGGTGCTGGCGGGCGGCGGTGGCGGCTTTGAAGGCGTGGTGAGCTCGATCGAAAGCCGCTACCACGTCCACGCCACGCGCATTCCCTTCATGGGCATCGTCAGCGCCATCGCGCGGACGGCCACGCATGAGGGCGTTGCCAACATGCATGTGGCAGAGATCGATAACTTCTCCGCGGAGGTGGACGGCGACGAGCTGAACCGCATGGTCGAGGAGAAACTCGGCGCGGGATGGGAGCGGATGGTCCGCGAAACCAGCCGTAAGGGCCATGAGCAGACGTTGATCTTTGTGCATCCCGAAGGCGAACGAATGGAAATGTTTGTGGTGGACCTCGACGGGCGCGAGATGGACGTGGTGCAGGTTTCGATCGATCCCCGGCATCTGAACGACAGCGTCGGGCAATACGAGCATCATCATCCCCAGGCCGATGGTGATGGGGATGATTCGAATTAGGAGTTCGCGTCTGCTGAATCAGGCTTGAACCAAACTCTTCCTATGCGGAGCGACTGCGGCTGGCTACACTGATTGACAGTATGGCCAGCCATTTTTCATCGCCGGCGTCGAGTTATCGCGGGCGGCTCGCTCCCTCGCCTACCGGCTATCTGCACGTGGGCCATGCGCGCACCTTCTGGACGGCCTTTGAGCGCGCAAGAGACGCGGGCGGAATGCTGGTGATGCGCATGGAAGACCTGGACCCTGACCGCAGCCGCACCGAGTACGCCGAGGCCGCGCTCGAAGACCTGCGCTGGCTGGGGATTCACTGGCAAGAAGGCCCAGATTTGAGTGGACCTTGCGCGCCCTACGTGCAGAGCCAACGCCTTGCGATCTATCTTGCGGCATGGCGCAAGCTGCTGCGCGGCGGATTCCTCTTTCCCTGCCGCTGCTCCCGCAAGGATCTGGAAGCCGCGCTGAACGCGCCGCATGAGAGCGTTCTGGCAGGCGCGAACGGCCCGCAAAGCAAAGCTGAGTTAGAACCTCTGGACGATGAGCCTGTTTATCCCGGCACGTGCCGCCGCTCTGAAGGCAACACTCCGCAGCCGTTCGATTCCTCGGCAAGCGAGACCGAAGAACCAGGTAACTTCAACTGGCGCTTTCGCGTTCCTGACGGCGAAGCGGTGGAGTTTGAGGATCGATATCTTGGCCCGCAGCGATTTGTCGCCGGCGTGGATTTCGGCGATTTTGTCGTGTGGCGCCGGGACGGCGTTCCGAGTTATCAACTGGCCTGCGTGGCCGACGACGCGGCGATGAAAATTACTGAAGTGGTGCGCGGCGAAGACTTGCTCAAGTCCACCACGCGGCAGATTCTGCTCTACCGCGCGCTGGGACTCGAAACTCCCGCCTGGTTCCATTGCCGGTTGGCAGTGGACAAGAACGGCCACCGCCTGGCCAAGCGCCACGACGCTCTGAGCCTCCACGCCCTCCGCCAGCGCGGAGTTACGCCGGAGCAGATTCTGTCGGCGGAACTGCCGAAAGATGCGTGAGTGTTAAAGCCTTTCCGCCTTCATTTGTGCCGGATAAAGGTGCCATTCTGCAACTCGCTCCATGCCTGGCGCAGTTCGGCTTCCGTGTTCATCACAATTGGCCCCTGCCACGCCACCGGCTCTTCGAGCGGTTGACCCGAGACGAGCAGGAATCGAATGCCCTCGGGGCCGGCCTGGACCACAATCTCGTCACCGCGATCGAAGAGAACCAGCGAGTGGTTTTTCGCGTCGTAGACCGGCGTGGCATTGGGGTCAACGGCCGACTCGGTCAGCACGGCCTGCGGTGCGGAAGCGTCGCGGAATGTTCCCGCGCCGGCAAAGACATAAGCAAAGGCGTTGCGCGTGGTTTCGACCTTGATGCGCTTTGTCTTACCGGGCGGAACGGAGATGTCCACATAACGCGGGTCCGCTGCCACACCCTCTACTGGGCCTTTCTTGCCCCAGAACTCGCCGCAGATGATGCGCGCTTTGCTCCCGTCATCCTCGGTCACTTCGGGGATAGCGCTCGACGGAATGTCCTGGTAGCGCGGGTGGGTCATCTTCAGCGCCGCGGGCAGGTTTGCCCAGAGCTGAAATCCGTGCATGCGGCCCTGTGCGTCGCCCGCGGGCATTTCCTGATGCAAGATTCCGCTGCCGGCGGTCATCCATTGCACGTCACCGGCGGTCATGCGGCCCTTGTTGCCCAGGCTGTCGCCGTGGGTCACCTCGCCGGCCAGCACGTAAGTGATGGTTTCAATTCCCCGGTGGGGATGCCAGGGAAAGCCGGCCACGTAATCGGCCGGGTTGTCGCTGCGGAAATCGTCCAGCAACAAAAAGGGATCGAACTCCGCGGTTTTTCCAAAGCCGAAGGCGCGCTGCAGCCGGACTCCGGCGCCCTCGACAGTGGGTTTGGTTTCGAAAATCTGCTTCACGGGACGAAGCGACATGGGGAACCTCCTCGGGGCTTACAGAGGATTAGATGCGCGAGAGCGATATTCGTTGCAACAGGTAATTTGAAGATCGATCTCAGGGAGAAGAATTTGCTTTTCCACGCCTTCCACATCGCCCCGCCTGTCGGCCTTATTCTCAATACAGACCTCATGTCCGACTTTGCCCAAACCGTCAAGCAGCAGGCCGACATCGTCAAGGTGATCGAGGGGTACATCCGTCTGCGCAAGGCGGGGGCGCAGAACTACCAGGGTCTCTGTCCGTTCCACAAGGAAAAATCGCCGTCGTTTTCGGTTCACGCAGTGCGGCAGTTTTACCACTGCTTTGGTTGCCAGGCTTCGGGAGACGTCTTCAGCTTTGTGGCCAAGATCGAGAACGTGGGCTTTCCCGAAGCGGTGCGGATTGTGGCGGGCAAGTGCGGCATCCCGCTGCCCAAGCGGGAGTTTTCTTCGCCGGAGCAGGCCGCCGAAGCGCGCCTGCGGGCCAAGCTGCTGGAGTTGCACGAGACGGCAACCGCATGGTTTGAGGAGCAGTTGCGCGGGCCTGAAGGGGCTATGGCGCGTGAATACCTGGCAGGGCGGGGACTGTCGCCTGAGGGCATCAAGACCTTCCGCATCGGTTACGCGCCCGACAGCTTCAACGCGCTGCGCGACCGGCTCAGCAACATGGCCGACAACGAAACCCTGCGCGCCAGCGGCCTGTTTGCAGCCAAGGAGCAGGGCGACGGAAGCCAGGGACCGATTTACGACCGCTTCCGCAAGCGGGTCATGTTTCCGATTTCCAACGAGAGCGGCCGCGTAATCGCCTTTACCGCGCGCACGCTTGAAACAGGCGAAAAAGCAGGCGCCAAGTACATCAACTCGCCGGAGACTCCGCTTTACTCCAAGAGCCTCGTCCTCTTCAATCTCGACAAAGCGCGCACCTCGATTCGTCAGCATGAATTCGCGCTGCTGGTCGAGGGCCAGATGGACTGCATCTCGGTTTTCCTTCGCGGGATTCAGAACGTAATTGCCACCAGCGGAACGGCTTTTACCGAGCAGCAGGTGGCGATTCTGAAGCGGCACACCTCGCAGGTGGTGGTCAACTTCGATCCTGACGCCGCCGGCTCCAACGCCGCGGAGAAGTCGATTGCCCTGCTCACCGAGGAGGGCTTCACCATCAAGATCGTCACCCTCGACGGCGGGCTGGACCCGGATCGCTACATTCGCGAGCGCGGCGTGGAGGCTTACACGGCGGCGTTGCGTGGCGCGCGCCGTCAAGCCGATTACCTGATCGAGCGGGCAAGGCAGATGTTCCCCGGAGCCAGCTCGGAGCAGAAGGTGAAGGCGATGAACCTCCTGCTGCCGCACATTCGCCGGATGCCGGAGAAGCTGGCGCGGGACCAGTTTGCCGCCGACGCGGCGCAGAAGCTGGGCATTGACTCGGCCGTGTTGCGCGAAGAATTGCGCCAGGCCGCGCTGCGGCGGCGTGACCATATCGAGGCGCGAGCCACTGCGCTGACTGAAGTCGAGCGGGTGCTGCTCCGCGCCCTGGCCATCGACGATCCGGAGTACGCACAGTCGCGGCAGCTTGCGACCAAGGCTCTCATCACACAACCTACGTGGTTTGAACACCTGGGCGCGTTCGCGGCCCTGCAGGCACTGGCCGCCCGCCAGGCTCGCGACCCCATGGACGTGGTGGAGGACGAGGCGCAGCGGGCCTTGCTGGCCGAGGCGCTGCTGGCCGAAACCAAACCGCCCGAGGAGAACGAAGTACAGAGCGCCATTCAGGAGATTCAGGAGCGGACCATCGAGAGCCGGCAGCGCGAGTTGCGTACGCTGATTGCCGAGGCCGAGCGGCGCGGCGACTTTGCCGAGCTGGCCCTGCTGACGCAACAAAAGCTCGATTTGGACCGGAGTCTGCGGCAGTTGCATCAGCATCGGGAACCGGTATAATCCAACCCATAGGTTCCTTCGCGGCACAAGGGAGCGCGCCATGATCCTCGAACTCAAACCCGCACAGCAAAAGGTGCTTAATCGGGCTGCGCTTTCCGGCATGAGCCCGGAAGAGGTGCTCGATCAGGCCTTTGCTGTGATTCAGGAGCAGTATCGGAATAGGGACTGGTTGCTGACCGACAAGGAGGCCATAGCCGCCCAGATCGAAGAGGGCTTCACGCAGGCCGAACGCGGCGAACTTGTAGATGCCGAGCAAGCGATCCACATCATCCAGAATCGCCGGGCAAA
The DNA here is from genome assembly GCA_963765995.1 of uncultured Acidobacteriaceae bacterium. Lineage (GTDB taxonomy): Bacteria > Acidobacteriota > Terriglobia > Terriglobales > Acidobacteriaceae > Telmatobacter. The sequence goes on along the minus strand of CAVXYT010000001.1, from coordinate 103,833 downwards.
TCGGCGTATTGCCTGAGAGATGCCCGCCCCTTATCAGCTCACCCCACGAGCGCTCGGAGATATTGGCGATATCTGGGACTACATTGCGGAAGACAATGTGAATGCGGCAGATCTCGTGGAATCAGCTATTTTATCGGCATGTAATTGCCTTGCCAGGAACCCTATGCTCGGTTCCAAACGAAGCGAGATTACCGCATTGCCGGTTCGGTTTTGGACAATAAACCGATTTCCCAACTACATCGTGGTTTATCGCCCCGACACCAAGCCGTTACAGGTTGTCGCGATACTGCACGGGAAGAGAAACTTGAAGGCTATCCTTGAGGATCCAGCGGCTCTTTAATTCTCCGCCGATACTCTTCCGCAGTTTCGATCACAAATGCCGGTTGCCCGGCCAGCGCCAGCAGGCCATTATCGCCTGTCACCAGCAGATCGGCTTTGCCGCTTTGGGCCAGGTCGAGCTGAGGCTGATCCTTGGAGTCTCGGCATTCAATGTGGCATTTGTCCGCTGGATTGAGGCTCTCACAGTAAGGAATGTACATCGCCAGCAGCTCGATGCGGTACGGCTCGGAGAGCCGGAACTTGGGATACGCAAGAACCCGCGTTATCTCTCGCGCCGTTGCCGGGGAAATCAGCGGAACGGCGCCGCCCTCCCGCCAGTGCGAACGCAGCCAAGTCAGGCGGCCGTTGGGAAACAGCAGCGCGGAGAGAACTACATTGGTGTCGAATACCACGCGGCGTATGGGCTGCTCATTCACTCGGCCTCGCGCGCCCAGGCAACGGCGTCGCTCACGTCCTGCTCAGTGATACCCAGCTTCTCCAGGTGCGCCCAGACCTCGTCCGCGCGGCTCCGCTGGAGCGGACGCAGAGTGATGCTCGCCCCATCCGTGCTGACATCGAAGTATTCCACCCCGGTGAAGCGGGTGATCACCGCCTTGGGGATGGTGAGCTGATTCTTGACAGTCATTTTGGCAAGCATGAAAACCTCATACAAGGAAACAAGGAAATTATACCACGTCCGCATCTGCATCGAATCAGCTCTTTTCCGCGTCAAATAAAGGGAAGCAGGAGCGGATGGTAGGCATGATCGCCCCGTCGGGCTGCTAGTTCGACCGAAAAGGCTTCTGCGCTTGCCTCGATTTTGCCTTGGAAATAAAGGGTAAAACGTGGTAATCTATTGATCTCAGTGCGGATGCGCGCCCCTTTGCCCCAACTATGAGCCGCGGCTCGCGGGCGACCCAGGTGAATCCTGAAGCGCTTGTCATCCTGTTCCGAGCAAATCCCTGAATCCGCTTTTTTTGCGGGTGACCGCAGGTTCGTGTCCGAATGCGCCGGATTTCCACATGGAAATCTTTTTTTCCGCGTGCTTTGGAGCGGACTGGAGCGGAACCTGCGCACCGGCGCGCAAGCCGGTGCTGAATCTGCCTTGCGCTGGAGAGTAGGAATATTTTGGCGAGCGACGACAAATTCGTACACGGACACGAACACGAGCACGAACACGAAATTGACACCCTGATTGAAGTCGGCAAGGAAAAGGGCTATCTGACCTACGGCGACGTGAATGAGATGTTGCCGGATGAGATGGCTTCTTCGCCCGAGGATCTGGACGACCTGATCACCACCATCGGCACCCAGGGCATTGACCTGCTGGACGTTCCCAAGTTCCACGGCGACAAGGACTTTGAGCCGGAAGAGGGCGAGGACGTCGAGCTGGACCTGACGCCCGGGACTCTGGAAAAGACCAATGATCCGGTGCGCATGTACCTGCGCGAGATGGGCACGGTGCCGCTGCTCACGCGCGAAGGCGAGGTAGAGATTGCCAAGCGCATCGAGCGCGGTCAGATGCGTGTGCTCAAGGCCATTTCGCGTTCGTCCATCGTGATTCGCGAGGTTGTGGCCCTGGGCGAGGACCTGAAGCGCGGCGTGCGCAACATCAAAGAGGTCGTCATCTTCGACGACGAGGAGCTCACCGAGGAGGTGGTGCTGGCGCGCGTGAAGGCCACGGTGGCCCGCATCGACGCGCTGGTGAAGCACCAGAAAAAGATTGCCACGCTGGAGGAGAAGCAAGCCGCTTCCGGCGCCGCCAAGACCAGGGCCTCTGCCGCGCGCAAAACCCGCTGGCTGATCGCCCGTGAAAAGGTGCTGGTTTCGCGGATTGTGCGCGAACTCAAGTACACGCCCCTGGAGCGCAAACGCCTGCTGGACAAGGTCAACAAGACCGTGGACACCATGCGCACGCTGGAGCGGCAGATTCGCTCGCTGGAGCAGAAGCATGAGGCCAGCCGCAGCGACGAGCTGAAGAAGGAGTACCGCCGGCAGCAGAAGAACTGCAAGGCCGACCTGGAAAAAATCGAGGCCGACGCGGGCGTTTCCATCGGCGAGTTGAAGCGCACGCAGCGCGAGATGATCCAGGGCGACATGGACGCCGACCAGGCCAAGAGGGAGTTGATCGAAGCCAACCTGCGCCTGGTGGTTTCCATCGCCAAAAAGTACACCAATCGCGGATTGCAGTTTCTCGACCTGATTCAGGAGGGCAACATCGGCCTGATGAAGGCGGTGGACAAGTTCGAATATCGCCGCGGCTACAAGTTTTCGACTTACGCAACATGGTGGATTCGCCAGGCCATTACCCGCGCAATCGCGGACCAGGCCCGCACGATTCGCATCCCGGTGCACATGATCGAGACCATAAACAAGCTGATCCGCACCAGCCGCCAGCTTGTGCAGGAGCTGGGCCGCGAGCCTTCCAGCGAAGAGATTGCCCGCCGCATGGACATCCCGGTGGCCAAGGTGCGCAAGGTGCTCAAGATTGCGCAGGAGCCTATCTCGCTGGAAACCCCCATCGGCGAAGAGGAAGACTCACACCTCGGCGACTTCATCGAAGACCGCCAGGCAGTTTCGCCCTCCGAAGCGGTCATCAGCGTGAACCTCAAGGAGTACACCTCGCAGGTCCTGCGCACGCTCACGCCGCGCGAGGAGCGCGTCATCAAGATGCGCTTTGGCCTGGAAGACGGCTCCGAGCACACCCTCGAAGAGGTCGGCCAGAGCTTCCAGGTCACCCGCGAGCGCATCCGCCAGATCGAAGCCAAGGCCCTGCGCAAGCTCCGCCACCCCTCGCGCAGCCGCAAGTTGAAAGCATTCGTTGAAGGCGTCAAGGAGATGTAACTCCGGCTGGAATTCAGCCGTAATGAGCCGCAGCCTCGGCAAGGGTTGCGGCTTTTTGTTGTATATGTAGTCACAATAAGTAAATATATATAATTGTATATACATATTGTTGATAGCAGATGCAAATATTGGTCTATAATCAGATTCATTCCTGCGACTGCTCAACAGGAGGACAACCCCATGCCCGTAGTTTCTCCCCGAAAGCCTTCAACTCTTCGCGCCCGCAAAGAGCGTGTCCTCATTGAATTTCCGCAAAGTCTGCTGAAGCGCGTCGATGATGCCGCCCGCAAACTCGACAAGAACCGCAGCGAATTGATCCGAAGCGCCGTTGAGCAGCTCCTTGAGCAAATGGAGAAGAAGCGGTTTGAACTGGAACTGGCCTCAGCGTATGCGGCAAATGCCCCGATGAGCCAGGAAATTATGAATGAATTCCGCCACGTAGATCGCGAGGGATTCTGATGGCGGGCAAGCCCTTTCGCGGAATAGTTGTCGAAGTCTCGCTTGATCCTGTGGTCGGCCACGAACAAGGTAAATCGCGTCCTTGCGTGGTCGTTCAGAACGACGTAGGCAACCGCTTTGCATCCACCACGATCATCGTGCCGCTGACTGACGCGGCGCGTATCAAAGCGCCTTCACCGATTTACGTGCAGGTGAAAATGGGCGATGGAGGGACGACCAAGGATAGCTGCATCCTGTGTGATCAGATTCGCGTAGTCGATCAGCGCCGCTTTGGTAAAGTCTATGGCGCACTCGCTCCGGAAACCATGGCCAGCGTCAATGCAACTTTGCTGATCAGCCTTGGATTGCCGCGAGCCTTGCCCAAACACCCCTCGTAAAATCAAATCAAAGCCAAGGCCCTGCGCAAGCTCCGCCACCCCTCGCGCAGCCGCAAGTTGAAAGCATTCGTCGAAGGCGTCAAGGAGATGTAACTCCGGCTGGAATTCAGCCGTAATGAGCCGCAGCCTCGGAAAGGGTTGCGGCTTTTTGTTTGCGGAATTTTCTAACCCCAACTCCATTTCCGGTGATATGCTTCCTCGCATGACAGAATTCCCTGGCAATCCAACTCGCCTCGATCCGTACAAGAACTTCAAATTCCGCGTGAAATGGGATGGCAAATACATCCCTGCAATCTCACGCATAACCGGACTCATCCGCGCCACAGAGGTCGTGGAACACCGGGAGGGCGGCGATCCCAGCACCAGCAGGAAATCGCCCGGCCTGACCCAGTTCGAGTCCATCACGCTGGAACGCGGGCTTACCGACGACACTGCCTTTGAAGACTGGGCCAACCTGGTCTGGAAATACGGCGCGGGCCTGGGCTCCGAGGTGTCGCTGAACGAGTTCCGCAAGGACATCTACCTCGAGTTCTACAACGAGGCCGGGCAACTGGTTCGCGCCTACAAAATCTACCGCTGCTGGCCCTCGGAGTACCAGGCGCTTCCCGATCTGGACGCCAACGCCAATGACGTCGCTATTGAGCACATCAAGCTCGAAAACGAAGGCTGGGAGCGCGATACGTCGGTCATTCCGCCGCCGCAGCCTTAGCCCTTGGCGGTAGCTTCAATTGGGCAGGCTGGGGGTCGTCGGTTTTGGTCCGGGAACCGGCAGGGGCCCGCTTGCGTATATTGGCCAGAGAGCAAGGAGAACCAGCCATGAGCAGCCAACCGTATCCCAACGCGCAAGCGATCTTTTACCAGCAGTATGAGGCGGTGCGCCGCGACGAAGTCGTCGGCATCCTGCTGGCGTTGTTTCTGGGCACTTTCGGCGTTCACCATTTTTACCTGCGCCGAACCGGCCTGGGGATTCTTTACTGCTGCTTCTTCTGGACGGGTATCACCGCCATTCTCGGCTTCATCGAGTGCTTCTTCATGCCGGGCCGGGTGCGGGAGTTCAACGCCATCCAGGCGGCGGGAATTGCGGCCATGCTGGGCATCTCGATGCCGGGATGGGTCTATCCATTCAACGTCACGGTCAACGTGCCGGCGGCGGCGCAGCCGGGTACGCTGGTGGCCTGCGGGCGCTGCGGGCAGACCAACCCGCAGAGTGCGCGGTTCTGCTCCGGGTGCGGAGCGGCGTTCTGAGATCAGATTCGCAGGGTTTTGGCAGGGGTACTCAGCGACGAGCTCTTGTGCGGCTATTTACTCCACTTCCAGCACCAGGCACTTCAGGTACTCGGTCTCCGGCAGGTTCAGCACGACGGGATGATCGGGCGCGGCTCCGCGCCGCTCCAGCAGCCGCACGCGCCGGTGCGCATCGGCGGCGGCTGAGGCCACGCTGCCTTCAAGGTCGGCCCAGCCCACATGATGCGAGCAGGAACAGGTCACCAGCAGGCCGCCGGGGCGCAGCATTTTGAGCGCCCGCAGATTCAGTTCCTTGTAGCCGCGCAACGCGCCTTCGACGGCACGCAGGCTCTTGGCGAAGGCGGGCGGATCGAGCACGATGGCGTCGAATTTCTCGCCAGCATCCGACCAGTCGCGCAGAATCTCGAATGCGTCGCCTTCCACCCAATCAACCTCTGCTGTGAGGCTGGCGCGGTTAGCCTCAAAGTTCCGTTCCGCCACTTCGAGCGAGGCGCGGGAGGCGTCGATGCCCGTCACCTGAGCGCAAACCTGCGCCAGGTGCAGGGCAAAGCCGCCCTGGTAACAGCAAACGTCCAGCGCCCGCGTCCGGTTGCGCCAAGCCTCCGCGCCCACTCGGCTGCGGCGGCGTAGTTGGCGCGCTGGTCGAGGAATGCGCCCGTCTTCTGCCCGGAGTTGGCGTCGTACTGAAAGATCAGGCCATTCAGCCGGAATTCGGTGCTGGCGGGGAGCCGTCGGCGTCGGTCGTCCACAGCGGTGCAAGATTCGGCGCCGCCAACCCCTCCAGTTCGCGCACTCTCGGGTCGGGCCGTTCCAGAATCACCGCCGGCGACAGCTCTTCGCGCAACACGCGCACACAAGTCTCGCGCACCGCGGCAGAGTCCAGCCCCTTGGCCAGCAGTTGCAGAATCACCAGGTCGCCGTACTTGTCCACCATCAGGCCGGGCAGCTCGTCGGCCTCGCTGAAGCACAACCGGCAGGCGTTGGTCCGTTCGTCGAGCAACGGACGCCGCCGCCGGATTGCCGCGCGCAGCCGGGATTCGAGCAATTGCAGCCACGCGGCCTCGTCTGATTGCCTCGCGCGAGACCAGCCGCAGCGCAATCTGCGAGGTGGGGCTATAAAGCGCCGTGCCCAGCAGCAGTCCGCGGCTGTCGGCCACAGGCACGAGCGCCGGAGGCTCGCCCGTCGGGCAGTTCCAGAGACTCGATGTCGGAGGCGTAAACCCACAAATGGCCGGACCGCAGCCGGTCGGCGGCGCGGCGGCTGATTTTGGCGCCAATGTCTTGGACTTTGGGAGAAGGATGGTCTGATCGGGTACGGCTCATCTCTCCATCTTCTCACCCATGGGTTTTAGTCAATCCTCTCTCATAGGATACGCTGCATGTAGACAGCGGAGAGAACATCGTAGGATGTATCGCATGACGCAAGAATTGGAATTAGACTGCCTCGACCAGTTGGAAGCGACCCCCGCGATCCTGCGCGGATTGATGTGCGGCCTGTCGGTCGAAGATACCGAATGGAAGCCCGCACCCGACCGCTTTTCAGTAGCGGAAGTGCTCGCGCATCTTTCCCATTCCGAGGGCCACTGCTATCGAACACGCGTGGACCGGTTCGTGAGTGAGGAACTGCCGGAGTTCGAGCCGGATGATGCGCAGATGTACCTGGAGATGTACCGCAATGCCAATGCGGAAGATGCCTTCGACCATTTTGAAGAGCAGCGCGAGACCAACGTGGAGTATCTGCGGACCTTGCCGCAAAGCGCCGGTGAACGCCGCGCGAGGCACCAGGAGGCCGGCGAAATCACCCTGCAACAAATGGTGCATGAGTGGACCATGCACGATCTGGGACATATCCGGCAGATCGCTGAGCTGGTGAGAGCGCGAAAGCACCTGCAGGCAGCGGGAAAACTGGGCGATAGCTACCGCCTGAAACCATAAGGCCGCCAGCGCTGGCTCCGAGACTGCCCATTTATCACCGCGGAACGCAACCGGCCTATAATGAAGCATGGCGACTGTCCGGCAACCCATTCCGGCAGAGGTACCTGGCGCGGCCCCGGCTGCAGCGGGAAAGACGCAGGCTGCAGTGCGCGAGGTCGACCAGCAGGCCATTGACCGGCGGGTTGAGGCTTTGCTCAAGCAGGTCCACGCCAACCGCCCCAGCGAAGACATCTCTCTCATCCGCAAGGCCTGGGAGTTCTGCGTCCGGCACCATGAGGGGCAGATGCGGGCCTCGGGCGAGCCCTACATTATCCACCCGCTCGAAGTGGCCGAGGTGCTGGCGGAGATGAAGATGGACTCGACCTCCATCGCCGCGGGCCTTTTGCACGACTCGGTCGAAGACACGCCCGCCACCAATGAGGAGATTGCGGCCGGCTTCGGCGACCAGGTGGCGCACATCGTCGAGGGCGTCACCAATATCGACAAGATCGAGTTCGCCAATCGCGAGGACCGCCAGGCCGAAAACGTGCGCAAGATGCTGCTGGCCATGGTCTCGGACGTGCGCGTGGTGCTGATCAAGCTGGCCGACCGGCTGCACAACATGCGCACCCTCGAGCATTTGAAGCCCGACCGGCAGGTGGCCATCGCGCGGGAGACCCTGGAGATCTACGCGCCTCTGGCGCACCGGCTGGGCATGGGCAAGGTGCGCGGCGAGCTGGAGGACCTGGCCTTTCGCTACACCGACCCGGTCAGCTACGAGCAGGTCTCGGCGGCCGTCGAATCCCGCCGCGTCGAGGGCGAGCAGTTTCTGCGCGGCGTGGAAGACACGCTCGCCGAGCAACTGCGCGAAAACAACATCCACGCCCGCGTCGAGTGGCGCATCAAGCGCATCTATTCCATTTTTCAAAAGCAGCAGCGCTCCAAGGTCTCCTTCGACCAGGTCTACGACCTGCTGGCCGTCCGCGTCATCACCCAGGACGTGGCCGCCTGCTACGCCGTCTTCGGTCTCATCCACACCTTGTGGCGCCCGGTGCCCGGCCGCATCAAGGACTTCATCGCCATGCCCCGCGCCAACCGCTACCAGTCGCTGCACACCACGGTGATGAGCCCTACCGGCCACCAGTTCGAGGTGCAGATCCGCACCGAGGAGATGCACCGCATCGCCGAGGAAGGCATCGCCGCCCACTGGAAGTACAAGTCGGGCGGCGCCGCGGTCACGGCCCGCGACGAGGAGCGGCTGAACTGGATTCGGCAGTTGGTCGAGTGGCAAAAGGAGATGACCGACCCCAACGAATTCCTCTCCAGCCTGAAGATGGACTTGTATCCCGACGAGGTCTACACCTTCACGCCCAAAGGGAAGGTCGTCGTAATCCCGGCCGACGGCACGCCCGTAGATTTTGCCTATACCATCCACACCGAGGTGGGCCACACCTGCGTCGGCGCCAAGGTCAACGGCCGCATGGCGCCCCTGCGTACCAAGCTGCACACCGGCGACATCGTCGAAATTGTCACGCAGAAAGACCACAAGCCGAGCCGCGACTGGCTGACTTTTGTTAAAAGTCCCCGCGCCCGCAACAAGATCAAGCACTGGCTCAACGAAGACCACCGCCGTCGCGCCGTCGAGATAGGGCGCAAGTTGCTGGAGCGTGAGGCGCGTAAATACAAGGTGCCGCAAAGCCAGATCAGCGACCAGGACCTGGGCCGCGTTGCCAACGAATATGGCGTGGCCACGGCCATCGATCTGCTGGCCGCCCTGGGCCAGGGCAAGCACTCCGCCCGCCAGGTGCTCAACAAGCTGGCTCCCGCTTACATGAATCAACCCGAGGCCGAGGCTGCGCCTGAGATCAAGTCCGGCGAGGCGGCCATGTCCGACGCGGTGCGCAAGCTGCACCTCACCGGCTCTGACTCGCTCCAGGTCGAGGGCCAGAACGACCTGCTCGTCTATCGCGCCCGATGTTGCAACCCCATTCGCGGCGAAGAGATCGTCGGCTACGTCACCCGCGGCAAAGGCGTGGCCGTCCATGCCCGCGGCTGTCCCAATGTGCAGAACCTGCTCTACGAAAGCGACCGCCGCATCAATGTCGAGTGGTCCCGCGTAGGCGATGCCGCAAGCCGGCGCAGCGCTATCCCGTCAAGATCACCGTCTCCTGCGATGACCGCGCCGGCATGTTGAAGGAGCTGATCGCCGTCATCTCCGACGACAACGCCAACATCAGCGGCGTCGATATCCGCCACGACGAAAATGGCGAAGCCGTCGTCGAGCTGATCGCCGAAGCCGAAGACGTTGGCCACCTCAATCGCATGGTCCTCGGCCTGCGCCGCGTCCCCGGCGTCCGCGCCGTGCAGCGAGCGCAAAAGCTGTAAGCTCTACTTCCCCAGCACCAGCTTGGCGATGGTGGCCAGTTGCATATTCGACGTGCCCTCGTAGATCTTGCCGATCTTGGCGTCGCGATAGTACTTTTCCGCCGGATAATCCCGCACAAATCCATTGCCGCCGAAGACCTCCACGCACTGGCTGGCTACCCGCTCGGCCACCTGCGAGACAAAGTACTTGGCCATGGCCGCCTCGCGCAGATACGGCTGCCCCGCGTCCTTCAGCCGCGCCGCGTTATAGACCATCAGCCTGCCCGCCTCGATCTCGGTCGCCATCTCCGCCAGCGCGAACTGCACGGCCTGGAACTCCGCAATCGGCTTGCCGAACTGCCGCCGTTCCTTGGCGTAGCGCTGCGCGTGTCCCCAGGCGCCCTCGGCCAACCCCAGCATCTGCGCGCCGATCCCGATCGCCCCTCGTTCAGCGTCTCGATGGCGATCTTGTATCCTTTGCCCGGTTCGCCCAGCAGGTTCGCCGCCGGCACCCGCAGTTGTCGAAGAGCAACTCGCAGGTGCTGGAGGCGCGAATCCCCAGCTTGTCTTCCTTGCGGCCCACCGTGAATCCCGGCGTGCCCTTCTCGACAAGAAACGCCGTGATGCCCTTGTATCCTGCCGCCGGATCGAGCGTGGCGAAGACGATGAACAGCCCGGCCTCGCGCGCGCTGGAAATCCACAGCTTGCGTCCGTTCAGCCGGTAGCCGCCCGCAACCGCCTCCGCGCGCGTCTGCAGCGCAAAGGCGTCCGAGCCCGAGCCGGCCTCGCTCAGCGCATAGGCTCCCACCGTGCCGGCCGCCAGCCGCGACAGCCAATGTTTCTTCTGCTCCTCGCTGGCCCAGCGGCACAGCGCATTGATCACCAGGGTGTTATGCACATCCACCAGGACCGCTACGCCAGGATCCACAGTCGAGATCGCCTCAATGGCCAGCACGGAGTCGAAAAAGCTGCCGCCGGCGCCGCCCAACTCCTCGGGAATCTCAATCCCCATCAGCCCCATTTCGAAGAGCTTCTCCACCAGCCCGGGGGCCAGATGTTGTTCTTCGTCCATTTCGCTTACCTTCGGAGCGATAGCCTCCTCGGCAAACTGCCGGACAGTTGCGAAAAAAAGGCTCTCCTCCTCGGAAAGCCGGGTCAGCGGGGGGGTATGCGATGTGTGCGCCAAGAGAGAATGCCTCCGGCATTGAAGTCTATCAAATTCGCCGGATTGCCGGCACAGGCGCTCGCCTGCCCCAGCCGTCATCCCCGGCGGCCATGGTAACCTTCGTGCGAGTTTTTCCCCTCTTCGCTTCCCAGGGTGAGCTTTCTTCGTTAAACTGCGTCTAAATGGCAGTTTGCCTGCGCTCGGCGCTTCTGCGGGTGGGCGCTTGGATTTTCCGATCATTCTCTCATCCGGCTTCAAGTTTTTTACGATGCACAGCTGCGGAATGCGAAGAAAGGGACCGAGGTAGGAATTTTCCCCGTTTTGAGAAAGATTCCCACGCCTTTTGAGCGAAAAGGGACTTCGTCTGCCCTCTCCAAGCTGCACAATTGATGATTGCGGCACACGCATCTCAGTTCAGGGTGGCTTGTGGCGCATGGTTGCTTTTAACGGTAAGATTCAGTTGCAACCGCAACTTTTTGCAAGGTCGGGGGTTTCCCCGAAGGAAGGCTCCAGGAAGAACACTATGCGCTCCGTGAAGGCGTCCCCCCTTGGTGTATTAGCTGGAGCATTACTCTGCTCGACGGCGCTACTGGCCCAGAATTCCACGATTTCCCCGCGGATTGTCTCGAATGTGGATGAGTCGTCGCTGACGACACTGAAAGGGAATGTGCCGCGTCTGGCGCGGGCGGAGTACGACCAGGGCGAGGCCGACTCCGCGACGCAGTTGACCCACATACGCCTGGTGCTTTCGCGCTCCAGCGAGCAGCAGGCCGCGCTTGACAGCTATCTCGCCCAGTTGCAGGACAAGTCTTCGCCAAACTACCACAAGTGGCTCACCCCACAGCAGTTCGGCGCCCTCTACGGCCCAGCAGACTCGGATGTAGCGGCCCTTGTGGCCTGGCTGGAGTCGCACGGGCTTCAAGTGGAGCCGGTCTCGGCCGGGCGCACCAACATCGCCTTCAGCGGTTCGGTCAGCCAGGTGGAAGAGGCCTTTCATACTTCCATTCATTCGTTTCAGACCGACGATACCCAGTTCTACTCGAATACGACCGACCCGCAGATTCCCTCGGCGCTGGCCGGTGTGGTGATGGGCGTCGCCCACATGAATACCATCCGGCCCAGGCCGCACTCTGTGCGCGGAAACCCGGGCAGGATCAACCCTCTGACCAGGCGGCTGGAGCCGGCGGACGCCCTGTCGGCCAACGGGCCGGGACCCGGCCTTACCGATACAACCGGCGGCTACTTTCTCTATATCGTCCCTGCGGATGCGGCGACCATTTATGACACGCCAAACCCCCTCAACTCCGCCTTCTCGGGGACAGCCTGCTCCAGCGGTACGGGCGTGAATATCGGCGTTGGCGGCGATGCAACCATCACCGCCAGCATCGTGGGTGCCTACCGGAGCACATTCCTCGGCAGTTCAACCACCCCCACCCTGAAATATTGCACTACTGTCAGCTCTGCTCCCCCCTCTGGCAACAATTGGGTCGCGAGCGACAGCGGCGAAGCATATATTGACACTGAACTTTCGGGCGGTCTGGCTCCGGGGGCGACAATCTACTACTATGCCTCTACGGACCTCGTCACAGGTATTGAGGCGGCGCTCGACGCCAATGTGGTGGACATCTTCAGCTTGAGTTTCGGCTACTGCGAGTCCGACAATGGCGCCAGCATCAACGCGCTGATCAACGGTTGGTGGCAGCAGGCGGCGGGGCAGGGCATTGCGGTGACGGTTTCGACCGGCGACACCGGGTCGGCCAGTTGCGACGGCGATACCGCCAAGACAAGCACAATAGCCAGGCTGGGGTTATCGGTGAGCGGCTTCGCCTCCACGCCATATAACATCGCGGTCGGCGGAACGGATTTTTATGGGCTGGAGAATTCGTTTTCAACCTATGTGAACGAGACGCTGGGCACTGCCGGTTCCCCAACCTATTACCGGACGGTCCTAAGGGCCTCATTCCGGAGTCGGTCTGGAATGACTCGGTGCAAAGCGACACCAACTTTCTTGCCGAAAACGTGCCCTGGACGGGCACCAGCGCCAATATCATCGCCGGCAGCGGCGGCGCAAGCAGTTGTGCGACGGGCTCGGGCGCAACTTGCGCAGGCTACCCCAGACCTGCGTGGCAGACGGGTGCGGGTATTCCAGCGACGGTGCCGTCGGGCGTACCCACCACCACACGTTACCTTCCGGATGTTTCGTTGATGGCAGGCAACGGCGCCGACTACGCAACCTGGTTGATCTGCGACAGCGCGTCGGGAAAGAATTTCAGCGGAACGTCCGTCACGCTGAATTGTTCGAATATAGCGGCAGGCGATTTTGACGGTTATGGCGGCACCTCCACCGCTGCGCCTTCCTTTGCAGGCATGCTGGCGCTGGTGCAGCAATCCGATACGTCCAAGAGCGGCTGTACCTGGGTGAATTGCAAACGTCTGGGACAAGCGGCCCAGGAACTGTATGCCCTCTACAACGGCAGCCATGCAGGCGCGATCTTTCGCGATGTGACGGTGGGCAATAACTCTGTGCCCTGCACCAGCGGCACTACGAATTGCGCGTTGAACACGGCCGGAAACTACTTCCTCACCGGCTACGACACCAAGACTGGATACGATCTGGCAAGCGGGCTGGGCAGCGTGGATGCAACGCAACTGGTGAACTATTGGAATTCGTCGACCGGCACGGCGGCGGCAACCATAAACGTGACTCCCCCCACGCCCAATCCGGTGACAACCGTCGAGAGTCTTTCCGTGCCCGTTTCGGTGACCGGCGGCAGCGGAACGCCGACCGGAACAGTAACACTTACCAGCGGCAGCTATAACTCCGGGGCGCAGACGCTGGCGAGCGGCAGCTATTCCTTCACCGTTCCGGCTGGGAGCCTGGCGGTCGGCTTGGACACGCTGACAGTGACCTACAGCGGCGACTCGACCTATGCCTCGACGATGAACAGCTCAACAAAGGTTACGGTGACGGAGTCCACGTATGCGCTCCAGGCGACGAATATAGCCAGTCTGGCCCCTGGCGCAACTACAGGAAACACTTCTACCATTACGGTCAGTTCGAGCACCCTTTATGCGGGAACCGTGACTCTCTCCTGCGCTCTGACAAACTCTCCTTCCGGGGCAACGGATTTGCCCACCTGCTCCGTCACCAGCGGCTCACCAGTCACTCTCAGTTCCGGCACCACCAGCGGAACGGCGACTGCCACGGTTTACACGACGGCGGCAAGCGCCGCGCTCGTCTATCCGAAGCTGCCCGGCAAGAACAGAGGCTTATTTGGCGCGGGCAGCAGCGCGGTTCTCGCCCTTCTGCTCTTTCTGGGGATTCCGGCGCGGCGGCGCAGTTGGCGGACGATGCTGGGAGTTCTGGTAGTGATGGCGGCGCTGGGCAGCCTGGCCGCTTGCAGCGGCGGTAGCACGACGCCCCCCCCGCCGCCCCCCAACCCGGGAACTACGGCCGGCACGTACACCTTCATGGTGACGGGCACCGGAAATCCCACCGTCACCCCGGCGCCCACAATCACGTTCACGGTGGCCGTGAATTAGGCCATTCAGCAAGTGAGTCGCGCTGGCCCTTCCTTCGGGAAGGGCCAATGCGTCTTAGGGCAGTTTGAAGGCCTTGACAACAATGGCGTTGGGAGCGCGGCCGGCGGGGAGCAGGGTGAAGAGTGAGAGCGAGGCGGTGCGCACCACGGCTATGTCATTCGAGCGGGCATCGACGACGAAGAGCAGGTGGCCGGAGCCGGAAAACGCCAGCGCCGAGGGGCCGTCGCCCACGTGAATCGAGCCCACGCGCCTGCCGTCGTCGATCGAGTAGACGGTGACGTACTGGGAATGGAAGTTAGCCACATAGAGCAGTGAGTTATCTGCGGAGACGAGGCCGCGGACGGGATTGTCGCCGATCATGGTGGCGCCGCTGACGTCGTCGCTGGGGGTGATGACCTCGGAGATGGAGTTGGAGAGCGAGTTCAGGGTGAAGAGTTCGCCGCCGTCAGGTTTGAGCGCCAACTGCACCGGCGCCTGGCCCACGTCGAGCAAAGCCTCCAGACGGTCGGGCTGGGCGGGGATAGTTTGGGCGCTGCCGGGTTGAGCCGGACGAACCTCGGCATGAGCCAGGGCGATGGCCATGATCTGATGGCCTGTCGAGCAGGCCACAAAAACTTTAGAGGAGTCGGGGAGAATCACTGTGTCCGAGGCGCCGGGGCAGCCCTCGAAGACCTGGCGGACGCGACGGGCGGCCGGGTCAATCAGGCTGACCGAGTCGGCTTTGCGATTGGCCACGACCAGCGTCTTGCCGTCTGGGGAAATGCGGGCGGCAATCGGCTCTTCGCCCGCGCCGATGGCCGCGATCTCGCGGCGCGACTTGAGGTCCAGCACGGAGATGGTGTTGGAGCCGGAGTTGGCCACATAGGCCAGGCGGCCCGTGGGATCGATCTCAATGGAGACCGGCTGGCGGTGAACATTGATGGTGGCCGCGACGGTGTTGTTTTCAGCGTTGATGACCGAGACCGTACCCTGGCCGTCCGCTGCGCCGGAGTTGACCACATAGACTTCGTTGCGGGTGAGGCTGGCGGCTACGGCGACGGGATTCTGTCCGACCGCAAGCTCGCGGTCCACACGCACATTCACCACATCCAGGACGCTGACCGTGTTGCTGCCGCCGTTGGTCACGTAGGCATATTCGCGGTAGTTGGGCGGATACTGCGGAAAGTCGTGGGGGCGGCAACCGGTGAGGGCGAGGGCCAGCAGAGCGAGGGTGGTGAGTCGTGTGGTCATGCGTTCACGCTCTGGCGGTCTCGACGTGAACTCCGCGCGGCAGATTGCGGCCAACCACGGGGGCGATCTGTTCCAGTTCGTTCATCATGGTGGCGAACTGGCTGGGATAGATAGACTGGGGGCCGTCGGAGAGAGCTTTTTCGGGGTGGTCGTGGACCTCGACGAGGATGCCGTCCGCGCCCGAGGCAACTGCGGCGCGGGCCATGGGCAGCACGCTGTCGCGGCGGCCGGTGCCGTGGCTGGGATCGACCAGGATAGGCAGGTGGCTGAGACGCTGCACGGCGGGAATGATGCTCAGGTCAAGCGTGTTGCGGGCGTGATCGGCAAAGGTGCGCACGCCGCGCTCGCACAAGATAACCTCATAGTTGCCCTCGCTCATCACGTATTCGGCGGCCATCAAAAACTCTTCCAGCGTGGCGGAGAGGCCGCGCTTGATGAGCACCGGCTTGCGCAGTTGGCCGGCGCGTTTGAGCAGGGAGAAGTTCTGCATATTGCGCGCGCCGATCTGCACCACGTCAGCCCATTCGGCAACCAGATCAAGAGTTTCGTTGTCGATGGCCTCGGTGACGATGCGCAGCCCGAAGCGCGAGCGGATATCGGCCATGATGCGCAGCGCCTCGACGCCCAGGCCCTGAAATGCGTAAGGGGATGTGCGGGGCTTGTAAGCGCCGCCGCGGAAGAACTGCGCGCCCGAGGCGGTCACCTGTTCGGCGATGGCGAAAGCCTGTTCGCGGCTTTCAATGGAGCAGGGTCCGGCGATGATGGCCAGGTTGCGGCCGCCGATGGCGGAATCGGTGCCGGCGAACCGGATGACGGTGTCTTCTTCCTTCACGTCCCTGCTGGCCAGCTTGTAGGCCTTGGAGACACGGATGACTTCAGCGACCCCGGAGAGCTCTTCCAGGTTGCCGCGGTCCACTTCGCCCTGGTTGCCGGTGATGCCGATGGAGGTGCGCTGGGCTCCGGGAATTGGATGAGCACGATAGCCCAACCGCTCAATGGCTTCGCAGACCGCCTGGATTTGCTCCGGTGTCGCCTGCGCCTTCATGACAACCAACATGCTGTGGACCCCTCGAACCCTCAGTCTATAGCATTTTCGGAATTGGTGTAGACCGGAAGCACGATGCTAAGTGGCTTTTTCCTCAAGAAAAAGCCACCTTTCATTGCTCTCAAAAAGACTATATGTATTCCGAAAATGCTCTTACGGCTGAGGCGACGAAGGGCAATTGGCGGGAGGGCGCAGGCTACGCAGACGCAGGCTGTTTCCTGCAAGTCACAGGTTTGTAAGGCCGCTGAACGAAGGTCTATGTGCGCTACCTGAACTATGCTTTACCGGCAATCTCACCGATGGCGCGGACCAGCTTGTCCAGATCGGGGATAGTTGTGTAGACGTGGGGAGTTACACGAACGCAACTGATGTTTTCCCACACAATGCCGACGGTGTGAATCTTGTAGCGGTCGAAGAGGGCATTTTCCAGTTCTGCCGGAGTCATGCCATCGATGCTGACTCCGCAGATGGCGCAGGAGTAATTCAGATTCAACGAGGTGTGCAGCTTGACTTTGGGGATGGACTGCACCTGGGTAGCCCAGTAGTTCTTCAGGTAGCCGATGCGGGCCTGCTTGCGCTTGCTGCCGATGCCCTCATGGAAGTTGATGGCTTCGCCGATGCCTTGCTCGATAGGGAAGCTGCGCGTTCCCAGGGTTTCAAACTTGCGAATGTCGCCGCTGCGAGGAGCGCCGTTGCAGGTAAGCGGCCAGATCTTTTCGATCTTTTCGCTCTTGATCCACATCATGCCGGTTCCGATAGGGGCGGAGAGGAATTTGTGCAGGCTGGTGCCGAAGTAATCGCAGTGCAGGTCGGGAATCTTGAAATCGAGCAGGCCAAAGGAATGGGCGCCGTCGGCAATCACCTCGATGCCGCGGGCGTGGGCCATGTCGGCGATCTTTGCCACGGGCATGAGCTGGCCCACCCAGTTGATCATGTGGGTCACATGGATGAGCCGGGTGCGGGGCGTGATGGCCTCCTCATAGGCTTTCACAATCCGCTCGTCGTCTTCGATGGGGAAGTCGAAACTGAGCTGCTTGTAGACGATGCCATCGCGCTCGGCCCTCTGGCGATAGGCCTGAATCATGTTGGGATAATCCTGCTTAGTGCCGATGACCTCGTCACCGCTTATCAAGGGAAGGCCGTAGATTATGGTGTTGAGCGCCTCGGTGGAGTTGCGATCGATGGCGATCTCCCCCGGCAGCGCGCCGGCCAAGGCGGCAAGTCTCTCGCGCAGCGGCTCGCGGCCCTGGTCGAGGATGCGCCACATGTAATACGACGGGCCTTCGTTGGAAAGCCGATTGTAGCGCTCGACGGCCTGCTGCACCACCAAGGGCGAGGGCGAAACTCCGCCATTGTTCAAATTGATCAGATTCGGATTCACAGTGTACGACTGCTGAATCACGCTCCAGTAGTCTTCGTTCTGGGCAGCCAGTTCAGCGCTCAGGCCGCTGATTTTGGCGGATGCGGCCAGCCACTCGGCGGCATGAGCTTGGTGGAAGAGGCTGTTGGCGGAGAAAGCTCCGGCCAGGGTTGCTGCCTGCTTGAGGAAGGCGCGACGTCCATTTGAATGCATAGAGTGCAATGTAAGTGTTTTCGCAGGCTGTTTCAAGGATAAAATGCGGCAGTACACGGCCAGGGCTTGCCTGCGGCCCGTGAGAGAAACAGCTCATGGCTCGGCCTTATAGTTCAGAATCCAGGCTTTCTGCTCCTTTGTGTCGGGAACCGGGCAGCCGCGGGCAACCTGTATGGCCGTCAGTGCCGCCTTGGGCGACCAGCCCAGATGAATGAGCGCACAGGCCGCCGTCACGGTGGACCTGCCGATGCTTCCCCGGCAATGCACGCCAATCGATTCCCCTGCGCGGAGACGGTTCGCAAGCCCGATCACAAATTCCTTAAAGGAAGCCATGTCCGGCGGAATATGTTTGTCGGGAATCGGGAAAGAAAGAAAATTCAATCCAATAAAGACGGCGGCGGGGCCTTCATCCTCAAGGCCGAGCAGAATCCCTTCATTCTTTTCGAGCAGCGAAACCAGGGTTAGGATGCCTGCCTGCTTCATCCGGAGCAGTTCAGCCTCCAGCCAGTCGTCGCCACTCGGACAAATCACTATCGCCAGCGGTGCAGGCGGATCGCCTTTGATCCAAAAGATGTCTTCCATGTCGCTCAGACTCTTACAAATCTTACAATGCGCTGGCGGATGCCCGATACTGCGAGACCGAGCGCAGACCATTCTTCGGTGATGTATGCCCGCTTGGCAAAGACCGGGCCGGAAAGTGTGACGGTTAAAGCGGTACAAGTTGACGATAGAAGGTAGCAGGGAGAAAGATTTCGCGCAAGGTAGTTGAAATAATAAGTAAAGAATGTTATCTTTACTTCAAGGAGATAAGGTAAAGATGCCTCCATCCAGCACTATCAGCAGCAAAGGGCAGGTGACTGTTCCCATCGAAGTTCGCCACCGGCTAGGCCTCAGAGAGGGTGACCGCGTGGAGTTCGTCTTCGAGGAAGGCCGGACCGTTCTGCGGCCCGCGCGGCCGGAGAAGAACCCATTTACCGCCTATCTAGGAGCCTTCCCTGCTTTTTCTTCTCGCGATGAGATCAATGCGTGGACGCGTGATCTTCGCGATGACGATCCCTGGGAAAAGCGGCCGCGAGAAGAGGGTAAACAGTGAGGACGGCCATCGATTCCAACGTTTTTTCAGCGATTTGGTCGTGGGAGTCCACCGCGGAGATAATTGTCGAGCAGTTGGGAGTGGCAAGACAAGAGGGAGCTCTGCTCATCTCCCCGTTTGTCTACGCGGAACTGCTGGCTTATCCCGGCGCCACCGAGACGTATGTGCGCGGCTTTCTTGAGGCGACCGGGGTTGTAGTTGATTACAGGCTGGAGGAGATGATGTGGAACGAGTCAGGCCGACGCTTCGCTCGCTACGCCGCACGACGCAGACATGCCACAGGGGAAGGCCCACGGCGTTTGCTGGCCGATTTTCTGATTGGCGCTCATGCGCTGGTGCAGGCGGATCGGCTGTTGACCCTGGACCCAACGCGCTACGCCCAGGATTTCCCTGAGTTGCGGCTGCTGTAAAAATTTTCAGTGAAACCTTTAATCTAGCAGAAATGTTCCCATCCACGCGCTTCCAGCGGCAGACGGCCTTGCTGTGCAAGGAGCGTGATCGTTGGCTGGCCTGCGCGTGGTCTTGTGATGCGGCCGATTCTTGTAATTCGGACGCCCGTGATGGCTCGCGGTAGCTGTGCTGTCGCTGAAGCGGTGAAGAGCAGTTCGTAGTCCTCGCCGCCGTGGAGGGCCTGGGCGAGGGTTGCTGCCGCATGGATAGGCAGAAGAGCCGCATCGACCTCGGCGGCGACGCCGGACTCCTCGCAGAGATGAGCCAGGTCTGTGGAAAGGCCGTCGCTCAGGTCGAGCGCGGCGGAGGCCAGACCGCGGCGTTGCAGCCACAGTCCCTGGGCAATGCGCGGCTGCGGATAGAGGTGCGCGGCCAGCAGCGCTTCCAGCTTTTTGGGGATGCGTGGCGGGTTGGGACGAGCGGGCGAGGCCAGTTTCTCCAGGCGAGCCAGTCCGGCAGCTGCTCCGCCAAGGGCGCCGGTGACGTAGAGCAGGTCGCCCGGCTTTGCGCCGGAACGCAATAGCGCGCGGCCGCGAGGAACGGCGCCGATCAGCACGATGTCGGCCACAGCCACGGGGGATTCGGCCAGGTCGCCGCCGGCCAGCGGGGTCGAGTAAGCCTCAGCCAGGGCCAGCAGGCCGTCGAGGAAGCGCTCGAACCAAGAGCTGCGGCGGCCAACTGCCGTGGTGAGCGAACGCGGCAAACCCAGTGAAAGAAAGGCGGCTACGGGACGCGCCCCCATCGCGGCCAGGTCGCTCAAGCCGCGCGCCAGAGCGCGATGGCCGATGGCCTCAGGCTGGTGCCAGTCGAGCCGGAAGTGACGTCCGGCGATCGACAAATCCGTCGTCATGGCCAGTTCCTCGCCACGGCGGGGGGCCAGCAGGGCGCAGTCGTCGCCGATGCCCAGGCGAAGGCCGCCCTGAGATGCGCTGGGCGCGCGCTGCCCTCTGGCGAATCTCCGCAAGCAGGGCGAGTTCGCCCTTTCCGCATACGGTTCCGAAATGGGTCTGCTTTATCCGCACCTCATGAGAATAGGGCAACCCAACGGGACTTTGACCGGCTGAGCCTCATGAAGAGGCAATTTTGCACCGATAATGTAACAAGTTAGGCAATGTTTCTTGTATCAAATTCGTTGACCGCGCAAGGGTCAATTTGTTAGTCTTGACACACGTTTCGGGAATGCGCCCGTTGGGGTGTATTTATTGTTTTTCGGGCCGGAAGGCTCCGTTGCCTTGGCTTTTCTTGAGTACACGGCGAATTGCGGCCTGTGGGCAGCAGGGATGAAGGGCAATAATGCTGCGCAAACGCTATTACATTCTATTTGTCGCCAGAGATGAGGACGGGAGGATTCGCAAGATTCCCCTGCCGCTTCAGTATGTGTATGGATTTGTGGCCGCCGCGCTGGTGGGAGCGTTCACCATCGTGGGGCTGGCCGGTTCCTATACCCGCATGCTGCTGAAGACTGAAAGCTTCAACCAGGTTCGCCAGGACCGGGAGACACTGCGCAAGAACTACAAGCAGATGGCGCAGGTCGCGCATGACCGCAATGTGCAGGTGGCCTCGCTGGGAGCCCTGGCAAATGAAGTGACCGCGCTCTACGGACTGCGGCAGAACAAGCTGGCCACGGCCAAGCCGGCGGCTGCAAGCGCCGCGGCCGAGCCCACGCCCGCCAGCCTGGCCCTGACCGACGACGTGGACCAGCAGCAGGTGAAGCTCTCCATCGACCAGTTTTATGTGCTGCGCGCGCAGGCCATGACTGGCCGGGTCTCCCGCGCCCTGGAGAGCGGCTTGTCGCCCAGCTTTGTCGGCGACTGGACGGAGCTGGCCGATGCCCCCTCGCTGTGGCCGCTGGAAGGCCGCATAGGTTCCAGCTTCGGTGAGCGCCAGGATCCGATCAACGGCGAAGGCGCCTTCCACTCCGGCATCGACATTGACGCGCCTATCGGCACGCCAGTGCGCGCCGCGGCCGACGGAGACGTAACCGATGCCTCGATGAACGCCGGATACGGCCGCGAGATCGAGATCGATCACGGCCACGACGTGACGACAATTTACGGACATCTGTCGGCGATGGCGGTTGTCCCCGGCCAGCATGTGACTCGCGGCCAGGTCATCGGCTACGTGGGCCAGTCGGGCCGCGCCACCGGTCCGCACCTGCACTATGAGGTGCGCGTCCACAAGGTTCCGGTCAATCCGCACAAGTATCTGCGCACCACCTACGAGCAGATTGCCTTCAGCGACCCCGGCGAGGCCGCTCCGCCGGCGAAGTAAATCCATTGCCGCAACAGTATTCATCTTCGGCTCCCCATCGCGCGGGAGCCTTTGCTGTTTTTGAACCTGTCCGATTGCAGGCCTAGCGTGAGCGTCCGCGCTTACCTGACCGCGCCAGTGCCGGGAGAAGCATCAGGCAGAGAGTTTTTGCTCCCGGCCGAACCACTGAACAGGGAGGGCGAGAGCGTGGTCGTGATCATCACCCGGTCGTGCTTCTGGGTAATCTCGGCGGTCTTCAGCAGCTCTTTCAGGCTGTTGTTGGCGGCGTTGTCGGCCAGAGGGGCGGTGACGCCGCGGGCCATGATCAATATCAGGTTGAGCGCCTCGGCCTGGCTGGCGGCTTTGCCGCTGCTGGGGGCGATCTCCACCACTTTCACATTCAGCGAGCCGCCCAGCGACAGCGCCGGCGTAACGCTGGCGATGATGGTCGAATCGGACTCCAGAGGCAGCGAGAAACCAAAAATCTTGATGGCCCCGCTCTCCGAAAAGGGCAACCCGATTTGGCCTACGCCCCAGGCCAGCGAGAGCAGCGGCACCTCGTGGTAGTGCTGCCGCAGCAGCGTCGATCCGGCAAAGGGCCACGCCGCGGTGCGTGCCGGTCGAGCATGGAGTGGATCTGCTCGGGCGTGGGGGTGTTGGAGACGGCCACCATGTCGTAACCGATCTGCGCCACCCGCACAGTGCGGTTTTCAGAGGGAATATTGTAGACGGTGTGGCCGGCATAGGACTCGCGGCTCGTGGCGTGGCCGTCGAGCCAATCGTTCAGCCGCTTGCCGGTAATCTTGCCCACCAGCACCATCGAATAGGCCACTGGGCCGTTGGGTCCATTAGGGTCCGTCATGCGGTGCAGCGCGATGGCCGCCTCGTCCAGGTCGCGCTCCGGGTCTATCCCGATAGCATCGATGAACTGCTGGTACTCGGGCACGCGCTCCGGCGGCTTCAGGTCTTTGTGGAAGAAGGCGCGCACCGGCTTGAGGTTGATGTAGACAATGCCGTCGGACTCGGGCAGCAGCCGCGCGGCCTCCGGCGGAGCCTTGGAGCGCAGGAAGATGGCCGCGGCCAACAACAGCAGGACCGCGGCCACAATCCACAGCGTTCTGCGCGTGCGTCTGTTCATGAGTGCCGTCAGAAACCAAGGTATCACTTGAACCCGCTAGTTCTTATGAGCATTCATAGGGAGCAGCCCAATCGCCCCGTCAAGTTACGCCAGGAATGATCGAGATGCGTCAAAATTCACCCGGAAGGGTGGCGGAAAATAGCCCCGGCTGGAGCGCAGCGCAACCCGGGGAATGCCCGCCCATCCAAGGATTGCGCCCCGGAGGGGGCGCTGCGAAATCCTCTTGTTCAGATGAGAGCATCGGCGGAAAAGCGGCGCGAACCCTCTCGATCCTGTAAATACATTTGCGTTTGGTCGCACTATATGCAAGTCCGCTTGCGTATAGTTGACAGGCGTAAGCGCTGTGCGCGGCGGCAATCCCTTGGCAATCGAATGTAAATGGTCCGCCGATAACTTCGATGCCTCGAATCTCGAAGCCTTCAGGCGGCAGTACCCCCAGGGAGACAATGTCGTGCTGGCAGCGAACGTGAAAACGGCATTTCAGAGAAACTACGGAGCGCTGAAGATTCGCTTTGAAGGGCTGGAAGCCTTCGTCACCCGCCTGACTGAAGGCCGCCCCTGACACAACCGTGCGTTATTTCGTCCTGCGCGTGCGTCTGTACATGATAGGCAGTCAATGATAAGGCGCTAGTTGAACCCGCTCGTGCTCGACTGGCGCCTAAATCAATCGGTTCAAATTGACGGTGGTGCCGGCGTCGAAACTGGCACTGGTGCTTGAGGTTGCGTCAGCTCCAATTCTGCGTTCAGATGAACCGTGCCGCCGGTGACTTTAAGAGTCTTAGTCCAGTCGGCAAAGCCCTTTTTCTTGACGACAATCTGGTGACTACCCGAAGCTACCGAGATTGTAGATGGTGTGTTACCGACGAATGCACCGTCTATTTCTACGTCGGCTCCGCCAGGATTGGAGTTCACTACAACTGTGGCTTGAGTAGCTGTGGGTTGCATAGAGGGAGCGGGGAGTGCGGGAGACTGTAAAGCCGCCGTAGGAGCAGGGGCAATCTCATTCGTTTTAGGAATTGATTCGGTCTCGTTCGCTGTTGGTACGGCTTCGACGACATAAAATTTTACATCTCTGCAATTTCCGTTATCTTTGGTTTCACAGACCATCATGTCACGCTTTTCGATCTTTGCTTTGTAGGTGCCGGGTAGCAGCATATCTTTTGGGTTTTTAGGCTGTAGTTCATAGCTATTTCCGTTATCAGCCTCAACAAAGACGTGTTCATGTACTCTGTGAACCCAACCCGCATGACCGCTACTTCCACCAAATCCAGCACTGGTACTACTAAATGAAAGGTGAAAGGTGCCATGTGGATCTTCTATGTTCTTTGTGCTCAGCACTTTGACTGTCAACGGCCAATTTTCATGAGCCATTATCGGATGGGCGACGAGCAAGAGGTAAATTGCTAGAGGTGCAACAGCGAGAATGTTCTTGCGCATGAGTTCCCTCCTTACGTTTCAAAATCGTCAAAATTGTAAAAGAATGGCAACCGAATCATCTACCTAAACCCTGCTTTTCGCAAGAAGTTTCTCGTCTGCGCTGAACAGGCGCGGGCGTTGTGCGCGTGCGTCTGTTCATGAAAGGCCGTCAGATTTACTCTATCACTCCGGCGTAGTTCCCTGTAGCCGTGTGGCGTGCCCCGAAACGCGGATAAGAGCGTCCTGTTTGCCGGAACGGGCTTATCACGATTCATTTTGTCTTGTTCGCCAATGCGTTGAACGCCCGGCTTCCGCTTCGCCGGCAAAGTGTCGCCGAAATCGGCCTTTACCGTGGCTTTGGGCTACCTGGGGTCGACGCCAAAATCGTAAACGATGTACGTGGCGCTATTCAGGGTGCCAGTCACCTTGGTGGTAGCAAGAAACGCATATTCTCCAGAGTTCAAGTCATTCAGCGGTGTCACCTTATACACGCCGGAACGGAGCTTTGCGGAGTTGAACTGGGATGATTTCGTTATGTCATTACCTGCGCTTGTACTTCCCATACTAAACTTTCCAACGAGAGTTTCCCGGTGGTCCTTCTTAACTTCCAGAGAAAGCAGAGCGAACTGCGAAGGGCTGGTAATGATATCCGTACCGCCAAGTCCGCCCAGGTTGACAGCCGGCGGGAAGTACATATAAAAGTCAGGTCTCGTGTCCGTAATGCGCAGAGAGGCGTGGACTCCAATCAATACCACCTTCGTCTTGGCTGTGGATAGTCCAAAGGAATAGACCGCTCCCAGGACGTTGGATGTCTTTGCGCTCGCTATGCCTGCCTGGTCAACGAAAACCATCTTCCGCTTCCCATCCGGCGTGGTGGTCATCAGGTAAACGCCAGGATCGTGAGGCGAAGCCGGGTCATCCGGGTCGGCCGTGGGTGGCGCCGGCGGAGGAATTGGCGCTAAAGTCGCATCGACCGGGGCGGCGGCGACCGGCGGTGGCGCGGCGGCCTTCTGGACAATCGCCGTAACCACCCTGTCGCTGACGCCCGCTTTCTTCAGTGCAATCAATCCATCCGTGGATGTGTCATAGTTTCCTGCCTGTGCGTTGATGGTGGAGACAATCAGATCGTCTGACAGGTGAGCCTTTACCAGCTTGATGACGGAATCATTGTTGAGTGTCTGCTGGGCAAAGAGCAGGGGGCAGATTGCCAGAAATACAAGTGAGAGAAAACTTTTGTACATATAGCTTCTCCTTTCCTTTCCGAACCGGGAAAGCGTGAAAAGGGAAGCAAGGAAATCATCCGCCTAAACCCTGCTTTTCGCAAGACATTTTTCGGGGTTGCGGAAAACAGCTGCGGGCGGTCTGCCGATCTGCAAATGCTAAGGCTGGTTTTGGACTGTACGTCTTGCATTTCTATATGCGTCGTGTTATCATAAAGCATGATCGCCGGATTCCGGGATGCGGATACCGAAAGACTTTGGACGACTGGCAGGTGCAAGCGTTTGCCAGCCCAACTCAACCGGCAGGCGTTGAAGAAGCTGTACATCCTGAACGCCGCTCTGAGGCTGGAGAACTTGATGGCGCCTCCCGGTAACCGTTTGGAGAGACTGCGAGGAGATCGGGTAGGCCGGCACAGCATCCGTATCAATGACCAATACCGCATTTGTTTTGTCTGGCGCGATGGAAATGCTCACGATGTTGAAGTGGTGGACTATCACTGAATGATGTGCGAGGGAGTTTAAAATGCCTGCAAATGCCGCTTTGATTCATCCCGGAGAGATTCTGCTGACGGAGTTTATGGAGCCTCTGGGGCTGACGGGTTATCGTCTGGCCAAGGATTTGGCTGTGCCCGCGCCTCGTGTGGGAGATATTGTGCGCGGGAAGCGAGCGATCTCCGCCGACACGGCGCTGCGGCTGGGGATTTATTTTCGACTCCCCGCGCAGTTCTGGCTGAATCTGCAAAACGAGTATGACCTGCGCCGGGCTGCGGGCAGTCCGGCGCTCAAGCGGGTTGCGCCCAGGGCGGCGTGAGTTCCCGTTCGCTGGAGTGTTGCGTTACTGCGCCACGCTGACGGTATAGATTTTTCCGCTGGTTTCCTTGTTGGAGCTTGTTGTGGCGCCCGGAGCCAGTAGTCCATATTCTCCGCTTCCAACGCCGGGGGCTAAGGTGATCTGGTAAACGCGGGAGGCAATCTTTTGCGGCTGAAACTCGACTTCATCCTTGGTTGCGCCAGCTTCGGTGTGCAGGACTCCGCCTGAGGCGGAGAGAAATTCGCGCGCTCCGGCATTGGTGTGAAGGCGCACCAACTCGTATTCGGTGATGGCCTCGCCTTCCTGCATGTAAACGGCGAAAGTGACCGGGAGGGTCGCGTTCTGCTTGGAACGGGGGCCCTCGATGCGGCCATTCAGGTCGCCTTTGACAATGCCCGCCGAGGCGATGTTCTTGAGCTTGCCGGAGCTTTCAAAGTTCACAATTTCAGGCAGCATGGCTACCCATGCGCCGCTCGGATCCTTGAAGTAAACGCCGACATCTTCAATGCCGGCGGGTAGAGCGGCAGACTGGGCCGAGGCAGTTGAGCCGGCGGTCGGAACGGCTCCCGAGGCCTTCAGCAGCATGGCCGCGACCACCTTGTCGCTGACGTTCGCTTTCTTGAGGGCGATCAGGCCGTTGGTGGAAGTGTCGTAGGCAGCCGGCGAAGCATTGATGGTGTCGATAATCAATTCATCGGAAAGTCCGGCCTGAACGAGCTTGACGATGGCGTCATTGTTGAGCGTCTGTTGGGCAACCAGCAGAGGGCAAAATGCCAGAAATACAGCCGTGAGAATGTTCTTGCGCACGATTCCTCCCCTGGCGATGTAAAACCGCCAAGACTATCAAAGAATTGCAACCATTATCAATCTGAACCCCGCTTTACGCCAGAATATTTCCTTCATCGCCAAACAAGCCGCAGGCGGACGGAACAAGTCCCTGTTGTCCAAACCGGTTGAAGCGGACTGTGCCCCATCCTTTCGCCGGAATTATGGCGAAAGAATGGGGCACACAAACCGCATAGTAATTCGCAGTTGTCTTCTACCGGCCAACGACCAGCACAACAAAGCTGCCCGGGATGATGGCTGGCCGAGGGCGCGGATTCTCCGGTGTGGGCTCGGGACGCGGGCCAAACTCGGCTGTGACCAGGTAGATGCGGTCGGCAGCGGAGTCGTAAGCCATGGTGCGCGCGCCGCGCTGGGTTGCCAGCTCCTCAATGGCCGGATAGCCGGGAGCGCCTGCGTCAATAACGGTGAGCGTGCCGCTGGCTCCATTGGACGAAAAAGCCAGCTTGTGTGCAGCGTCCCAACCCGCGGCGTCGGGGCCATCGCCGATGGCGGGCGTGGCAAGCACCTTGCCGGTCATCGCGTCGGTCACGGCCATCTTCTTGCCGTCGCAGACACTGAAGAGCCTTCCGCTGGCAATATCAAAAGCCAGCCCGGAAGGCCCGTCGCAGCCGGTCAGCGGCCACTCGGCGGTGAGCTTATTGGTGTGCGCGTCCAGGCGGACGATCTCGTCCTTGTCTTCGATGTTGTCGAAGATCGTGCCTTTGCCATCGACAACGGCAAACTCGGGCTTGCCGGGCAGCGGAATGGTGGCGACCACTTTCCGAGTAGCAGCGTCAATTACGGTCGCGTCGTGGCTGCGCCCATTGAAGGCCCAGACGGTCTGCGTGGACGGCTCGAAGACGATGGCGTCCGGATTGGTTCCGGCGGGAATAGTAGCCACCGTGGCCAGCGTGGCGCGGTCGAAGACGACCACCGCGTTGCCGCCGCCGTCGGAGATGTAGCCGAACTTGCCGGCGGTATCGAGCGCGATGCCGTGCGTGCCGTGCAGGTTGGCGATGGAGCCGACCAGCTTGCCGGTCTGCGTGTCAACCACATCGACGCGCGCGCCGCGGGTAAGATAGAGCCGGTGTGCCGGCGGATCGGCGAGCAAGTAATCCCAGCCTCCGTCGCCGCCCAGCTTCCAGTGATCAATAATTTTGTAGGGCTGTTGCGCGGCGGTGGGACGAACAGCAGCCAGCAGGCCGCAAAGCAAAGTCGAGGCGGCAAAGGACCGGACAACAAAGCGAAAACTGAATTTCATGGACATAAAATATCTCCTACTGCAACAGACGAAGAATACACCCTGCTGGTTTCAAACGGATGAAACCGCGGGCGATTCACGGCCCCGATAGATTACGCTCATAACAGCACCCCGAAAACGCCCGAGGACTTCACTTTGCGCATTGTTCTCTCGAATATCGGCACCTACGGCGACACCAATCCGTTGATCGCCATTGCACTGGAACTGAAGCGGCGCGGGCACGTGCCGGTGATGGCGCTGCCCGCCGTATACGAGCCGAAGATCGCCCGCTGGGCCTGGAGTTCCATGCCGTCCGGCCAGACATCGACCCCGCCAACACCATCCTGGTGGAGATGGTCTACGACATCAAGAACGGCACCGAGCATGGGCTGAGGAATTTTCTCTTTCCCGCGCTGCGCCAGACCTACGACGACTTGCTGGACGCAGCGACGAAGCCGGAACGCGCCGATCTGCTGCTGCTGGGCGAGTTGAACTACGCCGGGCCGCTGGTGGCGGAGATGACGGGGATTCCCTGGGCCAGTTACGTGCTGGCGCCGCTCTCGTTTTTCTCCGCCTTCGACCCGCCGGTGCTGCCCCCGTACCCGCGACTGGCGCGCGCCGACAAGGCGGTTCCGGGCTTCGGGCGCATCATCAAGCGTGTGGCGCGGTTTGTGAGCCGCAAGTGGCCCGAGCCGATTTACGAGCTGCGCCGCGAGCTGGGGCTGCCCAGAGGCGCGAATCCGCTCTTCGACGCCAAGCACTCGCCACACCTGGTGCTGGCGCTCTTCTCCCGCGTGCTGGGCACCGAACAAAAGGACTGGCCTGCGCACACGCTGATCACCGGCTTCTGCTACTACGACGCCGACGGAGGCAATCAGGCTCTGCCGGAAAATTTGGAAAAGTTCATGGCTGCGGGCGAGCCCCCGGTGGTCTTCACGCTGGGCTCGGCGGCGGTGCTGGCAGCGGGAGATTTTTACGAGGTATCGGCCAAGGCAGCGATGCGGTTGGGGATTCGCGCAGTGCTGCTGATTGGCACCGACCCGCGCAACCAGTTGAAGACGGCTCTGCCGGAGACCGTCTGCGTGGCCGAGTACGCGCCCTACTCGGAGCTCTTCAACCGCGTGGCGATGGTGGTGCACCAGGGCGGCGTGGGGACCACGGCGCAATGCCTGCGCGCGGGCAAGCCGATGCTCATCATGCCCTTCTCGCACGACCAGCCAGACAACGCCCGACGGATGCGGCGGCTGAAAGTTGCGCGGGTGATGCAGCGCGGCAACTACAAGCCATGGCGCGTGGCGCGAAAGCTGAAGGCAATGCTCGCCGAGCCGCGACTTGCCCAGCAGTCCGAGAGTGTGGCTCGGCAATTAGCCAGCGAGAACGGCGTGCGCGCAGCCTGCGATGCGCTGGAAGAGCTGTATAAGCGCTCTCGCTAATCAACCATTTTCGCGAAGCCTGTGCGAGCGATTAGCGAGCGTTTGGCCGCACCGCAGGTGCCCACCGCAGAATCGGCTTCCTTGCCGCTTGCACTTCGTCAAGCCGCGAGACGCGCGTCGAATGCGGTGCGGTCTTCACCAGCTCCGGCGTCTCCTCCACCTCGCGGGCGATGGCGCGCATCGCATCGATGAACAGGTCCAGCTCCTCCAGCGACTCGCTCTCGGTGGGTTCGATCATCAACGCGCCGTGTACGATCATCGGGAAGCTGACCGTGTAAGGGTGGAAGCCATAATCGATGAGCCGCTTGGCGATGTCGCCGGTCTTGACTCCCTTGGCCGCCTGGAGTTTGTCGCTGAAAACCACCTCGTGCATTGACGCGGTTTTGTAGGGCAACTCGTAGAGGCCGTCGAGCTTGGCTCGGATGTAGTTGGCGTTGAGCACGGCGTCTTCGGTGGTCTGGCGCAGGCCGTCTGGTCCGTTGGCCAGAATGTAGGCCAGCGCCCGGATGAACATGCCCACGTTGCCGTAGAAGGAGCGAACCCGGCCCAACGACTGCGGCCGATCATAGTTCCAGCCAAGCACACAGCCGGGTGCCCCAGGTCCCTCGCTTTTAGGGACCTGGGATTCAGACGCCTTCCTCACCAATACAGGCACGGGGAGAAACGGCTCAAGAAACTTCTTGCAAGCTACCGGCCCTGAGCCGGGTCCGCCGCCGCCGTGAGGCGTTGAGAAGGTCTTGTGCAGGTTCAGGTGCATCACGTCTACGCCGAAGTCGCCCGGCCGCGCCTTGCCCACCAGCGCGTTCATGTTGGCGCCGTCCATGTACAGCAGCGCGCCTTTGGCGTGAAGAATCTCGGCGATCTTCGCAATCTGGCTCTCAAAAACTCCAATCGTCGATGGATTGGTGAGCATCAGCGCGGCGGTCTCTTCATCTACCTGCCGAGTTAGAGCCTCTAAGTCGATGCCGCCTTCGGAGTTGGACTTGAGGTTCTCGACTGTATAGCCGCAGATGGCCGCAGTGGCGGGGTTGGTGCCGTGCGCCGAATCGGGGATAAGTATCTTCTTGCGCGGATTCCCTTTCGACTCATGCCATGCGCGGACTAACAGGATTCCTGTAAACTCGCCGTGCGCTCCGGCCGCCGGTTGCAACGTGATCGCATCCATTCCGGTGATTTCCAGCAGGCAGCGCTGGAGCAGGTCGATGACTTCGAGAATCCCTTGCGCCAGCGAGTCAGGCCGGTAAGGATGCGCCTCTGCCAAACCCTCGATGCGGGCGACTAACTCGTTCACTCTCGGATTGTACTTCATCGTGCACGAGCCCAGTGGATACATTCCCAGATCGATGGCGTAGTTCCACGTCGAGAGCCGGGTGAAGTGGCGGATAATCTCGATCTCGCTCAGTTCCGGCAGTTCGCCGGGTGTGGCGCGATGGGCCGCGCCGAGCAGCGCCGCGGCGTTCACTGTGGGCACATCAAGCGGGGGCAGCTTGTAAGCGCGCTTGCCCGGCGAGGACTTCTCAAAGAGCAGAGCCTCGTTCTGTGTTAGGTGCGAGCGAACTTTCTTGTTACTTACTGATGAAACTTCAGATGACGCCATTTTCCCCTCGCTGCAAACTCGTCTAACTTACCCAGGCTAACTTCCCTTGATCGAATCTCGTCGCTTCTTCGTTCCATAAAAGCGATCTTCGTGCAGACTCCACGTGCACCTTGCCCAAATATATCCAGCTATAGGGCAAGCTATCAGTATACTTGCCGCATAAAGCCAATGCAGCTTTTGATGGCGGGCAAGGATGCGTACACTGGTCAGGACAAACATGCTTCCGCCCCATTTCAGCACCCCATGGTAAAGCATGAAGGCATCTTTGCCGTTCTTGCGCTTTTTCTCCCATTTCCGGCGTTGCCTGTTGAACAACGCGGATCTGAATCTCTCGAACATCTGCGCATCTCCATTCGCAAATGCAAAACCAGATAACCTCGATCCCCTGTCCTATGCCCTCATCGGCCTGGCTGCCAGTGTTTTCGCCGCGGCGTCGATCTGCGCGCGGGTGACAATTTCGGTTGCGCACCAGAGGGTGCAGTTGCGCAGTTCGGGGTACCAGCGGCTCAGTTCGATGCCGCCGACGATCTTGTTGTCGAGAAGCCGCTGGCTCCATTGCGCCGGAGCTTCTTCGGTCTGAAGAACAAACTCGTGGAAGCGAGGCGCGCCGGTGAAGAAAAGCTTCGCTCCCGGTTGCGCAGAGAGAGTTTGCGCGGCATAACTTGCTTTCGCCAGGTTATGTTCGGCTAACTCGCGGATTCCCTCCTTGCCGTAAACGCTGAGGAAGATAGTGGCCATCAGCGCGACCAATGCCTGATTGGTGCAGATATTCGAGGTGGCCTTTTCCCGGCGAATATGCTGCTCGCGGGTAGAAAGCGTGAGAACGAATCCGCGATAGCCGGAACCATCGACGGTTTGGCCGACGAGACGGCCAGGCATCTGGCGAACAAACTGCTCCTTAGCCGCGAGCACGCCGCAGTACGGGCCGCCGTAACTGAGCGCGACGCCAAACGACTGCGCTTCCATGCTGACGATATCGGCCTCGACCGGCGGGCGAACCACGCCCAGCGAAATCGCCTCGGCGATGGAGACGATCAGCAGAGCGCCTTTGGCGTGAGCAATCGCCGCGACGGCCGGAATGTCTTCGATGACGCCGAAGAAGTTGGGGCTTTGCACTAACACGGCCGCGGTTTCATCCGTGACGCCGGCTTCGAGCGCGGCCAGATCGATGCGGCCGGTCTCGCGGTCGTAACCAACCAAAGTCATCGGCAGGCCCTGATGCTTTGTGTAAGTGTCCAGCACCTCCCGGTACTCGGGATGAACGGTCGCGGCGACGACGGCCTTGTGGCGGCCTGTAACTCGCACGGCCATCATCACCGCCTCGGCAGCGCCTGTGGACCCGTCGTACATGCTGGCATTGGCCACGTCCATGCCGGTCAGCTCAGCTATCATCGTCTGAAACTCGAAGATAGCCTGCAACGTCCCTTGACTTATCTCCGCTTGATAAGGTGTATAACTCGTCAGAAACTCGCCGCGCTGAATCAGGGAATCGATGATGACCGGGCGGTAGTGCCGGTAAACGCCTGCGCCGAGAAAGCTGGCGAAGCCGGTCGAGTTCTTCCGTCCGGCGGCGCGGAAGTAGTCGATGATCTCGCTTTCAGCGTGCGCGCGGGGCACGTCCAGGTCGCGGTTGAGGCGGTGCTCGGCGGGAATGACGGCAAACAGATCGTCGATGGAGGCTGCGCCTATAGCGGCCAGCATCTGTTTGCGTTCGGCGGGAGAATTGGGCAGGTAGCGCATGATGCTCCTTTGGAGCAGTGGTCAGTGAACAGTGTTCAGTTAATAAAGCGCATGGAGTCTGTTGCTGCCCACCCTTTCGGCAGAAAGAAACCGCAAGGATGGGGCATGGCAGTTAGTTAGGAACAGGGAGCAACAAGCGGGACGGATTTCTATTCCCTATTCCCTGTTCCCTGGTCCCTGTTTTTAGCTCTCTTCCGCAATGAAGGCCTCGTAGGCGGTCGCGTCGAGCAGGATGTTGAGCTGCGCGGGGTCGGTGAGCGCGACCTTGATGATCCATGTTTCGTGGGGCTTCTCGTTGATCTTGTCGGGCGCGGACTTCAGCTCCTCGTTGACCGCCGTGACCGTTCCAGTGACGGGCGAGTAGAGGTCGCTGACCGCCTTGACGCTTTCCACCGAGCCGAAGGTGGCGTTGGCGGTGACCGCGTCGTCCACCTTGGGCAGGTCCACGTAGACGATGTCGCCGAGGGACTTCTGTGCGTAGTCCGTGATGCCGACGGCGCCGATGTTGCCCGTGAGCTCAATCCATTCATGCTCGCGGGTATAACGGTAGTTTGCGGGATAAGCCATGACGATTTCACTCCTCCAAAAAGCGAAACCTCAGTGTACGACTTGAGGGGGGCTGATGGAAAACAGGGGGCAGGGGTCAGGGATCAGCAGCCCGCGATTTCCTTCACGCGGGACTGAAGCCGGGATAGGGCGCGAGGGGGGCGACCACAAGGATTTCCAACATTCCGGCCTGATTGATGGGCAGACTGTCGCTGGCGGTCAGCTCCGGGGTAAAGGCTTCAGGCGGAAAGGTGTCTATGCAGCGGCGGGAGAGCGAGAGATTTTGCATAGAAAGATTGTAGACGGAGGGGGCAGAGATCATTATTATTCCGTCGTGTCGGCTTCCTGCATCCGATTTGCGGATTGCGCTAAGATGAGTTGCCCCCCAGTACCCCGGCTGCGCTATGATGACTGCGGCCTGGCGCCAGGACAAGGAGGTCTTACCATGCCAAAGTTTGTGATCGAGAGAGAGATTCCCGATGCAGGCAAACTGTCGTCGGAGCAATTACGGGCGATATCGCAGACATCGTGCGGTGTTCTGCGAGAGATGGGCCCTCAGATTCAGTGGGTTCAGAGCTACGTCACGGACAACAAGATTTACTGCATTTACATCGCCCCGGATGAAGATGCAATCCGCAAGCATGCCCAGAAGACGGGTCTCCCCGCCAACCAAGTCTCGCGCATTCGAACGGTGATTGATCCTACAACGGCGGAGTAGCTGCAGAAATCGTCTGGCTGGTACTCCCCTTCCCTACTTGTCAAAGAACTTGCCGTGCCCTCCATTCACCCACGGGTCATAGTGGGCGGCGAAGTTGGCGCGGTTTTGAACGCTGGGGTGACTATAGGTCCAGAACTCGACGAATGGGCTCGGGTTGGGATCTTCCAGCCAGGCTTCGCCTAAATGGTTGAAGGCGGAAACGGCTGTTTTTTGCGGGTCGGCGACAAGACCGTGGATGGCTTCCTGGCCGTAGACGTCGGCCTCATGCTCGAAGTGGCGGCTGAATGTATTGCCGGCCGGTTGCAGGATAATGCCCGCTAGCGAGAGGGCGAAGAGCAGCACAACGAAGCCCTGGCGGCTGGCGAGCGGAATGTTTCCGCTGTAGGGGTCAACCAACTGCCAGCGAGCGCCAAAGCGGCGGGCCAGCCAGCCGGCAAAAGCGGCGCAGGCCCAGAAGACAAAGAAAAGGCCAATGGCCATGCCGCCAAGCTGCTTGGGGATGTGGTTGAGAACATAATGGCCGCTTTCGTGGCCGAAGATGAAGAGTATTTCGTCGTCGGGCAGGCGGTCGGTTGCAGTGTCCCACATGACAAAGCGCTTGGTTGCGCCGATGCCGGTGACGTAGGCGTTGAGGCCGTTGGATTTTTCGCTGGCTTTCATCAGGAACATGCGGTCGGGGGCGATATTGGTTCCGGTGCGGGCGACAACGGTCTCCAGCTTTGTGACCAGCGCGGCATGAGTTTTTGTGAGCGGCTCAAACTTGTTGAAGATGGGATCGAGCAGCGGAGACGCAAAGACGGTAAGCACGATGAGGGGCAGCGAGACCAGCCAGATCCAAATCCAGTAGCGGCGCGGAGAGACGCGGACAATCCAGTTGAAGAAGAGCAGAACGGGAGCGCCGAAGAGCAGCGAAAGCCCCAGCGACTTGGCCCCGTCGCCCGTCCAACTGCCCCAGCCCTGCACGCTGATGCCGTAACTTCGGCTGACCGCATGGCCGATTGCATCCAGCGGCAGGTCCGCTAATGTGGTGATGACGATAAAGGCCGCGAAGAAGAGCAGCCCCTGAAGCCAGCGGCGGGGTAAAAGCCGCTCCGCCCAGGCGGCCAACCCTGCGGCCCAGCGAGTGGCCAGCAGCAGCCAGAGAACGATTAATCCCCAGAGCGAGCCAATAATCTCGAGCGCGAGTTGAATGTGGCTGAGTCTGATCGCCTTGGCGAGCTTCTCGGGCGGAAGTGTGTAGGCCTGCGTGCTGGCGGGCTGGGCCGGGGCCGATGGGACGGCTGTGGAGGCCGGCGCGGGCTGGGCCGGCGCACTCTGGCCGGTGCAAAGACGCGGAGTGAGGCCGGTGAGCAGGAAGGCAAGACAAAGAGCCGGCAGAGTTCGGCGCGCAAACGTCATGGATCGTTTCCTCTTGAGTAGCTTACTCTGAGACAATTCGGTTTGTAGAGGTTTTACTGAGTTTTACAGCCTATGACAGAGATTTCTTGTCCTTTTGGAAGGCGGGCGGCCAACAGCGCCGGTATCCGCGCGGTTTTTGCCACTTTGGCACTGGCTGTGCCCCTGGCTGCCGGAGCGCAGCAGCAAGTTACACCTGATCTCCACCCCGCGAACCAAGACCCGTCCACAGGGACCCCGGGGCTCCACCCCGCAAACCAAGACCCATCCACGGGGACCCCGGTGCTGCTGGACGCGATGGCAACCGAGCTGCACCGCGCCTTTACCTCGCTCGGCAAACAAGGGGACGACAAGCAGTTGCCGCCTTACTTTCTGAGTTACTCGGTGAGCGACGCCGGCTTTGTGTCCATTCGCGCGCAATTCGGGGCTCTGGTGGACAGTTCGTCCAATCATGTGCGCGTGGCCGACGTGCAGGTGCGGATCGGCGATGCCAAGCTGGATAACACGCACGGCGCGCATCGCGCCTCGGCGGTGACCAGCATCCCGCTGCCGCTGAGTGACGACCGCGAGGCGCTGGCGCGCTCGCTATGGCTGGCCACCAACGCCGGCTACGGAAACGCGCTGGACAACTACCTGCGGGTGAAAACGGAAGCCGAAGTTAGGGCCAGGGAAGAAGACTCGTCGCCGGACTTCAGCCAGGAGTCGCCGCAGGAGTACCTCGGCAAGCCGGCGCCGCCAGTGAAGGTGGACCGCGCGGCCTGGGAACAGCGGGTTCGGGCGCTCTCGCGGATCTTCCGCGACTACCCGGATGTAAACCAGAACATGGTGATGCTCTTGGTGCAGAACGAGACCGACTACTTTGTTTCTTCGGAAGGTTCGCGGGTGGTGACGCCGCAAGTGCAGGCGCGACTGGTAGTGCTTGCCGTGACACGCGCCGACGATGGAATGGACCTGTTCCGAGCGCAGACCTTCGAGGCCGAGACAGTGGAGGGCCTGCCCGCGCAGGCGGAGCTGGAAGCCGCGGTGCGCAACCTGGGCAACAGCCTGGAAGCGCTGCGCAAAGCGCCGGTGACCGAGCCCTTCGATGGTCCTGCGATTCTCTCCGGCCGGGCCGCGGCGGTCTTCTTTCACGAGGTGCTGGGCCATCGGCTCGAAGGCCAGCGCCAGCGCGGCAACGAGGAGGGCCAGACCTTCACCAGGGAAGTGGGCAAGGAGGTGCTGCCAAAGTTCCTGTCGGTGGCCGACGATCCAACAATGACGACTTTCGGCAAGATATGGCTGAGCGGCAACTATGAATATGACGACGAAGGCCGGAAGGCGCAGAGAGTTTCCCTGATTGAGGACGGCGTGCTGAAAAACTTCCTCATGTCGCGGCTGCCGATTGCGAGCTTTGCCAACTCCAACGGCCATGGCCGCGCGCAGACAGGCAAGGTGCCCACCGGCCGCCAGGGCAACCTGATTGTGACCTCGACGAAGATGGAGCCGGAGACCAAACTGCGCAAGCAGTTGATTGAAGAAGCCAAGAAGCAGGGCAAGCCCTACGGTCTTTACTTCGAAGACATCTCTTCGGGCTTCGCCGTCACCCAACGCAGCTCGCCGCAGGCCTTCCAGGTGATTCCGCTGGTGGTTTGGCGGGTCTATGTGGATGGACGGCCGGATGAGCTGGTGCGCGGCGTGAGCATTGTGGGGACGCCGCTGGCGGCCATGAAGAGCATCCTGGCTACGGGCGACAAGTATGAGGTCTTCAATGGCGAGTGCGGCGCGGAGTCGGGCACCATCCCGGTCAGCGCGGTGGCCCCGGCCGTGCTGGTGAAAGATATGGAAACCCAGCGCCAGCCGCAAGGCACAGCGCGTCCGCCGATCTTGCCGATTCCGGCGGCGGAACCGGTTGCACCCGCTAAGAAGGAGGCGCAATGAACCCGATTCGTCCGATCGCACTGCTTGCTGGAGTTGGACTTCTTGCAACGATTCTTGGCGGCATCTGCCTGAGCGCGTCTGCGCAATCCGCGGCCCAGCCCACCCGCGCCGACGCCGAAAAGGATCCCTTGCTGAAGGCCATGCTCACAGAGCTGGACCGCAGCAAAACCCAGTTGCAGTTGAAGGACTTTGCAAAACCGTTCTTCATCCAGTACCGCATCGAAGAGGTGGACAACTTCGAGACCAAGGCGGCGTT
The DNA here is from genome assembly GCA_963765995.1 of uncultured Acidobacteriaceae bacterium. Taxonomy (GTDB): domain Bacteria; phylum Acidobacteriota; class Terriglobia; order Terriglobales; family Acidobacteriaceae; genus Telmatobacter. The sequence goes on along the minus strand of CAVXYT010000001.1, from coordinate 65,711 downwards.
TGGGGCGAGCGAGGGCTCACAGCGCAGTCGCGGGCGCGTGGCGCGCGTGACCGTGCGGGTGGGCGACTACAAGACTGACAGCTCCGGAGGCCGGGGCGACGGCGCAATTCAAATGACTGCTCTGGACGACGACCCGATCGCGGTGCGGTCGGCGCTGTGGGCAGCCACCGATCAGGCATATAAGAACGCTCTCGCGGAATACGCGCAGAAGCAGGCCGCGTTGAAGCAGGTCGAAACGCCTCCTCAGGCCGACGACTTCAGCAAAGAGACGCCGGTAATCTCTTTGGCCGAGCCGCTCAAGCTGAAGTTGGACGAGGCTGCTTGGGAGGCGCGCGTGGCGCGCGACAGCGGGCTCTACCGGACTAATGCTACTGTCAAAGACAGCCAGCGCGACGTGCACTACTCCGCTGGAAGTTTTACTGCGCGAGTGACGACAACCTGGCTGGTCACGAGCGAGGGCGCCATCACGCGCAAGTCGGCGCGTTATTACGTTGAGTCTTTCGGGGTGGGGACGCAGGCTGCCGACGGCATGAGGCTGGACCGCTCCTATTCGACGACCGGGACCGCGCTCAAGGATCTGGATTCACCGGCGGCCTTCGAGAAAAAGGCCGTCACGCTGATATCCTCGCTCACCGATCTGCGCAAGGCTCCGCTGGTGGAGGAGGAGTATCATGGACCATTGCTGCTCAGTTCCGACGCTGGCGCCGACACCATGACCTCCCTGCTGTCTACCGAGTTGGCAGCTACGCGGCCCAAATTGGGCACCGAGGCGCGCACCAACGGACCATTTGCGTCGAGTTATCATGCGCGCGTGCTGCCCGAGTTTTTAGATGTAGTCGATGATCCCAGCCAGAAGAGCTATAACGGCAAGGGCCTTGTGGGAGCCTATGACGTGGACGACGAGGGCGTTCCCGCGCAGGCCGTCAAGCTGGTTGTCGCCGGCCTGTTGGAAAATTATCTGATTGGCCGCGAGCCGGTGCGTGACTTCCCGCTGTCGAACGGCCACGGGCGCGCCGGAGTTTCCGCGGCGCCTAAGCCGGTCATCGGCGTAATGAAAATAACCTCGCGTGATGGATTGCCGGATGAAGAACTGAACCGCAAGCTGCTGGAGATGGCCAGGGATCGCGGAATGAAAAGTGTCTATTACGTAGCCACCATGGGCCCAAATCTGTCGCCCCGGCTGCTCTACCGCGTGAGCCCCGACGGTAGCCGGGACGGCAAGCGCGAACTGGTGCGCGGAGCGGTGCTGAACGATCTGGATCAGCGCGCGTTGCGCTCCGGCGTGTTGGCCGCGGGCAAGGATTTGTGGGTCGCCAACTACTTCGGCGAGGTGCCGGAGACTGTCCTCGCCCCGGCGCTCTTGCTCGACGACATCACCATCCGCCGCGCCAACCAGAAGAACAACAAGCTGCCCTTCTATCCCCCGCCGGAGTAGCCTTCAACCGCGCGGCGCAGAGCAGCCTGCGCAAGCAAGCGGGTGGAATCAAGCGTGGGCAGCGGGGAATTCGAATCGTCTACGATCAGCGGGATCTCCGTGCAGCCGAGCACGACGGCGTCGCAGCCCTCGTCTTTCATGCGGCCTATGACGCGTTGGAAGCACGCGAGCGACTCGGGCTTGAAGACGCCGTAAACAAGTTCCTCCATGATGATGCGATTGATTTCTTCGCGCTCGGTTGCGTTCGGGCGAATGCAATCCAGTCCTCGCGCGGCGAGCTTTTCCGGGTAAACCTCGCTTTCGACGAGCCAGCGCGTACCGGTGAGACCGACGCGCCTGAAGTTGCGCTCGGCGGCCCGCGCGGTGACGATCTCTGCGATGTGCAGCCAGGGCAACGGCGATCGCGAGGCGACCAAAGGAAGCGCCTGGTGGATCGTGTTGTCGGGACAGATCAGGAAATCGGCGCCGGTCTTGGCGAGCTTGCCGGCCGAGGAGAGCATCAGTTCCGCCACGCCCTGCCAGTCGCCGCGATCGATGCATTTCATGTACTCGGCGAGCGAGTGCGTGTGCATCGAAATCTCAGGATGATCGTGAGGCCCAAGAAGCTGCGTGCCTTCCGTACAGATGGTTCGGTAACAAAGAGATGCACCCTCAGCGGAGCAGGCAACGATTCCGATGTGGCCGGTCATGAGTTGATACTAGTCCAGCCGCGTCAAAAACGCCTCGCCCTCGGCGGTGCGCATGCGGCGGGCGATGGCCTCGGCCTCTTCGCGGTTGTCGCCCTGGGGACGAATGCGCACCCAGTAGCTGTCTTCGCCGGGGAAGTCAATCACACTGGCGCTGGGGTACTTGCGCAGCAGTTGCGCCTTGAACTTGTTGGCCTTGCGCTCGCTGGTAAAGGCGCCGATCTGCACGCACCAGCGGCCGCCGGTGTCGATGGGCTTGGGAGTGCGATAAACATCCACCCGGACATTCGCTGTGCCGGCCTGATAGACGCCCGTGGCCCTGGCCGAGGCGATGGTGAGATCGATCAGCCTGCCCTCCACAAACGGGCCGCGATCGGTGATGCGCATCGGGCTGGACTGGCCGGTCGTCAGGTTGGTTACGACGATGAGCGAACCCATCGGCAGGGTGCGGTGAGCGGCGGTCAGGGCGTGGTCGTTGAAGATCTGGCCATTGGCGGCTTTGCGGCCCTTGTAGGGCGCGGTGTACCAGGTGGCCAGGCCCACCTCGGTCAGGATGGGATTGTGCCTCTTGATATAGTTGAGGTCTTCGGCGCTGACCCCGCCCGGCGGCGCCGGGGTGGGCGCGATGCGCGCGGACGGAGCGGGCACAGGGGGATAGGTCTGAGCTTGATTCCAGGTCTGGGTTTCAGTCTGAGTTTCAATTGGGGGCGGAGCGGCTTCGGGCTCGGGCAACGGCGCAACAGCGACATGATGTGCGCAGCCCGACAAAAACAGCAACGACGAAGCCGCCAGCGCAAGAGCCAACCCGGCCTCGTGCCGGATCAACCAAAAATTACCGTGCCCCATCCTTGCGATTTTTTTCTGTCGCAAGGGTGGGAAGCCACGAACCTCGAACGGTAAGTTCATCAGCGGGGCGGGCTCCCGTTCCGGTCAAAGCGGTCGGCCAGATCGCGCAGTTTGCCGGCCACGGTGCGCAGAGCCGTGATCGATTCTTTGCGGACCTGGGGAACCACCGCGTCGTTTACGTAGGCGATGGTGTGGCGCAGTTCCATCTCGATCAACTCGACGGCCTCTTCGATGCGGGCGCCGACGCCGCCGGGACCGGGAGGGGGATATGTGCTCATGACGGTGCACCTCGCGCAGCAATCTCTTCCTCAGTCTGCGATGCGCGACACGCCGCGTCAATCGCCGAAAGCCCGAAGGTGCCGCAATCGTCAATACGGGAAGCGGATTTCGTGCGGTTGTGCTGCGTCACTTTGTCGCCCTGGCGCGTGACATTCCGCAAAACAATTGTGTCAGACTCTTAAATGCGCCGGGACGGCGATTCGCCGGAGACGCGTTATTCCGGATAGACTTGGCAGCCAGTGAGGTGGTTTCGCCTGGAAGCTCAAGCGGCCAAATCTCCAGCCAGCGAGGGTTTGCCTCTTGGAAAGTGGTTCGAGAGAGAACGCCGGAAATGGATGCGCCGCCAGACAACGAAAGTTGGCCCGTGCGCGGAGTCAGGGTCGTGCCGTTCTGTTGTTGATCGTTGCAGGGTTGCTGCTGCCCGCGATTTCAGCCTGGGCCGGTCAGGCGGAGAGCCCCGCTCCCTCGCTGCCGGAAGCCCCTCAGCCGCAAACTCCAGCCCTGGCCACAAAGCCGGCTACAACGCCCTGCCCAACTCTGAGCACCGCCCTGCCAGGCGCCCAATCTGCGCCCTGCCCGCCTAAGCCGCCCAAGAACTGGTTTGAACGCTTCCTGACTGGGCCGGAGGTAAAGCCGATGACGCCCAGAGAGAAGGCTCATCTGGCGGCGCGCAATGTGGTGGACCCCTTCAACGCCCTCACCATTCTGGGCAGCTCGGCCATCGCGGTGGCCGCGAACGCGTACTCCCCCTACGGGCCCGGATTCCCAGGTTGGGGCCGCGACGTGGGCGTCAGCTACACAGAAGACATCACCGGCCAGTTCTTCGGCGTATTTCTGATTCCCTCCATCGTTCACCAAGACCCGCACTATCACCGAATGCCTACGGCATCGATACCCCGCCGCGTGGGTCATGCAATCTACCAGGTGGTGTGGACCCGCGGCGACAACGGCAAGAGGATGGTGAACTACGGCGACGTGGTGGGCTTTGCCATCGACGAAGAGATCGGCAATTTCTATGTGCCGGGCAGGAGGACCGACCTGCCCGCCAGCGCCGAGCGCTATGCCATTGATCTGGCCACTGCGCCCGTCGACAACTTCATCACCGAGTTTGTGCCCGACGTGGCCCGTCATATTCACGTCCGCGTGGTGCTCATCCAGCGGATCATCAATCAGGTCGCCAAAACGGGAGCAACTGGGTAAACGGTTCCACAATTGATGTACCCCGAAACCACTGCCCTCAAGTGGCATTTTCCTCAAGAAAATGCCACACTGCACGATGCCAGAAAGGGCATGTGAATTGTGGAACCGCTCTAGCCGTAAGCGCCCGCCGCGTTGGCTCCGTTTTCGCCTTTAGGTCTTCGCCGCAACATCGCCAGTGATAAAGCTAAAGCTCCTCCAACCAAGCCAACCTGTCGCGTCGGATTGGGACTTTGCCGCTACCCGCTATGTAGGCCCGCCAATCTCGGCGACGGATGAAGTTGGGGAGTGGCGCCCATGAATTCACTGCAAAATAAGGCAAATAATGGCTTTGTGGCTCGTCTAAAGCCCTGCCAGACACACTCGTCTTTTTGCCCTGAAAATTAATAAAAAAAGATTGCGAGTTGGACAAAATGTGAGATATAGTCTTTTTACCCCCCCCCTAGTCCAAAATGGAAACCCAGGTGCACGTCCGCTGATAGGAAGATTTTCCCCGAATTTCCCTGTCTGACCCTCAAAATAACAAAGCTGATGGGTAGATTTTCCCCGAATTTCCCTGTCTGACCCTCAAAAAACAAATTGGAGGTTTTGCACGATGATCAGTAAGTTTAGTCTCAAGGCTTCCCTGTGCGCCGGCGTCCTAGCGCTCTTCGCCTGGGCTGCCGCACCCGTTTTCGCTACTACCACCAACCCCTGCCCTGTCCCCAATGGAGGGAGCTCCGGTGGCGAAGGTGTTTCGGGTACCTATACTACGGACTCCGCTGGAGGAACCGTCGGCTGCAACGTCCTGATCACGTTCGAGGCGAACGGATCGATTGTTACAACTTTCCCAAACGGCGCGCCGTCCTATGACTCGGGCGGCGACGACAACCTGGTTGGCATTGTCAACGACACGGGCAGCGCCATCACCTCTATCCGCCTTTCCAGCACGACTGATGCCATCTTTGGCTTCGACGGTGACGGCATCTGCGGCGGACCCGGCTACACCTTCGTCGGCGGCGGCAACCCCTGCTCCGGCGCCACGGATCCGTATGGCTATGGTGGCCCCGGAGTGACCTACTCGGGTATCAGTGCCAACGATATGAGTGGCATAGTCGATTTTGGAAATGGTGGGATCGCGCCTGGCGGCTCCGGGTTTTTCAGCCTGGAGGATCCAGTCGACCTCAACCTCGGGGTAGACATTCCGGAACCAAGCAGCTACCTACTGTTCGGTACAGGCCTGCTGTGCTTGTTTTTCTTGGCTCGTCGGAAACTTCTTGCCTAGTTTCTCTCTTTGAACCCTTCCGAACTAAAAGCCCCGCGCCTCAAATTGAGGTACGGGGCTATTTGTTGTGTGCGTCGAAGAGCCTCTACTGCACACGGTCATTCTGCCTCGTCCTGGGGCTGCTGAGTTCACTCGTCCCGCCCGTTCGACCCGCCCATGCCGCCATTCAGAGTAGGATTCCGCCGTTCACTGCTCCGGGGTTGGGTTGACCGGGAGGTGGGGTTAGCCTGTTACTGGATTTTCAGACCCTGGATCCCCCTCATATTTTTGGGGAGTCAGGGAGCAAGCCGGGCGCTAGTCCGCCGTTGGCAACCAATTTATTCGAGGAGACCGCACCTTATGTCCAAAGCAATCAAGTACGCCGAGCAAGCCGTCGTTTACGTGGCCAAGGGCGCGTGGGTCGTCTATGATCGCCTGAACCGCATCAGCCCGAACCCCTCCTTCACGCCCAAGTGGAGCGACAAGCCGCTGCAAAAGAGCTATCAGAAGGAGAAGCCACCGCTGGGCTGGCCGCGCACCACCGACTCGCTCTGTCCCAAGTGCGTGCCCGAGATTCGCAAGCAGATTCTGGACGGCAAGCTGCCCTACGAAGTGCTGCTCAACGAGAAGGTCGGCGAGATCAAGGCCCAGATCATCGAGCGCGACGGCAAAATCCTGATGGTGAAGGACTGCCCCAAACACGGCCACTTTGAAGACGTAATGTCGATGGACCCGGTCTTCTTCAAGCATCTCGAGGATAGCTTCCCCGGCCGCGACGTGCGCTCGCACAACGACAAGCGCCTGCACAACCACGGCACCTCGACCATTACCCACGGACGCGGCTCGGTGTTGACCATCGACCTCACCAACCGCTGCAACATGATGTGCGATCCCTGCTTCATGGACGCCAACCAGGTTGGCTTCGTCCACGAATTGACCTTTGAAGAGATCAAGACCATGCTGGACAACGCCATAACGCTCAAGCCCAAACGCCAGATGAGCGTCCAGTTCTCCGGCGGCGAGCCGACTCTGTCGCCGCACTTCCTCGACGCGGTCGCCTACAGCCGCAAGGTTGGCTACAACAGCGTCCAGGCCGCCTCCAACGGCATTGAATTCGCCAAGAGCAAAGAGTTTTGCCGCGCCGCCGCCCTCGCCGGCCTGCGCTACGTCTATCTTCAGTTCGACGGCATCGGAAACGCCGCCAACTCGCACCGCAAAGTCGGCAACCTCTTCGATGTGAAGCTGCAGGCCATCAACAACCTGCACGAAGCGGGTGTCGAGATCGTGCCGGTGACCACCATCATCAACGGCATCAACAACGAGCAAGTGGGCCACATCATCCAGTTCGCCCTCGACAACCCCAAAAAGATCAGCTTCCTCAGCTTCCAGCCGGTCAGCTTTACCGGCCGCGATGAGGACATCACCGACGAGCGCCGTTTCGCCCAGCGCTACACGCTCTCGCACATGGCCCACGACGTGAAGAAGCAGGTGGGCATTGGCGAACCGGAACGCGACTGGTTCCCCATCAGCTTCATGAGCACCTTCTCCGACTGGGCCGACCTGATTCACGGGCCCGCCGCCGAATGGGGCCAGCTCAGTTGCGGCTGCCATCCCAACTGCGGCATCGGCATGGCGCTGATGATCGACAAGGAAACCAAGGAATCCGCGCCCGTAACCGCCTTCCTGAACATGGACAAGGTGGCCAAAGATGTCGCCAGAATCAACGATGCGGCACGCGGCAAGTTTCTTTCCGTGCTCGGCATCTCGCTCTCGCTGCTGCGCAACTACGATCCCTTCCAGTCGCCTACCCATTTCAAATTCACCGACATGATGAAGAAGATGGACAAGACTTTCAACGCCACCGGCAAGAACTACGGCAGCGTCAAGGGCGACCGCACTCTGGAAGACATCAAGCTGCGCCGCCAGGACCGCTGGAACTTCCTCTTCATCGCCGGCATGTGGTTCCAGGATCTGTTCAACTACGACTTCCGCCGCACCGAGCAGTGCATCATCCCCTACGCCACGCAGGAAGGCGAAATCAGCTTCTGCGCCTACAACACCGGCGTCGGCTGGCGCAACATCATCGAGAAGATGCACATGACGGCCACGCTCACCAAGTGGTATGAGGAGCATGGGCGTCACGAGATCTTCGTTGGCGGCAAGAAGGTCCACATGCCCGAAGTCGGCCATGACCTCCAGTTGAATTTGGAACACGTCAACGCCGACCGCAACCACACTCTCGACGAGCTGGGCATCGCCAAGAACGCCCGCGAAGAGCACATCCGCGCCCGCGACGCAAAGATGAAGCAGGACGCGGAAAACGCCCGCATGGCCAAGCTCTATCGCGAGCATGTCCTCGGCGAAAAGCCTGTCGAGGGATTGGTCAGCCTCGGCTCCATCGCCCCCGCCAAGCCAGTCGAGCAGAAAGAAGCCGAGCTGGTCGCCGGCGACTGATTCCCCCAACCTTGGTTCACTCAACGCACAAAGGCCGCTCCCACCAGGAGCGGCCTTTGTGCATATATTCTTGGAAACTCACAGCATGAATCACCAAAAATGACGGGTGCCCCAGGTCCCGCTTCTGGAACCTGGGAGACCACAAACCCCACGCGCGAAGCGTCTCTGCCTGGACGGCCAGTCCTTTTTCCTTCACTCCGTTTCACTTACTTGGTATCATCTCGTAACGCAGCAGAGAGATCTGCTTTTCTTCCCCCCGCTCACACACCCCCAAGGAGGCCCTCATGGCACGAGTCACAGGAATCGGCGGCGTCTTCCTCAAGGCCCGCGACCCCAAAGCCCTCGCCGGCTGGTACGCCCAGCACCTCGGCATCCAGCTCGCCGAATACGGCGGCGCCACCTTCCTCTGGTCCGACGAAGTCCCCGCCGGTACCGGTCAAACCGCCTGGATGCTCTTCCCCGACACCACCAACCACTTCGGCGCCCCCACCCAGCGCGCCATGATCAACTACCGCGTCGACGACCTCGAAGCCCTCCTCACCCAGCTCCGCGCAGCCAACATCCCCATCGACCCCCACCAGGAATCCGCCTCCTACGGTCACTTCGCCTGGATCACCGACCCCGAAGGCAACCGCCTCGAACTCTGGCAACCACTCATCGACGAGACACCGTAAAATTGGGCGGGTGGCCCAGGCCGGGGTCTCCACGGACAGGTCTTCGTCCGTGGGGTGGAGATCTCGATTTTGAGATGTGGGAGACGATGAACCTTAACTCGCCGGGTGCCCCAGACCCGGATTTTCGACCCTGGGATTCCACGAGCTCAGACCTTCTCGAGCCATAGTCCTGACCGCGACAGATTCGAGCACCGGGAAGAATAATGCATCATCCTCGGCTCATCCTTCGACCTTCAGGTAAAGCCGGTAATGCTCGTCGCGGATGGCGGCAAAGGGCCTCAGGGTTAAAATTCCCGCATCGGTCTTCGCCTGCCAATCGGTCGATCCGGCGGAAACCTGGCTTACAGCTAAAAGATCGCGCCGCCGGACATCTGCCGGAATCGCGCCCACGCTGAACAGCGTCAGCGGTCCGTAAACGGGCGCCAGTAAATCGGAATGTTGCGGGTCGACGGCTTCGAGCACCGTGGGCATATCAAACTCGATCTCGATCCGGTCGCCGTTCTTCCATGTGCGCTCGATCCGCGCAAACTGGCCCGGCGCGGGAGCGGCAAGAGCCCGTTTTCCGTTGACGGATAGGACGGTCTTTGGTCCCGACCAGGCTGGAATGCGCAGAAAAACCGGCATCTTGAAGGGCCTGCTCGACGAAATCTCGATCTGTGCCGTCGGTTGGTGGGGGTAATCGTGGCGCTGCGTCAATGAGATGCGCGTGCCGGCCCGCGTCCAGGTTAACCGCGACGGAACATATAGGTTGACATAGATGCTGCCGCCGTCATGAAAGTAGGAGCTTATCCCGTAATCAGCGGTAATCTGCGCAAAGGTTCCGGAGCAGCAGGTCCACTTATCCGGATGGTAGAACTTGGAGCCGTCGTTGTTATAGTCGGAGTAATAAAACCCATAACCATCCGTTTGGATCGGCTTTGCTCCCAGAATGGTGTTATAGAGAACCCTCTCCATGCTATCCCCATAGCGGCTGTCGCGGGTAGCGCGCAGCAGGTAGCGGGTAATCTTGAAATGCGCATATGAACCGCAGGGAGTTTCAAAACTTGAGTGGGTTTTGAAAAGGCTTTCGCCCATCTCGCCGCTCGCCGGCTCGCGAAATTGTTCGTCCGGGCCCCAGCCGCCGGTGGCGAAGCTCTGCGTCATGCGCAAAAATTCGAAGCCGTTGCGCGCCGCGCGCAGGTGTTTTTCGCTGCCCAGCACAAGATAAGCCTGCATGGCGCTGCTCATGGCGTTCACATGGCTGTAAGCATGTTTTCCGGGCAGTACATTTTGCCCCGCGGCCAGCGGGCTAAAGTACCAGTCGTCGGCAAGGAAGCGCTCGGCCAGATCACGATAGCGGCTGCCCGCGCCGCGCTGATAGGCGAGGAAAAGATTCTCCGGCAAGGTGTACGGCTCGTCCCAACAGAACGACTCATCGACGTGCGGACGGGCATACTGCTCGGCGCGCGACAGGGCTTTGGGAGGCAGGTAAGGAAGCACGGCATCAAGAGTGGCATCGAGGACGCGGAGAGCCTCCGGATTGCCGGTAAACTCGTGCGCATCGATTAGGCCAATCGAGATTTTGTCATAGGTGTATGCGGGGAAGCGATGGCCTTTATAAAACTTGGGCGAGATAGCAGCCGCATATCCGCGCACCAGCCGCTCGGCCTTTGCCTGTGTTGCTTTGGCGCCGGTGGCCGCATAATCGCGCGCCAGCCCGGAGAGATACTGGCCAAAGCTATGGCAAGGCGCAAAGCCATGACCATCTTGAAGGTGGATGCCATCCACCCAGTCGTACCATCCGCCCATGTCCTGGCCGGGAGCGGGCAGCCCTGCTCGCTGGCGGAACGGCTTGAGCAGACTATCCTCGTCCAGTGCCGCATAGAAGGCGTGGTTCGTCTCAAACTGCTGACGCAGCGGGCCCTCCAGCAATTCGACTTCGCCGTAGCCGAACTGGCTGAGCGGAGGAGCAGCGGCGTTGCTCGAAAATGCAGTGTAGGCAATGCGGGGCTTGGCCAGGGAAACGGCGGCGAGGGCGGCGCCGGTTTTGAGAAGCGTTCGGCGCGATTGGAACATTGGGATTCACCTCGAATGTTGCGCGGATGAGCCAAGCAGCCGGCTTGACGTGTACAAAGGACCGTCCGCACTGACTGTGCCAATTCAAACACAGATATATTGTCTTGAAAAGAGCCTTGGTCCGGGTTGTGGGCACGGTGCTCATCCCGCACCCCCCTCATGAATCCTGTACGCCACGCTAACAGACAACCCCTGCCTGCCCCCAGTCCCGAGTCCCTGCCTCTATCGCGTCGGTTTATGATGAACTCACACAGGGCTTCCCCCTGCGAGGAGGTCGTCATGAGCAAAAATCTACCGGCTGCGGCAGCGAAGCAGGACCGCCGTGAATTTCTGAAGGCGGGCGGCGCACTCACGGCTGCATTGCTGGCGCCCGCTGCGCTGGCCGATACACCGAAGACCCTCCCCGGCCTTCCGTCAAACCCCAGAACGCCCGCCGCCATGCCCACCCGCAACCTGGGCAAGACCGGCTATCGCGTGGGCATCTTTTCGCTGGGCGGCCAGGCCTCCATCGAGAAGCCCAACAACTTCGACGTGGCCGTCCCCATCATCGAGCGCGCGCTGGACCTGGGCGTGAACTACATCGATACATCGTCCATCTACGGCGGCCCTGAGCGCTGGAGCGAGCAGTACGTGGGCAAGGTGATGGCGCACCGGCGTAACGAGGCTTTCCTGGCCACCAAAACCCGCGAACGCTCCCGCGACGGATCTCTGCGCATGATCGAAAAATCGCTCCAGTTGCTCCAGACGGATCACGTCGACCTGTGGCAGTTACACGATGTCGGCATCCAGGCCAACGTGGACCAGATCTTCGCCAAAGGCGGAGCAATTGAAGCTCTGCTCGAGATGCAGCAGCAAAAAGTCGTGCGCTTCCTCGGCGTCACCGGCCACTTCCGGCCCGAAGTGCTGATGGAGTGCATCCGGCGTCACCCCTTCGATACCATCCTGATGGCCATGAACGCGGCCGACCCGCATCACTTCAGCTTCAACGAGCAGTTGCTGCCGCTGGCCGTTGAGCGCCAGATGGGAATCATCGGCATGAAGATCCCTGCCCGCGGACGTCTACTCTCCACCTGGACGCCGCCACCCGCCGGCCAGCCGCATCCAGCCTGGGAGGGCACGGCCCAGTCACCCGGCGCGCTCACCATTCGCGAGGCCATGTACTACACGCTTTCGCGCCCGGTCAGCACGGTCATCATCGGCTGCGACTCGATTGCCCATGTGGAAGAGAATGTGCAACTGGCGCGGGAGTTTACGCCGCTGAGCGACAGCCAGGCGGCGGAGTTGGTGAAGCGAGCAGAGCCGGTGTCGAAGCAGTCATTGTTCTTCCGCTTCTACGACCACACATAGGTAAGCGCGTCAGCGAGTTAGCAGGTCAGCGGATTTGGGGCAACTGCCGGACCACCTTCCGGAGCGACATGCGCCTGATCGGCGCCACATTCCTGGCCTGTCTATAGCGGTTCCACAATTGCTGTACCCCGAAACCACAGCCCTCAAGTGGCATTTTCCTCAAGAAAATGCCACCCTGCACAATGCCAGAAAGGGCACGTGAATTGTGGAACCGCTCTGACGTCCGCCCCTTCCGCCTTGCCCATGCCTCTACGCGATTTGTCGCTTGCCCGCCGCAACCGGTTCAGGAGGGCTACACAGTCAAATCCCTCGAAGCGGCAATCTGACGCGCCTCTGTGCCGCAAGCTGCCGCAAAAAGAATGAAGCTCGAAGGCAACGCCTTCGAGCTTCATTGGTTTGCTCCGGTGCAGCTTGCATCAGGCGCCGGAGCGGTTTTGCCGAGTTGCGGTTAGAAGTTCAGCTTGAGCGAGAACTCGATCTGTCGGCCGGGATTTGATCCGTCCAGCAAACCGTAGGATCCGACCGTGTTGTATCCGCCGCCGGTGGGGCCGGTGGTGCGTACGCCCGTGCAGTAAACGCACGCGCTGTACTGGTCCCACCAGGAATTCGGAATGCTGAAGATCGGCGTGTTGGTCAGGTTCATGAACTGGGCCATGAAGAGCAAGTTCACGCTTCCCGCAATGGGGAATTTCTTGTTGATGTTCATATCGGCCGTCTTGAGGCTGGGGCCACGCAGATAGCCAACCCCGCAGTTGCCGAATTGGTAGTTTGCCTGCGGCGCAACCGCAGCCGGGTTGAGGTTTACCATGCCGATGGCGGAACCGATCTGTGTGAAAGCCATCTTCTGGCCCGGCGCCTGGCCGGATACGCAGTCAGCGCGTTGCACGTAAGAGAAGGGGTGTGCGAGGGGAGCGGAGAGACTGCTCCACGATCCGGTCAATGCCGATGCGGAGAGCGGATTGACGGAGCCCATATACGAGCCGCCATACGGAGTCACCGCAAAGCCGGAGCGGAAGGTTGTGTCAACCGAAATATTCCAGCCGCCGATCACTTCATCGGCCGCCTTAGGCACGTTGCTGAAGAACTGCTTTCCCCTGCCGAAGGGAAGGTTGTACAACGCGTACGCATTGAAGGCTTGCTTGGCGTCGATAGAGCACTTGCCGTAATCGCCTTTCGTATTGTACGAATTCTGGTAGAAGTTGCCGCCGCCTTCGTTCTGCTGTTCGCCGATGCCTTCTTCATCGCCGTAGGCGCCGAAGTAGCCCAGCGAGTTGTCAAGGCAACTTGACCAGGTGTAGTTGACTTGCAAATCGAGACCATGGTAATGCTTCTGCGCTAATGTCAGTTCCATCGCATTATAGCGAGAAATGCCATCAGACTCGTTCCAGCGAGCCAGATCAGCGCCCGCATCCACTAGATTGGTCTGGTACGGGCCCTGAACGGCCGTGTTAGACGAGGTCATCACGCCTTGGTTCCAGTCGTTGATGTCCGCCATGTGGTCGTCCTTGTCGCCCACATATCCAATGGATGCCGTGAAGTTGTTCCTGAACTGGTGCTGCAAGGTCAGGTTCCACTGCTGGTTCATGGCCGGCCGAAGATTCGGATCCGTGGAGTGAGTTGTTTCATAGTTAATGCAAGCTGGGCTGAGAGCCTCGAGCCCGGTGATGGTGCAGGAAGACTCGTAGGGCGTGTAGCCGTTCGACAGCGTATATTGCGGGTAATAAGGTGCTGCGAGGCTGTTGTTGGTCACGCTGATTGCAATCGAGTTGGGAGGATTGATGACGGCCATGTTGCTGATGCCGTTGCCCTCCATGTAGGTGGAGATGTCATAGGCGCCGCGGATAACCGTTCCAGGCGCCCAGTTGGGCTGCCACGCAAAGCCGATGCGCGGCTGGAGGTCGCCGATGCCCAGGTAGGTGTTGTAGTTGACGCCAACCTCCGGGTTACCCGTGATCTTGTCGAAGTTGATGTTCTTGTTCTTGTCCCTGTCGCCGCGGGGTGTGTTCACTTCATAACGAATGCCAAGGTTCAACGTCAGGTTATGGGTCGGCTGATAGTTGTCCTGCACAAAGCCCGCAGCCAGGCTGTTAGCCAGGTTGAAGTGAATGGGCACGCCCACTCCAACCGAAGCCGGCAGGCCCAGCAGGAAGTCGGCATACGCAATTCCCGATGATCCTCCGGAGTTGTTGGTGTATTCGCCAGTGAAGCTCCACGAACCGGCTGCGCCATTGTTGCTCGCATAGATGTCGTTCATGTCGTAGTGGAGAAACTGGAAGCCGGCGTGAACGTTGTGCTTGCCGTGCGTCCAGCTCAGCGAGTCCTCAATTTCATTCGTGGTGTCATGGAAAACTTCGAAGCCGCCCGAGCCGCCGACCGTCCCATAACCCATGCCTATCGCGGGAAGGAAGGTCGTCGCAACGCCGGGCAGTCCGATCGTTGTATTGATGTTTCCGCTGGTTGCCGAGGTATAAATCTCGTCGTTCGCCGGGAAGATATTCGTGCCAGCGCGGAAATCGTTCACCAGCGTCGGAGTAATCGTGCGCACGTAATCCACAACGATGTTCTTCAGCGGATAAGTGCGCTCCAGGTTCGGAGTCAGCACGTCCGTACCGTTGCTCTGAATCTGCTTGGTGTCCATCTGGCTGTAGCGGGCCATGACGTGATCGTTGGCCGTGGGCTGCCAGTCGATCTTGACATCGCCCTGGAAGTCGTGAACGTAGCCGGACTGGTAGTAATTCAGGGTTGTGACCTGATTCTGGTACGCCGGAAGCGCGACCAGGGCCGCCGCGACAGGGTTGGCCGCGGTGGAGGGAATAATATCGTACGGGATCGCCGCACGGGCGCCGGGAGTAGTGCCGGAAACCGGCATATAAAGCTGCGTGCTCGTGCCCCCGGTGCAAATTCCGCCGCTACTGAACGTACCGCCTTGAGCGGTGCAGTAGAAGCTACCGAGGTTATATCCGGTAATTCCGTTTGAGGTGGTTACGGTGTAGAAGTCGGAGTTGGGTACAAGCGTGTTTTGAACCCCGCTCTTGGGTTGGTTGTAGAGCGATGTCTGCTCGTCAACGAAGAAAAACAGCTTGTTCTTGATGATAGGTCCGCCGACCGTGCCGCCGAACTCATTCCACTGCAGGATGGGGCGAGGCACTACGGTCTGGGTGCCAAAGCCGGTGATTGATGCGACGGCTTTGTCCTGCCAGGTATTGGCTTCGAAGAGGGTGTTGCGGACGTACTCGAAGAGATCGCCATGGTACTGGTTGGTGCCGGACTTGGTCGATTCGACGATTACGCCGCCCCCATAGTTGCCGTAATCGGCAGCGGCGTTGCTGTAGATGACGTTGAATTCCTGGATCGCGTCGGGATTCGGCACGTAGGAAACATCGTTGTTGTCGGGCTGGTTGATGTCCATGCCGTCCAGAATGAAGTTGTCGTCCTGTTCGCGCGCGCCGTTGATGTACGGACGGCCAGTGCCGAAGGTGGTAATCGGCCCCTGGAAGGCGAAGATGTTGGACGTAAGTACGCCCGGAGCCAGCAAAGTCAGCTGGTTGATGTCGCGAGTGGCCAGCGGGAGGTTCGCGGCGGCGTCGGCGTCGATCAGCGTGCCCAGCTCCGTGGATCCTGTCTGCAGCAGGGGAGGAGCGGTGGTCACGGTGATCGTCTCAGCTTTGGCGCCTACCTTCAGGTGGAAATCCACGCGCGCAACCTGGTTGAGAACCAGGGTAAACGCATTGTGCACCTGGGCGGAAAATCCAGCCGCCTCCACTTTGACTTGTACATTGCCCACGGCAATCTGTGGGAATTCATAAAGGCCGGCATCGGTCGTCTTGGTGGTCCAGGTCGTTCCACGGTCCACGTCGCGAACGGTTACGGTCGCATTGGCCACGGCGGACCCCGAGGGATCCAGCACGAGACCGGTGATCGAGCCGGCAGCCTGTTGCGCCCACGCGGTCGATGATGCCAAGAGCATCAGGACCATGAGACAGACAGCGCTAACCGGAATCAGCAACATCCGATGATTGAGCTTCACTGAGATCTCCTATTCAATTCAGATTCGGTTAATTTGTTGTCCTGTTGAAAAAGGCACCGCAAGAACGGCCTTGCAAACCTCTTTTCCTTCGTGGTTGCCATTCATGTGATTGATTCATGGCAAAACGCTCATCTACTAGACGTGGAAACTTTAGTACAAATGGCTCCGCTTTGGCAAGAGAAAAATGACAATATTTAGCCTAAGTGGTCAACTTTATGAAAAATATGAGCCTTAGCGCATGTAAATTACAGACGCGTAATCTTAAATCTGTCCTTTTTCCCCATCGCCTTTGACTGCCTCTGGACAATTAAGCCCCTATTTTGGAAGGCCGCTTTCTGGGGTAAAACCTCATTGTTTGCCAGTAAACAGCCCTGTCCCCGCAGTGCGCCTGGCAACTGCCGAGCTCATGAAATTGGGAAGACCAGAGACAGGAGGTGGAGTTCACGCGTTCTATGACGTGACTGTAATAAAGATATTTTTCTAAAATGATGATTGATTTGGCTGAATACGGTTAATATGCTAATGTTTGTTTTTGATCTTGCGTTGTTGCTCGAGTCGCACCGTGCCTCCATGGATGGCGGACGACGGGCAAGGCGCGGGCCTTATTGTATGTTCTGGAATCTCGAATGAAGACCTTTCTGTTTGAGCTTTGCGTCGAATCCCTGAAGGCCGCCCTGGCGGCTGAGCGGGGCGGCGCCGACCGCATCGAGTTGTGCGCTCGCCTCGATTTGAGTGGGATCACGCCCGGCCAACCGCTGACTACCGCCGCTCTCCAGGCGCTTTCCATCCCCGTTCATGTGCTGATTCGTCCGCGCGGCGGGAACTTTCTGTACTCCGACCAAGAATTTGACCTGATGAGACAGCAGTTGCTATGGGTCAAACGGGCGGGCGCGTCCGGAGTCGCATTGGGCGTTCTGTTGGCGGACGGCCGCGTTGACGTTGACCGGAGCCGGGAACTGGTAGAGCTGGCCCATCCCTTGAAAGTGACCTTCCATCGCGCCTTCGACGAAACGCCTGATCTGGGCGCGGCACTGGAGGCTGTCATCAGGACCGGGGCCGATTGCCTGTTGACCTCAGGAGGTGCGCCGAATGTGTTGTCAGGCGCCGGGCAGATTGCGCAACTGGTCAGGCAGGCTGGAGACCGCATTCAGATCATGGCCGGAGGCGGGCTGAGACTGGCCTCCATGGTTGAGGTTTTGGAGCGGACAGGCCTCAGCTGCCTGCACGGCTCATTGACACGCAGAGCCGAGGAGTGCGGTCGGGAGATCGTCAACGGACATACGGCAGCCGGTAAAGCGGATATTTTGGAGGCCGATGTGCGCGCGGCGGTGAGGCTGCTGCACGGCCATTTTGCCGCGGTATAAATTCAGGCCGTCTCACGGCACACCCACATTTTCTACTAGTCAGGCATGGGCCATCCGCTAACCTGTCTCCCTCTTATGGAAAAAATGGGGGTGGGGTGGTACAGACCGGGCAGATTCCTGACGGTTGAATCCGGTAATCCGGTGCCGGAACTCTGGCTCCCGGGGGGTACAATTCTTCCGGGCGGTACGCTTTGAGTTGACCAGTGCCGAAAATGGAGATTCGAGATGACCGATATTGGTGGCTTGGTGTGGTCTTTTTTGATGATCGTAATGGCGGTGTCCTTGATTGCCGCAGTCCTCATGTCGTTTTACAGCATTGGACCAACCCAAATCGGGCTTGTACGAAAGAGGTTTGGAAAGAAGCTGCCCGGCAACAACCCCGTAGCCTTTCAAGGAGAAGCTGGTTATCAGGCCGAACTTCTCATGCCTGGGGTGCGCTTCAAGTTCATACTGTTTTTCGCGGTGACCAAAAATCCGTGGGTGCAGGTGCCAGCAGGACAGATTGGCGTTGTTATCGCACAGGTTGGCAAGCCCACGCCCATCGGTGCGAAGTCAGCCAAGTACGATTCGGCCTTCGGCAACTTCACAGATTTTCGAACATTTGTTGAGAAGGGCGGAGAAAAGGGCGTTCAAAGGCCGGTTCTTTCTCCTGGCACATTGGCGCCGATTCACCCAGTGGCTTTTCTGGTCATCACCAAGCCTCAGGTCTTCGGCGTGCCAGTGTCAGACGAGTACAAGAACCTTGCCGACTACAAAAAGCTGAATTTCCAGGCCTTCGGCCTTGAAGCCTGGCAGCTTGATGTCACGCGCATTGCGCCCAAGCCGGCCGGCGAAAGCGGCAAAGTTGTGGACATGATCGGAGTGGTCACCGCATTAGACGGCGAACCCTTGCAGGCAAATGCTATTGCCAGCCGGCTTGGCGGATTCAAAGACGTCAGCGAGTTTGAGGTGCAGGAGGGCGTCACCGATTTCCAGCTGATGAGCCTGATTCTCGGCAGCAAAAACGATCAGCACAACAACTATCAGGATTTTCAGAAATTCCTGGAGGCTGGCGGAAAGATTGGCCTGCAGCATGATCCGCTGCTCTATGGCGCTTACAACCTCAACCCCTTCCTGATTCGAGTGGAACAGGTGCCGATGTTGGTTGTGGAACAGGGGCAGGTTGCCGTAATCAAGGCGTACGTTGGGTTGCCCACTCAGGACACATCCGGCGCAGGCTTCAAGTTCGGCAGCCTGGTTCGCCCTGGCCACCAGGGCATTTGGCAGGAAGCGTTGCGAACCGGAAAGTATCCGATCAATCCACGGATTTACGATGCGAAGCTCGTTCTCACGGCAATTCTCAAGCTTGATTGGGCGAAGGACGTGACCGGAGCCCATGGGCTTGATGCGCGCCTTGAGCCCATCATTGCCAAAAGCAATGAGGGCTTTGTGTTCAGCATCGATCTGCAGGTTCTGATTCACGTTCCAGACACAAAGGCTCCGCGCGTTATCTCCATGGTTGGTTCCATGGAAAACCTGGTGAACGAGGTTCTCCAGGCTGCCGTTGGCAACCTCTTTCGCGACAAGATTGGCGGTATGGAAGCGATTGCGTTCATCCAGACGCGCCAGAAAGTCCAGGAACAGGCCTTCAGCTACATCCAGGGAAAACTCGCCGAGTACGAAATCGAGACCAGGGGAGTTTATATCCAGGATGTTGTGTACCCGGAGCAGTTGGTGACGGTTCTGACTCAGCGGGAGGTCGCGCATCAGGAAGTGGAAACATTCAAGATGCAGAGACAGGCCCAGGATCAGCGCATCGAGACGGAGAAGGCTCGGGGCACCGCCGACATGCAGGTGGACCTTGCCAAGTCAAAGGTGGGAGTCGACATCCAGACAAACAGAACCGAGGCAAGAATGAAGGAAGCCCAGGGCGAGGCTGCGTACATCGAGCAGACCGGCACTGCCAGGGGCGCCGAAGTTCGCGCGGTGGGTTTGGCCAATGCCGAGGCCTACGAGAGACAGGTTGAAGCGCTAGGCAAGGGACCCACGGCTATGGTGAACGCAATCAAGGCACTCTCGGTGGGCAGCGCCACTTTCATGCCAAAGATCCTGGTTGTTGGCGGCGGAGGCAATCAAGGGGTTCTTGAGAGCCTGGGAACGATGTTGATGGACAAGCTGGATACGAGCACACCGGATTCCGGCTCTGACAGCCCCACGACTTACAAGCCCGGTTCGGCTGGCGGCAAATCAAAAGCGTGACCTGCAACCCTGCCAGTGAAGCAGGTGGCCCGCATCTCAATCTACTACCTAAGGTTGGGTGAACCAGGTCTGGATTCTCGAACCTGCAAAGATCGCCAGGCTCATGCGCGAATAATGCGGATTCCCTGGCGCTCGAAAGGGGCCAGTGCTTCGGCCGATGCACCCGTATCGGTAATCAGGATGTTGATCTCGCTCGCCTGGCAGATGAACGCCGGGCTGACTTTGCCCAGCTTGCTGGCATCAGCCACCACAATTACCTGTTTGGCCTGCTTGAGCATCTTGCGGTAGACCAGCGCCTCATCGGCCTCCAGCGTGGTAGCCCCGCGCTCGGCATCCAGCCCTGTCACGCTCAAGAACACCTTGTCCATGTAAACGTTGTCGAGAAACGTCAGCGCCGCGTTGCCGGTGAGCGAAAACGACCACGCCCAGGGAACCGCGCCGCCGGTCAGATAGGTGCGGATGCCGGGCTGGTTGCACAGCTCCATGCCGATGTTGATGGCGTTGGTGACCACCTGAATCTTCTCGCGGTGGCGCAGGCTGCGGCCGATGTGTGTGGTGGTGGTGCCCGCCGTCAGGCCCACGGTCTCATTGGCCTGGATCAGCTCGGCGGCGGCGAGGCCAATGCGGCGCTTTTCCTGGGCAAAGCGTTGCTCGCGGGCCAGGAAGGAGCTGTCGTAGCGGAATGGCTCGTAGAGCAGAGGCTCCACCAGCGTTGCCCCGCCGTGTGTGCGGCGAATCAGCCCGCGGTTTTCCAGCCGGGCCAGGTCGCGCCGGATGCTGGGGGCCGAAGATCCGGCTACTTCGAGAATCTCTTCTACCGTGGCAGTGCCGGTCCGGAGAAGAAATTTGATGATCAGTTCACAGCGGCGATTGAGTGAGTCGGCCATACCGCACCGATTCTACCCTCTCGAAGAAGGAAAAATAAAGCCCAAATGAAGTTTTTTTGAGCGGACCGTGAATTTTTTAAGGTTTTCACTCAAGGATTTGACCAACTTCTTCATATATGATCGACTTTGGGGGCAAATTGGCCCCCAATTCAGGACCTGTGCCAAAATGAGCGATAAGCCGAATTTTCCGCATGAGATGTTGCGCGAAATTTATGAGCAGCCGGCGGCGCTGCGCCGCACCTTGGCCTTGTATCTGGACAACAACCACCTGAGGCGCGACGTGGCAGACCGGCTGGCCGGGTGGGCAAATCCGGCCGGCGAGGTGCTGATTGCCGCCTCCGGCTCCAGCCGCCACAGCGGCCTGGCCGCGGAAATCCTCCTCGAGGATCTCTGCGGTCTTGCCGTCGATGTCGAGTACGCCAGCGAGTACAGTTGCCGTGGAGGCCATGAAAACAAGGGCGCGCGCCATCCCAGCATCCTGGTGCTATCCCAATCCGGCGAGACCTCTGACACCCTGGCAGCCCTGCGCGAGGCGAACCGGCGCGGACAACAGAGTCTGGCCATCACCAACGCCAGGGCCTCCACCATGGCGCGCAAGGCCGGCGTCTCTATGCCGCTGGCCGCGGGTGTGGAAAAGGCGATTCCCGCCACCAAGAGCTTTACCTGCCAATTGGCCGTGCTCTTTCTGCTGGCCCTCTATGAAGCTCAGCGCCTGGGCCGCATGGATGCCCCGGAACTGGCAGCCAGCATCGCCCGGTTGCAGGCTCTGCCCGGCAGCATCGAGGAGCAGCTCGACGGCTGGCGAGAACAGATGGCCGCCCTGGCTCACAAGTACAGCTCCGCCAACACCTTTCTCTTCCTGGGCCGTGGCATTCATTACGCCATCGCGCGCGAGGGAGCCTTGAAGCTCAAGGAGGCCTCGTACGTTCATGCCGAGGGCTACCCGGCGGGCGAACTGAAGCACGGGCCGAATGCGCTGGTCAGCGACCGCGTCCCGCTGGTCGTGATGGCCACCGTGGACCGCGCGCTTAAAGCCTCGGTGCTGCGCTATAAGAAGACGCTGGAACTGTTGCGCGAGATGAATGCGCAAGGCGCCAAAGTGATTGCCCTTGCTAACGCCGGCGACCGGGAAGTGGCGAGTCTCGTGACGGATTATGTTGCGGTGCAGCCGGCCACCGAGTACCTGCTGCCCATCGCCGAGGTTGTTCCCTTGCAACTTTTCGCTTATTTCATGGCCCTGGAACACGGAGTGGACGTGGACCGGCCCCGGAATCTTTCCAAGGCGGTCGTGGAAAGGCAGAGCACTGACGAATAGCTCCGCCGGAGACGCGGATATTGGCTCTCTCGAGCAGTTCTTCGCGTCCACGACTGCGTAACTACAATCGAGTCATGTGCACTGTTGGGGCCAGTCATCCTACGCCCTAGAAGGAGAACGCAAATGCCTGACAAGAAAATGACCGTGGCTTTCTATGGCCACACGCGCCAGTACCACAATATACAGGCTGAGATCGACGCTCAGATCAAGGATGTATTGGAGAGTGGTCAGTATGTGCTCGGACCAGTCTTGAAGCGGTTTGAGCAGGAACTGGCGGCGTTCCACGGCGCGAAATACGCCATCGGCGTGGGCAACGGAACGGATGCGATCTGGCTGACGTTGGAGGCCCTCGGCATCGGCCCCGGCGACGAGGTCATCACCCACACCAACACCTTCTTCGCCACCGCGGAAGCAATTTGGCTGCGCAAAGCGACCGCCGTCTTCGTCGACAGCGAACCCAGGACAAACTGCATCGATCCCGCCAAAATTGAGGCGGCTATTACGCCGCGCACCAAAGCCATTATTCCGGTTCATCTTTACGGGCAATGCGCTGACATGAAAGCCATCCGCAAGATCGCAGACAAGCATAAGCTGTATGTGATCGAAGACAACGCCCAGGGCATTGCGGCCCACGGCGACGGTTTCCGAATCGGCGAGTTGAGCGACGCGGCCACCATCAGCTTCATCATCCAGAAGAATCTGGGAACCTTCGGCGATGGCGGAGCCATCGTCTCCAACAACGCGGAGATCGACCGCATCGTGCGCAAGTTGCGCAACCACGGATCGGAAAAACGCTCCTGCCACAGCATCGGATACAACAGCCGCCTCGACGATCTGCACGCCGGCATACTCAGCGCCAAGCTGAAGCACATAGACGAATGGAGCGACCAGCGGCATAAGTGGGCGGCGCGTTACAGCAAGGGCCTGGCCGGCGCGAAGAACATCACGCTGCCCTACGAGACCCCCGGCTACCGTCACGTCTATCACCTTTACGTCATCGAGACCAAAAACCCGGCCCACCGCGATGCGCTGCTGAAGTTCCTCAACGACGAGGGCATCGATGCGAAGTGCCACTATCCCATCGCCATTCACCAGCAAGAGGGATATCCCTGGGGCCATCAAGCCCGCATTGTTGGACCCATCCCCAACTCGGAACGCAACGCAGCCTGTTGCATCTCGCTGCCCATGTTCCCGGAACTGACCGCCGAGGAAGTGGACTACGTAATCGCCAATGTCCTTGAGTGGGACGGGAGGACACAGTGAGCCGGAAATATCGAGTTGTGGTCGTGGGCATGGGTAAGCGCGGAATGCACCATGCCCTGGCGTTTCAGGCCAACGGGCGCTTTGAGGTGGTAGGAGTCTGCGATATCGACCCGGCTCGGTTAGACGCGGCGGCGGCCAGGTTCGGCGCCGCCAAGGGCGCGGACGCGCGCCAGTTGTGCGCCTCCCTCAAGCCCGACGTCTTCTGCTTCTGCACCCTCCCCAACCTGCGCGGCGATATGATTCGCGCCGGCATCGACGGCGGCGCGCGCCTGATCGCGTTTGAAAAGCCGGTGGCGCTCAACACGAAAGAAGGTTTCGAGGTGAAGCGCCTGCTGGACGCGAGCGGCGTCAAGGCGGTGGTCAGCCATCAGCACCGCTACGGCGAGCATTACCGCAAGGTCAGGGAGATTGTCGCCAGCGGCGCGCTGGGGCGCGTGCATACTGTCTACGGCACGGCCTCAGGCTGGATGACGCACATGCTCTCGCACCTGATCGACTACATGCGCTGGTACAACGGCGAAGCGCCGGCGCAGTGGGTCATGGCGCAGGCCGCCGGACGCGGCAAGTTGGCCGACCTGCATCCCTCGCCGGACTACATCGGCGGCTTTATCCAATTCGCCAACGGAGTGCGCGGCATCGTCGAGTGCGGCGCGGGCGCTCCGGACGTTCCGGAGGTCGATTACTGGTGGCGCAAGTGCCGCATTGGCGCGCAGGGCACGGATGGCTACGCGGAAGTCCTCACCGGCGGCGGCTGGCGCGCGGTCACAAAAGAGGGCGCGTCTTCGGGACCGGGATGCATGAACTACGATCTCGACATGCCTCCTTACGTCGCGGATATCGCCGCCTGGCTGGACGACGACCGCAAGGTGCATCCCTGCAACTTCGCGAGCGCCTACGCGGGCTTCGAGATCATGATGGGACTCTGCCGCTCGGCCGCAACCGGCGGGCAGGTGGCGCTTCCGCTCGCCGGCGCGCTCGATGAGGTCGAACTGCTCAAAACCCATCTGGGCGACCGTCCAGTGTTGCTCTCCAGCCCGGTCAACGCCAAAGAATACGGAGTAACCTAACAACTTGCCCGTCGCAACTCAAACGAGGAATCTGCGCAACGCAGGTTCCTCGTTTCCGCTATCTTCCAGTGTCTGCCGACAGTGGATTATTCTCTGCAAATGGGATTGTGAGAGTGTTGTGTGCCGGATCGAGGCTCGCGGTCTCCCGCCCTTGTCGCAAAAGACGCAAGTGGATGAGGCGCCCAGGTTGTTTCCAAGGTCACGGGTGGGCGCCCGGCACTTCTCATTTTCTGCTGATGCTGTCGATAGAATAGATATAGGGCTCTGACGATGCTGCTGTTTTCCAGAAATTTCTCGCTGCTGTTGGCTCCGGCGCTGATGTTGGCGGCCGGTTGCGGCGGCGGGCTGGTCACGGCAAATTCCTCGAATACAGCATTTTCCATCACTCCCGGCGCGGCCGCCATCGACACCAATTGCACCGGCTGCAACGCGGCCAGTGTCCGCGGCGGCTCTGGCGGGGCTTTTGTCCAGTTCGCGGCCACCCAGACGAACGGCAGTCCGGCGGAGGTCACTTGGTCGGTCTCCGGCGGAGACGCAACCAGCGGGCCGGGGAGCATCAACACCGGCGGCCAGTACACGCCACCCAGCTATCTCACTGCCGACCGCGCCGAGGTGGTGGTGACCGCGACACTGGAGGCTAATCCCAGCCTCCGCGCCAGCTCCGTGCTGACCGTGACGCCGGGATTTCTGCAACCGCTGACGCCGGAGAATGTGGCCCTGGGCGCCAATGGCACGGTCGCCATCACCGGCATTCTGGCTGAGGCGGGCGGCTCGGCCGGCATTCACTTTGAGCTGGCCGGTTCGGCAAACGGGCAAGTCCCAGTCCAGTCCGGCGCTCAGGGCTCACTCAGTGCGGCGACTTGCCAGCGCGACAGCAGGGCCTTCACCTCCTGCTCGGTCACTTATTCTGCGCCATCCTCGGTGCAGACTACCGGCGCAACGTATGTGGTGGCCACGGTGAGCGGGGCTTCATCCGGTTCAGGGTTCAGTTCCAGGGCTGCTTCCGTGGTGCTGGTGAACACGGCCGGCGTGTCGAGCAATCCCGCCACGCATCAGGGAGAGCTGGAAGCGTCGGTTTTGCTGGGCAGCTCGGGTGGCAATAACACGGACTACGATACGCGCGGCACCCAGATTGTGGACTGCTGCGGCGGCACCCTGGGCACGCTCGTCGAGGACGCCGGCAAGCGCCAGTACCTGCTGAGCAACAACCACATTCTGGCCAAAAGCGACCACGCCAGTGTGGGCGACATCATCGTGCAGCCGGGGCTGATCGACAACAACTGCATACCTCTGGGCGACGGCGCGGGGGTTGAGCCGGTGGCCGCGCTCACCGGCTGGCTGCCGCTCAGCTCGAAGCTCACCAACGCCGACGCGGCGATTGCCCAGGTAACCTCGCGCGCCGTGGACCCCGGCGGCAGCATTCTGGAACTGGGCAGCAGACAGGCGGATGGCACACTGGCCCCCGCGCCGCCCGGCATCAGTTCGTCCGGCGGACGGGGCGAGACCGCATGGCTCGGCCAGCAGGTGGCCAAGAGCGGCCGGACGACGGGGCTGACCTGCGGCGGCATCTCGGCCATCGATCTCGACGTGACGGTAGATTATTACCTGGATTGCGCGGAGACGCGGCCCTACCTGACCAAGACCTTCACTCACCAGCTCGGCATCAGCGGCAATCAGTTCAGCGACGCAGGCGACTCCGGCGCGCTGGTGGTGGATGCGGCGAACGCCGAGCCTGTGGGACTCTACTTTGCCGGAGGAACGGACCTCTCCGGCGTGAGCCAGGGCGTGGCCAACCCGGCAACCGACGTGCTGAGCGAGCTGAGCGCGCAGTTGGGCGGCGGGGCTTATACATTTGTGGGCGCGGCCGACCACGCGGTTAGTTGCCTGAGCTACGGCAACAACAGCATCGCCGCGGCACAGGGCCTCGCGCTCAGCGATACGGAGAATGCGCGCGCTCAGCAGGCTCTCGCGCAGGCTCGGATGCTGGTGAGTTCGGCGGCTGGGATTCTGGGCGTTGCCACCGGCAAAAGCAGCGACCACCCCGGCGAGGCCGCGGTGATTCTCTACACGGACGAGAGCAGGACGGTCAATGTGCCGGCCACGGTGGATGGCGTGCGCACGCTGGTGATTCCCACCACGTCCCGCGCGGTGGCCTACGGCTCGGCGCCGCAGACGCCTTTCGAGACCGGCGCCGTTTCGCTGGCTCCCTCCGTGATTACGCAGGCCGTGGCTGTCAAGAATCAAGTAGCCGCAGGTCTGATGCGGCAGAATCCAGCCTTCTTCGGCGTGGGCGTGGGCCAGAGCCTGGACAATCCCAAGGAGGCGGCGCTGGTCATTTACGTGGACCGCAATCGCCTCCCCGCCCAACTACCTGCGACCATCGACGGCCTGCGCACCCGTTCTGTGGTGATGGACCGTCTGCACGTCACCCGTTCCTATGCGGCTGCGGGGCCGTCGAGACTGCACTGCATGGCCCACAAGCCGGCCGGCCAGTCGACGCGCTTTAATCTGCTCGAAGCGGCCAGGCCGCGGAGCCTGAAGCTGAACTGAACAACGGCAGCGCTCAGCCATTACTTGGCCGTGAGCGCCGCGGCTATCTGCCGCCCGTGGTGTCGGCCATTCTCGATGAAGATCTCATTGGTGCGCGAGCCGGCCACGATGACCCCGGCCAGATAAATGCCCGGCACATTGCTCTCCAGGGTCTCCGGGTTGCAGACCGGCATCCTGTCCTCGCCCTTGAGACGTACGCCCATAGCCTCCAGGAACTCGAAGTCGGGGTGGTATCCGGTCATGGCGAAGACAAAGTCGTTCTTGACGCTCTCGTGTCCCTGGGGCGTCTCGATAACCACGCTGTCCGGCGTGATCTCGACCACGCGCGAGTTGAAGTGCGCTTTCACATCGCCGTTCTTGATGCGGTTTTCGATGTCCGGCTTGATCCAGTACTTCACGTGGCTGTGCATCCCGGAGCCGCGATGCACCAGGGTGACCCGCGCGCCGCTGCGCCACAGTTCCAGAGCCGCAATGGCGGCCGAGTTCTTGCCGCCTATCACCAGCACATCCATCTCGAAGTAGGGGTGGGGGTCGAAGTAGTAGTGATGCACCTTGCTCAGGTTCTCGCCGGGAATGTGCAGGTAGTTGGGCCGGTCGTAGTAGCCGATGGCCACGGCCAGCTTGCGGGCCTGAAACGCGCCGGCGCGGCCAAAGCGGTCTGCCGTGTGCACCGTAAAGCCGCCGTCCGCGCCCGTTACCCGCTCCACGCGATGATATTGGCGGATGTCCAGCCGGTAGAGCGCCGCCACGCGCCGGTAATACTGGAGCGCCTCGCTGCGGTTGGGCTTGGGATTGGCGCAGGGAAAGGGAATGTCGCCGATCTCCAGCAGTTCGGGCGTGGTGAAAAAGGTCATGTGCGCGGGATAGTGGAAGAGCGAATTGCAGATGCATCCCTTGTCCATCACCACGGCGCGCAAACCGGCCTTCTGCGCCTCGATGGCGCAGGCCAGCCCGGTAGGCCCCGCGCCCACCACCAACAGATCTAAGATTTCGTCCTGCGTTCCCGGCGTTTTCAGCGTGGAGTCGCTCATGCCCCTAGATTAGGGCATGGGGGCACGGTTTCGGCTGGGACGGCCAATACCTTCCCGCATGGCGGGATTTCTATGGTAGAATGGTGTAATCTAATGGTGGAAAGGTGGAATCCGATGGCAATCAACATCAAAAACTTTGAGGTTGAGACGCATATTCGTGAACTCGCGGCGCTGCGCGGGGTGAGCCTTGTGACTGCGGTGACTGTGGCAGTGGAGCGCGAGATCGAGAGAGAAAAACAAAGTCAACGCAAAAAGAAACTTAGGTCGGATTGGCTCATGGAAATCAGCCGTGAGACTGGGCCGAGGATGAATGACGGCAAGACCTCCAAGGAACTGATGGATGAGCTTTACGATCCGGAAACCGGGCTACCCGTATGATCGTTGACACCTCAGCCCTGATCGCAGTTCTCAAGAATGAACCGGAAGCCGAAGCCTTTTCCGAGGCGATCGAGGCGGCAAAGATTGTACGCATTTCCGCCGCATCCTATCTGGAGTCGAGGATCGTTGTGGGCCGCTACAAGGATCCGATCCTCATGGCTCGATTGGAAGATATCCTCGAAAACCCCGGACTCCAGATCGAACCGGTAACCGCTGCGCAGTCAAAGATTGGGTGGGAGGCTTATCGCGACTATGGCAGAGGCAGCGGCCACCCCGCCAACCTGAACTTCGGCGACTGCTTCTCCTACGCCCTGGCCCGCGATAAGCGCGAGCCGTTGCTCTACAAAGGCGACGACTTTGTGCATACCGACCTCCGCTCCGCATTGCAGCAGCCGTAGAAATTTTGCGACTGGCCCGGCGGCCCGGCTCTCTGCCCCGTCCACGGGAATCTTCGCGCCCTCTCGATCATCTGAGATGATAGTGAGAGTGAATCGATCGCTACATTTTGTATTCAGCTGGGCAGCGGCCTCGGTCATTTTTGCCGGTCTGGCTCTGGCAGGGGCGTCGGCGGCTCTCCACGCGCAGGCACAAAACCCCAGCTCCGCCGCCAACGCCTTCTTCGGCAGCGTGACCGTCCGTCCGGCCACCGACGAAACCCTCAAACTCTCGCTCGACGAGGCGATCGCGCTCGGCCTCAAGAACAATCTGGGACTGAAGGAAGTCGAATACGGCGAAAAAACCCTCCAGGGGCAAAAAAACGAGGCGCTGCAGAACTTTTTGCCCACCGTCGAGCTCACCGGCGACCTCGGCGTCCACCAGCAAAGCCTGGTTGCGATGGGCTTTGGTCCCAGCACAATCAAAGAATTTTTATCGCTCTTTCCCGGCGGCGTGTTGCCTGCAGGATTCACCGGAATCACCCGTGACGACCTGACCGAGGGAAAGATTCATTTCAGCCAGATGCTCTTCTCCGGCCCGGTGATTGCGGGCTGGAAGGCGGTTGGCGCGGCGGAACGCGCAGCCCAATTCTCCAAAATGTCGGCCCGCGGCGAGGTGGTGCAGCAAGTGGCCTCGGCCTATCTGCACGCCATCGCCGCCGAAAGCGAGGTGGACAACGCTACGGCGCTGGAGGCGGCGGATAAGGTGCTGCTCGACCATGCCCACGCCGCGCACGAGGCCGGTGTCGTAGCCAATCTGGATGAGTTGCGGGCGCGGGTTCAGCTTCAGGCGCAGCAGCAGGCGCTGATCTCTGCCCAGAACGCCCTCGAAAAAGACCTGATTCTGCTCAAGCGCGAGATCGGCATCGACCCCGGCCAGAAAATTGTTCTAACCGACCCGGCTCCCTACAGCGATCTTGCCACGCAAACCCCGGAAGAGGTTCGCGCCATCGCCTGGAAAAACCGCCAGGACTACCAGAATCTGCAAAATCAGGTGGTCGAGGTCAAGGCCATCCACGCAGCCTATCGCAGCCAACGGTTGCCCACTCTCAGTTTTGGCGGCTACTACGGGGTCAGCCAGGTGGGTGGAGCGGGCTCGCACGGCAACTTTACCGCCATGGGCACGCTCAGCCTTCCGCTCTTCCGCGAGGCCAAACTGCGCGGCGATGTGGAAGCGGCCCAGGCCCAGTTGGACGCCGTCAATGCCCAGCTCGACGACCTGCGCGGCAAGATCGACCAGCAGGTGCGCTCGGCTCTGCTCGACGTAGGCGCGACGGCGAAGCTGGTTGAAGTCGCCCGCTCCAACGTCGATCTCGCCACGCGCGCGCTGGCCGACGAAACCGACCGCGTGAACGCCGGAGTGGACGACAACCTGCCTCTGGTCACCGCGCAAGCCACTCTCGCCTCGGCGCAGAGCAACCTGGTCGAGAGCCTCTACCAGTACAACCTCTCCAAGCTAGCCCTCGCCCGCGCCGCCGGCATCATCGAATCGCAGTACCGCGAGTATCTTGGGCGATAAGCTCTAAATCGGCTCAAAATCGATTTCCTGCCATTGAGTGCAGCCCATTCTACGCGGCGTCCCTGAGCCTTTGGGCGTAACGTAGAGACAAGGAGCCCCTAACTCTTATGCCCAGGCAACTCCAGATCAAGTACTACGTCGAACCGGACCCCGCTGCGCTGGCGCGGCGGGCGGCGCAGTATTTTGTCGAGATGGCCGGCGAAGCGGTCGAAGCGCAGGGGCGCGCGCGAATCGCCATCAGCGGCGGGACGACGCCCGAGGCGGTCTTTGAGCTGCTCGCCGATCCCGCCCAGCCGTGGCGCAATCGCATGCCATGGGAGAGGCTCGACCTCTATTGGGTGGACGAGCGCTGCGTTCCCCCCGGCGACGCCGATAGCAACTACCGCATGGCTCGCGAGGCGATGCTGGACCACGTGCCGCTGCGCGCCTGCCAGATTCACCGCATCGAAGGCGAACTCGACCCGGAAGCCGCCGCGGCGCGTTACGAGTCGGAGTTGCGAAACAGCTTCCGCCTGGAGGGCGCCGAGAGCCCGCGCTTCGACCTGGTGGCGCTGGGCATGGGCGACGACGGCCACACTGCATCGCTCTTTCCGCACACCGAGGCAATCCATGAGATGAGCCGCCTGGCGACCGCCAACCACGTGCCGCAGAAAGACGCCTGGCGCATTACCCTCACCTGGCCTGTCATCAACCACGCCCGCTCGGTCTTCTTCCTCGTCGCCGGCCAGCAGAAGGCCGCCATCTTGCAGGAAGTGCTGACCGGGCCGCGCGATCTGGAACGGCTGCCCAGTCAATTGATATGGCCTTCCAGCGGTATACTTACCTTGATATTGGATAAAGCTGCAGCCGCGCTTTTACCCGCGACCGATGAGGAAGGCTGTGGAGTTTTTGAGAGGGAAAGATGATTCTGGCGGGCGACGTGGGCGGCACCAAAGTTCATTTGGCATTGTATGACTTTATCGATGGAAAACTGGAACCCTCCCGCGACGAGCGATATGCGGCCAAGGACTACTCCGGGCTGGAAGAGATCGTAAGAGAGTTTCTGCGCGCGGAGAAGGTGACCGCGGCCTGTTTTGGCGTGCCCGGCCCGGTGCGCGACGGCCGTCTGCGCCTCACCAACCTTCCCTGGACGCTGGACAGCCGCGAGCTGTCGGTCAACCTGGACATCACCCACGTCTTTCTGATCAACGACCTGGAGGCCAACGGCTACGGCGTGGACGAGCTCTCTGCCGATCAGATTTACACGCTCAGCGAAGGCGACACGAGCCAGATCGGCAATCGCGCGCTGATTGCCGCGGGAACCGGACTGGGCGAGGGGTTGCTGATCTGGGACGGCCGCAGCCACACGCCTTATCCCTCCGAGGGCGGCCACGCCGACTACGCGCCGCGCAACGAAGACGAGATCGACCTGCTGCGCTTTCTCAAGCAGAAGTACAACGGGCGCATCAGCCAGGAGCGCGTGGTCAGCGGCCCCGGCCTGACCAACATCTATGAATTCCTGCGCGAGGTGCGCGGCGTCAACGAGCCGGCCAAGCTGGCCAGGCGCATGGCGACCGAGGATCCCAACGCCGTGATTACCGAGCTGGCGATGGCGGCCAAAAGCGAGATCTGCGAAAAGGCGCTGGATATGTTCGTCTCCGCCTATGGCGCGGAGGCCGGCAACCTGGCCCTTAAACTCCTTTCAGTGGGCGGCGTTTATATCGGCGGCGGCATCGCCCCCCGCATTTTGGAAAAGCTCAAGGACGGCCGCTTCATGAAGGCCTTCACCGACA
Source organism: uncultured Acidobacteriaceae bacterium (assembly GCA_963765995.1). Taxonomy (GTDB): domain Bacteria; phylum Acidobacteriota; class Terriglobia; order Terriglobales; family Acidobacteriaceae; genus Telmatobacter. The sequence continues at coordinate 33,650 of CAVXYT010000001.1, read as the reverse complement.
AGGGCCGTCTCAGCCAGTTGCTCATCAACATGCCGGTGCGTGTCATTCTGGAGAGCCGGGCCGCTCTGCTGGGCGCAGCCGCCTACGCCGAAGCCCGCGCCGCCGAACTCAGCGGCACCTCGCCCCGCGCCGCCTCCGTCAAGTTCTAACGCGCAAGTTGTTCGCAGAAACATAGAGTGCCAGCCGATAACGGCTGGCACTTCTTTTGTGGAGGGAGCAGTGGCCTTCAGGCCACTGAATGCAGACAGTAAAACAAGCGGCTTTAGCCGCGGGCTTTTCGTTACTGTTCATGTTCAACGGCCCAACGAAAAAATCACATTGACCGTCGTCTCCACCTCCACCGGCTCACCATTCAGCAGGTAGGGTTTGTACTCCCAATGAGAGACAGCCTCCTTAGCCGAATCGGACAGCAAAGGCGAAGGGGACAAAATCACACGCAGATCATGGATTTTTCCATCCTTGCCGATGGTGGCTTGCAACAACACTGTGCCTGAGACACCAGCGTACTTGGCGTCCACGGGATAGACGGGGACCGTTTTCTTCAGGAGCATACCGGCCATAACTACCGAGCCGAGATGCACCTTATCGAGTTTCACGACGATGGCATCCGGTGAAGGCGTAAACGCCGGATCGGACGGTGCGAGTGTGGTGATTGCATCCATTGTTGCGGTGAGCAATTTGCGCTCCCCGTAAAAGACAAGAACATCGCGAGCCAGATATTTGTTCTGCATTTTGACAATATGGTCGAATTCCGTGGTCACCATGCCGAAGGAGTAAATTATGCGCAAGACCGGTAATTGCGGATCGAAACAGAATGAACCGAGCATCGCGGCCTGAATCTTCGCAGGTTGTTGCATCAGCGGATTTACCGTAATGCACGGGATTTTGACTTTGCCCAACGACAGAGTATTGCGGTCCAGGCGGAACTTAGTGGGGTCCAGAGTGGCCGCGGGCGATAAAGGCGAAAGAAAATCAGAGCGTAGCTTTTCTTCAAAAAAATCAAGTCGCTCACCAGTTTCCTGATGTGCAGAATTTCCATCCGCCGTATGCCATTCCGTGTGCGTCGCGCTGGGCCGCGTCCAGGTGCTGCGATAGACCTGCGGCGAGGCCCACCAGTATTCATAAGTTCCCTGCTCGCTGGGCTTGCCCTTCTCGTCGTAAAGCTGGTAGGTAGCCTTTAGGTGCCAGGGTTTCAACTCCGGCGAAGTGAAGTCATAGAAGGGAGCCGCAGCCGCGAACACTTCATGAGGATCCTGTGGCAAACCCGGTCCGGCATTGGCGGGCGTTTGACCGAATGCCGGCAGCACAACCGCCAGATATAGAGCACAAAAAGAGAGCAGACGCATGATGCCGATAGGGTAACACCACAAACTTTCTCCTCCCCTCATTGCGTAAAATTACCCTGCATCGGCGCACAATCAAAGCATGAACAAGGACCAGAGCCGCGGGCTTTTACTGACCACCGATCACTGACAACTGACCACTGAGACCTACCCCCTCCCCCCCTATACCCCTGGGGGGTATAAATTTCCTCTGAAACCTTGCAGATTATTTCTAAACTCCCTGGAATCAATGCCTGTGGAAAATTTTTCGCGCCCAATTTCTCCCGCATCGTGAGATTTGGCCTCTGAAAATCACCGGAAAAATCCGGTTTTCCCCTGGTTTTCCGCTTGCTTCGTCTCCGCGTATCAGCAAAGGAGATTCTATTTGGTTGTAGAAAACGCCTAGAAGCTATCTCATAAGCCGGTTTTGAAAGGGCACGGCTTTAGCCGTGCCGCAAAATGCCCAATAAAATTGTGGGCTTTAGCCCCTGAGGGACGTTAAATATGAGCAAATAAGTGTTTATGAGATGGATTCTAGCGGATTATTTCTGTCCGCTCGGAAAATGTAGCGCTGACGCCGTTCAAGCCAGGATTGGCTTGTTCTCTCCAAACCACTTCTTTTGCAGCCGCAGCGAAACCTGCACCAGCAAAATCAGCGCGGGCACCTCGACCAGCGGTCCGATGACCGCTGCAAAAGCCGCGCCGGAGTTGAGGCCGAAGACGGCCACAGCGACCGCGATGGCCAGCTCAAAGTTATTGCTGGCCGCGGTAAACGAGAGCGTGGCCGTCTTCGAGTAATCCGCGCCGACTTTGCGGCCCATCCAGAAACTAACAAAGAACATGACTACGAAGTAGATCAACAGCGGCACGGCGATGCGCAGCACGTCCAGCGGAAGCTGCACGATGAGGTTGCCTTTGAGGCTGAACATCACTACGATGGTGAAGAGCAGCGCAGTCAGCGTTAGCGGGCTGATGGCGGGCACAAAGCTCTTCTGATACCACTCACGGCCTTTGGCGCGCAGCAATATAAAGCGAGTGAACATTCCGGCCAGAAATGGAATGCCGAGATAGATGAAGACGCTCTGCGCGATCTGGCTCATGCGGATGTCCACGAATACGCTCTTCAATCCCACCAGCGGCGGCAGCACGGCCAGAAAAAACCACGCGTAGACGCTGTAGAAGAGCACCTGGAAGACGCTGTTGAATGCCACCAGGCCCGCGGCGTAATCGGTGTCTCCCTTTGCCAGCTCATTCCACACGATCACCATGGCGATGCAGCGAGCGAGCCCAATCAGGATCAGTCCGGTTCTGTACTCCGGATAGCCGCGCAGAAAAATCACGGCGAGCGCAAACATCAGCACCGGGCCGATGAGCCAGTTCTGCACCAGTGAGAGGCCCAGCACACGGCGATTGCGGAAGACCTCGCCCAGCCGCTCATACTGCACCTTGGCCAGCGGCGGATACATCATCAGGATCAGGCCAACGGCGATGGGGATGTTCGTCGTGCCCGCCTGATAGCGTTGCAGCAGCGCGGGCACGCCCGGCACAAAGCGGCCCATCGCGACGCCGGCCGCCATGGCGAGAAAAATCCAGAGCGTCAGATAACGGTCGATGAACGACAGCTTTGAAGCGCCGCCCGGCACTGGGCAGCAAAGGTCTGAGTTAGTCTGCATACAATCTCTCCTCCGCGGCTAAGTCATCAGTTACAGCGGCTGCTTTCCGATGGCGCGCATCCGGTTCTCGATGGCCATGCGGTCCAGAGTCTCCAGCGGAAGACTCATGAACAGTTGCACGCGCGTTCGCATCTGCCGCAGGGTTTGCGCGAAGGCCGCGCGCTTCACTTCGTCCGTGCCAACGACCGCTGCCGGATCGGGAAAGCCCCAATGCGCAGTCACCGGCTGTCCCGGCCACAGCGGGCATATCTCGCCGGCCGCTTTGTCGCAGACCGTCACAACAAAATCCATCTCCGGCGCTGTGGGTTGCGCGAACTCGTCCCAGCTCTTGCTGCGCAGATTTTCGATTGGGTAGCCCAGCGCGAGCACCTGCTCGATGGCGAATGGATTCACCCGGCCCGTGGGATGGCTGCCCGCGCTGTATGCCTTGAAGCGGCCCGCGCCCATGGTGTTGAAGAGCGCTTCGCCCATAATGCTGCGCGCGGAGTTGCCGGTGCAGAGAACGAGGATGTTATAGGGACGTTGCATGATCTTCTCCTATTGCGAATCGGTCAGCCGCAGCAGCCGGGCGCGCAGCAACCGCCAGCCGGTTTGGTCGCGCGAATAAAGGCGCTCATGAACTTGCCTTCAATCAGCGGAGCGATGGTGTCTACATCCAGCCCCGCTTTGGCCAGAAATCCCTTTGCGTGTTCTACGGAGTAGACGCGGGTCGGCTCGACGGAGATTTTTGCGAAGCCCGCGGCGGCCAGTTTGGAGGTGTACTCCTGCTCTTCGAGCGCGCCGGAGACGCAGCCCGCCCACAGCAGCATGGACTTGCGCACCTCGTCGGGAACCTCGCCCCGCACCACCACGTCGGAGACGGCAAAGCGGCCGCCCGGCTTGAGTACCCGGAAGGCCTCGCGCAGCACGCGTTCCTTGTCGGCGGAGAGATTGATGACGCAGTTGGAAATCACCACGTCCACCGAGTTATCGGGCAAGGGGATGTTTTCAATTTCGCCTTTGAGGAACTCGACATTTTCCACGCCCGCCTGGCGCTGGTTTTCGCGGGCCAGGGCGAGCATATCGTCGGTCATATCCAGGCCATAGGCCTTGCCGATCGGCCCCACTCGCTTGGCGGAGAGCAGCACGTCGATGCCACCCCCGGAGCCGAGATCGAGCACCGTCTCGCCCGGCTTGAGCTCAATCAGCGCCGTCGGGTTGCCGCAGCCCAGCGAGGCCAGTACGGCATTGGCCGGCAGCCCGCTCTTTTCCGATTCTTCGTAAAGGTTGGTGGTGATGGGGTCGCAACAGCGCAGCGCCGGATCACAGCAGGCTACTGAGCCGCTCTTCCGCACCTGACGTGCCGCAGCTCCGTACTTTTCCTGAACCAGGGTTTTCGTGTCCATTTGAGTCTCCATAGGTTACCTCACATACGTTTAAGCAAATATATTCCCCGTCCTCATATTTGTCAACCCGTATACAATATTTTTATGAAGTGCTGTCCCAAGCCGGCAAGCATGCCCGGCCTTTTCGCCGCCCTGGCCGATGCCACACGCCTGCGCCTGTTGAACCTGATGGCCGGAGACGGGCTGATGGCCGGCCGCGAGGTCTGTGTCTGCCATTTTGTCGAGATTCTCGGCCAGAGCCAACCCAAGATTTCGCGTCACCTGGCTTATCTGCGCCAGGCCGGCATCGTCTCCGCGCGCCGAGAAGGCAAGTGGATGCACTACAGTATCTGCACGCCCGCCGATTCCCCTGCTGCCTCCATCCTCAGCGCCTCGCTGGCCGCCATGGACAACGACCGGCAGATGCGCGCAGACAGGGCCAAACTCAGCCGCGCCTGCGTAACGGCGTCGCCCGCGAGCAAGAATCTCACTTGTTTTAAGGAAGGCTGAATCCGCATGATGCGCTGGTTGATGAACTGGTTGCAACGGGCGCTCGTGGTGCTGGCAGTGGCGTTTGTGGCCACGTACTCGGGCGACTGGGTAATCTACAAGCTGCGCGGATCGCCGCAGTCCAAGGTCACGGTCAACCGCTTCGTCACTATCCCGCTCAAGGGCAACAAGCAGGAGTTCGACTATCTCGGCTCCATCGATGTGCCCTGCTCGGTCTCTCTGTTTCCGCAGGGCGGGCAGGCTCCCTGCTGGCAATTGCGCCGCAATCTCAACCAGGGGGCAACCCTGTAAAAGTTTCCCGGGGAGAGAATACCCATCGCGGAGCAGCCAAACATAAACCCGTGACACAGGTCACGTCGAGGAAACAAAAGGGCCGCTAACATCGTAAAATCTTTCGGCAGATTCCGAGGAACGATGTACAGCCGCACCCAAAACGAGAATGGAACCTACAACACACGCTGCCTTTACTGCTTCAGGACCATCGCCTCTTCTGTGGAAACAGACAAGGAGTTGGCGGAGTTGGAGGGCCGGCACATCTGCCCGGAGCGTGCGCTGGCGGAGTTGCTGGAGCAGGAAAAGGCCATCGAATCCCGGAGCCATTCAAACTAGAGCAATCTCTCAAAATAGCCCAGCCGCCGCCGCTCTATTGCATGCGCGCCTGATCGCGTAGCTGGCGGGCCGTGGCCTCAAGGAAGGTCTCCACGCTTGCGCCGGCGGGCTGCTCGAGTCCGGATTTAGCCTGAATGGCGGCGGCGATGCGCTCGGCCAGAGCGTGGCGCGTGGGTAAGCTCATGTCTAATCTGCGCGAGAAAAATCCCTCCAGAACCTCGAGGTCGGTGGAGGAGAGCTTCGCTATGCCGGTAGCCGGCAGCGAATAGGCGTTGTGCGGTTCCTGAGCCGGGGTGCCGGGCGCAAAACTCTGCGCGGTGAAGGTCCGGGCTCCTGAGTCGCCCCACAGCGGCGCTTCCTCCACACGATCCCGCACAACCAGAGTGCCCGCCGCCAAGTCGCCCAGCCGCTGGTGCTGGCGGGTGACGAAGATTGAGATCACCCCCACGGCGTACAGAGGGAAGGGTTGCATATCGACATAGCGGACCAGGTTGCGGGCCATCGACTCGAAGAGGCCGATGGCGCGGCCGGAGCGTTGAATCACGCGAATCCGGGCTACACGCTTGCCCGGAGTGCGGCCGTTCCAGAAGGCCTCAAAGAGAGTGAAATAGCCCCAGTTCAACAGAAAAAAGATAAAGATCACGATCGCGACGACCCATTGTTCTGAAATCTTCGAGAAGGCTTTGATGCCCGGCAGGAATATGGCGAGGAGCACCACCAGCACAAGAAAGCCGGCGAACCAGATCAGGGAATCGACCAGCAACGCGATAAAACGGCTGCCGATGCCGGCCAGGGACATCTCGATGTCCACCAACTCGGGCGTATCGATGTTAAGCTGGTCTGAATTCAGTTCCATGGCGCAAATTCTCTCCAACCAGTGGATTCTCAAGCGCCGGCCCCACTGGGACCGGCTGGCTGCTCTGCTGGCCCAATCAGACTTGAGCGGCCTGGGCCAGCTTTCACGCGCGGAGTTGCAGGAGATCGCCCTACTCTACCGGCAGGTGGCGGCAGACCTCTCGGTGCTGCGCCAGGACTCGACCTCGCGCACCTATGCGCAGCATGTGAATCAGTTGCTGGCTCGCGCCCACCATATCATCTATTCGGGTCGAAAGACCAATCTGCTTACCCTCTTTCGTTTTCTGCGTGACGAGTATCCGGCCATTTTTCAGCGGCAGATCGGCTATGTCGCGGCCTCGCTGCTGGTCTCCGTGGCCTTTGGCCTGCTGGGCACCGCACTCACCAGCGCACGGCCGGAGTTCATGCGCCACTTTGTCGGCCCGGAGATGATCGCCACCATGGAGCGGCACACGATGTGGACCGAGTCGGTGGTGAGCGTTGCGCCGATGGCTTCCAGTTGGATCATGACCAACAATCTCTCGGTCAGTTTTATCACTTTTGCCGGGGGGATCGTCTTTGGTCTGGGAACCTTCCTTGCGCTCTTTCAAAACGGCATGATGCTGGGCGTGATCGGCGCGGCCTGTCACCACTACGAGATGTCGCTGAAGCTGTGGAGCTTTGTGGCGCCGCACGGAGCGCTGGAGTTGCCTTCGATTATCATCGCCGGCGGGGCCGGCTTCCGTCTGGGCCACGCCATGCTCTTTCCCGGCGCTCTGCGCTGGCGGGAGTCGGTGGCCCGCGGCGGCATCGAAGCCACTCGGCTGGTCAGCGGCATTATTCCGCTGCTGGTGATCGCCGGCTGCCTGGAAGGCTTTTTCTCTCCGTCGCAGGCTCCCGTCTGGCTCAAGTTCACCGTCAGCGGGCTGCTGTTTACGCTGCTCAACCTGTGGTTGTTCCGGCCGGTCAAGCCGATTGCGCGCACGACTTAAGAGGCGGGCTATACCGGGGCAATGACCAGACTCAGCGATGCGCTTGCGCTCTGCGTGCCACTGGTCGCTGTTATGGAAAACGTTACATATGTGGAGGGCGGAGTCGTAGACTGGTTGCTGCCGCCGCAGGCGCTTATGCCGAGGAATGCGAAGGTCGCGAGCGCCAGTAACAGCCGCCCCGCAGTCTTTCTTCTTCCGCAAAAGACCACGACGAACAATGCCGCATAACTGATCGGGAAAGCTCTGTGAAAGAAGGGCAACAGTCGCGATCGTGTCGCCGCCGCCGTTGTCACGGTCACGGAGAAGGGCGTCGATGTTGTGGTGGAGGTGAGAGTCTCCGAGGCTGGCAGAGTGCACTGCACGCCTGCCGGCGCATTCGTCAGACGTACAACTCAAAGCCACGACTCCAGTGAAGCCGGAGTTGCTGAGCGTGAGATTGTACGTGGCCGTCTGGCCCTGTTGAATCGTTTGCGAGCTTGTGGCCGGCGACAAGGCGAAGGGCGCGGTGACGATCAGGTTCACTGCCGGAGACGTGACGGAATTGTAATTGCTGTCGCCGGAGTACTGCGCCGTGAGGATATGCGTACCGTCCGCGGTGAAAGTAGCCACGGTCGCGACATTCCCTCCATTTCCAGCGACCAGGGGCACGGGCGATCCAAGGGGCGTCGTGCCATCCAGAAACTGGATGGCGCCAGTTGGAGCAACGGCCTCAGGCTCAAAATACAAACGTACTCAGGTTCACTTGCTGTCCCGCGATTGCGGTAGCTGGGGCGCGAACTGACACAAGTTCAGGGTTGCCCTTGGTCACAGTCACTGTGACGCTGCTGCTCACGCTCCCTAGATAATTGGCGGGACAGCATTGTCGCCGCCGTAGGTCGCGGCAATCGCATGTTGTCCCAGCGTCAGGCAGCTCGTCCCCGTTTAGCAGTCGATATATTGAGCAATCCCCCCAGGCTCAGGCCCGAGTGAAACAGTGCCCAGAAGATTGCCATTGTCTGTGAACGTAACTGTTCCAGTGGTGGGCAGAAGCTGCGAGACGCCAGCGACATTGGCGGTAAATGCAAACAGATTCGATGGATCGCCATAGTCCAGGGACGTCCCCGGCGTAAGATTTCCCGCAATCCCGTCGTTAAGGATTCCAGATTTCAGACTGGTTGTCGTGTTCTCCGCCGCAACGCTCAGTGCGACGGAATTGGACGTGCTGCCGGCGAAGACGCCGTCTCCCGGAAAATAGGCATACAGGTTGTAGTCTGTGCCTGCCGGGAGGTTTTTCACGCTAAGCGCGCCGGTGCTTGCCGTTCCGCCGCTGCCGCTGATTGGCGCAGACTCGATTCCTGTAGTGGAAGAGAGATTGCCTCCCTGCGCCAGCAGAGAGACTTCCGTACCTGGGGTTTGCGATTTTGCCGCGCTCAGCGCTCCCACGGAAACGGTGACGGAAACCGGCTGACCATGCACAATGCTCACGGGATTCGACGACAGAGGAGTGCCATTGAACGAAGCCGAGAGTGTGGTCGAAGATCCATTGAACGCCTCTGCCGCATTTGTCCACGCATTCACCAGCTTGGCAGCGTCGATCGACCCCAGCCCAGTAGCTGGATCGAAGCCTGGAACCGCGTTGTAGCCGAGCTGCCCGACAACGTCGCCGGGCGGGACGAATGTAAGCGTATCGTTGCCGGGAACGCCGTTATCGCCGGTGGTGACATCATTGAATACGCATTGCGTTCCCGGCCGGGAGGCGGGATTGGTCTGGCTGCTGGAGTTACACGCAGGATAACTGGCGCTCTCCGTAGCAGCCAGGGCATAAAGTTCATAATTAGCCAGTCCCTGGCGCTCGCCGGTCGCCTGGTTAATCAGCGCCATCACTCCGGCCATGGCTGGCGATGCGAAAGACGTCCCTCCCGCGAAGCTGCTAAACGAGACAACTCCTCCACTCACCTGGCAATCTGGTTCGGAGATATGTGAGGTGAAACAATAAACGTAGGGGTCGTGTCCCTCCGCGGCTGCCAGAGAAAGATCGGGCAAAACCCGATTGGGAAACTTTGCTCCCGTCAGCCCCAGGATAGGGAGGGTTTGCCAGCTCGGAACCGGATAGACAGTGCTGATCCCGCCCCCGCCAGCATAGGCTTGAATCGTCCCAAACCATCTCCGGAATGTAGCCGGTTGCAAGATCTGTCCCACTGTTCCAGAACGTCGCGTTCGTCCCGCCATTCACCGTTTCATCGAACTCGGTGCCTCCCACGGATGTGTTGAAAGGAGTTGAACTGAGGCCATTGACCGCCAGTTTGGTGTTCCCGGAAAAACTGTCCGGTTCGCAGCCCGCCGCTCCCCAATCGCCGGATGCGACAAAAACGCTGATGCCTTGCGCCGCTGCCTGCTCGAAGAGCGCGTTCCAGAACGCATTTCCGGCGGCTCCAAAATCCTGTTCGCACTCTGAGAAGCTAAAGTTCATGATCGGGGCCAGGTTGTTATCCACGATATAAATCGCGGAGAGGTCCACCGGGTCTGTGGTCGTGGTTCCTGCGCTGACCACCACGTCGATGGTGGCATTAGGGGCTACGGCGCCGGACCACTCCACATCGAGGGTCGCCTCGGTGTCTATCCTCTGCAAGTCTATGCCGGGTCCGGTAACAATGATGTTGGGCGGATTGCTGGGCAGCCCGAAAATCTGCCTGAAGTTGGCCACGTCGTCGATGCCGGTCGTGGCCATCGAGTTGATTGAGTCCACGGCAACAATCGCAATCGTCTGCCCAGTCCCATCGATGGGAGTTGTTTTCGGAGACGGCGCCGTGCCGTTGTAGAGGGGATTGAGATCGTAGATGGTGGCAAAGTCAGGCGGAGAGAGCGCGATGAAACCATCTCCCGAAGCCATCAGAGGCTTTCCAGCAGCCAGCTTCACTGTTGCCTTCTTGTTGGCAGGAATCAGGGCTGGCTTGCTGTAGAAATCATGCAGTGAAACGATTCCCCGCACGGCCGGGGCCAACGCAGCCGGAATGCTGATGTCGGTGGCATTGGCCGTGTGCAGTTCACCATCGACCTGGTAATGCCGCATCTGTGTTTGGAATGCGGTTTCGACCTCCGCCGATGGTTCCTGAAAACTCGATCCAGCGGCCGCTCTTGGCGACGGAAGTTACTGAAAATCCCTGCTGTTGCAGCCAGGCTGTGACTATCTGTATGTCCTGTTGTGAGGGACCAAATTGCCGGCCGAACTCCTCCGGCGTCAGCCAATGATGGTAATCAGGCGAGCCTTTGGTTTGCTGGCTATCAACAAAGGTGCGCGCCTGATTCTCCCGGTCCGAGGTTGTTCCGAGCACCAGGAGCATTCGCCCCAAAGTTGTCTCGCCGTCCAGGGACCGGCGTCATATTGAGGCTTAGCCTTGGGATGAATTGACTTCGGGATCCGCACGCGTACCTGGTTGTCCACCGGGACGTTGATCAAGGAGATCTGAGCTGAAGGTACAGATTGCGTTCCTTGGGTTTGAGCAAGGACGGGGACCGAGAACACGCTCCCCAGAATCACCAACAGCACTTTGACTTTCACAGCAGTCGCTCCTTCGTGCTAAAGCAACCCATGCAACTAGTCTTGGGCCAATTCTAGCAGGTCAATGCCAGCGGAAGACGCTTGGGGCCGGCATCGTCAAGTCCACCGCTCGATCCACGTTCCATCCTCTTGAAAGCGCACGGCAATCCAACTTCCCGAAGACCCTCCTTGTCGCTTCCATCCCCTTGGCTGTTACACTTCCCTGTCAGAGAATTCCAGCAATTTTGCTCGCAAATTATTGGAGGACCACCGTGGCAGAGTTTCAACCTTTTGTTTCGCCCAATGAGAAACCCAGGGAGTTTACCCTTCGCGCCGTTCTGCTCGGCTCGTTCTTCGGCATCATCTTTGGCGCCGTCACTGTCTATGTCGGCCTGAGGGCCGGCCTCACGGTGGCCGCGTCGATTCCCATCGCGGTGCTGTCCATCAGCATTCTGCGCGCCTTCGGCCGCAGCTCGATTCTGGAGAACATCATCGTCCAGACCACCGGCAACGCCGGCCAGTCCATCGCCGCGGGCGTCATCTTCACGCTGCCGGCGCTGATCTTCCTGGGCTTCGACCTGGAATACTCCCGCATCTTCATGCTGGCTCTGATCGGCGGCTTTCTGGGCGTGCTGTTCATGGTGCCGCTGCGCCGCGAGCTGATTGTGGAGGAGCACGGCAAGCTGAAGTTTCCCGAGGGCACGGCCTGCGCCGATGTTTTGATTGCCGGCGAGAAGGGCGGCTCGTTTGCCAGCCGCGTCTTCTTCGGACTCGGCCTGGGCGCGCTCTATACATTCTTTCAGAATGAGAATCTCTTCGGCGTCTGGCCCGGCACGCCCGAGTTTCAGCCCGACTTTGGCCCCCATCACGTGATGAAAGGCGCGTCCATCAAGGCCGACGCCACGCCGGAGTACCTGGGCGTGGGCTATATCATCGGACCCAAGACCGCGGGAGTGATGGTGGCCGGCGGCGTGCTTTCGTGGCTGGTGCTGATGCCGCTGATTTACTTCTTCGGCAAGGAAGTGGGACATCCCATTTATCCCGGCACAGTGCCCGTCGAGCTGATGGGCCCCAGCGACATGTGGAAGACCTACATCCGGCCCATAGGGGCGGGGGCGGTGGCAGCCGCCGGAGTGATTGCCCTGATCAAGACTATGCCCACCATCATCGGCGCTCTCGCCTCGGGCTTCAAGAAAATGCGCGGCGGCGCGGCGGCCAAGGTCGAGACCATTCGGACGGAGAAGGACTTTTCCATGGGCACGGCGATGATTGGCTCGGCTCTGCTGGTCGTGATCATGTTCCTCTTCCTCTACTTCAAACCGGTCCCGGGAGCACAGGTCAGTCTGGGTGCTAATTTGGCCGCCGCGCTGCTGGTGATCGTCTTTGGTTTCCTCTTTGTCACCGTCAGTTCGCGGATTGTCGGCCTCATCGGCAGCTCGGCCAACCCCATCTCCGGAATGACCATCGCCACTTTGATGGCCACCTCGGCCATTTTTCTTGTCGAGGGATGGACGACCCCGGCCTTCGGCGCGCTGGCCATCACCATCGGCGGCGTGGTCTGCATCGCCTCAGCCGAGGCCGGCGATACCTCGCAGGATTTGAAGACCGGCTTTCTGGTCGGCTCCACGCCGCGCATGCAGCGATTCGCCTTCCTGATCGGCATCGTGGTCTCCACCATCGCCATCGGCTTCACCCTCCAACTGATGAACACCGGCGCGCAGGAGTTCAAGGCAGCCCCGCAAGCATGGAATCTCTCTGCGCCGCACGACGGCGTCAACATCCAGGAACAGACGGTGGGCCTCAGCGAGCAGTTCCCCGTGATCAACGCGGATAAAACCAGGAGCGTTCACCACAAGAGCGAGTATGTGCTTCTGAACGCCCTTGGCTCGCCGGAGCTGCCCGACGGCAAGTACCTCTATTCGCCGGCCAGCGGGCAGATTGAAGTGCAGTGGATTCCAGGCATCGGCAGCGAGAAGATCGCTGCGCCGCAGGCCCGGCTGATGGCTACAGTCATCAGCGGAATCCTGAGCCGCAAGCTGCCCTGGGGGTTGGTGCTGCTGGGCGTTGCCATTGTGATTACAGTGGAGCTGCTCGGAATCCGTTCGCTGGCTTTTGCGGTCGGAGCCTATCTCTCCATTGGCACAACCCTGGCTATCTTTACCGGCGGCGTGATGCGCTGGCTGGTGGACGCGGCTCTCAAAAAGGCCGGCGGAGACCCGGATGCGGAAGGCGACGTTTCGCCGGGCTCGCTTTATGCTTCAGGGTTGATCGCGGCAGGCGGCATCATTGGCCTGCTCGGCGTAGCCCTCAAGTGCCATTATAATGTCTCTTGGAGGTACAATTCCCCATGAATCTCACCGGCAACACCATCCTCATCACCGGCGGCGGCTCGGGCATTGGCCGCGGGCTGGCGGAAGAGCTGCACAAACTCGGCAACCAGGTCGTCATCGCAGGCCGGCGCAAGCAGGCGCTAGACGAAACCACAGCCGCCAATCCCGGCATGAAGTCGCTCATCCTCGACATTGAAGACCCCGCCGCCATCCGCGCCTTTGCCGCCAAGGTGGCCGCCGAGTTTCCCGCGCTGAACGTGCTCATCAACAACGCCGGCATCATGCGCCCCGAAAACCTGCTCGCCCAGCAGGACGATCTGGCCGACGCGGAAGCCATTGTCGCCACCAACCTGCTCGGCCCCATCCGGCTGACGGCGGCGCTGCTGCCGCTGCTCCAAAAGCAGCCGCACGCCACCATCATCAACGTCTCGTCCGGGCTGGCTTTTGTTCCGCTGGCGCTGACGCCCGCCTATTGCGCCACCAAGGCGGCGATTCACTCCTACACCCAGTCGCTTCGCCACCAGCTTAGGGAAACGCAAATCGAAGTGCTCGAACTCGTCCCGCCCTATGTGGCCACGCACCTGATGAACGGCGCCGACGACCCGCGCGCCATGCCGCTGGACAAATTCATCGCCGAGGTGATGGAGATCCTCAAGACTCAGTCCGCGCCGGCGGAGGTCTGCGTGGAAACCGTGAAGCCTCTGCGCTTCGCTGTCGAGAGCGGCCACTACGCTGAGGTTTTCGCCGGACTCAACGCGGCCCGGCCGGATGGCCACTGAGCTCCAAAGCCGACAGGAAAGCGCTAGCCCTGACCCGGCCGCGCATTCCCGCCCGGCCGTGCCGTCTACCTTCCCAGCGTAAAGATGACATTCACCGTGGTCTCCACCTCAACGGGCTGGCCGTCGAGCAGATAGGGGCGGTAGCGCCAGGTCTTCACGGCATCCAGAGCAGCCTGCTGCAACATCGCCGGTCCGCTGGTGACGCGCAGGTTCTCGATGGTTCCAGTTTTGGAGATGGTGGCCGCCAGCACCACTGTTCCGCTGATTCCTGCCGCCTTCGCAATGGCGGGATAAACCGGCACCCTCTTGAGAATCAGCAACCCTTCCGCGACTGGAGTGGAGACGCGCAGCGGCGCGCTTCTGTCCGGGCGGACGACGGTCACTCCCGGCTTGCCAAACGGGACGCCTCCGGGAGTTGCTGAGTTCGGGTCCCAGGTTGAAGGGTTGAAAGGGAGCGGCGGCTCGGGTTTCAGGGCGATGTAGATTTCGGGGTTGATTCTGCGCGGCGCAACGATTTCGCCGTTCGGCATTTCAGACGCAGGCCGGGCTGCCGGCTCGGCAGGTTTCGGCGGCGGCTGAGTCGCGGGCATTAGCGGCGCATCCATCAGGAAGGCGATGAAATGATGCGGCAAGGCCTCCGGCCTGATAAGCGGTATCAGAATCAATGCCGCGAGAATGGAGGTATTGAAGCTGAAGGCCGCGATCATCCAGCGGCGGCTGCGGGTGCGGATTCTGCCTGCGGATTCAAAGGTTGAGTCTTCAAACATGGCCAGCCTCCCTGAAACAGATTCAGCCGCGCCGGTCGGGAGTTTGGAGGCCATTTTCAGGCGCGAGCAGGCTGGCCGCTCTACGCGCTATGTGGGCGCGGGGAGCGGGGCTCGAGGCGATCCGCATATCCCAATCAGAACCACTGTGTTATAGGTAGACACCGGCACAGCACAAACTGTTCCCGGACTAGAAACAGTTATGTAACCTTTTCTTGTCCGGGCGAGTAAGTATAGATAGAAGGGAGAGGGACGGATGCAGAACGGAGCGAGCGACGTCCTGAACCAGTTTCAGCTTGGTGAAGTGGACGCATTTGAAGCGCTCTTTCGCCAGCATCAGCGTGCGGTCTACGGCTGGATTCTGCGCATCACTCGCAACCCTGCGGCAGCCGAAGATCTGACTATCGAGACCTTCTGGCGCATTCACCGGGCGTGCAGCCGCTTTGATCCGGCGATGGGGTTCGAGGGCTGGGCGCGGCGCATCGCTACGCGCGTGGCGCTCGACTGGCTGCGGGCAAGGCGGCCGGAGAGTGAGCTGTCCTTCGAAGCCTGCGCCGAACCTGCGGCTCCGGCTGAGGCTGATGCGGCTGTGACAGCGGAGATCCGCCTGAAGACCGCGCTGGCCTTTGGACGTCTGCCGCCGAAGCTGCGAATTGCGGCCACGCTGGCCGTGATCGAGGAGCTGCCGCAAAAAGATGTGGCCGCGGCGCTGGGAATTTCAATTGCAGCCGTCAAACTGCGCGTCTTTCGCGCGCTTCGCTTGCTCAGAAAAGACTTGGAAAAACAAGGAATCACGCCATGAATGAACACGATGAGGAGCGCATGAAGAAGCTCTTGCAACAGGCGCTGCCGCCAGTGGCAGGCGACGCCGGAGCCGGAACGCGACCTGTGGCCCGCGATGCTGCGGCGACTCGACGCGAACTCCGCCGCGCCAGCCTCGCCCGTCCTGGGTTTGGTTCGATGGGGCACTCGCGGCCGGCCTTGTGGCGCTCGCCGCCTTCTTTCCGGCGTCGATTCCCGTGCTTCTCTACTACCTGTGAACGGAGCGGACGCATGCGCCGCCAACCAACTCGCCTGCAAGGAGGAAGCTATGAATACCCATCCCTATCTTCGCGCATACATGGCGGGGATCTTTGTGCCCACGCTCGTCCTGCCGCTGCTGCTAACGGTGTTCATCGTGGTGCGGCTGGTGCTGCAAGTGCCGGTTCCCATTGAGCGCTTCGTGATCTTTCCCATGGCCCTGGTGCCTACGCTTTTCGGATTGTGGAATATGCTTTACCTGGCTTCGCACTTGCGCACCCATCTGTCCATCGGCCTGCATGGCGCTATACTTCCCTTCCTGGGCGCGCCGATCGGCGCCACCTTGGCTAGTTATCTGGGGATTCTTGCAATAGGCGCTCAAGGTGTCACCTATTTTCAGGCCTGCTTTGTGCCGTACTGGCTGATCGCGCCCATTTTTCTCGCCGCCGTGGCGGGCTACTACCTGGCGTGGAAGTACATTGTGGGCTTTTTGAACCGGGTGCTGGGGATTGCGTGAAGAAGAATGTTCCCTTGTCTTCACGCTGAAGCCAATCCACCTTTCGCATTTGTCTTATCAAGCGCGGCCCTCTGCAACTAAAAGGAAACAGCGATGAGTTACCGGAATCTGATGTGGCTTTTTCCGATTGTCCTGACTCTACACAATGCCGAAGAGGCCATTTGGCTTCCAGGCTGGCCGAAACGGGCAGTTCTCTGGCATAGCCCCGTTACGCCGGGTTTCTTCCGTTTTGTCGTGACGGTCTTGACTGTCCTGGCCTTCGCCGTCACGTGGTTGAGCGCAGAATCGGGCAAACAGACGGTCTGGACCTACTTGGCCTTTGGATATATGGTTGCTGTGTTGGCCAACGTCCTGATTCCACACATCGCGTTAACCTTGGCGCTGCGAAGCTATATGCCGGGTGTTGCAACGGCCGTGGCCTTGAACCTGCCGGTGTTATCTCTGCTGGTGGTGTTGGCCATCAAGGAAGAATACGTTTCCGGCTGGAAGGCCGCGGCCTATTCCGCAGGCGTGGCTGGATTGCTAGTGGCATCCATCCAAATACTCTTCAACAAAAGTAAGATCCTGAATCTCTACGCGCCGGGGTTGAAGAAATTTTCCAGCCCGGCGCGCTGAGCATGGGCGGCCATAGAGGCTTGGATCTCGAGAGCCAGAGCCAGCGCATCGCGGCCCTGGCGGGCAGTGACGAGAGGTTCGCGGCGCGTTCGCACTGACTCCAGGAAAGAGAGAATCTCCAGTCGCAGCGGCTCGCCGGGCGTAACCGGCGGCTTGACGAAGGAGAGTCCAGGCGCGGGACCGGCTGCTCTAGCGGCTGCCAGCCTGGCCAGCAATGCCGGATCGGCTTTGCCGGACGCAAGTGCCGCGGCAATCTCAGGCGGCAGAGTTCCACCTGCTCCTTCATCCATCTTGATCACCAGCAGATCCTGGCGGGCGTAGTCGATGGAGACGTACTGGCGCGGCTCAAAGAAACGCAGCTTGCGGACACGCTCTGTCGAGACTCTGGAGGCGGTGAAGTTGGCCACGCAGCCGCTCTCGAACTCCACGCGGACATTGGCGATGTCCACCCTGGGCGAGAGAATCGGCAGGCCCACGGCGCGCACTTCGCGCACCGGCGAAGCGGCAAAGGTCAGCACGATGTCCAGGTCGTGAATCATCAGGTCCAGCACCACGTCCACATCCAGCGCGCGGGGCGTGAAGATGGAGAGCCGGTGCGACTCGAAGAACATGGGGCGGCGCAGTTGCGGCTGGACGGCCAGCACCGCGGGATTGAAGCGCTCCAGGTGGCCGGGTTGCAGGATTCGTTTTTCCCGCTCGGCGCGCGCGATCAGATCGTCGGCTTCCGCCAGGCTGGCGGCCAGAGGCTTTTCAACCAACAGGTCGAGGCCCGCATCGAGCAGCGTCGAGGCCACCGCATGATGATGCACGGTGGGAACGGCGACGGTGGCCGCGTCGAGTTTGAAGGTCGGCGGCCAGCAGTTCGTCCACGGTGGCAAAGACGGGAATCGCATACTTCGCTGCAGTCTCGGCGGCGCGGGCCGCGTCCGGCTCGACGGCCGCGACGAGAGCAACGCGGCAGTCCCGCCGTCTCCAGTTCGCGATAGACGCGCAGATGGTTCTTGCCAAAGGCGCCTGCCCCGGCAACGGCAACGCGCAGAGGGGCCTGGCTCACAGTGGGGCCGTCCACCCTTGCGGTGCTCTGCCGGGCAGCTCCGGCGCTTTGCCGGATTTCTCCGGCTCCGGCCCCTGGCCTTTGACGGCCTTCAGGCAGCGGCTGTAGAGCTCGAGAACTGGGTCACATGCTCCTCCGGCTTGGCTCCGGCGGCTCCGCTGAAGCCGGTCGAAGGCGCGGCAGGGCGGCCGACGCCGGCCGTGACGGATACAAACTTGAGCAGATCGAGTGCGATGTCTTCATTGCGCCGTGCGCCGAGACTCATGCTGGGTTGGGCATCCATGTTGAAAAATCTCCAAAGAGGATGCTAGCAGATTGAGGGTTTGCCCTCATCTCGCGCCCGGACCGGCTTCAGGAGCCTTGGTCTTCGCGATACTCTTGAATTCATGCGGACGGCCTACATCGGAATGGGCGGCAACCTGGCCAGTTGGGCCGGCCCGCCGGAGGCGACTCTGGCTGCCGCGGCCTTGCGGCTGGAGTCGCTGGGGCGGATGATTTGCCGGTCGTCGCTCTACTCGACCGCCCCGGTGGGCTTTGCCGCAGCAGCCGCGATTTATGAACGCCGTGGTCGCGCTGGAGACGGAGCTGGGACCGCGGCAGTTGCTGGATGGCTTGCTGGCCATCGAGCAGGAGTTTGGCCGCGACCGCGCGGCCGGCTTTGCCAATGGCCCGCGCACGCTGGACCTCGACATTCTGCTCTTTGGAGAGCTGGAAATTCAGCGAGCCGGACCTGGAGATTCCTCATCCACGTCTCGCCGAGCGCGCCTTTGTCCTGATGCCGCTCAACGAGATTGCGGCGCAGGTTGTTGTCCCCGGCCATGGGCAGACCGTGGCGCAGTTGCTCGCCAGATGGTTCCTGGACAGAAGGCGACTCCGATGCGGTGGTGCGGTTCGAAGGCGATGCCTGGCTAGCCCGGTAGAATCGTCTGGTGAGCCTCGAATTCAACGTAGCGCAACAACCGAAGCCGGCGGGCGGCGGGGGCAGATGATTCTGCCGCACCGCACCGTCGAGACGCCGGTCTTCATGCCGGTGGGCACGGCGGGCACGGTCAAAGCTGTTGCGCAGGACGTGCTCGAAGCCCTCGGCGCGGAGATCATTCTCGGCAACACGTATCACCTCTACCTGCGCCCCGGCCACGAGGCCATCCGGCGCATGGGCGGGCTGCACAAGTTCATCAGTTGGCCGCGGGCGATGCTCACCGACTCGGGCGGCTTTCAGGTCTTCAGCCTCAGCGCACTGCGCAAAGTCACGGACGAAGGCGTCCGCTTCCGCTCGCATCTCGACGGCAGCAGCCACTTCTTTACGCCGGAGCACTCCATGGATGTGCAGATCGCGCTGGGCGCGGACATCTGCATGGCCTTCGACGAGTGCACCGAATATCCGGCGGACCGCAGCCGCGCCGAAGAGAGCCTGCGGCTGACGATGGCCTGGGCGCGGCGCTCGCTCGACCACTTCCGCGCGCACCGTCACGAGGTTCCGTGGCACGACGAGTTCGGTGGCCGCACGCAGAGCCTCTTCGGAATCGTCCAGGGCGGAATGTACCGCGACCTGCGCCGCGAGAGCGCGGAGCGGCTGGTCGAGATGGACTTCGACGGCTACGCCATCGGCGGGCTGAGCGTGGGCGAGCCGCGCGAACTGACTCTGGAAATGATCGCCGAGGTGCTGCCTCTGCTGCCCGCAGACAAGCCGCGCTACCTGATGGGCGTCGGCTATCCCGACGAGATCGAGCAGTATGCGCGCATGGGCGTCGACATGATGGACTGCGTGCTGCCCACCCGCGCCGCGCGCCACGGGCTGCTCTTCACCAGCGAGGGCCGGCTGAACATCAAAGGCAAACGCTACGCCGAAGACCAAGGCCCGCCCGATCCGGCCTGCGATTGCATGGTCTGCCGGCGCTACTCCCGCGCCTACCTGCGCCACCTGATGCAGGCCGGCGAAGCCCTGTCGGGAACGCTGAACACCATCCACAATCTGGCGTACTACCTGGGGATCATGGAGCGGGTGCGGAAGAGTCTCCACGCGTAAGCCTGAGCTGGTGCCCTTCCGCCACGCCGCATCTATTCGACACTTCTACGCAACGGAAGTTCCAGGAACCGGTTGCTGTGCAGCATTGATTCCGATAGACAGCGTAACCACCGCGCTCAACCAAAGGATGATTCCCGTTCCGAGCGCTGCCGTACCTTGCATCTGCTCAGCAGACGCCACGAGAGCGCTCGCCGCAGCCCACGCGACTAAAATGGCTCCCGTTGCGTAGTGCGGTGGAAAACGGAAGAGCCGAGCTAGAGGAAACATGTGCAGCCCCACGATGGCTGTAATGGCATTCATGATGTAGGCGTCAAGGCGCAGTCTCGCCAAGGTGAAGGCCACTACGAATACGGCAATCCATTGCACGGCATTCACCCACATGAAGGTACGGCGCAGGGCCGGGTCGTCAGGCACGCGCGGCCAGCGCTTGGACTGGCGCAACAGGTAGAACGCTGTCAGAAACAGAAACAGCATTCCCAGCATGACGCCAGAAACAGTGGCAAACGTGATCAGTTGTTTTGCGGCGAGCGCTAAGAATAGCCAGCCCGTTCCGAAACCTGCAGCGAAGATGGAGCCGATGGCCATTCCACCGAGTTGATTTGCCGTTTGAATCTTCTGCATGGTGTGACCTCCTTGATTGGATTGAGTGGTTGGGGAAGTGGTTAAGGTTATGCGCTGATGGCTTCGCCGAGCAGTTGCTTCAGCGCCTGGACGTACTCGGTGAGCGCGACGCGGCCGGCTTCGGTCATGCGGTAAAGGGTTTGCGGCTTGCGCTGGACAAACTTCTTTTCGACCGACACGTAGCCGGCTTCTTCAAGATTGGCGAGTTGCGCGCCCAGGTTGCCGTCGGTCGCGCCGGTTTTCGCGCGCAGCCAGGTAAACTCCGCCTCTTCCACGCCAACCAGCAGCGAGAGCAGGGCCAGGCGCAGCTTCCCGTGGATCACAGGATTCAGCTCCGGCAGCTCAGGCATGGGTGGCCACCTTCCGGCGCAGGCGGGCCTCGCCGATCATTCGCGTAGATGCCAAAGACAATCTGGCAGAAGAAGTTGGCGATCAGCAATGAATAAAAACTTTGCCTGGTTGTTCCCAGGCAGGAGATATCGCTGCAGCCCACCAGATCAGGGCACAACCTAATTGCATCTTCCACTTGAGAATAATGCTGGAAGCCACATTGGCTGTGCCCAGCATGGTCCAATGATCGCAACTATAAGATTTGCTTGTACCTGCCGCCCATGCCCAGCGACTGGAAAGAGAACATGTCGAAACTCCCATCGGCAATCCAGACGGATCCGATGGCACGGCCAGTTGTGGTCAGCCTGTCTTTGCTGCTTCCCTCCGATGCGCCATGCCACGACGGTCCACGTGAGAATCATTGCGGCGCCCATGGTGATGGGCCAGGCCCGCGCACTGTGGTCCCCAAGCAGACCAGGCGATCGCGACATAGTATGCAACGCCCCACAGGACGAATACCCAGCCCCAGCTTTCGGTGGTGCGCCGGCCCTCGGCGATCATGGTTTCGATCAGGTTGAGCCTGTCTTTCAGTTCCAGCTCTTCGGCGTTTACTGTCATATCGATTCTCCTCGCGAGGTCTCTGTTCGTTTTCAGAGTATTCCTCTATAAGGAGTACTCTACTAAATAGAGTATCAAATGTCAAGAACTATTTTGAAGTTTATTATGTTTTGAGGTTACGCCGGAATGAGCCGGGAACGCCGGGATTCGATGTGTCTTTGGCCTTCGTGTGGCATCTACTCCGATTTAGCCGCGTCGAAATGCGTTCAACTCCCTGATCACACGGTCCAGCACTCCGGCCCAATCGCCCGGGTGCGCTCTGGCGGAAGAGCCGTGCGGTGGGATACCAGGGGGTGGTCTCCGATCTGCTGCATCCAGCGCCAGTCGCTCAGATGGGGCAGCAGAATCCAGACCGGCTTGCCCATGGCGCCGGCCAGATGGGCGATGCAGGTGTCGGTGGTGATGACCAGATCGAGCGTGGCCATGAGAGCCGCGGTCTCGGCTAGGTCGCGGTCGCGGCTGGAGCCGTCCAAGACAGAAACGTCGCCAGGCAGGGCGGCCAACTGCTCGGCGGCCGCGCCCTTTTGCAGCGAGATCCAGGTGACGCCTGGTGTGCGCAACAGGGGCAGCAGCGTGGTCAGTTTGACGGAACGCTGGCGGTCGGCCTTATAGCGTGGGTTGCCGGCCCAGGCCAGGCCAACGCGGTGCTGCGCGCAAGACGAATCCTGCAGTCGCAAGCGCGGAAACTGAACCCGCTTCTCGGCGGCCAACTTCGGGTCGGCAAAAAGGTAGGCGCCCGGCCAGGGAACCGTCTCGACGGTGGTTCCGAAGACAGCCGGAAGGCTCATGAGCGGGCACTCGAGATCGAACTCCGGCGGCTTGGCGCCCAACAGCGCCGTCTGCGCACGCCCGGCGCGCACTACGTCAAGAGATTGCATCAGCCGCTCGACCGGCTCCTGAACCTGCAAGATCACCTGGCCGCCGCGGGCCGCGACCATAGACGCATAGCGGCAGAACTGGATGGTGTCGCCCAGCCCCTGCTCGGCGTGGAGAAGAATCCGTCGTCCGTCGAGCGCCTCGCCCTGCCAGCGGGGTTGGGAAAAGACCCTGGGGCCGCGATGCACCTCGCGAAAGCGCCAGCGCGCCTCGTATCCCGGCCAGCCTTGTCGCCAGTCGCCCAGCCGCAGACGAGTGAGGGATAGATTGTAGAGCGCGCCGGGGCTTGCCGGGTCGCGCTCGACCGCCAGCTCGTGCGCCCGCAAGGCCTCTCCATGCGACCCCAGATCGAGCAGGGAGTTTCCCCGGTTGGAGGCGGCGGCGCGGTTGCCCAGGGCCTCGGCCCGCTCGAAGACGGCGATAGCTTCGTCGAATCGGCCTTCCTGGTGGAGCAGAATGCCGTGCATATTGACGGCCTCGGAGTTGTCCGGCTCGCGCGCCAGAGCCCAGCGCAGCCACTGCCAGGCGCCAGCCGGGTCGCGCTCGGCGGCGCGAAACTGGCACCAGGCCACCAGCGTTTCCACCTGTTCAGGATTGAGGGCGAAGGCCTTGCGGAGATAGGTTTCGGCTTCGGCGGGGCGGCGCCGCTCCCGCTCCAGAATCGCCAGATTGACCCAGCCCGAGACCAGATCCGGGCGCAGCTCGACGGCCCGCAACAAAGCTGCCTCGGCGTAGACCTCGCGCCCCTGCTCGCGCAGCAAGCTGCCCAGATTCATCCAGGCGGCGGCAAAGTCCGGTCGCAGGACCAGCGCCCGGCGGTAACGGGTTTCGGCTTCCTTGAGCTTTCCCATGCGCGCCAACGCAAAGCCGGCGGCAAACTCGGCCTCCGGCAGCCTGGGACGGAGCGCCAGCGCCCGCTCGTAGTGCTCCAGAGCTTCGTCGTTGCGGCCCATGAAGGCCAGCGCATTGCCCAGGCCCATGTGCGCGGCGGCAAGCGAGGGCTGACGGCGGAGGGCCAGCTCAAACTCACGAATTGCCTCCCGGGGGCGGCCAGTGGCGAGCCTCAGCTCGCCCAGGCCCATGCGAGCCAGCGCGTTCATGCCGTCCAGTGCTGATGGCCTGACCGTAGGCGCGCTCCGCCTCATCGTTCTCGGCCGGCGGCCTTGAGTGCCTGGCCGAAGGCAACCCACGCGGTGATCATCCGCGGCGCGGCGGCCACGGCTGCCCTGGCCATCTTGACCGCGGCCTCGGACTGGCCACTGGCGAGCGCCACCAGAGTGATGCCCACCAGCGCCTCGGGATGGCAAGGGTTCTCTGCCAACATGCGCTGGCAGCCGAGCGCAACCTCGGTCAGATGGCCGGTCAGCTCTTTTGGGAATCTCGTATCGCTGGTCTGCATCGTCCTACAGTTTGGGAATAACCCTCACATGGACGCTAGGCCGGGTTGTGGCAGGCGCTCAACCGGAAAACGCGCATGAGGCGTGGTTTGTGGTGTGAAATGTCCCGTTATTTGGCAGGTTCGGTTTCGGGACCAGGCCGGGGCACGCGATTCCTGCGATGTTGCAGCCAGCGAAGGGGAGCGTTCGGGCATGCTCCCCTTCCTGGTTGTTCTATCCGCTCCTCAGATGCGGCAACACCAGCAGCCCCGTTTCCAGCAGCTTTTCCGTTAGCCGGTCCAGGGCCTGCGGGAAACTTGTAGGAGATGGTGCGAATGGCTCATCCCCAACAAGCTGGCTGTTTCGGCCTGGGTGTACTCCTGGAGCACGATGCGGCTGAGCATCATGCGGTCCAGCGAACCCAGCTGGTCGAGGCATTTCTCCACGTCGAGGACGAAGATCACCGCGTCCTCGAAGGTTCGGACCGGGCGGCTGGAGCACCATCCCCGGGCAATCGGGTCGCCCAGGATGGACGGCGCCCTGCCCACCTGCATCGACGCGTAGAGATAACGCCGCAACAGGCTCTCAGTATGTTTGCGGTAGAAGCCCAGGCTGACGACCGGCCCGGCGGCCGGCGCTTTTACGTCCGTCTTCGCAGCCGGCGCCGCGGCTGGTCTTTGTTCCCACGTCCTCCGATCTTCGTACTTTGCCCGCTGCGGGCTGCTTGCTCCCCATATCATCGGCAACTGAAGGGCTGCGCTCATTGCGCACCTCCGGTTGCTTCCGCCACCGCCCAGACCCTGACCAGAGTCTTGCGGGCGGGACGCCCACGCCGTCTGCGGCTTTCGGGCGTTGGAAAGTCCCTCAGTTTGGCCTCACATGCGTGGCAATACACACTCCCCTGGGTCTGGGCGCGATACCAAAGACAACCGCACCCCTCGCAAATTTTCAAATGCACTACGCGCAACTCCATGACGAAATCTCCGTGTTCTCGTATTCTCCCAACGGACTTGCTTTGGCGCCTTGTTTCCGCGGGTCAGAAAGAACCGGGTGTGGCTGCTCAGGGTCTCTGCGCCCTGATGGGGGATAGCCGCCGGAATTCTCTCGTTTTTTGTCATGCTCATGGCGCGCAGATCCTGGAATTCCGGCGGCTGGCCGTCCCGGACGCCTCTCAAGAGCGTTTGGGGGCGGGGAGGAGAAGGCCGGAAAAGATATTTATCCCCCGGCAATTGTCCATTGGCCGCTGAAGGGCACAAGATTCCGCCCGTTTCAGCCTTACGGCAATGAAGCGTTTCTCAGAAAATTCCCACAGGTCAGTACCGGATTAAGTAAAGCAAATCTAGAAAAATGGTTCTCTAGCGTCAATCACGCCCGGCGGTTTTCTGCTTCTCTGCTTTCCAATCGCTGAGCGAGCGCCGAAAATGAAGGCCTGACGACCCTTCCATGTTTTCAGTATGAAAATGTAGAGCGTTCCTATCCATTGCTGGTGGCGGATTATCCACAGATGAACTTTACTCAGATGCACGAGCGACTCCGCCTTGAACTGCTGCGCAGGATACAGCGGGGGACGGTCAGTGTCTCATTGCTGGCGCGCCAGACCGGGTTCGGGCAATCGCATCTGTCGAATTTTCTGCACTGCCGGCGGCAGCTCTCGCTGGAGGCGCTGGATCGGGTTCTGGCGGCGCAGCACATGGCGGCCGGCGATCTGTTGCCCGCGACCTACCAGCACGAAGCCTTGCCGGCGGACGGGGAGAGCAGCGCGGTCCCGGTGGTCTCCCATGCGGCGGCGCTGTTTGAGCCGCACATCCGGCCCTCTGCCGCGCAGTCGATACTGCATCTGCCCGCCGGGCTCCTGCAGTCAATCCGGACGCGCGCCTCGAATCCGCGCCGCACCTGGCAGCGGTTTGTGGCCGTGCGCATTCCGGCAGCCGATGCGCTGCCGATGGAGCCGCTGGTGCTGCCGGAGGCGATTACGCTGATTGACCGGCATTACAATTCTCTGATGCCCTACCGGCCGAACCGGCCCAATCTGTACGCGGTGCGGCACGGCTCGCACCTGACTCTGCGGTATGTGGACTTCGTGGCGAACCGGCTTGTGCTCAGGCCGCACAACATAGCCTTTCCGGTGGACCTGATCGAAGTGAATTCCGGCGAGCCGCCCAGCGAAATGATTGCAGGGCGAATTGCGTTGATCCTGAACGAGCCGTGAACCGCTCTATACCCGGTGCCCCAGGTCAGGATTGTCGAAGCGGGTGAACCTGGCAACCCAGTTTAGATAAACGGTGTCCGTGGGGCCGTTGCGCTGCTTGGCGAGAATGATCTCCGACTTGGCTTTGTCGGCCTCGCTCATATCCTCGTCGTGTTTGTAGTAGGAGTCGCGGTGGATAAAGGCGACGACGTCGGCGTCCTGCTCGATGGAGCCGGACTCGCGCAGGTCGCTGAGCAGGGGGCGATGGTCATCCTTGCGCTGCACGCCGGCGCGGGAGAGCTGCGACAGGGCCACGACCGGCACGTGCAGCTCCTTGGCCAGGGCTTTGAGGCCGCGGGAGATGGCCGAAACCTCCTGGGTGCGGTTTTCGTAGTTCTTCTTGCCGGACGAAGGCACCGTGGCCGACATCAGTTGCAGGTAGTCCACCACGACCAGGTCGAGGCCGCCCGCGTTCTGCTTGAGCCGCCGGGCCTTGGCGCGCATCTCGGCCAGCGAGATGCCGGCCGTGTCGTCGATGAAGAGGCGCGACTCGACCAGTTGGCCGAGGGCATTGGTGAGCTTTTCATGGTCCTCGCGGCCGATGTGGCCTTTTTTAATATGTTCCTGGTCCACCCAGGCCTGAGAGGCGAGCATACGGCGCAAGAGTGATTCCTTGCTCATCTCCAGGCTGAAGATGGCCACGATGGCGTTGTGATTGATGGCCGCGTTTTGGGCGATGTTGATGGCCAGGGCGGTTTTGCCCATGGAGGGACGGGCGGCGATGACGATCAGGTCGTCCTTCTGCAGGCCGCTGGTCAGGCGGTCCAATTCGGTGTAATCCGTGGCCAGGCCGGTGACCTCGCGGCTCTGTTTATACAAATTGTCGATGGTGCCGAAGGAGTTCTGGACGATCTGGTCGAGCCTTTGAAAGCCCTGGGTGAGTCCCTTTTCGCTGACCTCCATCAGTTGCGATTCGGCGGCGTCGAGGACATCGAGGGCGGCTTCGCCCTGGTCGGCGGCGCGGGCGATGGCGGCAGAGCAGATGAGCATGAGCCTGCGCAACAGGCTCTTGTCCTTGACGATGCGGATGTACTCGTCGATGACCGGGCGGCGAGGCAAACCCTCGGTGAGCGAAGCCAGGTAGGCGACACCGCCAACGGATTCGATCTCTTTGAGGCGGGCCAGCTCATTGGCCAGGGTGACAATGTCCACGGCGCGCTGGGCATTCATCAACTCGGTCATGCGCAGGAAGATGCGGCGGTGCGAGTCGAGGGAGAAATCATCCTCAGTGAGTTTTTCGGCGGCCTCGGCGTGGGCGGCGTTGTCCAGCAGGATGGCGCCGAGGATGGTCTTCTCGGCGTCGACATTGGCCGGCAGCCCGGAGTCGACAGCGAGGTTGGGAAGGGTGGCCATGAATTCGAGTGTAGGCCGGTTGGGTGTGGGAAACCGCTTGTGAATTGCCGCGGCGAAATGTGGGAATCCGGGTTTGCGCTGCCACAGATGGGAAGGCCCTTCGGCGTCAAGCCAAAGGGCCTTCAATCAACAATGATTCATCCTATGCCGCGACCGTCCGCGAAGGTTTTGAGCCCCATAGCCCGTAGTAGGCGATGAAAAGGTAGCACAAGACGGGGAGGACGAAGGCGTGCTGGATGCCTACCTTGTCGGCCAGCGCTCCGATCAGGAAGGGGATTACGGCTCCGCCGACCACCGCTGTCATGATGAGCCCTGAGCCCTTGCTGGTCATTGGTCCCAGGCCGGCGATGCCCAGCGCAAAGATGTTGGGGAACATGATGGAGTTGAAGAAGCCGCAAAGCACCAGGGACCAGATGGCGACCTGGCCGTTAGTAACCATGGAGATCGAGAGGAGCGCGGCGGCGATGAAACCGAAGGCGCCCAGCAGCCTGTTCGACTTGATTTTGGTCAGCGCCCAGGAACCGAGCAAGCGGCCCACCAGCGCGCCAAACCAGTAAAGGGAGAGAAGGAAGGATGCGGTCTTGGCGGTGCTCATTCCCTGGGTCTTGAAGTAGTTGACGGCAATGGAGGCCAGGCCGACTTCGACGCCAACATAGAGAAAGATGCCTAAAGCGGCCAGCACCGTGTGCCTGTAGCTCCAGATGCTGCGGTTCTGCACCGGGGCGTCTTGCTTGCCGGCGCCGGCGGATTGAGCCTGGGTGATTTGGGGCAAGTGCATGAAAGCCACAGCCAGGCCAAGCAGCAGCAGCCCGGCGGCAATCAGCAGGTAGGGCACGCGCACCGTGTCGGCAATGTCCGCTTTTGAGATCATCTTTGCGGGATCGGTTAGGATGAATGCCCCGGCCACAATCGGAGCGATGGCGGCGCCGAGCGAGTTGAGGGCCTGGGCCAGAGTCAGCCGAACTGGCGCGCTATCTTCGGGCCCGAGGATGGCGACATACGGGTTGGCCGAGGTCTGCAACGCAGTAACGCCCGCGCCCACGATAAAAACAGCGGCAAGGAAAAGCGGGAAATTCACCAGATTGGCCGCCGGAATGAACAACAGGCAGCCAACCACCTGGATGAATAGGGAGACCACCATCGTCCGTTTGTACCCGATCATCTCGATCAGCTTGGCGGAAGGCGAGGAGAAGACGAAGTAAGCCAGGAAAAACGCTGATTCCGCCAGCATCGCCGGCCCGTAGTGCAGATCGAAGATCGACCGCAGGTGGGGCACCAGCGCCATATTCAAGGTGGTGATGAACCCGAAGATGAAAAACAGCGCGGTGACAATAATGAACGGAACCATGTAGCCGGGCGACGTCAGAGCTGCCGATTGCCTGGATTGAACTGCCATAGGAGGTTGTTCTCCATTTCCTCAAAAAATTCGCCCGGTTCGAGCATTTTCGCGCATCCCGGCCTTCCTGCTGCACTCAACACTATACGGAAAGCCCCGTGCAGGAAAAGAAACTTGTTCAAAGGCTGTGCGGGATGCGTACCGGAAGGCTACCGTTCAAGGCCCGGATTGGACTATGCTCATCTCAAAGCGAGGGGGCATCAATGGCCAGTGGAACGTTGAGCGGCGCCAGGCTGAAGAAGGTTGTGGCGGCTTTGGAAGGCAACTGGAAGGCCGAGATGGAGGGCTACCACACCTACCAGGCGATGGCCGACCGGGACACGGACCCGGTGCGCTCTCAAGTCCTGCGCCACCTGGCAAGTGCCGAGTGGGAGCACGCAGCGCTGTGGCATGGCCGCATCATGGAGTTGGGCGGAGCCGAGCCGGTCTACCATGGCAAGCCCGGCGGCGAGGCCGACTCGCTGGCCAGCCGCGCCGGCGGCGTGCGCATGGCCCTGCGGCGGCTGGAGATAGAGGAGAGCCGGGCAATTGCTAGTTATGGCGAGCAACTGAAGTCGCTGGGCGACGAGGAATCCATCGCCATCCTCGAACACGTCATTGAAGACGAGAAGGACCACTATAAGGAGCTGGGGTCGCTGTTGCGCGGCCACTATCCGCAGCCCACCGGCGCGCACAAGATCAACGCCCAGGCGGTTCTGGATGAGATGCTGGCCAAGCGCGCCCAGGGCCGCAAGCAGCCGGGCAGTTGGATTGGCGACGCCATCTACGGCGTCAACGACGGCCTAGGGGCCATCTTCGGCATCGTCAGCGGCGTCAGCGGCGCCACCGCCGGCGACAGCAAGTACGTCCTGCTGGCCGGCCTCTCTGGCCTCATCGCCTCTGCCCTCTCGATGGGCTCTGGCGCGTATCTGGCCGCCAAGAGCGAACGCGAAATCTACCACGCTGAACTGGCCCGCGAACGCGAAGCCATCCAGATGAACGGCCCCGAGGCCCGCGAGTTGCTCTCGCTCTATTACCAGGTCAAGGGCCTGCCTGAGGAGGATGCGCAGCACATGGTGGAACACATCGCCAGCGACCCCGAGCAGTTGCTCCGCGCCCTTGCCGGCGAGCGGCTCGGCACCAGCGAAGAGGCGTTGTCGAATCCCATGGTCTCCGCCAGCTCCGGCGCTCTTTCGACTGCCATAGGCGCGGCCATTCCCATCATTCCCTTCTTCTTCATGAACGGCCTCGAAGCGGTTATCGCCGCCGCCATCATCTCGCTCGCCGCCCACTTCGCCGTCGGCGCCGCCAAGTCGCTGATCACTGTTCGCAGTTGGTGGTCCTCCGGCCTGGAGATGACCGCAGTTGGTGCTCTCGAAGGCGCAGTCACCTACGGCATCGGTATTTTGCTGGGCAAGGGCGGGGTGTAAGCGAATATTCCGCGCGAGCTGATTCCCTACTGTGGCGGAACAAGCTAGCGGCTTGCAGCCATCAGCTCCCGCGCCGCTTTGCGTCCTAGCCGGATGCAGTCGGGGATGCCGATGCCGTCGTAGGCATTGCCGGCCAACTGCAATCCGGGTAGTGCGGCGACGCGGGCGGCGATGCGCTTCATGCGCTCCTGGTGGCCGACGGCGTACTGGGCCATGGCTCTTGGCCAGCGCGAAACCTGGGTGTGTTCCGGCTCGGCCACCCGCGGAAAAATCTTTTCGCCGAGAATCTCTGCGAGTTCGCGGCGCACGGTGGCCACCAACTTGGCGTCCGGTGCAGCCATCAGCGCCTCGTTTTTCATTCCGCCCAGAAAAGCCCGCAGCACAGCCTTGCCCTGCGGCGTGCGGCCCAGGAACTTGCGGTGGACAAAGGTGCAGGCTAGCATCGAGCGGCCTTCGACAGCTGGGACTAGGAAGCCGAATCCCTCGGGCAGGCGGCCCAGTTGGTCCTCGTCGTAGATCAAATTGACGGTGATCGACGAGGAGTAGGGAATCGCGCTCAACTCTTCGGCCAGCACAGGGTCAACCGGGCTGAGCAGCGCGCCGGAGGCCCAGGCAGGCGAGGCCATGATCACCGCATCGTAGAACTCGGTCTTGCCGCCTGCATTGATCTTCCAGCCGTCGGTCGCCTTCTCAATGCTGCTGACCGGCGTGGAGAGGCGGACCGAGGCTGGATCAAGCCGCGCGGCCAGGGCGTCGACCAACTGGTTCATGCCGCCGCGCATGGCGGTGAAGATGGAACGCGCAACGGGCCTGGAGTTGGCCTGTGTGGGCCCATTTTCCGCCCGGTTTTTCTTCGCGGCAGCCTTGATCCGGGCGCGCATCTTGCGGTGCGCGGACAACATGCCACGGGTCAGCGAGCCGTATTCTTCTTCCATCTCCATGAGGCGCGGCAGCACGGTGCGGGCGCTTAGTTGCGCGGCGTCGCCGCCAAAGATGCCGCTCAACAACGGATCGGCAAGCCGGTCGACGACCTCGCGGCCAAAGTGGCGCTCGACGAGCGCGGCGACGGAATCGTCCTGGCCAGCAGGCCGTGGCGGGTGCAGCAGTTCGAGGCCCATGCGAATCTTTGTCGGCAGACTGAACAGCCGCGTCAGCGCGGTGGGAATCAGCTTGGTGGGCACCAGGAACATCAGCCCGTCGGGCAGCGGAACGAGCCGGTTGCGGACCAGAATGTATGTTTTGCGGTCAGCATCGTTTGAAGGAGTCAGCTCGGCGCCTAGGCCCAGTTCGCGGCAGAGCTCGGCCGCCGCCGGCTTCTCGGTCAAAAAGGAGTCCGGCCCGCGCTCCAGCACCGCACCATCGACGATCTCTGAAGACAAGGAACCGCCCAGCCTGTCGCGCGACTCAAAGAGCGTGTACTCGACCTTTGCGCCCGCCTTGCGCGCCTGTTCCAACTCGTAGGCCGCCGCCAAGCCCGCGATTCCACCGCCAATGATTGCCGTACGCATCAATTGCCTCAACCACTATTAAAGCAGTTCCAGCCAGCAGAAGGCCCTGATCGGGATTACTCAGTTTCAGGGGGTGACAGTTTGCGGATTTTCCGTGCGAAAGGAGTGTGGAACTTGTTGATATTTGATATAGGAGGGGCGGATGGGGGTACGGATCGGGTACGGATCGAGTACATCCCAGACAGATTGAGCGAAGTCTTTCATGGGTACGCAATTCTGCTTCATCGGTCGTCCTCCATTAGCAATTGTGCGTGAACGGATGGTTAAATAATGCAACAGCGCGGAAGCCGGCCCACCGATAAATGGATGGGTTGAAGAGGTGACGGAAAAACTCAGGATTGGGAGTGCAATTGGCGGAAAGCGTCCCTCCGGGGCTAGGAACTTATCCGCAAATAATGTGAAGTCGGATACATTATGGAATCGTATGTTCTTAGGAGCGGGATTCTGTTCGACGATGGACGCATGAGCACGAAGCAATCGTGGACGGTATCGGCTGCGCTTTGGTCCAAGGTGGAGCGGGGGGCGAGCACGACGCCTTCGAGCGCAAAGAGGTCATAGCCGAGATCCTCGCCGGGATGGGCGACGACAGGGACGCGCGCGGCGGGGTCGAGGAGTTTTATACGAAGCATGGATTGATACTACCAGCCGCTTGTTCGCTCAATCTATGCATAAACAGCCGTGTTCGCAGGCTCCTCAGCTGAACGTTGCCCGTCCAACCCGGTAATTCAGCGCCACGGTTGTGCCCCCTGTAATATCCACCGTCACGCCCGTAATGCTCCGCGCGCTCTCCGATGCCAGAAACACGGCGGTCTCCGCAATCTCCTCCATCGCCGGCAGCCTCTTGAGCATCGTATCGTTTTCCATGCCGCGCAAAATCCCATCCATTTCGCTCGGATTCCGCTCCACCGCCTCCCTGAACACCCGCGAATCCGGCGACCCGCCCGAGCGAATGTTCACAACTCGCACGCCAAACTGCCCCAACTCCGACGCCAGATTCCGCGAAAAGCTCTCAATCGCCGCGCATGCCGGCGCAAACCCGGCCGTATACGGGTAGCCGATCCCACCCGGCGTCGCCGTCAGCGAGAGAATGACCCCAGACCCCTGTTTCGCCATAATCCTTCCTGCCGCCGTCGCCGTCACAAAGTGGCTCCGCATCGCAATTCCAACCGGCCGGACAAAATCCTCCAACTTCATCTCAATCAGGGGCATATTCTGCACCACTTGGTAATCGATCAGGCAGAATGACAGGTCCACCGTCATTGCCGCGCGCGTCAACGTCTCTAACAGCCCATTCACTTCGCTCTCATTCGTCGCATCCACTCGCACTGCTTCTGCGCGTCCACCAAAGCTAACAATCTCATCAGCTGCCTTCTTTACTGGCGCCAGATTTCTTCCCGCCAGCACCACGCTTGCCCCGGCGCGCGCCAGCGCCCGTGCCACTGCGCCTCCCAGCGAGCCGCCAGCGCCGTAAATCACGGCGTGTTTACCTTCAAGAAGTTGGATATTCGTCATAGCGTCGCCCTCGATTGAATTTTACGGAATGTATGGATGGAAGCAAATCCAAAAAATGGTCAGCCCCGGCAGGGAGGATTTCCCGGCCGAGGCTGTCGTGAGTAGTGCATAGCATTCGGCAAAAGGACCTGTAAGCCGAATTCTGTCGTGTGCGGTCATTCCTCTAGGCGCCGCGTTGCCGCGGACGCTCATCAGCGACCTACCCGGAGGTTTCGGCGTCCTGCGGACGGCAACCCCTTGTAGGCTTGGGTATCCGCAGATCGTTCAGAGCCGCCTGGGCGCGTCGGGCCGATGCGCAACTCCGCCTGGCTCTTGGCGAAGCTTCCCTCCCTATTTGGTCTTGCTCCGTGTGGGGTTTACCCTGCCCCCGGCGTTACCGCCGGAGCGGTGCGCTCTTACCGCACCATTTCACCCTTACCGGACTGGCCGTCCAGGCAAACGCCCTTCGGGCCAGTTGCGCGTGCCGAAGCACGAGCA